>NZ_JBNHAS010000001.1:0-1789160 GCF_051951495.1 Sphingobacterium lactis | reverse complement strand
CGCTCTCAAATAGAGAAACTATTTCCCGCTTGAATTCCTCAGAATACTTACGAGTTTTTCTAATTAGCCTCAAATTTACTCTCATAGTTCATTTCAATTTGTGGTCAACCTATTTCAGGGACGGACACTAGGGCGAACTAAGCCTTTTTTAGGGGGTATATGTGAAGTAGATTCAAATTTCGATAGTTTTACAGTGATTCTTTCTGCTACTTACAACTCAGAGCGAAGCGAAGAGTCTCTGTTGCCCCCACAATGCTGTCATTCTGAGGCTAGCCGAAGAAACCATTCGTCCGAAAATTAGAATTACTTAAAAGTGTATTGGGAAAGAATTATTAAATGCGGTCGATGCTTGCATTTTATACTTTTCAACGGGCAGACATTCCGTTACACTCAGTACTGTCCCTACGAATGGCTGGCTATTGGGCGGTTAGATATCTGTACAGGTAATACGTTCGGTAGGAGCAGTACTGAGCGAGTTTGAAGAGGGGTTTATCCCTGATGAAAACGAGCGGAATGTCTGCCCGTTTTTTTGTTTTGATAGACAGTAGATTTCAGACTACAGGAAATAGGTTTGGATGGAGGTTTTTAGGTATTGTTTATTAACGGTCGATGCTTGCATCGACTATACAAACAACCGTGAAAATAAAGGCGATAATTTCCTATACAGTAGGGTCAAAGCATGCTTCGACCTATATTCGTAATCCAAAATCCAATAAATTAACTATTTCTGATTGGTGTAGTTTATGGTTTGTTCGGCAAGCCTTACGTTGCGGTCGATGCATGCATCGACCCTACAAACAAGCGTGAAAAAATAGCCAACAAATACCCTAGCTGTAGGGTCGAAGCATGCTTCGACCGTTAATACGCTCATAAAATCTAATCTACCCTAGGTCTAACTACTAAATACTTAATACTATATACTAAAAAAGCTTGTCGAAAGACAAGCTTTTTTCTGTGGTGCCAGCTGGATTCGAACCAGCGACACAAGGATTTTCAGTCCTTTGCTCTACCAACTGAGCTATGGCACCTTGTTTTTTTACAAGGTTTTTGTAGCATGATGTTTTGCTGACAACGCTACAAAGGTATAAAATTGACTTAATAATGCAAATAAATATGGTTTAAATAGATGTAAATGGGTTATTATCACCTTGATAAATTTTGTGATAGTATAGTTTTTTAGCCTCCTTGAACGTTATTAAACTATAAAAATGCGTTTGTTTTTTATTTAAAACGATCCAAACGTAAGTATATCAAAACAAAATTCAATTCTAATAATTACTACCCTTTTCAGTCTCAGATCTCCTATCTCACATCCCATATCTAGTCTATCCGCCCTAGGTCTAAATACTAAATACTTACTACTATATACTAAAAAAAGCTTGTCCTTAGACAAGCTTTTTTCTGTGGTGCCAGCTGGATTCGAACCAGCGACACAAGGATTTTCAGTCCTTTGCTCTACCAACTGAGCTATGGCACCTTTTAATTGCTAATCCGTTACCGGACTTGCGATGCAAATGTACCGTCTTTTTTTGAATTCCAAAACTTTTGAAATAAAAAATTTCCTGCTTAAGGGCAATGTCTTGATTTTGATTGAGATAAAATTACATGAAATAAACATTGGGAATAGCTAATTAACGGTATCTTTGCATTTCAATAAAATACTATGAGTAAAAAGGGAAGAGTTTTGGTAGCCATGAGTGGGGGAGTGGATAGCTCCGTTGCCGCAGTCATGCTCCATGAACAAGGATATGAGGTCATCGGGATAACGATGAAAACTTGGGATTATGCAAGTTCTGGGGGCTCTTCCAAAGAAACGGGATGCTGTAGCCTAGATAGCATTAACGATGCACGTATGCTAGCGGTAAACTATGGTTTCCCACATTATATTCTTGATATCCGCGATGAATTCGGTGACTTTGTGATCGATAATTTCGTGGATGAATATATCGCTGGAAGAACGCCTAACCCATGTGTATTGTGTAATACCCATATCAAATGGGAAGCATTGATGAAACGTGCCGATAAATTGGATTGTGAATTTATCGCAACAGGACATTATGCCAATATCCGTTTGCATGATAACGGTCGCTATGTGATCTCCAAAGGTAAAGATGAACATAAGGATCAGTCTTATGTACTTTGGGGAGTATCTCAAGAGAATTTAGCAAGAACCCAATTCCCTTTGGGAAGTTTCGCTAAATCAGAGATTCGGCAAATGGCATTGGATATGGGACAAAAGGAATTGGCCAATAAATCGGAGAGCTATGAGATTTGTTTTGTGCCAGATAACGACTATCGCTCGTTTCTAAGACACAAACGCCCTACATTGGACCAAGAGATTGGGCCAGGTAATTTTATCCTCTCAGACGGCACCGTAGTGGGTCAGCACATTGGGTATCCGTATTTCACGATTGGACAACGTAAGGGATTAGGGATAGCGCTAGGAAAACCAATGTTTGTTATTCAGATTTTACCGGAGAGTAATTCGGTGGTTCTAGGTGAGGAGCATGAACTGGAAAGAACCCAAGCTTTTGTGAGAAATATCAATTTGGTAAAATATGCTTCATTGGAAGAACCAATGGAGGCTATCACCAAGATTCGTTACAAAGATCCGGGAGCTCTTTCAACGTTGACCCAACAAGGCGATATCATGAAGGTAGATTTTAGCCATCATGTAAAAGGAATTGCCCCTGGACAATCAGCTGTATTCTATGAAGGCGATGATTTGTTAGGCGGAGGGTTTTTAATGAAAGAAGCTCTATAATCAGCTTATTACTAGAAATAAAAAAGGGGATTTCAATTGAAATCCCCTTTTTATGTTTTATAACTTAGGAAAGTTTTGCAACTTCTTGCGCTAAGTCGATAATTTTATTGGAGTAACCCCATTCGTTATCATACCATGATACAACTTTCACGAAGTTATCGTTCAAGGAGATACCAGCTTTAGCGTCGAAGATAGAAGTACGCGCATCACCTAAGAAGTCTGTAGAAACTACATCATCCTCAGTGTATCCTAAAATACCTTTCAATTCACCTTCTGAAGCGTCTTTCATTGCTTTCTTGATGTCTTCATAAGAAGCACCTTTTTCCAAACGTACAGTTAAATCAACTACAGAAACGTCAGGAGTAGGAACGCGTAAAGACATACCTGTTAATTTACCTTTCAATTCTGGTAATACTAGACCAACTGCTTTCGCTGCACCTGTAGAAGAAGGGATGATGTTTTGGTAAGCACCACGTCCACCTCTCCAGTCTTTCGCTGAAGGACCATCTACTGTTTTCTGCGTTGCAGTAACCGCATGTACTGTTGTCATTAATCCTTCCACGATACCGAATTTATCGTTCAATACTTTAGCGATAGGAGCAAGACAGTTTGTAGTACAAGATGCGTTAGATACGATGTTGTATTCTGCTTTTAATTCTTTATGGTTTACACCCATTACGAAAGTAGGGGTGTCATCTTTCGCAGGAGCTGACATAATTACTTTTTTCGCACCAGCATCGATGTGTTTCTGTGCTAATTCTTGCGTTAAGAAGAAACCTGTAGATTCGATAATTACTTCTGCACCTACTTCGTTCCATTTCAAGTTTGCTGGATCTTTCTCCGCTGTGATACGGATCGTTTTTCCATTAACAACCAAGTTACCATCTTTTACTTCTACGGTTCCATCGAATTGCCCATGCGTAGAATCGTATTTCAACATGTATGCTAGGTAATCAGGTTCAACTAAATCATTAATACCCACTACCTCAATATCACTGCGTTTTACGGCAGCTCTGAATGCTAAACGGCCAATACGGCCAAATCCGTTAATTCCAATTTTCATTTTGACTAATTTTTATTTAAATAATATTTTAATAGGTTTTGTACAGGTTCCCGAATAATCGTCCCGATCGTAAGATGATGATCTTTTACAATCTGTCTTAACCAGTCGGCATAATTATTCGCAACAGAGCCTGTAAAGTTGATTGTTGCATCTGGGTATGCTTCGGAAAGCGGTACCAGATAAGTTTTTACATAGATCTCCAACCCCTTCTTGATGATGCCCTCCATGTACGGATCGTCCTTGTTTTCTAAAATGAAATCCGCAAATGATGTCAAGAAGATATTTGGATTAGGTGTATTATATGTTTTATCTAATATTGTTTTACGGTCGATGTTATGTTTTCGAACAAATTTATCACGGAATCCTGCTGGCATGGCTTCTGTCAGGAAATCTTTTAAAATCTGTCTTGCCTGCCAGTTGGTGGATGCTTCGTCCGCCAGAATATAACCTAGCCCGTAATTGTTCTCCATGATTTTACGTCCGGTATAATAAGCTGCATTGGATCCTGATCCAATAATACCTATGATTCCCTTTTCATTGCCGAAGGTAGAGATAGCTGATGCTAATACATCGTGGCTAGCCTTTACCTTAGCGTTTTTAAAGAACTGATTGAATGCTTTCTCAATTTTCTCCTGTCTTTCTTTAGAAGAAGCTCCCGCACCGAAGAAATAGATCTTGCGGATGCGTTCGGCATTGTTGATCAGTTGGGTGTTTTTGTTCAGTAGTTGTTGGATAAAACGCTCATCCTGGATATATGGATTTATTCCTGTTGTTCTAAAACCATGAAGGATTCTACCTTTTTCAGCCAAACGCCAATCAGCGTATCTGGATCCACTAAAAACTACTGCTATCATAGACTTAAATGTTCATTACTTGGGAAATGGTCACGAGTTCCTCATCCAATTTGAATTCTTTTCCACGTAGCGCCTCTTCTAGCGTTGTAGAAATAATCTTACTTCCTCGGATGCCTACTGTTGCACTTCTGTTACCTTTTAATAGTTCATTAACGGCGAAATATCCCATTCGGGTGGCAAGCACTCTATCGAAACTGCTTGGGGAACCTCCTCGTTGTAAATGTCCTAATATACTAACTTTTGTGTCAAAATAATCAAATTTTTCGTTGACACGCTGTGCTACATGGTAGGCTCCACCATTCTTATCGCCTTCTGCAACAATCACGATCATGGAGGTTTTATTTTGATCCTTTGCCGTCTCCAGCATGTCAATTAATTCATCGATTGCGGTGTCTTTTTCAGGTAGAAGGATGGCTTCTGCTCCACCAGCTACACCGGCATTTAATGCAATACAGCCAGAGTCTCTTCCCATGACTTCCACAAAGAATAGTCGATTGTGAGAAGCTGCTGTATCTTTTATTTTATCAATCGCGTCAATGACCGTATTGTTTGCTGTATCAAAGCCCAAGGTATAGTCGGATCCATAAAGATCATTGTCGATAGTACCCGGGATACACATCACTGGGATATCATATTCTTTCGAGAAAATATCCGCACCAGTAAAAGTACCATCACCACCAATGGCTACTAAGGCATCAATACCTGCTTCTTTCACATTATCGTAGGCTTTCTTCCGTCCTTCGGGTGTGCGGAATTCAGGGCAACGTGCCGATTTTAGAATGGTTCCTCCTTTCTGCAGAATGGAACTTACCGAACGGCTAACCATTTCTTTAAAGTCACCTTCGATCATTCCTTCGTAACCACGATAAATACCAGTTACTTTAATGTCATTATATAGGGCAGTTCTTACCACGGCTCGAATGGCAGCGTTCATTCCTGGAGCATCTCCTCCAGATGTATATACACCAATCCGTTGTATTTGCTTCATTAGGTTCTTTCGTTTTTGAAATACGAATATAATGTGTATTTCTTACACTATTAAATTTTTTTGGTAAATTATTTGTTTAATTAGTAATATTGTTGATAAATTCATATTACTATATTAATCAGTTAAATTAAAGAAAAGCTTTGCAGACTCATTTTACGATTGATTGCGTTATTCTAACCTTTGATGAAGGGAAGTTAAAGGTTCTATTAGCGGAGAGGAATGAATATCCATATAAAGATTGGTGGGCACTTCCAGGATATTTTGTGAACAAATATGAGGAGATGGAAGATGCTGTTGCGCGTATTCTTTTTGAGATGACTGGTCTTAAAGACATCTATATGGATCAATTGGCGGCTTTTGCAGGGGTAAAAAGACACCCCGAGGGCCGTATTCTTACCGTCGCCTATATGGCATTGGTGCAAATGGAAGAGGTAAAGAATAAGATTGCATCATTTACCAGCTATATGCGTCAATTGAAATGGTTTTCCGTAGATGAGCTCCCAGAATTAGCTTTTGACCATCGTGAAATTATCGATCTATCCCTAGACCGATTGAAAAAAACGATTTCATTTTCTACCACACCTTACGAACTATTGCCAAACAAATTTACACTTACCCAATTGCAACAAGTTTTTGAAGCACTTCTGAATAAGAAACTGGATAAGCGAAATTTCCGTAAAAAAATAAATAACCTAGGCTACTTGAAGGAACTTAATGAAGTTCAAAAAGGAGTTTCCTACCGAGCAGCTAAGCTGTACTCTTTCGATAAGAAAAAATTCCAAAAACAATTTAGTCAAGACTAATGATCCTGTAAAAGATCTCATAAAACCATTTAGCTATGTTAAGAAAGTGTTAATTATCACTTTTTTGACATGGCTGTGATATTATTTGCTATCAATTCTTTACTTTTGAACAATTTTTAGAAAAAGTCAGAAATAATAAAAGTAAAAAATGGAAAATCGTAAGGATCAAATCATAGAGGTTGCCTTAAAGCGTTTTGCTCATTTTGGTTTTCATAAGACCACGATGAATGAGATAGCTGATGATCTACGGATCACCAAGGCGAATCTTTATTATTATTATCCGGACAAACCTTCTTTGATTTTAGATGTTTTGTGCAAGATTGCAGCTGATCTAAATGGTGGAGAGGTAAAAATCGTAAATAAGTATAAGGATGATTTATTAAAGACGATAAATGAGATTATCGATCTGCGATCAAAGTTTATGCGTAAATATTATGTTTTCCACATCAATGAGAATTTGGATTGGATAAAGGGCATTGATTTGGCAGAAACGGTAGAGCAATTTTATAAACGAGATGTAGAAGTGATCAAAGTTCTTTTAAATAAGGCAGTCACTTCCGGAGAATTAACAATTTCAAATATTGATGAAGCGGCAATATCCTTAGCGGAAATCCAAAAAGGTCTTGGCTTGCTACATACGGTTTCGGATGTAATCACAGGCATTCCAAACGACAGTAATGTAGACAAGATTGTTGCGAGCCAAAAGCGCGTGACAAGGTTAATATTTGAAGGTAAATTAAATCGCATTTAACACAATGAGAAACATAAAAGTAATCGCACTAATGGTATCCGGTATCTTTACCGGTTCCTTATTACATGCGCAGGAAACCTTGACTTTGCAGGAGGCGGTCAAGTATGCGCTAGAGAACAAAGCGGAGGCTAAGAAGGCAAAATTGGATGTGGAGAATTCCCAGTACAAGATTGACGAAGTACGAGCAGGCGCTTTACCGCAGATCAATGGCTCGGGATCATTGACTTATAATCCGTTGATTCAGAAGAGTGCCTTGGACGGAGCTTTGATGGGTAAACCAGGTGAAACCATTATGGTAGCCTTTGGTCAGCCTTGGCAAGCCAACGCAGTGGTTCAGGTGAGCCAACAACTTTTCAACCAGTCTTTATTTACTGGTTTAAAAGCAGCCAAGTCAACTCGTGAATTTTACCAAATAAACAATCAATTGACCGATGAGCAATTGATCGAGAAAGTAGCGAATGCTTATTACGAAGTTTATCAATCGGATATGCAATTGCAAACCATTGATAATAACTTACAAAATACAACCAAGACAAGAGATGTTTTAAAAGGAATGGTTGAGGCAGGGTTGATGAAAAAGATTGACCTTGACCGTACTGAAGTAGCGATCAACAACCTATTGGCACAAAAACAACAAATAGTAAATGCGCAAGAGCTTCGTGAGAATGCCTTGAAATTTGCGATTGGGATGCCTATTCAAGAGGATATCGTGTTGCCTAAGGAAACTTTCGATGTGAATGCTAGAATGATTGCGGAGGAATTCAATGTGGAGAACCGCACGGAGGTTAAGCTACAGGAAAAACAAATTGAATTGTTAGAATTCAATAAGAAAGCCATGATATCGGCATATTATCCAAGTTTGTCTATGACTGGAAATTTAGGTTATATGGGATTTGGTCAGAAGTTCCCAATCTTTAATAAGGATGCAAACTATGCACCTTATTCGGCAATTGGTCTTAATCTGTCTATCCCGATTTTCAATGGCGGATCGACAAAAGCTAAGGTAAATCAAGCAAATGTTGCCATTTCCAAAGCTCGTGTAGACCTGGAGGATTCCAAATTAGGATTAAACTTAGCCTCTGAAAATGCGAAATCACAAATCAAAAACAGTTTGCTAACGGTAGACAACAACCGTCGTAACGTTCAATTGGCAAAAGAAGTGATGGACAATACCCAGAACAACTATAGAAATGGACTGGCTACTTTAACAGAATTGTTAGACTCTGAGAATGCTTATGCAGATGCTCAGAACAACTTAAACACTTCATTATTGAACTATAAAGTAGCAGAAATTCAATTGATAAAAGCAAACGGAAATTTAAAATCTTTAGTAAACGAATAATTAACAGAAACCAAATGAAACGCGCAATAATTATTATCCTCGTTATAGGCCTAGCATTAGCTGGTATAGTCTATAAATTAAATAAGAACAAGGCAGAAGTAGCTCAAGAGACTGCTATAGTAGCAGAGAAGAATGCAGCTGTAACTGTTCGTATCGATACTGCTAGAACACAATCCATGAATTTAGCATATCAAGCAAATGGTACGTTCATGCCTAAACAAGAAGTAACTGTAGCTGCTGAAACTGGTGGACGAGTTGTTCGTGTATTAGTAGATGAAGGTTCAAGAGTTGGTGTTGGTCAAACATTAGCTATCGTGGAAGGCGATAAATTAAATGTAAATGTATCCAATGCTCAAGCTGCATACGATAATGCCCGCACAAACTTACAACGTTATGAAAGCGCACTAGCTACAGGAGGTGTTACACAAGCACAAGTAGATCAGATGCGTCTTCAATTTGAAAATGCAAAGAACAATTTAAAAAGCGCTAAGCTTACAGCTGGAGATGTGACTATCAAAACATCCGTTGCTGGTATTGTAAATGCGCGTAAGATTGAGCCAGGAGCTTATGTAAGCCCAGGTACACCTGCGTTTGATATCGTGAATGTGAGCACGTTGAAGTTACGTGTAAATGTTGACGAGAAGAATGTAGCTACTTTACGTGTTGGACAGAATGTAGAGGTTTTAGCAAGTGTTTATAGCGATAAGAAATTCTCTGGTAGAATTACTTTCATTGCTCCTAAATCAGATGGTAGCTTGAATTTCCCAGTGGAAATTGAAATTGCTAATAACCCAAATAACGACCTACGTGCAGGTATGTATGGAACTGCTGTATTCGGTGGTTCAGGTACTGCGAATGCTTTAGTTGTTCCTCGTACAGCTTTTGTAGGGTCAATTTCTGATAACAAAGTTTTCATTCTTAAGAATGGAAAGGCAATTGAAACAAAAGTACAGTCAGGTAGAAGTTTTGGTGACTTGATCGAAGTAATCAGCGGTTTACAAGCTGGTGATCAGGTAATCATTTCCGGACAAATCAACTTAATGGATCAGACTCCAGTTGAAGTTATTAAATAATTTGTGCTAAGTACGACAATTCTATTATGAAGATTACTGAAATATCGATAAAACGTCCCAGTCTGATCATCGTATTATTTATAATACTGACATTGGGTGGGATATTCTCATATTCCCAATTGGGATATGAGTTGGTGCCTAAGTTTGAGGTAAATGTAATTACCATTCAAACGGTATATCCAGGGGCATCACCAACAGAGGTTGAAAATACCGTAACCAAGAAAATTGAAGATGCGGTTTCCTCGTTAGAGAGTATTAAAAAATTGGAATCTACTTCCATGGAAAACGTTTCTGTGGTCATGATCACCTTAAATGATGGAGCAGATGTGAACTTCTTGTTGACAGATGCCCAACGTAAGATCAATGCCATCTTAAATGACCTTCCAGATGACGTAGATGCACCATCTTTGAATAAATTCTCCTTAGATGATGTGGCCATCATGAGTTTGGCTGTAACATCAAACCTATCAGAGAAACAACTTTATGACCTATTGGACAATAAGATCCAGCCGATCTTTGCACGTATCAATGGTGTAGCAAAAGTTGACCTAATCGGGGGTGAAGAACGTGAAATCCAAGTAAGTGTTGATGCCGAGAAATTGGAAGGTTATGGCCTTTCTATTGGTCAAGTGCAACAAGTAATTGGTCAATCGAACTTAGATTTCCCTACAGGTAATGTTAGTACTCGTGAGAACAGGACGACTATTCGTCTTGCTGGTAAAGTAACGACAGTAGATGAATTAAGAAATTTACCAATTACAACCCCAACAGGAACAACTATTTTCTTACGTGATATAGCAGATGTTCAGGACGGTATCAAGGAAATTGAGAAAATCGCACGTTTAGATCAAAAGAATACCATCATGTTACAGGTATTCAAACAATCAGATGCGAATGCGGTAGAGGTTTCCAAATTGGTAAAAGAAACCATTACAACAGTTGAAAAGGATTATACCAAGGATAATGTAAAAGTATTATTAGCGAATGACTCGACTGACTATACCTTGAACGCAGCAAATAACGTAATGCACGATTTGATGATTGCGGTTGCTTTGGTAGGTTTCATCATGTTATTCTTCTTGCACAGTTTGCGTAATGCTGCAATTACGATGGTGGCTATTCCACTTTCCTTGATTGCTACATTTATCGGATTATTATTGATGGGTTACACCCTAAACTTAATGTCCTTATTAGGTCTTTCCCTAGTGGTAGGTATCTTGGTCGATGATGCGATCGTTGTAATCGAGAATATTCACCGCCACATGGAGATGGGTAAAAATAAGGTTCGTGCAGCTTATGACGGAGCAAAAGAGATTGGATTTACGGTTTCCGCTATTACCTTGGTAATTGTGGTGGTATTCTTACCTATTGCGATGTCCTCAGGACTTGTAGCTAACATCTTAGCGCAGTTCTGTGTGACTGTAATCATTTCGACTTTACTTTCCTTATTAGTGTCATTTACCGTAGTGCCTTGGTTATACTCCAGATTCGGAAGATTGGAGCATATTAATCCTAAATCATTCTTTGGTCGAATTATCCATGGATTTGAAGCTGGATTAACCAAATTCACACATTGGATTACTGGTATCTTAGAGTGGTCATTAAAAAGCAGATGGACCAAATTAGGAACTTTAGGTATTGCCTTGTTCTTGTTTGTAGGTTCATGTAGCTTATTACCTTTAGGATATATCGGGTCAGACTTCTTCCCATCTTCGGATAAAGGTGAGTACTTAATGCAGTTGGAATTAGAAAAGGATGCTTCATTAGAGAAAACAAACTTTTTAACACAGAAAGCAGAAGCTATTATCAAAGGCAAACCTGATGTGGAGCGTGTTATTACGACTGTAGGGCAATCATCTGATGGAGTTATGTCTGTTGGAGGTTCTCGTTATAAATCGGAGATCCACGTCATCATGAAGGATGAGTATAAAGGTAACTCCAAAGTATATGCTGCCGTTTTACAACGCGAATTGGAGAAAGAACTAATTGGAGCAAAGGTAAAATTCGTTAGTATGGGTCTAATGGGCGCTGAGCAAGCACCATTGAAATTAACTGTAATAGGTTCAGATCTTAACGATGCTGCTGAATTTGCTGGACAAGCGGCTGATTTATTACGTAAAGTTCCTGGAGCTACCAACGTGAAGTTATCTTCTGAAGGTGGTAATCCAGAGATCAATGTGAAAGTGGACCGTGAGAAAATGACCTCATTAGGCTTGAACGTAGCAACCGTGGGTATGACCATGCAAACAGCATTCTCGGGTAACAATGATAATAAATTCCGTGCTGGTGATAATGAGTATGATATCAATATCCGTTTTGATGAGAAGAGCCGTTCCAATATTTCTGATGTTAGAGGCTTGAAATTCATTAACAATCAAGGAACAGCTATTTCATTGGAGCAGTTTGCAGAAATTGGATATAGTTCAGGTCCTTCCTTATTAGAGCGTCGTGATAAGTCACCGGCAGTTTCTGTTCAAGCTTCCATAGTAGGTCGTTCTTTAGGGGATGTAGCAAATGAATGGCAAGCAGAATTTGAGAAGTTAGAAGTAAAACCTGGTGTAGCTTATATCTGGGGTGGTAATATGGAGAACCAACAAGAAGGTTTCGGTACTTTAGGAGTGGCTTTATTAGCTTCGATCTTGTTAGTTTACTTGGTAATGGTTTCCTTGTACGATAGTTTCTCCACACCATTTGTCGTGATGTTCTCTATTCCATTATCCTTTATCGGTGCTTTATTATTATTGGCATTGACAGGACAATCCTTGAACATCTTTACCATCTTAGGTATCATCATGTTGATTGGTTTGGTGGCTAAGAATGCGATTTTATTGGTTGACTTTGCGAACCATCGTAAAGAACATGGCGATAATACGCATGATGCCTTGGTAGCAGCCAACCACGCTCGTCTACGTCCAATCTTAATGACTACGATCGCGATGGTATTCGGTATGATTCCTATAGCTATGGCAACAGGTGATGGTGCAGATATGAACCGTGGTCTTGCAATCGTAATTATCGGGGGACTATTATCCTCTTTATTATTAACCTTGGTTGTAGTACCAGTGGTTTATTCCATCTTCGATGGTATTGGTCGTCGTTTTGGTAAAAAACAAAAGACCGATTATGCAACTTTAATCGATGCAGATTATGTTCCTAATGAACATTATGTAGACGAAATGGAAGTAAAACATAATTAAGCATTTTACCTATGATTCCATAAATTGGGGCCATATTTTAATATAATTTTAGGGCTGGTCATGATTCATGATCAGCCTTTTTTATGGCATTAGGTTTACGATTGGAATTATTACATCTAGAAAAAAAATCTTATCTTTCGCTCATATTTACAAAGGCAAATGAAACCCTTACTAACTGTTGCTTGTTTACTCTTGCTTATGAGTTGTAACCAGCAAAATGAAAAGACCAATACCAATAAGCCAAAGCAGGAAGAGGTGGTAGCTGAAATGCAAGAAGAAGTAAAAAATACGAATAACACAATTCCTGAACTCGAGGAGCTATCCTTGAAAGAATTCCCCTTTGTAGATTCTACTAATTTCGATAATGACGATAATCAAGGTATTAAAGATGCTGACCTATTAAAGCGAATTCGCTTTGATGTAGAGGACGTGAATTTAAAACAAGTACGTCTCCGTTATAAATTAAACTATTCGCCAAACTATTATAGTGTCGTTCTAACCTATCCATTAGGAGAACATGAATTGATCACAACCTTGTTTAACATCAATAAAAGAGGTAAAATCCTTGACTTCTTGGATATTGCTTATGATGAAATAGCAGAATCTGCTTTCCGAAAAGAAAGTCTGTTGAAAAAGAATGAAGTTATCTTGACCGATTGGAATTACATGTCGGAAGAGCCAACCAAAACTGTCACCCGATATAGTATTAATGAACAAGGAAAATTTGAGGAAGTAGGAGAGTAATATCTATTTTCAAACCATTTCTATCCTTTTCTGTTTAAAATATTGGATTAACATAATTGATTAAAACAATATGGAAGAAAAGAAGAAAGGGAATTTCTTTAAAGACACATTTGCAATTTTAAAAAACTCAGTATTAGGTTTTATGAATGAGGATAGCATGAAATATAGTGCTTCCTTGGCCTATTATACTATCTTTTCCATAGGACCAATTTTGGTTTTAATGATTTCTCTTGCTGGGATTTTCTATGGTGAGGAAGCTATAAAAGGAAAAGTATTTGTGGAATTAAATGGATTAATTGGTCGAAGTGCCGCAAGACAGGTTCAAGAGATTATCAAGAACTTAGAGTTGTCGGGTAAATCCTCGATGGCTCTGATCATCAGTTTAGTAACCCTTGTTGTTGGTGCGACTACGGTATTTGGTGATATTCAAAATTCCATTAATAAGATTTGGCATGTTCGGGCAAAACCTAAGAAAGGTTGGTTAAAGTTGATCATGGATAGGTTACTATCTTCATCCTTGATTATTGGTCTTGGCTTCCTATTGGTTGTTACCCTGGTTGTGAATGGACTAATATTAGCATTTACAGACCGTCTGATGCGTTATTTTCCTGATGCAGCAGTTCATGCAGTCGATATCATCAACTTCCTTCTAACCTTCGGAATTACCTTTATTTTATTCTCGGTAATATTTAAGGTTTTACCCGATGTGGAAATACAATGGAAACCAGTTCGTGCTGGAGCCTTGTTTACAGCTATATTATTTGTATTTGGGCGCTTGGGCATAGGATTTTACTTGTCAAAATCGGATACAGCTACTACATACGGTGCTGCAGGATCGATAATTTTAATATTGCTCTGGGTCTATTATACGGCTGCTATACTTTATTTTGGCGCCATATTTACTCGTGAATATGCGACTTATAAGGGATACCCAATAGAACCGTCAACTTATGCTGTTCATGTTGAACTTAAAGAAATTGAAAGAAATGTAAAGGAGATCCCCCCAGCTCCCTTAAACAGCGATGACACGGTCATCGAGAAATAGAAAATTAATATAGCATAAAAAAGCCTTCACTTAATAATTTGTTAAGTGAAGGCTTTTTTTAGGATACGCTGTTTGTATTTACTTCTTTTGGGTTGATTTTTTGGCTCGATGAAAGGATCGTACTCTTTTTTCTAGATCTTCAATCACCAGATCGGAAAAGTCCACTTCGGTTATTTGGCTAATGTGTCTTAATGCACCAGGGCTAAAGACATTGATCTCCATAATTTTATCGCCTACAATATCCAATCCCACCAAGTACATATTATCGTCTCTTAATTTCTTAGAGACCTTTTTAATTAGTTTCAGAATATCCGGGGTAATTTCAGCAGGTTCAGCAGTAGCACCCTGATGTATATTGCTTCGTATTTCATCAGCCGATTGTACGCGTCTTAAGGCTGCGTATTTGCCGTCTTTCTCCAACGGGTTACCATTAATCAGGAAAAAGCGAATATCCCCTTTAACGGCTTCAGGTAGGTATTCCTGAGCAATAACATAACCATCACGGGCAATAGCTTCTACCGTTTGTTTTAAGTTTTGTGTTTCATTGGATTTAATGAGGAATACATTTTTTCCTCCTGATCCTTTTAGTGGTTTTAAGATTATTTTATCTCCTTGCTTCTTCAAGAATTTTAAAACATCCTCATGATTTCTGGTTACTAGGGTTTTTGGTCTGACCGCTTTAGGGAAATTCTCTAAATACAGCTTGTTATTTGCTTGGATAAGATTGTCTGGGTCATTAATAACAAAACCACCATTACGTTTTACTAATTGGGCAAATTGAATACCAGATGCTGCTGCCCAAGGTCTACTGATCATATCAAGCGTTGGGTCAAATCGCAACCATAAAACGTCAATATCTGCCATATCGGTAAGAACTTTCGAGCTTTCTCTTAGTTGTTTTAAAAATCGAGCAGCTGTAGGGAGTTTTTCTCCTGGTTCATACACTCGACAATGTGCTAAGACCGTCAGTTCATCTTGATATACAAAGTCCGCAAGACCGATATAAAGAACAGTATGCCCACGTTCTAAAGCTTTTAAAGCAAGTAGGGTCGTCGTGAATTTATCTTCTTCTTTGTGTGTCTGATTAATTAAAAATGCAATTTTCATATGTTGCTTTTGCTTTATAGAATGTGTTCTAATGTGTCAATTTAAAAATAGATGCTTTCGTCTTCACTTCTTTCCATTTCTCTAAATATTCTGGAAATAAATAGCGAGGTGTGATAGCAGGAGGGATGAGAATCTCCCTTTGTAACAGGTCTTTAATGATCGGTAAATAATCCTTTCGAATCTTTCCCATCATCAATAAATGAACATTATGGCCTTCGTGTAAATATTGAATTAATTCCATTATCCCTTTTAAATAAAGGGCATCTTTTGTTAATCCACCTCCTCGGTAAACACGCATAACAATTTGAAAAGCTGATTCAGGTCTAAAACCAAATTGATCGACTAACAATGTGAAGCATTCGGTGAAAGAATTACCCAATAACATATGTTGAACGGCAATAACTCGAGCAGCAATAATGCGAAGACGATTATTATTTAAGCCACCAACAATAAATTCCGATAATACAGCCAAACCTTCTTGTAGCTCCTCATAACCTGGTACTCCTAAACTAAATAAGTTCAAAGGTTGCATACGGCCATTAAAATAGGTAACGACATGGGTTCCAACCTCATGTTGTATCAATGCTTTAGCACGATTTAAAGTCAATTTATATTCTTTACTGATATTTAATGCGCCACGGTTAACCATGACACCAGAGATGTCCTCTCGAATACGAATTGGACAGTTAAATTCAGCATTTTGCTGTTGTAAGAATCGTACTTCCTCTCTTGCCATTTTAGCAAATTCGGCAGGGCCTATCCATTCTTCTGATTTATTGGACATATTTTCCGGCTCTGTCATCATCAAGATGGCCATGGCAGAATTATATAGCTTCTCTGACACGTTTCCAAATACTTGTAAACTCCCATGAAGGAAATCTTCCTTTCCTCGGTCTGCCAACATCGTAATCATAGAGTCTAATTCGGACCGTTTATCACGGAAGATATAAGCCATGGTTGGATCATATATATCTTCTATTCGAAGGTTGTATAAACGCCTTTTCACTAAATCCGGATCCACATGCATTGGTCTATAAAGGAATTTCGGTACTTTCCAATATTTGTCCTTTTTGAATTGCAACCAAGCTTCATGCGCATTCAATGGGGTTACCATTAATAGGAAGTCAAATTTCTTACTTTCTTGAGCTAAGGCTTGATCAATCTCATTCATCAAAGGTGTTAGCTCCTGCTGGAAATTAAGTTTCTGTGCTGTCGCATTCAAGTGCGTATAGACACGTAGAAATTCAAAGAATAGCCGAGACAGTGATTTTGCTAATGTTTCTCGGAAAGTACGCATCAGCAAGGGCAAGATATTCTCTTCATGGTCGTGATAGCGATCATTAATAGAGATGCCCATTAATAAGATTTGCTTATTCTGCAGGTACTTTTTTCCAAAAAGTGCGGGCATCTGGTCTGGCTTAGGGATATGCAAATCCTTTTCTATAGTTACAGATAGCTCTAGCGCCTCCATTCGGATGTTACGTTCAAGATATTGCGCCAAAGGTAAAATATCCTTTTGCCCAATATGGAGCATAACGTCGTGTTTTTGTGGTTTTTCAGCAACCCATACCTCAATTAATAAGCAGGCACCAAATTCTTGAGCCAAATGTTCGGCAATTGGCATAATCCATTCCTCAAGTGGAAAAGAGTCGGCTTTACAAACAATGCTTGCATTCTCTGTTTTTGCCAAGTCTGCAATCATTTTATCCTTTTTTCCAGAAGCTGGAATTCGGTAAATGAAAATATAGGGTACTATTTTATTGAAGATAAACTTCCCAACATTTGGAATTTGATAATGTATGGGGTTTCGTTTATTGATTGCATTTAAAATACGTAAAAGGGGTTTATTCTTTTCCGTCATAATAGAAATATTGATTTAATACTGTTAAGGCCTTCATCATTAATTGCTTGTAAGCTTCTACATGATGCGGCACAGGAATTCCTGTCCACTCATCCATAAAATCCTTTCGGAATTCTATGGCAAATACAGCACCATACTCTCCAAACAATTGATTGATGACCTTGGACAGATAGCCACCTTTGAATTTGATATTCTCGCGAATGTCCAAGGGTTCGCCATTTACTTTTTCCTTCCCTAATTCATACATGAGACGCTCCAATAAGGGATGCCATTTGGCATTTAAATGCAAGGTTCCAATATTAATTTGCGGATCGGTTTCTGTATTGATTTCCTGCTCAGGTCCTTCACGACGCGCATTGTAACTGTGGATATCTAAGATGACAAAGTATCCATATTTGGATATGGTCTGTTGAATATTGGATTCGATTATTGCATATATGGCTTCATGATCCAATCGTAATTGATTTACTAACTCTTCTGGTACATCCTTGCGCCATACGTCCAAACCCCATGCTTGATCAGGACGAAGATAAATGGCATCTTCAATTCCCCTATTAATATCCAGTTGAAACCTAGAGGTTTCCATGATGAAACGATTGCAAGGAAGTTCAGCTATCAGCGCCGTATAAGGGTCTTCCTCGCGCATGCGATCTTCCTCCTTCAATAGTTGATAGGGGAGCACTCGAGGATCGATATGTTGTCCGTCATGAATGGCAAATGTCCAGAACGGACTGTCTGCCAACTTCATGGTATATTTACTAAGTAATGGCATTGCTTTTATTTTTTGTGTTATCTTATTAACTAACAATAAATTGATCAAAAAGTTTGGTTTGAATCTTATGCTGCCGTGGTCGATAATTTATGATTGTAGGTCGTTTTTAAACCTAAAAAGCATGGTAAGTATTTGATGATTTAAGGATTAAACCTCTCCTAATCGGTTTATTTTTATTAATTTCCAAGATTATTAAAATTTAACCTAATGAACCCTAATTCCCTAAACCCTAATTTTAGAAAAGTGGGCTTTGCCCTATTAATCTGTATTTTATTTACTGGAAATTTATTCGCTCAATCAAAAGACTGGAAAGAGAAATCTATTGAGAACAAGGAAGACCGCATGCAATGGTGGAAAAATGACCGTTTTGGTATGTTTATTCATTGGGGATTGTATGCACTTCCTGCTCGACATGAATGGGTGCAACAGCGTGAGCAAATTGACCATGATATTTATAAAAAGAAGTATTTCGATTTATTCAATCCGGATTTATATCATCCGGAGGAATGGGCAGCGGCAGCTAAAGAGGCTGGAATGAAATATGTCGTCCTAACAGCAAAACATCATGAAGGATTCTGTTTATGGGATACTAAGACTTCTGATTTTAATGCTGCTAAAACACCCTACGGAAAAGATTTACTCAAACCCTTTGTAGAGGCTTGTCGCAAAAATGATCTGAAGATTGGTTTTTATTTTTCAGTTATTGACTGGTATCATCCCGATTTCTTGATTGATAATACCCATCCACTCCGTAATAGTAAAGATGCGAGGGCAAAAAACAAAGACAAAAATATGGATGTCTTTCGTAAGTACCTAAAGGATCAACTTCGCGAATTATTGAGCAATTATGGGAAGATCGATTTGTTATTCTGGGATTTTTCTTATCCAGGTGAGGACGGCAAAGGTCACCAAGATTGGGATAGTGAAGGCTTAGTCAAATTGGCTAGGACTTTACAACCAAATATTATCATGAATGACCGCTTAGACTTAAGCTCTGATGCTTGGGGATGGGATTATAAAACACCAGAACAATTTATGCCTCAAACATGGCCAACAGTAAATGGGGTAAAAGTACCTTGGGAGACCTGTCAGACGTTTTCTGGATCTTGGGGTTACCATCGCGATGAGAATACTTGGAAATCTAGTAATCAATTGATTGCCATGTTAATTGAGGTTGTTAGTAAAGGAGGTAATTTACTGCTAAATGTAGGTCCAACAGCCAGAGGTAATTTTGATGACCGTGCGATGGAACGTCTTCAAGAGATGGGAAAATGGATGCGCTTCAACAGCAAAGCCATTTATGGATGTACAGAAGCGCCTGCAGGATTTAATAAACCTGATAATAGTTTGTTGACCTATAATCCAAAAACAAATCGTCTCTATGTACATTTATTGCAGTATCCATTTAAGACGCTCTATCTGCCTGGATTCAAGGGAAAAGTTAAATATGCCCAATTCTTACATGATAATTCAGAGATAAAATATAGCTCGCGCAGTTCGGCTAAAGATGGAGAACATATGACGATTACCGCGGGCGAAAATGACCTGATTGTTGATCTTCCTGTTGTAAAACCGGATGTTCAGATTCCTGTTATTGAACTGATATTGAATGAATAATATTTTTAATTCTTGAAAAAAGAATGAGTAATTAACACAATATGAGCATGTTGTATTGCGTTGAGTTTATATAACCAATTTAAAAAGGAGGTCATTATGAACCTAATTCAACGCATTGAACATTGGGGAGACCATCATCATCCACGTTGGATTGATTTTGTTAGGATCGCGCTTGGTATATTAATATTTGCCAAGGGGGTCAGTTTTATTATGGATAGGGATTCCGTAGCAACATTAATTGAGCGAACGCATTTCCAACTTTCCATTTGGGGTGCAGTACACTATGTTGTATTTGCGCATTTGGTTGGTGGAATATTTATCGCACTAGGCTTTGTGACTAGATTTGCTTCTTTAATCCAGATTCCAATACTGATCGGAGCGGTATTTTTTGTCAACATCACCCAAGGTTTTAGCTTCTTAAATTCAGAGTTCTGGTTATCACTAGTCGTGTTACTATTACTTTGTTATTTTGTAATTGTAGGCTCGGGTCCTATGTCATTAGATAAAATGATGGATAAACCTGGATACAAACGAGATATTTAGGAAAATTTAAAGTTCTTGTTCTTTTAAATGATTAAGGCCTCCGAGCGGAGGCCTTAATTTTATTAATAGTTGTGTGTAAAGTGCATTTAATAATTGACGGAAAGTCCAATTCCATAACCCATATCGGAATCGTAATGTCCACGGATTCCTAGGTTTCTAGTCAAGATATACCGTAAATCCAGCATATATTCCTTATCTGTATTAACCATAAATCCTCCTCTTAATCTTTTTGATAAAGGAATGTCTTCACGCATTAATCCAAGTCGAACTGTACCATCGTGGTAAACTTCAGCTTGAAAACGAATTAACATTGGAAGGGTATAAGCAAATCCGGCACTGAATAATGCCCGTTCATCCTTGCTGTTCTTTTGACCAAACAAATTTTTCTCTACCTCATTATGCTCCATCTTTCGGTATCTCCAATCAAAACCAATGAAGGGCATGAACCATTGCATTTTATCCACATAACGACCTAAATGAGTTTCTACTTCATAACCATGCATGTTTTGATAACCCAATCGCCATTCAGAGGTCAGGCTCCATCGGGTATTGTGCAACATGAGTTCACCATCATTACCATTTGTAGCAAAATCATTTTGGATCATAAAATGCGGCATATTGCTTTCTCTTTGCAATTTCATATATGCCCATGCTTTGTCTGGTAAATGTGAATTAGGTGGTTGGTTTTCGGTGCTAAATACACGATTCATTCCCGCCATCATATGATATAAGATGTGACAGTGGAAAAACCAGTCTCCATCAACGTTAGATTCAAATTCAATAGTATCAGTCTCCATGGGCATGATATCCAATACATTTTTCAATGGAGCATATTCTCCCTGACCATTTATGACGCGGAAGTCGTGACCATGTAAATGCATGGGGTGCCTCATCATGGAATTATTATAAAGCGTAATTCGCAGTATTTCCCCTTTCTTGATAAGGATCTTATCAGACTCTGCCAGCACCTTATTATCCATACTCCATACGTATCGACTCATGTTTCCGGTTAATTCGAAATGGAGTTCTCGAACTTTGGCATCCTTTGGCAATGTCGTTTTCGTTGGAGAGCGTAACATGCCGTAATTTAAAGTTACAATATCAGCCTTTTGGTTATTGTTGCCAGCCATATTATGTTGTTCATGACCAGTATGTTCCTTGCTTGCTAATTTTTCTTGATGATTTTTATGTTTGGTGTTTTCCTTATTAGGCATTTCCATTCCCCCTTCATGTTGGTGCGATTCTTGACCTTCCATTTCCGGATACATCACTGTATTCATATCCATTTTCTGAAGACTCATTTTCATTCCCATATCATCGAGATCTCCATTCATCTTCATCATGTCATTCATCATTTTCATACCCTCAAAATATTTGAGTTTTGGCAGGGGAGAAACAAGTTGTTTAATTCCGTTACCTAGATAAATGGATACATGGTTGGTTCTATCTTCCGGAGTAGCCATAAATTCATAAGCAAAACCATCTTCAGGGATGGTGACTACAACATCGTAGGTTTCGGAAACTCCTACTAGCAATCGGTCAACTTCCACAGGTTCAACATCATTGCCATCATTGGCAACAACCGTTATTTTTCCACCGGCATAAGTAAGCCAAAAGTAGGACGATGCTCCAGCATTGATAACCCTAAGCCGAACTTTATCACCTGCCTTAAATTGAGAATGCTGTTGCTCGCTAGAGCCATTAATTAAAAAGCGATCGTAATAAACATCACTTACGTCCATGGCAAGCATACGCTTCCATTCATTGGTCAGTTTAGTTTTAAAATGACCTACCTTGATGGCCTCGGCATAACTTTGTGTTGCATTTTTCTTAATCGCGAACCAATCATTGGCATTGTGCAACATCCGATGCACATTATCCGGATCTAAATCAGTCCATTCACTTAGAACTAAAGGTATGCTAGGTAAGTCATCAATTCCCTTGCGATATGTAGGGTCATTTTGTTTTTTATGAAGTATGAATGCCCCATACATCCCTATTTGTTCCTGCATTCCAGAATGACTGTGATACCAATGGGTACCGTTCTGGATGATGGGAAACCTATAGACATAAGGCTCCTTTGGTTTAATGGGCATCTGTGTAAGAAATGGAACTCCATCTTCTTCATTAGGAAGGAATATCCCATGCCAATGTAGGGAAGTTCCTTCCTTCAATTGATTGTGCACATGGATTTCAGCCGTATCACCTTCCGTAAAATTCAAGGTAGGCATAGGTATTCCCCCATTAACAGCAATTGCAGGCTTGGTCTTTCCGCTATAGTTTACAAGTGTGTCTTTCACATATAAATCATAGCGAACAACCTGCTGCCCCTGTACCCATAGACAAATGAGTACGAATATAGCCGTCAGACTATATTTTAATTGATATTTCATGTTTTCCCTCTTTACTTTTAAAATAATTGCGTTGTGATTATGGTTTTAGATTTTCTCTACTACCGATCCACAAGTGAGCATTTTACTTCCGTAATAAGGGTTTTTAATATTTTCTTCAGTACTTAACCAATTAGCACCTTTGTTTTGATTAGCCATTGGACAATGCTGCCAATAAAGTATTTTACCATAATTAGCAACTTTGGAAAGAGCATACATGTTTTCAGATAGCTGAATAAAGGATTTCCTTTGGTTGTCTATTGACTTATCTTTTGAAATGGAGGAAGCTTGCTGTTCCAATTGTTTATAAACCTTCATCCATATCTGATGTTCTTTATCAGCTAACTTTTTCATGTCTACAGCTTGTATGCCTTTGGCTAACATTTCAGCGTGCTGTGTTGCTTGTTTAACATTGCTAGCTACCAAGGCATCCTTTACTGCCAAGTAATGGTCAAACAGGCTGTTTAACTCATTAGCTGCTTTAGCGTCCGAGCTATGGGAAGCTTGGTGATCACTGTGGTCAGTATGATTTTCTGCAGGTTTAGTAACAGGAGATTCATGATCTCTTTCATACAAACAACATTCATGTAGTTTTGCATATACATCATCAGGTGCACGGAAAGATTCATTATCATATCCAGCCTGGGCAATCTTTTTTAGAATTGCTTCTTCAGTTGTCTTATTGGGGTCAAAGTTTATAGTTGCGGTTTCGGAGTCTGCATTCCATACTACGGATGAAATGTTTTTTTCATTTCCTGCGTTTTCAATGGTTTTCTTGCACATACCGCAATTACCTTTCACTTTGGCAGTAACGGTCTTTTGATTTTTAATTTGGGCTTGGCCGTGGTTCATACCAAAGGCAAACAACAAACCCAATAAAAGAATGGATCTTTTCATTTTTATCTAAATAATAAATACATAAAATAGCAGCTTAGCTCTGGAAATAGCAGAGAAGCTTGAATAAATACTTTTTTGAGAAGGGTATTACGCTATTTTAGGAGGGATAAAAATGCTAAAGAATCCTGAGGCTATTAGTGCAGGACTTAAAGTCTGATAAACTTTCTCCTCTGTAGCTATAATAGTGGAGAAATCATATTCAAAGCTGATTAGGCAGCAGTTTAATACATGGGGAACAACACAACAGCAGGCTCCATTTTCTGAAGAGCATTTTCCCGCATGGTCTTTATGTTCTTTTGGATGATCTTTGCAACAAGCATGCTTATTCTCTTGTTGGTTTTGTTCATCTGGTTTATGACAACTTTTTTCTGTTGTCTCCAAGTGCTTTTCACAAGCTGACATTTGCTTTGGTGCGAATGAACAAAGCATGATGATTAGCGGTATGTAAAGCCATCTGAACATAGTAGTATAACCGCTAATTTACATAAATGTTTAATTTCTAAAAGGATAAAATGTGTTTTGCAGGTAAAAATGTTCAGATAGCTTATAAAAAAGACTAACTGTTATTCGATTAAAGGGTTCTTTTATTGTTCCCTTCTTCTTGGAGGAACCTCGCAGGAACCATTGGCTCCGCAGCCCATATTGAATAATGGTAATGCTGTAAACATTATTCCCAATCCTGTAATAATCCATTGTCCGGATTTAATACCTTGGATAGTGATAACAATTCCCATAACAAGTCTTAAAATGCGCATGATGCTCCATTGACTTAGATAATTTTTAATTCTGTACATTTTTCTTCTTCAATTTGATAAATAACTCAGAACCTTTTCGCTCAGGAATGCTATTACTGCTAGGTTCCATAATTTGAAGTTCAAATGATTTTTCGAAAGCTGGACGATACTCTTCTTCATGACCGCCGAAAGGAGGTCCAGGACGTTGGAAATGAATATTGAACAATACACCAGCCAAAAGGCCATCTTCTTTCAATAGGGAAGCTGTTTTACTGATGTAAGCCGGACGTAGGGTAGGATCAATTGCGCAGAAAAATGTCTGCTCCAGAATCAAGTCATAAGAACCCTCATGGTCAAAGAAATCCCCTAATAACACCTTGATATTTGCTTTGCCTTCCATTCTTTTTCTGACATCCTCCACTAATTTGGGTGCAATATCGATCAGCGTAATGTTGGTAAATCCTTGATCCAACAAATAATTGGCTTCATAAGCATTTCCACATCCAGGAATCAGAATGGCAGCATCCTTATTCTCGTAGCCATTCATGAATTCAACAATAGGAGTAGAGGCATATCCTATATCCCAACCCATTTGTCGATTTTCCCATCGCTCATTCCAATATGCTTGATTCAATTGTTGTTTTTCCACGTCCTTATCCATAAATCTTTTCCTTATGCTTTCTACTTTCCTTTCATTTGAATCTATTCAAAGATGCATGAATTAAAAGGAAGTACTTGTAACTTGTGTAACAGAGAAGTTTATTATTCGTACTTATTAACCGCAATTCTCATCAACAAGAAGTTATTAGTTAATAGGATGTGCCTCTTCTATTAATTCTAACTTAATGTTATGTACTTTTCCTCGTGCACTAGATATTTTCCCATCGTAATATCCTCCAGAAAGAACGTTATTAGGATTACTTCTTCGACCAGAATATACATTTACTGATACGTCAAAATCTCTGTTTTCCAAAAGGTCTAAATCTTCTTTGGCGATTTTCATTCCATGCACAATGGCAAAATCCTCTTGCAATAATTCTATATCCTGACTAGCTAATGCTAGCTGACCATCGTTTTTATAGGCTGAGGAATTCTTATCGGCCGGAACACCCAACAAATAGGTGCTAATGATAACCGACTCTTGTGTTTCTTTGATTAGCTTTTTAGATTTTTCTGAAAACTCCAGTTTAATGGCAAATTCAGGAACTTCTAATGAGTCCCCTAAATCTTTCCAAGCCGTATCTAATTTTAGTTCCGTAATATTTGAGTCTACCTGTTTTTCAGGTAAAGAATCTGTAGTCGAATCCGTTTCTTTGGTTTTACCGTTCTGTTGACAGCTGCTACCAAAAATTAAGCTTGCTGTACCTATTAATCCAATTGATAGGATTTGTTTTTTTGAAATAATCATAGTTTTTAAATTATGGGTTGGAATTCCATACTTACTAAATCATAGCCTTCTGCCCAATAGTTTTTTTGACGATCAAATTCTTGGAAGCCATGTTTTCCATAGAACTGATCAGCGAATTGCGAAGTCCTTACGGTGATTTTCTTAATCGAAGGCTTACTTCGAATACAAGCTAACCTATGGATCAATAATCGAGATCCTAATCCTTGCTTGTGGTACTCTGGATGTACGATATCCCAACTTATTTTTGCGGTATGTCCATCCTCATCATAGTTAATTCCTCCTGAAGCAAGTAAATTAGAATTTACCGCTAGTACGAAATAATCTTCAATCTCCTTGTCAAGATAATTTGCTAAATCTTCCAGCTCATTAGGGTGAAAATAGGTTGGAATATTTAAACGAAGCAAATTTAATAGCATCTCTTTATCCTTATTTTCATAAGGCCTAATTTGAATATCCATGGATTTTAAATCTTTTATTTCCATAGTTTAGAAATTAAAGCGCTCAAGTGCTTGCCAATATTTATCCTTAAAGATATCGATGGTGATGTTCAATTTATCTTTATATTCTGCTTCTATCCAATCGGCAATCTTTGAAGCCATTCGGTAATCTTTACAAGCATAATAAATATCACACTGTGAATCTCCTAATTCACGTCCTAAGTAAATGTTTCCTTCCAATATAGGAAGTAATTGATAGGCTTGATTATCTAAGTCACTTAAAAGATTATATTCTTTTTCAGTTGGAAAGCCGACTTCATTTACTTCTTCAAAATGCAGTGTTATAAAAAACATCCAAGGGTGTGAGGCTTTATGGTCCCATTTCATTGCTCCTGTATTGATGGTAGAGATAATTGGAGTTCCATCTTCTAATGTAGCTTCATACCCCGCGAATTGTTCCTCAGTAGGGTCAAATGTTATATCTTGATACTTTTCTACAAATTCTTTTTCTCGCCAATCAATATAATCTGGTAGCTTTTCAACAGGAATCTCCTCCGGGATATCATCACCAGGACCTCGAACCTCCAAGCGGTCTATTCGATCGATCATAGTTTCCTCACCTAAGAAGTTATCTAAGAAGATAAAAACACCATTGGTAATTTCATCTGCAAACTCTTCTTGAAAAGGGCGATAAATCATGACCAAATCGATTTCATCTGGATAGGAGGGGTTAATTCTAGGGTAAAAGCTTATTTTGGCCTTATCAAACTCCAAGTCTAACATTCGAATGGAAAATGAACTAACATTGGTTGGCGGTTTCAAGGCCGAGAAGCTCCAATAAGGAACTTCAGGTGCTGTGGCAACCAGTTCTTCAGCAAGATATACCTTGCGGACATTGCCATCCGGTGTGAATACCAGTTTAGCCGAATTCTCTTCTAAACCTATTAAAAAATATAGCCCTAAGTCAAGTTCATTGACTTTAGGGGCTAATAGCGATATTAAATCCTCTTCGACCAACTCGCCTTTCTGCAATGTCTCGTAAAAATCTTGACTATGTTCTTTGAACCAATTCCAAAAAGCTTGGTAATTGGCTTTTTCTAATAAAGGCAGTTCGTAGTTTAAACTCATAGATGTTTTAGAATGTTTTTTAAGCTGAAATGGATTGAAATACCAATTTTCAGCTATTCCCTAAATATAACAAATGCTAACCGAAAAACTAAAGGCTATCTGTGCTATATTAACAAGTCTGGAGGTAAATGTTTTCCTGAAAAATAAAAAAGCCCCATCAATTTGTGATTGATGGAGCTTTTCTATGTTTTGTTTGGTTGTGTACCGTTTCAGTAATTATACTAAAGGTGCCGGAGCTTCTTCGTCAAATAATGGAAGTTCCTTAATGATATTGTACCAAGTAATAACTTTTTTAATATCAGATGAATATACACGATCTTCATCATGACCAGGAGCAACCTCACGGAAGAAGTTACGTAGGGTAGTACCGTCAGCTTTAGGATCAGGAAGTTCTGTAGAATTGGTTTTGATAGTCTCAAAAACATCTAACAAACGGATTTCTTCCTCTTCACCATAAATAGTGATATCTTCTAAAGTAGCCATTTTTGTTGTCGAAAGATTAACTACTGACTTCAATTTAGCCGCATCTAATGTTTCTAAAACAAACCCACCTTTATTCTGTCCAATTAATTTATATAATCCTGGTTTTCCAGTTACAGATACTAATCCTCTTAAATTCATGCTTTCTGTTTTTTATTAATCCTCGATTACTTCAATTCCTAAAATGCGGTCTCCTTGACGAATATCATCAACTACATCAACATTTTCTACAACCTTACCAAAGCAAGTGTGGTTTCTGTCTAAGTGAGCAGTATTATTACGGCTATGGCAAATAAAGAATTGAGAACCACCTGTATTGCGACCAGCATGTGCCATTGACAATACACCACGGTCATGGTATTGGTTTTCTCCTGTTAATTCACAGTCAATCTTGTAACCTGGACCACCAGTGCCTGGTACACCTGTAGCACCTTCGCGTGTATTTGGACATCCACCTTGAATTACGAAGTCATTAATTACGCGGTGAAATGTTAAACCATCGTAGTATCCTGATTTAGCTAATTTAATAAAGTTAGCCACGGTATTTGGAGCATCTGCGTTGTAAAATTCCACAGTCATGTCGCCTTTTTCTGTCTTGATAATTGCTTTACTCATAATATTCAAACCTTTTTGAAATGTTTACAAAGATAAGGTTTCTGTATAAAATCTAAAATGATGTCGTTAACATATTGATAATGAGTTTTGTATATGCTTTTTTCTTGTTATTTTTAAGTAGAAATTGAAGAATAAGTAAAAAAGGTAATTATATGGAAAAAATGGTCATTCGCGAATGGGCAGAAGCTGATAGACCTCGAGAAAAGCTCTTATTACACGGACGAAGATCGGTATCTGATGCCGAATTATTAGCCATTTTAATTGGCTCTGGAAATAGAAATGAATCCGCAGTAGAATTATGCAAAAGATTGCTTGGAAGTGTAAGTCATAATTTGTTAAGACTTTCCAAGTTAGAAGTAAATGATTTATGCCAATTTCGTGGAATTGGTGAAGCTAAAGCCATCAGCATCATCGCAGCCTTAGAGCTAGGTAGAAGAAGACAAGACTTTCAAGAAGAAATTAGAGATGTATTAAACAGCAGTAAGATTGTATATCAATACCTAAAAGATCAGCTCCAAGATCTCCCTCATGAAGAATTTTGGGCAATTTATTTAAATACCGGTTGTAAGGCCATAGACCGGCAAATGATAAGTAGAGGTGGTCAAGATTTCACCCCGGTAGACATCCGAATCATACTGCGCTACGCGCTAAGCAATAAAGCGCATTCGATTATATTGGCGCATAATCACCCCTCAGGGACGCTCCGAGCAAGTGAACCAGATAAGCAATTAACCAAGAAAATTGTTCAAGCTGCTCAACTCATGGATATTCAAGTATTAGATCATTTGATCTTTACGGATTCTGGATATCTGAGTTTTAAGGATGAAGGTCTTCTTTAGCAACAGTTTTCTTATCCTACATCAATGCTGAAAGAAACATTTCTTTTCAACTTTGTGTTATAACTAAATAGGAAGGAAAATATTAAGATGGCAAAATACAGTTTACACCTAGCAGATACGCGTGGAGATGCAAACCACGGTTGGTTACAATCAAAACACTCATTCAGCTTTGCTGAATATTATGATGCAGAGCGCATGAACTTTGGTGCTTTACGGGTATTAAATGATGACCAAGTAGCTCCTGGAATGGGCTTTGGACGTCATCCCCACAGCAATATGGAAATCATATCTATTCCTTTAGAAGGTGAATTAGCACATACCGATAGTATGGGTAATTCATCCGTTATCAAAAAAGGGGAAATACAAGTCATGAGTGCAGGTACTGGTGTTGAACATAGTGAATACAATCATTCTGAAAGTAAGCCTGTAGAATTTTTGCAGATATGGATTATTCCTGAGGAGCAGAATGTTGAACCTCGATATGATCAACAAAAGATTGATTTTGACCAAGCTCATAATAATTTCCTGCAAATACTTTCACCAAATGCAGATGATGACGGCGTATGGATCCATCAACATGCTTGGATTCATTGGGCTGATTTTACAGCTGGCTTTTCTCGGGAATATGTTTGGAAGGACAAGAAAAATGGATTATATGTATTCGTAATTCGTGGTGATGTAGAAGTGGGAGGACAAAAGTTACAAACTCGAGATGGATTGGCCATAGTTGGTGAACAACATGTAACCATTAAAGCCGATACCAAGGCAGAATTTATTCTGATTGAAGTGCCAGTTTAAAACAGGTCCTCTATTTAGAAATCATCTTTACCTTTTCAGTAAGAAAGCATGAAGAATCTAAATTTTTTATATCGACACATTCAATAAAAAATGAAGACCATAAGATTTAATTATAGTACTAAAAGCTGTCTAGAATCCTAGTACAGCTTTTTTATTTAGTGGATACTTCATTTAGAAATATAGCTTTATATGGTAATTTCCACTACATCCAGATATGATAAATTGAATAGAAACTTTATCCCAAACCAATAAAAAAGAGCTGAAAGGATTTTCAGCTCAAGAAAAACAGATGACAAAAAAAGGTTTAGGTATTTGCATTGAGGACTTTTTGTTGTTTGAGGTTTTTATTGTTCTTGACAATTAAGAGCAAACCATTTTCAATCTCTAAAAAACCATATTCATAGCAGAAGAAATATGTCTGACCTTTGTTTGTCAGAATGGTATGCGTATGAAAGTCGAGGGTGAACCCTTCAGTAAGAAGCTTGAATTTATTCACCTTGATCATTTTCTCTTCGCCAAGATATTCCTGAAGAATATTTCTGTTTCTACGGAGTTTGCGATTAATCATTCGCAAAACATTATCCTGGCTACTGTTTTTTCTATTGTTATAGGCATTTCGGCAATTGTCATCACAAAATCGTTTATCTGATCGCCCGCGAATTGTTTTTTGGCATTCATTACATGTTTTGTCCGGCATAGTACTATTTCTATTGTTTTAATCATTTATAATCACTTATAATCACCTATAACCAATTGGTATACGAATGATTTTTAAGGAACTACTGAACTTTGAATTGTGTTTAGAAGCCCTATGGTGGTTAATATAATAAAACAAGATAAAGTTATGATTATGAGTTCATTAAGAAATTCTGTGCAATTGCTAGGACGATTAGGTACAGATGCACAGGTAAAAGTTAGTCAAAATGGTGTTGCCTATTGTATAATAAGGTTTGTGACGAACATCACCTACCTAGATAAGGACAACAAGCAAGTAACCAACTCCCAATGGCATACCCTAAGTGTCTGGGGAAATTTAACAAAACATTTGGAAAAGAAAGGGCAGAAGGGAAGCCTATGGTTAATTCAAGGAAGGCTAGTACACTCCAAATACACAAATAGAAATGGAGAAGAAAAGCAAAGTACTGAAGTTCGCGTAGATCGATTATTATTTCTTTCTGCAAAAGGAGAAAACAGTCCGGCTATGGCTACTTAAATGGATGTTCATAAAAGTTTTCAAAAGAATCAATATTACTTCAAATCTGTGTAATTATTATTCCTTTGATTATTTAATATGGAAGCAGATTAATTGCTGTATGGTCTTGGGCATACAGCAATTTTTTATTATTTGATAAATCGCTTAATTAGCCAAATCACAAGAATCAAGAGAACTAAATCCAAGATTAGATTAATTGGCGTAAAAGATAATGAAAAGCCTGAATTTATATCCGAATTAAAAACAGCACGTTGAAAATAAACCTTAGGAAATCCAAATAAATTGAATTTTCCATTAAGTATACTACTTGTGGGGCCTAGAAAAATAATACTGAATAGTATGTACAAGAAAATCTTAAAAGCCTTCATATTATTAGGATTTGCATTTTATAATTGGTTTTTTTTTCACTTATCATAAGTATTAGCATGAATGGAAAACATCATTCATCCTGTTGAAAATACGAAAAATAACAATCTCAATTTAGAGCATTTGATTAATATTAAAAAGAGAATTTTTAATCCTTCCTAATTGGAGAAAGAATTCTTATCGGTTATATATTAAACTTGTTTAAGGTATATTTATTCAAGAAATTATAAATAAAAAAAAGACATGATTTCTCATGCCTTTTTCGGTCAATGAATATGAATATAAAAACATTAATGTTTACAACCCTTGATTTAAGGCATATTCCATCCAGCGATTTTTGCAACAGTCCTAGGGATATCAACATTATCCATTTTATGGTTAAATTGATCTGCACCTACTCCAATAGCAAAAACTGGAATATAAGCTGCTGAGTGGCCTCCTGAGGCCCAGCTTAATGAACTTACTTTATTTACTGCATGTACTGCCAAAGAAGCGATTTTGTCGTTTGTAGCATATAAACTCTTCTCTGTTTCGTTTTGATGATTTACAAAACTCTTTTCATAAGCTGCGAAAATTTCTTTTTCTTCTTTCTCTGCAACCTTAATAGCTTTCCATAATCCTGTATGTTGGCTTAAAAGCTCTTTCACTTGATCCCAGCTTGCTGAAGGATTCTTCGTTCTGAAATCGTTAATAATAGCTGATAAAGCTCCTTGAGATATTTTTTGATTGGCAAGATTATTCAATCGTAAGGTTGAACTACCATTACCTACTGCCAAACCACCAGTTTCATGGTCAGCAGTAACTATAATTAAGGTTTCTTCTGGATGCTTCTCATAGAATTCATATGCTTTGCTAACAGCCGAGTTGAAGTCTAGAACCTCTTGAACAGTAGTTGCACCATCATTTGAATGACAAGCCCAGTCAATTTTACCACCTTCAACCATTAAAAAGAAACCATTTTTGCTGTCTTTTAATGATTCAATTGCAGCTTCTGTGATTTGAGTTAATGTAAGGTCACCAGGTTTTTGATCAATAGCATAATTTAAGGATACTGCATCAGCACCTTTGTTATTCATCAAGATGGTTTTTGCTTGTTTGTTTTTAGCTTGTTTGTATTCATTAATTCCATGGAAAAACTGATAACCTGCTTTTTCTAATTGAGGAAGTAATGATGCAACTTCTTCTTTTTTAGCATTGGTGGTTGGTTTTAAGAAACCAGATCCGCCGAAGAAATCGAAATTTGATTTGATGATATCTAGGCCAATTTCATAATACATATCACGGTCTGGTTGATTGGCATAAAACGATGCTGGCGTGGCATGGTCAATACTTACCGAGGTGGTAATGCCTACCTTCATGCCTTTTTCCTTAGCCAAATAAGCAATGCTTTTATAAGGTTTTACGCCGGCACTATCCATGGCAATAACACCATTTTTTGTTTTGTAACCAACAGCTAAAGCCGTACCACCAGCACCAGAATCAGTTACTCCATGCGAGAGCGAATAGGAGGTCGCAAAGGTAGCATGTGGAAATTTACTGAATACTAAAGGGACGATAGCATGTTGCTTTTTTTGTGCCGCTAGGAATAGTTCCGCTGAATTTACTTGGCTCAGACCCATTCCATCTCCAATTAAAAAGAAAATATATTTAGGCTGTTTCTGTGCGTAAGCAAAACTTGTAAATAAGGCTAGGGCTAAAAATAATAAAGATAACTTTTTGTTCATTTTAAAATATGCTGTTTGATATGCTCTGTTACAAAATTAAGGTTATCTTGTTAAGATAATATTAATTTAATTATAAGTGCAATTGCAAACAAAATATTACATCGGTTGTTTGTTGAATATCACTAATAGCACATATTATGGAAAACCGATTGCTAAACGCTGCCCGCTCCTTGATTACTGGAGAAAGCATTGACCGCCTAGCGGCAAATGAGGGTATGACAAATGAAAAAGTACAACAAGGCCTTGATGCCTCACTACCTTCTTTATTTTTAGGCTTGCAACAGCAACCTGAAGGAGCACTTCAAGGCATATTAGATCGTTTCAAAGGTATGTTTACCGGAACGAATGAACCAGGACAAGATATTAATGTCCCACTTGACAGCCCTAATTCAGGTTTTGGTGAGCAAGTACAAGGAATCATCGGACAATTGTTCGGAGGTAAGCTTGATTTTGTTCTTGAAAAACTTTCTGGATTCTTAGGAACGAATTCCGGGTCGGTCATGAACATTCTAAAATCAGCGATTCCATCCGTTATTTCTGCGATTACCATGAATGGTGTCAACTGGGATGCTAACCGTATTGCTGGAGAATTAAACGAACAAAAGTCTGGATTTTTATCCGCTCTACCTGCTGGCCTTTCCCTAGGTTTGTTCGGAGATGCTGCTTCCAATGTTGGACATGCTATCCCGACACATACAGAACCAGTGGTAGACCCAGTTAAGGATGTTCTAGTGGAAGACTCTGTGGTGCCAATGCGTGAGCGTGTTGATCCCGTTGGACCAATCCGTAATCCGAATGAACCAGTAGTACATCAAGAAGAACGTAAAAAAGGTGGAGGCCTTTGGTGGCTTTTGATACCATTGCTGTTATTATTATTATGGTTTCTTTTCGGAAAGAACTTCCGAAATGACGATAAAGATAATGCAGTAGACTCTACAGCTATGATGACTCCTTCGGATACAATGGCCGTTGATAATTCTGCCGTTACATCTGGAACTCCGGTAAGGGAATCCATTATGGTGACATTGCCAGATGGCAAAACACTGAATGCTTATAAAGGCGGTATTGAAGATCAATTGGTACAGTTCGTAAATGCAGGATATAGCAATATGACTGAAGAAGATCTTAAAAACCGTTGGTTTGATTTTGATAACTTGAATTTCGAAACAAACACTTCGAATATCCTTCCAGAAAGTCAAGTTCAGGTGGAAAATATCGCTGAGATATTAAAAGCTTATCCAGATTTGAAAATTAAAATCGGAGGATATACCGATAAAACAGGTGATGAATCATACAACAAGAAACTTTCCAACGAGCGCGCAGTTGCGGTTAAGAATGCTCTTGACGCAAAAGGTGTAGGTGGTCAGGTAATTGAGACAGAAGGCTATGGTTCTGAATTTGCGAAATTTGATGCATCTGCTCCAGAATCTGATCGTGTACAAGATCGTCGCGTATCGGTATCTGTTCGTAAATAAGCTTGGTTAATTGAAAAAACCTAAAGCGTTTTAATTAGACGCTTTTATATACAACCATAACGCTAGACTTCGTGTTTAGCAGATTAGGGATAGGAAATCAATCGAATTGATGGACTATCCCTAATTCTTTTGTATAAAAACCAACTTACGCCTTCCATAGAAATGGATGTTAAAATTAAGATAAGCTTTAGTACTTTTGTGACATGCTAAATCCTGTCCAAAAAAACATGCTTCAAGATGACTTTGAGAAATTTATAAAGGCACTTCCACAAAAGGGGAGTAATTTAGATTTTTCCTTATTTGGAATCTACGCAGGATCTATCCTAAACTTCTATGTAGGCAGTGCCGTCATTGCTGCGGAGGATAAACAGGAAGCAGCACTGCAATTGTGTCATTTGTTTAATGCTGGCCTAGGCAATGTGATTAGTAAGCCTGATCTTAAAGAAATGGCAGAAGCCATTTCTCAAGATACGACCTTAGACTATTCTGTTATTCAACCGGTATTTGGCCTGTAGTTTCGAGGATATCCCCCTGTTCAGTCCACGTTAATTTTGAAACATCATAGCCACATGCAGTAGCATAATCTAAATATACTTTTTTGCGGTCCTCTGAAAGTTCCTTTGATCTCGAAAGAATCCATATGTAATCCAAATTGTCCCCAAATATTAAGGCATCTTCATAATTTGGGTTCAGCTGAACAATGTTATATCCGGAATAAAATGGCCCAAAAAAAGATACTTTTAAAGCGCCTTCCGTTTCACTTCCTACAAATTTTGCTTTTCCGATACTTTGCTTTAATTCGCCAGTGTTTTGGTCAATGCCCTGATTGATCACTTTTACCGTTCCATTATCGTTGAATTGGTATTCAGCAGATACGTTCCGTAAATTTTTCTCGTGTTTGAAATCCAGTCTGGCAATCTCATACCAATTTCCTAAATATCGTTTGATATCGAAGTTGCGAACAACTTCCACCTTGGATTTTACGGGTTTTAAATAATTATAAATTACCGAGCCTATGGCTACAGCAGAAAGGGCGATCAGTGATTTTTTCTTATCCATTGTAATTTTTTAATATAAAACTGTATATAAAACAACGTAAAGGCCAGAAAAGTTTAAGGAGATTCCTAGCTTTGCCTTAAAATTAGTGAATTGTACTCAAGAGAAGAAGCGAAAAGGATAAAGGAAAATTTTTGGACAAGCTTTGGGCAGTATATGTCCGTCGTTCCAAGTTCAGATGGTACTAAGGTAACCTGGGTAAATTACAAAACTGGAATACGCTATCTTTTTTTCCGTATGGAAGCTAGCAATAAAGTCGCACAAATAGCTATTGAGATTGCCAATCCAGATGAAGGTATTCGTGCCTTGATATTTGAACAGTTTCTACAATATAAAACGATCCTAGAAGATGAACTAGGAGAGGAGTGGATCTGGGATTTGGATTTTTATGACGAATACGGCAAGGCAAAAGCAAGAATATTTACCGAAATCCGAGGAGTATCGGTTTTCAAACAAGAAGATTGGCCAAGCTTAATTTCGTTCTTTAAACCAAGAATCATGGCTTTAGACAGTTTTTGGTCCACAGCACAATATGGATTTGATATCTTTAAATAATAAACAGTATATGAAATTAGTAGCTAGAATCCTCGTATTCTTTACCTTCTTGACCGCTAGTCAGGATGTATTAGCTTGGGGCACAACAGGGCATCGTGTCATCTCGGAGATTGCCGAAAAACACCTTAGTAGAAAGGCAAAAAGAAACATTGAAAAACTTATTGGCCATCAAAAATTAGCCTATTGGTCGAACTGGGCAGATTTTATTAAGTCCTCTCCTGACACACTAATTAACCGAACAGGCACTTGGCACTTTTTAAATACGCCAGGGAATTTGACCTACGAACAATTTCTTGTAGCATTACAAAACTCGCCAGAGGAAAACCTATACAAAGCTTATAAACGTGTTAGGCAACAAGCAAACGATAAAAACCTAAGCCTAGAACAAAGGCAACAAGCTTTATATTTTGTGGTTCACCTTTTAGGAGATGCTCATCAACCCATGCATGTGAGTAGAGCAGAAGACCTTGGTGGAAACCGAATCCCTATTACTTTCTTTGGTCGTGAGGGCAATATACACCGTGTTTGGGATAGTGATTTGGTGGATAATGAAAAATGGTCTTATACCGAATATGCTCGAGTATTGGACTATGAAAAAGAATTCTACAAACAATACAGCAATTCAACTTTTGAAGAGTGGTTGTATGAATCGCATAATTTGGCGAATGTAATTTATGATGATGTAGCGAAAAACAATAAGCTATCTTACGACTACATCTTCAAATTTAAGGCTCCAATGGAAGCTTGTCTTTTGAAAGCTGGCTTGAGATTAGCGAAAGAACTTAATGAAATATTTGGTTAATTTATTGATCAAAATATAAAATAAAAGCGCCATGAATAACATTTCATGGCGCTTTTTTAGGTATTTTATATAAGTGCTATTACAAGAAACTAATTGGATAATGTCCAATCAAAGTATCCGCCTATAGCCCGGAGTATTCCATTCTGAAACTGAAATTGAAAATCGATATAATCTGCAGTACAGCTATCGGTGTCCGAACAGCAAAATCTTCTATCGATTAAAAACTGCAGACGAAAGGAACCCTTTTTATCTATTTCATGATATTTAAAATGCTTAATTTCAATATCGGCGACTTCAGGGCTTCCATCTTTATCCTTTAAATTATCAAAAACAAAGTTTTGTAAGTCCTTGATGACTTCTTTATCAATTAGTTCTGCTAACTGTTGTGGGTTTTCGGGATACCCCTTTAAGGCGTCCTCATTAACATTAAGCTCAAATCTAAACTCTTGACTATCCATGGTCTATAATCCTTTCTATCTGTTGTTCCTCTGCAAAATATGCTTGTAAAAGTTTTATCGTTTTCGTTCGATCATTAAATAAACTTAAAATAGCCTTGCAGACGATGTAATCATTTATCCGCTTCGGAAATTGTTTGTTGTTTTTGTTGAATGTAAGGTCGGAATTCTCCTTTTTTAAACTAAAATGCTGTCTTTGCATTTTCCGAAAATGAATTTCTCCAATTAACACATTCAATTCTTCCTCCCAATAGGAAACGCGATGCTGTATAAATTGTTCAAATAAATAATCAGCTATTTTTTTCTGAATGACATCATTCCCCATATCCATTCGATTTGGGAGACTACAAGTAGCCATATCTCCTTTCCAGAAACAGGAAAATTTTGGTGCCCTCGCTATCTTTACAGCAACCTTACTATCAAATATATTGAGTTGTAAGAATTCAAGGTGCGATACAGAGGAGGTATGAACAAACGGATTTGGTTTCTTAAATGCCCTGACAAAGGATTTTACCTGATCTATACTTTGTAAGGGATGAGCATAGATAATAGGAAGTTCAGGATTCTTAAAATCAAGACTAATACCCGCTTCTGAGGAGCTGATTAATTCATAGCCTTGGCCATCGATTTCCAAATACATATCCTGCAAATTAACCATTTTTAATCATAATATTTATCATGCCTATAAATCTTATATTTCACCTTTTAAGCGATTTCTTCAAATTATGTTCTATTTTTATCAAGACTATTAAATAAAGGTACCCTTATGATTTTTAGCCGTTACGAAGCCATTTTGGTTGCTATGTTGACCATTGTTCAGTTTACTGTAGTTCTAGACTTTGCTGTCATGGCACCCTTAGGTTCCCAATTGATTGATGCTTTAGATATTAGTACCCACCAATTTGGGATATTGGTTTCAGCCTATGCCCTGAGTGCTGGTGCATCAGGCTTTCTTTTGGCAGGTTTCATCGATCGGTTTGATAGAAAGAAGATCCTTTTGATGATGTATGTCGGATTTTTAATTGGCACCATCTTTTGTGCTACTGCACCCAGCTATTATTTCTTAATGGGAGCGAGGGTAGTAGCCGGTATATTTGGTGGAGTCATGTCAGGAATTACCTTTGCTATTGTGACCGATTATTTTCGATATGAAATCCGTGGAAGGGTAATGGGATTTATACAAATGGCATTCTCAGCTAGTCAGATTCTCGGCATTCCTCTAGGCTTATACTTAGCCCATAAATGGTCCTGGCATGTACCTTTTTACCTGGTTGTCAGTATTGGGCTTGTCAACCTCATCATGATCAAACGGTATATGCAACCTATTCCTTCTAAATATAATCCTGAATTATCAAAATCTTACTTTCAGGTTATCAAGCGGATATTTTCAAATAAAAAATACTTGGTTGCCTTTTCCACTACATTCTTTTTAGCCACTGGAGGCTTTTTATTACAACCCTATATAACTCCCCATTTAGTTTTTGATTTGAATTATTCGGAGGAGCAATTACCTTATGTGTTTTTTAGTGCGGGTATTGCTACTCTTATTGGTTCGCCTTTCTTTGGAAAACTCAGCGATTCTTGGGGAAAATATAAACTCTTTGTTTTAGGGAGTATCATGGCAGGGATCTTTATGTTGTGGTTTGTCAATGTTCCTGCAGGAAATATCTTTATGGTTGCCGTGGCTTTTAGCTGTATGATGTTGTTTGTTTCCTCACGGATTATCAGTGCAACAGCAATGATTACAGCCATACCTGAGCCTCAGGAGCGTGGCGCTTTTATGAATGTAAACTCTGCAATTCAACAATCCAGCGGAGGAATTGCTTCTATATTAGGTGGAGCGGTTTTGGTAGATGCTGTGGACGGAAAGGGGTTTCAAAATTTTAACCTGCTAGGCATTATAACCTTTATTAGTATTTTAATCTGTATAGGCCTAATGTACCGTGTTCACCGTATTGTTCAACAAAAAGTGGTGAAATAGATTTGATTTTCAACTCTAATCATAGGGGATATCATGAAGGCAGACAAAAAATAAGCCCCCTTTTCCTTTATCCCTAACACCAATTTTATTAACATATAATTATATTCTGAAAAAGCTGTCCTCAAATCCTTCCACCTTTCTTATAAATTTCTTAAAGGATAGCTCGAATTCTCCAATCACTTGATGCTAAAATCTGTTGTCTTTTGTCTGTAGTCACATCGTCTTTCCAAGGGGTTTGCTAGGGGTTGGATTCGAGAACCCTACGGATCTCCTTCGGAACTTGTTCGGAACTCCTTCGGATCTCGTTCGGTTCCGACCGAACGAGATCCGAACAAGATCCATATTAGATTCGTAAAAATTCCCTTAGAGTTTCGAAGCAAAATGGAGCATATAGCATTCGAAATTAGTGCTGAATTTATACTGCACGTAGCATTATGCCTTGTTAAACTAATTATAAAATTACCTTAGTTATTTTGGATATGATTAGGAGATTGTTGCTGCATCCGTTTTTTTAAATAGGGGGGTGGATTTTTAGGATAAATTTGCATTTCTTTTTTATATATAAAATAGTTACTTCTTGTTATTTCCTAGAATCCTTATGTTTGCATAGGAAATTCTAATTTCTAGATTATTTTTTTACTAATAAGTCTATTATGAAGCAATATGTATTTATGGCTGCCTTGCTTGCTGGTACGAGTTTAAGCTATGCGCAAGAAAATCAGGCCATTAATCTGTCTTATATGGATAAGACGGTTCGTCCGCAAGACGATTTTTACAATTACGTGAATGGTAATTGGATGAAAACTGCACAGATTCCTTCGGATAAAGCGAGCTGGGGATCCTTCAATCAATTGGGCGAAAATACCGATGAAGCAAGTTTGAAAATATTGAAAGAGTCCCTTACCAAGAAGTTTGAAAAGGGTACTGACGGTCAAAAAATTGCTGATCTATACCGTTCGTATGTAGATTTTGATACGCGTAATAAGTTGGGTGTAAAACCTATTCTCCAGCAACTGAGTGATATAGATAAGGTTCAGGATTTGGCTGGACTTTATAATTATTTCTTAAAATATGGTCCAGTAGGTGGAAATCCATTCTTCGGTGGTTATGTATATGCCCACATGAAGAATAGTAATATGAATGCGGTTTATTTAGGTGGTGGTGGATTAGGTTTAGGACGTTCTTATTATCAAAAAGTGGATGAGAAGAATACAGAAACCTTAGGTAATTACCAGAAATACATCAATACTTTATATAGTAAAGTTGACCAGAAGACTCGCGATCTTAAGGGACCGAAAGTTGTTGCATTTGAGAAGGAAATTGCTTCTTTTTTAAAAACTGTTGAGGAGCAACGTGATGCTCAAAAAAGCTATAACCCAGTTGCTGTAAATGATCTGGGTAAGATGGTGAAGAACATGGATGTTGCGAAATATCTTAAAACTGTAGGTTTCAAAGCGGATACGGTTATTATTTCCGAATTGAAGTATTACCAAAACTTAGATAAGATCCTTAACAAAGAAAACCTTCCTGTTATCAAGGAATACTTAAAATTCCATGTTATGGATGATGCGACAGGCTATTTGACCAAAGAACTGGATGAGTTATCATTTGATTTTTATGGTCGTACTTTACGTGGACAAAAGGAACAACGTGCATTAGATAAACGTGGTTTAGCCTTTGTAAACAGCAATGTTGGTGAGCTTTTAGGAAAATTATATGTTAAGGATTATTTCCCAGCAGAAGCAAAAGCAGCTTGTGAGGAATTGGTACAATACTTAATCAAATCATTCCGTGTTCACATTCAGGAATTAGCATGGATGTCTCCAACAACTAAAGAAAAAGCTTTAGAGAAATTATCGAAATTTAAAGTGAAAATCGGATATCCAGATAAATGGAAGGATTATTCGACTTTAGCGATTGGTAATTCATTAATTGATAACATCCACGCAATGCAGTTATGGAGCTTCCAACAAAACTTAGCGAAACAAGGGAAACCAGTAGATAAATCGGAGTGGGGCATGTCGCCACAAACGGTAAATGCATACTACAGTCCATTATTCAATGAGATTGTATTCCCAGCTGCGATTTTACAACCTCCATTCTATGATTACAAAGCAGATGCTGCGGTGAATTTCGGTGGTATTGGTGCTGTAATCGGTCATGAATTATCACATGGTTTTGATGATTCAGGATCACAATATGATGGAAATGGTAATTTGAACAACTGGTGGACTGAAGCTGACCGTGAGAAGTTTGAAAAAGCTGCCGATGCTTTAGTAGCACAGTTTGAATCTTACGAGCCAGTACCAGGTGTATTTGTAAATGGTCGTTTTACTTTAGGTGAGAACATTGGTGATTTAGGTGGTACTTCCGTAGCATTTGACGCTTTACAAATGTACTTGAAAGACAAAGGTAATCCAGGTTTAATTGATGGATATACACAAGATCAACGTTTCTTCCTTTCTTGGGCAACTATTTGGAGAACAAAAACTACAGATGAGTATGTAGTGAATCAGGTGAAAACCGATCCGCACTCTCCGGGTCAATACCGTGCTATAGGTCCAATCATTAATTTGGATGCTTTCCATAAAGCATTTGATACCAAAGAAGGCGATAAACATTATTTACCGAAAGATAAACGTATTGTTATCTGGTAATCAATGATAAAAAATAAAAAGTCCCGATCAACATTTGGGACTTTTTATTTTTTACTGGTAAAGCTAGCTTGTTCAAGAAAATTTTGAAACGGTATGAGCTTACAAGTACCTCCTGTTACTTATTGGCACTTTCCTCTAAATAGTGGACGACTTCGATTACAGGTATAGCGAAATATCCTGCTTTTTCCTCGTCGAATGCATGTTTCCAACGTACATAACCAAATTCATAATCAGGTAAATCACAACGATCATTCTTTATGCTCGTAATGCTTTTTAGTAAGGCAGCTTCTGTGATGGGAATATGAGTGGCTTCTGTTAGGAATTCATCAGGGAATTTAGGATGCTTTACTTTTAAATCTAAAATGGAAATATGTATGATTTTCCCAATGTTTTCATACTGTTCGATCTTAACGATTTTTAAAGTTGAACTTTCTTCAAGTTTACGAGTTTGATAATGCCATTCCTGACCAACTTGTATTGTTGATACACTGTCTTCCTTTTCTGGCTTATTAAAAAAATTAAATAGACCCATAAGACGTAATTTAAATAGGTTATTAGCGTTAAATTGGTTTTTACGTGTAATTCTTATTGAATAAAGATAAAATGAAATACCATGATTTTGGAGTATTCGTCTATCTTAAGATAAGTTAGGAATAAACTTAGGAATTAATTTGGGGAAAATAAAGCAATTGAATGAGGTTCAATGGTATTGGTTGAGATGTTCTTTAATTAAAATAAAAAGTCCCGAATGTGGTTCGGGACTTTTTATGTTTAAACTGTGGTATCTTCTACGGAAGCATCAGGGGCGTTTTCATGCACGGATTTTATTCCATTGGCACGTCCAGAATCGCTTTCGTACATTTCACTGGTTCCGATTATTTGACCATTGCCAGCTTTTAGGTTGAAATAGAATTTTCCATTTTTTGCTGTCAACTTGTCGAATTTGTTCACATCAACAGCATTCTTCTTCACAGAAGCGATACCATTTTCGCAGGCAGCTTTGCTTGAATAACCTTCACTACTTAAAATCACCTGTCCATTGGAGGCTTTTAAGTTAAATTGAAATTCTCCATTTTTTCTGGTAGAGATTACAAATTTTCCCATAATTGTTTTGTTTTATTGTCAGTAATCTAATTTACTAAAATTCAATAAATAGCTAACTATGATTATGAAATTATTAATTAAAGAAATAGTTTTCCATCTACATAATACCAGTTCCCATTCCATTTTTTGAAATTGGATTTTTCATGATGTGTTTGTAAATCTAAGTTTTGATCGAGATAAAAAGCTTTGAATTCTACAGTTGACTCGGTTGTTTTAACAATTTCCAATCCTTGCCAATGTGAATTTCTACTCCAATTTTCGATATCAGATCGTTTTTGAAACCTTCGGGTTTGTGGATGGAAGGTTTGATAAATAAAATCAATGTTTTGTAACACGAATGCCGAATACCTAGCCCGCATTAATTGTTCTGCTGTTTGTGCATGGCTAAGATCAGTATGTATAGGTTGGCAGCAGAAGGAATAGGTACGCGTATTTCCGCAATAACAATTATCACTCATCATCAAGGGGTTAAATTATATTAAATTGCCATGACCAAAATTGGTCTGGAACTTGTGTAGCGAAGATATAAAGGATATTTCTGTCATGGAAATATCTATAAAAGGAATGTTACACAGGATTACAAACTATTAGAGAAATTTTGCCGTTATTGAGGTAAACAACATAACCCTAAATGACTACATTGAAGAATGAATTAATCGGCACTTGGTTGCTGTTATCATATATAGAAGTTCCAGTAAATGGAATTGATTCCAATTTTCCAATGGGAAAAAGCCCGAAGGGTAGTTTAATTTATGGACCAGATGGACACATGTCTGTTCAAATATCAAGTTCAGAGCGTTGTAATTTTAGTTCCAATGATCGCTATTTGGCGAATGATGAGGAATTGATATCATGTGTCAAAGGATTTATTGCATTTGCTGGTTCTTATCAAATTGATAATTCCACTGCCACCGTGCAGTATTCCATCCACACCTCATCATATCCGAATTGGGAGGGACAGACGCAAGAAAGAAAGATCGACTTTGAGGGGGATATCTTATATTTAAAATCTACAGAGCCTATTTTGTCAAATGGTCAATATGTGAACAGCTACATGACTTGGCAAAGGGTAGAAAAGGTGGAGATGCAATCGCGACGCGATCGATTTATAAATTACAGCAATCAGAAACAAGCCGAAGGAGCTTGGGAGGATTAGATATATGGACCCGCGAATAGCGGGTCTATTTTTACGATAATTTTTTACACTAAGATGTATCGGAGATTTTTTTAAAATTCCGTACCTTTGCAGCATCAATTCAAGCAAATGAGTGACGCTATAAAACACGAGTGCGGAATTGCACTCATCCGACTGTTAAAACCCCTGTCTTATTATCAAGAAAAATACGGAACGCCTTACTACGGGATCAACAAATTGTACTTGCTTATGGAAAAGCAGCACAACCGTGGTCAAGATGGTGCTGGTATTGCGACGATTAAATTTGACGTAAAACCAGGTAACCGTTACATCTCTCGTTACCGTGCGATGGGTTCATCTGCCGTATCCGAGATCTTTGAGTATGTACAGAAGAAGTTTGCAGCCGTGCAAAAAGCCTTCCCTGAGGAGTCTAAAGATACCCAATGGTTGAAGGATAATGTGAGTTTTACCGGAGAAGTGCTTTTAGGGCACCTACGTTACGGAACTCACGGAAAGAATAGTATCGAGAGTTGCCACCCTTTCCTTCGTCAGAACAATTGGATGTCCAGAAACTTAGTGGTTGCTGGTAACTTCAATATGACGAATGTTGATGAGTTATTGCAACAATTGTACGACCTTGGTCAGCATCCTAAAGAGCAAGCTGATACCGTTACGGTATTGGAGAAAATTGGTCACTTCCTGGATGAAGAGAACCAGAAATTATTTGATAAGTTTAAACTAGATGGCTACTCCAATATTGAGATCTCTGCGCAGATCGCCAAGAATTTGGATGTTTCCAAAATATTAACCCGTTCTGCTAAGACTTGGGATGGCGGTTATACCATCGCCGGAATCTTTGGTCATGGCGATGCATTCGTAATGCGTGACCCTGCAGGTATTCGTCCAGCATTCTATTACCAAGATGATGAAGTCTTAGTTGTAGCTTCTGAACGCCCTGTAATCCAAACTGCTTTTAATATTCCATTGCAAGCAGTTAAGGAGATTAAACCTGGACATGCCTTAATCGCAAAGAAAGATGGTACTGTATCAGAAGAAATGTTCCGTGAACCAGTAGAGCAAAAATCTTGTTCATTTGAACGTATTTATTTCTCGAGAGGTTCTGATGCTGATATCTACCAAGAGCGTAAGTCTTTAGGACGTTTATTATGCCCACAGGTATTGGATAGCATTAACCACGATATTAAAAATACGGTATTCTCCTTTATTCCAAATACAGCAGAGGTTTCTTACTATGGTATGATGGATGGTATCAACGAATACGTTCGTAAATGCCAGAAGGATATCCTATTGAAACGTGCTGATAAGGTAACTGATGAGGAAATGGATGAAGTATTGAGCATGACGCCACGCTTTGAAAAATTAAACGTTAAAGATGCTAAATTACGTACCTTCATTACACAAGATGCAGATCGTCAAGATATGGTGCAACACGTTTATGATACGACATACGGTATTGTGAAGAACCATGAGGATACCATTGTAGCGATTGATGATTCAATTGTACGTGGTACAACCCTAAAGCAAAGTATTTTAACAATCTTGGATCGTTTGCATCCTAAAAAGATTGTTATTGTATCTTCTGCACCTCAGATTCGTTATCCTGACTGTTATGGTATCGATATGTCTAGAATGGGCGAGTTCGTTGCATTTGAGGCTGCTATTTCCTTATTACGTAAGAATGGCTTAGCACACATCATTGATGAGGTATATCAAAAGTGTTTGGCTTCTACGACCATGCCTAAGGATAAAATTGAAAACTACGTAAAAGCAATCTATGAACCCTTTACGGATGAAGAAATCTCTCAAGAGATTGTTCGCATCATTAAGCCTCATAATTTGAATGCAGAATTAGAAGTTATCTTCCAAAAATTAGATAATCTACATATTGCTTGTCCGAACCATAAAGGGGATTGGTACTTCTCTGGAAAATACCCTACTCCAGGTGGAAACAAAGTAGTTAACCGAGCATTCATGAACTGGATGGAAGGTAAAAATGTGAGAGCATATTTCAGCAGTTAATAGGAATAGCTGAATAACATATTAGTAAAAAAGAAAGGCTTGAATCATGTGATTCAAGCCTTTCTTTTTTGATTAGACACTTGCCAGTCTATATCTTATGTTTTGTCTAACCTTTTCGGTTAGTTAAACTTATTAGTTCATAATCGCTTTGCCGTGTGAAGCTTCTTCTTCTTGTTGGGCAGCAATCATTGTATTCTCCGGTTGATTAGGAGTAATCTTTTTGATCATTTTACTGCTGGCGATGTATTCTTTATTCTGCGAATAAATGTACAATAATGTACCATCTTTAATGCTGTTGATGATAGGCTTAGTCAATTCACGAGGTAAAGCAGGACAGCCATAGCTTCTTCCTAAACGACCTGTTGACTTAATAACATCTGTACTGCAATAATCCGCACCGTGGATTACGATAGCACGAGGTCTAGCTTGATCATTGATTCCTTTTTCTAGTCCATTCAAACGTAATGAGAATCCATTTCCACCATTATAGGTTTCTTGAGTTATATAGAAACCAAGAGAGCTTTGGAAAGATCCGTGTTTGTTGGAGAATGAAGTCGCGTATTTCTCACCAGAATTTCTTCCGTGTGATACGATGTTATGGAATAACAATTTCTTAGCTTTTAAATCGAGTACAAACATACGCTTCTCAGTAGAAGGTAATGTGAAATCGATTACAGTAATGATGTCTTGATTCTTAGGATGAATTTGATTGTAGCCTTGCATTGCTTGTTCAAAAGCTTCATACTTTAAGACACTAGACAATTTCATTTCATTATAAAGCTCCCTAATAGGATCTTTAGTTACCTCAGTTTTCGAAATGTTTTCTTTTTTTGTTTCTTTAACAATAGTGGGTTGGTCTAGGTTTACACTTAATGCAGATGTTGCAATCGCCCACAGAGAAAATAACAATAGTTTGTTCATAAGCACTTTTCCTTTTCGTCGGATACAAAATTAGGAAAAAATTGACAATCAAAGTGTTAAAAAACATTAATCGATTACTACGACCACCGATTGGAAGGGTTTGAAATTGTCATAAACATACTTGGCATGTGAGCTGGCATTTCTCACACACATGTGGGAGCGGGGAGTAGTACCTAATGACCAACTATATTCGATGATTTTTCCTTTCGGGTTATTCACCGGAACACCATGAATATAGGCTCCATTAGTGAATCGAGTGGCATATGGGGCAAATCCTTCAATACTTGTTGTGCCATCTTTATAGTAAAACATCTTCGCTTTTTGCTCTTGAACAAAGAACATTCCTACCGGAGTTTCCATCGCATGTGGAGGTTTATGACGGCCGGATGTGGCCGGGTTCATGGAGCGAATTTTCCACTCATTTTCACCGGTTCTTTCTACAACACAAATATTTTGGTTTGTAACATCTACAAAGGCTACATGCTCTATTTTTATCGAATCACCCTTTGGTTTTACATATCTTTTTGGTACAAACCACGTTCCCTCAAAGGAGATTCCAGTTACTTTAACCATATCCAACGTGTCTGCACTTTCGATTCTCACTAAAGATCCATCACGACCATAGATACTTGGTTTTTTACTATTTTCTTCGCGGTATAAGGGAGCAGATTGATAACGCTCGTTTCCAAGTGTGTCTGAAACCCTTTTATAGGCATTTCTGACATAATTTTCAACTACGGGAGCTTCACGATTACGGTTCTTATAGTTTTGCAATACCCCGTAATTGATTTTTTGCGCTTGGAAGGTCTCGATATAGGCTAACCTTTCCTTTATTTTATCAAATTGGAATACGCGAGTGGTGTCCTCATAAGGATAAGTATCCTCAAGGTTATATTTTTCGAATTTGATGTCTTTATCTAATTTGATATCTGCTGCAGTCCTAGGTCTAGTCCTTTCAGCTTCACGGGCTTCTTCTTCAGCTTTCTTAACCTTCTCTATGGAATCTTGTTTCCTACGTTCGGCAGCACTGGTGTTTTTAGACGTGTTTTTACAAGCGACTGTCAGCAAGATTGCAAACAGGGGCAAGAAGAAAGCAATTTTTCTCATCTGTTTATTCTGAAATTTCTATAGGGTTTTATATCAAATAGTTTCAAAAATATCAATTCTTTTGATACTTTATTCATATATATCTATTTAGATAGTCTTAAAAATCATTCCAAGATTCTTAAATTAGCTTAAAATACCCTTTTTTGTAGTTATGGAGCTATCACAATACATCAAAATTGCTGTTGCTATCATTTTAAATGAACAAAATGAACTATTAACAGTACGGAAGCAAAATTCCATTTATTATCAATTACCAGGAGGTAAGATTGAAGGTGAGGAACGCCCGGTGGATACCTTGCTGCGCGAGCTAGAGGAAGAATTGGGATTAAAGCTTAATGAAGATCAATTTGAATTTTTAACTGTTCATGAGGCGCAAGCAGTGAATGAATATGGGAAAACCGTGCGTGGTTATGTATTCAAAAGCAAGCTGCCTATTATATTAAATGATCTTCAGCCAAAAGCAGAGTTAGAAGAGGTGAAATGGGTGAAGGAGTCTGAAGTGGAAAGGGTTAATTTAGCCAATCTACTAAAACAAGTCGCCATACCTATCTGGCTGACGGTATAAAAGATCTGAACTATCATTTATAATAAAAAAGGCATGGTCATTCAATTTGACCATGCCTTTATATTTAACTTTGAATCTAGAAACGATTAAAAGTGGAAAGTTACACCTACTGTTGGAGTTAATGAACTAGCGTTTAATCCGTAAGTGCTAACGGTAGTTTTTTCACCACCTGTTGGCTCAGCATTGCTGCTGTTAAAGTAAAGACCTTTTACTCTGAAGTCGATACCGATGTTGCTAGTAGGGAAGAAAGCTAAACCTGGAGCTAATTCAACGCCATATTTAGCAGTAGTTCCTGTTTTGTCACCATCAACTTTAGTAGTACCCCAAGACATTGGAACGCTTAATTGACCGTAAAATTTAACTGGTCCGTCGTTTTGTGAATAGATACGACCAAATGGTGCTAATTGAAATGCATTGTTTGTGTTTTTAACTCCTGCATCACTTTCAGTCTCTGCCCAGTTGTAACCAATACCAGTACCTAAAGCAATGTTATCTGCTACGAAATATCCTAATTGAGGAACAATAGAGAAACTATTGTTTTTTGCATCGCTATCTTTAATAGTAGATCCATCGTAACTAACTGAACCACCTACTAAGAATGTACCTTTTGAAGTTTGTGCATTTGCTGCTAATGATAAAGCTGAAACAGCTGTTAGAGTAAGTAATAATTTTTTCATGTTATAAATTTTAATATTTGACTTAATTGTCATGTACGGTCAAATATTCAATACCTGTGCCAATTATATATGCCAAACTTTGGAATACAGTAAAAGAAAAAGTGAAATATTGGTATAATGTTGGTTTGTAATGAGTTAATTTCTGCTCTAGTTAATCTTACCTTAATTTAATGACATTATACAAACAATGGCTAAATGGCACGACTGTCTTAGGAATATTTATTTCTTTAAAATTAGTCAAGTTGTCAGTACTATATTGTCTTAAAACCTGCCATAAATGAAGTTAATCTGCCAATATCATGGTATAAGGGGATATTAATTCTTGGGAATTGATGTTTAAAAAGAATTCTCTTTACTACCTTAGTCGCGGAATCAAACTAACAATGCAAATTGATCAAGGAGCAAAATTAACGAAATCGGTACTGTGGTTAATGACACTAGTATCAGGTATTGTTGTAGCTAACAATTATTATAGTCAACCATTATTGGCCATGATAGGTGAGGAATTGGGTATATCCGAATCTGCAGCCAGCAGTATCACGGTATGTACGCAAGTAGGATATGCGGTTGGCCTGCTGTTTATTATTCCTTTGGGGGATAAACTTTACAAAAGGAAATTGATATTGACCGATTTGATCTTGGTGTTTTTGGCTTTGATCGGCATGGCACTTTCAAAAAATTTGTATTTGATGTACTTGATGAGTTTTTTGATTGGCTGTTTTTCGGTTATTCCACAGTTGTTTGTTCCTATGGTTGCTGCCTTGGCAAGACCAGAGGACAGAGCGCAACAGATTGGTATGGTCATGTCGGGTCTTCTGATGGGTATTCTGTTGTCGCGCTTTATAGGAGGTATAGTAGGTGATCTATGGGGTTGGCAAAGTATTTATTGGGCAGCTGCCTGTTTCATGGTTATTTCCTGGGCTTTTGTTTATAAGATGTTACCTGAGGTTCGACCTAATTTTAATGGGAGCTACCAATCTTTAATGGCTTCAGTTTTTAATCTGGCTACTTCACAACCAGTCCTTCAATTGGCTGCTTTTAGGGGCGCTATGGGTTTTGCATCTCTTTGTGTGGTTTTTACGACTTTACCTTTCCATTTGGAAGAAGCCCCTTTTCATGCAGGACCTTCAGTAGCAGGAAGCTTTGGGTTGATTGGGGCAGTGGGAGCTTTAGCTGCTGCATTAGTAGGCAAGGTGGATAAGATGATGAGTCGTAAATCCATCATCATGTTGGGGCTCTTGTTTATTCTGTTAAGTTGGGTATTTATCTATTTTACTGGGAATACCTATTGGGGGTTGATCGTAGGGATTATTCTGATTGATCTCGGATTGCAATCTTCACATATTATGAATCAGGCAGATTATTTTGCTATAAAGACAGATGCTACTTCTCGTTTGAATACTGTCTATATGGTATTGTATTTTATTGGAGGCTCTTTAGGCTCTTTATTAGGTGGCTATGGTTGGCAACATCATGGTTGGTTTGGTGTCTTTCTATTTGGGGCTGGTTTTGCCCTGTTAGGATTGCTTGCGCATCTACTCTTCTATAATAAGGTGATGAAAGCGCAGCAGCTTTTGGATAAGAAGCATAAATAAAAAAGGGTTGAGTGCAAAACCCAACCCCTAAGATTATCAAACTTATCTTCTTTAAAGCTTCACGGTATTTAATCGTAAAGAGTTAACAATTACCGATACAGAACTTAAGCTCATTGCGGCGGCTGCAATCATAGGTGACATTAAAATCCCTAAGCTGCCATACAGAATTCCTGCAGCAATTGGAATTCCAATAACATTATATAGAAATGCAAATAGTAGGTTTTGCTTAATATTACTGATCATAGCCTTACTAAGGTGATAAGCTTTATGAACCCCTCTTAAATCGCCTTTTACTAAGGTTATTTCAGCACTTTGAATTGCGACATCGGTTCCTGTTCCCATAGCTACACCAATATCAGCTTGGGTTAGGGCAGGAGCGTCATTAATACCGTCACCTACCATGATTACCTTTTTGTCTTCAGCTTGAAGTTTTTTAATCCCTTTCAATTTATCTTCCGGTAATAAACCGGCATGAACATGTTTGATTCCAGCTTCTTTTGCGACTAGATTAGCTGTGTTCTCATTATCTCCAGTGAACATGTAAACTTCAATGCCCTCATCTTGGAACTTTTTAATGACTTCAACACTGCTCTCCTTTAATGCATCAAATGCAGCTACAAGACCTGCGAACTGATTATCTATTGCCAAGACAGAAACAGAGTTTCCTTTTTTCTGTAATTCTTCGATTTGCTTCTCTTGTTCTTGACTAATTTCAATGTTCTGTTCCTTCATCAAACGTGGAGTACCTAAAAGTGCCTGCATATGAAATATCTTACCCTTAACACCTTTTCCTGAGATATTCTCAAATTGGGTGACATCCAACAGCTGTAAGTTTTTCTCTTTGGCTTTATCCAACATAGCTTGCGCTAATGGATGGGTGCTATTTTTATTTACTGAAGCAGCAATTTGTAAAATATCATCTTCTTTAAATTTTGGATTATCAGTAGTCACCTCCGATACGCTAGGTTTTCCTTCTGTAATAGTACCTGTTTTATCAACAATAAGCACATTAGCTTTCTCCATCTTTTCCAATGCTTCTGAATTTTTAATGAGAATACCATTTTTAGCTCCTTTACCAATTCCGACCATCACAGACATGGGCGTGGCTAGACCTAAAGCACAAGGACAGGCAACAATTAATACTGCAAGCATATTAGAAAAGGCCATGGCTGTACTGTTTGGAATATCCATGAACATCCATACGATAAAGGTAAGGATGGCAATGGCGATCACAGTAGGTACAAAGATCTTTGAAACCTTATCTGTCAACTTTTGAATAGGGGGTTGAGAACGACTGGCATCATTGACCAATTGAATAATCTGTGCCAATAAAGTCTCACTACCAATTCGATTTGCCTTCATTAATATCTCATGATTACCATTGATCGTTCCTGCAATCACCTGGTCTTCCGGATTCTTCTCAACAGGTATCGGCTCACCCGATATCATAGACTCATCAATTGAAGTACTACCTTCTGTGACTTCTCCATCCACCGGTATCTTATCACCTGCGCGAACTCTTAGTATATCACCAACCTTGACATCATGAATAGAAACTTTTTTCTCTTGGCCGTCTTTCACTAGAATGGCTTCAGCTGGAGTTAATTTTATAAGTTCCTTGATAGCAGAATTGGTTCTGGAATGCGCCTTTGCTTCAAGCACTTGACCTAATAAAACCAAGGTTAAGATCACAACAACCGATTCAAAATAAAGGTGTACTTCGCCATGGTGACCCCTCAATTCTGCTGGGAATATTTGAGGAAAGAAGAATGCCAATAGACTGAAAATAAAAGCCGCTGCAGCACCTAAGCCTATCAAGCTAAACATATTTAGGTTCCAAGTCTTAAAAGAAGTCCACGCACGCTCAAAAAACATCCAACAGGTATAGAATACCACAGGTAAAGTCAAGACTAATTGAATCCAAGCATTGATGTGGTAAGGGATGATTTTACTGACCGGTTGCCCTGGAAGCATATCACCCATGGATAAAATGAATACAGGTACAGTACAAGCTACTGATATCCAGAATTTACTTAGTAAATCCCTATAATGCTGATCATCTTCCTCACTGACTTGATTAGCGACTAATTCCATTCCACATATCGGGCAATCTCCAGGATGATCCTGGACGATTTCCGGATGCATGGGACAAGAGTATTTTACTTTTAAACTCGTGTCAGGGATTTTTTCGAGGTTCATTCCGCAGACAGGGCATGATCCAAATTTATCATAGACCTTATCGCCTTCACACATCATCGGACAGTAATACTTACCCGCATTTTTAGCTGTTGGTTTTGGTGCTTCCGCATGTTGCTGATGGGAGGGTGCATCAAAATCTACCTTTTCTACAGGTCTCAAATGCATGTTGCAGACAGGACATCTTCCTGGTTCATGATAGATCTTATCCTTTCCTTCACAAAACATGGGACAGATGTATTGACCACTTTCGGATATTTCAGGTTCCTTACTCGTATGCTGATGCGAATGGTTTGATTTGCTATTACGGGACTTAGAATGAATATGGTAATGACCACCCAGTTCAGTTAACTTCTGATTCAACAGGTCCTCTGTTGGCTGTTCCTTTGCATGAATAGTAGCTTCTCCTTTTTCCAGATTGACCGCAGCATGAACGCCTGGGATCTCATTTAATTTCTTTTCTACATTCGTGCGGCAACCGTTACAAGTCATGCCATGCACTTCATACTTATACTCTTGAGGTTTAAGATCAGCATCCTTAGATTCAATCTCATAATGCTCCCCAAGCTCATTTAATTTCTCTTGTAGGATTGCATCTTCCGGTTGATGTTCAGCATGAATGCTTGCTTCAGCCTTTTCAAGGTTTACTTGTGCATGTATACCTGGGATTTCGTTGAGTTTTTTCTCTACGTTGGTCCTGCAACCATTACAAGTCATGCCATTAACTCGATATATATATTCTTTGCTCATGGTTTCTCCTTCAATTTATATACAAATGTCGGCTTTGTAGGGTTTGAAATTGTTACACAATTTCCATAATAAGTTATAATATTATTGGATTTGGTCTATTAACTTTAGTATTTTAGTTCTAAACCACAAATTATGACACTTTCGAGAAGGGATTTCATCCAAAAATCAGCTTTACTAATTCCAGCATTACATTTTGGCTCTTTATATGCCTCCAATAGATCCTCTGATGGTAAAATCAGGATTGGAGCTATTGGTATTAAAGGTATGGGATGGTCCAATTTGAACTCCCTATTGAAGAATCAAGATGTCATTTGCACGGCAATTTGTGATATCGATGATCAGGTTATTGCAGAACGGTTAAAGAAACTTCAAGAAATGGGGCAACAGCCCAAAGTTTATAAAAAGCATGAGGATTTATTAAAGGATGATCAAGTGGATGCTGTTATGATCGGTACACCCGATCATTGGCATTGCCTCATGATGGTTGATGCGGTCAAAGCCGGAAAAGATGTCTATGTAGAGAAGCCCATTGGTAATTCTATTGTGGAATGTAATGTTATGCTTGCTGCTAAAGACAAATATAAGCGTATTGTACAAGTAGGACAGTGGCAACGATCGCAAAAGCACTTTAGAGATGCCATTGATTTTGTCCATTCCGGGAAATTGGGAAAGATACGTTTAGTAAAGGCATGGGCCTATTTAGGATGGAAACAACGTGTGCCAGTAGCACCTGACGGACCAGTTCCAGCAGGAGTAGATTATCAAAGGTGGTTAGGGCCAGCAAAAACGCAGCCTTTTAATCCCAATCGTTTTCATTATAATTTCAGATGGTATTGGGACTATGCAGGTGGCTTGATGACCGATTGGGGAGTCCACTTACTGGATTATGCCCTAATGGGTATGAAGGTTTCCGATCCGAAGTCTGTTATGGCAGCAGGAGGTAAGTTTGCTTATCCTGATGATGCTGGTGATACTCCGGATACCTTGACTACGGTTTATGAGTTTGATCAGTTCAATTTGCTTTGGGAACATGCAGCCAGTATTTCAGGTGGGCCTTACAACCGAGAACATGGAATTGCATTTATAGGGAATAATGGAACGCTTGTCGTAGATCGTAATGGTTGGGAGGTAATTCCGGAAGGGAAGAAGATGGAAGCAGTACCTTTGCAAAAGAAAAAAGATGTTGGCTTGGACCTGCATACCAAAAACTTTATTGAGGCTATTCGAGCAAAAGATGCTAGCGTTTTAAATGCTCCTCTAGAGGTTGGAAGTCATATCGCTAAATTATCCCAAATGGGAAATATTGCATACCGAACAGGGAAGAAAATCTATTGGAATAAAGAGAAACAAAATTTTAAAGAACCTGAAGCCAATAAACTGCTAGCAGCAGAATACCACAATGGTTATAAGATTCCTAAGATTTAGATTAAAGGAAATAGTGTAGTTTTTCCTTTAATGCTATAATTGTCTTTCAAGGTTTTAAAGAACCTATTATTGACTTGGTTCTCCTCTATAATCAATGGAAGAAACAATTGGTTATTATGAACGATGATTTCATAATAACCAAATTGTACTTGATTATTTTTCTGAACAGCTTTTACTGTTCTTATTTGTTGAATATCTCGAAGAAGATTAAACTGCACTTTCTGACCGCTTAACCATTCCACTAAAACATTATTATTAGCAGGATTAAACCAAACCTGTTGATCTTTGGTGTATTTCAATTGATTATTTAGTAGAAATAACTGTCCTATTAAGTATAGGCTTATAGGCAACATGATTAATAAGATCTTTACTTTCATTGCCAAAACTAAGGTAATAACCAGCAAGACCACACCAATTCCAACAGAAAAGAGGGTGTTCTTAATGACCTTGTTGACAACTTGAGACCCAGCATCAACTAATATATAGCCTTGTTTGGCTTGTTTTTGAACAGCTAAGCTTTTCCCAACTGCCTGGAGCTTCCTAGATATAAAGTAAATCAAGACACCCACCAAAAGCAGGATCAACAATAATTTCTGCATGTACGATTAATATTGTTCCGATTCATTTGGATAATCACCCGACTTCACATCTGCTACATAAGCCTGTGCAGCTTTGGTGATTTCATCAAATAAATTGACGTATTGACGTAAGAATTTTGGTTTGAATTCTTGCGTAATTCCTAACATATCGTTTACGACTAAAACCTGACCATCACATCCATTACCTGCGCCAATCCCAATAGTTGGGATATCCAATGATTTAGAAACCTCAGTTGCCAAACTAGCCGGGATTTTCTCCAACACGACAGCAAAACATCCGGCCTCTTGAAGAGCTAAGGCATCAGCTTTCAATTTTTGAGCTTCAGCATCTTCTTTCGCACGAACGCCAAAATCACCAAATTTATAGATAGATTGTGGAGTTAATCCTAAGTGACCACAAACAGGGATACCGGATTGAACAATCTTTTTGATGTTATCAATAATTTCCTCACCACCTTCCATTTTCAAGGCATGCACCCCAGATTCTTTCATCATACGAACAGCAGCTTTATAGGCATCATCTGTGGCACCTTGGTACTCACCAAAAGGTAAATCGGCAATAACCATAGCGCGATGTGCTCCTCTGGCTACAGCAGAAGCATGATAAATCATGTTGTCCAACGTGATGGGCAAAGTGGTTTCAAAGCCTGCAAAGACATTTGCCGCCGAATCACCAACCAATAAAATCTCTACACCTGCTTGATCTAAGATTTTTGCTGTGGAGTAATCGTATGCCGTAAGCATGCTGATTTTCTCTCCTCTATGTTTCATATCACGAATGGTAGATGTCGTGATGCGTTTGATTACCTTGTTTACTGACATGGGTTAAATGTTTGTTACAAAATTAACTTTTTTTGTCCGAGTATCAACCTGAATGTTAACCGATTGCTTAAATGGTGCTGAATCATAGAAAATTAGCCTATAATTCTTATTTTTGCAAGATGATTCAACAAGAGCAAAATCTTTTTAAATACCCGAAATTCCAAGATTTAATTATTCACGAAGATGATAATTTAATCGTGATTAATAAACCACCTTTTATTCCATCCCTTGATGCACGTGAAGGAGGAGAGGTTAATATTCTGCGTTTAGCAAAAAAATATACTCCTGATGCGCAAGTTTGTCACCGCTTGGATAAGGATACTTCCGGTATCTTGTTGATTGCTAAAAATCCGGAAACCTATCGCTTAATGTCGATTGAGTTTGAGAAAAGAAGAGTAGATAAAGTTTATCATGCTATCATTGCAGGGACTCATGTATTTGAAAACCTGTTGGTAGATCTTCCAATCTTGAACCAAGGGAATAAGAATGTAACCATCGATCGTTATAATGGTAAACCTTCGGAGACCATCTTCAATAGCATTCGCTATTTTAAACATTATACCTTAGTAGAATGTAAACCTATTACTGGTAGAATGCACCAGATTCGTATCCACTTAGCTACCCAACATGCAGCTATCGTCGGTGATACCATGTATCGCGGTAAACCAGTTTACCTTTCTCAGATAAAAAAGAGAGGCTATACCTTAGCAAAGGATCAAGAGGAGCAACCAATCATGAAACGTTTTGCGTTGCATTCCAAGTCTGTTCGATTCACATTGAACGGTCAAGAGTTCAGCTTTGAGGCCGATTATCCAAAAGATTTCGGTACTTTGTTGAAACAGTTGGAAAAATTTGACTCCTAAACATGACAGAAAAAAAGAAATCAAAGAAGAATCTTATCTCCAATATCATCTTTGTTGTCCTCATTGGATTATTGATCTGGCCTACTAGCCGTTCATATATCCACCAAGGGATGATGAAGATTGGCTTTTTTCGCCCCAATGTTGAAAAAGGACAATTGAAACCTGAAGAGCTATCTTCTATGGAAGCAAATCCTGAGAGCATGCTCCTTACAGATGCACAAGGCAAACAAATCAACACAGCTGATCTGAAAGGAAAGGTAGTATTTGTAAACCTATGGGCAACCTGGTGTGGTCCTTGCCGAGCAGAGATGCCTACCATTCAGAAGTTATATGATAAGTATAAGGATAATGATAAAGTTGCTTTTGTGCTCCTGGAGATTGAAGGAAATAAAGAAGGTGGGATGAAATTCATGCAACAAGAGAAATTGTCCTTACCAATTTATTTTCCGGCAAGTGAATTACCTAAAGGTTGGACCAGTGACCAAATTCCTGTTAGTTTAGTATTGAACAAGAAGGGTGTCCGTGTTTTTAAACATGTGGGAATGGCCGACTATTCCACCAAAGATTTTGAAGAATACATCGTTAAGTTAATCAACGAATAATAATGACCAAACAAGAACTGATTGAACAGATCAAACGCAAGAAAAGCTTTTTATGTGTAGGCTTGGATACAGACCTTAACAAGATCCCTGAACATTTATTAGATGAGGAAGATCCTATCTTCGCCTTTAATAAAGCCATTATAGAAGCGACTTCTGACCTATGTGTTGCCTATAAACCCAATATCGCTTTCTATGAAAGCTATGGTGTAAAAGGTTGGGAAGCACTTCGTAAAACTTCTGAAATCCTTCCTAAGGACTGTTTTAGCATTGCCGATGCAAAGCGTGGGGATATTGGTAATACCTCCAAAATGTATGCACAAGCGTTTTTTAATCCTGAAGTATCCGGTTTGGATTTTGATTCCATTACCATTGCACCTTATATGGGTGAAGATTCGGTAACACCATTCTTAGAATTTCCAGGTAAATGGGCAATTGTCTTGGCATTGACTTCTAATCAGGGAAGTTTGGACTTCCAGAATTTCAGTAATGCTTCAGGAAAGCAGTTATTTGAAGAAGTTATCGACAAAGTGAATACTTGGGGAACATCCGAGAACATCATGTATGTAGTGGGAGCGACCCGTGGGGATGCTTTCTTAAAGATTAGAGAACATGCGCCAGATAGTTTCTTATTAGTGCCTGGTGTTGGTGCTCAAGGCGGTTCCTTAGCCGATGTTTGTCAATATGGAATGAATAAGGATTGTGGTCTTTTGGTCAATAGTACTCGGGGTATTATCTACGCTTCCAAGGGCAAAGACTTTGCAGAGAAGGCTAGGGAAGAGGCTTTGGTCTTGCAGAAAGAAATGCAAGTAGAGCTTGAAAAGCATGCTGTTATTTAATTATTTCTAAAAGAAAATCTTACTTTTTGTTAAAATCTACAGGTTTGGCATAATAATTTGTAGGTAATTGCTGACTAATATCAACATGAAGAAAGTAAGCAGAATATATTATTGGGCTGGTTTATTAATAGGTGTAGGTATCATGAGCAGTTGTAGCTCTGTTTATTTACCAAATGTACCAGCCACCCCCATGTTCAATAATAAAGGTGAAGGCTATTTAGGAGCCCATGTTAATCCTAAAGGTAATCTGAGCGGAAATGCCGGTATTGCCTTTACCGATAATTTGGCATTGATAGCCAATGGTTCATATATGGACTATAAGTCCGATAACCACGATTTTAAACAATACCTCTACGAAGGAGGTCTTGGTTACTACACCTTAGTGGGTAAGAACAAACGTAGTGTCCTGGAATTTTATGCCGGTTATGGTCTAGGGGCAACCCAAGATGCCGATAAACGCGCTAGTACTACAGGTTCCGATCCTGTAGAATCCAGAGATGTGGAATTCAACAAAATATTTGTGCAAGCGAATTTCTCTTCCACCCGTAAAAACAAGATTAATCTTTTTGGAAAGAAACGTACCTTAAATTATGGTACAGCCATTCGATTAAGCCGTATTAAGATGGATAAATTCGAGTTAGACAACGAAGTTCATCCATTGGAAGAGAATTTATTTATTGAGCCGATCTTCTTTACTCGACTGGAAATGAGTAAAGGTTTACAATTACAATTGACAAATGGATGGAATATCGGTCTAATGGATAATCAGTATTTGAAGCCAGGAAATGCTGTATTTACACTTGGCTTGGTTTATAATTTTGGAAGAAAGAATAAATAATATGAAAAAACTATTGGGATTAGTAGCTGTATGTACCGTATTGCTACTTTCAGGATGTCAAATCAATAAAAAAGCACAGATTAAAGCTTTAGCAGACTGTGAATACGATGTGGAATCCGTTGAACAAGTGAGATTCAATGGTAAGAAAATTGAATCCTACAAGGGTGCAGATGGCAATTATAACATCTCCTCATTAGCTGGTTTAGCAGTTGCTTTATTTAGCAAAGAGCTTCCGTTGGAGGGAAAGGTGAACTTAAAGATTACGAATCCGGAAATTAAAAAGGCTGCTTTTAATTCTTTCAAGTACATCATTGAGATTCAAGGATCACCATTGTTTGAGGGAAAAGTAGACCAAAACGTGAATCTTTCACAAGGCGAAAGTGTTATTGTTCCCATGACATTTAAAGCTAATATATTCAATAAGGCTAAAGAAAATGGGTTTGAGCGGTTCTTCGACGAGATGTTTAATAAGAAATCTGAAGGATTCTTAGCTTTAAAGATTAAGCCTTCTATCAATATCGCTGGACAGAATATTTATTACCCATCCTACATTACAGTAGATAAAAACTTTGGTAAGAAGCTTTTTGATTTATTCGGGAAATAGAATCTGAAAACAATTAAAAAATCTTGATATATAAAAAACGCCGATAATTGCTATCGGCGTTTTTTATTTGTAACCAATTTTAAGTGAATTCCGCTTTAAAATAGAGCTTATTAAAATTTATAAGTTACTGTTGCAAGTCCATTCATCAGCTTCTGAGGATTGGCTGTTGTATAACCAATCCAAGACTTCTGATTCGTTAAGTTATCTAATTTAATTCCAAAGCGGTAATGACGAGTTTCGTAATAAGCATTAGCATTTACAATGAAATACTTAGGTAGAATGAATATGTTTTCTGATGAAGTCACAGCATTCCATTCGTTCATAATTTTATTGTCACTTGCATAGTTTCCTCCGATTCCAAAACCTAGACCATTTAATTTACCAGTCGAGAACAGGTAGCTAGCATAAAAGTTTGCCTGAAAGGGTGCTGCTGCGATATTTGGTCTTCTACCTTCCACATTCGCTGCTGCTTTCAAGTATTTGCTGTCATTATAGGATAACCCACCTAAAACTGAAAATCCTTTAACCAGGTACGCGTTTATTTCTAGCTCGACCCCTGTGCTCCTAAGTTTTCCAGTTTGATCTTGAATAGCAATGGTCGTGTTAGGTACAAGGGCGCCGGTATTCAATAGTGTGTTTTTTACTTGAATATGGTAATAGTTTATGGTGGCACTTAAGCGATCAGCGAACAGAATGGATTTTATTCCACCCTCAAACTGATTGGCCGTTTCCGGATCTGATAATTTGGTGTTGCCTAAGTTATCCGATACATAATAACCATTGCTCTTGAAGCTGTTTTGGAAATTTCCAAAAACTGATAATTTATCTTTTATGAATTCATAAGTTGCACCTAACTTAGGGGACCATGCCGATTGGGTATAACCTTGCACCTCATTTGTTCCGAGAGTAGATTTATCTGCTTGATTACTTTCATATCGAAGCGCGGTTAAGATGTTCAAATTTGCTATTGGGCTAATAACATTTGATACGTATGCGCTATAGGTATTCTTGATTCCAATCTGGTTCCATCTATTCATTTTGTCAAAATCGTAACCTGGTTTGTTTTTTAGCGTTTCATAAATGTTCGTAATAGCAGTAGCATTCATGGAGCTGTAATCTCCATTTTTTAAGGGCTGCCAATCAAATATTGTAGAGATAAAATGTAGGTCATTGTCCAAACGCATATAGTCAAAGCCCAATACCGTGCGGTTTTGGACTGATCCCCACTGATAGTCGAGATTAAAGTTTTGCTGGACTTGGAAGATATTCTGTTTGCTGTACTCTGTAGATTGATCCCCACGGGCAATTCCAATTTCTGTATCCGCTTGGTTTCCGCTAAACATTCCTTTTGGTGCCAGAGAAAAATAGGGGTTGTAACCTTTTGATGAGGAAATGGAATTATTAATGTGTGTATTTGATTTAATTCGATCAGAAATGTCATATGTCATGTGGCCAAAAACATTGTGAATGTTTGCTGTGGTATATAAGCCATCACCCGTATACGATTGACGGTAGTCGACCCCTAATAGCTTATATAATTCTTTCATGTTATTTGCGCCAAGCTGCGGACTCAGGTAAAAGAACAATTGTTCAGGCTGTGCTTTATTGGCATAAGCTTCGTAATCAAATGCCAATTTTAGTTTTTCATTTGCTTGATAGGTGAGGGAAGGGGCAATTGCTAAATAGCTGTTTTTAGCATCCGGTTTCTGAAATAGACCTTCATTTGTATACGCCGCATTTAATCGGAACAATAAGGAATTGTTTTTGCTGATTGGGCTATTAAAATCGATTTGTCCTCTATAGTAATTGTTATTTCCACCAATGATGGAGATCTGCGTGGCTAAACTGTCGAAGGGTTGTTTGGTAACCCGATTTATAACGCCTCCATATGACCCTGCATTACTACCAAACAAGGTAGCAGAGGGGCCTTTTAACACTTCAAGTTTCTCCAGATTAATCGCATCTATATTAGAAGTAACTGGTGCGATCAGGCCATTTCTCAATGGATTATTAATAAGGAATCCGCGTAGGGAAAGATAGGTGCCCCCATCTCCGGCTCGATGTGTGGAGTTCCATAGCTTTTGAAGACCAGGAATGTTACGGTAGCCATCGTCCACAGTGTATACCTGTTGGTTTTGTAGAAAGATCTTATCGATAGTAGAATATACCTGTGGGTTTTCAATGGCACGTAAAGGCATTTTATTGCTGAATTCACTATCCTTTTTTATGAATGTTCGGATCTGTACTTCATCTATTTTTTTTGTTTTTAAGGTGTCTGCAGTAGTGATTTCTGCTTGTTGTGCATAGCTCAATTGAAGAGCTAAAACAAAGAATAAGGTTATTTTAATTTTCACGATGTGTGTTTGGTTTTGAAATATTTATAAAATAGAATTATCAGCGGAATGCCTAGAGAAATCCAACTTAGTGCATCCCAAATAATCTCAGTTCCAGCTAATGCGGCGATTAAGCCAAACAAAGAGATTATTCCTAAAAGTATGGGCATTCCCCAGACTTGTTTAAATTTCTTTAAGTTCATTTTCTAGGGGGCTTTTTTCTTTAAATTGAAGTTTTGCTTTTCGTCTTGCCAGCCAGAGGTAAACTCCGGTAATTAAAATAACAATAGATGCGAGGTCAAAAATTGTCCAGATAATTTTCAAGGGTAGTCCGCCGTAATCGCCAAAATGTAAAGGTTGACTTAAAAAGAGGGCATTCACATACCAGGGCATAGGTCTGGCATCCGTGAATTTTCCTTTTTCAGCATCTATTAATACCGGTTTTAAAAGCTTTGATGTCATTTCTGTTGTTCCTCGCATAAAAACCGCATAATGATGTTTGCTGGAAAACATAGTGCCCGGAAAGGCTACTAATACCACTTTCATAGAAGGATCCTTCTCTTCTGAAATTTTTAGAGCTTGATCAACTGAGCTGTATTTAGTTTTAATGGCTGGCAAATCTTTATATGGAGCGGTCATTTCAGCCAATTGCCCTTGCTGCCATAGCCCAATAACGACATCTGAAAGGGTGTTAATTACTCCCGTGAATCCAACGACGACAAGCCAAGCTAAGGTGATAATACCTACGATGTTATGTGTGTCTAGCCACTTGAGTCTCTTGGATTTGTGTTTACGAACCATCCCAAATTCAAAATTCTTCATGATGGGCCCATATAACACAACCCCTGATACAATGGAAATGAGGAATAAGATCCCCATCAAACCCATAAAAAGCTTACCCGGTATTCCTGCGAACATATCCGTATGTAAACGTAACATGATGTATAGAAAACCTTCGTTTTTAGGCTCGATAAGTACTTTTCCATTAAATTCATTCATTAAGACATATTGGCTTTTTTCAAAGTCATCGTCTGGATGTCTGGTCAAATCAAATAATACTTGATTGGGATGCTCATCGTAATCCCAAAAGGCATACCTAACCTTTTTTCCTGGATTCCTTTCTTCCGCAATTCTGATTAATTCATCTTGACTCAGTTTCTGCTCATTAGGGTGCTCATCCATATGGATATCCATAAGAGCATGTTCGATTTCTTCATGAAAAATTAAGGGTAGACCCGTAAGACACAATAGTAGGAGGAAAACCGTACAGATTAAGCTTGTCCATTTATGCCAATTAAACCATCGTTTGGCTGTTTTGTAATGCATTTTAAAGCAAGTAAGTGATTGATTAGTTAATTTATTTTTCAAAATTAATTCTATTTAGAATCTTTCCAAATAGGCGGCAGTACAAATTTCTTATCTCGTTAGTTTATTTTCTTATTGCGTTGTTTTTTGCTTCTGATTTTAAACTAAATGTTCCGGGCAAGCCCTATAACTATTATGAATTCATATATATTTTAGAGAAGAGAGCAATCCTAAAAGAAGAGATTTCTAATTGAAATAACTAAGAAGTTTCGCTCTAATATCTGGTATTCAACAGCCTGTTTTCTTAGGGTTGAGCAGGGGTATAGCTAGGGTTTCACAGGGGTTTGCTTCGACACTCCTTCGGATCTCCTTCGGAACTCGTTCGGAACTCCTTCGGATCTCGTTCGGTTAGAAGCGAACGAGATCCGAAGAAAATCCATATAATATCCTTAGAAATTCCCTTAGAGTATCGAAGCAAACCCAAGCTTGATACAAGGTATATACGAAGTAAACCTTAATGAATTATAAGGCAAGCTTGTTGGTGAGAATAATTTAATCTTCTTTATTTAGGATCGCGGTTGAAGGTGTAGCCGACAGTCCACTCGATGAAATCCGCTTTTCCCATATGTGCTTTGATAGAAACTCCGGCATTAATGTTTTTATACACATAATAGCGAGCACCAGCGCGTAAGAAGAATTTACGGATTTCTCCGTTAAAGCGTTGGTTATGGATGTAATAACCCACATTTCCATTTAGGACCAAGCGTTCATTTAAGATATGGGCAATGTATAGGGATGGACCTCCAGATAATTTGGATCCTATTTCTCCAGTTTTATCACCAGCAATTTCTTGATCATTTCCTGAGGAGGAATAGAAAAGGTCGAGTCCTCCACCTAGTCGCCATTTATAGGACAGATGCCGGCTAGCATAAGCACTCAAGGTTGTTTTGAAAAATCGATGATCTAAATCGTCTCTTAGTTGCTTGAAGCCAACACCATAATTGACATGGTAGTATATCTTTTTGCTGTAAGGTTCCAGGACAGAATCTCTAATGATTTTAACATCAGGGTTGAACTGATAATTCACCGATAAGGTTGCTGGAACAAGGTTTACACCTTTATTGGGTAGTCGCATAGCACCATTCGAGAAATGGTGAAAGGCTAATCCTGCGCCAATTTTCCAATGATCGGTTAATTTATATTGTGCTCGGATTCCTAAGTCAATAAAAACATTGTTTTTAGAGCCAATGACTAAATTTAATGGGTTTTGTTCTTCGTTATAAGGTTTAAAATTTCCAGATAAACCTAGGCCAATGCGATAATCGTATCCCCATCGACTGTTTTCTTTAGGAGATATGGGAGTTTGGACAAAACCATAGATAGCAAATGGACTTCCGATAATATCGGTATTGAAGGTACTGGAGTATAAACCTATACCGTAGGTTGGATAGTTGTAGACTTGATAATATTGATCCTTTTTGGCTCTTTGTTTCCAACCGATTTTAAAATTTAAGCCATTGTAATAAGCACCTTCATAGGTGGTGTTTTTCAGCCCTTTTTGTTGTAAGATACCGCCATTCTCCACTTCAAATTCAAGGATAATAGGACTTTCCTTGATCTTCTCAGCGATTTCGGTCACTTGAGCCTGCAGGATGTACGGTATTAAAATAGATAGTAATAGTGTGTAAAATAGCCTCACTCGAAAAACAATAGTTCTAAATTTTAAAAAGAGCTCAAAAATAGTAATAACTTTGTCCCATTAAACCCATCAAGTGTCATTTTTGTTTCATTTGATAAAGATCTTATAGTTTGTCCAATTTTATTCTCATTCTTTTCTGCTTAGCAGCAGGAGTTCTTAGCCGACGCATGAATTGGGTAGCCAAAGATGGCTACAAAGCATTGAATGCTTGGGTATTGTATTTTGGTTTACCTGCAATATCCTTTCGATTTTTACCTAAGCTGCAATGGGACAACAGCCTTCTTTTTACCATGCTTGCTCCCTTTTTAGTCCTTTTGGGCAGTATGGCCTTCTTTTATTTCATAGGGAAGTGGATGAAGCTTTCGCAAAGGACCACCAATACGTTGATGTTAGTGGCTGGTTTAAGCAATACCTCTTTCGTTGGTTTCCCATTAATTACCGCTTATTTTGGTGTTGAGCAATTGCCGATAGGAATTGTGAGTGATCAAAGTACCTTTTTTCTCTTATCGACAATTGGGGTAGTCATCGCCCTGAAAGGTTCGCTGAAACCACAAAAGCATATTCCATTTAGTTTTATCCTTCGTCGGGTATTTTCTTTTCCACCCTTAATCGGTTGTATTTTGGCTTTGATTATCCCGAAGTTGATCGATTTGACTCCGCTGGATGAGTTCTTTGGTATCCTTGGTGCCACAGTTTCGCCCATAGCCTTATTTTCCATAGGTCTACAGCTTCATTTTGGTATCCAACGTAACGAAGTGCCAAATTTGATTTACGCGCTCTTATACAAGCTTATTTTAGGTCCTTTGCTGGTTTTTGGTTTGGCGTTGTTGATAGGAGGTAAGGGGATGATTATGAGTATCTCTATTTTTGAAATGGCGATGCCCTCTTTGGTGGCAACCAGCATTGTGATCAACCAGTTTAAACTGAATGCGAAATTAGGAAACAGCATTATTGGATTGAGTATTCCATTAGGACTTTTGAGTACTTACTTCTGGTATCAAATTTTAATTAATTTCATTCTGTAACACTAATGTTATTAATAAAATTGCGAGATTCTTTATCTTTATTGCAATTTAATCAATCTAAAACTGAGTATTTTATATTTTAAGGATTAGCGTCACATACTATGAAGACAGTACTATTCTTTGCTTTATTGGCAGGAATTCAAATTTCACATGCGCAGACAAAGCATGAACGTTACACACAGAAAATAGATGGCACAAGTTTAGAATTCACGATGGAGGCAATTCCGGCTGGTGAGTTTAATATGGGCTCTGCAAAATCGGCTCAGGCGGATGAAAAGCCTGTACATAAAGTAAAAATTGACCCATTTTGGATGGGTACCTATGAAGTTACCTGGAATTTATTTGAACCGTTTCTTTATAAAGATTTTGAAATCACGAAATCCGAAGGGGGACAAGTGCCTGCGAAAGTAGATGCTGTTACCCGTCCAACCAAGCCCTATTTGGATATGACTTTTGGTTTTGGAAAAGAAGGTCAACCAGCTTTGGCAATGACCCATTATAATGCTATTCAGTTTTGTAAATGGTTATATGTGCGCACAGGTGTTTTTTACCGCTTACCTACAGAGGCAGAATGGGAATATGCAGCACGTGCTGGTAGCAATACCGAATACTTCTTTGGAGATGATGCAGCATCTTTAGGCGATTATGCAGTGTTTAAAAGCAATGCAGAAGGTAAGACGGCTAAGGTAGGAACCAAGAAGGCCAATCCTTGGGGATTATATGATATCCTGGGGAATGTGTCAGAATGGACTTATGACCAATACCAAGAAGATTATTACAAGCAATTTGAAGGAAAAGTTGCCAATAACCCGGTAAATGTACCGACGCAATTATATGCCCATGTGGTTCGTGGTGGTTCATTTGAAAGTGAAGCCATCGACCTACGTTCGGCTGCCAGAGGGAAGTCTGATCCATTTTGGAAACAATTGGATCCACAGATCCCTAAGTCCAATTGGTGGTTCCCAGAGGCACCATTTGTGGGCATGCGTTTAGTAAGACCGGTCAATCAGCCTAGTCATGACGAGATCATGAAATATTATGATCAGGCACCTATTAAGGATTTTTAATCAACCTCATAAATTTAAATAACCTCAACTTAGATCTTTAAACATGGAAAGTTTAAAACGTAGAGATTTTATCAAATCTTCGTCTGCGCTTGTGGGTGCTGCTGCGATAACCAGCAGTTCCGTAGGACAGGTATTTGCTGCTGGCAGTGATGTCATTAAAGTAGCATTGATTGGGTGTGGTGGTCGTGGGACCGGTGCTACATTCGATGCCTTCAATTCTGGCCAAAATATTCAATTGGTGGCCATGGCAGATGCATTCCAAGATAATTTGGATAATACCTACAAAACATTAAAAGAAAAATTTGGCGACAAGGTCAATGTGCCTGATAGCCGTAAATATGTAGGCTTTGACGGGTACAAAGCTGCCATTAAGGATGCTGACGTTGTCATTTTGACCACGCCTCCTGGATTTCGTCCTATGCACTTTGAAGAAGCTGTAAAGGCTGGTAAACATGTATTCATGGAAAAACCTGTCGCGGTAGATATCCCTGGTATTCGTCGTGTTTTAGCAGCTGCCAAAGAAGCGAAAGCAAAGAAATTAAACGTAGTAGTTGGCTTGCAACGCCGTTTCCAAACGAACTATCGTGAAGCCATTAAACGTATTCATGATGGAGCGATTGGTGATGTTGTTTCTGGACAGGTATACTGGAACTCCGGTGGTGTATGGGTAAGACCTCGGAAACCAAACCAAACGGAAATGGAGTACCAGATGCGTAACTGGTATTATTTCAATTGGCTATGTGGCGATCATATTGTTGAGCAACATGTTCATAATATCGATATCGCCAACTGGATTAAAGGGAAATATCCGGTTTCTATCCAAGGTACTGGAAGTCGAGCACACCGTACAGGTAAAGAATATGGAGAAATCTATGATAACTTTGCTGTTGAATTAACTTATGATGATGGTACGGTGGTTTATAGCCAATGTAGACACTTTGAAGGGATCTCTAATCGCGTAGATGAAACCTTCCAAGCTACTAAAGGTAGAGTGTATTTATCTGCTGGTAATCAAGCGGTTTTATGGGATCATCAAGGTAAAGAAATCTACCGTCACGATCCTAAAGGTAATCCAAATGCTTACCAACAAGAACATAAAGAACTTTTTGCAGCTATTGCGAATGGTGAGTACAAATTTGATAATGCGGAATATGGTGCTTACAGTACCTTAACTGGTATTATTGGCCGTATTGCTTGTTATACAGGAAAAGTGATTAAATGGAACGATGCTATGCAGTCCAATATCGACTTAATGCCTGATCTGTACAGTTGGGATGCTATGCCTAAGATCGTACCGGGAGCTGATGGACTATATCCAGTAGCTAAACCAGGTATTGACGTGAATAAATTTATATAGCGTGTTAAGGTCTATTTGTTTGATCTTAACCCTATGGATTGGTTGCTTGGCGTATGCCCAGCAACCAATTTCTGCTTTACAGCGGTATGAGTTGTATGGTTAAGCACAAGGTACCGGATACACGATAAGCTATTACCACAAGTCGCCAATTATTACTCGAGCTAGTATCGATAGCATCTTTGAAGTTATTGACAAATCCATGTCCCTTTACCGCAGGGATTCCAAAATTAGTTCCTTCAATCTTTCTTCTAATAATCAGATTAATCTGGATCCCCACATGCAAAAGGTTCTTAAAAAATCCTTTCAGGTGAATAAAGAATCTAAAGGATTATTTGATATTACCGTAAAGCCATTAGTTTCACTTTGGGGCTTTGGACCTGAAAAAACGGTTGGTATTCCTGATTCTTCCAGTATTCTACAAACACTACAGTTAGTGGGTATGAATAAGTTGAAAATGAGTGCTAATAAACTAATCAAAATGACTCCTGGTATGCAGATTGATCTCAATGGGATTGCTCAGGGCTATACCGTAGATGTTCTTGCAGATTTTCTCAAAAGTAAAGCTGTGAAATCCTTCATTGTAGAAGTTGGTGGAGAGATTAGAGCTGAAGGTTACAAGCCAGGAAAGGAGAGCTATAAGGTCTTATTGCAAAGGCCGGAGCAGGCGCTAGGTGTAAAGGAATCCATTGTTGAACTAAAGAACATGGCTATCACGACATCTGGTAGCTATGAAAAGTACCGTACTGTAAAGAATTATCGCTTCTCGCACCATATGGATCCTACAACAGGGTATCCATTGAAATCAAACATTATTTCTGTTAGTGTCATTAGCAAGAAAGCAATGGATGCTGATGCTTATGATAATGTTTTTATGGCGATGAAACCACTAGATGCAATCGCATTTGCGAATAAAAAAAATAAAATGGATATTTATTTGATCTATTTGGATGAAGGAGTCGTAAAAGAGGCTTATTCCAAAGGATTCAAAAAATACCTAATTAGCAATTAATTACACAGCATAATTATAAACTAAACCTTCGATGAAACGTTCAGACTTTTTAAAAAATAGCTCTTTATTAGTAGGAGCATCGCTTATGACAAATCCATTAACTGCTTCAGAAAAGACTTCAGCAACCCAAGAGAGTGCTGCTGGTCAACCGTTCAAATTAGATTATGCACCACATCAAGGTATGTTTAGCTCATCAGCTGGGAAGAATTTCTTGGATGAAATCAAATACATGCATGACCTTGGTTTCCGCAGTATTGAAGATAATGGAATGCCTGGACGTTCTGTTGATGAACAAAAGAAAATTGGTGATCTATTAGCCCAGTTAGGTATGCGTATGGGGGTGTTTGTAGTCCCTAAGGGTGGAAACGGTGCCAATAGTTTGGCGGCTGGAAAGCAAGATTTTGTGGATATATTTTTGAAAGGTTGTCGTGATTCGGTAGAGATTGCCAAACGTTGTCATGCGAAATGGGTAACTGTTGTGCCTGGTGATTATGCTAGAAACTTACCTATTGGAATTCAAACAGCTAACGTAATTGAAGGTTTAAGACGTGGAGCTGAAATCTTTGAACCTCATGGGATTACCATGGTTCTTGAGCCGTTGAGTGATACGCCTGATCTTTTCCTACGATTCTCTGATCAGACTTATGAAATCTGTAAGGCAGTAAATAGTCCGTCCTGTAAAATATTGTTCGATGCTTACCATCAGCAGAAAAATGAGGGTAATTTAATTCATAATATGAACCTATGCTGGTCAGAAATTGCTTACATCCAAGTAGGTGATAATCCAGGACGTAAAGAACCTACCACCGGAGAAGTAAACTATAAAAACGTTTTTAAATGGTTACATTCAAAAGGATACAAAGGTGTTGTAGGAATGGAACATGGTATGTCAAAATCGGGCAAAGAAGGGGAGAATGCCTTAGTACAGGCCTATAGAGAAGTAGATTCATTCTAAAGCTAAAGGGTTTTAGTATTGAAACAAATTCGTTATCAAGTTTTGATGTTGCCTGATTATTTTTAACTTTAATTAAATTACCTTATAAACCTTTATCAATGTCATCAACCAATAAGTTTAAACTATCTTTCATGATGTTCCTGGAGTTTTTTATCTGGGGAGCATGGTTTGTAACCTTGGGTACTTTCCTAGGGAACACCTTGAAAGCAGATGGACCAGAAATTTCCATGGTTTTTTCTACCCAATCTTGGGGAGCCATCATTGCACCATTTATCATCGGTTTGATTGCCGATCGGTATTTCAATGCTGAGCGTATTTTAGGGGTCTTGCACCTCGTAGGTGCTGTCCTGATGTGGAAATTACACAGCAGTGATGCGGTAGCCAATTTCTATCCTTATGTATTGGGCTACATGGTTCTTTACATGCCAACCCTTTCTTTGGTGAACTCCATCTCTTTCCGTCAAATGAAGGATCCGGAAAAGGAATTCTCTGTAATCCGAATGTTTGGAACGATTGGTTGGATTGTAGCCGGATTATCCATTTCTTATCTATTCAAGTGGGACTCCGATGCAGGTATACAAGAAGGCTTATTACGTAATACCTTTATGATGGCAGCTATTGCTTCCTTAATTCTAGGGGTTTTCAGTTTCACCTTACCTAAAACACCTCCAGTAAAATCAACCGAGAACACTGGGAAGGAAAGTATTGGAAAGATTTTAGGTTTAGATGCTATTAATTTATTGAAAGACCGTAATTTCTTGGTTTTCTTTATTTGTTCCATTTTAATCTGTATTCCATTGGCTTTTTATTACCAATATGCGAATCCTTTCCTTACTGAAATTGGATTGGAAAATGCGACTGGTAAGATGACCATAGGACAAATATCAGAAGCGCTGTGTCTATTACTTTTACCTATTTTCTTTACCCGTTTTGGTTTTAAGAATACCATTTTATTGGGGATGCTATGTTGGGTACTGCGCTATGTGTTATTTGCGTACGGAAATGCAGGCGAGTTAACTTTTATGTTGATTCTGGGTATTGCATTGCACGGTATCTGTTATGACTTTTTCTTTGTTTCAGGACAGATCTATACCGATTCAAAGGCTGGTAAGGAATATAAGAGTTCAGCACAAGGCTTAGTGACCTTGGCAACTTATGGTGTTGGCCAATTGATTGGTTTCATCGTTGCAGGTCAGGTGAGTGAAATGTATATTAATTTGAAAGGAAACGACTTAGCCCAATACTGGCAAAACATCTGGTTAGTACCAGCGGGAATTGCCTTGGCAGTCTTCTTTATATTCATGGTTTTCTTCAAAAAGGAAAACGTGAAAAATCAATCTGAAACTATTTAAAACAAACAAAAATGGTAGATAATAATGTATATGATGCAATTGTTATCGGCTCTGGTATCAGTGGTGGTTGGGCAGCCAAAGAACTTACAGAGAAGGGCTTGAAGACAATTATGTTAGAACGTGGAAGAAACGTTGAGCATATTAAAGATTATCATGCACAAAAGAATACTTGGGAATACCCACATCGTGGAGGTAGAACCAAGCAGATGGAGGCTGATTATCCGGTATTGAAACGTGATTATCCATTAAATGAAAAGAATTTAGACTTTTGGGTAAACGAGAAGGAGAGTCCTTATACTGAAGTCAAGCGCTTTGATTGGTTCCGTGGTTATCATGTTGGTGGCCGTTCCTTAATGTGGGGACGTCAGAGTTACCGTTTAGGTGATTTGGACTTTGAAGCCAACTTAAAGGATGGTCATGGCGTCGACTGGCCAATTCGCTATGCAGAAATAGCGCCTTGGTACAGCTATGTTGAGAAATGGGCAGGAATCTCTGGTAACCGCGATGGTTTGTCAGTATTGCCGGATGGCGATTTTCAACCAGCCATGGATTTTAATGTGGTGGAAAAGGATCTTGCTGAACGTCTAAAGAAACAATATGGTGGAAAACGTCACTTTATCATGGGACGTACAGCCAACATTACTAAACCGCATACGGGCCGTATCAATTGTCAATACCAAAACCAATGTTGGTTAGGATGTGATTTTGGTGGTTATTTCAGTACGCAGTCTTCCACATTGCCGCCAGCAATGAAGACGGGTAACCTGACATTGAGACCATTCTCTATTGTTACCAAGATTATTTACGATAAAGACACGCAAAAAGCTAAAGGTGTAGAGATTATTGATGCAGAAACAAATAAAACATATGAGTTTTTCGCTAAGGTAATCTTTGTTTGTGCATCTGCATTCAACTCGACTTGGGTTCTGATGAATTCAGCTACCGACGTTTGGGAAGGTGGATTGGGAAGTAGTTCTGGTGAGCTTGGTCATAATGCGATGGATCACCATTTCCGCTTAGGTGCTGGAGGTCGCGTAGAAGGATTTGAAGATAAATATATTTTTGGGCGTAGACCAACAGGTTTATATGTGCCTAGGTTTGTAAACGTAGCGGATGATACCAAGAAGCGTGATTACGTTCGTGGGTTTGGTTATCAAGGGTCTGGTACTCGTGGTCGTTGGTCTGGAGAAATTGCCGAAATGTCCGTAGGTGGTGACTGGAAGGATGCGATGTGTGAACCTGGTAACTGGAATGTTGGATTTACGGCATTTGGTGAAATCTTGCCATACCATGAAAACCGTATTTTCCTTGATAAAACCGTTAAGGATAAATGGGGATTACCGGTGCTTTCCATGGATATGGAAATCAAGGATAATGAGCAGAAAATGCGTAAAGATATGACAGAAGAGATGAAAGAAATGCTTGAGTCTATCGGCGTGAAAGATGTTTACACCTATGATAATGGTTATAACTTCGGTATGGGTATCCATGAAATGGGTACTGCCCGAATGGGGCATGATCCAAAATCATCTGTATTGAATAAACACAATCAGGTATGGGATGCGAAGAACGTATTTGTAACCGATGGTGCAAGTATGACTTCTGCGGGCTGTGTTAACCCTTCATTGACCTATATGGCATTGACAGCACGTGCTGTAGATTATGCTGTAAGCGAATTGAAGAAAGGTAATTTATAATCAACTAAACAGAATAAGATGAGTAATTCAAATTCTAGAAGAACGTTTATTAAAAATTCGGCTATTGCAGCTGCAGGAATCAGTATTGTTCCTAGACATGTTTTAGGGGGTACTGGTTTTGTAGCACCAAGCGATAAGCTAGTTGTTGCTGGAATAGGTGTAGGAGGTAAAGGGGAGAGCGATATTAATGAATTCTACAAAAGCGGTAAGGCTGAAATTGCTTACCTGTGTGATGTGGATGACCGTCGCGCTGCAAACTCCGTAAAGCGTTTTCCAAAAGCAAAATATTACAAGGATTTCCGTGAAATGTTGGATAAGGAGCACAAGCATATTGATGCGGTATCTGTTTCCGGACCTGATCATAACCACGCATTGCATGCTTTACCAGCGATGCAATTAGGCAAACATGTGTATGTGCAGAAGCCTTTGACACATGATGTCTGGGAAGCTCGCGTATTAACTGCTGCTGCGAAGAAATATAAGGTAGTGACACAAATGGGTAACCAAGGGGCGTCTAATGATGGTCCTCGTTTAATCCGCGAATGGTTTGAAGCGGGTTTAATTGGCGATGTACATACCGTATATTGCTGGACAGACAGACCTGTATGGCCGCAAGGTATTTCATGGCCTAATCAACCGGCTCCAGTGCCTAAAGAATTGGCTTGGGACTTATGGCTAGGTACAGCACCTCGTAAAGACTATGTCGAAAAATTAGTGCCTTTTAACTGGCGCGGCTGGTGGGATTATGGTACTGGTGCATTAGGCGATATGGGTTGTCACTTATTAGAAGTGCCGTTCTCTGTATTGGGCCTAACCTATGTACAAGATGTTCAAGCTTCTGTAGGTTCAGTTTATGTGGATGAATTTAAACGTGGATATTTCCCTGAAAGTTGTCCACCATCGAGTCATGCAACCATGACCTTCCCAAAAACTGATCGTACAAGTGGACCTATTACCTTACATTGGATGGACGGTGGTATTCAACCGGCGCGTCCTGAAGAATTAGGAGCTAATGAGATTTTTGGTGATGGAGGAAATGGTATCCTATTAGTAGGTTCAAAAGGAAAGATCCTGGCAGATACTTATGGTAGAATACCACGTTTATTGCCAACCACGCGAGTAGAACAAGTAGAGCAGAAATATGCTCGAGTACCAAATGGCGAAGGCGGACACTATGCCCAATGGGTAGAAGCCTGTCTAGCAGGGTATGGAAAGAAAGAAGTTTCTGCACCATTTGAAATTTCAGGTCCATTAACTGAAGCCCTATTGATGGCAAACTTAGCTATCCGTGGAGCAGACTTGAAAATTGACGGTAAATATCCAGGACGTAGCTTGAAGCTATTATGGGATAATGATAACATGCGTGTAACCAACTTTGATGTCGTGAATCAATTCGTGAAGCGTCAATATCCAGCAGGTTGGGAAATTAATTATACATTATAAATTAAGCGATCATGAATAGAAGAGAAGCATTAAGAAATGTAGCTTTTATCGTTGGTGGTTCGGTAATTGGTGGTAATTTGTTCTTACAAGGATGTACCAGACCAGCATCTAAGGATGTAGCTTCCCTTTTTGAGGGGGATGCACCGGTATTCCTTGGGGATCTAGCGGAAGCTATCCTACCAAAAACTTCAACCCCAGGTGCTAAAGAAGCTGGCGTAGGCGATTTTATTCCAGTGATGATTCGCGATTGTTACGACGAGAAAGACCAAAAGGCCTTTATTGAAGGTTTCAATGCTGTCGATGACCGTGCGAAAAAGGAATTCAAAAAAGGATTTAATGAATTGTCAGCAGAAGAAAAGTTGCAATTCGTAAATAATTACGATAAAGAAGCTAAAGAATACCAAAAGAACAAAAAAGAAGAAGATCCTAATCACTTCTTTACCATGTTAAAGCAATTGACTTTAACAGGATTCTTTACCTCTGAAATCGGTATGAAGCAAGCATTGCGTTTTGTTAAGATTCCTGGAAAATATGATGGGAATTATCCATACAAAAAAGGAGATAAGGCTTGGGCCTTATAAACAAAACAAATTCATAAAAAAGGAGAGCTTTTCGCTCTCCTTTTTTATGTTTTACCAGTTTTCGATTCAAGAACTGAATATTTGATGACTTATCTTAATCCCAGTTTCATGAGGAAATGAATCTTATCTTCTTTTTGGACGTTGTACGTGACGGTATCTTCGGATTTTTCACTTTCATTAATCAATACCACATCATTATACTTGAGTTCTTTCAAGAAGTTCATCTCCAAAGATTTTATACTGCCATTTAAGATGATTTTAGGGTCCATCGCATCAAAGCACCATTCCATGTATTTGACGTTGTTGGCATGATTGACAATATCAAGGTCTGATAATTTAATTCTATACTCTGCAATGGTATGAAAAGGGATGGAGCCATCTACTTTGGCAACTGAAGCATGTGTACTGGATCGGTCAGAAAGAATATCGTGGTATTGGGAATCGATTGCTATTTTATCCGCTCGGCGAGTGGCCATATTGAACACCACCCATAAACTAGAAGCACGCACTAAGACTTGGTCGTGTTGTAACACTTCAAAGTTACGTAAGGTTCTGGATCCTGTAAATTCTTGAATCCAAGTGCGGATAGTAATCTTCTCCATGTATCGGGGTAAGGAATCCACCTCGATGAGCATCCGGCTCAATACCCAGGATTGTTTGGCTTTCAGCATGGTTCGATAGCCAAATCCGATGTTTTCTGCATGCTCACTAGCTGTTAACTGAAGGAGATTATTTAACTCACTAAATTTGATTTGTCCGTTCGGATAACATTGGGTGAAGTTCATCCAATAGTCCATTTGGAAAATCCCTTGTTCTACGTTCATATAATGCGAATGTAACTAAATTAATATTCTCTTAATGTTCTATGCGAAAATCTTGTCTAAATATACAGAAATGGCTAATTTAACGTTAGCTTATAAACACGAATTACCATGATTGGAACTTTAATACCGAAAGAAGACGTTGATAAATTTAAATTTGTCCCCGCCGAAATTGATAAATCCGCGCAATTTATGTCCAAATTGCAAAATGCATTACGATTGGGAAATGAGTTTAAATCCAAAACCTCTATTGTTTTTAATACAGAGGATGGCCCTAAACGTATTGAAACTACCGTCTGGTCACTAACAGAACGTTATATTCAGATAAAACATGGAATATTGATCCCTTTGAGGTCATTAATCGAAATAGAGTACTAAAATTTATTGAAAGAGAGGTCTGCCTCTCTTTTTTATTAGGCCAATTGGTTTCTTTCCCACACGAACTATGAAGAAAATACTTACACCCAATCAATTGCATTTGGTTGATCAGCAAACGATCAATAAGGAAGGTGTTAATTCTTTAGATTTAACTAAAAGGGCTTCTTCAGCAGCATTAATTGCTATGCTTGAGGATTATACTGAACTCCTAAAGGATCCTTTAGTTTTTGTTTGTGGAAAAGGAAATAACGGTGCCGATGGATTGCAAATAGCAAAGCTGCTCCAGCAATTGGGGGCTAAGCCATTAGTTTATTTGTTACAATCTGCAGAATATTCTCCTGATAATCTTGTTAGTCAAAAGGAGCTCGCTCATATTCTTCCATTCAGTCTGAATGATGAAATTATTCTGCCGGAACATGGATTTGTTATTGATTGCCTCTTTGGTTTTGGATTAAGGAAGGAATTGGATAGCTCTTGGAAATCCTTGATTGATCGTATTAATTCCTTTCAAGGAACGGTATTATCGATTGATATGCCTTCTGGATTAGCTAGTGATTCATCTCTTCCTATGGATAGTCCGTGTGTACAAGCAGATAAGGTCTACACATTTGAGCTTCCTAAATGGAGCCTTCTGATGCCCGAAAATGCAAAATATGCACCTGCTTTTCGAATAGTTTCCATTGGCTTAGATCAGGAAGCTATACAGTCTATGGAGACGCAAAATTATTATTTGGAAAGGGAGGATGCCCAAGAACGTATAATACCAAGATCCAAATTCAGTCATAAAGGAACGTATGGTCATGCATTAATCGTTGGAGGTAGCCTAGGTAAGATTGGAGCGCCATTGTTGTGCAGTAAAGCAGCTATGCGTTCAGGATGCGGATTGCTTGATGTTATGATTCCTCAATGTGGACAGTTAATTGTTCAAACTGCTCATCCAGAGGCTATGATCATACCAGATTCTGGAGAGGAGGTTTTACGAGATTTTAATCTTCCTAAAACCTATCAAGCTGTAGCTGTAGGTGTAGGAATGGGACAAGATGAAGAAACGATACGCGGCTTTGGCTTATTTCTTCAATCTTTAGATCAAGAGCAAGCATTAGTTTTGGATGCAGATGCTTTAAATATCTTAGCTAAAAATCCATTATGGCTATCCTATTTACCAAAGGGAACTATCCTATCACCACATCCGAAAGAGCTAAGTCGTCTCATTGGGGAATGGCACAGCGATGAGGAAAAGCTGGTAAAAGCAAAAGAGTTTACCCAAGAACATCAACTCATTGTTTTGATAAAAGGGGCTCATACAGCAATTGTCTGCCCTGATGGATCTGTTTATTTTAATAGTACCGGGAATCCGGGAATGGCTACTGCAGGTTCCGGAGATACATTGACCGGTATTTTAGTTGGCTTACTAGCACAAGGGATGTCCAGTACAGATGCTACAATACTAGGTGTGTACATACATGGTCATGCGGCTGATTTAGCCGCATATGAACTATCTGAAATTGCTTTGGTCGCTAGTGATATTACTCGCCATCTACCTAAGGCTTGGCTTGATTTAACGCATTAAATATCTAGACCTTTTTGTTCTTCTACTTCAAAGACCGAGTCTATTTTCCAGTTGGCTTTGTCTTTAGAGGCTTTTACAGCTAGCTGATCGCAACGCTCATTCAGTGGATGGCCTGCATGTCCTTTGACCCAGACTAATTTGATCTTATGCAATTTGTATAGGTTCATCAATCTTAACCACAAATCCTTGTTTTTCTTTCCCTGAAATCCTTTCTGCATCCATCCAAAGACCCATCGTTTATCAATGGCATCGATGACATATTTGGAGTCCGAAAATATAGTTACTTGTTGATTGAGGTTCTTTAAAGCTTCCAATCCTATGATTACAGCCAATAATTCCATGCGGTTATTCGTGGTCTTACGAAATCCACCAGAGAATTCCTTCTCTAAAAGTTTTCCTTGAAATTCTGGATTTGATCCTTGATAAATTGCTCGTAATATAGTGCCATAACCACCAGGACCGGGGTTACCGCTTGATGCTCCGTCTGTATAAAGTTCGATCATTATTACAAAAATAAGGATTTAGGATGAGGTTTTATGCCTAATCTATTCTGGAGTTGAACTTATTAAGCTCGTGTTTGGATTAAAATTGAGCAGTTCAAGCTATTCCGCTTTCATATCATAACGCTCCTTCATAAAATGGATAATACCTGAAGTGACAATAACAATTGCTAGACCAATAAAACATCCTAGCCCTACTGCCAAAGCTCTATAAATGGGCGTGAAGGTCAAGGCAGTGTGATGCGGTTCGATCATGATGATCAACAGCGCAACAATGGCCACCCTAGCCATGTTTAGAATATTCAATGCCCGACATAGAATAATCGTGATAACGATTCCTATTACTATGGAGTAAACTTCTTTTGGTAATAGCCAGACACAACCCATGGCGACCATTGAACCGACAAAATTAGATTTAAAGCGCTCAATGGATAATCTTTTAGAATCCTTTTCTTCAGGAGAAATCACTAAGATTATAGAAAGTAAAGCCCAGAAAACTTCAAACTGACGGTATTGTAGATACAGTAAATAACCGATCATAAAACCGATTAAACATCGGATAATATAAATCAACAGGGGAGAGGTTATTGCCCGTTTAATAAATCGGATTTGCTTTTCCGTGGCTGCCATGGCCGCAAAAATAAGCCTTATTGTTTGAATTAATAAATGAACCGCCCTAAAAAATCAAAACTGGACTTTCTGTGGGAGAAACGTCCAGTTTTAGTGGAATGATTATTTATTTACTAAACGTAGTAGGTGGGCAATGTTTGTTTACAATGGTGTTTTAGTTATTATTCAATAGGTATTCTAATTGGGCACATAATTAATGTTAAGAACATTTAATATGTAAGCTTGTTTTAATATACACTAATTTAACAGTGTTTTATGAGATTTGCAATACCCAATCTAAGGTATTTTTAAAATAATAAAGAAATAGGGCTTTTTATTGATTATTTCATAAAATAAATATGCGCAGTAATTTTACTGCGCATATTTTTTATACAATATTATTGGGTTTCTTTCGACTTATTCCGAACCAAATCTTTTGGATTGGCTACTTTATGATCCAAAAGCGCTAATTGAATAACTTCCTTCATTTCTGTAACATAATGGAAAGTAAGATCCTTAATGTAATCTTCTTTGATCTCTAAAATATCTTTTTGATTCGCTTTACACAAAATGATGTCCTTAATATTAGCACGTTTTGCCGCTAATATCTTTTCTTTGATACCACCTACTGGCAATACTTTGCCCCTTAAAGTAATTTCACCTGTCATAGCTAATTTTTGTTTTACCTTCCTTTGGGTAAATAAAGAGGCTAAGGCGGTTAACATGGTGATACCTGCAGAAGGACCATCTTTTGGAGTAGCACCAGCTGGAACGTGAATATTGACATCCCACTGATCAAAAGCTTCATAATCTATTCCAAATTCCTCAGCATGTGATTTTAAATAAGCCATAGCAATCAAAGCTGATTCCTTCATGACATCACCTAAATTACCGGTCAAGGATAATTTACCTTTACCAGGACTTAAGCTGGATTCAATAAATAAGATATCACCACCTACTGATGTCCATGCTAAGCCAGTAACTACACCTGCTGTTTCGTTATGCTCATAAAGATCCTTGTCGAATATTGGTGCACCTAAGATGTTTTCAATATCTTCTGCGGAAAGATTGGTGTCATATTCTTTTTCCATGACAATTCGTGTAGCAATACCCCGAACAATAGAACCAATCTTTTTCTCCAATCCACGTACTCCAGATTCGCGAGTATATTCTTCGATAATCTTTTCGATCATCTTGGGCTTTAGTGAGATATCTTTTGCTTGAATACCGTGCATCTCACGCTGTTTTGGCAACAAGTGTTTTTTTGCAATCTCGATCTTTTCCTCTATGGTGTAACCATTTACCTCGATGATTTCCATACGGTCAAGCAAAGCAGGCTGTATACCACTTAGGGAATTCGCTGTCGCAATAAACATCACCTTTGAAAGATCATATTCCATTTCTACATAATGATCGTAGAAGTGAGTGTTTTGTTCCGGATCCAAAACCTCTAATAAAGCCGATGACGGATCACCTTTAAAGTCAGAACCTATTTTATCAATCTCATCCAATACAAATACAGGGTTGGATGTTCCAGCTTTCTTTAAGGATTGAATAATACGGCCAGGCATTGCACCTATATAAGTCTTACGGTGACCACGAATCTCTGCCTCATCTCGAATACCACCTAATGCCATACGCGTGTATTTACGACCTAAAGCCTTCGAAATAGACTTGCCTAAGGATGTTTTACCAACTCCCGGAGGACCCACCAAACATAGGATAGGTGCCTTCATGTCATTTTTAAGCTTTAATACCGCCAAATACTCAACAATACGTTGCTTAACTTTTTCCAAGCCATAGTGATCTTTATTCAATACTTTCTCAGCACGATGAAGATCAAAATTATCCTTACTGTATTCTCCCCATGGAAGGTCTAACAATAACTCTAAATAATTTAATTGAACAGAGTAATCGGCAGCCGCAGGGTTAATGCGTGCTAATTTTTCAATTTCTTTTTGGAAATGCTTACTAACATCCTCTGGCCATTTCTTAGATCGAGCACGCTTTTTAAGTTCTTCCAATTCCAAGTCAGGGGTACTACCACCTAATTCTTCTTGAATAGTTTTTAATTGTTGGCTTAAAAAGTAATCGCGTTGTTGTTTATCCAAATCAACCCTTACTTTATTCTGGATTTGATTTTTCAGTTCCAACATTTGGATTTCGGTTGTTAGATGTTCTAACAATTGCTTCGTGCGTTTTACAAAATCACGTGTTTCCAATAAATCTTGTTTCTGTTCTAATTCAAGCGATAAATTGGATGATATGAAATTCACTAAGAAGGTTGGGCTTTCAATGTTTTTAATTGCAATTGCCGCCTCACTAGGTAAGTTTGGAGAAAGCTGAATGATCTGTAAAGCCAATTCCTTAACAGAAGAAATCAAAGCCTTAAACTCCCGACTCTTCGTTTTAGGTTTTTCCTCAGGAAATTTCTCTACACTAGCAATTAAATAGGGTTCTGATTGAAGTAATTCCTTCAATCTTACACGTTGTTTCCCTTGTATAATAACCGTGGTATTTCCATCAGGCATCTGAAGGATTTTGATGATATGTGCTACAGTACCTACTTTATTCAATTGATCAAAAGTAGGGTCTTCCACATTCATGTCTTTTTGGGATACCACTGCAATAGTACGATCGCCTTTGTAGGCATCTTTTACTAATTTGATGGACTTGTCCCTTCCTACGGTAATTGGAATAACTACACCCGGAAATAGAACGGTATTACGTAAGGGTAATATTGGTAGGGATTCTGGAATCTCTGCATTCCGTAATTCATCTTCATCTTGTTGAGTCAATAACGGAAAGAATTCTGTTTCTTCGTTAATGATCGGTAAAGTTTGATTGAAGTTGAATGGGTCGTTTTTGCTCATAAGCCTTATATCAGTATCCGACAAACTGTCAGTATGTCGAATGTAAATTCGTATTTATTTGTTGTACACCCTATAATGCAAGTGGAATGCCAAGCTTTATTTTTGGTACTATTTATGCTGTTACAGAGTCGATGCTGTTAAATAGTCAGTTTTAAGCAGGATTTGTCATCTAAACTGATCTTTTAAAAGGAAACAGCAGGAATGTGGAAATGTTTATAAATAATGATTGACTCCTTAAACTATTTCACGGAAATTTACTCTATAACAGGGTATTACTATTGATTGAAAAACTTTAATATATTGGATATGAATTTTAACTTTAAAAATAGAAGGATGAAAACGATGAGAATTGGTTTGGCGGCTGTTGCCTTAGCATTAGCAACCATGGGTGCTCAGGCACAAACAAAACAACATACGGATGCGAATGTGGCTGCAGGTGAGAAAGCCTTATTAGCAAATGATTTTAAATCTGCTGTAACTCACTTCCAAAAGGCTACTACAACTTCTGCTAGCGACCCTAATGTATTTCATTTGTTAGGTCTTTCTCAATATCAATTGGGTGATTACAAAAAAGCTGCAGCTAATTTTTCCAAAGCTATTGCTTTAGATGCGAATCATTTCTCTGCACACTATTACCGTGCAAAAGCAAATAATGTTCTTGCTGTAAACCGTGAGTCTAAAACTGCAGATGCTGAACGTGAGAGCTTATTGAAATCAGCAATTGCTGATTATTCTAAAGCGATCGCTTTAAAACCGAATGAAAAGAATTTATATCAAAACCGTGCTATTGCAAATCGCGACTTAGGTGTATTGACTGGTACTTCTGGTACAGCTAACTACAATAAGAAAACAGCAACAGATGCTTATAATGCTGCAATCGCAGATTACAAGAAAGTATTAAGTTATGATGCTTCTCGTAAGGATATCCAAACAGAAGTTAAAAAAGCTACTGTTTACCGCGATAACTTAAAGTAAGAATCTCTCCTTAATTGGATGTAAATAAAAAGGCTCAGCTAATCAATAGCTGAGCCTTTTGTTTTTGCCAATAGGGTTAATTCCTAATTTCCTTTTTATATGCTGATGGAGTAAGTCCAGTCATTTTTTTAAACTGACTACTTAAATGGGCAATACTGCTGTAATGCAATTTATCCGCTATTTCTGATAGTGCTAAATCATATTGCAAATACTCCTTTACCTTCTCTATTTTTAGTTTAATAAGATATTGTTCCAAAGGTTCTCCTTGCAATTCGGAAAATAAGCTACTGATGTAATTGTAATCCAAGTTTAAACGCTCTGCAAGAAAAGCAGAGGTTTTTAAAGCTTGTTCATTTTCCTTGTTTACCAATTCCTGTAAAGCCAATTTGATGTCTTCTAAAATACGTTGCTTACGATCTTGTAAAACCTCAAACCCTATAGCTGCTAGTTCTTTTTCGAATTCCTGGGTTTGCTTTTCACTCAATTCATTTTTAAGTTCCACAAAACCCATCTGAACGGCATGGAATGGTATTTCCAAACGAATCAATATCTGTTCCACCGCCATAATACAGCGCGGGCATACCATATTTTTTATTGGAAGCTGCATCCTTATAACCTTTGTTTTTCTTTAACGATAAACCTAATCAAGTAAGCCAGCTCTTTTTAATAAAGGCTCAACGGATGGTTCTTGTCCACGGAATGCCAAATACAGTTTCATAGGATGTACTGTACCTCCTTTACTTAGGATATTGTCCTTAAACTTCTTGGCTACTTCTTTATTGAAGATTCCATTTTGTTTAAAGTAATCAAATGCATCGGCATCCAATACTTCAGCCCATTTATAACTATAATATCCGGAGGAATAACCACCATTGAAAATATGGGAGAAAGAAGGGCTCATCGCATTGTCCTCAACATCTGGAAACAACACTGTAGATTTAAATTGTTCCACCTCAAATGGTTTTACAGCGGTAATGCCATTAGGATCTTGACCATGCCAGCCCATATCCAACAAGCCAAAGCTTAGCTGACGTACTGTTGCCATACCTTCCATAAAGGCAGCACTCTCTTTTATTTTTTCGACATATTCCATTGGAATAGCTTCTCCAGTTTCATAATGCTTAGCAAATAGATTTAAAGCTTCTTCCTCATAACACCAATTCTCCATGATTTGACTTGGCAATTCTACGAAATCCCAAAATACTGAAGTACCTGAAAGGGTAGGGTATTGCGTATTGGCAAGCATACCATGCAAGGCATGTCCAAATTCATGGAACAAGGTTAAAACTTCATTAAATGTCAATAAAGAAGGTTTGCTAGCAGTAGGTTTTGTAAAATTGCAGACTATGGAAACATGAGGACGCTCATTCTGACCTTCTTTTTTATATTGCGATTTAAAGGAGGTCATCCATGCACCATTTCGCTTTCCTTTTCTAGGGAAGAAATCCGCATAGAATATAGCAACCAATTCACCATTTTCATTGTTTACCTCAAATGTCTGAACATCGGGGTGATATTTATCGATGTTCTGAACCTCTTTAAAGTTGAGGTCATAAAGCTTGTTTGCTATTTCAAAGGCTCCTTGTAATACATTTTCCAATTTGAAATAAGGCTTTAGCTTTTCATCATCCAAATTAAAGCGTTGCTGTTTTAATTTTTCAGAGTAATAACTACCATCCCATTTTTCTAATTGTTGAATGCCATCAAGTTCTTTTGCAAATTGAGTTAATTCATCAAACTCGCGTTCTGCAGCAGGCTTTCCTTTAGCAAGTAGATCCTCCAGAAATGCATTCACTTGGTCTGGTGTTTGTGCCATTCGCTCTTCCAAAACAAAATGAGCATGTGAAGCATATCCTAATAATTGAGCACGCTTAAAACGAAGGCGAACAATCTTCAATACGATTTCCTCATTATTGTTGGCATTGTCTTGAAAAGCTTTTTTACCAGCAGCAAGGCTGATTTCTTTTCTTCGCTCTCTGTTTTCGGAATAAGTGACGAAAGGAATATAGCTCGGGTAATCTAAGGTAAATAACCAGCCATCCTTATCTTCTGCTTTAGCCATTTCTTTTGCGGCCTCGAGTATGCCTTCAGGAAGTCCTGCTAGTTCTGCTTCATCTGTAATCAATAATTGATAAGCATTACTATCAGCCAATACATGTTCGCCAAATTGAAGCTTTAGTACGGATAGTTCAGCATCAATTTCCCGAAGTGTTTTTTTATCCTCCTCGGAAAGCAATGCGCCATTTCGAACAAAATCCTTATAATTTTTGGTCAGTAAGTTGTCTTCTTCTTCTGAAAGATTCAAACTGTCTTTCTGCTGATAAATTTCTTTTATCCTTTCAAAGAGCTCAAGATTTAAGGTGATATCATTGCCAAGTTCAGCTAATTTAGGAGCTACCTCTCGTGCAATGGCATCCATTTCATCATTAGTCTCTGCAGATTGCAGGTTGAAAAATATATTGGAAATACGGTCCAATTGCATGCCTGAAAAGGCAAGAGCTGCAATGGTATTTTCAAAAGTTGGGGTTTCGTTATTCTGAACGATAGCATCGATTTCTGCTCGTGTAGCAGCAATAGCATCTTCAAATGCCGGTAAATAATCCGCATTCTGAATCTGAGAAAATGGTGCTGTATCGTAAGGGGTTTTAAAAGAATGATTTAAAATGTTCATGAAGGTAAAGTTACAATAAAAAAATATCCTAAATTGCGCTCAAATAACCACATCGGGATATTTTACCAAAACATTACGCAGCAATAAGGGTTTTTATTATAAAGGAAGGAATTCGAGAAAATGAAAAGAATATACAATGCTTTAGCTATAGCATTGGTAATAGCTGGATTAAGTGCATGTAACTCCCAAACATCCACTCAAAAAACGGAAGAGAAAGACACTTCCACCAACAACAACAAATTAGAAGATCTGCAAGGTACTTATGAGTACAGTCAAAATGGAGATACTATCAGCTTAAAATTAGCTGTACAAAACGATTCTCTAGTGGGAGACCTAGTATATGCGCTGAAAGAAAAAGATAAAAACATAGGTGTATTTCGCGGTGTCGTTCAGGACTCACTGATTGTAGGAGAATATTATTTCCAATCTGAAGGAATGGAATCTAAAAGAGAGACAGTTTTAGGCATGGTGCCAGAAGGCTTAATTGAAGGATTTGGTGAAGTTGTAGACAGTGAAGATGGTATGCGCTTTGTCGATAAAAACAACCTTCGTTTTGATCACGGAATGGTATTAAAGAAGAAATAGCATTTTGCATAACGATTAAATAAATTAAAAATATTGGTTTAATTTTCTCCAAAGTCATTGGAGAAGAAAAGTCTGTTATCTTAGTGTGAACAGACTTTTTTTGTGCTCTAATAAGTCTGTTGCTGAAATTTATTTTCATTAGTTGTTTATTATAATTTACTGTTCATCAGTATAATATAAAATTGGTCATTTGATTAAATCATTTGTTTAATTCAATATAATGTATTTATATTTGTGCTATTCAAGTATATAAGAAGGAGACCAGGAAATGAAAAAGATAGAAGAAGAACAAGAAAAGATTAGTACGGAAGAGAAAATTAAGGATGCTGCAAAAAGGGTCTTTCAGAAAAAAGGATTTGCAGCAACTCGAACTCGTGACATTGCCGAAGAGGCAGGGCTTAACCTCAGTTTATTAAACTATTATTTTCGAAGCAAGGAAAAGCTTTTTGAGCTTATCATGTTGGAGACCATCTTTGAGTTTGCCAAAAGTTTAATACTGGTGTTGAATGATGAGGATAGCAATATTATTCAAAAAGTTGAGATCGTTGCTGATCGATACATCGACTTTATAAAGAAGCAACCAGAGCTTCCAATCTTTATTTTAAGTGAATCCAGAAATAACATTGGTAATGTGCTTGAAAACTTACCTGTAAAAGAAATTCTTAGTAATTCGGTCTTAGTGCGTCAGTTAAAAGAAAAGGCAAAAGCCGGTGAAATGCGGGAAGTGAATTATGTGCATTTTATTATGAATGTTTTGGGGCTTATCATTTTTCCTTTTGTTGCTCAACCATTAATTATGGGAGGTACGTCGATGAGTTCAGAGGAGTTCATACAAATGATGGAAGAACGAAAGGTGCTAATCCCTATCTGGGTAGAAGCCATGTTTAAGACTAATAAATTACAATAAGTAGAATATCCAAATACTTATCCATGAAAAATATTTCTATAAAACTGGCATTTGTCTTTATGGCCATCAACCTGTGCTTAAGTCCAATGGTTTCCTTTGCACAAAAACCAGATAGCGTTCTCTCCATTGAAACATGCTATCAACTGGCCAGAGTAAATTATCCTTTGATCAAACAACAAGAACTTTTGGCTAACGCCAAAGATTTATCCTTGGATAATGCGCAAAAGGCTGTATTGCCACAGATACAGCTTGCAGGTCAAGCGACTTATCAATCAGAAGTTACGGAATTGCCGATCAGTATTCCAAATATGGACATCCCAAGCTTGAATAAAGGACAGTATAAAGTCTTTGCTGAATTAACCCAGTCCCTAACAGCCTTGCTTGTTTTAAAGGATCATAAAGAGCAATTGTCTGCTCAAACAGCCGTAGATAATCAAAAGTTAGAAGTTGAGCTTTATAAGATCCATGACCGGATTAATAACCTCTATTTTGGAATTCTTTTATTGGATAAACAAATAAGTCAAATTCAATTATCTAAACAAGATATCCAACAAGGAATTGATAAAATTGAAACTGCTATTAAAAATGGAGTTGCACTGAAGAGTTCTGTAAATAACTTAAAAGCAGAATTATTACAAGTAAATCAACGCTTAATTGGTTTGCAGTATGACCGTAAGACTTATGTTCAAATGTTAAGCTCTTTCATCAAGAAGGCATTGCCAGAAGATGTGCAACTTTCTTTGCCTGCTTCTATGAGTTATGTGCCTCATATTGCACGTCCTGAGCAGACTTTGTTCCAATTGCAGCGTGATGCTTTAAGTGCCCAGACGAAGCTAATTGATGCTAAAACCCTTCCTCAGTTAAGTGTTTTTGTTCAAAGTGGTGTTGGTAATCCTGGGTTAAATATGTTAAAGGCCGAGACTCAAGGCTTTTATATTGCAGGCCTTAAATTAGGGTGGAATCTGAATAACTTCTATACCCAAAAAAACGATAAAAGTCTAGTCGCAACCAACCAACGATTACTGTCCGTACAGGAGGAAGCTTTTGTTTTTAATACCGAGATGGAAATAGCACAGCAAGAAAAGGAGCTTCAAAAACTAAAATTACTTCTTGAAGCCGATAAGGAGTTAATCCAACTGAGAGAACAAGTGAAAAATTCGACGCTTAATCAGTTGAATTATGGTACGGCCAATACTAGCGATTACATTCTTGATTTACATGCTGTGGAACAAGCCAAACAAAACCAAGCCATCCATGAAATACAAATACTGATGGCTAATTATAAATTACAAATCATATCTGGAATTCCTTTGTCTAACAACTAACCTTGAAAAATAAATATCATGAATTATAAAATTGGGCTTTTCGCCATATCGCTTCTCGGCCTACTTTCTTGCAAAAGCAAAGAGGAAGCATTTGATGCATCAGGAAGTTTTGAAGCCATTGAAACCATTATCTCAGCAGAAGCGAATGGAACCATAAAATCATTGCATGTGGAAGAAGGAGAGGATCTGCAGGCAGGTCAATTGGTAGGTTATATAGATACGGTACAAACCTATCTAAAAATAAAACAATTAGAAGCGCAAATTGGAGCAGGCTTAAGTAGAAAGCCCAATATACCTGTGCAATTGTCCTCATTGAAACAACAAATTGCACATTTAGAAAGTGAAAGAGAAAGAACACGTAAGCTGGTAGCAGGTGATGCTGCTACACCCAAACAATTGGATGATATCGAATCGCAAATTCTAGTTCTTCGGAAGCAGCTTGATGCACAACAATCCTCCTTAGCAATCACTGATCAACGTATTGGAAAAGAAGTGGCACCCGTAGAAGTTCAAATAGCACAACTTCAAGATCAATTAGCGAAATCTAAAATCATCAACCCCATTCAAGGAACAGTCTTGACCAAATATGTGGAAGAAAATGAAGCTGCTATGATGGGTAAACCTCTCTACAAAATCGCTGACCTATCCGAGATTATTCTACGTGTTTACATCTCTGGTTCTCAATTACCGCAGGTGAAAATAGGGCAGAAGTTAACCGTACTTACAGATGATGGGAATGAAGGATATACTAAAACAGAAGGTGTAGTCACTTGGATTGCTGATAAGGCGGAATTTACGCCTAAAACAATCCAAACCAAGGATGAACGCGCCAATTTGGTTTATGCGGTAAAAGTCAAGGTTAAAAACGATGGTCGCTATAAAATAGGCATGTATGCCGAGGTGAAATTTTAATCCAATGCCATGTTGCATATTGATGGTTTAGAGAAAACCTATAATGCTGGTAAAGTGCTGGCAGTTGATCAGGTCTCTTTTGATGTTAAAAAGGGCGAACTATTTGGTCTTATCGGTCCTGATGGAGCTGGAAAAACCAGTATATTCCGCATATTGACCACCTTGTTGCTTCCGACAAAAGGGTCTGCAAAGGTAGCAGGTTTGGATGTCGTTGCTGATTACAAGCAAATCCGAAAAATGGTAGGCTATATGCCGGGGAAATTCTCCCTTTACCAGGATCTGACTGTTGAAGAAAACCTGGAATTCTTTGCTTCCGTTTTCAACACTACCATAGCTGAAAACTATGAGCTCATTAAGGATATTTACATTCAGATAGAGCCATTTAAAGATAGACGAGCAGGAAAGCTATCCGGAGGTATGAAGCAGAAGCTTGCCCTATGCTGTGCCTTAATCCATAAACCCGAAATCCTCTTTTTAGATGAACCTACCACAGGTGTAGATGTGGTCTCTAGAAAGGAGTTTTGGGATATGCTCAAACGCCTAAAAGGCCAAGGCATGACCATTTTAGTCTCTACACCCTATATGGATGAGGCGACTCTCTGCGAAAGAATTGCATTAATCCAAAACGGGAAGATATTAAAGATTAACACGCCAGATCAAATTATTGAAGATTACCCTCAAGACCTTTATGCTATTAAAAGTTCGCAAATGGGCAAATTATTACAAGATCTACGAGCGAATGAATTCATCAAATCTTGTCACGCATTTGGTGAGTATCATCACGTTAGTTTTCAGCAGGATGATTTACAGCAGGAAGCTTTACTAATCACTCAACTTGAAAAGGTGGGTCATCAAGGCTTGAAGATTCTAAAAATACGCCCTACGATTGAAGACTGTTTTATAGACTTAATGGAAAGCCATGGATAGAGAGATTGTCATCAAAACGGATAAACTAACGAAACAGTTTGGCGATTTTATCGCGACGAATGCTATTAGCTTTGAAGTCTTCAAAGGAGAGATATTCGGCTTTTTAGGTGCTAATGGAGCAGGTAAAACGACAGCTATGAAAATGCTCTGTGGACTATCTAAACCGAGCTCTGGGACAGCTAGTATTGCAGGTTTTGATGTCTATAAAGAAACCGAATCCATAAAAAAGAATATTGGCTATATGAGTCAGAAATTTTCCCTTTATGAAGATTTGACAGTGAAGGAAAATATTGAATTTTTTGGTGGAATATATGGTTTAAGAGGAAAGCTCCTGAAGCAGAAGCGAGATGAACTGTTACATACCCTAGGTCTACAGTCGGAACAGAATGAAATGGTATCTGCATTGCCTTTAGGTTGGAAGCAGAAATTAGCTTTTTCTGTTGCTATTCTACACAATCCTAAGATTGTATTCTTAGACGAGCCTACCGGAGGTGTTGATCCTGTAACCAGAAGGCAGTTTTGGGACCTAATCTATGCCGCTTCAGACCAAGGGATAACCGTATTTGTGACCACCCATTACATGGATGAAGCGGAATACTGTAACCGAATATCCATGATGGTGGATGGTGAAATTCGGGCTTTGGATACGCCTCAGAACCTTAAAAAACAATTTAATGCCCAAAATATGGATGAAGTGTTTTATACCCTAGCAAGGACTGCACAACGTAAAGGAGATTAAGATGAAGCAGTTCAAGTCATTCATAAAAAAAGAGTTCCATCATGTATTCCGCGATAGGAAAACTTTAATGATGTTATTCGGTATGCCAATCATACAGATCATTCTTTTTGGCTTTGCCATGAATAATGAGATAAAAAATGCCAAACTATTGGTCTGTGACTATGCACAAGATGAAGCGAGTATTGCCATTACCAGAAAGTTTGAAGCAAATAATAACTTTAAGCTCAGCAAAAGCATTTTAGATTATAAAGAGATTGAAGAGAGCTTTAAGCAAGAGAACCTGAAACTAGCCATTATATTTCCAGGCAATTTTCAAAATGATCTGCTTCATAAAAAACAAGCAGCTATTCAGATTATTGCAGATGGTGCAGACCCAAATACGGCAAGTACCTTACAGAACTACGCGGCTTCTATCATTAGAGATTATCAAATGAGTCTGACAGCAGGTCAAACCATTCCTTATAGCATTAACACGAAAGTACGCATGCTTTATAACCCTGAACTAAAGAGTGCACCCACCTTTGTTCCAGGCATTATGGCGCTAGTGCTCATGTTGATTTGTGTTTTAATGACCGCTGTATCCATTGTTCGAGAAAAGGAGATGGGCACTATGGAAATTTTATTGGTATCTCCAATCAATCCTTTCCTAGTAATTGTAGCGAAGGCAATGCCTTATTTCTTCCTCTCTTTGATTAATCTGGCGGTCATTCTTATCCTTAGTGTCACGCTGTTAGGTATGCCTATTCATGGAAGCTTGATTCTTTTGGTTCTTGAAAGTGCCTTGTTGATTATCTGTTCGCTTTCTGTTGGATTGTTAATCTCGAATTTGACCAATTCGCAGCAGGCAGCTATGCTCATTGCCATGATGGGCATGATGCTTCCTATTTTATTATTTACCGGTTTTATGTTTCCCTTGGAAAATATGCCAATCCCGCTGCAGATGATATCCAATTTGGTGCCGTCAAAATGGTATTTCATTATTATTAAATCCATTATGTTGAAAGGCTTAGGCTTTGCAGCTGTATGGAAGGAAACCCTCATCTTGTTGGCTATGACAGTTTTCTTGTTATTGCTAAGTCTGAAGAAGTTTAAAACCCGTTTAGAATGAGTGTGCTTTTATTTTTACTGCGAAAGGAATTCAAACAGATTTTCCGAGATAAGGCAATTTTACCATTGATCTTTATTGCGCCTATTATGCAATTGCTTTTACTGCCACTAGCGGCAAATTTTGAGGTAAAAAACATTGGTATCTCCGTCGTAGATCATGATCATTCCAGTTATTCTAGGCAATTGATTCAGCAAATAAGCGCGTCTGCATACTTTAAACTGCAAGATTATGGCAATTCCTATAGTCGTGGTTTGAAGCAAATAGAATCCGATAAAGTTGATCTTGTGTTAGAGATTCCAAAGGATTTTGAGAAAAATCTAATTCGAGAATCTGAGTCCGATTTATTGGTTGCAGTAAATGCTATCAATGGTGTAAAAGCTGGTCTAGGAGCTAGTTATATCAATCAGATTATACAAGGCTTCAACGCCGATATCCGAATGCGTTGGGTTAATCCTGATGGACAACAAAACCAAAGTAGCATTGATATCCGTCCCAGTAATTGGTTCAATCCAAATTTGATCTACAGTACCTATATGGTTCCAGGTATTTTGGTGGCTTTGGTAACCATGCTCTGCTCTTACATGTGTGCACTTAATATTGTCAAGGAAAAGGAAGTAGGAACCATTGAGCAAATCAACGTAACGCCCATAAAAAAATATCAATTTATATTAGGTAAATTAATTCCCTTTTGGGTCATAGGTCTATTTGTATTTACCCTTGGACTATTTGTCGTTGCACGCTTTGTTTATGGTATAGTTCCAGTTGGTAACATGTTTTTGTTATATGGATACCTGAGCATTTATCTCATTGCCATATTGGGATTAGGCTTATTGATTTCCACGTTTTCCGATACCCAGCAACAGGCTATGTCAATTGCCTTCTTAATCATTATGGTTTTTATGCTTATGACAGGATTATTTACTTCGATAGATAGCATGCCTGATTGGGCCTATTTTATTGCCAAGCTGTTACCCGTAACCTACTTTATCGAAGTGGTTCGGATGTTGGTTCTTAAAGGAAGCAGATTTGGCGATATTCAATACCACTTTCTAATAATTATTGCATTTGCATTTGTTTTAAATGGGCTTGCAATTTATAATTATAAAAAAACAGCCTAAGAAATACTTAGGCTGTCTGTTTTTATCAATGTTTTCTTAATCGATCCACCATTCCTTAAATTGATTTTCTCTTTTCAGATGGACTACTTGGCCAATCTGCGGTGTCCAAATGGGGCGATTCTTACGCTTTGCTTCTTTAGTAACACGAATTAAAGGCTCATCCCATGCATGGTTTGCCAAAGGGAATTTTGCGGAGTGAACCGGTAGAATGTCTTTTGCTCCCAGATCTTCTCCAGCTAAAACCACTTCCTCAGGCATCATGTGGATATATTTCCAATATTCGTTGTATTGACCATTTTCTAGGATGGCTAAATTAAAGGGACCATGTTCTTCACCAATGGTTTTAAAATGCTTGCCATAGCCGCTATCTCCACCAATGAACATTTTGTAATCATCTTTCTGAAGAACAAAGGCAGACCATAGGCTAGTATTTCTTTTTGTCCAACGACCAGCAAAATGTCTAGCCGGTGCGGCAGTGAATTTAAAACCATCGGTCTCGTAGGATTCACCCCAATATAATTCGTGGATTTTTTCAGCAGGATATCCCCATTTTTCCAAGTGTGCGCCTACTCCCAAGCTCGTTATGATTTGTTTCGTACGATCCTTAATTTTTAAAAAAGTTTTATAATCCAAATGATCCCAATGGTCATGTGTAATGACCAAAATGTCAATCTCCGGCATATCCTCCGCTGTGTAAGGATTAGTCATGTCAAAAGCTTTGATGCTGATAGGGACAGGTGAGGCATATTTACTGAAAACAGGGTCTACTAGAATCCGCTTTCCACCCAATTGTAAGTAATAGGAGGAGTGTCCAAACCAGACCAATAAATCATCGTTTAAATTTAGATTCTTCAAATCTGTGCGAATAGTTTCTAAGGGTTTGTCAGGCACATTGCGCTTATCTTTTCCGAAGAAAAAGGAGCGAAGCATTTCCACAAAAGAAACACCTTCCTTGATGGCAGGTGTATTTTCTAGATTAGCATAAACTCCTTCATGAAAGGTGCTGGTATGCTCCATACGAGATAATCGCTTTCCTGAAGCTAAAGATCCAACTTGATCACTTTTGCCCAAGAAATAATAGCCTAAAAAGCCAATTATAATAAGGGCCAAAAGAATGTATAACATACGTAGAAGTATTTTTTTCATAAATGCAGCGCGCAAGTTACTGCTTTATTTTTCATCTCATTGTAATTATTCTAAATGACAGTTTTTCAACGATTTTGCTTGCTTATTACCTAAAAATTTTAATGAATTATTAAGGTATTTCTTACTTAATATCAATTGAAAATTATTTTAATGGTTAACCAATATTAGCTCAATTAATATTGTATACTTGTAAAATTTCCGATACCAAATAAGGACTAATCACACCTTTTTGGTACTTGATTTTCAAACTAAACAGTGGAATGTAAAGAATTAATCAGAATGATTAATTGGAAATTAGAACGATTACTTTGTTCACACTATACCAATATGTTAACTAACTGTACAAATAACCCTGAAGCATTAACAAAAGCTTTGGAAAAACTTGATGTAAAACATCAAAACTACTTAAAAAATGAGGGTAAATGGCTTGTAGGAGGATTCAAGTCTATCGTTTCCTTTAAACCCAATCCAGATGCTGATGGAAAAATTCAAGTTTCTGTTAGGAGGGAAGTCTTTAATATGCTGCCTGCCAATGTCAAAGCAGATTTAAATCATTGTATAGATTTAAAATAAAAGTCATTTGAAACATGGCAATATAATGTTTCGAATGACATTAACCAATGGTTTAGGTGCTTGGCACTGCCTTAAAAATCGAATTTCAAACGTTTCTGTTTTCTGATGTCAGTTTGCTTCCATCGCGTTCTGATTTCTGATTTTTTATAGAAAGATTTTTTTGTCTCCTAAAAAAGTAAATAGCATAAGTTTTTAAGGAATTAAGGTTTTGCGGGCGATGCATGCATCGCCCCTACAGATAAAGTGAAAAATATAGCCAAAAAATATCCCTAACCGTAGGGTCGAAGCATGCTTCGACCGTTTCCCCATTTCTATCTCTAATCCACTTTCTGAGGTCTTTTGTCTGTTGTCTGACAGTCTCAAACAGCGGTTTCATTCGACACTTATTCGGATCTCCTTCGGAACTTGTTCGGAACTCCTTCGGATCTCGTTCGGTTCCTACCGAACGAGATCCGAACAAGATCCTTATCAAATCCAATGAAATTCCGTTAGAGTATAGAACAAATCTTAATCTGTCTTGAAGTCATAAGGAGCTAACCTTAGGAGAGAATAAAGGTGAGGATTTTTCCAAGTGTATTGCTCGTGTAAAGAATATATTTTGAGGGAGTTGGTTTTATTTAGGATTTTCCAATCTTTTGATATTTAGATGAGTTTCAGGAAAAATTCGTCTGCAATGGCGCACCCGTACACATTAGAATAACAATAATTTAACAGATAGGTTATAACAAATGCCCGAACTTTGTCGTTAGATAAACAGTGAAAAAATAAGATCATGATTCAAAGCAACACACCTAAACCTATCGATATTCGACTTGCCTTAAATGCCCTTAATAAAAAGTACAGTTCTTATTTGTCCACAGAAGGGAAATGGTTAAATGGCGGATTCGAGACGATAGTTCAATTTGAGGGGAACCCTGGGGATTCTCGCAATGAAATTGTCCATGTAAAAAAAGAAATCTACATGATGCTCCCTGCGTATATCCGGGAGGAAATAGCGACTTTTTTACCAATGGATTAAGATCAATGGCTAAAACAGGATATTGGGATTTTTTAGGATAAAATAAACAACAGTTGAAACGTATATTATTTGTTAATCCGATTAAATAGATTTTTAAAGCGATACAGGATGCCTCTAAGGCATATTATTTTGCAGATCAGAACCTAGAAAGTCCCATTCTTTCCACATCTAAAATAGAGTAAAATTGAAAAAAGCGATGCTACCATTGGGAAGCATCGCTTTTTTATTGAATTATTATATTGACCTATTGGTAGCCCAATAGTTTCATTACCTGTTTGGAATTTTGTTCTTCACCAAACACCTCATAGTTAAAAGTTTCGTCTCTATTTCGACGAATCAACACATGTTTAGGCGATGGCAACAGACAGTGGTGAATTCCACCGTATCCACTCAATACCTCTTGGTAAGCTCCAGTATGGAAGAAACCTAGGTATTGAACCTTACGTGTTTTCGGCATGAATACGGAGTTCATATGCGCCTCTTGGTTGTAATAATCTTGACCATCGCAAGTAATACCACCTAAGTTAACACGCTCGTATTCCGAATCCCAGTTATTGATTGGCAATAAAATGTATTTTTGGTTCAATGCCCAAACATCCGGTAAGTTGGTGATGAACGAACCGTCCAACATTAACCATTTCTCACGATCATTTTGTTGCTTACGACCTAATACTTTATATAGGATTCCAGAAGCTTCTGCAACCGTATATTTACCGAATTCGGTAATAATATCTGGTTCTACAACCTCGTGATGCGCACAGATTTGCTTGATGCGGTTCACGATTTCATTCACCATATACTCGTAATCAAAATCATGTACTAAGGAGTCTTTAAATGGCATACCACCACCAATATCCAAGGTATCTAAATCTGGATTTATTTTTTTGAATTTACAGTATAATGTAACATATTTTTCCAGCTCATTCCAATAATATGGGGTATCCGAGATACCCGAGTTAATGAAGAAGTGCAACAACTTCACTTTGAAATATGGGTTTTCAGCGATCTTACTGTTGTAGAAATCAATGACGTCTTCCATACGGATTCCCAAACGAGAAGTATAGAATTGTGAGTCTGGTTGTTCCTCCGCAGCAATACGAATACCTAAGTTACATGGCTCGGTTAATTCGATCTCATCATCATACATGTTGAACTCCTCTTTGTTATCCAAAACAGGGATAATGTTGTGGAATCCATCGTGCAGCATATCCACGATATACTGTTTGTATTGGTATGTTTTGAAACCATTACAAATGACGGTTATATCCTTTGTGACCTTGCCCTGGCGCTCTAAAGCATCGATCATAGGCATATCAAATGCCGATGAAGTTTCTAAGTGGATGTCGTTCTTTAAGGCTTCCTCTACGATATGCTTGAAATGCGATGATTTCGTACAATAGCAGTACTTATAGGTCCCGCGGTAATTGTATTTCAACATGGCAGTTTGAAATAAAATCTTCGCTTGCTGGATCTTTTTACTAATAATAGGTAGATAAGTAAAACGTAATGGCGTACCATACGTTTCTATCATTTCCATCAAATTCAAATCGTGGAAGTACAATTCGTCTTCGATAATTTCGAATCCGTCTTGCGGAAATCCAACACTTAAGTCAAGAAATTCCTGATAGCTCTGCATTTTTTGTTATTTTTGGCAAAGATATGCTTTCATACTGAATACATGAATAATCTAAGCGTTATTTTTTAAATTCATTATCAGAAGGTTAAGAATATTACGAAATATTTACATGGCAAAATCAATCCAAGAACTGCTTATTGAAAAGACTGTTGAAGCAGTAAATGTGCTTTACAATTCCACAATTGAGGCATCGCAATTAGCCCTTCAAGAAACTCGCAAGGAGTTTGAAGGACAACTGACCCTTGTTGTATTTCCAGTTACGCGATATTCTAAGAAGTCGCCAGAAGTAACAGGATCAGAAATCGGTGCTTATTTACAAGAGCAGATTGCAGAAATTTCAGCATTTAATGTGATTAAGGGATTCCTGAACTTAAGTTTCTCCGATGCCTATTGGATTAACTTGTTGAATACAGAAATCGCAAATGATAGTTTCGGTATTTTTCCTGCAAATGGAAAACGATTGATGGTGGAATATTCTTCTCCAAATACCAACAAACCTCTACACTTAGGCCACGTTCGTAATAACCTATTGGGTTATTCCGTAGCGGAAATCCTAAAGGCCTATGGTTATGATGTGGTTAAAGCTAATTTGGTAAATGACCGTGGAATCCATATTTGTAAGTCCATGTTGGCATGGCAGCGTTTTGGCAATGGTGAAACACCAGAGTCAACAGGCTTAAAAGGGGATCACTTGGTAGGTAAATATTATGTGGTTTTCGATAAAGCATATAAACAAGAGATTGATGCCTTAAAAGCAGAAGGGCAATCGGAAGAAGAGGCAAAGAAAAATGCGCCTTTAATTAAAGAAGCTCAGGCCATGTTGCAAAAGTGGGAAGCTGGAGATGAAGAAGTTATTCAGCTTTGGAAAACCATGAATGCGTGGGTATATGCTGGATTTGACCAAACCTATCAAAAGATGGGGGTAGATTTTGATAAATTCTATTATGAGTCAGATACCTATTTACTAGGTAAAGATATTATACAAGAAGGCTTAGAAAGTGGCGTTTTCTTCAAGAAGGAAGACAATTCAGTTTGGATTGATCTTACGGATGAAGGATTAGACCAAAAATTGGTTTTACGTGGTGACGGAACTTCAGTTTATATTACACAAGACTTGGGTACAGCTCAATTGAAATACGATGAATTTAAAATGGATGAGTCTATTTACGTCGTTGGAAATGAGCAGGACTACCACTTTAAGGTGTTGTTTTTAATATTAAAGAAATTAGGCAAATCTTGGGCTAATGGTTTATACCATTTATCCTACGGTATGGTTGATTTACCAACGGGTAAGATGAAATCGAGAGAGGGTACAGTTGTCGATGCGGATGATTTGATGAAGGAGATGTTTGAAACGGCGAAGACGCGTACAGAGGAGCTTGGAAAAACGGAAGGATTAGGCGAGGAGGAGAAAAACGAGCTTTACGAAACCATTGGAATGGGTGCTTTGAAATATTTCTTATTGAAAGTTGACCCTAAGAAACGTTTATTATTTGATCCGAATGAGACTGTAGACTTCCAAGGTCATACAGGGCCATTCATACAATATACTCATGCACGTATTAAATCGGTGTTACGTAAAGGAGATTTTCAGGAAGGGCAAACAGCAACACCTGAGAGCATTTCCAGTTATGAGCGCGATTTAATTCAGGCATTGGCAAGCTTCCCTCAAGTTATTGAGGCCTCGGCAAAAGAATTCAGTCCGGCACAGTTGGCGAATTTTGCGTATGAAGTAGCGAAGTTGTATAACAAATTCTATCATGAAGAAAGCATCCTGAAAGCTGAGGATGAAACGGCAAAGGCATTTCGTTTGCAATTGTCAGCATCAGCAGTAAGGATTATTGCGAAGAGCATGAATCTATTAGGAATTCAAGTTCCTGAACGTATGTAATTATGGATAAAATTAAAGTTGGCCTAATTGGGTTTTCCATTGGCGGGCATGTATTCCATGCGCCATTCATTTCGGAGAACCCTGATATGGAATTGTATAAAGTTACGGCGCGTAAAGCTGAACAACAAGAAATGTTGAAGGAGCGATATCCTTCAGCGACTGCTGTCATGTCTGCTGAGGAGATTTTTGAAGATACTGAGGTAGATTTGGTCGTTGTAGCCACTTCAAACGATGTGCATTATAGTTTTGCGAAGGCTGCATTATTGGCTGGAAAGCATGTGGTGGTTGAAAAACCATTTACAAATTATTCTGAGGAGGCAGATGAGTTAATTGCCTTGGCAAAGGAGAAAGGCTTGTTGCTGTCGGTGCATCATAATGCACGTTATCATTCCGATTATAAGACAGTGAAGAAGTTAATTTCTTCAGGCCGCTTAGGTCGCTTGACCAATTATGAGGCACGATTTGATCGCTTCCGTAATTTCCTGAGACCAGGAGCTTGGCGAGAGGAAAATCTTCCGGGTTCAGGTATTCACTATGATTTGGGAGCACATCTAATCGATCAGGCCTTACAAATCTTTGGACACCCAACTGCTGTATATGCCGATTTACGGGTGCAGCGAGATGGTGCAATGGCGGTTGATGACTTTGAATTTATCTTATCTTATCCACAAGTAAAAGTTTCTTTGAAGGGGCAGATGTTGGCTAAGATACCAACAGCTCGATTCGCCCTTTATGGCACAAATGGAACTTTTGTGAAGTGGGGTGTAGATCCACAAGAAGCCTTGCTTCGTGCTGGTAAGAGACCTGCGGATATTGCGAATTGGGGTGAAGAAGATGCTTCCATTTATGGCACTTTGTCCATTACGGAATCGGGAAAGGATGTTGAAGAACGAATTACATCTGAACTCGGTTCAGGCGAAGATTTCTATAAGAATATCGTTGCTGCGATTCGTGGTGAGGAGGAATTGTTTATTAAACCTGAACAAGCTAGAGATGTCATTCGAATTTTGGAACTGGCAGAACAATCTTGGGCAGAACAACAAGTTGTTTCTTTAGCTGGAGAATTGATTTCCTAATGAAAAACTACGATGCGATCATAATAGGTGGGGGTGCCTGCGGACTCATGTGTGCTGCACAAGCTGGTCTTTTAGGTAAGAAGACTTTAGTTTTGGAGCGCAATGATAAGCCTGGCGCTAAGATCCTGATTTCAGGTGGTGGTCGCTGTAATTATACGAACCTCTTTACCGATACGGAAAACTTCGTTTCGGAGAATCCCAAATTCTTGAATGCTGTTTTCAGTCAATGGACTGTAGATGATACAGTTCAGTTCTTTGAGAATTTTGGACAGATAAAAGGGCAGGAGAAGACCTTAGGTCAACTGTTTCCCATCAGCAATAAGGCTAAGGATATTGTTGCTACTTTTACCAATTTGTTGTATGACACGCACCAAGATATTTGGTTGAATACGGAAGTATTGGACGTAATAAAACTTGAAGCTGGCTTTGAGCTTTTGATCAATAAGCAAGGTAAAAGAGAAACCTTACATGCTCCAAAAGTGGTATTTGCTTCCGGTGGATTGCCTGTAGCTAAATTAGGAGCTTCAGATTTTGCTTTACGAATGGCGAAGAAATATGATTTGCCCATTATACCCACGGCACCTGCTTTAGTTCCTTTGACGATTACAGGGAAAGATGCTGAGTGGTATGCTTCTTTAGCTGGCAATTCTATTTTCTCTCGTGTTTACAACGAAAAGATTTCCTTTGAGGAGAACATTCTATTTACCCATTGGGGATTGAGTGGTCCTGCGATATTGCAGATTTCCTCTTATTGGCGTCCTGGTGAAATTTTTCATATAGATTTGCTTCCTAAGTTTAAATTGGAGGAAATCATCAAGCAGGAGCGTAATTCAGGTGGGAGAAGAATGGTTAGTCAGGTGTTGAACGATTATTTCACTAAGAAAACGGTTGAAGCTTTTGGAAAGTTCTTGCCGTTGGGTTTGAAAATAGCCTCCCTTAGCAAAGCAGATGCTAAATTGATCGTAGATACCATTCATAAGTTCAAAGTTAAACCTGCGGGAGATAAAGGTTATGATAAGGCAGAGGTGATGCGAGGTGGATTATCTACTGACGCACTGAACCCAAAGACCCTAGAAGTAAAAGGCATTCCTGGCCTTTATTTTGGCGGTGAAGCTGTGGATATTACAGGCTGGCTCGGTGGCTATAATTTTCAATGGGCATGGGCAGCAGGTTATGCCATTGCTCAAGATTTATAAATCGAGCGCCTTATTCCATGTAATCCTTAATTGCTTTCCTTCCGATGGGATGTGTCGCTTTTAATAGGTGATAGATATACCATTTCCGAATTACCTTTCCTGATCTTTTTTGTTCTAATGTCTTTACCAATTTGATTTCTTTAAAATCGTCTTGATAAATGCTTTTTGGATCGACATAACTATTGGATGGTGCAATGAAATAGGCATTTTCATTGACCTTTATTTCTCGTTGCATATGGTTTAACCAAGCGAATTTATGGAGATCGGTTATACGACCTAAGCCGATGACAGGAATATCCAATGGTCTAGCTACATAAAATAATATATGCCCTGCAGGAAACCATTTATGTACAAGAATTGCGGAATTATTAGCCATTATTTCCTGTTGTATATCCTTCTCTCGAAGATTCGCAAACTCCTCTCCAAACGCTCGCCAGCCTATCATATCCAACGTGACATCGGCTTTTCCCAATTCTTTATCATGATCAATAGCAAAAAAGTTCCCCGGATAAAACCATATCACTAAAACAGCTAAAATCATGATGATAAAGGTAAAATTGAGAACCGAATTAAAGAGTTTACGGATTTTGGGAACAGATGCCTGGGTGAGCCCTTGGTCGATAACAATAGCACTGATCAGCATAAATGAGAAGAATCCTGAACCTGTCCAATGCGGTAAGACTTGCTTAAATAAGGAAAGAAAAGTAGCAATCAAAATGATTGGTAATCCGCAGAAAAGCAGTAAACAGATATCGCGTTTATAATTATTGAATATGGCTCTACCTGATTTAAATAAATAGATCCCAATGCTAACGTAGAGAAATACTAATAAAGGATTATTATAAAAGATCTGACCTAGAAAAGCTTGAAGAAAGAAATGAGGTTGTAATCCTGCATGAAATAAGCTTACGCGTTGACTATGGAATTTCCAAGTGATAAAATCGTATTCTTGATTCCAAATCCATATGGGAGATAACAAGATTAAAGTGATAAGGATGCTTAAGTATAAGCTTCCTTTTTTCAATAATTGAGGTTGTAGAAATAAACAATAGGCTAAGAATCCAGGCCATAATACAATAGCGTGGATTTTACTCATACCGGCAATACCGATGCAGAGACCTATAGCTAATAGCTGCCAATTTTGATGTGTATTTCTACTTTCTTTAATGCTGCACAACATAAAATATAAACTGCCTAACCAAAAGGTATTTGCTAATACATCTGGCAAGATGAAAATTCCGGATATGACAGAAGTATAGATGGATGCTGTATAAATAATGGCAGCAATAAATGCGGCTCTTTCATTTAAAATTTGTCGCAGTATGACTGCTATTAACCAAGTGTTGAAGGCTGCTAATACGATCGGTCCCAACCGCATGGAAAAGGTATTGAGCCAGTGCAAGTTTAAAGTGAAGAAACGTATTAATTGACCAGTAAGGGGAGGATGGTCGAAGTGATTCCAATCGGGTTGTAAGGCATAGGTGTAGTAATACACTTCATCGTTGCCTAATTCTATTAATATTGCAAAAATACAGCGTATGATGGTGCTTATCAGAATAAGCCACCTCAATTTGATTCTAAATTCCATATCCTTATTGGAAGGTAAAGTATAGGTTTGCAAAATAATTCCAGATAAATACGATGCCTATGGCAATGAGTTTGCTGAAGTAAAATTTTACATTAAGTTTTTTGTGGACCAGGTATAGTACCAGGGTATTTAGGCTGAGTCCTACTAGACTCACCAAAAGAAACTGCATGAATTGATTCAATATCTGCGGATTCTTATTGGAAAAGGTCCAAATCCGATTTAGAAAATAATTATTTACTACGGCAAAGGAAAAACCAACACCATTAGCGACATATTTATTAATTCTTAATTTTTCCTTACAGATCCAAGTTAGTCCAAAATCAATAGCCATCCCTAAAAGACCTACCATGCCGAACTTGAGCATACTCCAGAACAATTTCCACATATTTTAGAGTTTAAATGACGGAGGTATAAAAGAAGCGGGAGATAGTTTTTTCTCTGCAGTAAGTTGTAAGGTTAAAGCATATAGGCAAGTAAAGCTTGTACCAAGCATAGACCCAAACCATACATCATCCATAAAATGTTGACCAAGGTATACCCTAGAATAAGCTGTTAGTGCAGCTAGAGGAAATGCTACTAAACCCCAAGTTTTATTTTTGGCGAAAATGGCTATGGCACATGCTAAAGCAAAAGCAGAAGTGGTATGACCGGAAGGAAATGCATTGTGGTGTGCTAGTTTTAACCAAGAGACACTGTGGAAGTCTGGGTCATCCTTCAGGAAATAAGCCGGTCTAAAAGCCTTAAATGTTCGTTTAAGCAAAGAACAGATAAGACCAGACCCAATATAAGTTACTGCAATAGCTACACCAAGCCTGCGAGAGCTCACAAAGAAAAGCAAAAAGGCTAAAGCAATCACAAAAATACCATCCCCAAATTGCGTGATAACGGTGAAGAAATAATCTGCTGCAAGACTATGTTGCGAATTGATGAGTTGAAAGGCTTGTGTTCGTGGTAAGCAACAAACCAGTAGACTTATAACGAGCAACCAACATATTACACAGTTGAAGAATACACTGTTTAATTGATACAATTTTTTTAATCGTTCCATTAGGCTAAATATTGAAGGACCTGATTTGTGATAAAATTATCAATTCAGTGTTAGGTGAATGTTAGCTTAATGGCTGTAAATGTTATGTTTATGTTATGTTCTAGCTGGTATAAGGTATAACACCTTAAGATGTTGAATAAACCTGGTTTTAATGATTAAAAAATTTAATAATCACTTCTTATCATACATCAATGTGTAGGCTTAAATGTATGTGCACCTTTGTATAAGTTAATTAAACAAATAGATTTTTTAATTGTATAAAAAGAGAGGAATATATTATGGAAAATAAAGTATTAGGTTTACACCACATCACAGCGATTGCAAATTTAGCACAACGCAACTACGATTTTTACACCAAGTCTTTAGGTCTTCGCATGGTTAAAAAAACAGTAAATTTTGATGATCCTGGAACATACCATTTTTATTATGGTGATGAAAAAGGAAATGCAGGTACCATCTTGACATTCTTTCCTTGGGAAGGAATAGGAAAAGGTAGAAATGGTGCTGGTATGGCGACTGAAATTGCTTATGCTGTTCCTGAAGGAAGCTTAGATTTCTGGAAAGAAAGATTTGCAAATGATAATGTATTGGTTGGTGAAGCTGTAGAACGCTTTGGTGAAATATACCATCCATTCTTAGATCCTGATGGATTGAGTTTATCATTAGTTGTTCCAAAAACTGTTGATAATCGTATCGGATGGTCTACCGAAGAAGTTGGAAAAGATGTTGCTACAAAAGGATTTCATAACACGACATTGACTTTAAATGAATTGGAGCCTACTGCTCGTGTATTGACCGATCTTTTAGGCTATTCACAAGTAGCTCAAGAAGGCGATCGCTATCGTTTTGCTACTTCAACTATCGATACAGCAAATATCATCGATATCTTGGTAGATCCAACAGCAAAACGTGGTCATAACACAGCTGGTACCAATCACCACATTGCTTTCCGTGTGAAAAATGATGCAGATCAAATGGAATTACGTGAAGCGATCATGAGTGCTGGATTACAAATTACACCACAAATTGACAGGGATTACTTCCACTCGTTGTATTTCCGTGAACCAGGAGGTGTATTGTTTGAAATCGCTACTGAAAACCCAGGTTTTGACGTGGATGAACCATTAGCAGAATTAGGTCAATCCTTGAAATTACCTAAACAATATGAAGGACACCGTAGCGAAATCGAAAAAGTATTACCAGAATTAAAATAAAAACTAATTAGGAGGAAGAATATGCATTCAGAAAATATTATTCAAGCTGGTAATACCAGCAATCCAAAAAAGGCATTAATTATGATCCACGGTAGGGGTGGAAGTGCAAGAGACATCATGTCTCTTGCACAATATTTACCGGTATCAGATTATTTGTTATTGGGTCCTGAGGCTACTAATAATACTTGGTATCCGAATTCATTTATTGCACCTGTTGCAAGTAATCAGCCGTATTTAGACTCGGCAATTGATCTTGTAGGTATAGCTGTTGAGCAGGCAGAATCTTTAGGTATTACCAAAGAGAATATTTATTTCTTGGGGTTCTCTCAAGGAGCTTGTTTGACTTTGGAGTACGTTGCCCGCAATGCAAATAAATATGGTGGTGCTGCTGCTTTCACCGGTGGATTGATTGGTGATCAGGTATATACAGGAAATTATAATGGACAATTTGATGGCACTCCGATTTTCATTGGTACCTCTGATCCAGATTTTCATGTTCCTGTAGAACGTGTACAAGAAAGTACAAACGTATTAAAAGGTATGGGAGCTGAGGTGGTGGAAAAAATTTACCCTAATATGGGGCATACCATTTCACAAGATGAAATTAATGAAGTAAATCATTTGATATTTAAATAATATGGAGATCGTACGAGTTTATGCAGATGAACATGGCGATACCTTTTTTGAAGATGTACATATCCCCTTGGTTGACCAAGGGGATATTGGTTTTCTATCAGAAGGTGTGCCTGTGAAGCAAGTTATCTTTAGAAAGGTAAAGCCAAGTTATGACTATGATTTTCATACAGCACCTCAAAAACAGTATGTTGTTCTGTTGGATGGTGAGATTGAAATTGAAACCTCATTGGGAGATAAGCGGGTGTTTTTTCCTGGACAGATCTTGCTGTTAGAAGATACAGAAGGTAAAGGTCATAAAACGAGAAACCTTAAAGAAGAATGGCGTTTTAGTTTGTTTATTACGGTGTAAAACAAATCCTATATAAAAAAGACGAGTCATGATTAATTATCATGACTCGTCTTTTTTATATAATTTGAATAATAGGACTTAAAATTATGAAACAGCCTGATGTTTCGGGAAAACAAAGCTATAATATAAGAACACTAATACTGCTGGAACAATCAATACGGAAAGACCGTATTTTCCAGCTAGTAATGCACCAAGTGTACAGCCTATTAGAAAACCAGAGATCAAGACCAGTACCCTTTTAAAACTAACTTTCTTTTCTTCTGCTTTTTCTTCACTTAAATAGGCATTACAGAAATCCAGGGTTGCTTTAGTGACATTTCCAGTCATTACCGTAGTAGGACCAAATGTGGATTTATCATAGAGTTTATTCACTGCATTTTGAATACCCATAGCAAACACAACAATCAGTACAACTGAAAAATTGAATATGCTCATTTGGTTATCATCAGCATAATTAAAATAAGCCATAGCTGAAGCTACAAGTAGAATTAAGCTCATTAGTAAATAAAGCTTACGTTCATCTTTTAATTTGTTGTTCAATACCCCTGTGAGGTATACGGCTAACACAAAGACTGGGAATGTAAGCAATATTTTAAAATCTGCTAGTTGAGGATTATTCATTAACTTATAGCCAAAGACTACAAAGTTACCCGTCACGTGGGCGGAGAATACCTCATTTCCTGCTGTAAATGTTGCTGTATCCGCAAATCCAGCAACAAAAACCAATAGGAAATTTGAAAGGGTTTTCAGGCTATTGTTTTCCATTTTTATTTGATTAATTGATTAAACATCCAATGGTCCATGGATATGGTACCAGGGCCTAATAATAGTAAAAGTAGCAGACTGATGCTGTACATATAAGGTATATCTCGAGTGACCAAATCATCTTTTCTATGGATGACAAAATAGCCAATTGCTGTTACCATTAATGCTGGTATAACTAATAATCGGGTAAATAAACCGGCTAACAAAAAGAATGGTAAATAAGCCATTGCTAATGCTGAGATAAAGTTATTCAGCTTTTGCGGTAACCCAAGTGGATTTGGTGTATCGTGATCTCCTTCGAGCTTTTTAAATCCATGTACTCGGATGAGTTCTACCAATAATAATATGCGGAAGCCAAACATGACCCAATTATTAAAGTTAGAACCCAAGTCAGAATACAAGACAAAAATTAATAAATCGTTCACTGTATTTTATTTTAAAAGGAGAAACACGAACAACCTAATGTTCCCCAGAAAGATGTATAATTCGTTACTGGAATATTGCTTAATCGAGCTACATTATGGTTATGTCCATGCACATTACAACTACCTATACATGCGTGGATAAATTGATTTTGTGCTTGAGCCATTGCTCTCGCTTTAGCCATATCCTTTCCATTTTTACCTTGAACAGACTCACCTAAACTTAGATTGTTTGATCCGGGATAATAACCATTGTATGATTTGGTTGGTGACCAATCTGGAAGAATAGGAAGTGGGGCAGGGGATTCGTTGGAGAAATCACCTTTCGCATATACAATTTTTCCATTGACAACGGTTAAATCAGCCTCGATTTGTTTGATTTCCTCTTGATCAACCTTGAAATAATCACGGTCTAATACCGTAAGATCAGCTAATTGACCAACTTTGATTTCACCCTTTTTACCTTGTTCATTAGAGAACCATGAACTTCCTTTGGTATATAAACCTAATACAGTTTGGCGATCCAGAATAGTTTCGTCTGAATAAATACGCTCACCACCAACTGTTTTACCTGTTGATAACCAATAAATTCCTATCCATGGATTGTAACTTGCTACACGGGTAGCATCTGTTCCACCACCTACTGGTACATCCATTTGCAAGATTTTCTTCACCGGAGGTGTGTGTTCTGCAGCCTTAGCACCGTAACGATCTACAAAATATTCTCCTTGGTAAGCCATTCTATGTTGAATTGCAATACCTCCACCTAATGCTTTAACACGCTCGATATTACGCTCATCAATAGTTTCAGCATGATCAAAAATCCAATGTAAACCATCAAATGGAATCTCTTTGTTTACTTTTTCAAATACATTCAAAAAGCGAGTGATACTTTCGTTGTAAGTCGCGTGTAAACGAAATGGCCAACGGTTTTTTACTAATAATTGGACAACTTTCTCTAGTTCCTGTTCCATAGTCTCAGGAAGGTCAGGTCTTGGTTGAAGGAAATCTTCAAAGTCTGCAGCTGAATAAACCAACATTTCTCCAGCTCCATTATGTCTATACATATCATCACCTTGGAACAATTCAACTTCTTTAATCCATTCATTGAAATCTTCGTATTCTTCTTTCGGTTTTTGGGTAAACAAATTGTAGGCAACACGTACGGTTAATTCATCGTTTTTATGTAATTCATCGATTACCTTATAATCGTCAGGATAATTTTGAGAACCTCCACCAGCATCAATTACACTGGTAATTCCAAAGCGATTCAATTCACGCATAAAGTGCTTGGTGGAGTTCAATGCTTCCTCATAGCTTAATTTAGGACCTTTTCCTAATGTAGCGTACAATATAGTGGCATTTGGGGTAGCAAGGATTAATCCTGTAGGATTTCCTTGTTCATCTTTTTGAATTTCACCACCTGGAGGATTAGGTGTGTTTTTGTCATACCCCACTGCACGTAAAGCTGCTCCATTCATTAAAGCACGATCATATAAGTGTAGGATAAAGACAGGGGTATCAGGAGCAATGGCATTAATTTCTTCTAAAGTTGGCATTCTGCGTTCAGCAAATTGTTGTTCAGTCCATCCTCCAACTACTCGTACCCATTGTGGATGAGGGGTGCGATCAACTTGTTCCTTAAGCATGCGAAGCGCATCTGCTAATGATGGAACTCCATCCCAACGTAATTCTAAATTATAATTCAATCCACCACGGATTAAGTGCGTATGTGAATCATTAATTCCAGGAATGGTTGTTTTTCCATGCAAATCAACGACTTTGGTTTTATCTTCAACATGTTGCATGACGGTCTTATCGTCAGCTACGGCAATAAATTTTCCATCCTTTATGGCTACAGCTGTAGCTTGTGGGTTTTCGGGATCTAGGGTATTGATCTTTCCGTTGTAAAAAATAATGTCTGCTTTCATGATTTTGTCTTTTTGATGTTAAAACTTATATTGAATGGTTCCCGATGCGGAAAAGTAATTCCTTCTTCCTGCTTCTTTTAGGAATGCTCCGGCCGTAAAATATGTCAGATCCGAACGGATATATAACTTGTCATTTATCTGATATTCTGGAATAAACTGCCATTGACTACCAATGCTTGAAGCCTCAATCTGACTTGCTGGAACAATGACCTGATTACTTACTGCATAGATACCATCTTCTGAACTGCTTCTCCAGAATTGCATATATTCTAAGGATAAACTCAATTTTTTACTTGCTTGAATACTGGTGTAGAGATGATAATTTGTTAAGTTTCTTGGACCAAGCTCTGAGTTTAACCCAAAATAGGCACCCTTAGGATATACTGGATCAAAGGTGTTTAGTTTGTTGTCTGTAGAATCGTGATCGCCACTGATGTATTGGGCTTTGACACCAATAGTGGGTTTTAATATGGCATCTTGCCATTGATAGCTAAGATTAGCGGATACGGTAGAACCTTGAATTTTCTTTCCTTCTTCTGCTTTGCCCATCTGACCTACGGCTTCAAAGTCATATTGAAATGCGCCTTCGTCTTTCCATACTCTTAAACCAAGCATGTGTTTGTTGGTTTTGTGAAAGTTTCGGTCATAAGCCTCCTTATCCCGATGAATCCCAATGTAATAAAGGTCAGCATTATGAATAATAGGAATTGCTTTTTGAACGGCATAAAGAGACCAAATAGTCTGACTATCATCCACAAATGGGTCGTTAAAAAAGCCTTTTTTTGCTTGTACATAAGTTCCTGCAAATGCATCTATACTGAAATTCTCTTTATTGTATTTGATTTTTGCTGCATCAAAAGAATGTCTGTTATTAGGTCCTTCTCTAACGGAGATTAACCGTTGTGATCCATAACTTAATTCCTGACGTCCCAATTTCAATTCCAATTGCGAATTATCAGTCTTTAATAAAGTACTACTTATATAGGCTTGATGAAGATCTAATATGTTCTCCTCTACCGGTGAAGGAGCTTCATTTAATCCATTTGCTAGGCCACTTTGTAATTCTACAAATAAGCTGTGTTTGTTATTATAGGTAAGTTTTCCATTTAATAGAAAACGGGTTAAAAGAAAATTCTGAGAATCTCCTTTAACCCATTCTCTATGGTCATAATGAAAATATTGCACACGAACTTCTCCTCCAGTTTTAACTTTCCAAGGATTTGTTGTTTGTCCATTGACTAGGCTATCCTGTGCTTGAGCAAAGTAAGAAACCAGTAGGAAAGATAAACTTAATAAAAGAAGTATAGTGTGATTTTTCATGTAATGTGATAAAAGGATATGACCAATTTTCAATGATGTCTTTATTTATTAATGCTCTTTATGCAACATATGTTTTGCATAATGAACACCTAATCCATAAGAACCACCACTTCTTTTGATAAGTTCGTTTACTGGATCATAAGTTTCAGATCTAGCCCAGTCACGTTGTAATTCTAAAACATACTGTACAGAAGTAATAGGAATTGTTCCTGCTTGAACCATACGTTGGATAGCCATGTTGTGTGCTTCTGCAGTAATGTCTCCACAGGCATCAGTTACAACATAAACTTCAAATCCTTCACCAATTGCCGATAATGCTGGCATGGCGATACATACACTAGTCCAAAGACCTGCCAATACAATACGTTTTTTACCTGTTGCTTGGATTGCATCATACGCATTTTGATCTTCCCATGTATTCATGGTTGTACGATCGATATAGTTATGGCTGGCTTGTGGGTAAACCTCTTCGATTTCTGGAAATACTGGACCTGAGAAAGTTTCTTCTGCTACGGTAGTAACGATAGTTGGAACATTGAATATTTTTGATCCACCTGCTAGAATAGCTACATGAGCACGTAGTTGCATCATAGGAATAGAATTCGTAGCGAAGGCCATTTGACCTTCATGATCGATTAGCACTAAAGCGTGGTTGTCTGGAGTTAAAAGACTTGCTGCTGGGGTTGGAGTTTTCGCTGACATGTGTTTTAATTTTTTTTTAGTAAATAGAATTTGTTGTTAAGTAAGCATGCTATGTAAGTAAATGTCTAAACATTTATCTACACAACAAATCTATACACTTAAAGTTTAGTGAAAATTGATTTATGTTAATAAATCAAGTTTTTTTGTGAAAACTTTAGTCTTTTTTAATCTTTTTTACTTCAATAGTGTGATTTATGACAAGTAATGGTTAAAAAAGTAAATCTCTTTAGTCAGAAAGAAATCAAATATTGCAATTCTTTATTGTTTAAATAACAGAATGAAATGTTTTGGAAAATAAAAAAAGGACCATAGCTCTAGGGAAGCTACGATCCTTTACTGGATAAGATCGGTTGTTCTAAAAAATTATTTTGTCATTCTAGCGGTATATAATTATTAAAGTTTGTGATCTGTTTTAGCTTCGTTTTTGATGTCTTTGATTTCAATAGCTTTAGAATCTTTAACTACTTTACCATTGATTAAGATTTCTAAACGAACTGAAGCTGGTTTATCTACCTTAGTTTTGATGCTCAAGGTTTCACCTTTTTTAGGTGCCTTACGAATCACGGTCACAGTTCTAGGTAATTTGTTCAAGTCTTTAGTGATGGTTGAATCTTTACCTTTAGAGTCTGTAACTGTTAGGGAAGTTAAAGCGATATTTGCAGTAGGCGAACTGATTCTATACGTAACACTGCTTGCTTTTGGTTTTACTTCATTTTTATTCTTGTCTTTACAAGAAGCGGAAACAACTAATAATGCAATGGCTAAAGCTGTTTTTAAGTAAATTTTAGTTTTCATGTAATTATATTTAAAAATAAGTTTTAAAAAATTAAATCAAACAAGTTGCGCATAAATGTTTATCCTAATACGAAAATATTACTGCCTTCGCTACAGCTTTTTTATAGAAATTTTCAAAAATATTCAAGTGCTTGATTGCAAACGATATAATCTTTCGTAATCGCTGAAACAATAGGTTTTTTTTGTACTTTTGCGCCTTGAAGCAAACTGATTCTATCGCTGTTTCTCCAATTCTGGGGAAAAAGAGGAAAGTCCGGGCAACATAGAGCAACACGCTTCCTAACAGGAAGGCTGCCCTTAGGGGTAGACAGCAAGTGCCACAGAGAATATACCGCCATCTTGATGGTAAGGGTGAAAACGTGAGGTAAGAGCTCACGGATTTGTATGGTGACATGCATTTCGGTAAACCTCGTGTGTTGAAAGACCAAATAGGTTATAAGAGTCGAGAGCTGCTCGTTCTCTGCCTTCGGGCGCTTATAATGGGTAGGTTGATGGAGATTATGTGTGAATGTAATCCTAGATAAATGATAGAACACCTCGAAAGAGGGGACAGAACCCGGCTTATTAGGTTTGCTTCTTTTTACTTTATTTATTAACTTATTGCCGCCTTATAATAGGAAAAGCTTATATGACAACTGTATTAATCATCGACGATGAAAGACCTATCCGAAGCTCACTTCGTGATATTTTAGAATATGAAGACTACAAAGTATTTGATGTTGATAACGGAGAAGATGGATTAAAAATCCTTAAAAAGGAGAAAATCGATCTTGTTCTTTGTGATATCAAGATGAACAAGATGGACGGAATGGAGGTTCTAACTACCGCTAAGGAGTTTTCCGATATCCCATTTATCATGATCTCTGGTCACGGAACTATTGAAACTGCTGTAGAAGCTGCCCGTAAGGGAGCTTTCGACTTCTTGGAAAAACCTTTAGACCTCAATAGACTTCTTATTACTGTAAGAAATGCCCTAGAAAAAGGATCTCTTGTAAAAGAAACGAAAGTCTTAAAACGTAAATTCTCGAAAACTAAAGAGATCTTAGGTAGTTCTTCAGGCATTAGCCTAATAAAAGATACAATTGATAAAGTAGCTCCAACTGAAGCGCGTGTATTGATTACTGGAGCTAATGGTGCTGGTAAGGAACTTGTTGCTCGTTGGTTACATGAGAAATCTACTAGATCCTCTTCTCAATTAGTGGAAGTGAACTGTGCAGCCATTCCATCGGAATTAATCGAATCTGAATTGTTTGGACATGAAAAAGGTTCATTTACTTCCGCTGTAAAACAACGTATCGGTAAATTTGAGCAAGCAAATAATGGAACATTATTCTTAGATGAGATAGGGGATATGAGTCTTTCTGCTCAAGCTAAAGTATTACGTGCATTACAAGAAAATAAAATTACCCGTGTAGGGGGTGAGAAGGAAATTGATGTTAATGTTCGTGTTATTGCGGCAACAAATAAGGATCTATTAAAAGAAATTGAAGATGGTAATTTCCGTATGGACTTATACCACCGCCTAAGTGTGATCTTAATTCACGTTCCGTCACTTGCTGAGCGTAAAGATGACATCCCTACGTTGGCAACTTCATTTTGTGAGGAAATCTGTGCAGATTACAGTATGCCAGTGAAAACATTCACTCCAGATGCGATGAAAGCCTTACAAGCATTGCCTTGGACTGGTAATATTCGTGAGCTTAGAAACATGATCGAACGTTTGATTATCTTATGTGATAAGAAAATCACCGAAGATGATGTGAATACCTTTGCCAACCCAGGAGGACCAGTAACACATGCTACCATCCTTGCTGGAAACTCATCCACTGCGAAGGACTTTGATATGGAGCAATTTACCTCTTTCCAAGATTTCAAAGATTACTCGGAATGCGAATTCATCAAATATAAATTAGAGAAGAACAACTGGAATGTCTCTAAAACGGCTGATGATTTAGATATTCAACGAAGCCACCTTTATAGCAAAATAGAAAAATACGGTCTTAAACGCGACCAAGAATAAATTAAAATAAAAGGCCTCCATACGGAGGCCTTTTATTTTAATAATCTTTAAGGATATTAATCGTTATATCTTCTCTTTTGACGACTATATAGTATATAGATCACCACAATCAACAATATTACGCCTATCACCACAAAAACTGTTGGTGATGTTTCATCCATCTCTCCTGTGTGGTTCTCCTGAGCTAATACGGCTAAGGAAAATACTTGGAGCAATACAAGAATACTCCACTTTCTCATGATATTTAGTTTTTTTAAGTTTATACAAACAATATACTAAAATTATACCACAAGCTTGTTTTTTGTAAAATTATTTTTATTTTATTGACTTAGATATTACTAATATCCTATAAATGGTCAGTATTTTCTCTTAAATTATTAATAGTTAACCTAATATTGTTGATAATAATTGTTTGACCATGCAAATTGATCAACAAAAAAAGAGCATCCATCCTAAGATCATGCTCTTTTCATAAATTATACGAGTTTATTATAAAAATTTTTATGCTAGATTATAAAATCTCTGCTAAGAAATTACCTTTTTGATGAATTAAATCTCGTTTATCAATAATTTCCTGAAGATTAATTGTTCCAATTACATATTTATGGTCATCGCTATAAAAACGTTCTGAGATATTGATGAATTCAACATTCTCTAATACATCTTCATCTTCATATCGTAAATAGACTTTCAATTCGTAATCGGTAGAATAGCTTAATTCCTGTGCATCAAGATGCTTCTTGTATTCGTATTTATAGTCGTAACGTAATGCGGCAATATCAGACAATACAGCCGATCCAGTAGGGTGGCCGCCTGCTCCTTTACCATAAAAGAATTGCTCATCTGCAAAGGCTGCCTTGACAAGAACACCATTGTTCTCATTCTCTACATTATAAAGAATGTTATTGTTGCTGATGAATTTTGGTAATACGTACAATACGACCTGGTGGTTTGAGATCTCCTTTGCTAATGGAATTAATTTAATTTTATAATTTTTCTCCCGAGCATAACGGATATCCGCATCCCCCAAGGTGTCAATTCCAAGGTTTAATATTTGATTTGGGTCGATATAAAGACCATAAGCATGTGAAGCTACAATAGCTAATTTGAATTTAGGGTCATAACCTCCCACATCTAATGTTGGGTCAGTTTCAGCAAATCCTAATTCTTGTGCTTTTTTCAATGCTGAATCATAAGACTGATCCTCATTGAAAATCTTGGATAAAATATAATTTGATGAACCGTTAAAAATTCCACTAACGGAATGTAACAGTTCGTTGTCATAATACTCTTCTAAATTTCTGATGATAGGGATACTACCACATACAGCACCTTCATACAATAAGGAAGTGCCATGTTGTTGTTGAATTTCTGTTAATTCTTCCAAATGTGTAGCAATCATTTTTTTGTTTGCTGAAACGACATTTTTACCTGAAGATAATGCGCGTTTTGTGATCTCAAAAGCTGCATCTGCATCATCAATTAATTCTACAACGGTATTGATCTCTGGGTCTTCTAAAATTGCATTAGCATCTGTCGTGAACAATTCCGCAGCTAATGTTCTTTTTTTATCGGCATTCTTGATGACGAATTTCTTGATTTCTAAGTTAAGATTCTTTGTCTTGATGATATCGTATAACCCTTGTCCCACCACGCCAAATCCAAACATTCCGATGGTCAGTTTTTTACTCATTTTCTTGTATTAAATTTAATTGATCTGCTTTGCTATTATTTTTTTCTAAGAAGTTGCTGATAACTTGTGTTAATGTTTTGGTCTCGATGAGGAAACCATCATGTCCAAAAAAGGAATGCAATTCATAATATTCTGCATTCGGAATATTCTTGGCTATAAACTCTTGCTCTTGCGGTGGGAATAGTACGTCCGAAGGGATTCCTACAACTAAGGTGTTGATACCCTCAATGCTGTGCAATACCTCCTCCACAGCGCCTCTATTACGTCCCAAATGATGACTGTCCATTGCTTTGGTTAAGTAATAATAACTTAAAGCATTGAAACGTTTCACCAATTTATCCCCTTGGTAAGCTTGATAGGAAGATGCCTTATAAGAATCCGTTTTATCGTGATCGGACTCTACTTGAGTTACACCATAAGCATTATAGGTACGATAGGACAGGAGAGCCATACTACGTGCGGCCTTCAATCCATTCTGACCCGCATCCAACTTTCTCTCATAGAAAGTAGGGTCTGCTGTCAATGCCAAACGTTGGCTTTCATTGAAGGCAATTCCCCAAGGGGAAAAGAAGGCATTCGTACCGATGGCTATAAGATTGTTGATCTTAATCAATTTAGATGCTGCCCATTCTAGCACTTGCTGACCCCCCAATGATCCACCGATAAGCGTATTGATTTCTTGAATACCCAAATGATTCGCTAATATCTGATGCGCTTGAACCATATCGCGAATAGTTACCTGCGGAAAATCTAGATAATATGGTTCACCTGTTTCCGGATTCGTGGTTAATGGATTTGTTGTTCCGTAATGTGAACCCAATACATTGGCACATACAATGAAATAATCCTTATCATTGAAGAATTCCTCCTCACCAAATAGACCAGGCCACCAATCAAAAACATCCGAATTGGCAGTTAAGGCATGACATACCCAAATGACATTCGATTTGTCCTCATTCAAGCGACCGTAGCTATGATAGGCAATCTGCAGACTTGGTAATTTCTTCCCACTCTCCAATGGGAATTCCTGACCATATTCATAAACTTGTAAACTCATCCGTTCTATATTATGCTGACCTAAAAAGGTCAAATAGGGAGTACCCTATTTGATCTTTTCAAATGCTTGTTCCAAATCAGCTTTGATATCATCGATATGTTCAATACCTACAGACAAACGTAACTGACCTGGGTAAACTCCTGCTTTCTTTTGATCTGCATCACTCAACTGCTGATGCGTTGTAGCTGCTGGGTGAATAATTAATGTTTTTGCATCACCAACATTGGCCAAATGGCTTATTAATTCTAAGGAATCAATGAACTCATTTGCTTTTTCCACGCCACCTTTAACGGTGAAAGACAATACAGCACCATAACCGTTTTTCAGGTATTTCTGCGCATTCTGGTGGTATGGGTGATTTTTCAATCCTGGGTAGCTTACTTTTTCCACTTGCGGATGTGCATCTAACCATTGTGCTATTTCTAAAGCATTATCCACGTGACGTTGAACGCGTAGGGAAAGTGTCTCTAAACCTTGAACCAATAACCATGAATTGAATGGTGAAAGGGCAGGGCCAAAGTCACGTAAGCCTTCTACACGAGCGCGGATAATGAATTGTATATTTCCAAAAGGACCATTCTCACCAAATACATCCGAGAATACTAGTCCATGATAACCCTCAGAAGGCTCGGAGAACTGTTTGAATTTACCATTGCCCCAGTTGTAATTTCCGCCATCAACGATAACTCCACCAATGCTTGTACCATGGCCACCAATCCATTTAGTAGCAGACTCAACCACAATGTTTGCTCCGTGCTCCAATGGTTTGAATAAGTAACCGCCAGCACCAAATGTATTGTCAACGATCAATGGAAGATCATGTTTTTTGGCAACTGCAGCAATCTTTTCAAAATCAGGAATATTATAACTTGGGTTACCAATAGTCTCAACGTAGATCGCTTTGGTTTTATCGTCTATTAATGCTTCAATATTATCTGCATCAGAATCTTCTGCGAAACGAGCTTCAATACCTAATCTCTTGAAAGAAACCTTGAATTGATTATATGTACCACCATAAAGATTAGATCCAGCTACAAAGTTCTCCCCAGACTCCAATATGTTTGTCAATGCAATAAATTGAGCTGCTTGACCTGAAGAAACGGCCAATGCCGCAACACCACCTTCTAAAGCCGCAATGCGTTTTTCAAAAGCGTCTGTTGTCGGATTCATAATACGCGTATAGATATTGCCAAATTGCTTTAAGGCAAAAAGATTTGCGCCATGTTCCGCATTGTCGAAAACATAGGATGTAGTCTGGTATAATGGTAATGCTCTAGAACCAGTAGTAGGATCTACTTCTTGTCCTGCATGAACTTGTAGTGTTTCGAATTTTAGGTTTTTATTTTCTGACATGATATGTGTAATTTTTAATGTGATAATATGTGTTTTTTTGCTAGCCTTTTTAGTCTTTGAGGGAGGTCGTCTTGATTGCTAATATATACAGTTTTCCCAGGCCTATGTTTAGGGAAGGTCTGATACATGAGGACGACTAACGCATTCGCGCTTGACAGACTGCTAAGCAAATAAGGGAATTTGTGTTTCTTACCGTCGGCTTTGCGACAGCACACAATAAATTAGATCTTGAAATTGTAATTGTCATAGTCTATTTCATTTATATGCTCCTAAGCATTATTGCTTCGGACAGGAATTGGCACCTTTTCAATTCTCTTGAAGGTTGCCAGTGGGTCATAGAGCCAGTCTCTCGCCACTTCTTTATAAATCAAGACCATTCTTTTGGAAGGTGTTGATTAGTGTACTACGATTGAAGTACGTCGCAAATATACTGTCCATAATCAATATTTGCAATCTTTTTTTCAAAAAAAGAAGAGCTTTCTATCGACTCTTGTGTAAAGAGATGCCGATAAAAAGCTCTTTTATAAGTTGTTATTCGTGTTTTGAATACTAAAAACCCGAACGCGTAGGCTCGCGCATTTCTACTATTTCATCAACGATATATCTTGAATTTCCTCGCCAAGGGATAACACCCTTATATTCTTTGTAATGTAAATCGAAAATTTTACCACTATTACGTGTTAGGATTTGATAAATGGAATCAGACTCAATGGAAAACTCAAATTCATTATTCGATAATCCGGTGCTGGCACTCTGCGTGCGCAAGCCTGTTTGTATCAACTTGCCTTCGTATGTTTTAAATAGATTCCCTTTCTTGACTGCAAAATTCAACTCCCCAGTTTTTACACCATCTCCAAAAACAAAATAATATTTCCAATAGAATGCTCCTGCAAGTACTAGTAGAACAATTAGAATTAACCAGCTAAAGAATTTCTTGATTTTTGAAGGTCCTTTCTCAGGCAGTTGGTTTGACTTTTCCATAGTGTTTTTTTGATTTCGTTCGCAAAAAGAATACCTAAAAATAAGAACTCCATTACATTATCTAACTATAAAGCGTATAATTTTTTGAATTGTAGATATCCTGTAGGCGAATGCGTGAATTAATAGAAAATGAAAAGGCCCTGATGTTGGGGCCTCTTATATATTAAGCAAGGATGCTCATTTCTTCTTCGATGGCTTGCTTGGTCTTTTCCGAAACAGGCACTAAAGGTAATCGAACTTGATCCGTTCCGTAGCCTTTCTTTTCTAAGATGTATTTTACACCCGCTGGGTTTCCTTCAACAAAACAAAGATCAATTATTTTTAAAGTCTCCAAATGTATTTTTCTTGCTTCATCAAAATTTCCTTCACGGCATAGATGGGCAAGTGCTGAAACTTTCTTCGGATAGGCATTTCCTAAAACAGAAATGATCCCTGCAGCACCCATGGCCATCATCGGTAAGGTAATGGGGTCATCTCCTGAAATCAAAAGAAAATCTTTTGGTTTATCACGAAGGATTTCACTGAACTGTGCAAATGAACCTGAAGCTTCTTTTGTTGCAACAATGTTTTTAAAGTCCTTTGCTAAGCGGATAGTCGTTGCAGGGCTCATGTTGCTTCCAGTTCTACCAGGAACATTATATAAAATGATTGGTAGGGGCGATGCCTCTGCAATTGCTTTATAATGTTGGTAAATACCTTCTTGAGTCGGTTTGTTGTAATAAGGTGAAACCGACAAGATCGCAACATAATCCAAAACGTCAAAACTTTTGATCTGCTCAACGATTTCTTGCGTATGGTTGCCACCGATACCAGCAACTAAAGGGATACGTTTATTAACATGCTTCGAAGTAAATGCCCAAACCTGCTTTCGCTCAGCTTGACTCAGGGTTGCAGTCTCTCCGGTTGTTCCTAGAGATACTAAATAATCCATTCCGCTCTCGATCTGAAAGTCGATTAAGCGCCCTAAGGTTCCGTAATCTACAGTACCATCTGCATTAAACGGTGTCACTAAAGCTACACCTGCTCCTTGAAGCTCATTCATCATTATATATTTTTGTATGCTATTTTTTATTTGTTAATCATCGCCAATAAATCGGATTCTGAAATTATTGGAACTTGTAATTTCTCTGCTTTTGCGAGTTTAGATGGTCCCATCTTATCACCTGCAACGAGGTAATTTAATTTCGCGGATATTCCACTCAACATTTTTCCTCCGTGAGATTCTATCAATGCTGTTAACTCCTCACGAGAATAATCTGCAAATACTCCAGATATCAAGAAGGTTTTACCAGCTAATCCGGTGCCCGCTAAAACAACTTCTTTTTCTTCGATTTCAAACTGTAGACCTGCCGATTTAAGCTTCTCAATCTCCTCCCAATGTTCAGGAAGATTTAAATATTCGTGTAAACTTTCGGCAATTCGTTGCCCAATATCTGGAACAGCAAGGATATCTAAAGCTGTTGCGGATTTTATGGCGTCGATATTTTTAAAATGCTGGGCTAATTTTTTTGCCACCGTTTCGCCAATATGGCGAATGCCTAAACCAAATAGAACTTTCTCAAAAGGCTTTTCCTTAGATTGTTCAATTCCCTTCAGCATATTATCAATGGACTTTTGTCCAAATCGTTCAATACCCACCAATTCATCAGAACGATCCTTTAGGCTATATAAATCAGATATTTTACGAATCAATCCTAAACGATAAAATGTTTCTATTGTTTCATCTCCCAAGCCTTGAACATCCATCATTTTACGTCCAATAAAGTGCTGTAATTTACCAACAATTTGTGGTCTGCAGCCTGCATCATTTGGACAGTAATGAACAGCTTCACCTTCCTCACGAATGAGGGGAGTGCCGCATTCCGGACAATTGCTCGGATATACGATAGCTATTGCATCAGCCGGTCTCTTTTCGATATTGGCAGCAATAATCTTCGGTATGATTTCTCCACCCTTCTCTACAAAGACCGTATCGCCTTCATGCAAATCTAGTCTAGCTATTTCATTCGCATTATGCAAGGAAGCACGTTTAACGGTCGTTCCTGCTAAAAGAACCGGTTTCAAGTTGGCAACAGGAGTTACTGCACCTGTGCGACCTACTTGATAACTAATACTCTCTAATATCGTCTCGACACGTTCAGCCTTAAATTTATAGGATATCGCCCATCGAGGTGACTTGGCCGTGAAGCCTAATTCCTCTTGTTGTGCAAAGTCATTTACTTTAATCACTATACCATCTATCTCATACGATAAGTTATGTCTTGCCTCATCCCAATAGTGGATAAAATTCAATACCTCATCAATGGAGTTACAAAGCTTCGTATGTTCACAAACCGGGAAGCCCCAAGATTTGACCGATTCTATACTATGCCAATGATCATGGAATTGTTTATTCCGATTATCACAATACAGGAAATATAAAAAGCAATCTAAAGGACGCTTAGCTACTTCTCCAGAATCTTGAAGTTTGATGGTTCCAGAAGCAAAGTTCCTTGGATTTGCATAAGTCTGGTCACCATTTTCCTCACGCTCTTTATTTAAACGAAGGAAAGCTGATTTATGCATGAAAATCTCACCACGAATTTCAAAATTCTCAGGATAATTGCCTTTTTTCAGTTGATGCGGTATACTGCGGATGGTTTTAACATTATTTGTTACTTCATCACCTTGGGTTCCATCCCCACGAGTGACTGCTTGAACAAGTTTCCCATTTTGATAGGTAATGGAAATAGATAATCCGTCGAATTTCAACTCCACCACATACTGAACTTGATCACCAATGACCTTACGAACACGAGAATCGAAATCTTTCAGTTCTTGTTCATTATAGGTGTTGCCCAAAGACATCATTGGCCAACGATGTTTTACCGTGTTGAAACGTTGGGTAATATCACCACCAACTTTTAAAGTAGGGGAGTTTGGGTCACGAAATTCAGGGTATTTGGCCTCAAGAGCCTCCAATTCTTTTAGTTTATGGTCAAAATCATAGTCTGATATGGAAGGTTGAGCGAGAACATAATACTGGTAGTTGTAATCGTTCAGTTCTTGAGTGAGCGCTTCTATTTTCGCTTGAATATCTATTGCCATAGACCACGAAATTACAAAATATTCTAGGGCAAAAATAATTTTAAGGAAGGTTTTGTGCAATCATGCAAAGTATTGCAAGTCCTCCGGAAAACAGAATAAACAGAATGTTCAGGAAGAATAGACTTAATGAAAATTATTTTCATCAAGTTCACTGTATTTATGGATTTTATTCACATAATAATCCCAAATAATGGAGTTCTTATATTGTCCTTTGTTATTGTATTTTTTAGGATACTTGGTTCTCTTTCTTGCGTTCCTAAAAAAGTTTCGGAAGAAATACTGATGTGCCCGACTAACTGCCCAAGCGTCTTTTCGCTTACCATCCACTAAAAACTTAATGAGAGCAAATAAATCCCACCACAACCGCATGGCTAAACGCCAGATCGCTTGTCCTAAGGGTAAGTTCTTTTGCATCATGACCATATTGTTCCTAAAGTTCAAATAAGTCTTTTGTGGATTAGAGGTATTCAAAGTGCCACCACCCACATGGTATATGAGGGAATTTGGACAATAGCCAATTTTATAACCCATTCTTTTGAGGCGCCAACACAGATCAATCTCTTCAAAATGCGCAAAGAAATCTGCATCAAAACCATTTGCTTCACGCCAAGCGTGCGCTTTAATGAATAATGCAGCACCGGTTGCCCAGAAAACTTCAATCGGATCATTATACTGCCCCTCATCTTTTTCCACCTTATCTAGAATTCTTCCGCGACAGAAAGGAAATCCAAAATAGTCGATAAAACCACCTGCGGCACCGGCATGTTCAAAATGACCCTTTTGATGATAGGATTGTATTTTTGGTTGGCATGCAACTAACAGCGGATCACTCTCCAATTGTTTAATAACTGGCTCAATCCAATTTTCTGTTACTTCGACATCCGAGTTTAAGAGTACGAAATAATCTGCGTCTACTTTTTCAAGAATAGCATTATAACCACCTGCAAAACCCAAGTTCTCCGTATTTTCCAAGATCGTGAACTTCGGGAAATTCTGACGTACATAGGCCAAAGAGTCATCCGTAGAGGCGTTGTCCCCTATAATAAATTCAATATTCGGATAGGTGCTGTTGAATACAGAAGGTAGAAATTTTTCTAGGAAAAATTTACCATTCCAATTTAGTATTACAACGGCGACTTTTGGGTATGCTGTCATTTAATTCCTTCTTTTACGCTTCCATCTGCGGTGTGACCAAAGCCAATATGCCGGCTCATCTCTAATTATTTGCTCCGTAAATTGATTCTGAATATGTGTGATCTCATGTTCAGGGTATGCATCTGGATTTTCTACTAAGGTGGTGAATTTACAAAAATAATATCCTCTTTTTGCTTTTCGTCTTATTTCACAATAAATCACTGGATTTTTCGTCAATCGGGCTATTCGTTCGGTACCTGTAAACACCAGGGTATCTTGGTTCAAAAATTCCATGAAATAATCCGAATCCTGATAGGTAGGAGTCTGATCGGAAACAAACATGCTGATATGTGGATGATTCTTCAACTTCACAATATGACGTAGAATTTGTTTCATTGGAACCATTGTCGCTCCAAACCGCGTTCTGATCTTATTGTGGACCGTATTAAATACTTTGTTATTCAGGGGTTTATAGATAATCAACTCAGGAGTATCCATCATTAAGGATAAGCTATGTATGGCCAATTCCCAATTGCAATAGTGTGCCGTCACGCCGATAACAGATTTACCTGCATCAATATGTCGATATACTTCCTCCGGATTGAGCAATTCTATCCTTTCACGAACTTCTTTGGCAGAAATACTAGCCATCTTAATGGATTCTACCAAAAGGTCGGGAAAATAACGATAGAATTTCTTTGCGATGGCATGAATTTCATCTTCGCTCTTTTCTGGGAAAGAATTTCGCAAGTTCTCATTCACAACTCGCTTACGATAACCGAAAATCTTGAATATCAGGAAGTATAAGAAGTCAGAGATCAGGTAAAGACACCAAAATGGAAGAAGAGAGAGTATATAAATTAAACCATAAACGAGCTTTTCCTTCATTCTTATTGTATTCTTCTTTACAAATATCCCTAAATAAAGTTATTTTTGCGAACATTTTAAAGTGATAATTGATATATGTCGCAAGATCTGTTACTTCCGGTTTTATATTTACCTAATATTTCCTATTTCAAAACCATAAAGGATTGGGAGGGAGATATTTTATTGGAACGATTTGAGAATTTCCCAAAGCAGACCTTTCGCACACGTACGCAGATTGCTACAGCAAATGGGGTATTGGAATTGATCATCCCAATTGTTCATGGTAAAAAGGAACGTGTAGCGATTAAAGATATACGTATCAATTACGACCATCCTTGGCAACGTCTTCATTGGTTGAGTTTGCAAACCGCATATCGCAGCTCTGCTTATTTTGAATTTTATGAAGATGATCTAGCACCCTTTTATGAAAAGAAATACGAGTTTCTTATGGACTTCCATGTAGAGCAACTGCAGACGCTCCTTAAATTGCTTAAGATTAAAAAGGAAATTCATTTTACAGATGCCTATAAGCGTGAAACGCCACAAGAAATCGATTACCGTTCTGCTATTCACCCGAAGTTAAAGAGCTTACTGGAGGAACCACAGCCTTATTATCAATTATTCTCCGATAAAAATGGTTTTCAACCTGATTTAAGTGTGATTGATCTTTTGTTTAGCCAAGGTCCACAAGCCAAGAAATTTTTATAGATTAGGCCTTTCAAACATTATACTCGACTTTATTGTTTATAAGTAAAATTACACTGCATGAAGCGACTCTTTTTATGCCTAATCTGTCTATGCTTGGGTTTTGCTGCTATGGCCCAAAGGGGGGCGGATACTATTCATTACCGTAAAGTTTACTACTTTGGTGGTACAGGCCTTTCTATTCCATTAGGTAAAACTAAAAATGCTTTGACAACCAAGTTTTTTACGGGAAGTATGGGCTTGGATATTTCGTTGAAAAATCCAAAATACTACCTTTTACCAACCTTGTATATGATGAGTTTTGGTTATGATGAACTCGAAAAGGATCCAGCTTATAACCGTCAATTAACAAACGGTCGTGCTACGATGTACACCTTAAGTTTAGCTGGTGGTATCCGTAGACAGATGAACCGACTTAATACTTATGCCTATGCAGGTCCAGGTGCAGCATTGAATTCAGAACCAAGAGCAAATGATAATGCGCAAACTCAAGTGGTGGATATTGAATATAAGTATAGCATTTCTCCAGCCTTTAAATTAGGGATAGGATCAGATTATAAATTCAAAGGCTTCTTCTTGGGATTCGAAATCGGCTATATGCGGAACTTTAAGAAAATTCAAGGAAATCCAGTACACGTGATGACCATGATGGTTGGTCTAAAATCAGATATTACAAAGATTAGTGATAAAGTTGTTGATGTAATTTCAGGAAATTAATAAAATTATCCTGCTGATTATTAAATGATTATGTTTTTTAATCTAAGCTTTTTATATTTTTTTAATAATTCAGATAATATTCATGAAATATTGTCGTTTTCAATACAACTAGATAAATAGAAATATTTAGGTTAATAATTGGTTTGGTAAATACCTGGAGTTCTCCGCTTCAGGTATTTTTTTTGTTCTATTTCAAGAATCACCGGTTAAATTGTTCTGTTTTTTTCCTTTTCTCTTTCCACTTTTTCCTTTCCACTTTCTGTTGTCTTTTGTCTGTAGTCTCACCGTCTCTCCTAGGGGTTTTATTCGAGACTCTAACGGATCTCCTTCGGAACTTGTTCGGATCTCCTTCGGATCTCGTTCGGTTCCGACCGAACGAGATCCGAAGGAGATCCCTAGTAGATCCAAAGAAATTCCCTAAGCGTATCAAAGCAAATACAAGTAATTCCCTAAGCTGATGTTTAGGAAGACAAACTCAAATACAATTATTAGAAAATAAATTTCAGAAACAAGATACTAAAAGGAAATAGCAGGCGTTTAAGATAGTAAATTCATAATTTCATAATTTAGGTTAATAATTGGTTTGGAAAAACACCTGAGGTTCCCCACTTCAGGTGTTTTTATTTTTATATTCTGTCCTTCGTGAATGTTGTATATATACAATTATAAGCTGATAAGTAGATGATTTGCTTAGCATAATTAACCTATTCTCATTGGATTGTCTCATTCTTAATACGTGAGATTAAAAATTCTTCTTTTTGTAGCAGTCTTGCTGCTTTATACGTTTTAAATTGACTAATTGTAAATATATTTTCTAAAACAAAAATTATTACGGTATATTTTCCGCTTCTTTGTTATAATAATTAATAATCTTTGTTTGTTTATCAATTTTAAACTTGATGTCTTCTGAACACAAAACCGATTCAAAATTAATAGACCTTATCCGGGAAGATCATATTGAGGCTTTTCATGCACTCTATAATCGCTATAAGGCAGCATTATTAGTATTTGCTGCACAAAGAGTAGATAAACTAATTGCTGAAGATTTAGTTCATGATGTTTTTATGGGTATGTGGCGAAACAGGAACCAGTTGGTTATAGCGGATGAAATTTCGGGTTATTTGTTCAAAGCTATGCGGAACCGCATAATTGATCATATGGCACGAGATACGCATGCCAAGAGGTACCTGGATTCTCTAGAAGAATATTCTTATAGTTTTTCGTTAACAGACGCTAAGATTCGTGAAGATAACTTTATGGAGCGCTTGGAGGATTTATTGAAACGCTATGGTCCGCAATATCAAACAATTGTTCACATGCGCATGCAAGGGTATTCCAATAAGGAAATTGCGGAGGCATTGGGATTGTCGGAGAAGACGATTCGAAATCAAACTTGGATGTTGATGAAGTATTTACGATCAAAAATCTGTCAAGCATTGTTATTCTTATTTTTTTAAGGACATGGCAGTAAATGAGCCGTTTATAAAAGAAGTGTGACGATTTCAAAACGAATTAGACCAATATGAACTTTGATAAAACGATCCTTTACAGGTATACACGTGGTCAATGTACCCCTTACGAAAAATTACTCGTTGAATCGTGGATAGACCAGTATAAGCTTCATGACGAACCACATCCGAAGGACATGTTGAACATGCTGCAATCTTTAGATAAAAAAGTGATCCAGAGTCCTAAGGTTCGACGGTTCAATTGGAAACCAATTTCGTTAGTTGCAAGTATTCTGTTAATAGTAGGAATAACGTATTATTTCATAAGTTATAAACAGCAGTCAGCATATGTCTTAGGGCAGTTAGCTGAATATAAGTCGCCAAAATCAAGCAATGCCGTATTGGTCTTAGAAAATCTTCAAGAATATAATTTGGATAGCCTCTCCCAAGGCGATACGCTGTATTGCAAAAACTATTTGATAACCAGACTCACAGGGGGTGAGTTGCAGTATATTTTGCATGATCCAAAGGCAGAGTCGTTGATGAATACTGTCCGAACAAGTCAAGGAGGCATGGTAAGCTTAGTGCTTTCCGATGGAACTAAACTCTGGCTGAATGCCAATTCAGAAGTTACCTATCCAATTCGATTTAAGGAAAATTTACGTGAAGTCAAATTAAAAGGAGAAGGTTATTTTGAGGTGGCTCAAGCTTTGAATAAGGATCATCGAGTTCCTTTTTATGTTCGTGGGGATCGGGAATCAATTTCCGTACTAGGAACTAAATTTAATGTGAATTATACCTCAGCGGAAGAGACTTTTCTTTTGGAAGGGAAAGTAGCTATTGCAAAGGGTAGCGCTGAAATGCCAGTTAATGATCTTGATTTTAATGTGGAACTTGTTGATAATCAGGTTTATTCAGATAGTTCTGTTCAGCCTGCATCTGATTTGTCTCAATATATTGATTGGAAAGATGGATTCTTTTACCTGAGCGAACAACCGCTACACCGAATTGTAGAAAAGCTTTCTTCATGGTATGGGATTTCAATTGAAGTCGATCCTTCCATAAGTGAAAGCATCCTATTTGGTCGAATTAGTAGAAAGAAAAGTTTGAAGGAAGTTTTAGAGGTTTTATCGGCAGTTATACCGATGGAATTCGAGTTGAATAAAGGAAAACTTTATTTAAGAGAATCAAAGCATTTAATTAATTAATCTTCGTTTCTTGTTATATGTGAGCTGTTTTTTTACTCATCAAAAAAATATTTTACATTTTATAAGGACATACAAACCATAAGTCCGTTTTCCATTAAAAGCTAATCGCTCAAGATTATTCACTTAAGCGAAATGGAATACACTTCCGATTGATAACCCTGATCAAGTTTTTCTTTCGATTTAGTTAAAGCCAATTTCTAGGAAAATATTCTATAGAACGATGTGCTTAGCCTAAATAAATAACCATTTATTCTAAAAAAAATTAAAATTATGAAAGGTAAAAAACGCCTGAATGAAAAATTCAAGTTTAGAGACACCTATGTTTCAAAACATCAGCGTTCTGCCATATTGCTCATTAATTTCTTAGTTCTATTTTTCATATCGATTTCTGCTTTTGGGCAAAAGGTTACTTTATCGGAAAACAATGCTAAGATGAGCGATGTGTTGGAGAAATTGCGACAACAGACACAATGTGATTTGGTTGGGGAACTGACCTTATTACAAAAGACAACTGCGGTGACCATCAAAGTAAGTAATATGGATATTCAAAAAGTATTGCTTGAACTTGAAAAAGACCAACCATTGAAATTTATTTTCAAAAACAACACCATTATCGTACAGCCCAAAAGAAGGGAGAATGAAGGAAAGACAAAAGAAGTTTCTCAACAAGGAGAAGAACAAGACTTCTATCGTTTACAGGGAAAGGTAACGGATGAAAAGGGTAAACCAATAGGAGGGGTAAACATTCAAGTATTGGAAACTGGTCATGCTTTAGGTTACACGCTGCCTAACGGTACTTATACGGTATTTGTAAAAGAGGATGATTTCATAAGGTTTTCGATGATGGGTTATGGTTCACAACATGTCGAGGTAAAGGGTAGAAAACAGATTCATGTCCGGATGAATTCCACCAAGACCGAAATCGAGGAAACTGTTGTGACAGGTTATACCAAAACTCGTCGGGAGGCTTTTACAGGGGCTGCCACCACCATTACTCGTAAAGAGCTTGAGAAATTCAATTCTGGGAATATTTTTTCCTTATTGCAGGCATTGGATCCATCATTTAAAGTTGATGAACGGGTACAAGCTGGTTCCAATCCAAATGCACTTCCTGAGATTAATATTCGTGGAATTTCCAGTGTGGGTAATCATGTTGTAAATACGCCATTGGTCATTTTAGATGGTTTTGAAGTACCCTTAGCAGCGCTATATGATTTAGATGTCAACCGTGTAGAGTCCATTTCGATCTTAAAAGATGCCAGCTCGACCAGTTTATATGGCTCAAGAGGAGGAAATGGCGTAATTGTCATTGAAACTAGGTTGCCAAAAGATGGTCGATTCACAATTACCTACGATTTAAGACCGGCTAGTTCCATAGTTGATTTATCGGATTATAATCTAATGAACTCTGCCCAAAAATTAGAATATGAAAAATTGGCTGGGATTTACAAGGCCACAAATATGGATGATCCGAATTGGGCGCATATGGAGCAGGAAATTTTTAATAACTTATACAATAAGCGTTTGCAGGATGTCAAATCAGGTGTTGATACTTATTGGTTAAAACAACCTGTTCGGAACACCTACTCCTTAGGTCACAGTCTACGTATGGAAGGTGGAGGAGAAGAGGTTCGATATAGCTTGGAAGGTAACTTTTCTGACTATAAAGGGGTTATGAAGGAGTCTGGAAGAATCCGCGGAGGAGCAGCTTTTAATTTGATTTATCGTATTCCCAATGTGATCACCTTTCGAAACGTAGCTTCTTACCAATATACGAAGGCTTATAACAGTCCATATGGTGAGTTTTCCTACTATACCTTATTAAATCCCTATGAACGTATTTTCGATCAAAATGGGAAATACATTGTCCGTTTTGGGGAATTAGGCCAGCATTATACCTTCGGTAATTTAATGTTTAATCCGCTTTATAATGCACAATTGGGGCATAGGAACGACAGCAGGGCACACTTTATCACCAATAACCTTGCTATAGAATGGTTTGCAAGTCCCAATTTTTTAGTTCGCTCTAGAGCGATGATTTCCAGGACAATTGAAGATAACGATCGCTATATCTCGCCCTTTAATACCCAATTTATTGATCAAAAAGACCCTATGAAAAAAGGATCTTATACCATTGGTAATACTGCCAGTTCGGCATTTGAAGGACGATTGGAGCTACAATATAGTAAGCAATTGCAAAAGCACCAGATCAATACCAGTGTAATTGGTGAGATCCGTGCATCCAATGTAACAGGGAACTCCTATCAATTAACTGGATTCATAGACGATCGATTTATGACACCGCAAATGGCACTTAGTTATGCAGAAAATACATTACCCAGAACCAAATCCGATCCCGTGCGAGAGTTGGGGGTAATTGGGAGCTTTTATTATACCTATGACAATCGTTATAATTTTAGTTTAACAGGTCGAGCAGATGGAGCCTCCATTTATGGTCCAGAGAATCGGTATTCTTCCTTTTGGAGTGCGGGTCTCTCTTATAATATTCATAATGAGAAATGGTTTAGAAGGGATTATGTTAATCGCTTAAGGCTTTTTGCAAACGTAGGTACTAATAGTTCCGTAAGTAATTTCAATGCCGGGATGGTTAATTCGGGATATGAATTTATAAGTGGTTTATTTTACATCAATCAATATGCTACACGCCATACTAGTCAAGGTAATTCAAAATTACGCTGGCCAGATCAAAAGCAGTACAGTTATGGTACGGATATCTCTGTTTTTCAGGACTTGTTGAATTTGAATGCAAATCTTTACAGCCGGGTCACTGACCGAATGATTTCTAATATTACGGTTGCCCCATCTTTTGGTTTTCCAGACAATACCTACTTTGCCAACCTTGGTAAAGTAAGCAACAATGGTTTTGAAATCAGTGCCAACATTCGATTGATGGAGCGAGAAAGTAATCAATTGTCTTGGTTTTTGACTCTTGGTGCAGTTCAAAATAGAAGTAAGCTATTGGAAATATCCAATGAGTTACGTGAGCTAAATGAATCTTTACTTGGTAGGGATCATAATGGAAATGTTATTAAGCCATCTACCTATTTTGAAGAAGGAAAATCACTTTCGATTATTCGTGCAGTTCCATCGTTAGGGATTGATCCGGCAACAGGAAGAGAAATGTTCAGAACCTTAAACGGTGATGTTACTTATACCTGGAATGCCAATGACCAGGTGGAGGTGGGAAATGAGGAGCCATTGCTCTATGGAAATATCGGAACTTCCTTTAATTACAAAGGCTTTTCCCTTCAGGTCATAGGAAACTATGAATTTGGAGGCGAAAAATTCAATGAGACATTGATGAATAAAATCGAAAATAACGATATCTATGTCAATGCCGATAAGCGGATTTTGGAAGAGCGATGGAGAAAACCAGGTGATATTTCCACCTTTAAGTCAATTTCCGATGCTAAAGTAACACAAATCTCTAGTCGATTTATCCAGCGTGAGAAATATCTCCGGCTTTCCTCCATCAACATCAACTACAATTTTGGCATGAAAACCTTGCAGCACTTCAAACTGCAACGATTGAAGCTTAATTTCTCCATGAATGATGTTCTACGTTTGAGCAATGTGGCTATGGAAAGAGGGATATCATATCCCTATGCTAGAGAGTATAATTTAGGTGTAATGATTCAATTCTAAGCCATGAAAAAACTAATATTATTAAGTGTATTGTCCTTGCTTATATGTACAGGATGTGAAAAATTTCTTAATGTCAACCCAGTAAACAAAGCCTACGAAGGAGACTTGTTCAAGGATAGGTTTGGATTCGAAACTTCTTTGGCAGGGGTCTATGCTATCCTAAATAGGGAAGCCTTATATGGCAAAGAAATGAAATATGGATTTATGGAAAGTATGGTTGGCACTTACAACAGTGTGAACTCCTCTCATATGTACTACCGATCCTCTAATTATCAATATGATTTTGGTGCAATTATATCCATTGTTAATAACATTTGGTCACAACATTATTCAGCTATTAACCAGGTAAATATCATGCTGAAATATGTGGATGAGCTACCTCAAGATCAAAATTATTACTTGATTAAAGGGGAGCTGTTGGGATTAAGAGCCTTTCTTCATTTTGGAATACTGAAGTTATTTGGTCCTGTAATTCCTGTAGAAGGTCTGTCAGCAAGTGCAATTCCATATCGTACTTCTTCCGAGGTGAAATTGGCAAAATTTTCAACTGCTGCTGAAGTTATAAATTTCCTTCAAAAGGATTTGGCAGAAGCTAGAGCACTTTTAGGAGAAGATCCTATACGGAAGGTGGCTAGAACAGCCAATCAAAACCAATATGTCTATGAAAAATACAATAGTTTAATTGACAATAGGGGATGTAGGATGAATTATTATACCATATTAGGTTTGCAGGCATTAACTGCTCAATGGGCTGGTGAATTACCAAAAGGGAGAGAATATGCAGAGGAACTCATCAAGGAATTAGAACCTCGTAGTAACTCCATACATTTAGCAACTTCTGGAGAATTAAGTTCCGACATTAATAAAAGAATGCCAATGGAATCTTTGTTCTCCTTGATGAATCAAAATTTATTAACACAAAATCATATAGTGAATCCTCCTTTAGAGGATAGTCGTCCTAGCAATGCGTCTCCGTTGCTTTTTGCGAACTATAATTATTTGTTAGGCAATCTGTACAATCTATCTGGCCAAGGTTCATTAAATGATTATCGACTTGTAAATTGGTTTACTCGAGCCGCTAATTCGACCGTAACTTGGAAACTCACCAAGTATCACTTTAATGTAAGTACACCTTTCTCCAATCTATATTATAGACCATATTTTGAGAATAAAATCATTGGACTACATCAAATTTATATGTTGGCAGCAGAAGAATATGCGGATAGTAATCCACAAAAGGCCGTTGAATATTTGAATAAAGTTAGAAATGCCAGGAATATAACCAACAATATCATTTATGATTCCAATAAAACAAGTAAGGTTATAAAAGACATGATTTTCGATGAACTAAGGAAGGAAAATGTAGGAGAAGGCATGTTGATTTCAGAATATAAAAGGCTTTATAAACCAATCCACAGAAATACCATTGTAGAGCCAAGAGTAGTCATATTCAAACTGCCAATTCCTGTGGATGAACAAACGTATAACCCTCAATAATAAGAAGATGAAAAGAATAATATTATTATCGATTAGCTTCCTTCTATTCTTGGGCTGTAAAGAACTTGAATTACAGGAATTTGATCTTAAGAATGCATATGTCAGCTTTGCATTACCAGATCGCTCAATTACTGCCAAAGAGCCTTTTTTAGATAGCACGATTTATAGTTTTGCAGTGGATACGGTAATTGGAATTAAATCAAAAACTTTGGCAATACCCATCAAAATTGGTGGTGTAGTAAATGCTAAGGATAGAAAATATAGCGTTGAAATTGACCCTTCTTCAGACTATGATCCTGAATTAGTAAGCCTTTCTGAGCCCATTATTCGTGCAAATAAATATGAAGATACCCTATTCGTCAGTATAAAGCGAGGGTCAGAACTACTTAACAAAGAGATGTCTTTAGTCTTGAGACTGAATTCAAATGAGAATTTTAATGTAGGACATCTCCACAATAGTCTTTTGACAATTAAGTTTAATGACATCTTATTGATTCCATTCTGGTGGAATGATTGGCAGATGTATTTTGGACCATACTACAAGGAGGTGTATCAACAATGGATGGTTATTTATCACCTAGGATCTGATATGTCATCAGATATCTATACCGGCGCACCTGGACCGATATATTTCTGGAAAAATATGCCTGAGTCCGTTGAACCTGAATGGTACCCGATTACATTTATGCATATCAGTTTGTTGAAGAAATATTTTGAAGACCATGTCGTATATCCAAACGGGGATAATACCCAAGAGCGGATTTTACTTCCTTAATTACTGAACAATGAAAACATTAAAATTATTATTATTAAGCCTCATCGTAATCAGTATTAGTTCCTGTTCTAAGGATTTAGGAAATTACAAGTATCATGATGTTAATGAGGTTTTAATTGACGGATTAAAACAGGGTGTCCATAATTCTGAGCGGATTTATGAACTTGCCTATAACGATACGTTAAAACTGAAACCTACATTCCGAGCAAGTATTGAAGGCTCAGATATGAGCCAGTTAACCTTTTTATGGAAAATTGATGGTAAGTTAGTTTCCGAATCTAACGAGTTGATCTATATAGGTAACACGAAATATGGAAAGTTACATGCAGAATTCACCGTTAGCAATGGGAAAACCGGAGTTGACAAGAAATACAATTTCTATATCAATGTTAGTAATCCCTTTATGTTGGGTTATTTTGTTCTTGCAAAAGATGCCAATAATGCTTCCCTTTTATACTGTAAAACAGTCGGACAAGAAAAATTGGGTTTTCAAAATGTTGTTATTCCTAATTATCCTTTAGGTACAAATCCAGTAGGCATTGAAGGATTAAGGGTGTATGGAAGTTCTGGAATAGAGTATTATAACAATTTGGTTATTGCAGTTCAGAATTCAAGATATCCTGTTTTTCAATTGGAATCTAGGGATTTTGTTCCAAACTTATTGTATAGCTCGAATAGTTTTGTTGGAGATAAGACAAATTTTGTTTTTGAACCTACAGAAATCAGTATGGATAGATTAAAAAACACGATTTATGCCGTAAATAGAGGAAAGATGCATGTGTTGCAACATGGTGCAATAGGATTACCAGCATTATATAACGATCCATTGGATTATGAAATTCCGCTTGGTGGATTAGGAGGGAATCACAATGAATCACTTTATTACTTTACCTTTTATGATGCGAAGAATAAACGGATTCGCGTAATGGATAACGGTTCCAGGCTTGGTATTCCCTATAGCTTTATCAATTCCTTTGACGATATAACAGATCCTGCTAAATACCCTAACCAGACTTATGTCACATCGCAATTAACGGAAATAAACTCAGCTAGAAAGTTTATTTACCTGATGCGGGAGGGGAATAGGATATTTTCTTATTTGTTGGGATATTCTTCAGCGAATAAACCGAATTCTTTTGAGCGAATCGCAAGTGGACCAATACCAGGTGATGGGAATATTAATGTGGTTTATTTTGAAACTGGGGATACCTTTTGGTACCTAGCGAACGCCAAGACGATTTATCGTGCGTCTCATTTAGGGTTGGAATTCCAAGAGCATATAAAACTTCCTAATGATGCTCCAGGCCATATTACCAAGTTTAAAAGAGGACAAGGGAAGTTGATGATAGCAACCTATGATGCAGGTTATTCAGGAGAGAAAAAGGGGTCAATTTATATATACAATGATAATACGTTGAAATTAGAGCAAGCGCTTCCTCATAGTGTAGAGGAGGTGGTTGGTCTTTATGTTGGAATTTAAACTTTAAAATTAATCATGAAATTTAATTATATCTTTTTATTAGGAATGTTCATTCTTCCTTTCTTAACAATGGCACAAACATCCTCATTACCAACATTTGAGTTGGAGGGGAAAAATATTAAAAACAGCAAAAAGCTGTATATCATGCACTATTCATATGCTGATGGTGAACCGATTATAGATTCAGCTGAGGTTATCAATGGAAGTTTTACGTTGAAGAAGGAATTTGCTGGTCCTGCTTACGCTGGTGTGCTTGCTCAGCATCCTATGTCGAACCCTAGTAATAATGAATTTTGGTTCTTTCTGAATCCAGGTAAAACAATTATTGATTTCAGCGGGGCGCCAAAAGTGGTGGGTGGCGATAAACTAACACAAACCTATATGGCTTATCAAGAAGAAATAGATAAGGACATTAAAAGTTTTAAAACTCCAGAATATGAGGAGGAAATGAAAAAGTTAGATAGCTTAAATGCTGTGGTAAGAGAATACGAAGCATACCTAAATGATACTTATGGAAGTCCGTTGAGTGTCACCAGTAAAACAACCATAGACTTCATAAAAAACAATCCGGATAACGGATTAAGTATTATTCTTTTGGATGAATTAGCAGGGCCCGAACCTGAAGTAGCGGTGATAGAACCTTTATTTAAGGGGCTGTCTGAAAAGGTTAGATCATCCTATATTGGAAAACGCCTTGCGAGTTTATTAAAAGGTCAGAGTTTGGTTGTGGGCGAGAAAGCTATAGATTTTACCTTATCCAACCCGGAGGGCAAAACAGTGAATCTTTCGGACTTTCGTGGAAAGTATGTTTTAATTGACTTTTGGGCGTCATGGTGTGTGCCTTGTCGCGCGGAAAACCCAAATCTTATTAAAGCCTATGATGCTTACAAATCGAAAAACTTTGAGATCATTGGTGTTTCTTTGGATAATCAAAAGAATGATTGGGTAAATGCCATAGAAGCGGATAAAATCAATTGGGTCCAAGTTTCTGATTTAAAAGGATGGAATAGTGCTGTAGCACAAGAATATGGTATACGAGCTATCCCAGACAATGTTTTAATTGATCCGAATGGCGTAATTATAGCTAAAAATTTAAGAGGCGATAATTTGCATACTGTATTGGAAAAACATATTAAATAAAGGATTTTTCTGTTGTTTAATAAATCAACAAATCGATTTGAAAAAATATAGGCCTGATTGATTTGTAAAGCACCTGAGATACCCCAACTCAGGTGTTTTTAATTTTAGGATTTAAATATCCAATTCTGGAAATGGTTCCGTTTTAAAGAAATATTTTTTATCATTTTCATTGATCTCTCGCAGGACCTTACATGGATTTCCAACCGCTACAACATTTGCTGGTATATCTTTAGTGACCACCGACCCAGCTCCAATAACGGAATTTTCGCCTATGGTTATTCCTGGATTAATTACTGTATTACCACCAATCCATACACGGTCATGAATGTGAATAGGTTTGGAGAATTCCCAGCCTGCAGTCCTTGTAATCGGATCAATAGGATGCCCAGCAGTGAAAATACTTACATTGGGAGCTATCATCACATCATTACCTATTTTGACTGCTGCTCCATCAAGAATCGTTAAATTAAAATTGGCATAAAAGTTTTCACCAAGTTCGATATTATATCCATAATCGCAGCGAAACGGTGGTTCTATATAAAAGCGACCAGTAGTTTTTCCGAGTAAGGGTTTAAGTAATTGATGACGTGCTTTTACCCGCGTAGGATCCATCTGATTGAATTGATGTAAAATGAGTTTAGCATGTTGTCTTTCCTTGAATAATTCGCCTTGGTTATCCAGAAATAACTCCCCGGCAATCATTTTTTCCTTACTTGTTTTCATTGGATGTAAAATACGATTTCTGGACAAGATAATATTCTAGATTGATTGTACTTGCTAATAAAAGAAAAAACCATAGCAAATTCCAATGAGGTGGAATTGCTATGGTTAGGGTTTTGGTAGGTTGAATTATAGAATTCCTCTATTGCATTGCTCCTTGATCCGCTACAATTGGCCAACCAGGGTTTTGATATAAACTTGAATTGGTTGGTGTGGCATCTGAAGAAGTAATCGTAAAATGATTAAATGCTATTGGACTTAAATAATGTGCCTCTGTCCAACGATAACCATTTAAAACCAAATTGTTGGCATTTAAATTAATGCGATATGGTCTTAAATAGGAGCTTTCGCTTTTTGCAGATACATTTGCTGTTTTACCAGGTGTATTTGGTTCTATTAAGACGGAGACACCTTTATTGGTAAACCATTTTTGCATTGGTCCCCAAACTTTAATCCCCTCTAAGATGACAGGGTTTGTCTTAAGCTGATCTAAAGCTCTCCATCGCTTTAAGTCAGCAAAACGAAAGCCTTCAGACATAAGCTCTAAACGTCGCTCTCTGCGGATATTAAATAAGGTTTTATCGGTAAGGATATTGCCTGCACTGTATGCAGCAAAATCTCGTTTGGCTTCTTCTTGCATATTTGTGTTATTAATCGTGATTTGAACATCCGAATTAACACCCGCACGTGTCCGAATCCGCTGCCAATAATCTAATGCTTTTGCATTTAAGGACTTATTTTTTAAATAACTTGCTTCGATATAATTTAAGTATGCTTCTACGGCACGAAAGACGATAGAACCTGTTGTACCAGCTGAACCTTCTGCCTGACCAGATAAATAACTCATTCCTTTTTTAAGTGCATAGCCTGTTACATAACGCGTTTCAGCAAGACCTACGATATCAGGATAGCCTTCTAGCATGGGACCTCCCGTCGTATTGTTTCTGTCGGTAAAGCGTAGTTCACGAGGCCCTTTCATGAAAATCTGCAATCTGTTGTCACGATCTGCTTTCACTGTAGAAATAGAGTCATCACCATGGTAACCAGAACCGGCAGCATAAATTGGTAGTCCATTGGACATCGTAAAGCTTTCAACCAAACCTCGGGTATATCCGGTATTTCCACCGTTGGTATTCATGTAATGGTTTACATTATGAGAAACATTTAAGGCTGCAGAATAGCTTCTCCAAAGGAGAACTTCACCATACTTGTTCATATCCATGTCATTGAACATGTTGAAATATGGGTTTGCCGAAGAATTATATCCATTATCCTTCGTGTTATTAACCAAAGGCACAGCATCCGCTACCTTTTCTGCTGCTTCCATAGCCTGTGTTAAAAAGAAATCAATTTCAGTATCTATGTTTAAGGTAAAGTTAGGATGGGACTTCTTTCCTGGCCAATTAGCTGATCCTGGAACTAGTGCTGTATTCCTATGGTACATTAGCCAAGTCGCTTCATATAATGCTACTCGAGATTTAAATAAATAAGCTGCATTTTTATTTAACCTATTTTGAGCATTCGGAGATGCTGATTTCAATAAGGTGATGGCTGAATCTAAATCCGAAAGAATAAATCTGGAAACCATATTTCGTGGTTGTCTCACTGAAGCTCCAACTAATTCGCCTAACTCATCTTTAAGGGTAGTTTTTATGATTGGAAAATCACCCAATGCTTGTACTTTATTGAAATATTCATATGCACGTAAAAAGTAAGATTCACCGATATAATGTTCAATATTTCCGGCAACACCAGATAGTTTGTTTGCTTTCCATTTTGGAACAACCTGTTCGATGAAATAATTAAGATCACGAATTCTTCCGAATTCATAATCACCACCGGCAGTGGGAACTTTCCATTCTCCTGGAACCCAACGTGTAGCATAGGAGCTGGTCATTTGATTATCTGTGTGATTATCATTGGCGAATGTACCAACACCCCAACCCCCATGTGTAGGGAAGTTGTATTTGGAAATGGTATATGTAGCCAAATCAGCCTCTGTATTTAAGTAATCAGAAGGTGTAATATTGGAGAGCGGCGCACGATCTAAGAAGTCATCACAGCTAGTGAAGAATAAACTGCCTAGTGCAAGCATGCTCAGTATTTTGTTGAACTTGTTTTTCATGTTTGCTAGATTAGAAATTGATGTTTAAACCAAATGAATATACGGTTGAGAATGGATAGGTTTTACCATCATTCCATCCGCCTAAGCCTACGGACTCTGGATCGAATACCTTAGCCATTTTTGTAAAGGTCAATAGGTTTTCTCCCGATAAGTAGAATCGAACTTTGGATACACCGATACGGTTCAGGATTGCAGGATTTAAAGAATAACCAATTTGGGCATTTTTCAATCTCAGATAAGCACCATTTTGAAGATATCTGGTTTGTGTGTATTGGTTTTTAGTCGTATTGAAATATGGTCTTGGTAAATAGGAATCGGTGTTTACACCTAAGATTCCATTTTGAACCATCAGAGAGTTTTCGTCACGGAAGAAGTCCATGTTTTCTTGGAATCCTGCAGATTGCCACATGCCTCCATTAGCTCCCCAGAAGTAAGGACCATTCGGCATGTAATCTCTTTTGCCAACACCCTGGAAGAACACACGGAAATCAAATCCTTTATAATTTCCAGATAAATCCAGACTATAACGGTAGCGAAGTTGACTATTACCAATAATACTAATATCACCATGTTCGTCTAATCTGTTTGATCCAGCAGAGATATTTCCATCGCCATTTAAGTCAGCATACATGATATCGCCTGCTTGCCATTTACTAGCAAAACTTTGCTTACTAGCAGCTAAATGGGCATCCATTTCCTCTTGCGTCTTGGCAATGCCTATGGTTGTATATCCCCAGATTTCTCCAACACGGCGACCATTATACCAATTGTTCAAGTTGCCTGTTAAGTTAGGGTATTTGGTAACCGTTTGTCTATCATCAGAAAGTACCCCTCTAATGTTATAATTGAAATCACCAATTTTATCCTTCCATGTTAATTCTAATTCAAATCCTTTGGAGTTCATTTCCGAGTTGTTAATTCGAGGAACTTCAGTACCTAAAATAACTGGTAGTTCAGGTGCTGGACCAATCATATTGAATGTATTACGCTGGAACACTTCGAAAGTCAATCCAAGTTTGTTGTTTATAGCCTGTAAGTCAAGTCCAATATTCCAACTGCTGATACGCTCCCAAGTTAAACTACTGGCAATTAGACCTGGAGCACTGGACGTATTGGTCTTTTGACCATTCAGTAACCAAGAACCTCCATTCACTGCAAATGGCATAATAGAATAGAACGGATACCAATTGTCGGTATATTGATTGCCCAGCTCACCATAAGAGCCTCTTAGTTTGAACATAGATACTTGATCTTTCCATTTCCAGAAGTTTTCATTGGCGATGTTCCAACCTGCCGAGAAAGAAGGAAATAAATTCCAACGTAAATCTCTTGGAAATCTGGAGGAACCATCGTAACGTCCGTTTACTTCTAGCAGGTACTTCTCTTTATAGTTATAATTCAATCTACCGAAGAACCCTGCGGTTGCCCAATGTTGGTATTGGCCGGAGGTCAAAGGATTTAGCGTTGCGGTATTAAGAGTTGGAATGTTGTCTGAAATAAGATCAGTCATGCTTCCGTTCAGCGTTCTATATTTATTCAGTTCGGAGTTAAAACCTAGTAGAGCTTTGAATTGATGATCATCAGCTATGCGAAAAGAATAATCAGTAAATAAATTGGTCGAGAAATATTCATCTTTACGATTGCTCTCAGAGACAGCAGTATAACCTGCAGCACTGTAACTTACTGCAACTGGGTATGGATTACCATCGGCATCATAACCATAAGCTTTTAAAGTTTCACCATGACCGTTGTTATTTGTTATTCGGTAATTTACATTTCCGGTAATATTCCAACCTGCCAAAGGTCGAACATTTAATTGTAGTTGTTGGTAAAGTAGATCTTTTACTGAATTTGTGCGACCTCCGTCTACCAATTGTGCTAGTTCACTAGGGTCTGAGAAATATCCATTGTCATCACGTACAGGAACTGTGGGCCATCTCCTTGCTATATTATGGTAATAAAGGTCATTCATATGACTTGCCTTATCATAATTCTCACGAACGAATCGTGTATTGCTCATAAGATCAATCTTATCATGTAACTTCACATTGATTTTGTTGGAAAAGGCGTAACGTTTGAAGTCATCTTTAGCATACTTATTCAAACCGTTTTGATCCATAAAGTTCAACGAGCTATAGAATTGTAATTTCTCTGTTCCTCCATTGGCACTTAATGTATGTTCATGGGAAGGGGAGTAGTCACGATAGAACTCATCAAACCAATTGGTATTGGCGTTTGAGCCACCGTAATATTGCCAGCGGCCATTTGTACCTTTAGTACTTACTGTCGTAATTTCACCATTTTGATAGGCAATAATACGGTCTAATACATCTTGTCCAAAAACAGCTGACTCTCCATCATTGGATTTAACCTCATTGAAATAATAGGCAAAGGTTTTAGAGTCCAACATTGTTGGTAATCCTCTCGGTTTACTGAGTCTAACGTTATTGTTGTAGTTCACAATTGTTTTCCCTTGTTTACCCGATTTTGTAGTGATTAATATGACTCCAAAAGGTGCTCGAGATCCATAAATAGAAGACGCTGCTGCATCTTTAAGGATAGAAATGTTCTCAATATCATTAGGGTTAATAGCATTAAGGTCACCTTCCATACCATCGATAAGAACTAAGGCTGAAGAGCTAGAACCTACCCCAATCGTACCGGTTCCACGAATATTTACATTCATGGTTTGGTTAAGTTCACCACCCAAACCCGAAGTCTGAACATTTAGTCCAGGAGCTAGACCTTGAAGTGCTTGACCGACATTTTGTACAGGTCTAGATTCTAATTCTTTACTGTCTATGCTAGATACAGCTCCAGTTAAATTTACTTTTTTCTGAGTTCCATAACCAACCACTATAACCTCTTCCATTTCGTTCTGTGTTTCTAACATGGTGATAGTCATATTTGCACCAGTAATACTCGCACTTGAAGTGGCATAGCCTAGTGATGAAATTTCCAAAATTGCTTTTGAACTCGACACAACTAACGAGAATTCTCCTTGTAAATTGGTTGAAGTTTTATTATTAGTACCTTTTTCGGTTACTGTTGCACCCGGAAGTGGAGCACCATTTTTATCTACAACACGACCAGTAGCCGTAAATTGCTTACTTTCGTTGCTAACAACTAGTTGATCAATATTCTGTTCTGCAGATGCTGGTTTTAAAAGGATTAGCTTGTCTCGGACTTCATATGCTACATTCTCGTTCGCCAAAATTTTATTCAAGGCATCTTGAACAGTTATTTCGGTCTGCACTAGGTTGATTAACTTCTTGTTTTTTAATAGGGATTCCTTGTAAACAATTTGATATCCGCTTTTCTTACGAATCTCTGTTAATGCTTGTTTGACTGTTGCATTTTTTAGATTCAATGAAATGGTTTGTCCAAAGCTAACTGCAAATCCCTGCAAGGCTAAGCAAGAAATAATTAGGGTCAGCTTGGAAGCCTTTGAAATCCTTGGCAATGATTTCATGCCAATTTCTTTCAAATGCTGAAAGCATGTTAGGTAATTTTTGTTCATACTGTTATAATGGTTTTAGGATTTATAAAATGGTGTTTTATTTACCTTATACCTATAAGAGTATAAAAGGGGTAGTTACCCTAAATAAAAAATATTATTTTTTGAAATTGATGATATTGTTGGCTAACTGCATACTGAAATCTCCAGATTTCTCTAAGAGTTGTAGAAGTTCAGGAAGTTTCTTTTCACGAGCCAAATAAATGGTGAAGTATTCTGAAGGAACCTCCTTACCATTGAATTCAAAATCATAGTATTTCTGAAGATCTTCCAGGATATGTTTTAATGTTCGATTGTTGTAATACAAATAGCCTTCCTTCCAGGCTAGTGTTTCCTCGATTTCACCTTCATTTAATTTGACAACTTCCGTATTGCCTTCGTTTATTTTGGCTAAGTCTCCTGGGAAAAGCTTTTTCAGCATTCCAGTTTTGTTTTTTAAGTTTATACGACCTTCATACAAAAGCGTTTCATCTTTAATATTTCCTGTTTTTACATTAAAAGCCGTACCTAATACTTCAATAGTTTGTAATTCGGTTTTGACTTGAAAAGGAGCTTTCTTTTCAGCAATTAAAAGTGGCTTCACTTCAAAATAGGCTTCTCCGGAAAGTGTTAGATATCTATCCTCCATGTAGTTTGCCTGATATTTAAGGCTGGATTTAGAATTTAAGTTTACAATAGATCCGTCTGGAAGCTCAACTTTATAGAATCCTCCAACCCCTGTCTTAATATTCAAAATGTCCTTATTACTTAAATCAAGTTTGGCAATATTTAATACCGTGAGGTTTTTAGATTTATTCTGATAAATCGCTTGTGTACTATTAGAATCTAAAATTAACTTATTGGTTTTTAAGGAGAATAAATCTTTTTGAGTGTAAGTCCCCTGATTGAAATCGGCAGTAAATTCCCTAGGTTGATGTATACTCATAGACTCATTGAGGCTAATTTTATTTGCATACATAAAGAAGCCTAATAAGAAAATCGTGCAGCCTAAGACAATAAACGTGATACGCTTATTTCGTTTCCTTCGCTTATCCTGTGCTATGGAATGTAAAATTCGATCATGAATTTCATTTCCAATATCTTCCTTTTGCGTATTATTCATAATCTAGTATTCTTTCTCAAAAGAATAACATGCAGGTTATTAATGTTAAAATTGATTTTCTTAATATGGTTAAAACTTTTGACATGTGGTATTCCACCGATTTGACACTCAGGTTTAACCGATATGCAATCTCCTTATAGGAAAGGTCCTCGTTTCGATTTAATTCGAATATGGTTCTACTCTTGTTGGTTATTTTTTCTGTAAGAACATAGTTTAGTTGACTTTCAATGTCTCGTACAGAAAATTGGTCATGTTCAACAGATTGGAAATCATAATCTTCTATCTCGAGGAACTCAAATCTCCGCATTTGCTTCAATACAAAAATACATTTGTTTTTGATACATACAGCAAGATATGCTTTAATAGAATACTTTATTTCTAGTTTACCCCTGATTTTCCAGAATTCTAAAAAGACATCATGCAATACATCCTTCACCAAATTTTCATTTTTAAGATACCTTAAACAATAGTCATGGAAATTTTCCCAATAAGTGAAATAGATCTCTGAGAAGGCCTTAGTATCGTTGTTTTTTAACCTGCAGAGCCAATCGTAGTCTTGATCCGAAAGATTAAAGGTTAGGGATTCGAGGTTTTTCATGGTAGATGTAAATAAATCAAATTGGTGTTATGTATGATTTATTGTAAAAGTACTGTATAATTTTATAATTCCAAATAGCATGTAACTTTTTTGATATTTGGTTTTTAGAGCTCATTTGTAATAGTTAAAACAATAAAAATGGTCTTCACTATTAGTAATGTTAATATAAATTGGGGGACAGCAATCATTTGAAATTGCTAGAATAAATGTTCTTAAGTGCAGTGGCTATTTCATTCTTATTAGAAATGTTAAACAAAAAAAAGACTACAGTTAGGCATATCCTTTCTGTAGTCTTTTAATTAATTTGACTTGATCTATATTTTTGAATTTGTGTCTTACAAACTAGTTGTAATTAATCACAAAATCTTCTTTTTGAACACGAACTTTTTTAAGATTCAATAACCAATCGTTTTCTTCATCGCGATAACCTAAAGCTAGAATGGTAACTGAACGTAGGCCTAGTTTTTCTAACTCCAGCAATTCATCCAGTTGCTGATTGATAAAACCTTCCATAGGAGTAGCATCAACCTTAAGCTCTGCAGCAGCTGCTATAGCTAAACCAAAACCTATATAGGCTTGACGAGCAGCATGCTCAAAATGCTGATCTTTTGATTGTGTTTGAAGTTTAGCAAACAATCCATTCTTATAATCGTCTGCAAATCCTGCAGGTAAGCCACGTTCGATTTCTTGTTGTTTGAAAGGTGCATCGACACGTTCTTTCGTATATTCATCGTATGCTGCAAATACTAAAAGATGCGAGCTATCCACAATTTGTGATTGATTGAACGCTATAGGTTGAATTTTCTTTTTTAATTCAGAATTGGAAATTTCAATGATTTTAAAAGGATGTAATCCAGAAGAAGTAGGAGCTAGGCGTGCTGCTTCTACGATTTGATCTACTTTTTCCTGATCTACTGCACGGCCACTCATCTTTTTAGTGGCATATCGCCATTGTAAGTCTTCTATTAAACTCATGTGTTACGGATGTTATATTATATGTGAAAAAAATGTGTTAAAATAAAATGGATTTGACATAGCCGTCTACTACATCTTCTAATGCCTTGGCTGAGCATACCGGATTAACACCCGGCAGTGCTAATAATTCAAATGCAACGACTCCATGTAAAAGAGACCATAGTGTGCGATATTTCAAACATTGGTCAATTTCCTTTTTAGGATTCTTAAGGCTTAATTCTTTAATCATAGAGCTAAAAATCCCTGATAATTGATTGATAGACTCTACATTTCTTGCTGATTCGCAAGTAGGGATTCCCAATCCAAACATTACTTCATAATGTTTAGGGAATTTTCCAGCAAAATGATAATATCCCAAACCTAATTGCTGAAATCTATCCTCAATGCTAGAATTGGGGTCAATATGTGCCAAAACCTCATTAAGTAAATTTTGAAAACCCTCTTGCACAAAGTAAGCTGTGATAGCTTCCTTATTCTCAAAATGCTTATAAATTACAGGAACAGAATATTCAATAGCATCTGCTATTTTGCGAATTGAAAGGTTCACCCATCCCTCTTCTTCAACGATTTCACGAGAACATTCGATGATTTGATTCCTCAATTCCTCATGTTGTCTTTGCTTTCTTTCTGATACGCCCATACTTAATTAGTTAACAGTGTTAGCAAAAGTAACAATGATAGATAATTGTTCAAACTTTTAATAAAAAACAAACAAAAAGATGACATTTTAATAGAACGGAAAATTGTTTTACCTTTAAATATGAACTTCTTGAAAAGTAAACGCAAGGTATCATTGGTCTTAGGGAGCGGTGGTGCAAGAGGCTTAGTCCAGATTGGTATTATACGTTGTTTAGAAGAGAAAGGATATGAAATAGATGAGATTGTAGGTTGCTCCATAGGTTCATTAATTGGAGCAGCATATGTGGAGGGAAAATTGACAGAATTGGAAGATTGGATGCGTAGTTTTACAAAACGCTCTGTTTTTAAGCTAATGGATTTTACAAATCCTAAGTTCGGTCTTTTGAAAGGAGTTCGTGTATTTGAATCATTAAAGGAAATCTTTCCTGACCGAGATATTGAAGACATGCGCATTCCGTTTAGAGCTATTGCAACGGATTTGAAGAATGAGCGTGAGATGATCTTTGATAAGGGGAGTGTTTACCAAGCTATTCGGGCTTCTATAGCTATTCCTGGTGTTTTTACAAGTATTGAATCAGATGAATGGAATTTGGTGGATGGAGGAGTGATAAATCCACTTCCAATTAACTATGTTAAACGTAAGCGCAGAAACATCGTTATTGCTGTCAATTTAGATGGTAAACCAGATGCTAAATATGGGCCACTACCGTTTGAAAGCAAGATGAATTCCATAGGGTTATTGCAAGAAGCTTATCTGATGATGCGCCGAAGACTTTCTAAATTAAGTGTAGAACTGTATAAACCAGATTTTCTGATCGATATTCCACATAATATTGGAGGTATTTGGGATTATGATAAAGCTTCCTTTTTAATCGAAAAAGGAGTGGAGTATACAAATAAGACCATACCCAATATTTCGACTAAAAAGAAAGCTGAGCGGGAGCAAAGCCTAGTTAAATAAGCTTATTCCGCAATATTTTGCAACATACTATTCATATGTAAATTGAATTTTTCTGGATCTTCCATATTCGGGAGATGTCCACATTCTTCAAATTCATAGTATTTAGCACCTTTAATACTATTGGCCATTTCCTCCATTAATTCTGCAGGAGTGATTTTATCTTCTTTTCCTCGAATCAAGATAGTAGGAACAGTGATTTTATCCAAAACCTCAGTAGTATCTGTTCTTGCTGCTAAAGCCAATAGCGTAGCACAGATTGCCGATACGCTGTTTCTACGAATACTACTTTTGATTAGCTCAATGGCTTCCGGTCTTTCTTCTATGGCTTTAGCACCGAATACATTAGATACAAAACCGATAGCATAAGGTCTTCTACCGTGATTTAATACGGCTTGAATGCCATCAAAACGTTTCTGCTTACCTGCATCATCGTCTGCTTTACTATGGGTATCGGAAAGAATTAACCCGCTAATTTTTTCTGGAAATAATTGGTAAGCACGCAAGGCAATGTATCCACCCATGGATACACCACAGATAACTGCTTTGTCAATTTCCATTTTGCGCATAAATGCACCAAGGTCTTTAGCAAATACATCGATGGAGAAGAAGCCGTGGCCTTTGGTGCTATTTCCCATTCCGCGGATATCAACTGCAATTCCGGTAATATTATCTTCTAAACTTTCCAATTGTTCCTTCCACATGTTTTTATTGAAAGGGAAGCCATGTAGGAAAATAATCGTTTGATCCCTTTTTTCGCTCGCTTTTTTAATATGGTAGGCGATACTAATGTCGCCAATTCGGATCTTGTTGCTTTTTATTATACGTTCAGCCATAAAATTAAATATATAGGTATCAACAGAATAGGGTTAATATAGTTTGAAAATGCTTAAAAAACGAAAAAACGATTTGGAAAATATAAAAAAACAGCGATATTTGCAGCACTTCAACGGACAATTAGTCCTGTAGAAATGCGCTCATAGCTTAACTGGATAGAGCATCTGACTACGAATCAGAAGGTTAGGGGTTCGACTCCCTTTGAGCGCACTTTCTTTATTTAAACTCATCATTTTTTCACGAATACTATAACAAAGTTACTGCCAGCTTTTCATCACTGTAAGCATTCTATGCGATATATTGCTCTTTCCTATGTTATATAAATATTAAAAAAAAGTTTGGTCAAGATTAATATTTCCTTATATTTGCATCACCAAAACGGAACGGTCAGATGACGTGAAGTGGAGGTTGACGCGCTCATAGCTTAACTGGATAGAGCATCTGACTACGAATCAGAAGGTTAGGGGTTCGACTCCCTTTGAGCGCACTTAGAATGAGCCTAATTCGTCATCGGATTAGGCTTTTGTTTTTTATGATCAACAATAAATAACATCATTATGCTAAACCTTGTATTATTCGGGCCTCCAGGAGCAGGAAAAGGAACTCAGTCCGCTAAATTAATTGAAAAATATGACTTACATCATATCTCAACAGGCGACATGTTTCGTGCTCATATAAAGGATCAAACTGAATTAGGTAAACAAGTAAGTCAAATCATTGCTGATGGAAATCTGGTACCAGATTCTATCACTATTGCAATGATCGAGGAAGAGATCAACAATAATCCTGATGTTAAAGGATTTATTTTTGATGGTTTTCCACGTACCGTTGCACAAGCGGAGGCTTTAGACAAGTTTATGGAATCTAAGAATATGCCTATTTCAGGTGTTATTGCATTAGATGTTAATGAACAAGAGTTAACTCAACGTATTGCTAAACGTCAGGAAATTTCGGGTCGTGCAGATGATGCTGCCGACAAGTTAAAGAGACGTATTGAGGAGTATTTTGGTAAAACAGTTCATGTACTACCTTACTACGAAGCTAAAGGTAATTTAACCAAAGTAAACGGTATTGGAGATATCCAAGCTATCTTTGGGGAACTTTCATCGATCATCGATCGTTATTAATAATAAAAACATTTTACTGGGAGAGGATTTATGGCTCAGGGGTCAAATTTTGTAGATTATGTAAAGGTATGCTGCCGCTCGGGGCATGGTGGATCAGGATCTGCCCATTTACACCGAGACAAGTTCACCGCTAAGGGTGGACCTGATGGTGGTGATGGTGGCCGTGGTGGGCATATCATGTTGAGAGGATCAACACAGCACTGGACTTTATTGCACTTGAAGTATCGCAAACACATTATTGCGGAGAATGGCCTGCCAGGTGGTTCTACACTTAAAACTGGAGCAACTGGTAAGGATGAGATCCTAGAAGTACCACTAGGTACGGTGGCTAAAGATGCAGAAACTGGAGAAGTGCTTTTTGAGATTACACGTGATGGTCAAACCACAATTCTTACTCCGGGTGGTCGCGGTGGTTTAGGTAACTGGCATTTTAAGTCGTCAACTGTTCAAACTCCTCGTCATGCTCAGCCGGGTATGCCGGGTAAAGAACAATGGATTATTCTTGAACTGAAAGTCCTTGCTGATGTAGGTTTAGTGGGTTTCCCTAATGCGGGTAAATCAACGCTACTTTCGGTTGTTTCGGCAGCAAAACCAGAAATCGCTGACTATCCTTTTACAACAATAGTTCCTAACCTAGGTATTGTTGCCTATCGAGATAATAAATCTTTCGTTATGGCTGATATACCAGGTATTATAGAAGGTGCTTCGGAAGGTAAAGGTTTAGGGCATCGTTTCCTACGTCACATCGAACGTAATTCGGTTTTATTATTTATGGTTCCCGCAGATACCGATCGCACGATCGCTGAGGAATACGATATCCTATTTAACGAATTGACTGCTTATAATCCCGAATTATTGGATAAGCCGAGGTTATTAGCCATTAGTAAATCCGATATGTTGGATGAGGAACTTGAAAGAGAAATGGCGCTTCAAGTGCCAAAAGGAATTCCTTATCTCTTTATATCCTCTGTCACCGGAAAGAATATACAACAGCTGAAAGATATGATCTGGAAAGCTATCAACGAATAAAATATAAAAAAGCAGCCTTAGAGCTGCTTTTTTATATTTTTGTACCTATGGACTTATCATTAAAGGATTTCTTAGACAAAAAAGTCTTGGAATTCAATCAACCTGATTTCATTCCAAATGATCCCATTTCCATTCCTCATCAATTCAGCAAACAAGAGGATATTGAGATTATGGGTTTCTTTGCTAGCATTTTAGCTTGGGGCCAAAGAAAGACCATAATTAATAAATGTAATGAATTGATCGAACGCATGGATCATGCGCCCCATGATTTTATTCTTCATCATCAAGATCAAGATTTAAAATCATTATTGGGATTTAAACATCGAACTTTTAACGATACAGACCTGTTATATTTCATTGCCTTCTTCAAACAACATTATACGCGCTTCTCGAGCCTTGAGGATGCATTTCTACAAGGAAGTCAGCTAGGAGAACCTTTTCAAGTAGAAATAGCCTTAAATCACTTTAAAACTTATTTTTTCTCCTTGCCTGATTTTCCTTTGCGGACGCGTAAGCATGTGAGTTCACCAGCTCAGAAATCAAGCTGTAAGCGATTAAATATGTTTCTTCGCTGGATGGTTAGAAAAGATAATGCTGGTGTAGACTTTGGGATATGGAAGAACATAGATGCAAAGGATTTAATTTGCCCTTGCGACGTGCATGTTGAGCGTGTAGCCAAGAAATTCGGATTAATGCAATCAGATAAAGTAAATTGGAAATCCGCAGTTGAATTAACAGAAAACCTCCGATCGTTAGATCCGCTTGATCCCGTTAAATATGACTTTGCTTTATTCGGATTGGGTGTAGTAGGGGAATTATAGGAAAGTCAAATAAATACTTTAGCCATAGAATGGCATGTACATTTCAGTATGCTTGCCAATACCTGGAATTTCATATTCATCGGAGAAGTATTCAAAGCCCATTTCTTCATAGAAAGGATAAGCTACTTCTCGAGCAATCATCCATAAATAATCCGCATGTAATTGTGTTTTGAGGTGCTCTATGGCCGCATTCAAAAGCTCCTTAGCATAGCCTTTTCTTCTTGCTTCAGGGATAGTTGCCATGCCTCTTAAGCGATAACCGGTATGAGGTAACTTAGGATGATTCGTCTGATGTATGGTCAATACCGCACATAGCTTTCCAGATTCATCATAATACCCGAGGTGAAAACTATCAGCTTTATCATCCTCAGGATTAATGCATAGCTGTTCGTCTTTACCGTTCTGTAAAACGGAACTCCGAATAGGTAGGGTATCAGCTGTTTTTATGAATCGGATCATTTATTAGCTAGTATTTGCAAGATATCAACCAAACGGTTAGAATAACCAAATTCATTATCATACCAACCTACAACTTTCACCAATCCCCCAACAATACTGGTCAATTGCGCATCAAATACACAAGAATAAGGATTGTTGATAATATCAACTGATACGATTGGATCTTCGGTATAAAACAATACATTTTTAAGCGAACCTTCAGCGGCTTCCTTGAATTTCTGATTGATTTCCTCGACGCTGGTTTCTTTCTGCAAATTACAAGTAAAGTCGGTCAATGATCCATTTAAAACCGGTACACGAATACCAGCACCCCCAAGCTTTCCATCCAAATGTTTAAAAACATTGGTAATGGCTTTGGCAGCTCCGGTTGTCGTTGGGATGATGGAAGCTGAAGCAGCTCTGGAACGTCTTAGGTCGCGGTGTGGCGCATCATGAAGATTTTGGTCACCAGTCATGGAGTGAACAGTGGTGATATAGCCATCCACGATTTGCCAGTTTTCATCCAAGATTTTAATCAATGGAGCCACGTTATTCGTGGTACAAGATGCATTGGAAAAGATTTGAGTATTCCAATCAAAATCTGCATCATTAATACCCAATACAACCGTAGGAATCTCTTTGTCTGGAGAAGGAGCGGAGATGATGACCTGTTTGGCTCCCGCTAGAATGTGCTTATTAGCTAATTCAGCTTTCACAAACAAACCTGTCGATTCCACCACTACATCAATGTCCAAGTCTCTCCAAGGCAGTTCCTGTGGGTCGCGCTTATTTAATATCTCAATAGATTTGCCATCAATGAATAGGTGATTCTGATCGTGCTTAACCTCACGGTTTAAAGGACCATGAACCGAATCGTATTTGAATAAATGCGCTAATGTCGCGGCATCCGCTAAGTCATTAATCGCTACAACCTCGATATTATCGATGTTCCTAATTAGGATATTTCTGAGGGTATTACGCCCGATACGTCCAAACCCATTGATGGCAATTCTCATTATAGATTAAAATCTGATATTACTTCGCTTATTGCTTTTTCGCCTTCCCAGTATTTCTTTAAAGCACCATCAGGGCCATAAACATAGTTTGCTGGGAATTGCGCTGGAATATGTATGCGTTGTACGAACTCTTGATTCTTGTCGTAAAGCATCTCCACATTTGGTTTTCCTTCTAATTCCTTACCGAAAGTCTGTAAGAAACTAGCCATTAAAGCCGGGTCATTCATCGATACATAATAGATGTTCACCCCTTTAACCTTGTCGTAATTTTTAGCTAATTCACGAGTTTCATTTTGACAGTGACCACATGAAGGATCGAATAGAATAAATACGGTATTCTGGCCAGCTTTGATATCTGATTTGGAAAATGGTAAACCCGAATTAACCTTGAAGAAGGTGAATTCCGGAATCGATAAATTAGCAGCTTTAACTGTCGGAGGAGCAGTAGCAGCAGTAGGGGCTTCCTGATGCGGTTGACCAGCATGTGCACTGTGATCATGACCTTCATGACCCGCTTGCTCCTGGGTAGTAGGCGTCTCTGCTTGTTTCGGTTGATTGTTACATCCAACGGCAAATAAGCCTAAGGAAATACTCAATAAAGGTAGGACAAACTTTGTTCTCATGTTTAATGATTAAGAATCAAAACTACTAAAAAATTAGGTTAGGCCAAGATTTAGCAAGGATAATATTCAGGAATCTGACATAAATAAAACATCAAAACACCTTCAAATTTCCATTCTTAGCAGATAAACAACAAAAAGCCCCAAAGGATTTCCTTTGGGGCTTTCAATATTTGTTAATCCAGATTATGGAGTGACAACTTTAACTTGTTTTTTCTCTTCTTCCTTAGCTGAAGATGCTAAGTGTTTTCCACGACTTAAGTCGAAGATAGCAGGAGCTGCTAAGAAGATAGATGAGTAGGTTGCTACAACGATACCAATTAGGATAGCGAAGGAGAAACCACGGATAACTTCACCACCGAATATAAATAATACGGCAAGTACGAAGATTACAGTTAATGAAGTGATCACCGTACGGCTCAATGTCGAGTTAATCGCATTGTTAATCGTTGTACCAATCTCTTCTTTATGTGCATTTGGTTTCTTCAAGTACTCACGAAGACGGTCAAATACAACAACCGTATCGTTCACCGAGTAACCCAATACTGTTAAGATTGCTGCTACAAAGTGTTGGTCAATATCTAATGAGAAAGGAACGATTCCATCCAACATAGAGAATAAACCTAACAAGATAATCGCATCGTGAATAGTCGCGATCGCAGCACCAGCAGAATATTGCCATTTGTGGAAACGAACTAAGATATATCCAGCGATTACAATGATCGATAGGATAGAAGCATAGATCGCACGGTCTCTAATATCACTTGCAATTGTAGGTCCTACTTTTTGTTGCGATAAGATCTCGTATTTAGAAACTTGAGCTTTGCTTAAGCCTTCGTTTAATTTTGCTAATACTTCTTTATCTGCAGCATCCGAAGTCTCCTCAATATGGTAAGAAGTCGTGATGCGTAATTGGTTTTCACTACCAAAAGTCTTAACCTCTGTTGTAGTACCAAATACATTATTTAAGTTCTCACGAATGTCTTCAGCTTTTACTTGCTCATCAAAGCGAACAGTATAAGTACGACCACCTTGGAAATCTACACCGTAAGAGAATCCTTTTGTTGCGATAGATGCAATAGAGATAACTACAGCGATTAAAGAGATGGTGTAAGCCACTTTTCTTTTCTTAACGAATTGGAAGTTGGCATTTTTCATCGTATGATCAGACCAAGGGAAAGATACTGTGATTTTCATTTCACGCTTCAACATGTATTCGAAAATTAAACGAGTGATGAAGATTGCAGTGAATAATGAAGTAATAATACCGATCATTAAAGTAGTTGCAAATCCTTGGATAGGACCTGATCCTGTAAAGAACAAGATTAAACCTACTAAGAAAGTCGTGATCTGCGAGTCTAAGATAGACGGCATTGCATGTTTGTAACCATCTGATACTACTTGACGCATGGATTTACCAAGAGCCTTCTCTTCACGCATACGCTCATAGATCAAGACGTTTGCATCGACGGCAGTACCCATGGTCAATACGATACCCGCAATACCCGGAAGGGTTAATACCGCATTTAACGATGCAAGTACACCCATCAAGAAGAATACGTTGAAGATTACAGCGATGTTAGCTGCAATACCAGCACGGTTGTAATAAGCAATCATGAACGCCATTACCACGATGATACCAACGATAGCCGAGTTTACACCCGAGTCAATCGCTACTTGTCCTAATGATGGACCTACGATAGCCTCTTCAACGATTTTTGCAGTAGTCGGTAGACGACCAGCTTTCAATACGTTTGCTAAGTCTTTAGTATCTTCAATAGTAAAGTTTCCTGAGATTTCTGAATTACCACCTGCGATTTCTTTTTCTACACCAGGAGCAGAGTAAACTACACCATCCAAAACGATAGCGATCGAGTATTTACCTTGAGCAGCCTGACCCGTTACACGTTGCCATTGACGAGCACCTTCAGCGTTCATCGACATGGAAACGATAGGTTTATTTTGTTGGCTGAATCCATCACGAGCATCGGTAATAACATCACCAGTCATGGTTGGACCATTCTCAGCACCTGTAGTTTTGATAGCATATAAAGCTAAGATATCAGCAGTTTTAGAAAAGCTCTCCGGTTTAACAGCCCATAATAGACGCATGTTTCCAGGGATAATACCTTTCACTTCAGGACGTGCTAAGTAAGCATTAACCTTTGCTGTATCTTTTAAGCTTGCATAGCCTACAATTGCACCAGGTGCTAATTCCATTTGACCTGATGGACCTTGTCCAACATTAGGGTTCAAAACAGAGAATAATGGGTTACCAGCCTCTAATCCTGCATTTGCAGCAGCATTGGAGTCAGCAGCATTTTTATTTGCACCTAGTTTTGCTAATAGGTTATCTTCTTTTTTAGTCGTGTCAGCAGCAGCAGTTGCAGTTGAATCAGTTGTCGCTACTGTTGCAGGAGCTTTTTTGTCCGATTTAAGTGCTGATGCTAAAGTATTGTTGATGTTGTCAAGAATACCATAAGCTTGCTCATTTCTGAATGTCTCATAGAATTCCAACTTAGCCGATCCTTGAAGCAACTTACGAACACGCTCTTGATCGTTTACACCAGGTAACTCGATTAAGATACGGTTAGTTCCTTGTTGGATTTGGATATTAGGAGAAGCTACACCGAATTTGTCAATACGCGTACGCAATACTTTGTAGGAGTTCTGGATCGCGTTGTCAGCTTCTCTGTTTAAGAAACTACGAACTTCACCTTCTGAACTTCCAGCTTGAATTGCACCTGCATTATCCTTCGTAGCGAAGAATGTTGCAATAGGCGTAGTAGCACCAGTAGCTTTGTATTCATTTAAGAATAATTCAATCAACGATGTGTTAGTCGTTTTGCTTTTTGCAATAGCAGTCTCTAAAGCCTTATTGAAGTTTGCGTCTTTTGGTTTGTTTGCCAAGTTGGTAATTAACTCGTCCAAGGAAATCTCCATGGTCACGTTCATACCACCTTTCAAATCCAGACCAAGAGCAAGCTCATTTGCTTTTGCTTCGCGATAGGTGAATTTTGCAATACCTATATTATACACCACTTCACTAGCGATGGAATCCAAATACGCCTTTTCCTTTACCATGTCTCCTTTGGCATAGTTTGCGGCATCTTTTTCAACTTTTCGTGTTACAAAAGTGAATGATAAGGAGTAGAGGCACGCTAGGGAAACCACTATCACCAAAAATTTAATCAGCCCTTTACTCATTGTCTAATCGTAATAAATTATGGTTTTTTATGTTCTTTTTTTAAGCTTAATAATATTTACCAAGAATCGCAAAGGTATAAAAAAAATGCATAATGAAAATAATTAAGCAAACTTAATCTCGAAAATTTTGTTATACATAATTTCACCTCCACCGAACTCCCAAATATAACATAGAAAAAAGGAAATGAATAGGTTATTTCAGCTCCTCTTCCAATGAAGATTGTAATTTTCTTGTTCCTTTGATTCCTTTTAAGGTCTTAATAGGGATTGATAAAGATCCCAATAGGCTTTAGCGGCAGTCTCCCAGGAGAATTGTCCTGCCCAAGCTTTTATGTCGTCCGAACGATCTTCTCCTTGAATGATTTTTTCAAGCTTATTTGTAGCAAAATCCTGTAAATACTCCACATCCATCGACTCCAAATAGAAGGCCTCTTTACCACCAATTTCAGGTAAACTGGTATAGGTCGATAATAAGACCTTCTTACCAAAACTCATGGCCTCAATAACAGGTAGTCCAAATCCCTCAGCCAAGGAAGGAAATACAAATAAGGAGCAATGCTTCAAGTAACTGTATTTCTCCTCTTCCGAAACTGGACCAGTTAATATAACTCGGTCTTCTAATCCCAATGACTTTGCTATGGACTTTATTTTTTGGTAATAATCCTCTTCTTGGATGATTCCACTGATGACCAACTTATAATTGTTGTTGACCAACAAATAAGGCAATACATGAAAATTCTTTTTCGCAGCTATGGTGCCAATACTAAATAGAAATGGCCCATCTATGGGTGATTCCTGTGATGCTAGGTTTATCTTGTCAGGGTCAATATTGCTCCCATTATAGATAACCTCAATTTTTTTATCGCCTAACTTACAATGTTTTTCCACATCTTCTTTGACAAAGTTAGAGATGGCTACTACAGCATTAGCACGGTCAATATTAGCCTGAACCTTGCCCAGGTATTTCTTAATCTTTGCAGGCGTTTTACCCTCGGCAATAAAGTTGAGGTCATGAATGGTTAAAACAACCTTGGTTTTTCCTTTTTTAGGAAGATAGGGGGAGAGTTGGTAATTGGCATGATATAGATCATATCCCTTCCAAGATGGTTTCAGGAATTTATCAATTGATTTTTGCTTGATGTATTTCTTGTCATCTCCAAAAACCAATTCTGCACGTTCGTTATGATAGAAAGATAGCTGCATATCCTGAGGTTTGCTATTTAATAAGGCATTCCCCAAGTTTAAGCAGTAAAAATATAAGCCGGTATGGCTATATTTCATTCTTTCGGTCTCAAAAACGACTCTCATATAACTATTGTGCTGGTTCCAACAGCGAATATAATAAGACTTTCTTTTCTAATTCCAGATTATAAAAACTCTGCATCAATTCTTGCCCTTGTTTGGCTACTTCATTGCGGTATGCTGGGTTATTTAATAAGTCCACAATGTAATTTGCAAATCTATCTGAATCATCAGTTACCAAGCAGCCACTATTGATCTTGTTAACCAGGCCGGTAACACCATATGAGTTGGTAACTACCGGAAGGCCCATTGATAGGGATTCCAATACCTTAATCTTAATGCCCGTTCCACTCAGCATCGGGCAAATGGAAATCTTAGAATTTCGATATGCGGCATCTAAGTCATCAACAAAGCCCAACTTATGGATGCTAGGGTGTTCTGTAACGTAATTGGCAATTTTACCTATAACCGCAATTTTCATTGGCGGTAACTTCGGTAGTACATTTTCAGTAAACCATTTTATCCCTTTTATATTATGCGGGTTTTCGCTTGCTACATAAATGATATCATACAATGGATCTTGCGGATGACTGCTGATGTCATCGAGTTTGTACCCAATAGGAATCAAATCCACCTTTCTTTGACAAAACTGCCCAAATATATATTTCTCCTCAATGGAGAAGGTCCAAATACTTTGGAACTTTTTGAGGATACTGATTTCCGATTTTAAATTTTTAGACGCTTTGCTACTGCTTTTTAAATCATCAACTTTTAATAAGCTAATAAAATCATGCGTATCAATAATGGTACGGGCAGCGTATGGTAGGTAATCCACCAATTTACCCCATTGAGCGTAACTAATGATGATGATATCGTATTTCGTTTCTTGCAGTACTTTCTTAAATTCTTTCCGCATAATAACGGAGGTCAAATCCACTCGGTTTTGCTCGAAGGGCTTTACAAATAGGTTTGGAAGTTTATATACAAAAAGGTACTTGAAAAAATCATCTCTTTTGAATTTTCGGTTGATGATCTTTAATCCAAGTTTAGGGTACTTGTTTTTAAAGTCTATTTCGGATTTATCGTCCCAATTTCCCCATATCCTTTCAGACACAAAGTCGGTATCAAATTGTTCATCCTGCTCACTGAAGAAGGCTAATAATTGTTTACACCTGGAAATATTGCCAGCATGACCCTTCATAGGGTTGTCTGGCATAAAATATAGGACTTTCTTTCGCTCCATAGACAGTAAGTTCAACGACAATTAAAGAGATAGTGCTACAAAAATGCTGAAAGAAGAGCTTACTTACTCGACAGACGTATAGAATCTTGATTCCAATCAAGACCATTTAGGTTGCGATTACTAACTTGGTTAATTGTTGTTGTTTTAAAAATCATGTTTGCCGTAAAGTTCTATCCTTTTCCCCACAATAACAAAAATATTACAAATTATTCTGACCTAAAAAAGGCATTGACTACTATGTGTATGCTGTTTTGTGCTGTGTTTACTACAGTTTATGTCGTGATTATCAGAAGTGATAAAGCACAAAAAAAGGCTTCAATATATTGAAGCCTTTTTGATTGAAAATAAATTCTTGACTTATTTAAGCACGAATTTCACACCGAAAGTGAAACCACCACCATCAAAGCCAGTATCGTTATTTAAACCTAAATAAGGTTTGTAGTCTAAGTGCATAGCGATAGGAATAGTAGGGATTTTGTATTCTAAACCTACTTGCGGACGGAGACCGAATCCTGTGCTAGACTCTCCTTTGTAAGACCAGATACCTACTTGAGCACCAACACCAGCATACCATGCTAAACCATCCGCACCAGGGATAGCTTTTTCGTATTGCCAGTCAGCACCGAAAGATACCCAGTGATTACGGAATGCTGCTTGTAACTGTAATGCAGAAACGTTTGTTAATGCAGTTTTGTATTGGATACCTACGTTAGAACCGTCATATCCGTCGAATACGATACCAAGAGCTGATTTGTAAGGAGTTTGCGCTTGAGCTTCAGAAGTAGCAAATGTTAAAGCTGCTACTGCAATTAGAGGTAAAAATAATTTTTTCATGTGAATTAATTTATTGTTTTCCATAAACCCAACCAGGTCAATAATTAACATTAGTTAGGTCCTTTCACGTCTTCCCTTGCAAATAGTCTGCCAAAATCCGTTGTATTTAATTTAATTGTCATTTAATTCGTTTCAGACGTTTATTTATTTTGCTGAAATCAATGAAAATCGTAACTTTGCCCTGCAAATAGGAAACCCCATTATTATTTGCTATGCAATTAGATCCACAAAAATTCGTACAAGAAGGCCTCACATATGACGACGTCTTATTAATTCCAGCTTATTCTGAAATTCTGCCAAGAGACGTTGATACGAGTACCTATCTGACAAAAAAAATCAAATTAAATATCCCTTTGGTGTCCGCAGCAATGGACACAGTAACCGGTGCTGATTTAGCGATCGCTATCGCTCAAGCAGGGGGTATTGGGATGTTACATAAGAATATGAGCATTGTTGAACAAGCTGCTGAGGTTCGTAAAGTCAAGCGCTCGGAGAGTGGAATGATCCAAGATCCAGTGACTTTATTAGAAACAGCAACTGTAGGTGATGCTTTCCAAATCATGCGTGAACATAAGATCGGTGGTATTCCAGTGATAAACCTGGAAAACAAACTTGTGGGCATCGTGACCAATAGAGATCTTCGTTTCCAAAAGGATATGGCTCGCCCTATCAGTGAATTAATGACTAAAACAAACTTAGTAGTTGCTCCTGAAGGTACGGATCTAATCAAAGCAGAAGAGATTCTTCAAAACCATAAGATCGAAAAATTACCAGTGGTAGATACCAATGGTTTATTGAAAGGTCTAATTACTTTCAAAGACATTCAAAAATATAAGCATTATCCAAATGCAGCTAAAGATGAACATGGCCGTTTATTAGTTGGGGCAGCAGTAGGTGTTACCCACGATACCATCGAGCGTGTTGATGCTTTAGTGAAAGCAGGTGTTGATGTAATCACAATTGATACAGCACACGGACATAGCTTAGGTGTAATCAATAAATTAAAAGAAGTAAAAGCACAATATCCAGATCTTCAGGTTATTGTTGGAAATATCGCAACAGGTGATGCAGCTAAAATGTTAGCTGATGCCGGTGCAGATGCCGTTAAAGTTGGTATCGGTCCTGGTTCTATCTGTACAACCCGTATCATTGCAGGTGTTGGTGTCCCTCAATTATATGCTGTTTATGAAGTCGCTAAAGCATTAAAAGGTACTGGTGTACCGCTTATCGCTGATGGTGGTATCAAACAAACCGGTGATATCGCGAAAGCAATCGCTGCTGGTGCACACACCATCATGGCAGGTTCATTATTTGCAGGTGTAGAGGAAGCTCCAGGTGAAACCATTCTTTTAGAAGGAAGAAAATTCAAGTCTTACCGTGGTATGGGCTCTGTAGAAGCGATGGAAAAAGGATCTAAAGACCGTTATTTCCAAGATGTGGAAGACGATATCAAAAAGTTAGTTCCAGAAGGAATCGTAGGTCGTGTGCCTTATAAAGGAACATTGGCAGAGGTAGTTTATCAATACATTGGTGGATTACGTGCTTCGATGGGCTATTGTGGAGCAGCAACTATTGAAAAATTACAAGAAGCTAAATTCGTTCGTATTACAGGTGCAGGTCTTCGAGAATCTCACCCACATAATATACAAATTACGAAAGAAGCTCCTAACTATAACAGTAGAGGCTAATAAGCACTATCCGGGGTATTGGCAGGCTGAATATTACATATTCAGCCTGCTTTTTTTTTAACCTATTCCGAAAGTATTTTTCAGGTGACATTTAATCCGGTATTTTTCTTTTTAACTCATTTTTAGTAGATTAGATGTCTATTTAAGTATTTTTTAATCACATTTTATCAAACAGTAAGAATTATGGGAAAAGGAGATAAAAAAACACGCAAAGGAAAAATTATCATGGGCTCGTATGGTAAAAAGAGACCTAGAAACCCTTGGAAAGGGAAAACCAACACCAAACCTAAAGAAGAAAAATAGACAATGTCGTTTTTATTAATCGGATAGGATAGCCTTCCTATCCACCTTAGAAAATCTAAAGGATTTGCATCAACAATTTTTATAAGTCAAATCCTTTAGATTTTACTTTCACTTAATAAACCAATCTATATAAAGAAACTCCCTTCCCCTCACATTGACTTATATTTTCCAAAAGAGGTTTTCCAAAAACCTTAAGGCGCACATTTTTATTTCTGTCAAAACGAAAATAATAGATTGAATTAATTATAGATATTATCTATGCAATAATTCTGAGCTGTCTAAGAACTATTCTATATTTTAGCCGAAATTCATGGTTTTAACAAGATTTTATTGTTGAACTATCAATAAAATTTATGGTTTTTGCCTAAAGTAAAGGTTCGTTCACTGGTGTGGAAGTTCCTTTTTGGGGTATTTTTATTCACCTAACTGTACAAAACAATAAACAGCTATATATGAACAAACTTATTAATCTAAATGCTTTTAAAGATTTTTTTCAATCGAGCAATGCGGGTGGTATCATGCTATTCCTATGTGTCATCTTATCGATGATCATAGCGAATTCGCCTTTAGCACCAGCTTTACAAAACTTATTGGACATACAATTAGGATTTGAAAATGAATCTGTTCATCTACGTTATCCCGTATTGTTGTGGATTAATGATGGATTAATGGCCGTGTTCTTTCTGTTAGTAGGATTGGAAATCAAAAGGGAAGTGGTAGAAGGAGAATTATCCTCACCTAAAAAGGCTTCCTTACCTATTTTATGTGCTATTGGTGGTGCGGTAGTTCCTGCATTAATTTACCTATCCTTCAATGCTGGTACTGAAACCGCTAGTGGATGGGGAATTCCAATGGCTACGGATATTGCATTTGCCTTAGCAGTGATCAATTTATTGGGAAATCGAATTCCTAGCAGTTTAAAAATCTTTTTAGCGGCATTGGCTATTGTAGATGACTTAATCGCCATTTTGGTTATCGCCTTTTTCTATTCCTCAGGTATTGAAATGTTCTACTTGATGTATGCGGGTATTGGTATGGTAGCTTTGATTATCATGAACCGTATGAACATATTGAATCCTTACCTATATTTAATTCCAGGTGTTTTTGTGTGGTACTTTGTGCACCATTCAGGTATTCATGCAACTATAGCAGGGGTGTTGGTGGCTATGTGTATCCCAACAAATGATACGGATGTGGAATCTCCATTGGAGCGCTTAGAGCATGCTCTTACCAAGCCTGTCAATCTTTTGATTATTCCAATGTTTGCTTTCGCCAACACGAATATAACCTTGGAAAAAGAGATGTTAAGTGGCTTAACTAACTCTCTAGGATTAGGTATTAGCTTGGGATTATTATTAGGAAAACCAGTAGGAATCCTTTTAACTTCCTTCATCTGTACCAAGCTAAAGCTGAGTAGTTTGCCGGAAGGTAGTACTTGGAGACATATTATTGGGGTTGGTTTACTGGCCGGAATTGGTTTTACCATGTCTATTTTCATCGCCATTTTATCATTCGGAGATCCATTGCATGTGTCTGAAGCGAAACTTTCCATTTTGATTACTTCTTTATTGGCAGGTGCTATCGGGTATTTCTCTTTGAAATCCAATAAAGTATATGAATAGTGGTCCTAGAGGAATATAAGATAGGCTCTTCGCGTAGTTTTGAGTTATAGGTAGCTATACTTGATAACCTGTTCTATCTAACAGCGCAGCAATCTCCTATTTCATATCTTATAGCTATTTTTAGGAATTAATAGAAAAGGGTTAAGTAAATCAAACTTAACCCTTTGTTTTTGTCCAATATTCCAGCTTAAGGAAAACTTTCAACTTGATTGCAGAAATTCTATTTAATCTAAAAATGCCAATTAATTCAGTTGTCTATCATTTTTAGATCTTTCCTTCCAATACTGACCATATTTTATCTTGATCTAATCCACCATTGTAAATTACCTTTCCCACTTGGTCTAAAATGAAAACATGGGGGACTCCATCTACACCATAAGCCTTGCTCACAGAACCATCCTTGTCCCATACAATATCATAGGCTGGTTTTTGTGTTCTGATAAAAGAATGCAAGTCTGCCTCGCTATCTTGGGAATTGACACCCAATATAGCAACGTTCTTTCCAGCTAGTTTTTCTTGTAAAGTATTCAGTTTCTTCACACCTTCAATACAGTACCCACAATTTTTTATATAAAATTCCAGGATAAGGTATTTCCCTTTATACTCCGCCAAAGATCTGCTACCATGCTGATTTGCCAGGCTCATGCTCCAAGAAGGAGCCTCCTGGTTTAATGCCAATTGAGCCAACGAGATTTTCTTATAAGGCTTAAACTCGCTATAACTGGAGGTGAACCAGCTCGTTTCATGAGGTTGTTTACCCTTCAAGGGTAGGTATTCGATTTTCGTTTTGACAAAATCTTTAGAACCTACGCGCTGACTGATTAGCTCTAAGGGTAATAAGGTTTTTTGATCTAAGTACACAATCAATAGGTTCTCCGCTTTTATCTTCATGGGATTTAATACCCCCGTTTTGCTCAAGAAATTTTGCCCAATATTTAGTTCGACTTTATATACTTTTTTTCCATTTAAACTCTCTTGGCTAATCTTTTTATCAATATCCTTATTGCTCTTGAAGCTGTTTAATCCCAATCTCCAGGTAACATAGGATATGTTGAATGTCGTGTTGGAATATATATCCTCCTCTTTAGGATGTTTTGCCACCTGAATCGTGCTGTCTGCCAAATCCAAAAAGAAATTTTCGGAACCATTATAGATAAATCGACTGTTTTTACCCTCACCCTGATATAGAATATACCTGTAGTCTTTTTTGTTGGGAAAAGATAAATAGAGCTGATTCGAAATGGTATCATACATTTCTTCAGATTCATAATGCAGATACAAGGTGGATTTTATGTAAAGCTCAGTTTGCTTAAGCATAGCTTGTTCCGCCCGATCTAAAATTCGCTGTACCTCCTGTGCTTGACTTGTTGTGCAAAAACAAATGCAAAAGCTTATTAGTAGAATTAATTTGGTTTTTACGAATAGGTGGTTCATAATATAGGTGTTTGATAGACCCAAATTACTGAATAAGCTATTCTGATTGCCTTAAAATTTGTTAAATGTGACGAACGCGCTGTTTTTTCTGGAACTAGGGTTCAATTCTATTCGGGAATACTTAGGTATAAGTATGATATTGACAGGATATGGATTCGAGACTCTCAAGGAATTTCCTTGGATCTGATAGGGATCTCCTTCGGATCTCGTTCGGTCGGAACCGAACGAGATCCGAAGGAGATCCGAACAAGTTCCGAAGGAGATCCGTAGGAGTCTCGAATCCAACCCCTAGCAAACTCCTAGCAAACCCTTAGGAAAGACGATGAGATTACAGACAAAAGACACCAGATTTTAGACATTTTGTGAGCTAACAGTAATGTCATTTCCAACTCAGAGCGAAGCGAAGAGTCTGAGCCCTGCGGGCAGTAGATAGTATTGAGTAATTAGACCTATGAGCGGTTAAAAATAATGCAACTTCCAACTCAGAGCGAAGCGAAGAGTCTCACTCCCTATCACCTTGAGGTCTCGTCATTGAGAGGCTTGCCGAACAAACTTCATACTATTAAAGGTTTTTTAATTCGTGCTATATGCGGGCGATGCATGTATCGCCCCTACAAACAATCGTGATTTTATTATTCCAATCCTCCATAGCCGTAGGGTCGAAGCATGCTTCGACCGTTAATACGTTCATACATCTAACCCGCTCACAGACCTATGAGCGGTTAAAAATAATGCAACTTACAACTCAGAGCGAAGCGAAGAGTCTTTCTTCCCCCACACAAGGCCTCGTCATCCTCCATCGTCGATGGAGGATCTTCAAACTATGCAATAAAGGCAACAAACTTTTAAAGTCTCTTGCCCTATTTTATGAGGTTTTTGATTGTGTCTAATGGATTTATCTGGATGCGGACGATGCATGCATCGCCCCTACAAACAATCGTGATTTTATTATTCTAATACTCCATAGCCGTAGGGTCGAAGCATGCTTCGACCGTTAATAGGGTTATTAATCTAACCCGCCAATAGGTCGATCTACTAAATAGTGGGATCTTAGTATCTAAGGATTTTCTTTTATTTCCCTTAAATACTAATCTGCTTTGATGATTTGAAAGCTTTCTGTATGAAATTTAGCTTGAAGCCAAGCTTTGAGTTTATTCAGATCATCATTGCTTATCTCGGTTTTACCTTGATACGTTAAGGTATTTTGATAGAAACTGCTGTCTGGTCTGATAATCACCAATTGTTTTCCGATCGAATATGGTGCTAATTTTGGGAAAAGGATATTGATTTCTTTCAGTAATTCCTTGTCATCGAAATTATAGGATTGTAATTCCTTGCGTAGATTTTGGATAATGACATCTTTCTCCGATACGTTCTTCGATTGTTGATTGATCTCAGCTAGGATATCCTTCTTGAGGTCAGTGCTATCTTGTCTGATTTTTAACGTGGTGCCCTGTAATCCGTAGTTTTCCAGTTTGCTGTTTAATTCTTGTAACTCATTAGGGGAGAATCGTTTGTCAAGGAATGCTAATTCAATCATCTTTGGACGGTTGTTGAAATAGGTCCTTTCGTAAATCAGCGTATAACCCTTGTTGTTAAATTCGGATTGGATAAACTCATTAACCTGTTGACTGTATTTCTTTTCTTGAAGAAGGGCATAAGCCAGGTAAAAGCTTGGAATTAAGATCACAATGATCAAGGTACTGATGATACGTGTTATTCTCTTTTCTTTCTGGTCGTCTACAAATTTAACCTTAGGGTATTTGAGTAATTTGACGATTAAGAAGGTGGAAATGCAGATAAAGAAACAGTTGATGATGTACAGGTACAAGGCTCCGCCAAAATAACTGAAGTTACCGATGGCTAATCCGTAACCAGCTGTACAAAGTGGAGGCATTAATGCGGTGGCAATGGCTACTCCGGGTATTGGATTTCCTTTTTCTACCCTCGTCAAAGCTATCACGCCTGCTAAGCCGCCAAAGAAGGCGATGAGGACATCGTAGATGTTTGGGGCGGTACGAGCAAGCAATTCGGATTGCGCTTCCTTAAATGGGCTTAAAAGGAAGTATAAAAAGGAAACAAATAAACTCACGACCGTTGCAATTCCTAAGTTTTTTATGGATTTCTTTAAAAGGTTGAAATCATAGGTTCCTAAAGCAAAGCCAGCACCGATAATAGGACCCATAAGAGGAGAAATGAGCATGGCACCAATAATTACAGCGGTAGAGTTGACATTCAAGCCTACGGAAGCTACAACAATCGCACAGGCTAGGATCCAAACATTAGCACCTCGAAAGGATATGCTGGATGTCACATTCTCTAATACTTTATCTTTTGCTTCTTCTCCGAAATGAAGGTTTAGGAAACGCGTAATCGTGTTCATGCAGTTCAGTGTGAATTTTCTGCAAAAGTAACAACTATTGTGAAAAATCGTTTGCTGAATTAACTAAGGTTAGATGAATAACTACATCGCTAATGGTGCAATAGCATAGGTTTTGAGCTATTGTTGCCTGAATTGCAGGGGAGTAAGTCCTAGGATGCTCTTAAAATTTTTATGAAAGCTCACGAAATTATTAAATCCACTATCATAACAAATCTCTTTAAGAGTCATTTTGCTGTTTCGGAGTTGGGTACAGGCATGAGAAACACGAAGTTCGGTTATGAATTGAACCGGCGTTTTACCAGTTTTCTGTTTGAAATAGCGGCAAAAGGAATTTTCGGTTAATCCTGCTAAGCTGGCTAAATCAACCAATTTAATTGGTTGTTTGTAGTTTTCTCGGATATAATCCATCAGGTTGTTCATCCGATGTTGGTCTTCTGATTGATGCAGCATCGCATAATTTTCTGAGGTCAACATTTCTTTTGGGGAATCCTGAATGCATTCCAATAGCTTAAATAAGCTAATGAGTTTATCTAAATTGCTGGCATTTAAAACTTGCTCAAAATGGTTTTTGATGAGTTTTCTATTGGTTTTGTTTATATAGTATCCACGGTCACCTTGATCAATTAATTGCTTTATTGCTTGCAATTCAGGCATAGCGAGCAGATTTTCAATTCCTAAATTCTTCTTGAAGTGTAAGACAATGCAGTTAATGGATTCCATTTCTTCCTCCTGGTCTTGGAAGGTGTCAAAAAGCCAATAATGAGGGGTTTGAGAAGGTATTAATACTGTTTCACCAGGCTGAATAGCCTTTATTCGATCACCAATAAACAGTGTTCCTGAACCATCTACGATATGCACAAACTCCAATTCCTCATGATAATGCCAAATCTGATGGTGTTTTGGTGCATAATCCCTACGCACCTGAAAACTCTGGTGGTATTGTTTGGGTAAATCAAGTTGTTTGATGATCATAGCTGTCCAATTTATTCATTTTTTACTAATAAAGCGCCATACGGATGATAAAATTGTTTATAACTAAGGTAAATTTCATTATAGATTTATGCCAAGGAATCCCGTATTTAGGATATCCTTTATAAATCCATTTATGAATAATAAGAGTTATACGTTCGCCATTGTTTTGATTACATCCCTATTTTTCTTTTGGGGATTTATCCATAACCTGGATCCAATATTGATTGCGCACTTACGAAGTGCGTTTAGTCTCAGTCATTTACAGGCGTCTTTGATTGATTCAGCTGTATTTGTTGCCTACTTTGTTATGGCAATTCCTGCAGGATTAATCTTGAAAAAATACGGGTATAAAACAGGGATTTTAATAGGTTTACTCTTATTTGCGATTGGCTGTTTCTTGTTTGTTCCAGCCGCAAATACCATGAGCTACCTGTTTTTCTTGTCTTCCTTGTTTATTTTGGCTTGTGGTATTACCATATTGGAAACAGCGGCAAATCCATATATGACTGTTTTGGGAGATCCTGCAAAAGCGACTCAACGCTTGAATTTCGCACAATCTTTCAATGGATTAGCCTCTTTTGTAGCGCCTTATGTTGGGGGATATGTTATATTGGCCAATCCACCCTTGTCCCATGAGGAGGTTGCTGCATTGGAAGAAAGTCAAAGGATAGCCTATATTCAAGCGGAAACTGCCTTAGTGAAAGGTCCGTATATAGTTTTGGGCTGTATCATTTTGTTGGCCGCCTTATTGTTTTTATTGATCAAGTTACCGGAGGTAAAGGAAGAAGGAACTGCAAAAAGTGGGTTTCTACATGCTTTTAAGCGTAAAAACGTTTCTTGGGCGGTGTTTGCACAGTTCTTTTATGTAGGTGCGCAAGTAAGTGTGCTAAGTTTTATCATCGTTTTTGCGACAGAAGTGGCAGGTATTAAGGCATTTGATGCTAAGGATTATGCGGCAATAGCGGGTCTATTGTTTATGATTGGACGATTTGTAGGAACATTCCTCATGCGTTACATCTTACCATCTAAGTTGCTGTTTATCTATGGAGCTATTTCTGCGGTCTTAACACTTGCGGTTATATTTAGCTCAGGCATGATGGCCTTATACTTTTTAGTTGCTATTGCCTTCTTTATGTCCATCATGTTCCCGACAATCTTTGCTTTAGGCGTGGAAGATACCGGTGCAGATACGAAATCTGCTTCCAGCTTAATCATTATGTCCATCGTAGGTGGTGCTGTGTTGCCACCATTGTTCGGGTATATATCCGATAGTACTGGGCATATGCAATATGGATACTTTGTCGTATTTGTTTGTTTCTTAGTGGTGATGCTTTTTGCTGTAAAAAATAAATCGAAAGTCGTAGAAACTGCTGCGTCTTAAATTGAAAATTAATAATATGAAAATACGCTATGCACTAGCTTTGGATTTGGTAGATGATCCAATTTTAATAGCCGAATATGAGCAATACCACCAAGCCGTATGGCCTGAGATTAAAGAGTCTATACGTACTGCAGGTATTGATAATATGGAGATATATCGATTTGCAAATCGGTTGTTTATGTTAATGGAAGTTAATGAAAGCTTTAGTTTTGAAAAGAAAGGAGAGATGGATGCTGCCAATGCTAAAGTGCAAGAATGGGAGCAATTGATGTGGAAATATCAACAAGCCATTCCAGGAGCTAAACCTGGAGAAAAATGGGTAATAATGGATAAGATTTTTGAATTATAATACTATATGAATAAGAAGAATTTGGCGTATCTACAGATACATCCAAAGGATAATGTTTTGGTGGCTTTACGCGATTTACCAGAGTCTAGTGAGATTGAATTTGCTGGAAAAACGATAGTGCTTAAGCAAACTGTAAAGGCTAAACATAAATTTACGATAGCTCCAATGTCTAAGGATTCGGAGGTGTTCATGTATGGAGTTTTGGTGGGTAAGTTGAACCATGATTTAGACGCTGGAGTACTTATCAACACAGAGAACCTTCGACATGCTGCGGAGGACTTTAAATTGGGCGATCGTAAGTTGGCCTGGACAAAACCAGATGTACAAGCCTTTGAGGGCAGAACATTTAATGGCTTTCATCGTAGCAACGGCCAAGTAGGAACCGCCAATTATTGGTTGGTTATCCCATTGGTGTTTTGTGAGAATAGAAATGTTTTGACGCTGAAGGCAGCTTTGGAAGAGAAATTGGGTTATCGAGTTCAAGCGAAAGATTACTCCAATGAGGTTGATGCCTTGATTTCCAAGTATAAGTCTGGTGCATCGGTAGATGAATTGATGGGTTTAGATTTACAAGCAAACCGTTCGGATTTAGGTAAAAACCGTTTATTTCCACAAGTTGATGGTGTGAAATTCCTAAACCATGATATGGGTTGTGGGGGCACAAGAATGGATTCAGATGCGCTGTGTGGTTTATTGGCTGGATACATTACCCATCCCAATGTAGCTGGTGCTACCGTATTGAGTTTAGGTTGTCAGCATGCACAAGCATCAATATTACGTGCTGAGATAGCCAAACGTGATCCACAGTTTGATAAGCCATTGTATATTTTTGAACAACAGTTGGAAGGTACAGAGCAGGATTTAATGCAGAAGGCATTAAAATCGACTTTTGTTGGTTTGGCACAAGCCAATGAGATGAAGCGAGCGCCTGCGGGATTGGATAAATTGGTCATCGGCTTGGAATGTGGTGGATCAGATGGTTTCTCGGGCATATCAGCTAACCCTACCTTGGGCTACCTGTCTGATATGTTGGTGAGTTTGGGAGGTTCTGTAATACTTGCTGAATTTCCGGAATTATGCGGTGTAGAACAAGAATTAAGTGATCGTTGCGAAACTGCGGAAATGGCGACTTATTTTATGCAATTGATGCAGACCTACAATGCTAAAGCGGAGGCTGATGGTTCAGGTTTCTATATGAACCCTTCACCAGGTAATATTCGAGATGGATTAATTACCGATGCGATAAAATCTGCTGGAGCAGCTAAAAAGGGAGGTACTTCACCTGTAACTGCTGTTGTGGATTATCCGGGTTTGGCAAATGAGCCTGGCTTGAATTTACTTTGTACACCAGGCAACGATGTGGAAAGTACCACCGCCGAGGTTGCGGCAGGGGCCAATGTGGTCTTGTTTACAACAGGACTAGGAACACCTACAGGGAATCCGATTGCACCGGTAATAAAGATTTCTTCGAATACGAAGATTTATGAGAAAATGCCGGATATCATTGATATCAATTGTGGGACAATCATTGATGGTGAGGAGCAAATCGTGGAGGCGGCCCACCGTGTCCTGGAGTACGTGATTGAGGTGGCAAGTGGAGAACGTTCGGCTAAAGCTGTATTGCTGGGTCAAGACGATTTTATCCCTTGGAGAAGAGGAGTTTCACTTTAATTGATAAAAAGTAAATAATAATAAATCAATATACTATGTTGAAGTTAGGGGCAAAGGTTGCTTTAATAACAGGAGGAGGAAGTGGGATTGGAAGAGCCATTTCCGAATTGTTTGCTGCAGAAGGTGCACAAGTCCATATCTTGGATTTGAATCCAGAAGTAGCAGCTGAAACAAAGGCTGCTATTGAGTCTACTGGAGGGCAATGTGAGGTGCATATCTGCAATGTTGCTGTTCAGGAAGAGGTGTTGACCGTGGTTGCGAAAATCGGAAGGGTAGACATATTGGTGAATAATGCGGGCATTGCGCACGTAGGGAGCCTTGAGAACTGTTCTGTTGAAGATTTTGACAGAGTGTTCCAAGTGAATGTGAAAGGGGCTTATAACGCTTTATTTGCGGTCGTTCCAGTGATGAAAGCTAATGGTGGAGGGGCAATTCTTAATTTGGCTTCTATCGCTGCGGTAGTAGGGATAACCGATCGATTTGCCTATTCCATGAGCAAAGGTGCTATTTATGCCATGAGTTTATCCGTAGCAAGAGACTATATGGCGGATAATATCCGTTGTAATTCTATCTCGCCAGCACGCGTGCATACCCCATTTGTGGATGGGTTCATCAATAAGAATTACCCAGGTAAAGAAGCGGAAATGTTTGAAAAACTATCCAAATCACAGCCAATCGGCCGCATGGGTAAACCGGAGGAAATAGCAAAACTAGCTTTATTCCTCTGTTCAGATGATGCTGCCTTTATCACTGGAAATGATTATCCTATCGATGGAGGGTTTATTAAGTTGAATAATTGAAATGAGTAGTTAGTATTTAGTAGTTAGTAATTAGACCTAGGGTCGATAAGCAAAAGGTCTAATAACCTATTTCAAGGCTGAAAATCTTTGAATCATACATCTAACTACTAAATACTTTCTACTAAATACTATAAAAGCAATGAAATTACTACGTTTTGGAGAACCGGGTCAGGAAAAGATTGGGGTTCAGATTGAAGGAAAGAATTATGATGTTTCTGCATTTGGTGGAGACTATGATGAGCAGTTTTTTGCGGAGAATGGATTGGCTCGTTTGGAGCAGTTTGTGAAAGCGAATGATGGTGAATTGATTGAGGTGCCTGCTGGTACTCGATTAGGTGCTCCATTTGCTAGACCATCCAAGATTGTGTGTATTGGATTAAATTATAAAGACCATGCTGAGGAGACTGGTGCAGCAATTCCTGCCGAGCCTATCATCTTTATGAAGTCCACAACTGCTTTGGTTGGTCCGAATGATCAAGTAATGATTCCAAGGAATTCCGTGAAGACTGATTGGGAAGTGGAGTTTGGGATAGTGATTGGTAAAAGAGCAAGTTATGTAGGTGAATCTGAGGCTTTGGATTATGTTGCTGGTTATGTTTTGCATAACGATGTTTCAGAACGAGAGTTTCAAATTGAGCGCGGTGGAACTTGGGATAAAGGTAAGGGCTGTGATACATTTGCGCCTATGGGGCCTGTGATGACGACTGCTGATGAGGTGCCTGATATCAATAACGTGGCGCTTTGGTTAAAGGTAAATGGAAAGGTTTTTCAAAATGGAAATACTTCAAATTTGATTTTTTCGGTGCCTTTTATCGTATCTTATGTTTCTCAATTTATGACTTTATTGCCAGGAGATGTAATTTCTACGGGCACACCTGCAGGAGTAGGTTTAGGATTTAATCCGCCAATTTATTTGAAACCTGGAGATGTTATTGAATTGGGAGCAGACCACTTAGGTGAACAACGCCAAGAGGTCATCGCGTATTCCGCTACTTAAAAGAGAATTTAAAATGAAAATAGACGCACATCAACATTTTTGGCTTTATGATCCTGTAAGGGATGCCTGGATATCGGAAGAGATGCAGGCTATCCGCAGGAACTTCCTTCCTAATGATATTGGGCAGACCTTAAAGGATAATGGATTTGATGGATGTGTCGCTGTTCAAGCCGATCAAAGTCCTCAAGAAACAGCCTTCCTATTGGAACTGGCTCAGGTGTATGCTTTGATAAAAGGTATCGTAGGTTGGGTTGACCTATTGGCATCGGATATTGATGAACAATTGGCTGCTTATAAACAACATCCCAAAGTAAAAGGTTTCCGACATATTGTAGAAGCTGAAGGGAATCCTGATTTTCTACATCAGGATGCGTTTTTACGTGGTATGGAAGCATTGACGAAGCATAGTTATACTTATGATTTATTGATTCGACCTAGGCATTATGCAAGTACCTTGAAATGTATTGCTGCCAATCCGGAACAATCTTTTATGTTGGATCACATTGCTAAGCCTCCCATAAAGACGCAAGAGTTTACTGAATGGGCGGATTTTATAGGTGAATTGGCCAATTTTCCAAATGTACATTGTAAAATATCTGGATTAGCAACGGAGGCTGATTGGAAGCGTTGGAAGTTGGATGATTTCAGTATTTACATTGAGCATGTGATTCAGTGCTTTGGTAAGGATCGCGTATTATTTGGTTCAGATTGGCCGGTCTGTTTATTGGCCGGTACTTATGAGGATAGTATTCGCATTGTGGAGGATAAGTTAGCTGATTTCAATCAGCAGGAGCTGAATGGCTTTTGGGGTGATAATGCGGTTAAGTTTTATGGATTAACATAATTGACATGAATTTAGAATTACAAGATAAAGTGATCATCGTTACGGGCGGGGCAAAGGGAATAGGTAAGGGGATAGTTATGGCCCTTGCACAAGAAGGCGCTATACCGGTAATAGTAGGTAGAAAATCTGTAGATAACGATAAAGTTAAAGCTGAAGTTGAAGCTTTAGGAGGAAAGGCATTAGCCATACAAGCCGAGTTGGCAAATCCGGAGGATTGCAAACGTGCAGTAGAAGAAACGCTAGCTGCCTTTGGTCGTATTGATGGTCTGGTTAATAACGCAGGTCTAAATGATGGGGTGAGTTTAGAAAAGGGGACTTATGAAGGATTTGTTCAATCTCTGCATAATAGCTTAATTCATTATTTCTTAATGGCGCATCATGCCTTGCCATCTTTGAAAGAGTCTAAGGGAAGCATATTAAATATCAGCTCGAAGACTGCAGAAACGGGACAAGGTGGAACATCTGGATATGCTGCGGCAAATGGAGGTAGAAATGCCTTGACAAGAGAATGGGCAGTGGAATTACTTCCTTCAGAAATTAGGGTGAATGCAATTATTGTAGCTGAAAGTATGACGCCGCAATATGAAAGCTGGATTCAGACATTGGATAAACCAGCTGAAACCTTGAAGAAGATAACCGATCGTATTCCTTTTCAAAATAGAATGACCACCGTGGAAGAAATTGCTAGTATGGCTGTTTTCTTATTGTCGAATAGATCGAGTCACACTACAGGGCAATTGATTCATGTGGATGGAGGCTATGTGCATCTTGATCGCGCTCTGATTAAAGAATAAAATTCAAGAAAATTGAATATATGGAGCTCCTATTGAAAAGATAGGAGCTTTCTTTTTGAATTTGGGATAAAATGCTGGTTTTTTTAAGCTCTGCTTAATAACAAACCCAACCAGACTGCGCCAATTCCAAGAAAAACGCTCAGTGCGATATAGAATAGGGCCAAGCCAATTTGATTGTTGTTAATTAGATTAAGATTTTCAGAGGCAAAGGCTGAAAAGGTTGTGTAGCCTCCGCAGAATCCAGTTATTAAAAGTAATTTCCACTCATTTTGTAATACTTGAGTTTTTGAGAAATAACCAATCAGTACACCAGTCAATAAACATCCTATGACGTTTATGGTAAAGGTTGCGAGTGGGAAATGACCATTATAATATTTCTGGACAAATTGGGTGCTTAGATAGCGTAAAATGCTGCCTGCGGCACCACCCAATCCCACCATGAGGACTTCTTTCATAGGTATAAAATGATTTACTACAACTCAAATTTAGGAATATCTTTGTTAAAGCAGTCCCAACAGGTAAAACAATTGCCTTTTTAGAAAGATATGGCTAATAAATTATTCGGTTAAGATTAAGGAAATTTACTGATATTGTCCATTCAACAGACATAAATGATTCCTTAAAAGGATTTTTCTTGTTTTTTGAGTAAAAAAATGCACTTCTTACTTATTTATTTGCGAATAGGATAAAAAAAACATTAGATTTGTTACACATGATAAATTCATGTAGCGAGCCAAGAGAATTATTAACGAAGTTAGATTCCAATATTATCATTTCGATATGGAAGCAATAAAAAACATGGAAGTTAAACATCCAATTGAATTTACCGTTCCAGCTTTAGGGGCAGGATCATTTTATATACAAGAAGATATTCGCAGTGACTTTTATAACCATTACCATCGGCATAAGGAGATTCAAATCTCCTATATCGTATGTGGAAAGGGTTCTGTGGTTATAGGAAATCTAATTCAACCCTTTGTGGAGAATGAGATTTATATCCTAAAGGCAAATGATCCACATATTTTTATAAAAGAAAACGGTTTAGAGGAAGATATTCACGTAATCCATGTATTCGTTGGTTTCGAAAAGCTTAAATACCTATTTGACTTACAGGAGCTGAATTCAATTCGGGAGTTTTTTAAATTCCTCGATACTTCTAAGAAATTAGAGCCAAAATATAGTTTGGGAATTAAAGACCGCTTTTTAGAGTTAAATAGAGCAGAGGGTATGAGCAAATTCAAAAAAGTATTGGATGTATTTGAATACCTTTTACAGAATGATTCGCATCTGATTTCCTTGTATTCCGGATTGGCAGACTCTAATTTTAACGATAAAGTAGGAGTGAGGATCAATGAGGTGATTCGTTTTAGTTTGGAAAACTTCCATCATGATATTACCATTGATGAGGTTGCAAAGCTAATTCATATGACCCCTTCTGCTTTTTGTAAGTATTTTAAGAAGCACACGATGAAAACATATGTAACCTTTTTGAATGAGATCAGAATAGAAAAAGCATGTCAATTACTTGTTAATAGATCAACAGAAAACATTTCAGAGGTAGCTTACTTGTGCGGATTCAATACAGTTGTGCATTTTAACAGGGTTTTCAAGCATAGTTTGGGTTGTTCACCAAGTGAATTTATTCAACAGCACACCGTAAATTAGACTCTTTTTAGAATAACATTCTTTTAATTAATTAAGAAATTGAATTAAAATTCAAAGGATATTTGGATTTTGGTTCAATTTTTGTTATATTGGGGTCTAACAATAAAAAGAAAGGTAAAATTTATGATTAAAAAAGAGAAAACGAAGAAAGAAGCCCTAGTCAGAAACCCATACTTATACTATGTAACGAATTGGGGATTCCCGGTTAATCAACCAAACAACAACCCTAGAAGTGTTAACAATAAAAGTTAACCCTTCTAAAAAACCAGAAAAACAAATAATTTTAGATGTGCTTTTTTAACAAAAAAGCATTTTGTGTTTTATAGAGTGTCGTATTTGCACCTTATCCCCATTAAAAAACAAAATCTACAGTCCTTTTCGGATTATCCAACTTAGCACTTTTCCTATTCTTTCCTACTGTAACATGCAATATGTTCGATTGTGTTTTGAAATCTTGAAACAGCAATTGGTTGGTTATGGAGATTTTATTGACCTGCTGTACTTGTGGGATGACAAAGTAGCACCAGGCCACGTCATCTTCTACCTCATAACCAACATAGCTTAGGTTTTTTGATTGGCCTTCTATTTTTATACGGAAATTATTACGGATATAATTAGCAATTGCGGAATCGGCTTGTGCCTTGTTCTTTGGATTGATAATGTCAATTTTTTGTTTTTGCTGATTCTTCAAGGTCAATTCTAAATCGTCATAAAAGATTCGACAAGAAATCTCCAATTGTTTTTTATTACTATTGAAATCTATGCTGCTGATACTGACATAAAAGGGATGTGCATAGGCTAGCAGTGTAATGAATAAGCTAGTTATAACACATAATATCAAGGGGTTAAATAATTTCTTCATGATTTATTTACAAACTAAAAGATTCCAATCTGAAGGAAAATGTTTACTTTTCCAGTGCCAAACTAATTAAAATTGTAATGAGTAGCCGTTTTATTCCATTTTTTTTACAATCCAGACTATATAAGTTTGTTTTCTTGCTGTCGTTTCTATCACTGTTAGGAGGGGGGATGCTGTTACAATCTTGTGAAAAAGATGAAGAACAACGATTTGCTGTATTTATCGGATTAAGTGATGATTATCTTGAAGAAATTGATGTGGAGAAAATGGAAGATCAACAAGCAAAGCTTGTTGTCAAAGATGCATTTATCAGTGTACTAAAAGATTTAAAGATCAATGCCGGTAGAACAATAGAGGTTATTCGCTTGCTACCTTTGTTTTTTCAATTAAATACGGAAATCACCAGTGAAGAAATGAAACTTTTGGAAGAAGATGACCGTATTGACTTCGTGGAAATTAATAAGGATAAAATCCATTAATTAGTGGTATTTAAATCAAAATACCTTTATTATTCTTTCTTTCTTATAAATTCCTTTTGTAATTATTTAGTTATACGGTTTTCGTTATTAAAATAATCTTAAATTTGTTTTATATAACAGGAATAACCTAAATAATGAGTGACTTCTCCATCTATTTTCAATTGGGATGGCAACATATCCTAGATTTGAACGGATATGACCATATTTTATTTGTACTAGTTTTGTGTTGTAGCTATACCCTAAAGGATTGGAAAAGACTTTTGTGGTTAGTAACTGCATTTACCCTTGGACATTCTATTACCTTAGCATTGGCTGTATTTAAGATTGTCAAAGTGGATACAGCTTGGATTGAATTCCTAATTCCAATCACGATTTTATTAACAGCAATATATAACCTTCCAAAACGAAGAGCCCAACGTAATCCTTGGATTCTATATAGCATGACCTTATTCTTTGGTTTAATACATGGTTTAGGATTTTCAAATTACCTGCAATCCTTATTAGGTCAAGAAGCATCTATACTAGTTCCATTGCTTTCCTTTAATATTGGATTGGAGTTCGGGCAATTAATTATTGTATTTTTTGTAATTCTACTCTCTGAATTAATGCTTAAGATCTTTCAAGTCAGTAATCGAGATTGGAGTTTCTTTTTATCATCAGCCGTATTTGGTATTTCCTTTATTATGGCTATTGAACGTTTACCACTATGAGAACATATAAACAGTTAAAAACAACCTTTGTTGCTGCATTAGCATTAGCAAATCTTCCATTTGCACAGGCTCAAATGCAGCCTAATCCAGGGTCAAACCATGGTAACAAGTTCGAACAATTGGGAACACTATTATCAGATCCTAATATTTTCCGTACGGCATCTGGTGCTCCTGGTGCAATGTACTGGCAACAAAAGGCAGATTATGTCATCAATGTGGAAGTCGATGATGTGAATCAAGTTCTAAAAGGTTCGGAAACAATTACCTATACGAATAATTCTCCAGATCCTTTAAATTACCTATGGATACAATTGGATGAGAATGAACATGCAGATAATGCTCCAAATAAAGTGTTTGACCAGAGTAGTCTTCGCGAGCGCATGTCCATGGATCAATTAAAGGCTATGGTTCCTGAGAAAAAGGGCTATGGTGTAAATATCCATAAAGTAAATGACGGAAATAATAAACCCCTAAAATATACCATCAATCATACGATGATGCGTATTGAATTGCCCACAATCCTTAAACCGGGTGCTAAGATGGTATTGAACATCGACTGGGATTATAAAATCTCTGATCGTATGGTAGAAGGTGGCCGTGGTGGATATGAATATTTTGCTAAAGATCAAAACTATCTATATACGATTGCTCAGTGGTTCCCTCGGATGGCCGTTTACTCAGACTTTCAAGGATGGCAGAATAAGCAGTTTACAGGTAGGGGAGAATTTGCCTTGGTATTTGGGGATTATAAAGTAAATATTACCGTTCCTGCAGATCATATTGTAGGAGCAACGGGCGAATGCCAAAACTATAGTCAGGTATTGAGTTCAACACAATTAGCTCGTTGGAAGCAAGCACAATCTTCTAAGGAGCCTATTGAGGTCGTAAGTTTGGATGATGCAAAAAAGGCAATGGGACAGAAGTCCACTGCTAAAAAAACCTGGGTTTATGAAGCAAAGAATGTGAGAGATTTTGCTTTCGTAACATCAAGGAGATTGGTTTGGGATGCGATGAAAGTAAATGAAGGGATTCCAGGTAATCAGCCTATGGCAATGTCTTATTATGGTCCAGAAGCTTATCCTTTGTACCGCAGGTATTCCACCAAGGCTGTAGCACATACCTTAAGGACCTACTCTAAGTTTTCCATTCCTTATCCATATCCAGTAGCGATTTCTGTTGAAGCTGCCAATGGCATGGAATATCCAATGATCTGTTTTAACTACGGCCGTGCAGATGAAGATGGAACTTATACCGAAGCCGTAAAATATGGTATGATTGGGGTTATCATCCATGAGGTTGGGCATAATTTCTTTCCGATGATTGTCAATTCTGATGAAAGACAGTGGACTTGGATGGATGAAGGATTGAATACCTTTTTACAATACCTAACAGAACAAGAATGGGATAAGGACTTTCCATCTCGTCGTGGTCCAGCGAATAAGATTGTGGACTATATGAAATTGCCTAAAGATGAATTGGAACCGATTATGACCAATTCAGAAAATATAGTTCAATTTGGACCAAATGCCTATGCTAAGCCAGCTACAGCACTTAATATCCTTAGAGAGACGGTAATGGGTAGGGAGTTGTTTGATTATGCTTTCAAAGAATATGCTAGACGTTGGGAATTCAAACATCCAACACCAGCTGACTTCTTCCGTACCATGGAAGATGCCTCAGCAGTAGATTTAGATTGGTTTTGGAGAGGTTGGTTCTTCGGTACAGATCCAGTAGAAATATCATTAGAGAATGTTACGCAATACCGCATGGCTGGAGGTAATCCCGCTAAAGCACAGAAAGAGCGTAAGGAAGCTTATGATAATGACCTGAATACTATTACTAGACAGCGTAATATGGAAGAAAATCTTTCTTTCTTAGTTGAAAAAGATACCTCCTTATTGGATTTTTACAATAAATGGGATCGTTTTGCTGTGAAGCCTGCAAATGAAGAGAATTATAAGAAATTTTATAGCACCTTAACTGCCAAAGAGAAAGATATCTTTGATGGTAAGATAGCTTTCTACGAATTAAACTTTAAGAACAATGGTGGTTTAGTTATGCCATTGATTATTCAATGGACATTTACAGATGGAACTAAAGAAGTAGATCGAATTCCTGCCTATATATGGCGTAAGAATGAAGGAGAAGTAACGAAGGTATTTGCCAAGAATAAGGAAGTAGCCTCTGTGCAATTAGACCCTTTCTCGGAGACTGCTGATATTGATGAGTCCAATAACTCTTGGCCTAGAACATCACAGCCTTCACGCTTTGAATTGTTTCAAGGGCAAGGACGTGCTGCCAGAGGACAATCAGCAGAATCAAACCCTATGAAAGAAGCAAAGAATTCCAATAAATAAGAAATTATAATTAAAGTTTGGACGTCTCTTTTTACTGATTAAGAAGAGACGTCTGTTTTTAATAGGCTAAATACAATCAGATCACGGAATTCGTAATTCCCTATCCACTCTCCATTTCTTTTGATTCCCTCTTGTTTGAAGCCCAGTCTTTTAGGAATAGCTATGCTTTTCATATTACCTGTGGCACAACAAATCTGAATACGCTGTAACTTCATGGTGTCAAATAGTTCTTGAATTAGACTTTTAACAGCATTGGTCATGATTCCCTGGCTTTGGTATTCTTGAGCTAACCAATAACCAATCTCTGTGCTTTTATTTATGTAATCTGTTTCTTTTGTTCCTATAAGACCTATTAATCGGTCATCATGGCAAATCTTATAAACAAAATCCTTATTGTTTTTTCGGCTTTCAATAGCCATTTCAATGAAGCCTCTACTGTCATCCACTCGATTAGTAAATTGAATGAAAGGAAGCCATTCGCCTAAGTAGGCTCGTTGGCTGTCTATGAGACGATACATTTTGGGGGCATCAGCAGAAACTAGAGCTTTTAAAGTAAATCCTTCATGTAGGGGAATGCGTTTTCTCATAAACATTACGAATGCTAGCGTGTTCTTTATTATGTTGGTTTTTTACACAGATCCAATACGTTGGAAAGTGCCTTTTTGATTCTTTCTTCGCCTTCTTCCTTGTTGATGTCGATGCCACAAAATGTACTACCATTTGACTTGGCGTGTAGGGCTAAGTAATATAATCCTGCAGTTTGTAAGGCTATAATCGCCCTAATGTCCACATCGTTATTAGAAATATCGGCTTCATATTTTTTTAGTAATTCTTCACCTACATCTTCGCGTTCATCTGCGATCATACGTAGGGCTTTATTGGGCTCTGATAGCTCCCATTGTAAAATGCGTTGCAATATTTTGTCTTGAAGCACAGCGTCAAATTGTCCAATAAGCAGGTCATCCATTTCTTGTTTACTGATACTATCCTTTTTAAGCAGTATGCTGATTTGTTTCTTTGCTTTTGTTTTCCAATAATCTTGTTCACGAAGATATATGCCGACCAATTTATCTAAACTGCCATAATAACTATAAACCAGCTTACGATCAACCTGTGCTTCAATGGCAATATTGGCAATTGTAAGACCAGGATAGCCTTTCTTTTTTAAAACCTTACCCACAGCAGCAACCATACGACGCATGGTTCTTGCCTTTTCTCTTATAGGTCCCGAAGTGACCTTCCTAGGTTTCTGTGTTTCCATCTTCTTTTTCATCTATAAAGAAAATAATCTTTTGTCTTTTTTGTTTTATTTATTAATTCTTGTTTGATTCTGATTCTGAATATTGTGCTAGATTCTTGGCAACCCTCTTTTTGATTCTATTTCTTAAGATTCGAGGAGAAATGACCTCCACACAATCAGCAAACCCCAGGATTTCACGCTCGAGTTCTAGGTTATGAACCACATCAATGCGAATAACAATACTTCCATCATCTTCTCTTTTTATCACTTGTTGTGAATGATGTAAGGGTTTAGTTTCTATATAAGGTGCTGTATTCGCCTCAAATTTTAAAACTATCTTATTGCCACGATCACGTTCAGTTTTTGATACACCTATGGTATCTGCAAAATAACGCTCAAAATTTACACCATTATAAGCTTCGAAATTAGACTTCGCCATTTCATCGATCTCTAGGATGCGATCCAATGCCAAGTTGGTTAAGCCTTGCGATTTCTTTTTCTTACAGATTAGAAACCATCTATTCCTATATTCTTTCAATAAATAAGGGAAATAAATCTCCGTATTTTCACTTAAAGAACGAAATGACTTATAGCGGATTAATAATGGGATTTCATTTTTTATGGCTTTATATAAGGGAGTAAGCCACTCTAAACCTTTCAACAAATTATTACCCTCCATCTGTACGATTCCTTCTTTATTGTCTTGCGAGGAGAGAATCTTGTTGTCCAGTTTAACAATCATCTCGGTCATTTCATTAAAGAATGAAAAACCATTCAATTGTTTTAAAACATCGAGCGCTTCCTTCATTTTATCCATATCGTTACTGGATATTGGTGAGTTGCTGATGCTATATTCAGGATCGGAGTAGGTGTAATATTTCTTATCTGTAACAACAATTGGAGCCTCGTATCCTAATTTATTGCTTCGCATAAGTTGGATGTCACCTTGTATGGTGCGTTTGCTGACTCCAGAATTTATCCCTTCCAATTCATAAAGACCATTGGCAACCTTCTCCATCAGGTTTTCCAATGTCCATTTTCGATGCCTTTGACGTAAGCATTCATCAATGATTTTGTATCGTATTAAGGCTAATTTATTACTTGACATGTTGGAGAATATCGTTTTTCACTTAATTAAATATACCTGTCTTTAATTAACTACGCAATAGATCTGCGCAGTTGTGCTGTTTTTATTTTTTATTTGAATTTATTTTTAAAAATATCTAACTGATTTACAATGTGTTTGTGTTTGTTTTTAGGCTTGATGATTAAAATGTTTTTATTGCGCAGTTCATCTGCGTATATGGCCATGCATCTTTGTAATGTCAAGTATGACAAATTAGTTCTTTGATGATAAGAAGCTTAAAGCTTAGAAGATATATGCCATTCATTTGGTATATCAGATTCGTTTATTTCAATAACATCCTAGAATGCTGTTTCTGTATAGCAGCTTAGTGCAATCCTCACAAAAGGCATTGTATACTGATGAAATTGAATGAGCAGTCTGCTTACGTGATCGGTAGTGGGTTCAATTCCTGCCTCCCATGTGGAGTAGCTCACCGGTAGAGCAATCACAACAGTTGCAGGTTCGAATCCTGCTCTTGTGAAAACAAGATAGCTAAATGGTAAAGCACCGCTGGTTCGCCAGCTCTTTAACAAACATGAAAGTTAAGCTTTCTTTAAAAAAGCAGGGCTTTTTGCTTCCTAGCTCAGTCTGATTGAAAAGATTTCTTTCAGTTAGACAGTCGTTAGCCTGCCTGTACTTAGCAGCTAGTTTTTTGATAGGCGGATAACAGAAATCAAACTTGATATTTCATGCTTTCGAGTATGTTTTTTTCAACGGTTGATTGGAGTTATCCCGAGATGAAAAACTACCTGCCTAGTCCGCGAGTGAGCGATGAGCCAGGAAGTAGAAAGTTTTTTAGAAAACGAATGAATTTAAATTAAATATAAAAGAAGATGAAAAGAATGATCATTAACAAAAACGAAGTAGGATTGGTGCTTAAGAACAATACTGTAAAGCGTGTATTGACTGAAGGAAAATACTGGTTAGGATTTGGAGAAACTGTAGTTCATTTTACTAGAAATGGAGAAGTTAAGACTGCCTATAATATCGATTTGCTAATGAGCATTCCGGAATTTGCAGCCTTAGTAGATGTCTTTGAAGTCGCTGACTTAGAGATCGGTTTATTGTATGTGAACAAGAACTTCCAAACTGTCTTAACTGCTGGTCGTCATTACTTCTGGAAAGGAGTGGTGGAGAACCGTGTAGAGAAGTACAATGTTTCTGAATTGGAAATTCCAAAAACTATCTCTAGAGATATGTTGTTAAAAGGTCCATTGCAATATTATGTTCGATCTTTTGAGGTGAATTCTGCTGAAAAGGCGTTGTTCTTTGTGGATGGTGAATTTGTCAAAGAATTAGGTCCAGGTAAGTACATGTTTTGGAAGAATAGCATTACAGTGGAGATCAAAAAGGCTGATATGCGTTTAAATACCTTGGAGTTAAACGGTCAAGAAATCTTGACTAAGGATAAGGCTCAGATTCGAGTAAACTTTACAGCGCAATATCAGGTGGTTGATTTGCAACAAGCGATCTTAGAAAATAAGGATTACTTGACTCAACTATACAACTTGATGCAGTTCGGTTTGCGAGCATATTTGGGAAATATGACCTTAGATGCCATCTTAGAGAATAAGGAAGGTATCAGCGATTATATCTTAAGCACCTTTGAAAAAGAAGTGAAGAACTTAGGTTTAAAGCTTTCTAAAGTAGGCGTGAAGGACATTATCTTGCCAGGAGATATCCGAGAGATTATGAACCAGGTATTGGTTGCTGAGAAAAGAGCGCAAGCGAATATCATCACCCGTAGGGAAGAAACAGCTTCTACGAGAAGCTTGTTGAATACTGCGAAATTGTTAGAAGAAAACAATATGTTGTACCGATTGAAGGAAATGGAATATATGGAGAAGATTGCGGATAAGATCAATTCCATCTCGGTTTCTGGAAACGGACAAGTATTGGATCAATTGAAACAATTGTTCGTGAAGTAAGGAAATTGGAGCAGGACTCCAATTTCTTTATTTATAAAGCTCCTAAGAAGAGTGGGTTTGATTCTAATTCCCTTAGTAATCTACGGTAATAAAATTCCATTGTAAGCTATCTATCAAGGTTAGTCTATTGCTTTCAACTGGTAAGCCAATAGCCAGTTTTAAAACTTGCAAGGCCATCATATTTCCAATCATGCCTGCCAAAGGGCCTAAAACCCCTAAACTATCGCAGGTCGGAAGATTGGAGTCATCCGTTGATCTTGGAAATAAATCGCGCAGATTCTTACTTCCTTGATAATTAAAAACCGTTAATTGTCCTTCAAAACTTTGGATACTTCCATATACCAGTGGCTTATTCCATTTAACACAATAATCATTGATCAAATAGCGTGTATCAAAATTATCTGTTGCATCCACGATGATGTCATATGTGGGAAATGTGCTATCAGCAAGTTCTTCTTCCAATCGGGTGGAATACAGCTCATAATGCAAGTTAGCATGAATAGCTTCAACAAATCGTGCAGCACTGTGAACTTTTGGTTTACCCACATCCTGTTCTTGATGAATGACCTGTCGATTTAGGTTGTGGAGCTCTACAATATCATGATCAACAATACCTAATTTCCCGATTCCTGCAGCCGCTAAGTATTGTATAATCGGAGAGCCCAATCCTCCTGCACCAATTACCAATACTTTAGTGCTCATGATCTTTCGCTGTCCTTCCACACCGACTTCCTCCATAAAGATCTGTCGGCTATAACGTTTAAAATTATCTTGCTCTGCTGCCATCGCTACACACCCGAATATACTTGATCCCAATCCTTCATTACCGGGTCATAACCATGCCCTTTAATCATGTCACGAATGGCTTCCATCGAACGTTCATCAGATATCTCAAATTGTTCTAAAGATTGCGGGTCTACTACATAACCACCCGGATTGGTCTTCGAAGCAGCACTCATGGTACTTACACCTAAAGGAACCACATGGTTTCTGAATCGTTCAGATTCCCTAGTAGAGAGCGATATTTCTAAGTCGGGATTCCAAATGCGGTATGCACAGATTAACTGCAGCAAATGTTTATCCTCCATGATGAAATTAGGTTCAATGATTCCCTCTGCCGGACGAAGCCTAGGAAAGGAAACAGAATACCGGCTTTGCCAGTATTTCTTTTGTAAGTAGTCAATATGCTTGGCATTGAGAACACTATCCACCCGCCAATCTTCCAAACCCAATAAAACACCTAATCCCATTTTGTGTATACCTGCCTGTCCTATGCGGTCTGGTGTTTCTAAACGATATTTGAAGTTTGATTTCTTCCCTTTGGGGTGGTATTCTTTATAAACCTCCTGGTGGTAGGTTTCCTGATATACCAGCACCGCATGTACACCTGCTAGTTGTAGTAATTGGTAATCCGCTAGATCCAAAGGTTGTACTTCGATGGAAATTTGTGCAAAATGTGGTTTTAATAAGGCTATTGCATTTAAGAAATAAGCCGTATCAACGATTTTATTGGCTTCACCAGATACTAGAAGTACATGGTTAATGCCCATTGATTTCAATGCAAAAGCTTCCAGGAGAAGTTCCGAATCTGAAAGGGTCTTTCGTTTAATCTTATTGTCCATGCTGAATCCACAATAAGTACAGATATTCTGGCATTCATTGCTTAGATAAAGTGGCGCATATAATTGAATGGTCTTACCAAAACGTTGTTGCGTCAAAACCATGGATTGTCTGGCCATCTCCTCCAAGAAGGATTCAGCAGCAGGAGAAAGTAAAGTTGCAAAATCATAAATATCCTTCTTCGATTTACGCAGTACTCGATGTACATCATCACTTGTTTTATGGTAGATACTTGCTTTTAAAGTATCCCAATCCTCTTGCTCGAAAATAGTACTATAACTGTTCATTTGCTGAATTAATCAAATAAAAAGGATGTTAAAGGGGAGGAGGCAATAGCCTGTTTGGCCACTTGTCCTGCTAAACCAGCCTCATAAGCAGTACGGCCTGCTTCAACAGCCAAGCGAAAAGCAATAGCCATACTTATTGGGTCTTTGGCAGCAGCAATAGCGGTGTTTACCAATACAGCGTCAGCGCCCATTTCCATAGCTTTTGAAGCATCAGAAGGGGCTCCGATTCCAGCATCGACGATTACAGGAACTTGACTCTGATCGATAATGATCTCTAGAAAATCAACTGTCTTTAAGCCCTTGTTGCTACCAATAGGTGAGGCTAGTGGCATCACAGCAGCTGTTCCTGCATCTTCAAGACGTTTACATAGTACCGGATCCGCATGAATATAAGGCAATACAACAAAACCTAATTTTGCTAGTTCCTCAGTTGCTTTTAGGGTCTCAATCGGGTCAGGTAAAAGGTATCTGGGGTCAGGGTGAATCTCCAACTTAAGCCAATTGGTTTCCATCGCTTCTCGTGCTAATTGAGCGGCCAATACCGCTTCTTCAGCAGTTCTAGCACCGGAGGTATTTGGTAACCAATTAATCTCAGGGGATTTCAGAAAGTTTAGAAATTGATCTTCTTCATCATGGGTATCCACTCGTTTTAAGGCCATGGTTACCATTTCTGAACCTGATGCTTTTATGGCATCCACCATAAGGTTTAGACTCCCGAATTTTCCTGTTCCTAAAAACAATCTAGAGTTGAATATTTTATCCTTGATCTGTAATTTTTCCATGAGACGTAGTATTAATAATTATTGATTTAGAAATAAGGTCGATGCGGCAATTCCATAAATTCCTATTTCTAGTAATGGCGCAATGTCTTGCTCTTCAATCCCTCCAATTGCATAAATGGTTGGGATAGCTATCTTTTCTTCATTTAATCGCTGAAGAATTTCTTGATAGCCTGCAAGCCCCAGTATCGGGCTTAATTTTGTTTTGGTGCTGGTAAACCTATAGGGACCAAGGCCAATGTAATCGGCTTTTTCCGCTATACGTTGCTTAACATCCTGAAAGGTATTTGCCGTTCCTCCTAAAATGATGTTTGATCCTAAAGACTCCCTAACTTGTGTTATGGATGCATCCGTAAGTCCGAGATGAACCCCATCAGCATTTATTTCGGGTTGGATTTCCCATTGATCATTAATGATAAGTAAGGACTGATATGCATCACAAAGTTTTCTCACTTTCAATCCCAATTGAATCAGTTGATTCTTTTCCGCTTCTTTCCAACGGATTTGAATGAATTTAATCCCTTGATCCAGGACTTTCTGAATACCCGTTAATTGCTCAGGTTTACTTTTTCCTTGGGAAATGTATTGATATATAGGTAGATTAAAATTAGACATGATTTAAGGTTTTACGGCGACAAGCCTTAAAAGTTTCCAAAGGATTTTCAGAATTCCAGATACTTCCCATTAATGCGACAGAATCAAATCCCATCTGAAGGGTCTTATCAATATTGTCTTCATTGACTCCGGACAAGCCTACTAAAGAGACTTGTTGATTTTTTCGGTCAGCAAGTTGAGGCACAACGGACTTGTTTAATCCATATCCAGGCTTTGATAAGCTTGGGAAGACTGGACTTATAAGAGCATAATCCCAAAAGCTACCTAAGGAATTAAATTCAGAAATATGATGGACAGAACAAGACAACTGATAATTTTTGAAACCACTTTTTGATATATTATCACGCAAATGGCTATTAAAATGAAGTCTATTGATTCCTAATTCGTTTGCCAAATGATGATGAGAATGTAATACCAAGGCATTCCTAAAACCCTTAGGAATGGTATTTATCAAATGGATGACCTCCATATCCGTAAGGTCGTATTTACGGATATGAAGATTTTCCAAACCATTTTCTAGTAATTGCAACCAGATTTTAGGTTCTAAAGGGTCATATTGCTCTTTGCTTATGACAATGATCATAAGTAGATTTCTTTACCACTTTCAATAAATTCCTGTGATTTTTCTAACATACCTTCTTCCGTTGCTTCTCTGATTTCTTGTGTGATTTTCATCGAGCAAAACTTCGGTCCGCACATCGAGCAGAAGTGGGCTACCTTAGCACCGTCAGCAGGTAAGGTCTCATCATGGAATTCCCTAGCTGTATCAGGGTCTAATGATAAATTAAATTGATCTTCCCAACGGAATTCAAATCGAGCTTTACTTAATACATTATCGCGATACTGTGCACCAGGATGGCCTTTAGCCAAATCGGCCGCATGTGCTGCTAATTTATAGGTAATAACCCCATCCTTTACATCTTTTTTATTCGGAAGTCCCAAGTGTTCTTTAGGCGTCACATAGCACAACATGGCACAGCCGTACCAACCAATCATTGCTGCTCCAATAGCAGAGGTGATATGGTCATATCCAGGTGCGATGTCCGTTGTCAATGGACCTAAGGTATAGAACGGTGCCTCATCACATTCTTCCAATTGCTTCTCCATATTTTCTTTGATCATATGCACAGGAACGTGGCCAGGACCTTCGATCATCACTTGAACATCGTGCTTCCAAGCTATTTTTGTTAACTCACCAAGCGTTTCTAATTCGGCAAATTGTGCAGCATCATTCGCATCTGCAATAGAGCCAGGACGTAGTCCATCACCTAATGAAAATGCCACATCATATTGCTTCATGATTTCACAGATCTCCTCGAAATGGGTATATAAGAAGTTTTCTTTATGATGAAATAAGCACCATTTTGCCATGATGGAGCCACCTCTAGAAACAATCCCAGTTACGCGAGCTGCGGTTAAATGAATATAACGCAACAATACCCCAGCATGAATGGTGAAATAAGAAACCCCTTGCTCAGCTTGCTCGATTAAGGTATCTCTGAAAACTTCCCAAGTAAGATCCTCAGGTACACCTTTCACTTTTTCTAAGGCTTGGTAGATTGGAACAGTACCAATTGGAACCGGTGAGTTACGAATGATCCACTCTCTGGTCTCATGGATGTTTTTTCCTGTAGAAAGGTCCATGATCGTATCAGCACCCCAACGGCATGCCCAAACAGCTTTTTCAACCTCCTCTTCAATGCTGGAACTAACAGAACTATTACCAATATTCGCATTGATCTTAACCAAAAAGTTGCGTCCTATAATCATAGGTTCACTTTCTGGGTGGTTGATGTTATTTGGAATAATAGCACGACCAGCGGCTATTTCATCACGGACAAACTCAGGAGTAATTTTATTTTTTGGAGTTTTAGCTCCAAAGTTTTCACCTGGATGCTGTTGTTTTAAGGATGCTGGGGCATTATCCAATTGTTCAATTCGTTGATTTTCACGAATCGCGATATATTCCATCTCAGGGGTTATAATCCCTTGTTTAGCATAGTGTAATTGGGTAACATTCTTTCCTTCCTTGGCTTTCATTGGTTTGTGGGAATAAGAAAAACGTAATTCATCCAATTTTGTGTCTGCTAGTCTTTCCAATCCATATTCAGAGCTGATTTGTTCTAGTACATCCACATCCTCACGGTCTAGAATCCACTGCTCACGAATTCGTTTCAATCCTTTTCTTACATCAATTGTTGCGGTTTCATCAGTATATGGACCAGAAGTGTCATACACGGTAATAGGCGCATTCTCTTCAAATCCACCTTTACTCAGTTTGGTAGGACTCAATGTGATTTCGCGCATGGCTACTTCAATAGGAAATAGCTTTCCTGGGATATATACTTTCTTCGAATTTGGAAATGGGCTGGTACTGATAGTCTCTTGATTCATAGTTTTAAAGCTTAAATACATGGATAGGTTAACCACCTTGGGTGGCTTTTATGATTAGAATTTGATCTTCTGCTTGTATGGAAGTGCAGGACCATTGGTCCTTGGGGATGACACGATTGTTTAGTGCAACAGCAATTCCACCTTTTAGGTCAGGGAATTCCTTCTCCAAAAGTATCGCAAGATTGGCTGGAGCCTCTGTAAATTGTTTCTTTTGTTGATTGATACTGATTTCCATTCCTTCGTTTATTAGATGATTTAATAAACTTTAGGAACGTCGTCAGCGGTGCAGATTCACACCCATGATGAGCTCTTACTTTTCCCTACGCTAATATGACTTAGATCAGGTTCAAAGGGTAATATCTCAGCCTGCAACACTTGCAGACACCCCTAAAGTTTCTACGAAGCTATGGATTATTATTTAAAATTAAAAATGTTAAGGATGGAATTAAGAAGTAGATAGGAGTAACTAGGATGTTGAATTGGATGCAATAGCTATTCTGTAGCAAGTTGCTAGGGAAAATGGTCTACCTTCCTAAGGTATTGTGTCGGATTAACCTTGAGTTTTATTCGAGACGCTTAGGGAATTTTCAAGGATCTGATAGGGATCTCCTTCGGATCTCGTTCGGTCGGAACCGAACGAGATCCGAAGGAGATCCGAACAAGTTCCGAATGAGATCCGAAAGAGTCTCGAATCAAACCCCTAGCAAACCCTTGGCAAACCCCTGTAAATCCCCTAGGAAAGACATTGAGACTACAGATGAAGGACACCAGAAAAAGATAGGAGATATGAGACCGCTACGCTATTAGATGTGAGATAGTAGACTATTAGACTAAAGACGAAAGACACCAGATTTTAGGTTTTTTGAGGGGAAGAGAAATTGGATTTTGGATAACGGTCGAAGCATGCTTCGACCCTACAGTTATGGTAATAATTGCCAATATTTTCACGATTGTTTGTAGGGGCGATGCATGCATCGCCCGCTCAACCTACACTCTTTACTGCTCAACCTATACTCTTTACTGCTCAATTGGTCTAATATCTGGTGTCCATTATCTGTTATCTAAAATCGGGCGGTCATTCCGTTCGTTTTCGTCGGAGATACATCTCCTTCCTTCAAACTCTCTAAGTACCCCCCCTAACTAACGTGTTATCAAGATAGTTCGATATTGGATAGTTAATAGCAACTCTGCGTAGGGGCAGCACTAAGCGCAGCGGAATGTCTGCCCGCGTAAAACGTAACGTTAGTATTAAAAAATGGAATTATTAAAAGGCTTGGAAATTGCCTTTAATTGATATATTTGCGATGCATCAGAATTTGTAGAATCCAGTATTTGGACCGTAGAGTTAACATGCTGCAAAACCCTAAAGATGAAGTTAAAATCCACTAATATTGCTGTTTTTGCAGCGCTTTTATCCATGGTTTGTGTACAGGGTGGTGCTTCGATTGCCAAGCAATTGTTTCCTGCTATTGGTCCGATTGGAACAACCACTTTACGAATTGGATTATCAGCTATACTTTTATACCTCATTAATCGTCCTCCAATATTTTCTTTTAATTCTAAACAATGGCTTTATTGTGCTATTTACGGATTAGGGATTGCTGCCATGAACCTTATCTTTTATATGGCAATACAGCGGATACCATTAGGATTAGGTGTGACGATTGAATTTATTGGTCCATTATTCTTGGCATTTGCTTTATCAAGACGATGGCTCGATGTACTATGGGCTTCGCTTGCTTGTGTGGGGATATTATTGATTGTTCCTTGGAATAGTAATGATATTGATATCATTGGATTGCTATTGGCTTTTACTGCTGGTACATTTTGGGCTGTTTACATCATTATAGGAGGGAAGGTATCAAAAATTATGGATGGTAGACATGCGGTTAGTACAGGCATGTTGATCGCTACTGCTTTTATCATTCCATTTGCATTATGGGATGGTTCTATCATGTCTTTAACTCCAGAACTTTTTCTTAAAGGTCTAGGAGTGGCTATATTTTCCAGTGCCCTGCCTTTCTCTTTGGATATGATCGCATTGGGCAGATTACCTGCTAAAACCTTCAGTATTCTTACGAGTTTACAACCTGCTTTTGGTGCTTTATCAGGTTTATTGTTCTTGAGTGAAAACCTCAGTTTGTTGCAATGGTTATCGGTGGGATGTGTGGTTTTAGCAAGTATGGGCACGACAATATTCGGAAAGAAAACTGCTGTTCAACCTCAAGAATAATTGTAAATTTTGCTAAATTCGATTCACATTAACCTATCATAAATAGCTAACATGAGTAATATAAAACTATTAACCGAAGAGGAATCCGATAAATTAATTCAAATATTACAACAACGATTTGAAAAAAATATGCACCGTCATGCCCATATAAAATGGGAGAATGTATCGGAAATATTGAATTCAGATGCGATCAAACTATGGTCTTTACAGCGAATGGAGGAAACTGGGGGTGAACCAGATGTGGTAGTTCTAGATCCGGAAAGTTCAACTATTTGCTATGTGGATTGTTCAGCTGAAAGTCCTAAGGGTAGGAGAAGCTGTTGTTATGATCAGTTGGCTTTGGATACCCGCAAAGAGCATAAACCAAAGATTAGTGCAGAAGGAATGGCTGAAGATTTTTTTATATCCATACTTACAGAAGAGGAATTTAAAATATTACAGACAATTGAAAAGTTTGATTTGAAAACCAGTAGTTGGTTAAAAACTCCTGAAGAGGTTAGGAAATTAGGAGGAGCAATTTTTGGGGATAGACGATACGACCGAGTTTTTACCTATCATAATGGGGCAGAGTCTTATTATGCTGCTCGAGGATTCCGTGCTAAATTGCTATTGGATTCAGAATTTTAAAGTATTTAAGCTTACCGATTTTAATAATCGGTATTTTTTTGCTTTATCTTATATACATAAGAAAATTATGTATATTTGAAATACTAATTGATGAAAATGAAGGATTCTAAGTTATTGAAAGGGACATTACAGACTATTATTTTGAAATTATTATCAGATAAGGACAAGATGTATGGTTATGAAATTACGCAGCAGGTAAAGCAGTTGACAGCGGGAGAGTTCATTTTGACAGAAGGTGCTTTATATCCAGCTTTGCATAAACTAGAAGCTGATGGATACCTGCAAACGGAGTCTGTAATAGTGGATGGACGAGCCAGAAAGTATTATTCCTTAACAGAATTTGGACAGAAGGAGCAAGTTAGTAAGATACAGGATGCCTTGACCTTTATTGAAAAATTACAATTGATTCTTAACTCAAAACCAAGCCTATCATGATAAGCAAGAAATTAAACAAAGCAGAATTAAAGACTTTACTTTCATTTATCGAGAAAAAAGGTCACCCATATGTGGATGTACAATTGGAAATATTAGATCACTTTGCCTGTAAGGTGGAGGATTTGATGAGTTCAAATCAGCATTTGGAATTATCTGAAGCAATGGATAAAGCTTATTCGAGTTTTGGCATTTACGGATTTTCTGAAATTGCTGATTCCTATGGTTGGGGATTGAATCGAAGATTCTTGCATAAGCTACCTGCCGAAATATGGAAATATATGAAGGGATGGTATAGTATTATTTTTATCGTCTATTTTTCTTTGTTTGGCTATTTTATTCCGGCGGATAGAACTCCTTTCTGGGATGGATTTATCGGTGGTGCAGTTGTGATTTTTATTCTGATGACCTTGATTTATATATTCAAATATCGACCAATATATAATAAATATATGCTTTATCGAGGTTATTTAGGGCTGATGATTCCTTTAATGTTTGGCAGTTCTGTTCTGTTAATGTCTGGATGGATAGGCGAGATTCTCCCAATAAATATTTATCATTTCTTTGTGTTTTTAGTCACCTATTTTAGCTACGCACTATTAACAATTTTTGAGAGAAATCTAAAATCCATAGTAAACCGAGTGGATGAGATGGAGTTGGAGACTTATTATTCCTAATATTTCAAACTAGTTTTTACGGGATGGTATCAAAGCCATAGATTATATATTTTCCATCTTCTTTCGTGACCCAAATACCGAATTGTCCACCCTCATGACCAGGGGCAGCTTCGTCTTTGTTGAAGATGGTATAGTAAACTATATGTAGATCTTTTTCATCGGGTTGCTTGACATAAATAGTTTTATTCCGTTTTAATCTAGCTAGTAGATCTGCACCAAACAACCTATTAAACTCTTTTTTATAAAAATCAGCAGCTGGAAGTTTATAGCCTTCATAATTCTTGGTAAATTCCTCTGAACAAGCATAACAATCAATTAGTTTTCCAGTGCGTGATTGTAAGGTCTTGATGTCCTTTTTCTCAATCCACTTGACCACCGAATCGGCAAATGCTAGAACTTGTTTTTCTTCAGTTTGTTTAGTTTCTTGTGCTTTGTAGGAGAAACTTGCAAACAATGAAAAAATACCAATAATTAAGGAAAAGCTTTTCATGTTCTTGTATTAATAGTTTTATCTAATTTAATAAAATTTCCGCTATTTTAAATCTGAAAACCTATTAAAATTGGTGTTAAATAGTTGATATAAAAATAACTCCGAATCAGAATTACTGATTCGGAGTAGGATTATATAAACTAAGAAGGGTATGGAGACTAGAAAGAATATCTTACACCTAATTGTACTTGTGCTCTAGAATTGAAATAATCAATGCTATAAGCCGTCCCTGGGTCTTTGAAAGTAAATACTGGCCAAGTGTTCTGATTCTGCTGTGGAGGAAACAGTGTTGGTGTTAAACCCACAGAACTGGTTGAATTGAAAGTATTAGGAGAGAAATATTGAATTCCCCAACTCTTACTGATTAAGTTGGTGACATTTACGACATCAGCAGATATAGTTAAAGCTTGACCTGATTTTGTAACAGGCAATTCATGTGCTATTCGGAAATCTGCTTGAACATTCCATGGCGTTCTGGCCATATTTCGCTCTGTAAATTGTCCACGTCTAGATTTTAAATAATCGTTGGAATTAATGAATTGATTGAATGCTGCAGCTTGTTGTACTGCTGTTTGTCCAGATGGAATGTCTTTGAAATACTGAATAGCTTCTTCAACTTTCGGGATATAAACCAAGCTAACTTGTTGACTTAAGCCTTGAATGCTGTTGTTGACAACACCATAAGTAAATGGAGAACCCGACTGTGCTGAGAAGAATAAGCTTAAATTGGTTCTTCCAGCACTTTTCCAAAGAAAGTCATAATTGATATTCGACATAAGTCGATGTCTAATATCAAAATTACTATAAGCCAATTTAGGGTTGTTTGGAACCAAAGATTGATTTAACTGCCAATTGGATTCCATGGAATTACGAACGCCATTGGATAGATCTTTGGATTCCCCCAAGGTATAACTTGCCGTTAAACTAAGTTGTTTGAAATTCTTGCTTACTGAGCCTGTCAAGCTATATCGATAGCCCTGGTTGGTATTGCTGAGGAAATATATGTTGGAGAATTTACTGTCTACTGTACCGTTGTAAACAGGTTGTTTTTTGTTTTGATCATAGCCATACCAAAGCGGGTTATCTTTACTGTTGATTTGTTGGAACATCACATCGCTGATACTTCTTGTATAGATTCCATCGAATGTGAATTTCCATCCATTCTCTATGGCATAATCAATCCCCAGGCTTGTACGAAATACCTGCGGCATGGTAAATCCATTATCGATTAAATCGACTTGCGTACGGCCGCTATTTCGGTCATTAATGACCGCTCCGTTTTGAGCAATAAAATCACCTAATCCATTCTGACTAGGTTTAATGGCATCAGAACCAGGAGTGAATGGTTTTTGATCTACACGCTGATCAAATGCACCATAGGTTAAACCAGTATTGTAGTAAGCATAAGCCAACCAAGCAAATGGAATTCGACCGGTGAATAAACCAGCACCCCCGCGAAGAACAAGATCACGTTCTTCCGTAACTTCCCAACGAAAACCTATTCTTGGTGATAATTGAACCTTGTTTAAGAAACTGTTGTTAATGCGGCTAACGGGAGAATACTGATAAGTTGTATTGAAATTAGGATCTGGCCAAATAGCATTGATGCGGTCAGATACCCCCGGTTTTTGTGGTAAGTGAGCAAAATCAGCTCGGATACCTGGTGTTACTCTAAAACGATCGCTTATCATAATTTCGTCCTGTGCATACAAACTGTACATATTGATGTTGAAGTTTGCCGCAGGATTGTCTAATATATAGGATCTGCTGTTGTTCGAATAATTGTAACTACCACGAACTCGGTAGGGGTTATTGCTGATAAAATCTTCTATGCTGTTATAATCAACACGACCATTCCAACCATTGACAAATCCATAATTGATGTTGTAAAGCTCATTATGGGTACCAAATAAGAACTTATGATTCCCTTTATTCCAGTTTAGATTGGCAGTAATCTCCCAAGTTTTTTGTTGAAGGTCAAAGATGCTGGCCTCTCGATCCGTACCTATATAGATAGTGGTACCTGGGCTTCTACCTTGTATTTGAACCTGTGGTAGGGTAGGATCGGATAAAGGGTCACGACGGTCTCTTACAAGGGTGAAACCGATGACAGCATTTCCACTTACGGAATTAGAAAACCTACTTTTCAATTCGGTCACTGTAGAGCTTTGGTTATTGGTCTGTTCAAATGCCATACTCGAGAAGCGGAAATCTTGTTGATCTCTATCCATGTGACTTGCGGAGCTACGGATGGTATTATTACGGATGGCCAATTGATGTTGCTCATTGATATTCCAGTCTAAACGATTAAAGAACTTGATGGACTTTGACCAATTGGTATACAAATCGGCTGTTCCAGCATCGAATATATTGCCATACCTGTTTTTTACGGTGTTCATGATGGAGCTTGCATCAGCAGCACTTAAGATATTTGCTGTTTCATTGCTTCCGACCAACAATTGGGTGGGGTCATTTCTTCTGCTAATTTCTTGATTAGAGAAGAAGAATATCCTGTTTTTAAGAATTGGAAATCCGATACGGAAACCAGCTTGATAATCGTGGAAATCAGCATTCATTTTCCCTAAATTACCAACTCTGTCAGATCCAGTTAAAGCAGCATTTCTACCAAAACCGTATACCGAACCTTCTATTTTGTTAGTACCTGATCGGGTAACTGCATTAATAGATCCACCCGTAAAATTTCCAATTTTAACATCGTAAGGAACTAAGTAAACCTGCATATCTTGTATGGCTTCAATGGAGATAGGATTTGTCCTTGTGGAGCTTCCTGCAAGACCTGAGGTACCAGTTTGACCACCTAAAGAAGGAGAGAAACCGATAGCATCGTTATTGATCGCTCCATCTATGGTGACATTGTTATAGCGGAAGTTGGTTCCCATAAAACTGTTGTCTCGACTCCGTTGAGGAGTTAGACGGGTTAGATCAGTAATGGATCTGGATACACTTGGCATGCTTTGTACCTCAGCTGCTGAAATATTCTTTCCTGCACCATAGGTATCTGCCCTTTGGCCAGCAGCCCGAACAGAAACAACCACTTCTTCTAATTGTTGGGATTCTGATTTCAGGATAAAGTCGATGTTTAATGCTCCACCTAGTCGGATTTGGATATCCTCTTTGACATCACTGAGCATTCCGACTCTTGAGGCTGTCAATTGATAAGGACCGCCAATCCGAAGGTTATTTAATGTATATAGACCATTTTTATCTGTTGAAAGGACATATTTAGTTCCTGAGGGTAAGTGGATGGCCGTAATGGTTGCATCGGCGATGACAGTACCATTGGCATCGATTGTTTTACCCGATAAGGAACCGGTTGTTTCTTGTGAATAAGCAAGATTGGCGAACCCCATTGCGAGAAAAATAAGCAATAGAAGCCTGTTCAACCATGTTGAGATATATGAAATATTCATAATAAATTCGATTTTCTTGTGCGCTTAAAGGTTAATTGAATGTTCGACCAATAATGTGTATTATCCCTGTTCCTGTTATGATATCATATTTTGTTGGCTGGATATACTGCGAGCCAACTCGGATTTCAAGCTTATCAACTATTCTTCTATCTCTCCAGTAATCCTGGATGATTATAGGAATGTCTTTGTTGTTAAGTGACTTTTCTGAATAGACATTTTTTCCTTCAGGAGCTAAAAACCGATAATCTTGTTTAAATTTTTGATCTTTACAAATATGCCATTCCACTAATTCAATTAGTTTTTCTTTGGGTGTCTCCACAATTTGCTCTAAACTGGAATAACCAGCATTCCGCATGGCAAGATTGGTTGGGGCATAAACAGTGAATTTTTCATTTGGTTTCCATTGTTCAGTAATGCCAGAAGATTTTAATGCTTGGTAGAATAAGGAAATATCGGAAATAGCTGATAAACCATCAAGCAGATTTTTGTGTGCATTGGGTAATAAAAGATTATTGATTACCTGCATCATTCCATTAGAGGCTTTTGTATCGGGCTGAAGAATTATGCTTCCATTTATGGTTAGCATGGTATCTTTCCCATATAACACTTTACTCAAGTAAGCTTCGGTGCCCAATAGCGTTTCTAATGGTTGGTTATATCCCATTTTTACCTTAGAAATGATTAATTCAGATTTTAAAATATGGTATTTTGTGATTAGCTCTAACTTGCTAGCATCTTCCATATAAACTGCTGCCGGATCTTTGTAGCCTGCATCTTTGAAGGCCTGGTCAGAAGAGGCAAGTAAAGTAAAAGGGCCTGCTTCCATTAGTGTTTTGGAGATGCCTGTTTTATGCAAAGAAGTCGCCAAAAATTGGAGACCAAAATTGTCTCTTACTACCTGATGTAATGTGTTTCTATCCTTTAGCTCTATTTCTGAAACAGTAGAATTACATGAATAAGCGAATAAGAACAGGAATGGAATATAGAATAATGAATAATGTTTCATGATGATTTATTTTTTAAGATGCCACATAGTGAATCCTTTAGGGACAAGGATTCGATTAACAACATGAATAGGACCTTGTAGTGAATTAATATCTGATTCAATAATATTTACATCATTTACATTACTGTTCTTATGAGATACAAAATATTTACCATCCTTTTTATTAAAGGAGAAATCAGGATAAAATACATAAGGACTTTGTCCCCTCGTCCTTACTATTAATTTTTTAAAATTAGGATTATCGAAAGCTGTTGAATAATGAACATAACCTTGCGTTCCTACTATTTCTATACCTAGGTTATTATTATTGAAGAAGAGTGAATTATCTATTCTGCTAAAATTGTGATTCGCTAATAAACTATCGATTGGACTAGAAGCAGATTCACCATAGTAAGCAGGTACTGGAACACGTTTGTAAAGTTTAATAAGATCATCTTCATTAAATATTCCAATATGATTAAATGCTTCATTTGTTGGTGCAAATAATGTTAGGTAAATTAAATCTCTTTTATACGATTGACTTTCAAAAACAGATCCAGGGAATATATAAAAAAAGTCTAATTGGAACTGAATAGGCAATTTAAATTGATAAAATAGATTTGTTTTAATTTCCTTGAAATAATTTGGCATACTGTATTCAATAGCTTTAATATATAAGGAAAAACGTTTGTCTTGTTTAAGTACATCAAGCATTTGAGTATCAAAAATTTTTAGAACATGATTAATTATCCATGCAGAACCTTGCTTTGTATCTATTTGCTTTAAGTAATTCCTTTCTTTTCCGTTTATTATAAGGCTCTTGTTTTTAAATGAAATGTAATGTTTATAAAAATAGGGAATGATCACATTTTGTGCACCAAAAGCTCTGGCGCTATTGTATACTTTATTGTGTTTTAATAAAGTTCGACAAGCAATGTCTAAATTGGCGGAAACGAGATTATTTTCATCGATTTTTTGATCTATTATATGGAACCTTATGATCTCTTGTAGTTTTTCAATATCTAAGCCTTTAATCTTCATTTCTGAATACCCAGCTTTTTCCATTGCTTCATTACTAGGGATTAAATAAGTAAATTGTGTTTGCGGATAATCGGATTTCAATATTTTGTCCATTCCAGCTTTTTCCCACACAATATAGAATAGACTTGCCTCTGTTTTAATAATATCAGTTAAAGATGGAGCATCTTTTTCTGGCACTTCTTTCCCGATTGGTTCTGGTAAAAACTCTTGTTTTTGGCAATTCGTTAAAAATCCTAAAAAAATAATGGAAATGATATACAGAATAATATTTTGTTTATTTGTTTTCATCTTTTTGGTTTTTATCTATTTTTGCTTCTGTTGGCAATACTAAAAGGTTGGATATACCATTCACTATACCATTTTCAGCTTTATAGTCTAATTCGGAAATTGGTTCTAATGATGATTCTCGATCTGGTTGATTTTGATTAGTTTTCCTATTATCAATAATAAATGGTTTACGAGGGGATTCAGTAGAGATTCCAAAGGAATAATTTTCGTCACCCCTAATTTTAGATTTGTAGTATGGTGCCCTATAATATCCAGAGCCGGGTAAATTTCCAAAAACATCCATGTCGGACAAGAAAAAATGATTATAAACTAGGTATACACTCCAAAACCTATTATGGAAATTTGAAGGATTCCAACTTTTGATTTGTTCTAACGTTATTTTTTCCTTTAAAAACGCATCATTAGTAGGAGCAAAAATGGTGAAAGGACCAGATTCACTTAGTTCATCCCATTTCCTCATTTGTTTGAGAAATTGGACGAAAAAAGAGTATTTTTCTTTCGATAATAGAATATCTTGTACTGAAGGTTTATACTTCAACACTTTATTTATAACATGTAATACTCCATTCGTCAAAGGGATATCTGTCCCTAGTTTTTGAATCGATGCACCATTTATATAAAAATCAATTATGGGGGTACAAGTACTACAACCTATAAAAAAGCGATTTCCTAAATAAACCTCTAAATTTGCCAAATTAGTATATTTATTATCAATCGTACCTGGGGGAACATCTGAATAATTTAGTCGCCTTGGAAGAATATGATAAGACAACATCATTTTTAAACTGTCCTGATCCATTGAAGCAAAATCAGAAGCTTTTGTAACTCCAATATCGTTAAAAGCTTTATTGCTAGGGGCGAAAAATGTATATGGACCTTCAGAAGTCAAGGTTTCTGTTAATCCAACCTGATTTAAGGCAGCATGGAATAACGTTAGTTCATAGTTATTCTTACTGAAGTCTATAATATTTGCTAAATTTTCGGATTCCTTAAAGATGTTTAAATCTTCATGTTTACATGAATAAAGACAAAATCCTATGAGAAATAAGAAATAGTAAATAATGTTTTTTAAAGGATTTTTCATGATTAATAAATTGGTTGTGGAAATTTTCGTTGAATACTTGTCAGAAAGACATGGCCATTTACAATCTCGATACTACTAATTAAGCTCATGCTTTTCGGATTATTAATGCCTGAGTGAACTTGTGCCGTTAGACCAGGCAAAAAAGTATTTCTATTATCGCTAGGTTTGTATTGGTTATTATCAAGTTTTATAAATGCATAGTTTCCAAGATAGGATTTGTATGGATGACTCAAATAAGAATGATCTGGAACTTCTGGGATTATACTGCTTGTTTTAGGGTCAATTGGGGGGCTGCAAAATTGGATATATTGCCATGTATCGTTAAATATTTTATTTTTAATATTTTGAATTACCGGAAATCCATAATATTTTGAAACTTTCGGGTCATTAACGGTATTGTATACTGTACCTGCAAATTGATAACTGAAGTTTGGCAAACGCGTATGAACCGTTTTTCCGGTGTTATCCAATCCAGGCTCTATAATCGATAAAAAAACATTAACGGTATCAACTATTCCATATTGAAAGGATTCATTCGGGAAAGGTACTGGTGTTTTAAATATATCTCCGGCCCCTACAAATCCCTTTGCACTCAGATTATAAAAATTTACATAGGAGATTGTGTCTGAAAAGGGTTGTTTATGGAAGTTTTCCTGACGAACATATAAGCCATTTTTCTTGGTCTTAAAATCTTTTTGTAGAATATGTAGTGTATAAACCTCACGTTCTGAAAGGTCAATTGTAGTGTCTAGAAATATAATTCGCTGTTGTTCATCAGGTAGTTGAGAGAATGGGATTGCGCTTATTGGTCTTGCCATAAATAGAAACCTTCTTTTACCTGCAGGTATCTGTGCCCAATTCGTCAAGTCAAATCCATTCAATATTGGAGCTGTAGGAACTAATTCCTTACCTGGATATTCTGGGTTAAATTTAGATGTACTTAACCCTGCATGAGCCGCATTTGGAGCAGCATAAAGGTTTCTTTTATCCAAATGATCCCCAACAACTAATCCAGAAATAGGTTTGCCCGTTTCATCAAATTCAGGATCAATAAACATACAGAAAAATGGTTGAGGCTCATCCTTATTTTGAAGGGTCAGTGTATAAGTCATGTTATTGAAAACACGGATATAGGCAGGGTTTTCTACTGTATTATACTCTATTTTTTCACATGATGAAAAGAGTGAATTGATCAGAAGGAGTAAAATTATAGGAAAGCCATAAAAAGCTTTTTTTGTTCTTCCGGAAAAGGCAATAATATTATTAATTTTCATAGCCATTGATTTATTTGGTGTGTTTTACAATCATGAATCTTGGTTTTTCTTGCTCATTGGTCTTACTTAAATCACCGATAAGGGCAATAGAATAGACGCCGGGTTCATGTACTGGGACTTTTCGATTAACCTTCGTATAAAGTGCCTTATTCCTAATTAAACTTTCACTGGAAAGAGGAGAAATATTTCTTAACCAATCCCCTGGAACACGTCCTATTTCCGATCTGAAAGCGGTGAAATAATAAGGAGAACCCTTAAAATCTGCTTTGCTAAATAATATAGTGGCGTAATTGTCGGTATAATTCATTTGATTCAAAGGGATATTCGCCCCGGTTACTGCATATCTATCGGTTAGGAAGTTTTGACCTTCTGAACTGGCTACTGTTAATAAAGGGAGCTGCTTACAGAAGTTAAAATAACGGAAATGGAAAAAATAGCTCAATTTCATTCTCTCATAAATGGCATTGTTTCCATTTTTATTTTGCCCTATATAGGTACTACCTGAAAGGTTATTGGCAGCAAGTGAGCCATGTATTTTATTAGCCTCATCGAGATGTAGCCATAAACTGTAGTTTTGTCCCGCCAATAGTTCTTTCTCTTCCGAATAAACCACTTCACCTGCTTTGTTTTTTACTTCTAAGAGGTGTTTCCCGGCTACTAAATGGATATATTCTGAAGATTGAGTAGCTGTGGTTGAAGCACTGATTTTTCCATCTATGGATAGGGTTAAATCTTGATTAATCAACGCATTTGCAAGTTGTAATCGGGTAAATGTTCGATTAAGAGGTTCTGAAATATCTGCTATTGTTCGATAACAATTTTGTACATTATTCATGTCATTTTTGCCAGAAGTCCAGGTAAAGTCATCTGGATGAACCACAATACTGTAAACTCCACCAGGTTGATAAGTTTGAATAGCACCATAAATCAATCCTGTTTGAGCATCATCAACTCCCTCCATATCTGAAGTTTTAGGGAAAATACTTACTCCTTGGGTTTGTCCTTGTCCGGGCAATTGACGGCCATCAGTACTTAGTACTTTAAATTGATAAGTACCATAAGGTACTTCTACATAATCCGACCATGCGTCAACTGCGATATTGGAAGTTTTCTCATTGACCGCTGTGCCATCAGCAAAAGTTAATGAAACTGGACCAGCAAGGTCTTCCATAGGATTTGTTGTAGAAAATTTTCTTGCCAAATTAATTATCCGAATCTTAAAATGATCAGGTTTACTTGGTGCGGTAATGCTTCTTGGAATTTCTACGTAATTTGTAGGGTTTTGTACTTCTGAAGTGTTATTCCGTAAGAAATAATAATCTTTTGCTTGATTCTTTCCGTCAGTTGCAGTAAAACCAAAAGGCTCTGCAGAAACCAATTCGGTTACATGTTTTACATGGCTCACTTCAAAATTTATTCCTGCACTATTCTTAAATAATTCTTGGGGAATGTCCCATATTAAACCTAATCGGCCGTCTTTTGGGAAATACTTAGTCCCAGGAGGGGTCGTTTCAATTGGAGGAATGTAGCCAGCTCTTCTTGGTGCTACAAAGAAATTGGTGAGTGAATCGCCATCAGCAATTAATTGTGGGTTTTTGGAGAGATTGACTAAACGGACCATGGATTTGTTCATATTGCTCAAATCCCTACGATAATCATATTTGAAGTCTGGATTTTCTTTTTTACAAGAAATGAGAACAGCCAATAGACTGAAAAGTAGCATGAGATTGATTGCTCGTTTGTTTTTTAGTATTGTTTTCATATTAAAATAGGTTATAGGTGAAACCAAACATCAGTTCGGCACCTCGTTTATAACTTCTATTGATATATTCATTGCCATACCATTTGCCACCGGTATTTGGATTCGCATAAACGGTCTTTATTGCTGGATTAAGAACATTCTTGGCATATCCCTTAAAGACAATTCGTTTATTTATCTTTTGTGTCAACACAAAATCCAACATGCCAAATGGTTGGGTATATAAGTCTGGTTCACCAGTTAAATTGATTTGAATTAATCGTTCTCCTACCATGTTGTATGTTGAGGTTAAATCTGTTCCCCAATTTTTATTGGTATAATTTAACCAGGCATTGATGCTGTAAGGAGCTTGCTCGAAGAGTGGACTGTTTTTAGGTGCATTTCTATCAACAGACCAATTCGCATTTAATCTTTCTTGAGTTTTCTTGATATTACTCTGAGCAATTAATAAGTTGGATCCTAGAAAGAAGTCCCTTGCTGGATCCCAAAAACTACCAAGATTCTTTACTAGTTCCAACTCTAAACCGTATACACGACCTCGGTTTGGATCATTCTGAAATTGAATGATTGGGTATTCTGGGAATTGAGACAAAACACCTTCCGTTCGCATGCTGTATACTTTTACCAATTGATTATCTATCTGTTTGCCAAAGGCAGAAATGGCAATTACTTCTCCTGCATTTGGAAACCATTCCCATCGGAAATCTAAGTTCTTTGTCGATTGATTTCTCAAGGCGTTATTACCTACAACAAGGCCCATTTGGAAAGCATCGAATTCAAACACATTGGTGATTTCCCTTAATTCTGGTCGAGCTAAGGTTGTATTGAAAGCTACCCTAAAGTTCATGTTGTCATGTAGGGTATAGGTCGCGTTTAAGGAATAAAAAGGCTTATAACCTTGCTTATACGCAGAATTCGGATTCTGCGGATTTAAGTTTACCGTTCCATCTGTTTTGGCAGCAAGTAAGGATGGGTCCAAAAACACATTCGAAGTATCTACTGAAGATTGTATATTGGTGTTTTCAAAACGAACACCCCCAGCAAATCTTAAATTCTCGAAGACCTTTAAGTCCATCATACCATAAAAGGCATTAGTCACATAAAATCCACGGTAATTGTTAGGTGATTTCTTAATGTTATATAAAAATCCTCCTACTGGAAAATCACCTTCCCCAACCGCAGATGTTGGAACTTTAATACCGACTACCTCATTACTAACCAGGCGATTTAGGTTTCCATAAACTTCATATAGTGGTTGAGTAGCAAATTGTTGATTGGCTCCTGGGTTTCCTGAAAAGTTAGAACCCGGTAGAAATAATACATTTTCACCAAATTCCCGTTCTCTACTTAAATAATTTCCTCCGACTTTAAATTCCTGTGTTGATCCGAATAAGCGAAATGGTATGGCTAAATCTGCCTTGTAATTGTAATTGACCTCATCTAATTTTCTCCAACGACGACCATTTGGATCGGCTTGGATAATACCATAAGGACCAAATCCATTCACATAACCAGAAGATAAGGCATAATATCGATCTGTATAAGTGTATTCAATTCCTCCACCTAGGTGATGTGATCCAATCCTTGGCATGGCAATAACGCCACCATACCTTGGTTTGTAATCTACCATGTTAACAAAGCGATAATCTGGGTCATTTTGCGATGAGGTTGAACTTGCGAGGTTATAACTAAGTTTTGGTGATAATTCCTTATTAGAAAACTTATGGACACCTTGAACATTAAAAGTATGCAAGGTTCTAAAAGTCTGTTTTAATGAATAAGTAGTACTATTGACTTCCCCTGGAAGACCAGCATAGTAGTATCCTCCGCGAAGATTAGAGGCCGTATTCTCTGCACCCCAACTGCCTAAATATTGAAAACTAATCTCATGAATAGGGCTGAAGCGATAAGCCAGACCCGTCAATGCACCATAATTTAAATTTTCATTTCCTGTATGCTCTTGATAGGTTTGGTATTTACCCATCACGATGTTGTTGGTCGTTGTAAAGTTTGGAATCTTTCGTTGACTGAATATTAAGGGGTTACCAGTAACAACACCTTGGTAAATGCTGTATTGTGTTAAGTCCCCATTATGGATGTTACTTGTCCGACGGTAATAGTTACCACCCAAAATTACTCCTAGCCTGTGTTTTCCAAATAGCTCGTAACTATTACCAAAGGTAGCTGAATACAATTGGTTTAGTGGAGCTCGTTGCGTTTGGGTACTTAAGATTGGATCAAAACCTTGCATCAATGAATTAATTCTTCCCACTTCTTGTCGAACATTGGGATTGTAATTGCTTTGAGCAATCATGTTCTGAATCGTGTTTAGACCATTGGGATATTGGGAAGAGAGATTTAAGAACTCAGATGACAAATTCTTTTTATTAATCCTGGTCCCCATTAGCCCCATATCACTATTCCAAAAGCTATTGTAATTACCACCAACGCCAATATTGGAATTGTATCCACTTTGAGCAATTACCTCAAAGGTCATTTCCGAAGGAATTGATTTCGTTTTTAATTCCACAATACCAGAGGCGGCATCTGCCGGCTTATCTGGTGTTACCGTCTTATAAATCGTGATATTATCTAACAAGGATGCTGGAACCAAGTCCAAAGGAATGGCACTACGATCAGGATCTGATGAAGCCAACCTTACACCATTTAATTGTCCAATAACTGAACGGTCTCCAAGACCACGAATGGCCACGTATTTATCGTCAGTAATAGTTACTCCGGATACTCTTTGTAAGGCTTGTGTAGTTGTTATACTTCCGGTACGCTCAATTTGTTGAGCCGATATCGCATCTTGTACAATAGAGGCTTTCCTTCGTTCTTCTAAGACAGCAATCTCAGTCCGGGTATTTTGACGTGCTTGGACAGTCACCTCCATCAACTTGGTGACCGATGGGTTTAATAAAACTTGAATGTTACTATCGCCCGATTTTACGGACTGTTCCTTGGTTTGGTAGCTCACATTCGTAAATACTAATATGTTATTAGTACCAAGCACGGTAATTTGAAAACTCCCATTAGGAGCTGTTACAGCACCTTGACGTGCACCTTTAATCCTTACTGATACACCTTGAATAGGAGTTTTGTCTTTTGCATCCAAAACAACACCACGGATAATAAACTGTTGTTGGACCACAGAAGAACTTGCTTTTTCATTTATTCTGTTGATAACAATAGTCTGGTTGTTGATGCTGTATTCAATAGGTAAATCAGCAAATGCTCCATCAAGAATCTGTTTTAGGTTTCCACGTTGTTGCTGAACCTTAATTTTAGGAAGATCTTTGAATTGGGTAGCATCAAACAAAAAGTTATAATTACTTTGTTTGCGAATCTGTTTTAAGATATCAGCTACTGAACTTTCCTGTTTGTTGAGGATTAATTCTTGACTAAAACTAGCGGCACTGACCTGCATCAATATACAGGTGAGTAAGACCATGCAAATTTTCATAATGCGCATGATTTGATAAAAATTCATACTTTTGTTTTGTAGTTAATTTTATTAAGAACTCTATGGATAATTTTTCTAGATTTAACTATGATTCTGCGGAAGATGTTGGTAGCATCTTCCGTTTTTGTTAAATGGTTTCGGTTAGTACTATTCTTGCAAAACAATCCTCCTTTCTTTAGCTAAGTATGTCACATGTAGGGTATGTATATTTTTTAAACTCTCTATGATCGTGGAAAGGGAAGCGGACTTAGAAAATACCCCTGTTAATCGAATATGTTGCAAACTCTTAGGATAGGAGATGTCTACTCCATACCATCTTGAAAGCTTCCTTGAAATACTTGATAAGTCTTCCTGTTGGAAATAAAAATCCCCGCTTTTCCATGCTAAAAGCGCATCTAAATCCGCATCTAACAGTTGGAAGTTATTGCCTAATCGTGCTTCTTGACCTGGTTTCAATAATAGGATTTCTGCACTTTCTTTAGCTTTAACCTGTACACTTCCTTCTACTAAGGTGGTACTGGTAAATGGCTCATCTGAATAAGCATTTACATTAAACTTGGTGCCTAATACCTGAATCTCTTGCTTATCAGTTTCGACAATAAAAGGTATTTTTCTTTTCTTCGAATCATGTACCTTTTCAATTTCAAAATAAACTTCCCCCTTCATGCTTATTCGCCTTTCATGTGATGGGAATTTCTGAGGATAACGAATACTGGATGTTGCATTCAGGATAGCTTTTGAACCATCAGGTAGAATAATTTGAAATCGTCCTGCAATAGGGGTGTTAATCGTGTTCAAAGTGGTTAATTGTGCTGATTTAGGAATCAGCGATCTATAAATTATTTCACCAGCTTCATTTTTTTCAATTTTTAAATGTGCATTTGGTAGTAAGATCTCCTCACTTTGCTCTGTAAGGGTGATTTTATCACCATTTGGAAGAATCAATTCTGCTTGATCACTGTTTGGATCAATACGGGTAATTTTATCAAATGTCTCAGGATTGGATGATTCCTGTTGCCAAAAGTTCTTTAAGAATAAAATGGAACTGATTAAGATGAGAGCAGCTGCAATAGAACTAATCCAATTGCTGGTTAGAGAAAATCTTTTTTTGTTTTCTTTATATGGAAGTTTAGGTGGGTATTGAATGAATTCAAGTTTCCTTGATTCAAATAGCTGGTAAAACTTAAGTTTTTCTTCATGGTCATCTTCGGGATCATTAGTTTGTTCTAGCTCTTGCCAAACCTCCCTGATGCAAGCTTCTAAATATGAACTATCCATATCCATGCTGAGGTATAGTTCTACTATTCCTTTTTCATCCCCGTCAGCATTTCCTTTTAGATACCGAATAACTGTTTCCTTTGATGGCTTGACCATTTTTTGTTGTTTTATTCTTAGGCTTTTTTTGCCTTCAAATAGAACAATGCGATTCTCAGTCTCTGCCACTAATGGAAAAGTTAAATTTCACGATTTGTTAATATTGAGCTGTAATACTTAATATTTACTTCATTTTGAACTTTAGGGAAGAAGTGGGAAAATCAAGTCTAAACTTTCACAAGTGGGGTAACAGAGAAAAACTATTAATATGACTTTAGGGAATTCTTTGAGCTCTTCACGGAAAATCTTTAATGCTGCATTCATATGATTTCCGATGGTATTGATGGCTAGTCCGGTTTTTTTGGCAATTTCAAGTTGACTCAATTCTTGTTCTCGGCTCATTTTGAAAATTAGCTTTTGCTGTGGACTTAGCTTCTTTAATGCCTCTTGATATTTGTCTTTAATATCTTTTAGATTGATTTGAAGCTCCTCAGTTGTACCTAATTGATTCAAGTCCATTTGATCCATTGGTTCCAAAACAATGGTCTTTTTTCGTGCATGGGCGATGACCTCTCGCCTTAAAATACCAAATAAATAATCATCCGGCTTCGAGATATCCTTAATCCGATTTTTATTTTGCCATAACTTTAGAAAAGCATTCATAGATAATTCTTCTGCATCTTCTCTGTTTCGCGTCATTTGAAAGGCAAAAGTTCGCATACGATGGTAATAGCGATCCATTATCCCCTTAAAGGCTAATTCATCACCATTTAACCACTGTTTCATGTATAAGTCTATTTCTTTACTTGCCATAGCATTTTAACCATTACTACAAATTTAAACTATCATATAGATTGTTGAATATTATGTTTTAGTTAAATTTTTGTTGTATTATTAGGTTTTGTGGAAAGTTTATAATCTAAAGAGTAGAAAGTAAATCTTAAGATATCAGCTTTTGTGTCTAGAAGGTAAGGAACTTAGATCGTATTATTATCCGAGTTTACCCACTAACATATTTTCCAAAAGGCAATTTTCGGAGGATAAAAGTTATAAGTATGGATACCATTATGGTGCTAATGGTAGCTAATGGAATAACCCATGCAGTACCAACGAAGGTTGAAATAAGTGGATGCAGGAAATTCAAAGGGATGATATGTGCCAAGTAAATCCCAAAACTATATTTGTCGATCAGCAGCACCCATTCAGGGGCTTTATTTTGTTTGCTTATTTCTCTAATCCATACAAATAATGCACCAGCAGCAATAGCCGTAGTTGCAAATACATAATTGTAAAAAAACGTGTTAAGTTTTTTAACATCTGTATTGAGCATTTGAGTCCCTACAGCAGCAATAACTACCATGAAAATGTAGATTAAGGGATAAATTAGCTTCTTGTTTTTAAATTTAAAGTCATATTGGCTCAAATAATACCCTAATACCAAATAACCAATATATCCCGAAAAGAAGGTTAAATCAAACTTAGGCATGACAGCATATAGCGGCTTGCTCATGAAAAACATGGATAATAGCCATAGAACTAGAAAGATTTCAATTTCCCTTCTTGAAGATTGTATTAGTATTTTGCGTAGAAAGGGGAGGGCAAGGTATAATCCAATAATCATATAGAGGTACCATAAGTGTGCATTGGCACCATGCAGAATCTTGTCCTGGCTTATTGACCAAATTTTTTCTGCTGATAGCAATTCAAATTTGGTGAACTTATAGAAATAATAAATTAAATAGATGATTGTCCAAAAGATAAATGGATACAATAACTTTGGAATTCGTTTTTTATAAAATGTCCATGTGCTTTCATCTTTTGGAATCAGCAGGGCACCAGAGATAATAACAAAAATAGGGACGGAACATCTTGTCGCAGCATTTATCCAATTGGCGTAGGTCCAGTCGAAAGCATGGGTATCAATTCGATAAAGAAAACCTGTAGAAGCATGGATCAAGACCACGAATATGGTCGCTATGACTCTTAAATAAACAATGTAGGTGTTCTTTTCTTCCATGCACTTTCCCCCAGTTAATGTTAGTTTTCGAATATAGAATATTTAAAGTAAAAAATTAACGAAAAAAATCAATTGATTTAATCTTCAGAAATCCAATTGAAACTGCTTGTTTTATTATTTAGTTTGAATAATTTTTAGTCTTTAAAAATTAAAATAAGCTCAATTACTTTTGTGTAAAGTATTAGTATCTAATTTGTTTTGGGAGACTTATTTCTTGAATATAGCACTTTCATTTATTAAATATTCTTCTTTAATTTGACCTTTACAAACCATTATTAAAATTGTGAAGAAAGTAATCGAAAATTTCTTACCAAGAATAAAAAAGTTCTCCAAGCGACTCAATGATGAAACTGCTTTGAAGAATCAACAATGGATTTTAATAGATGAAACAGGTCTGACAACAATTACCTATATTTTTAGAGATAAAAATCAACTTTTAATTTCAAAAAATGGAAATGTTGTAATTGGGGCTTGGGAATACCTCACTTCTGATAAGATCCTATTAAATTTCGAAGAAAATACCTATTTATACAGGAATGAATATTTTGATGATAAGTTATTGGCTTTAAAAAAAGATGGGGCAGAAATTTATAGTCTTTTTATTAATGAGGAATTTTTAAATTCTTTTAATAATGATATTGGAAAATTAGAATCATTTATCGTAGAGAGGTATAATAAAATAGAAGAGAATAATCATAATCAAGAAATAAGAAAAATTGTGGCGGAGCCAGAGAAAAACTATATATATGTAGATAATGAAACTTCAGAAACTATAAAATATCTATTTTTTCTTTTTTTGATTGTACTAATTATAATTGGCATTATTTTCTTTATAGAAAAGAATAAATATTTGGGATTCACTTTTTAATTACTTTCAATAAAAAAATCCAAGAGGATATAACTTTCTAAGAGTTATAATAAATAAAAGTTACATCAATTTTTTAGGAACAGCATAGTTGTTCCCTTCAAGAACCTTGTCTTCTCCATACCGCAATATACTCCTAATTGAAATAACAAGTAGCTATTAAAATTGTTAGAAGCTTAATAAACTTATGAATATTCTCCGGTTCCATAAATTGAGCTAAACCATTTGATAAGGAATATAACAGAATCGATAAAAAGATATCCTCCAACAGCAATCAACAATACTCCAAGAACCTTATTAAATTTTCTGTTTTTCTCCCCAATAAGGAAAACCCCAAAAGCTAGAATAAATGGGCTAAGAAATAGGTTAATACCTTCCATAAAAGAGAAATAATAGATTAGCAGAACAATAATAGTGAAATATTAAATAGAATCCATTCTCCCCACCCTAGGTCTTTCTACTAAATACTCCATACTATATACTAAAAAAGCTCGACTATTGTCGAGCTTTTTTCCAGTACCCAGGGCCGGGATCGAACCGGCACGAATTGCTTCATTGGTGTTTGAGACCAACGCGTCTACCAATTCCGCCACCTGGGCGTTTCCGTTTGGAATGATGCAAATATAGTGCTTCTACTTTATTCTCCAAAAAGAATTTTATCCAAGCCACTAAACCAACTGATTTTTAGCCTTTTTATTTTCAACATACTATAATTCCTCCCTACACATAAACATTCCTTAACCATATTTAACATTCCTTGTATTAAACTATTCGGCTCTTTTAAGCTCTTACAAACAAAGCGAATCGTTCTTTTAACATCTTACCTGTAAAGCTTAACAAAAGTTAACCTTAATTAACACAGAGCCCGTTAAACGTGCGATTAAATGTTAGCTCTAATAGATAAAGAGCAACATAAAAATATAACAATATGAAAAAGGTATTCGCCATCGCGGCACTTATAGCAGGAGTAACATTTGCAGCATCAGCGCAAGATAAAAAACCAGAAGTCCGTCAGGAAGTTCAGAAAGAACGTAAAATGAAGGTTGACCATCAAAGGAAAATAAAATCCCCAGAGGAGGTCGCCAAACTGAAAACGGAGCATATGGACAAAGCGTTGAAACTTACAGAGCAGCAAAAACAAGATATCTATAAATTCCATCTTGATAAAGCGAAAAAACTGGAAGTAAAACGTGAAGAGTTGATGAAAGCTCGTGAAGTACATCGCAAAGAAATGCGTGCTGAGCATGAGACTTTAAAGAAACTGTTAACTCCAGAGCAGCAAGAACTGTATAAAAACAAACTTGTTGAAGGCAGAAAGTATAGAGGTGACCGTGAAGGTAGAAGCTTTAAACACAGGGAAATGCGCCATAAACGTATGGATCGTAAAATGCCTGTCGAAAAAGAAGTTAAAGAAACTAATGTAAATAGTTCAAATAGTTAATAAGGTTAGTAATATTAGTTAGTGGTTATATGTTTAATTGAAGAAGGTCCTGCAGTGATGCAAGACCTTTCTTCTTTTATAAACCTTAAAATCTATCGAATGCTAGCTAACCGTTGATTTAACGATAGAACCTCTTTCAGGATCTTTTACCACCGTCACAGAGCTTGGAATACGCTCCTTAAGCTCCTCCACATGCGAGATAATACCTACAACTCGATTCTCTTGGTGCAGGTACTGTAAAGTATCAAATACCGTATTGATGGAATCTGCATCTTGTGTTCCAAATCCTTCATCAATAAAAAAGAAATTCTTATCCGATTTGTTCAGCGATTGTATGTTCTCTGCCAATGCCAAGGCTAAGCATAGAGAAGCCTGAAAACTTTGACCACCAGAAAGCGTCTTAACCGATCGTCTATATCCATTGTTCAAATAATCTATAACCTCAAACTCATTGTTCTCGTTGATGCTTAAACTCAATTGATTCCTGGTTAGGCGGTGAAAGCGATGATTTGCCATCTCGCACATCTGTTGCAAATGAATACTGGAGACATAATTTACAAAACCGTTTCCTTTAAAAAGATTTTCTAAGGTTTTTAAGTTTGCTGCACGATTACTTAATGCCTCAAACTCCTCCAATAACTTCTCTTTCTTGCCAAATTCTACTGAAAGGTGGTTTAATTCCTTTTCCAACCCTCCGGTTAATGCCAACTGCAATTCCAATTCTTCCTTCTTTAATTGGAATAAGGCATTTGTGGTTTCCAATTCTTCTTCACTGTAGGCTTTATTCGCCAAAAACTCTTTTAGAGATGTGATTTGAGAGGCTAGAACCTCCAACCGAACATAATATTGTTGAATATCTTTACGCATTTGCTCTACAGGGAGGGGGCGTTGAATGATCTGCTGAACCTCAATGATATCATTGAACTTGAACTCCTGTAGTAATTTGCTTAATTGCTCTTTTCGAACTTTTAATTGCTGATTATACGTGCTAAGCTGATCGATAGCCGATTGATATTGACCTACCACTTCAGCCAATTTCGTTTTATTACTATTGATTTTTTGATTTAGCGTTAAGTAGTTGCTTTCAACATGAATAACGTGGCTCTCCAAAGTTAACTTTAGCTTTTTGACCTCTTCGATGGATTGATTTGAATAATCTTTCAATTTCAGTAGCTGCAATTCATTGCTGTGTTGTTGGTTTAAGCCCTTGAAAACAGCTATTTCATTACGGATGGTTTCTAATTCTTTCTCGTATTTCTGGATGTTTTCACGAGTTCGATTAAGATCAGAATTTAACTGCTTTATATTGGATTCACGTTCCTGTATTTCCTCCTCGTTTTGCTTTAACTTTTGTTTTTGTGCTTCAAAAGCATTTGGGTCTTCTGCTGAATAACCCTCCCAAACAAACAAGGTTTTATGTTGCTCTACAGCTGATACCAAATTCCCATGTTCTCCCTTAATTTGTACAAGTTGCTGTCCTTTTGAGCGAATACCATGTGTTGCCAGTGTCAGACGTTCTTTTAGCTTTTGAAAATCATTTCGTTTGCTTTCCAATTGCTCACGCAACTCCTTGTTTTTTTGAATTTCCTCTTGTATGTGTGCAGCAACCATCGGTTGTGGATGATCCAATGCACCACATAGGGGGCATGGGTGACCCTTTTGCAATTCACTAGCAAAGCCTCCTAATCTTGCTTGAACTTGAAGATGTGTTTCCTGCTCTCTTTGTTGTTGTAATTGTACATCCAAAAGTTGAAGTTCTTTTCGGATCATATCTTCCCAATTGTCCGGATGGTATCCTTCCTGTCCGAAAATCGCCTCCTCTTTATTTATTTCTTCTGTTGAACGGTCGATTAGACTTTGTTGTTGATTCAGCTGTACAAAAAGTGTTTCCCTTTGCTGATACCATTTTTCCATCGCAAATAACTGCGTGCTATCCACTTTCTCAGCTTTTAACTGCTCTAAGGACGCTTCTGCCTGACTTAATTTTTCAACTAGGTCCTGCTCAGAAAGCTTTGTTCGTTCTACAAATGGACTGCCTTTTAGTAATCTTTGCTCAGAATCTGTAATTTTTCGTTCATTTTCCTTTAGCTGAACCAAAGCTTTATAATCGCTTACCTGAGTCCTGAAATTATTGAGATTAAGGTAGTCCGATTCAATCGCTCGAATTTCTTTTTCTAAATGATCTATTTCTTGCGATTGTCTTTCTTTACTACTTCTTAGGTTTTCAATTTTACGAATCAAAACTTCTCGCTCAGCATTTAAGGATTGTAAACTATTCAATGGTTCCCTAAAAGTATTTGCCGTTTGTTCGTATTTATTCAGTTCCTTTTCCTGCTTCTGTATCCGTTCTTTGCTGGAGAAGAGTTCCTGTTGTTGAGCTTCCTTTTGTTGCAATTCAATGCGTTTGTCCTTAAACTCCTGCATCTGTTGCACCTTGGCTAGTAGTTCCTGATAAGCCTCTCGACTACTTACCAAGTTTTCCTTAGCCTCCTCTAGCTCTTGTTTTTTAAGGGTTAATGCTTCTGCTGAGATACTCTCAAAACCCGATAAAGCACCTCTTAAATTCTCTAATTTTCGGTTATTGCCTACTTGTAAGCTGGAAACCTTAGGGCCAAGATCAAATTTGTTCAGCATAAAGATCTCTTTCATCATTTCTGAACGATCTTTGCCACGTAATTCTAAAAACTCCTTAAATTGACCTTGTGGAATGATGATGGTCCTACGGAAGTTAGGGTAGGAGAGGTTAGTTATCTTCCCGGCATCAGCAGATTCTAAAGGAATCCAAGCTTCATTTTTCCACTCATAAGCTGTGCGTTCAATAACTGTAGTTTCTTCAAAATTCTTCCGTCTTTTCCATTGCGCAACAAACTTGAATTTCCGTTGTTCAAAATTTAAGAATTCAAATTCAATAAGCGCTTGATTAGACTTCAGATTCATCATATTGTAAGCCCGTCTATCCGTTTTATTCAAACGCTCAGTTTCCCCATATAGGGCAAAGCTGATCGCTTCCAATATAGAAGACTTGCCCGAACCTACTGCACCGAAAATACCAAATAAGCCCGCTTCTGTGAGCTTATTGAAATCGATAACTTGTTTATCTTGATAAGAGTATAACCCTTCAATACTTAATAATAATGGCAGCATGTTTTAATCTTCCTTTTCAGTTCTTTCTGCAGATACTTCTTCAAACAATTGCATTAACTCCTCATTGGCTTCTTGACCATATTTCGACTTGAAATAATCCTTAAATAAGTCTTTCATGTCCTGGTCTAGGTTTACTTGTTTTCCTTCAACACTTTCTTGGAGGGCTTTTTTAACAATCGGGATAATATAAATAATTCCATCATGTGCACCATGTAATCGCTTCATATCCTGAGCGCTTAAGAAATTATCACTTTCAATAGTTAACTCCACCAGGCAATTAGGGTTTTCATGTAACCATTGAACTGCTTCATCAATTATTTGAAATCGCTTACGAAATAAGGGACGTCCAGTTTTTAATGGGACAGTATAGCTTTTCGCCAATTGATTGGGTTCAAGGTCAACAATAACGACTTGTTTCTCTTGCCCACTTTCGGAGAATGAATAACATAAAGGACTACTTGGATAAACAACTGGTTTATCAGCATGACCAATTTGATGCATCCGATGTAAATGCCCCAATGCGGTATATTGAATTTGATTTGGAATACTATCCGAATAAATCAAATCTGCATAACCTAGTTTTATAGGTTTTTCACCTTCTGGTTCCTCCAATATTTCTCCACCTCTTTTCAGCATGTATAAATGACTTGTTAGGATGTTAACGCCGTAGCTGTCGCAATATTGCTGCGCTAGGGAGGACCAGTTTTCCCTTAGGACCTCTTGCAGTTGTGCTGATTTATCCTCCAAGCCTAAAAATTGTTTTAAGCGAATTTCATTCGCAAAGGGTGTGACTAAGATTCTTGCAGGATAATAGTATTTGGGTAATTTGATTTCCATAAACCCTTTATCCGCTCGGATCACATCAAATGCTCCTTCCACAGTAATAGGTTTGATTTCCATGTCTGGATAACCAAAAAAGAAGATTCCACATTCCCGGGCTAAGGGGTCTGGTGAATCAATACGGTCCGGTGAATCGTGATTGCCCGCTAAAGCAATAACAGGTCGTTTACCATTATTAGACAGTTTTTTTAATGTTTTATATAGTAATTCTGTAGCCTCTACGGGAGGGTTGAAGGTGTCGTATAAATCGCCAGCAACTATCACCAAGTCTACATTTTCTTGATCAGCAATTTGACAGATTTCCGCCATAACCTCTTTTTGTTCCTCTAATCTGGAAAAGAAGTCCAGCTTTTTGCCTAAATGCCAATCCGCCGTGTGTAATATCCGCATGTATAATAAATTTGTTGGGGTGAGGATTAAAAGTACAGAATTTTCAGCAGCTTCTAGGTTAAGAAATGTGAAACTATCTGCCCATTGGGAACATGTCTGTTGTATTATCGGTCGGAATGACCTAAAGGTTTATCAGGATTTACCAGATTGCGAACCAACTGTTTAAGTTCTTTGATTTCGGGAAATCTTCCTTCACGTTTTCGGTCAAAAATAATTTCCTGATTCAGGTAGATTGTGTAACGACCTGCAATTTCACTTGGCTGCAGACTTACAGCATATAGATCATCAGAAAATGTGGTTAGTAACTCCTGAGCCATATAGGCTGCACGAAGTAACCAACCACACTTTGGACAATATTCAATTTGAATACTGGGCTTCATATCCAGAATTACTTGGTTTTTACCACCGTAAATGCTTCCGTTTTACCATTATGACAGGTGTTACAGCTAATGTTCTTCACCACACCTTCATGTTCATGTTTAAAATGTTTCTTATTGATTTGATTCGTCATTTTAATCATATAACGTGCTACATCTTTTTTCGGATTACTGTCTGAAGCAAAGTCTAAGCCGCGCTCTCCATTGGCTTTTGGTGCATGACAGTGGTTACACTTAACACCAAGGGACATATTAAACCCCTTCATGATTTTGTCTAACTCCTCGTGCGAAATGTTTTTTGGTAATACCTTTAGATTCTTTGGCTTTTCGTCCTGTTGAGCTGTGCTAAATGCTGTTAATCCTACGATTATGGCAAATACAGCCAACAAGGTTTTAATGGAATTCTTCATATATCTCTCGTTTTGAATGGTATGCACAATATACTAAGATTTTAAAAATTGTAATAGAATTGTCATGTAAAAATATAATGTACTTAAGCTTAATATTTTATCTTGAATAATTTGCCCATTAAGGGAGATGTCCTTATCTTGCGACCTTATTTTTAAAGATTTCACAGAAACTGAGCTGGGTTATCTGCTATGCAACAGGCATTTATAAATAAAAATATCCTATGAAAAGAATCACGTTTCTATTAACTATTATATTAAGTTTTACGATGATGTATAGCCAAGCTCAACTGAAAGCTGTACATGTAAAATCTGGATATTCCTATTGGGTAAGGGTTCCAAAGGATGTTAAAAAGAAAGAAAAACTACCTGTAATCGTCTTTTTACATGGCCGCAGTTTATCTGGTCATGACTTGAATCGAGTAAAACGTTATGGGGTATTAAGAGCGATTGAAAGAGGGAAGGATTTAGATGCCATTGTTGTTGCTCCACAAACTTCCAACGGATGGAATCCAGACAAAGTAATTGATGTATTAGACGATGTGTTAAAAGATTATCCTGCTGATGAGCACAGAGTTTATATCTGTGGAATGAGCATGGGTGGATATGGGACCTTAGATGTTGCTGGGAAATATCCCGATAGATTTGCTGCTGCAGTGGCTATTTGTGGTGGTGGAACACTATCCTACGCATGCAATCTTACCCAAGTACCCCTATGGATTCAACATGGAAGTGCGGATCGCGCTGTTCCAGCTTCTGAGTCAAAAAAGATTTACAATGCCATCAAGAAGTGCGATAAAAACGCTGATGCAACCTTAACTATCATTCCCGGTGGAACACATGGCAGTGTAGAAAGCTTATTCCACGGCGAAAAAATCTACGACTTTATGTTTAAGCATAGTAAGCAGGGGGATTGAGACGATCGAAGTTAGACAACAGATGATAGACATCAGATAATAGACGACAGATTTTAGACTTTGGCAGTCATCTTTTTTCTGCTTTAGGGATGGTTATTTTGAATGGAAAGGAGCGGTCGAAGCATGCTTCGACCCTACATTTATGGTGGCTAGGAACAATAAAATCACGATTGTTTGTAGGGGCGATGCATGCATCGCCCGCATAAAATAGAATCAAAATAATCCTTATTGAACTATTGTATTTTAAAAAACCGGGCGGACATTCCGTTCGCTTTCGAACGGGATAAATCCCTTTTCTACAAGCTCTCTCAGTACCGCCCCTACCATACCTATTACCTAGATAGTTTCCTATCCGCCCTATAGCACCTACGCGTAGGGGCAGCACTAAGCGCAGCGGAATGTCTGCCCGGATTGAAAAATAGTATTAGTGGAAATTATTAATTATTAGAAACCGGTCGAAGCATGCTTCGACCTACAGTTATGTTGATTAGGAATAATAAAATCACGATTGTTTGTAGGGGCGATGCATGCATCGCCCGCATAAAATAGAATCAAAATAATCCTTATGGAACTATTGTATTTAAAAAAACCGGGCGGACATTCCGTTCGCTTTCGAACGGGATAAATCCCTTTTCTACAAGCTCTCTCAGTACCGCCCCTACCATACGTATTACCTAGATAGTTTCCTATCCGCCCTATAGCAGCCACGCGTAGGGGCAGCACTAAGCGCAGCGGAATGTCTGCCCGGATTGAAAAAGTCATTTAATATCTCACATCTAACAGCGTAGCGGTCTCATATCTCATATCTAATCCCTATTTCTGTTGTCTTTTGTCTGTATTTTCATCGTCTTTCCTAGGGGTTTGCTAGGGGTTTGCTTCGAGACTCTAACGGATCTCCTTCGGAACTTGTTCGGAACTCCTTCGGATCCTATGAAATTCCCTAAGTGTCTCGAATCAAACCCTAAGTAATATGGAAGGAAATACAGTCTAAATACAATGGAATCTGGTCAGGTATATATAACAAAAAAGGCTATTCCCGAAGAAATAGCCATTATCGATGTTTTTAGAATTTTTGTTGTTGCCTTTAAAGAGTTTTATGAAGGCAAAAGCATCATAAATCCGATAAAAAAGGAAACCGAATATGCTGCGATAATAACAATGCTAGCGATGCCTATAAACTTATAATGGTTTCTTAGGAACTGAAAAGCATTTTCGATTTCTAAATCGTTGTTATATTCGACTGCATAGTTAATTTTTATGCTAAATTGATATAACCACCACATTGGGATGGCACAAATAAGCATTAAACCAACGAAAAAGAACATTGGAAATATCCCAATAATACTAGAAAATGGGTTGTCAACCGCTGGGATGAAACCGATGAAAAAGGCTATGATAAGAAGACAGTATACACCGATTAGGCATAAGGAAATCAAAGAGATTAATTTCGCCCATTTGGCGGCATCGACTAAGTAGCCCAAACTTTTATGATTGAGTTGGAAATTTTCATTGTTGTTGTTAACATGATTGTAAGGTGCATGAGAAGGGTTCGGCTGTTGTTGACTTTCATTATTTTCCATGTTACGCAGGATTAAAAGTTGAAAAAAATTATTGATTTAAGTACAAAACAATAATAATGATAAAACATTTAATTTAGATGAATAATCTGAAAAAATATTGCACACCTGGAAAATTTTATCTACAAAAAATATGTTAAAATTTTAATGAAGCCAATTGTTTTTATTATTTTAAGTCCATAAACCAGAAGAATTATGATTAAAGTACTTGTAATTGCCTTTGTGCTATTGATTGGAGAGGACTTGCGCGCACAGCAATTGGACTTGAATGCTGTACGTAATGACTTCAATAAGGGGGTCAAAGATGAGGCCTTGTGTAAACGTTATTTAAATCAGTTGGAGGAACATGCTGATTCGCCAGTTGAACGCGGATATGCTGCCGCTTTTCATATGTTTATGGCCAAGCATACCTCAAATCCCTTTAAAAAGATGGGCTTTTTTAAAGATGGCCGAGATCGATTAGAAAAGGAACTGAAATCTAATCCCAACAACGTGGAGTTACGCTTTATCAGATTAAGTATACAATACCACATTCCCAAGTACTTAGGTTATCATAACCATATAGAAAGTGACAAGGATTACTTGAAAAATAACCTCTATAAATTAGGTGATAAATTTACAAAGGAAAAAATATACCAATATTTAAAGGGTGCAAATATGTATTCTACCCAAGAATTAGCGTTATTAGGTAGATAACAAGTAAATTAGCATCATGAAAATTAGAGCCGTATTCGTATTATTTTTAAGTATTTGCAGTCATTTTGCCATCGCGCAAATCAATCAGACTATTCCGGAAATCAATCATTTAGAAGCAACAGACCGTATTTGGGTAAGTTTGGTTCCAAGCGATAGCAATAAAATAACGATCGAGGGTGAGCTAGCAGACAAAGTGGAGATGGTTATTTCAGGCTCTAGTCTTCGGTTAAAGATGAAGGCCGGTTATTTGATGAAAGGTAATCAGACACGTGTCGTTGTCTATAGTCCTTCTGTTACACAACTGGTCGCCAGGAAGGGTGCAGAACTTTATGTAGAGCAGGAAGAATTACAAGGCGATAGTTTAAATATTTCCTCTTATGAAGGGGCAAAAATCCGCGCCAAAATTGCCTCGAATGCAGTGAATGTGGTCTTAGCAACAGGAGCAAGTGTGGATCTGTTAGGAACATGTTCTAGCGTCATAGTGAACAGTACAGCTGGAGGGTCTTTCTTTGGGAAAGATTTAAAGGCAGAATCAGCCTATGTACGTCTAAATGCTGGTGGAAAAGCTGAGGTTCATGCAACGGAATCAGCCGATGTAGAAACAAGGGCAGGAGGGGTAATAGATGTGTATGGAAAGCCAACAAATACCAAACAACGTAAAATAGCTGGCGGGAAAATCAATTTCCGTTAAATATAATCGCAAAGAAAGAAAAATAGCCGTTTCGATCATTCGAAACGGCTATTTTTTTGTTAGTTGTATCGCGATAAATTGCCTTGTCAGATAAAAAGAATTGAATTTTGCTTTTTTTAGTTGGAAAAATGGCTAATTGTTTAAATTTCAAGCTTACAAAATCAATCTTGATTTGTAACTTTGCGCCATGTCAGAAAAAATAATCATTCTCGATTTTGGTTCTCAATATACGCAGTTAATTGCACGTCGCGTTAGAGAGCTTAATGTATACTGTGAAATTCATCCATTCAATAACCTTCCGGAATTTGACGAAACGGTAAAAGGGGTTATCTTTTCAGGTAGTCCGTATTCTGTTCGCCAGGAGGATGCACCTCAAATTGATTTCAAGGCTATTCAAGCTAAGTTTCCATTATTAGGTGTTTGTTATGGTGCGCAATACATTGCACAGCAATCTGGTGGTGAAGTATTACCATCCGAAATCCGCGAATATGGACGTGCGAATTTGCAATTTGTAGATCAAGAGAATGATTTGTTAAAAGGCATCCCAACTCAATCTCAGGTATGGATGAGCCATGGAGATACTATCAAGGAAGTTCCTAGTAACTTTACGATTATCTCTAGTACGGATAAAGTTCGTGTTGCAGCATACCAAGTGCAAGGAACACAAACCTATGGTATTCAATTCCACCCAGAGGTTACTCACTCGACCGATGGTCAAGTTTTATTGAAAAACTTTGTGATCGATATCTGTGGTTGTCATCAAGACTGGACTCCGGATACTTTTGTTGAATCAACAGTTCAAGATCTTAAGGAGCAATTGGGTGATGATCATGTTATTATGGCATTGTCAGGTGGGGTAGATTCGACAGTAGCAGCGGTATTATTGCACCATGCTATTGGCGATAAATTGCACTGTTTCTTCGTTGACCACGGTTTATTGCGTAAAGACGAGTATGAGCAAGTTTTAGCGTCTTACAAAGACATGGGCTTGAACATCAAAGGTGTTAATGCAAAAGAATTGTTTTATGGTCGTTTAGCTGGAGTTTCAGAGCCAGAACAAAAGAGAAAGATTATTGGAGCTTCATTTATCGATGTATTTGATGAAGCAGCAAAAGAAATACAAAAAGAGCTTCCTGAAGGCACAGAAGCTAAATGGTTAGGTCAAGGTACTATTTACCCGGATATCATTGAGTCTATCTCGGTAAAAGGTCCGTCTGCAACCATTAAATCACATCACAATGTAGGTGGTCTTCCAGATTACATGAAATTGAAAGTAATCGAACCATTAAAGACCTTGTTTAAAGATGAAGTTCGTCGCGTAGGGAAGACTTTAGATGTAGATCCTAATATTTTAGGTAGACATCCGTTCCCAGGTCCAGGATTAGCAATTCGTATTTTAGGAGATATTACAGAAGAAAAGGTACGGATTTTGCAGGAGGCAGATGACATCTACGTTCGTAATTTAAAGGAATCGGGATGGTACGATAAGGTATGGCAAGCGGGAACAATCTTTTTGCCAGTTCAATCTGTTGGAGTAATGGGCGATGAGCGCACTTACGAGCATGTTGTAGCATTAAGAGCTGTAGGTTCTTTGGATGGTATGACGGCAGACTGGATTCACTTACCTTATGATTTGCTAGCTAAAATTTCAAATGAAATCATCAATCATGTCAAAGGAATCAATAGAGTCGTGTATGATATCAGTTCAAAACCACCAGCAACCATTGAGTGGGAATAAACTAAAAAATATTTATAAACATTCCATCACAGCAGTATGCCTTGGGGCAATACTTGCTGTGAGTTCTTGTACACCAAAAACTACAGGGGTATTACGTAATCCTACGGTTCATGGTGGACAGACAGGAACTGAGGGAAATAAGCCTGGAAAGAAGGAAGACGAAAAGAAAAACGAGGATGTTAAAAAAGCTGAATTAAGCAATAACATTGCGCTTTTACTTCCATTTCAATTGGATAAGGTAGCAGGTACCAATGTGGTAGAGGCGGATGTAAAGCGTTCAGCTTTAGCATTGGATTTCTACCAAGGATTTCAAATGGGCATGAATGAGGCTGCTAAGAGAGGTAGTCAAGTGAAGCTGCAAGTAATGGATACACAGGATTCAGAAATGAAGAATGTGACCATCGCTTCTTCAAAAGAAATTGCAGATGCAAGCTTAATCGTAGGTCCTGTTTATCCAAAGGAGATTCGTTCCTTTGCTCGTGCAAATACCAATAAGAAAGTATTACAGGTTAATCCTTTGGCAGCAAGTATGCCTTCGGAATTTAATATCAGCAATTTAGTTTCCATTACGCCGCCAATCCGTATCCACATGCGTGCGATTGCGGCTGATATTGCCTCAAAATATCGCTCAGGTGATGTTGTCATTGTTTTTGATGCGAGAGATAATGATCACCGTCAATTTATCGATGGCTTTGATGCAGAGGTGAAAAGGATAAATCCGGGTATTATCATTAAACATATTGCTTCTACCAGTCAATTGGACCAAGCCATGCCTGATGTAGGCTATGCGTATGTAGTTTGTGGGACAACAGAAAAGACACAATTGCGTGCTTTTGTAAACAAACTAGATGATTTGGTTTCTTCTGGTAATAGTATTCGTTTATTTGGACATCCACTTTGGGATCGCATAGATTTCAATCCATATAATAACTTCTATCGTATGGATCCTACAATTTCTTCAGAAAGCCATTTGAAAGTATGGAGTTCCGAGGTTCAGAACTTCCAAAGAAATTATAAAGGTCAGTATAAAGTAGATCCTTCAGATTTTGCTTATAAAGGATATGATGCAGGACGTTTTTTTACCAATATATTGTTGAAATATGGTCCTGATTATGCAGAGAAGCTTGAAGGTGAAAAATACAGTGGCCTATTTTCTGATTACCAGTTTAGCTATAATGAGCAATGGGGATATGTGAATCAAGCGGTTCGTTTGAAAACATATCGAAACGGAACCTTTCAATAATTAGATAACATTGGAAATTAATAGCAAGCGTGTACTCCAGCAGATACGCAACTTTGAGCGTTGTCTGGAGTCTTATTCTTTCAAGGAGCCTTTTGCAAGGTTCTTAACCCAGTTTTACAAGCTGAATAAACAAATGGGTTCTTCTGATAGAAGGATGAACTCCCGCTATTGCTATAATTACTTTCGCATAGGAAAGGCTTTGTTATCCTTGAATGTTAAAGATAGGCTATGTATCGCAGAGTTTCTCTGTGAGCAGCAAAGCGCTGTTGTAGCAGTCTTACAACCGGAATGGTTGACTAGAACTCAAGAAAGTCTCCTTGCGAAAATAGAATACATTCAAAGCATTTACGGAGACTTTTTACAGGATGTGTTTCCATTTGCATCGGAATTATCACCAAGCATTGATCGGGATGCTTTTGTTTCCTCTCATTTCATTCAACCTGATTTATTTATCCGTGTTCAACGTGGCCAATTAGATCGTGTTGTTAAAGAACTGAATAAGCATGAGATTTCCTTTGAAAGTTTAGGTGAGCACACCCTGGTATTGCCGAATGGCACCAATCTCCAACAATTGCATAAAATCGAAGGATTATACGAGGTTCAGGATCTTTCATCACAGCAAACCTTAAATGGCGTTGATGTTCTCCCTAAGAGTTCTTGGTGGGATTGCTGTGCTGCTTCAGGGGGAAAAGCTCTGATGCTATTGGATAAAGAACCTGATATTAAATTATTGGTTTCTGATATTCGATTGAGTATCCTACGCAATTTAGATGAACGATTTGAGCGTGCAGGGATAAAAACCTATTACCGCAAGAAGATATTGGACTTAAGTATTCCTGTTACCCAACAGATAGGCGGGGAGCATTTTGATGCCATCTTATTGGATGCGCCATGTTCAGGCTCCGGTACATGGGGGAGAAGCCCGGAGATGCTTTCTAAATTTAAAGGTGAAGAGATCGCTCGATTCGCTGAATTGCAATTTCAAATTGCCAAAAATGTACTTCCTTTCTTAAAGGTTGGCAAGCCATTGATCTATATTACTTGCTCTGTTTATGAAAAAGAGAATGAAGCGGTAGTGAATCGATTGGCAGAGACCTACGGTTTGAAGATTGAGGCCATGGAATCCATTATTGGCTACAATAAAAAAGCGGACTCCATGTTTGTTGCCCGCTTGATAAAGCCTTAATACGATGATATTCTTAATCGCAGTTTAACGGTATAACCAATACCGGAATATTGGATTTGCGAATTAATGCTTCCGACACTGAACCCGAAAGGAAATGGTCAAAGCCTGTTCTGCCGTTATTTCCCATAATGATAAGGTCAGCTGTCCACTCTTTAGCCACGTTCAAGATCTCATCACGAACATCCCCCACACGATTAAACGTAAATGTTTCCTTTGCATCGGTAAACTCAGCAGCTACCCGATTTAAGTAGTCCTGAGAAGCTTGTTGTTGTATCTCGGATACTTCAGGTACAATGATAGGTTGTTGACCCAATAAAGGGTCTACGCCATAGGATGCCGGTGAAGTAGGAGGAACAACAGTAACCAATGCTAATGATGGTTGAATGTTCGTTACAATCTGCCTGGTATAATCAATCGCCCGTTGCGAACAAGGGGTATCATCGATTGCTAATAATATTCTAGAAAATTTTAATGATGCCATGTCTCTTAGATTTTAATCGTCTATCTAATATACAAATTTATGAGGACATTTGTTCGCTCATGTATTGAAATCTAATACGGATAACAAGGATTAATACCATAAAAAAAAGGATTCCCAATATTGGGAATCCTTTCATATGTATTGTTGTTTAGTTCTAAACGTTAAAGCGGAAGTGCATAATATCACCATCCTCTACGATATAGGTTTTACCCTCCACAGAAAGCTTACCTGCTTCTTTCACAGCAGCTTCTGAGCCGTACTGTACATAGTCGTTATATTTGATGACCTCGGCACGAATAAAGCCTTTTTCAAAGTCAGTGTGGATTACTCCTGCAGCCTGAGGTGCGGTATAACCTTTCTCAATAGTCCATGCACGAACTTCTTGTACACCAGCAGTAAAATAAGTCGCCAGGTCCAATAAAGAATAAGCAGCACGGATTAATTTATGTACACCTGATTCTTCTAAACCAAGGTCTTCTAAGAACATTTTGCGCTCTTCGTAATCTTCCAATTGCGCAATCTCCGATTCAATCTGAGCAGAAATAACCAAAACCTCTGCATTTTCATCTTTTACAGCTTCTTTTACGCGATCAACATAAGCATTTCCTGTATTTACAGATGCTTCGTCAACATTACATACATAAAGAACTGGTTTAACAGTCAATAAGGTTAAGTCTTCAATAAATTCTTTGTCTTCTTCCGAAATAGGAGCAGTACGAGCAGATTTTCCGGATTCTAGGTGCTCTTTTACAACAGAAAGTACTTCATAAGTACGTTTTGCATCTTTGTCGCCACCTGTCTTAGCCATTTTTTCGACTTTCTGGATTCTCTTTACAACCGTATCTAGATCTTTTAATTGTAGTTCTGTATCAATAATCTCTTTATCGCGGATAGGGTCAACAGAGCCATCTACGTGGATGACATTACCATCGTCAAAACAACGTAATACGTGGATAATGGCATTGGTAGTACGGATGTTTCCAAGGAATTGGTTACCAAGACCTTCACCTTTAGAAGCACCTTTTACTAATCCGGCGATATCAACAATCTCGATGTTATTAGGGACGATACGTTGCGGGTTTACCAGTTCAGCTAATTTATTCAAGCGAGCATCAGGGACAGTAATTACCCCAACATTCGGTTCAATAGTACAGAAAGGGAAGTTCGCAGCCTGCGCCTTAGCGTTGGATAAGCAGTTAAATAAAGTTGATTTGCCCACGTTCGGTAGGCCTACGATACCACATTGTAATGCCATAAGAGATTTTATGTTAAAAATTGCGACAAAGATAAGAAAAGGAAGCCATAAAAAGGAAAGCACATCGACTGAATACTCATCAATTCAAATTGGATAGTAATTTATCCAAATAATGGAGAAATTTTCCTGCTCAATGGCTTGATAATAAGGGTTTATTAAACTTTTTACAAAATTTAACATTTTGCATATTAATCCTTCCAGGTCATTGAAAAGTCATAGAATTAAAATTAGGCAGACTATAAGAGCTGTCAACTAGAAGGAGGAGCTTATGAAAAAGTTATTTTACTTAGCATTATTTTTTGGGGGATTGGCTTTTACACAGCCTGCGAAAGCACAGATAAATGTAAGCTTTAACATTGGCGTACAACCGCAATGGGGACCCGTAGGTTATGATTATGCACGTTATTACTACATGCCTGAATTGGATGTGTATTACGATGTAAACAATCGCTATTACCACTATTATGATGGTCGCCGTTGGGCATCACACCGTACTTTACCAAGACGTTATGGACATATTGACCTATATCGTACTTACAAAGTAGTGATCAATGATGCAAACCCTTGGAGAAACCACCGTAGTCATTACGACCGTTATCACCGTTATTCACGTAACTATTCACAAGTTTCTATGCGTGATGGACGTGGTCATAACAAATACTATAAAGATCGTGAAAAACACTACCGTAAAATGGAAAAGGAGCATGTGAAATACCATAAGAAAATGGATAAAAAATATAGAAAATATAGAGGTGACCGAGATTAGTGAGGTATGTTAATTAAGTGTAGCTGCTTCTCCTGTATGGAGAGGCAGCTTTTTTTTATCCCTTTATTATCTAATCGTTAATTAAATAAGAAACTATAAATGGAAATCTAAGTAATTGATTCTAAAGCGATCAAATAAGGTGGTTCACTGTGGTTAATGACCTACTTTTGGGGAAGGCTCTTTGAATGTTACTTTTTGTATTCTCATATTATTTGTACTTTTGAAAAAATTTTAATTCGTCACATTCGCTATGTTGAAAAAGTTCTTGGTTGTTGGTGTTGCTGTCGTTTCTATCCTCGCTGCCTTTTCATCTTGTAATAACATTGTTGGTTCCACCAAAAAGATCTTAAATGACTCTACAGAAGTCAATAAGGAAGAAGATAAATTGGTGCAAAAACAAGATACTGTTAAATTGATGGATTTATTGGACTCACTAAATCGTGGTAAAATTGTATTCCCACCTTTAGATTCCTTAAATAAAATTGATCCTAAAGTTGCGAAACGCCAATTTCGAGATAGTATTTACCGCGAATTAAACAAAAAGGACAAGCATATTTACTTGACTTTTGATGATGGACCATTGATTGGTTCGAGAGCAATTGATTCAATCGCAACTTCCAAAGCTGTTAAAATCAATGCATTTTTAGTAGGTAAGCACGCCAATATGAGCAAGCGTTTGAAGAATGATTATCAACGCTATATGAATAATCCATTGGTGGAATGCTATAACCACAGTTATACGCATGCTAATAACCGTTTCCATGTATTCTATAGCAATCCAGATGCTGCCGTAAATGATTTTGATAAATGTGAGGAAGACTTGGCCTTGAAACATAAAATCATCCGTATGCCAGGCCGTAATATTTGGTTATTCGATGGTACTAGACGAATTGATTTGAGTTCTGGGTCTCAAACAGCTGACTTATTGGGTGTACATGGCTATAAAATTTATGGTTGGGATGTGGAATGGAAAATCAATGGCCTATCTGGTAATCCAGTTCAATCAGTAAATGAAATCTATACCCGCATTAAAAATATGCTTGGTAATAAATCAACTTTAAAACCAAATAATGTCGTTCTACTGATGCACGATGATATGTTCCAAAACAAAAAAGGACAAGCATTGCTAAGTAGTTTGATCGATAGCTTAAAACAACATAAAGACTATAAGTTTGACTTTATGAGCCAATATCCGGTGAAATACTAGGATATTTCAGCTTCAGTTAAACTTTTAGGATATAAATAAGGTTTAACTTGTATGACCATAAACCAACTGTTTAAAAAGATTCTTCCTTTTACTAGACCGTATAAGAATCTTATTTTCTATACCATTCTGCTTACTGTGGTCGGCTCCTTTGCGGCACAGGTCAATGCATTTATCTTAAAATATACGGTAGATACGATCAGCGAATTGTTGATTAACAAAACCCCACTGAGGCAGGGATTGTCCTTACTGGGTATTATTTCAGCTATTCTTTTGGGTAAGGAGATTCTCTATTCCGCTGTACAGTTTGGTCAGAAGTTTTATGGGGAAAAGTTGAGAATTATGATCGCTAGAGATTTCTCTCAAGCCATTGTTAATAAGATTCTCACCTATAAAATGGCGTTTTATACCTCCAGTCTAAATGAATCGGGTAAGCTTCAAACACGTATTGATGCCGGAATTAGCTCCTTAACCCGCTTAGTTCAAAATTTCTTTATCGATATTCTACCGCTATTTGCCAACGCCATTGTTGCTTTGGTCTGTATGTTTTTGGCTAATTTTTATGTGGGTTTAGTAGGCTTGTTTATTATTCCGATCTATTTTTATGTTTCCCAAATGCAGGCTAAACGCCTTTCCGGCTTTAGACGGAATATGCGTAGTTACCGGGAGAACAAGAGTAATCAGATTATTAATTTGATTGATTCTATTACTGTTATTAAATCCTTTGTTCGGGAGGATATCGAGGCAGAGCGACATAAGGTAATTCAATATGAGATGACCGAAAATCAAATGGCTACTCGGAAAACAAGTTTTCTATTTGATAGCATCAAAGGATTTATTGAGCAGATTGGTGTTGTAATTGTCATCATCTTAACGGCGTATTTTGTATTGAATGAGCAGATGTCTATTGGTGCCATCATGTTTCATATTATGTTGTTCAATAACGTATCTGCACCAATCAGACAGTTGCACCGTATTTATGATGAGGTAAATGATGCACTGATCTATTCAGAGAGCTTTTTTGACATTTTAGAAGATGATGCACAGCAAGAGCCATCAGGATCGTATAAGCCTTCCTATATAAAAGGCTGTATTGAAATAAGAAATGTTGATTTTTCCTATCCTAATGGACATCAGGCATTAACTGATGTGAGCATGACCATTGAACCAAATCAAAATACAGCATTGGTTGGTCTATCGGGAGCTGGGAAAAGTACCATCATTAATCTCTTGGATAAATTCTATGAACCTAGTGCCGGACAGATTCTATTGGATGGAGTAGATCTTAGGGAATATGATACGGATTATCTGCGTGAGAATGTAGGTCTGGTATTGCAGCGTAATCACATATTTAAGGGAAGTATTGCTGATAATATTCGCTACGGAAAGACAGAAGCTAGTTTTGAAGAAGTGGAGGAAGCAGCCAAGAAGGCTTACATACATCAGCAGATACTGGAACTGCCCAATGGATATGATTCTGAGGCACACTTGTTATCTGGAGGACAACAACAACGGATTGCCATTGCACGTATGTTTTTGAAAAATCCTCCAATTATCTTCTTAGATGAGCCAACCGCTAATTTGGACGCCATTGCCACTGAGCAGATAAAGAATAGCTTAGATGCTATTAAAGTGGGGCGTACTGTGATCATTGTTTCCCATAGCATTTCTCAAATCATCGATTCGGAACATATAATCGTCATGGAAAAAGGTAGGGTAGTGGAAGATGGTACACATGAGGAATTATTCGATAGACATGGAACCTATCACCAGATTTTTAGTGCCATGGCCAATAGTCTCAACATTCATAAAATCACGGAATCGATGAAGGAAGATTAGTACTTTTAAATTTAGGCGTGTTTTTTGTGAAACAATAATAAAAGATCTAGATTTAGACATTTTGTTATGCTATACCTGTTATTAAGAAACTTCGTTCGATTTGGATTAAAATGGTATGTCACGGATTGGCAATTGAAGAATTTGGAGTTTGCTGATCTAAAGCAACCTGCGTTAATTGTTTCCAATCACCCCAATTCTTTTTTTGATGCTTTAGTCATTGCGGTTCATGCACCGGCAGATATACGTTTTTTAACTCGAGGAGATATCTTTGATAAGCCTTGGGCAAACTGGCTTTTACGCTCGGTATTTATGATTCCCATTTACAGAAAGAATCAAGATGAAGAGATCAATATTAAGAATGCCTTCAGTATTGATGAATGCGTCAAAGAGTTGACCAAGGGAAATAAGATATTGATCTTTCCGGAAGGTATTTCCAGAAATAAATTGACTTTGCAGCCATTCATGCATACAGGCATGCGCATGCTTATTGAACGCTCCATTCAAATGGATGTGCCACTTCAAATACAGCCTTATGCGATTGGTTATAGCTCATTTGACCATATTCCAAAAGCTGTTTCCTTAGAAGGTATGTCTGCAGTAGACTGTACCAATTATTTGGAAGGTCCAAATCAAGTCAATACAACACAACTCATTTCCGATTTAAGGGATAAACTGGAATTCAATCTACCCGAGGGTTTTATTGCGGAGAATCACATCAATAGAACCAAGAACGAATGGATGCGTTTGCCAGCTAAAGCAGGTTATTATACGCATAATTGGTTCTATCAAATCGTCAAAAAACAGGTTAAAAAGAAAACCGAAGGAACGATATTTTATGATTCCTTAATGTTCGCAGTCCTATTATTTACTTATCCGGTCTTGGTGTTTGTTATTGCTTTGATTTTTGCTAATCTAGTAGGTTTTTGGACAGGTGTGCTGTTTTTTGTGCTGCTTCCATTTTTAGCTTATTGTTGGGTGAATCATCAACCTATCAAAACAGCGGAAACCCAAGAAGAGGAAAGAAGCAATCAATTGCAGTAAGACAGCTATTGTAAGGCTTTTGGTTTTCGTTGAATCTTCTTTGCAAGACGCTTTCCGAATTTGACAATCAGGAAAAGTATAAAAAGTACAAAGATAATAGCCAATACAGGTAAGAAGATAGCAACTACACTCATGATGCTGGATCCAATAGTTTCTAGGGTAGATACAACCGGATTAGCAATACCAGCAGTAGTGGCAGTAGATGCTGCTCTTGTACCCGCTAAGGCCGAACTAATGCTCGCGGCAGTACCTCCACCAGCAATAATGGCTAATGACCATTGCGTCCAAGCATTCAATTCCGTAAACTGAGATGCAACCAATAAAGATCCGGCAATAGTTGCTAATGGCACGGAAATGCTATCTAAAAGATTGTCGACATAAGGGATGTAATAGGCTAGAATTTCAATTACCGTAGCTAAACCAGTGGCTATAACAGCAGGCAATCCACCAATCCAAGCATAGCTTTCATTTTCGGGTATCCAGCCTAAATAGGTACCTAGGCTGATGAAAAAGATCGGTAGAAAGATACGAAAGCCTGTAGCAGCAGCCAATCCTACTCCTACGAAAAAGGATAGTATATAAGGAATATATTCGGTCATCTTTGCGAATTAAAGATTATATCATAAATATAACGCAAAAATGCTTCCAATAAGCAATGGTTTTCAATTTAAACTGGGGTACTGTAGTTGAAGTTTAGAATTAGAAGGATTTCTATCCTTCTAATTCCATGATTTCTTCTGCTAATTTTTCCCAGTCTGCTTGTAAATGATCTAGGGTTGCTTTTTCAGAGTTGTAATTACGTGTATGCTCTTGTAGTTTAACGGCATCACTATAAATCTCTTCTTTGGCTAATTCTACTTCAAGATCCTTTACCAATTTATCTTGAGTGGCAATTTTCTCTTCAAGAGCAGTTAATTCCTTATTCTTTTTTGATAAGATACGTTTGCTGTCTTCCGTAATCGGAGCTTTTTCTTTCTTCGGCTCTTCTTTTATTTTCTTAGCTTCTGCAGGTTGAGGCTTGGAAACACGCTTAGAGCTCCACTCTTCATATTCTTGGTAAGTACCAGGGTATTCTTTAATCTGTTTGTCCTCAATAAACCAAATCTTATTAGCTATATTCTCTAAGAAATAACGGTCGTGAGATACCACAACGAATGTTCCTTCATATTGCTGTAAAGCTTGGATTAGGATATTTACAGAAGCCATATCCAAGTGGTTGGTAGGCTCATCGAGTACTAAGAAATTAGCATCAGCAGTCAGTGCTTTTGCTAAGGCAACACGTGATTTTTCACCTCCTGATAAGACCTTAATTTTTTTGAATACATCATCACCAGTAAACAAGAAACAACCTAAAATAGAACGTAATTCTGTTTCAGTGTGTTTTGGTGCAAATGCAACAAGCTCTTGTAAGAGGCTGTTCTCCAAGTGTAAGGCTTCTAATTGATGCTGGGCAAAGAAAGTCTGGGACACGTTATGTCCTTTAGTAGATTTTCCTTGGTATTCTTTGTCGGCATCTGCAACAATACGTAATAAGGTTGATTTACCCTTTCCGTTGGCACCGATTAAAGCTATTTTATCACCTTTCTCAATTAGTGCATCGGTGTTTTTCAGGATTTCCAGGTTCGGATAGGACTTAGAAATGTTCTCTACCGTTACCACATGCCTTCCCGAAGGTTTCGAGAATTTAAAGCTGAAGTTTACTTCCGGATTATCATCATCTACTTCGTCGACTTTTTCCATACGGTCTAAGGCCTTGATTCTAGATTGAACCATCTTTGCCTTACTTGCCTTTGAACGGAATCTTTCAATTAAACGCTCTTCTTGTTTAATCTTAGCTTGTTGATTCTTGTATTGATTACTTTGAATCTCTTCACGCATGGATTTTTCCTCTAAATAGAAAGAGTAGTTTCCAGCATATAAGGTCAATTTCCCTTTGCGGGATTCCACGGTCTTATTGATGATGCGGTCTAAGAAGTAGCGGTCGTGAGAAACGATGATAATTGCGCCCTCAAAAGCTTGCAGATAGTTCTCTAACCATTTAATGGACGGTAAGTCCAAGTGGTTGGTAGGCTCATCCAGTAATAAGATATCGGGAGTTTGTAAGAGAATACGAGCAAGCATAACACGCATACGCCATCCTCCAGAGAAGGTAGCTAAAGGTCTTTTTTGTTCCTCTTCGGAGAAACCCAAACCAGCGAGAATCTCATGTGCTCTAAATTCAATACTGTAACCATCCAAAGCTTCAAACTCCGTTTGTTTATCGCTTAATTTATTAAGGATATCGTCAGAGTAATCAGTTTCCAATTTCTTTAGGAGATTTTCAATCTCCGTATGCAATTGGTTTTGACGCTCAAAAGCTTCCATAGCAACATGGAGTATGCTTTTATCGGAATGGTAAGAAAGGAGATCTTGGTTTAAATAACCTATCTTTAAATCCTTGGCCATAGAGATTGAACCGCTTGTTGGGGAATAATCACCAACAATAAGTTTCAATAAAGTAGATTTTCCTGCACCATTGGCACCTATTAAACCAGCCTTATCTCCAGGCTTGATATGCCAATTTGCCTCATCGTAAAGCGCCCTTGACCCAATTTCAAATGTTAAGTTATTTATAGATATCATTTCGGATGCAAAAGTAATGAATATTTCTGCATCTTTGGCTACCTTTGCATTCATGTATAAGCTCATAAAACCATTTTTCTTTTCAATGAATCCTGAGAAAGCACACCATACGGTGACTGGAGGACTTCATGTATTCAATAAGATTTGGGGCTCCAATGCCTTATTGAAGTCGCTATACTGTGTTGAAGACCCACGTTTGGAAACGAAGGTATTTGGATTGACCTTTAAGAATCCTGTTGGGCTTGCAGCAGGTTTTGACAAGAACGCCGAATACATTTCGGATATGTCTAAATTGGGATTTGGTTTTATTGAAATCGGTACTGTAACGCCTAAACCACAGCCAGGTAATGATAAACCACGCATGTTTCGTTTGGTAAATGACTCGGCATTAATCAACCGAATGGGCTTTAACAATCAGGGAGCTGATGTGGCGGCAGAACGTTTAAAGCATCTAAAAAATAAAGATGGTTTGATCATTGGTGGTAATATTGGTAAGAACAAAATCACACCTAATGAAGAGGCTGTAAATGATTATATCTACTGCTTTAAAACCTTATTTGATTATGTGGACTACTTTGTTGTCAATGTCAGTTCACCGAATACACCTGGTCTTCGAGATTTACAAGAAAAAGAACCACTTAAGAATATTTTGCGTACGCTGCAGAATCTAAATGAGGAGAAAGAAAGTCCAAAACCTATCTTATTGAAGATAGCACCAGATTTAACCGATTCTCAATTGGATGACATCGTGGAGATTGTCGTAGATACAAAGATTGCAGGAGTCATTGCAACTAATACCACCATATCAAGAGATGGCTTACATTCTGATCCCGAATTGGTGAAAGAAACAGGTGGTGTAAGTGGTCGACCGCTTACCAAACGTTCTACTGAAGTTATCAAATACTTATCGGACAAATCTAATCGTGCATTTCCAATTATTGGAGTAGGGGGTATCCATTCTGCAGAAGATGCTATTGAGAAACTCAATGCAGGAGCTAGCTTGATTCAAGTTTACACTGGATTTATTTATGAAGGCCCAGCATTGGTAGCTAATATCTGTAAAGGTATTTTGAAAAATAAAGCATAAGAAGTAGCAAATAGCTGCTCAAAAGATATAATAAGAAAAGCCGGATTTATTCCGGCTTTTCTCATATTAAATAGTTAGTGTATAAGGCTCTAATTTTGTTTCTTAAGAACGTAATGGTCTTTTAACGGACCCTCGATAGGTTTCCCATCTTGATCTAATGAAATCAATTGATTTTCACCTACGCGTAATTTCATGTTGACTTCCTTTCCCATCAAGTGTACTACACTTCCATTATCATGCCACATGAATTTACCTGTATCTTCGATTTTTGTATCTCTCTCTTGGTAAACACCTGTATAACTGAATGTACCATCGTTGTTCAAAACCACTGTGGTTTCAATACCAGGGCAGTCAGCACATGGATATACCCCTTTATAGGTTCCATTCCAATCTAAAGAATTCTGTGAATTGTGTTCGTGGTCGATGTGTTCATGCGTGGTAGAGTCAGGAGCTACCTGATCAGCCGTATCTTTGCTCTCAAATTGCTTGTTGTTATTTGAGGTACATGAAGCGAGCGCTACTAGAAAAAAGATACCGGCGAATATGCTTGTTTTTTTCATTGTACTATAAGTTGTTTACCTAAAGTACCTAAAAATCTTTATTAATAAGCTCAATATTAGTATTTTGTTACAAATTATTTTCTTATTGGCTTAATAAAGACCTACAAATCTGGCTGTCTGTAGGTCTCTATTTAACTATTGACCAAAATTAGTATTGATCGATAAAGTATTTTAATAAATCAGTTGTTGTAACGATTCCCACCAACTCGCCATCATCAACAACTGGGATGGAATGGAAAGTATGATTGGCTAAGGTTTCCGTCACATCTTTGATGTTGGTGTTCGAACTTACCGTCACTGGACTTTTTGCCATCAGTTGAGGTATGCTATACATATCATATACGACAGTTTCAATATCGTCCTCCTCATTGACATCAGCATAACTAATCTTCAATAAATCGGAATAACTGACTACGCCCACTAACTTCTTGTCCTCGACAATAGGGAGGTGTCGGATATGATACTGCTTGAATAATTTCTCAGCATCGTATAAACTATCTTTTGGTGTCAAGGTAATTAATTCCTTGCTCATAATCTGGGATACAGGAACGCGTTGTTTCATGCTGTTTGGATTTTATGTTGTTCAAATTAATTGCTTCTCTCTAATCCAAATATCCTTGAAATGATAAGCATTCTCAACGATGGAAATTATATCCAAATATGATTCCCATCCCTTGAATTGAATGGAATATTTTGTATCTTGAATAGCCTTGTTTTTCCCTAAGAATTACCAGATACGATTTGTATAGGCAGCATCCCAAAACTGAAATTCCAATTGACTAGCATTTACAAATGCTTCAAACATTTGCTCTCGAAGTGCTTCTGTGGTATTATCGGCCATCATATCAGCATAATATTGCGCTTTCCTTACACCTTCAGCGAATTCCTCCGAACTGTAGGTATCAATCCATTTCTGGTAAGGATTATTTGCTGTTTCCTTTTGAAGAATATAGTTTCCTACCTCCTGATAGATCCAGAAACAAGGTAAAATGGCAGCTACAGCCACTTCAATAGGATCATATGCTACTGTACTTTTTAGATAATGCACATAATGGTGGCAAACAGGTTCCATTGGGATCTCCGCATGTGGCTGCAATCCAAATTCCTCAAAGTAGGAAGCATGTAAAGCTGATTCCACAATTAAGGCGTTCTTTCCAAACTCAAAAAAGTCCAATGCCATTTGGTTATCCTTGGCCTTAGCACCCAATGCTGCTAGTGCTCGTCCATAATGCTCTAAATATTTGGAATCCTGTTGCATATAGAATTGAAATTTATCCAATGCTAAAGTGCCATCTTGTAATTCCTGAATAAAGGGCATCTGTAATATGCTATCATAGATGGGTTGAATCTTTTCCCATGCTTGATCAGTCCATTTCATTTGTGCGTAATTTATGGGGGTTAAAGAAGTGATTTAATGGTCCATGTCCCTTGCCGATAATTAGATCTTTACTAGCTAAAATAGCTTGGTAAACATAGGCTAGACCGTTCTCTGTTGCTTCTGGTAAAGTCTGTCCAATTGCCAAGTAAGAGGCAATGGCAGAGGATAAAGTACAGCCTGATCCATGCGTGTTTTTAGTGTCCACTTTCTTGGATTCAAAGTATTGAGCCGCTTGACCATGCTGAAGTAAGATGCTGGTTAAGATATCCGATTGCAAGTGCCCACCCTTTAGTAGGACGGCTTTTGAGCCCATTTCCAATAATTGATCCGAAACAGCTTCCATATCTTGAAGCTCCAATACGGGTTTTCCAACCAATACAGAAACTTCATCCAAGTTTGGGGTAATGATATCAGAAAGAGGGAAAAGCTGGCTCTTGATAGCTGAAATCGTGTCATCCTCGATAAGCTTATGTCCGCTGGTACTTACCATTACCGGGTCAAATACAATTTTACCTTTATAGTCTTTTAAAAATTCAGCAATGATTCCTACAAGCTCTGTGCTATGTACCATGCCTATCTTAATGGCATCGGGGTATATATCTTCAAAGATGCATTCCAATTGTTCTTGAATAGCCTTTGGATCAATAGCGAATATATTCTTGACCCCTTGGGTATTTTGAACGGGTAGCGCGGTTAAGACATTCATGGCATAGCAACCTATTGCAGAAATGGTTTTGGTATCTGCTTGTATTCCTGCACCACCTGAACCATCGAAACCAGCGATGCTCAGAACGGTAGGAACAGTTTTATAAATTCTTTCACTCATATTAATAAAGCTTTTAATGATTCAGCAGCTGCGCGAGGATTTGGGCTAGAACAGATGGCTGAAACTACTGCAATGCTATCTGCACCTGCTTTATAGGTGGCTGCTGCCGTATCCATATTCATATTACCAATGGCAATCAAAGGTAAATCTGTTAATTGTCTTATTTGCTGAAGACCATCCAATCCCCATTCTGTGATGGTATTAGTTTTTGTTTTCGTCTGATAAATAGGGCTTACACCTAAATGATTGACCGCCTGAATTTGCGAATCATCTAGTTGATCCAATACTTCCAAGGACCAACCAATTTGAATGGAATCGCCTAATTTTTCCCGAATTTCTAAAGGAGAGGTATCCGATCGTCCCACATGAATACCCCATGCCGCAACCTCCTTTGCGATTTCAACTTGATCATTTATGATTAAAGGAACTGCATGCTTATCGCAGAGTGCCTTGAGTTGTCTAGCATGATCAAGGAATTGATGATAGGACATATCCTTTTCTCGCAATTGTATGATATCCACCCCACCATAGATGGCTTCTTCGGCCACATGTAACCAAGGCTTATGAATACAAGCCTCTTCCGAAATAACCAAATAGAGTGGGAAGGGGAAGTTAGGATGAATAGGCATATCGCTTTATTTTCAATTTATCCTCTAATGTGGCGGTATCCATTTGATAAAGCTGATCATAAAGATTCATCTGTAGTGAACCAGGTCCATTTGATTCCAATGCGGCAAGCTCCCCAGCAAGACTAAGAATAGCAACTCCAGCTGCTGCCTCCTCAAAGGGATTCAATCCTAAGCCGAGGAAAGCACCTATTATGGCTGTAGAAGAGCAACCCAATCCAGTAACTTTCGTCATTAAAGGTGACCCATTGTTTATTTCGATAATCTCTTTATCCGATACGATGTAATCAATCTCTCCAGAAATACATACTATAGAGCCAAAGGTCTTGTTCAGTGACTTTGCAGCATCAATAGCTGTGCTGCTTGATTCCGTACTGTCAACACCTTTAACCGTAGCCGTTTCAAAGCTGTGTAAAGCCATGATTTCTGAAGCATTTCCACGAATGACCGTAGGACATAACTCCAGCAATTGTTTTAGTGTTTCATTACGTAGCTTGGATATTCCTGCACCAACAGGGTCTAGTATCCAGGGTTTATGCAATTCATTGGCACAATCTGCTGCAAAGATCATGGCTTTAGCCCATTCTACATCCAAAGTACCGATGTTAATGACCAATGAATTTACAATCTGAAGCATCTCGGGTATTTCCTCTTTAGCATGCGACATAATAGGTGAGGCACCTATAGCCAATAGAGCATTGGCAGTATTATTCATCACAACAAAGTTGCTGATGTTTTGTACTAACGGACCTTTCGTCCTTAAGTGTGCTAATTGTTGAATGATGTTGTTTTCCATTAATATTATCATTTAATATATTAATGGCTTTTGGGTAGATGAGGAGAAATATAAGCTAGACGATAGCTAGCCAAACTATTTCGCTTTTCCCTACGGTGGTATCAACCACATCAGGTTCAAAGGGACTCTCTCAATTCTTCTTCAGAATACCCCTAAAGCCATATCAAAGATAAGGTTTATTATAGGCCTTTCAAAATATAGGACAGCCATATTGCTGTCATGATAAGCCGCGTAAAATCTATTTCTTCAATGCTGCAAATAGCGTTTTCAATCGAATAATCGTATCCCTGTCTTTTTGTCTTTCGCTTTCTGATAAATCCTCCCAGGCGATCAATGATGGGTGAAGTTTAAGTAAATCATCACGTTGATTTGCAAAATCCCAACCTTGCATATAACGATGTGCCATCCATCGATTATGCTCGATAATCGCCAATCGTTCTAACTCTTCTGCATTGAAAACCAGATCTTCATCCTTCGGGTCTATCAATGGTCTTTTGGTCAGTAGTAATTTATAGATGATGTGGTCAGCTTGAGTTCTGCTGGCATCTTTAGCATCTTCCGATAGGGTTAACCAATCAGAAGTATAGCTGCTACTTTCCGAACTGCTTCCAGCCAACAATTTGCGGTAATCATCATGTATGGCCTGCGCCAGAATATCCTGTTTTTCTCCTGTTATGAATTCTACATGGCAGGTATCCTCCATATTTCCAAAGAAATATAAGCGATCCATTTCCTCTTCTTGGCTAATTAAAGAGCGTAATCCTTTGCCTTCAGTATTTAGACAGAAAATAGGGAAGGAGGAGAAGCCTTTGGTTTTATACAGTATCTCAATAGCATGATTTAAATTGCTCTGGTCATCATCCGAAGCTACGATAAACAAGGTATTCTGATTGTCCTGTTGTAATTGATTTTCTTGTAAAAGCTCTTGATAAGAGCCTTTAAATTCTTTGAATTGAATAGGATAAACATGATCCGCCTTTGGGAATTGTTCCTTAAAATTATTCCGATCACGCTCAGCTTGGTCTGAATAAATCAGTATTTCTAATTTTTCATCCTCATGTAAATGAAAGATGCGTAAGGTTTGAATCATTAAGGCTTTTGCATATTCGCCATAGCCCAAAAAGATTACTTTTTTTAGCTGTTGTATGTCCCAGTCCTTATCGCGAAATATCAGCGGAAGTTTAGCGAAGAATGCCCTAGCGACCATTTTTTGAATATTGAAGAAGTGCATTTCCATATTGGATTGCTCGAAACGCAAGCCTGCATTTTTCATTAAATCAATTAGCCTAGGGTTTCGTAAATGTATGTAGCATTTTAGCAGTTGCTCGGGTTTACATTTGCGATAAATCTCCTGCGTAGTTTCCATAATCTCAATGACAGCCTGCTCATTCTCCAAGAAAACAATTAATCGTTTGGCTCTTTTGATCCTTGCTTCCATTAATGTGTTCTTTTCCTCAGCATCTCCAATTAATACCAAATGGCCTTCCTTTTTTACGCTGTTGATATTCGCATGCTCAGCAGTCCTTTCAATAACGATTGCCTTTTCTTGCTGATCATCTTTCAGACTATGCAATAGCTGCCTGCCTTTTTTCGAGATTCCAATAGTGACAGTATGCTTATTCTTAAAGGATGCAACTAAGAGATTATACTGTTCTGAAAATACTTTCTGTATGATTTTAAAAGCCCCAAACAATAGAATACCTATGGCAAATACCTTAGCAAGAATTAATTCCCAAGGCACATCCTCTTGTTCTAAGGAAGTAGAAGACGGATCACCACCAAAAACAATCTTGATGATGCGGTAAATACGATCTGGGAGATATCGTAGTGTATTACTCTCGGGGTAAAGCTTGGACAATCCTATCCAAGACAAGAGTATTAAACAGGCAATAAATACAATTCCAAATAATCCTTTTTGTCTTCTTGTGAACTTCATTCTTTATTTGTTTAGGTTTTGTCTAGCTTCTTTTAATAAGCTTTCTACCTCAGCTTTTAGTGCTTTGTCTTTTATTTTAATTAATTGTTTCTCGGTGATTTCCATTAGGCGCTTTCCGATAAATTGCTGATCAGGTATTGCACTGAAATGCTTAGCCATCATAGCTCTCGCTAAAGGATGATAATCATAAGTAACTCCCAATACCTGTAGGTTTGAAGCATTTTTAATCGGGAAGTTTTTATGTAAAATATCCAAGATTTTCACATTCGAATTTGGTGAAATGCTCCGTGTAAATGGATCTTCAAAATACCAGGTATTATAAGTCCCACTGCTATCGGAATAATTTAAGATAGCACCTGTTTCCTCATCATATTTCTTGCCATAGAAACGCTCCAAATCTTTTGCCAATTGGTCTTTTGGAATCTCCACCTGTCCTGGGATTTCCCAAATAAAGACACTACTACCATCCATCAGTGATTCCCTCGTCATGATTTTCTTATCACCAGGCATAATGTAGATGTTGTCAAATCGTTGATTGATAAAAGGCATGGTCAACACGTTGCCCGTTTTCGCGTCAATAATCTTCAACATATAGCGTGATGATTCACCATCATCCTGTACGAAGATTTGCTCATCATCCTTCGAGAAATAAAGGAACTTGGCGTATTTACTTACACGTATGGTTTGTCCAAAGGATTTCTTTTTCTCTAAATCCCATAAACGGATATGATTGGCATCTTCTGAAATAGCTAAAACATTCCCTTTCGTATTGAAGACGATGTACGGGTATTCAATGGATTTAAATTTTAAAATAGGCGAGTAGTTCTTTGTTTCTAAGACTTGTGCATTACCAGATCCATCGACGATAACCAAATGATTTCCCGAAGGACTAAATGCACCGCTACTTAAGCTTTCTTTGCCTTCTTTCAGCACTTTTTTACTAGAGATATCCAATACTCGCCAATGGTTGGGATTCACAATGATGGCAAGTTTCAAGTCCGAAGAAACAGCAAAACCCTGTATATCCTTATCTTCTTTGTATTCAAATAATTGTTTTCCAGTTGCAATGTCCCAGGCAGCAAAGCTCTTACTTCCTGTTCGAGTTAATACCTGTGTTTGCTCTTTATTGAACAAATACAACTTAGCCTCCGCTTGAAAAGGTTTTCCCTTTGCTTTTCCTGTTTGTGCATCGAAGATATAAGACTTACCGGTTTTTCCTTTCACCAATATATTTTTGGATTCATGCAGAACCATCATCGTCACAATTTCCTCTGGGACTTTAATGAAGCCTACTTTTTTCTCACCCGTACTTAAATCCAACAAATCAATTTGATTTTGTTTATGGTAGGAAACAAAGGCTGTTTGATCGGTTAAGCCTGGAATAAAAACATTCATATTAGCCTCTTCGTAGTACTGGCCAATATTCAGTGGAAGAGCCTTTCTATTCTCTAAGAAAGTCTGCTTGCTACTGCTGTTTAAGTTCTGCGTCCAATCAGGAGATGTATATTCCAATGTTCTAGGATCATTCTCTAAAATCTTGGCTAAACCAGTAAAGAAAAATAGGTTTCTCGGTAATTTGGTTGTTTTTACAAAACTACCCGTAGTTGGATTGTATTGATCAATACTTTGATCATTCCCAGCAAAGATTTGATTTTTATCCGAGAAGCCAGCATATCGGTAATCCGTCCTGCTGAAATTAGCCCAAGAAGCACCATTTATAAAGTTGAAATAAAAGATACCCTCTGAATTCTGTATAACCATTTGTGAACCATCTTTGGAAAAAGTTGGTCGTTTAAAAGTTTTATTGAGTTTTTTCTTATCCAATTGCTTAATAGCTCCAGTACTGATATCGAAAAAATAAACTTCATAGCTTTCTCCCAAAGATGCTTCCATTACAATTCTTTTGGAGCCCGGGTCAAAAAATACCGTAACAGGGTTCATATCTTTCGATTGATACAAGATCTGTTCGGTTTTTTGCTGGGTATTGTATAAGATGATATCCTTGTCTTTCTTAAAAGCAATGTATTGGCCGTTAGGTGCCACATCATATAGTGCTATAAAATTGCTGTCCGGATTTTCCCTTAGGACTTCTTTCTTATCATTGGCTATATCATAACGAACGATTTTGTAATTGTCTGCAATGACATAAGTTCGGTTGTTCGCATCAAATAGGGGATACCTAGCCTGACTGGTAAAAACATCATCTACCTGTTTGTGTAATTTACGATTTACGGCATCCCAAATTTGTAAGACCTGTTTTAATTGACCCACATTGGCAAATCCCACTAACCATTTTCCATCAGGAGAAAAGCGAATATTACCATAGTTCATATTGGGTAACTGCATCAGGTCTTCTTGAACAGCTAGCATAGAGTGGGCAAATAACTTGGCACTTTCATCACCTCGTCGTGTTGCCTCAGCAATATAAGCCGCACCATCCCCATATTCACTTTCCGTCAGCTTATTGATTCCGGAAGCATATAAGGAACGCGCTAAATTTCGTAAGGCAGAATTACGTTGGTTCCAAGCAAAAATACCTGCTATGACCGCCAAAATCGCTAATGCTGCAATGGCAGTAGCAATCTTCTTCATCCGTCTGTTTTTCTGACGGATCTTCTCTAATTGATAAGCCTGATCCCTTTTCGTCAATTCACTCAATGGAACTTCCAGGATACCGGCTATTAGTTTTAAAAGCGCTAAATCAAGACGTTTTTTATATTCTTCTACCTCAGCTTTTATTTGATGTGCTGGGACATTCTTTTCATGCAAATACCGACGATAGGCTTCTGCTGAAGTAAATCCTTCGTCTTGTGTATTCGGAATACGTACATCTGCTGCTAATACCTCCTCTGGTTTAGCGTAATCTATTTGCCCATCAGGACTGATGGCAAACCGTAATTCATCAGGAAAACATTGCTTCTCGGTCTTCACATCACCATACTCTGGTTCCCCAGAGATGATTAAGGCCATGATCTGCTGTGATTTCCCGGTCTGTTTAAAATACTTGATTTCATCCCTAACGTAGGTAGAGTTAGCGGAGCGAGGAGAACTTAGGAAGATGAGGTACTCCGATTTATCCAATGCAGAGGTTAAGGAATGGCTTAAACTGGAACTCGCTGATAACTCTTTTTCATCTTGAAACACCGGGTAAATCTGTCGGGGAATTTCCTTTCCTGCTTGATTCTTTTTGCCTATTAAATCCTCGGGGATCTCATAGGTCTCCAAAGCATGGTGCAACCAATCTGCCCATTTCCGCCCTTCACCCTGGTTATTCCCATGACTATAACTGATAAATGCCTTGTACTTCTGTTGTTGATCTTTGTTTTCCATCGGTTAGTGCGTATATATCATGATAGCTTATTTAGGAAATATGTTTGTCCGTCAATTGCCTTGACAAAACACATGTTCTCTTCTTAATTTTTTCGGTCTTTATTGCTAAACACAAAAACCAATCCTTTTTTTCATTTAACAATTCTTTCTTTTCTCTTTTTTTAAGTAAAGTAGCCTGTGCGTTAAAGCATTTGGTTTTCGGAAGACCTTTTACTTAAAATTTATTCAACTATTGTAGTATATATCATACATTTCAGCTCTCATGTTTTGTAACTTATTAATAACCGTCGTTTATTTTCTGTCAAACTTTACTACCTTTAGGCACCTAATTTTAAAACATACGATTACAATCGAAAAACAGTATTTGAAGTAATTATATTGATCGTATAACATGCATAACAAACACACTAAGGTGTACTGGGCAATAGCTTGTTCGTTGTTTTTTGCCAGTCCATCTGTGGCTTTGCCACATCAACCTCAAACCATTGTCTCCCAACAACCCGGAGATTTACACATTCTTTCTATTTCTAAAATTAATCCAACAACTGTTGAACTGTTATTATCCAATAATCAACGGATAACGATGGATTTTTACGGAAATAATATCTTTCGCTTATTCCAAGATAATAATGGCGGGATACTTCGTGATCCACAAGCCAAGCCGCCAGCTCAAATCCTGGTGGATAATCCAAGGAAGAAATTGGAAGAATTAACCGTCAAAGACGAAGCAAATCTTGCATCTATTGAAACGGAAGCTATCCGTGTTGAATTTGATAAGGCTTCGACTAAATTCAAGGTATACAATAAGAAAAACAAGCAGTTGGTTTTGGAATCTGCTGCTGCAACTACTTTTGACAAGAAACAAGTCAACCTAAAATTTGTAGAACATCCTGATGAATATTTCTATGGTGGAGGTGTTCAGAATGGACGTTTCTCGCATAAGGGTAAATCCATTGCCATAGAAAATACCAATAGTTGGACTGACGGAGGGGTAGCATCGCCTACACCTTATTACTGGTCAAGTAAAGGTTATAGTCTCATGTGGTATTCCTTCAAAAAGGGAAGATATGACTTCGGAAATAAAGAAAAAGGCATCGTCAATCTTCAACATGAAACCGATTACCTAGATGCTTTCATTACCGTAAGTGATTCGCCAGTAGGTCTATTAAATGATTTTTATCAATTAACTGGTCATCCGGTATTACTTCCTAAGTTTGGTTTCTACCAAGGACATTTGAATGCATATAACCGCGACTATTGGAAAGAAGATCCAAAGGGAATCTTATTTGAAGATGGCAAACGTTATAAAGAAAGCCAGAAAAATGAAGGCGGTACGAAAGAGTCCTTGAATGGTGAAAAGAACAACTATCAATTTTCGGCTCGTGCCGTAGTAGATCGTTATAAAAATCACGATATGCCATTAGGTTGGGTATTGCCAAATGATGGATACGGTGCTGGTTATGGACAGACAGAAACTTTAGATGGTAATATTCAAAACCTTAAAAGTTTTGGAGAGTATGCTCGTGAGCATGGTGTGGAAATTGGTTTATGGACGCAATCTGACTTACACCCTAAAGATTCCATTGGTGCCCTTTTACAACGCGATATTGTTAAAGAAGTTCGTGATGCGGGTGTTCGTGTTTTGAAAACAGACGTTGCATGGGTTGGAGCTGGATATTCTTTTGGACTAAACGGTGTGGCGGATGTTGGTCATATCATGCCTTATTATGGGAATGATGCTCGTCCTTTCATTATTTCTCTAGATGGTTGGGCAGGTACGCAGCGTTATGCTGGTATCTGGTCTGGAGACCAAACAGGTGGTGTATGGGAATATATTCGTTTCCACATTCCTACCTATATCGGTTCAGGGCTTTCTGGTCAACCAAATATTACCTCTGATATGGATGGTATTTTCGGCGGAAAGAACAATACGGTGAATACCCGTGATTTCCAATGGAAGACTTTCACACCTATGGAATTGAATATGGATGGTTGGGGTTCTAATGAGAAATACCCGCATGCATTAGGTGAACCGGTGACCTCCATTAACAGACATTACCTAAAGTTGAAGTCCGAGTTAATGCCTTATGCTTATAGCATTGCTAAGGAAGCCATCGATGGTAAACCGATGATCCGTGCCATGTTCTTGGATTATCCAAACCAATATACGCAAGGTACAGCTACGCAATACCAGTTCCTTTATGGACCGAGTATCCTTGTAGCACCAATATATCAAGAAACTAAAGTTGATACCCTAGGCAATGATATCCGCAATGGTATCTACCTTCCTGAAGGTAAATGGGTCGACTATTTTACAGGTGAAGAATATGCAGGAAATACGATCCTGAATAATTTCGATGCTCCTATATGGAAATTGCCAGTTTTCATCAAACGTGGTGCAATTATTCCGATGACGAATCCGAATAACAATGTTAAGGAAATCCAACAGGATAAACGTATTTACGAAATCTACCCATACGGAAAAACCATTTTTAATGAATACGATGATGATGGAAGAACACAAGCTTACCAATATGGTGCGGGTTCGACTACTTGTATCGATTCGGAATTGGATGAAAAAGGCAATGTGAAGATTGCTGTATTCCCAACCGTAGGTGAGTTTAACGGACAAGTGAAGGATAAATCGACCGAATTCCGCGTTAATGTTACGAAGAAACCTAAACGTGTGAATGCTTACATCGGACGCAAAAAGGTAAGCTTAAAAGAGGTAAATACATTAGCAGACTTTAATGCTGGCGAGAATGTTTATTTTTATGATGCACAGCCTAACTTAAACAAGTTTGCAACTGCTGGAAGCCCGTTCTCGAAGGTTGCAATCGTAAAAAATCCATTGGTTTACATCAAGGTCGAGAAGGTAAATACCATGGAAGAAGCTGTTTCTGCAGTCATCAATGGATTTGAATATGCACCAGCAAACACTTATTTGAAATCTACAGGAGCATTGACTGCTCCAGCTGATGTTCAAATTACCGATGCTAATACCAAAGCCTTTACATTATCTCCAACTTGGACAAAACAGGCAAATGCAGATTATTATGAAATCAAGTTCAATGATATGCTTTACTCGCATATCCAAGATACTACACTTTTATTTGAAGGATTAAAGCCTGAAACAGCTTACCAATTCCAAATCCGTGCGGTCAATAAAGAAGGTGCTTCAGATTGGAAAGATTTCCAAAAAACAACGAAATCTAATCCACTTCAATTCGCAATCACAGGTATTACGGCTAAGACATCTGTTCCAAATCAAGGTTCAGAGGGTGTAAACAGGTTGTTTGATTTTGATGAGGGTAACATGTGGCATACGAAATGGGGACAAAAAGCTGTTCCTTTCGATATGATCATTGATCTTCATTCGTTCAACCAATTGGATAAATTCCATTACTTACCTCGTTCTGGACGCGGAAATGGTATCTTATTAAAAGGTGAGGTGTTCTATAGTGCTGATCAGAAAAACTGGACAAAAGCCGGTGACTTCAATTGGGAAGCAAATGATACCGAGAAACGTTTTGAGTTTAAGGATAAACCAAATGCTCGTTTCATTAAGATCAATGTTAGTGAAGGACTTGGTGGTTTTGGTTCTGGTCGTGAGCTTTATGTATTTAAAGTGCCAGGTACGGAAAGTTATAAGCCAGGAGATATCAATAATGACCGATTAATTGACATTAATGACTTAACATCTTACACCAACTATACCGGATTACGTCAAGGTGATGCTGATTTTGAAGGTTATGTAAGTAATGGTGATATCAATAAAAATGGATTAATCGATGCTTATGATATTTCAGTTGTTGCCACGCAATTAGAAGGAGGAGTAGAACTAGATGGTCAAGATAAATTAGCGGGTTCTTTGAGTATCAGTACGCCAAAAGCAAATTATGCGAAGGATGAAATTGTAGAAATACATGTTAAAGGAAATAAGCTAGCTGCGGTAAATGCCTTAAGCTTTGCATTGCCTTATAGTCCTCAAGATTATGAATTTGTAGGTATTGAAAATATCAAATTAAAAGGAATGGAGAATTTAACTAATGATCGTTTGCATACCAATGGTCAGAAAGCGCTTTATCCAACCTTTATCAATATCGGGAACAAGGAAACCTTAAAAGCAGATAATGAGGATATCTTTATTATCAAACTGAAGGCGAAACGTGCTGTTAAATTCAATTTAAAACCTATTGACACCATTTTGGTAGATAAAAGTTTAAATACCATAAGCAACTAATAAATTAAATAAGTTATAAAGCCTACTTACTGTGTCAAGCAGTAAGTAGGCTTTTTTTATTTAACGATCTTTATGTTTTAGATATTTCTGGTATTCTGTTGCTGTTAGTCGATCTTTGACCAGATCTTCAATGGCCTCTTCTCGCATCACATGAGCAAAAAAATGATCATTATTGGCGAGGACAATTAGTGGGGATGGAGTTGAAGTTTCTGCTAATTTTAAATTCTCCTGAATAGCGTCTTTTGCAGACATAGCTTGCTTCATAAAAGCGCTCGTCCATATCAAAACAATGACATCATTCGAAGATGCCTGCTGATCGCTAAGTCCTAAATCCATTATATTACTTAATTTTTGTAAGTTCCATTTTTCATGTTGTGTAGGTTTAACGGAACTGGGTATGTATTGGTCAAACCTGCCTAAAACAGTCCAATCCAAATTTCCTGTGATTGTTCCTTTAGCATAGCAATTCGCATGGTAGGATTGAAGCTTGCCTTGTTTGAAATAAAGAATTTGCACTGGTTGATAAGCATCTTTTACCGTAATAGAGTCCACCAATGCCATATAACGAACGCTGGCTGTGTCCGTAAGAATTGCTGAGCTAAGTGGAGAATCAAATCCTTTCTTTAATTTTTCAACGTTTTTTGCATATAGGGGTTGATCAAATTCCTTAATGGATTTTATACCCATAGTACGCATTAACATGGACTGACAGGAACTGAAACTGAAAAGAATGAGCATGCTTAGTGAAAATAAATATGCGGTATTTCTCTGTTTAACTTTAGGTATAACTTTCATAACGGGTTGTTTAAATTAGTTTTAAGCTTATTAATAGTAAAGTTAAGTATTGATTTTTATCGCAAAACCTAATTTTTGTTAAAAATAAGTTTAAAAAAAAGGCAGAGGTTTACTAAGTATTCCGAGAAATAAATGGTTTACTAGGCATACATTTCCCATAAAAAAAGGCAACCCGAGAGTTGCCTTTGCTATAAAGATTAAATACTTTTAAAAAGAATATCCAAAACCAATGTATGGCCAGTAAGGGATAAAGTCACCTGATCCAAATACTGGTGAGAAACCAGCACGGAAGCTAAATCCACCGTCAACCGGTTGGCGACGATATCCAAATGTTAGATTTCCTAACACATTGCTAGCTGAACCACCGTCTAGAAAGAAAACTCCATCACCGTCACCTTCTTGTTCATCTTTAGCGTTAGCATGAACAAATGTAGCTCCTGCACCCATTTCAAAGTAGTTTCCTTTTTTACCCAAAAGATAGTTTACTCCAATTGGAACAGTTAACACACTTACATTGTCCACAGAAACATAACTAATACCCACACGACCACCTAAGCCATTTAAGGTATTCTGAAAACGGGTGTCGTAATTAAAAGAGTAAGTAATCCCTGGTCCTAAAATCTCAAAGTAGACATTCTGTGAACGTCTCCCCGGTTCATACGTGTTTGGATTGCGCGTATTTGCATCCTGTGCAAATGACGAAACAGCCAGTCCCAAACTTAATAGTGTAGTAGTAATTGCTTTTAATTTCATAAATTCCTTGTGATTAGTTCTTCAAATATAATGTTAATTATTGACCTAAGTTAAATGTTTATTAATTATAGTTTAAAACCAAATTTGCCATATATCTTAGTTCTCCATCAAACGTTAAACGATAAAGAACTGCTACAAAAAGATTTAAAACACAATGAGCCATTTTTGGTTAATATCAACTGTAGACAAATGGTCATAATTATAGCTTTAATGTTTCTTTCCATTTAAATAGTTAGTTCATTTTTAAGACTGTTTTGCAAGTGAATAGTTTAAATATTCCATGCGTTTTATTTCAGTTTGCTTCATGTCCCTTTCGGATTTTCCATGGATCTGATAGGGATCTCTTTCGGATCTCGTTCGCTTCTAACCGAACGAGATCCGAAGGAGATCCGAACAAGTTCCGAAGGAGTTCCGAAGGAGATACAAAGCAAACCCTAAGAAAGTAGGGTTAAAACCCTTAGAATGTAGGAAAATAAATAAAGATGAAATGAAAGTGAAAACTTAATATTTATAATAGAGAATGAATATCGGACCACGATATTTAGGGACTAGGCCATTCTGTTAAAAGTAAACATATGGGTTATCAAACCAAAAAAGGGCTGGATAAAAATCCAACCCTTTTCAGAAATATGAAAATAAAATTATGCTAATATGAATTGTAATTCAGCTTGGAATTTCACATCATCACTTACCATTACACCACCAGTTTCTAAAGCTGCATTCCAAGTAAGTCCGAAGTCATTACGGTTAATTTTACCAGTTACGGTATAACCTGCTTTTTCATTACCCCAAGGATCTTTGCTGATACCACCAAATTCTACATCGAAAGTAATCGGTTTGGTTACTTCTTTGATAGTAAGATCACCAGTTAATTTAAAATCTTCCTCATCTACTTTTTCAATATTGGTAGAAACGAATTTAATAGATGGGTGAGAAGCCGCTGCGAAGAAATCTTCACTTTTTAAGTGTTGATCACGTTGCTCGTTGTTTGTATTAATAGAGTCAGTTTTGATGTCTACAGTAATAGATGCATTTTCTAAACCTTCGCCATTGTTTTCTACTTGAATGTCGAATGCTTTGAATTGACCTTTAACGGTAGAGATCATCATGTGTCTTACTTTAAATTCAATTTCACTGTGTGCTGGGTCTAAATTCCAAGTTGCCATATTCTTTTTCTTTTTAATGTTATTAAATATTTTGTTTTTTCTTTTTGTTTGTATGACAAAGGTATAGGCTTTCCCAAGGCTGCACATTGATGTATGTTAAGAAATGAAAATTTAATATGATTAATAATTTCTTAACAAAAAGAAGGGTAGGGGTTATTCTAAATATAAATACTTATTTCAATGAATATTTTTTATACTTGCGCATCTTTAGAAAGAAAGTATCTTTCTAAAGTTTATAAAGTCTCTGTTTCATGGAATGAATACAATAGACCTTCCCTTAAAATCAGAAATAGAGAAAAACCTTTTCTAAGTTCACTGACATTAATAATACAACATGAAAAATAAAATATTAGCTGGTATACTACTTTTGTCCTTATTGTCTTGTGGTAAAAAGGAAGAATTGGAGCCAATTAAATATCAGGGAATGTTTAAAGGAGATGTAGGTAGAAATGGTTTCCATGTAGAAAATACGCCTTTACAAACTCCTGTAAAATCCAAGGTAGGTCAAGATTTGGAACTTGAAGTTGTAATAGATGGTGGAAGTGGAGAGAACAGACCTGGAAATTATACCTATAATTATAAATTAGATATACTGCTTTCTAATATTTCCAAGGGAAAGCTTATCGAATTGTTTTCGGATCGTGATGATTCAAATAATAGAGATTTCGATCGTGTTAAATTAGCCGTCTTTGAAAAGTATTATTCTACTGTTGTCGATAAAATTTATATGGCTCCTGCTAACAAAAAAGCATTGAAAATAAGTATTGACGACATAAATGGTTCTGTAGTAAAAGGAAGTGTTAAAGGCTATTTGTTCAATACTGCCGATTTAAAAGATAGTATTTTGGTCGATGCAAACTTTATTACAGATTAAGAAAATAAGGTTTTAAACTTCCATTGTAACCTTTAAAGTGTTAAGCTGTAGAATCTTTTGAAGAAAAGGCTGCATCAGTACTTGATTTTTAAGGATTTTTTAAGCTGAAACGATTAAAAAAAGGTTGACGAAAAGATGACAGTTAAATTCTGTTAAAGGTATTTAAAATATTTAATCAGGTAGTATATTTGACGCCGTAATGAAACAGCTCATCACTATAATTCTTTTTCTAGGCTTCCTATTAATTAGGAGCGGGAATAGTCATGAGCTCATCAATTATTCTGATCGACCAACGATCAGTTTTATGGATCAACACAACCATATTCATCATACCAATCAAATCCATTTTAGTTCCAAGTATCATTATACACAACAACATGGATCTGGTTCAACAAATAATAATGATCAGGTAGTGATGGATCATGATATAGAAGATTTCCAAATGTGGAAAGACTACCATTTGCAGATGGCCTTATTTGCAGGGATTATTTGCTTTTATTTCTTACGCTTATTCCCCGATTCGCTTCCTCAGCGATTGGCTATTCATAAGCTTTTACAACAAACACAGCCCATATTTATTTCGCAACGCTCTTTGCGAATTTAATACCCTTTTTCCTATCAAGTTCGAGGATTCTAGATTGCTATAAGTTAGGCTAGGGTAAGTTGCTGCATTTCTTTTGTTTTCTACCGTCCTGTTCTTGGTAATGGAGGATTTATCCTCTCCAATCTTTACAACAATCAAATCAAACATCCATAATTAATTAGCATGAACAGAGTTTTTGTATTCATGGGCTTACTGGCTATGTTTAGTCAGGTAGCTTGTCACAGCGAAAAAACAGAAAAAGAAGAAGAAGTGAAGTATACTGTTTCTTCAGCAGTAGAAATCGACACATCCTTTACCAAGGAATATGTGTCACAGATCCGGTCCGTACGTAATATCGAGCTACGGGCGATGGAGAAAGGTTATTTGGAGCAAATATTAGTAGATGAGGGTCAGTTTGTGCGGAAAGGGCAGTTATTGTTCCGCATAATGCCAAGAATGTATCAAGCCGAATTGGACAAGGCGATGGCTGAAGTTCGAGTAGCAGAAATTGAAGTGGAGAACAGTAAGAATTTGGCGGATAAGCAGATTGTTTCTAACAATGAATTGGCGATGGCAAAAGCAAAATTGGAACAAGCGAAAGCAGAATCAGCCATTGCACGCTTACACCTTAATTTTACAGAAGTAAGAGCTCCATTTGATGGTACGATCGATAGAATTCCTTTGAAACTTGGAAGTTTAGTAGATGAAGGTGAACTGTTGACTAGTCTCTCTGACAATTCGCAAATATTTGCCTATTTCAATGTGTCTGAACCGGAATATTTGGATTACCAAACCCATGTTGCCAACCGTGCAGATAATCATGTGCATCTTCTCTTAGCAAACAATGAGTTATTACCTGAATCCGGAATTATGGAAACTATTGAAGGAGAATTCGATCATGAAACAGGGAACATAGCTTTCCGTGCGCGGTTTAATAATCCCAATAAGTTACTCCGGAATGGGGAAACCGGAAAAATTCAAATGACGGTTCCCATGAAGCATGCCTTAATTATTCCACAAAAAGCAACCTATGAAATCCAAGATAAGAAGTATGTCTTTTTGGTCGATAAACAAGGAAAGGTTAGTTCAAAAGAGGTTAAGATTGCTGCTGTACTTCCTGATCTATATGTGCTATCGGGTGGATTGAGTACTTCCGATAAATATCTTTTAGAAGGACTGCAAAAGGTGAAAGAAGACGAGCAAATCAAGTACAGCTTGGTCGCTCCGAAGGATGCCATTTCCAATCTAAAAATGCGAACAGAATAAGGTCATAACGAAATAAAGAGATAGAAATATGTTTAATCGATTTATAAAACGGCCGGTTCTGTCCATCGTGATCTCCTTGATCATTGTGTTCTTAGGTTTACTGGCCATGGTACAACTACCAGTTACACAGTTTCCTTCCATATCACCACCGAAGGTGAATATTACTGCGGAATATCCTGGAGCGAATAATGAACTGATGATTAAATCGGTGATTATTCCATTGGAGCGAGCTATTAATGGTGTGCCTGGTATGAAATACATGGCATCAGATGCTGGTAATGATGGTGAAGCTACTATACAAGTGGTATTTGATTTGGGTACCGATCCTAATCAAGCCTCTCTAAATATTCAGAATAGGGTTGCCTCGGTTGTCAATAAATTGCCGCCAATTGTGGTTCGTGAAGGGGTGAAGATTACGCGTGAAGAATCCAATATGTTGATGTACATTAACTTGTATAGTGAGGATAAGAGTTTAGATGGAAACTTCATGTACAACTTTGCGGATATCAATATCGTATCCGAGTTGAGGCGTGTGCCAGGAGTTGGGGTTGCGGATATTTTGGGTAACCGTGCTTATGCTATGCGTATATGGCTGAAGCCAGACCGTATGACGGCCTATAAAATTTCAGCGGAAGAAGTAATGAAGGCATTGGAAGAACAGAGTTTAGAAGCCTCTCCTGGTCGTACAGGAGAATCCTCAGGTTTGAAGTCGCAGTCCTTTGAATATATTCTAAAATATCCTGGACGTTATACCACCGAAGCCGAATATGGCAATATCGTATTGAAGGCTAGTTCAAATGGTGAGCTTTTGCGGCTAAAAGATGTTGCAGATATTCATTTCGGATCGGCTATGTACGATATCTATTCGACATTGGATGGGAAACCATCCGCAGCTATCGTATTAAAGCAATCCTATGGTAGTAATGCTTCTCAGGTCATTAAGGACGTTAAAGCCAAAATGCAAGAGTTGTCACAGAGCTTTCCAAAAGGTTTGCATTACGAGGTCAGTTATGATGTTTCGCGATTCTTGGATGCTTCCATGGAGAAGGTGGTGCATACCTTGGTGGAAGCCTTCATTCTGGTTGCTATTGTGGTGTTCTTGTTCTTAGGAGATTGGCGATCTACTTTAATTCCTACTATTGCAGTTCCAGTATCCTTGATCGGAACGTTTATGTTCATGCAATTCTTCGGGATAACGATCAATTTAATCAGCTTATTTGCCTTGGTATTGGCTATTGGTATTGTTGTCGATGATGCGATTGTCGTCATTGAAGCGGTGCATAAGAAGATGGAGGAGGAGCATATTTCGGCCTACAAAGCGAGTAAGCGTGCCATGGGAGAGATTGCAGGCGCTATTGTTGCCATTACCTTTTTGATGGCTGCCGTGTTTGTACCTGTAGCCTTTATGTCTGGACCAGTAGGTATATTCTATCGACAATTTGCCATTACCATGGCGACCTCCATTATCTTATCGGGTATAGTGGCTTTGACTTTAACACCTGCACTCTGTGCTATCATGTTAAGGAATCATCATGCCGAAAACAAAAAGCAGTCGATTATTGACAAGTTATTGGCAGGCTTTAACCGTGGATTCGATAAGATATCCTTTCGGTATATGGGCGTATTGAAAAAGATTGTTAGCAAACGCTTGTTGACCTTCCTTATTCTCATTGGGTTCTGTATTGGGGCATTCTTCTTAAACAATTCAGTTCCTACAGGTTTTATTCCTTCAGAGGATCAAGGGATGATCTATGCCATTATACAGACTCCTCCGGGATCCACCTTAGAGCGTACGAATCAGGCAGCAAATAAACTGCAAGATGAGGCGGAAAAGATAGATGGTATTTCATCGGTATCATCCTTAGCGGGCTATGAAATCTTGACGGAAGGTACTGGAGCCAACACAGGAACTTTGTTGATTAACTTAAAGGATTGGTCGGAAAGGAAGGAATCTGCGCAGGAGATTATGGAGCAGTTAGAAGACTTAGCCAAAGGAATCCCAGGGGCATCCATTGAATTCTTCCAGCCCCCAGCTGTTCCAGGCTATGGTGCTGCAGGTGGTTTTGAACTTCGCTTATTGGATAAAAATGGAACGAATGATTTCCAGAAAATGGAACAGGTCAGTAAAGACTTCGTGAAAGAGCTAAATAACAGACCGGAATTATCCTCAGTTTTCACCTTTTATTCGGCAAGTTTCCCGCAGTATATGTTGAAGATTGATAATGATATCGCCCAGCAAAAAGGTGTATCGATTGAGAATGCGATGAACACCTTATCCACCTTAGTGGGTAGTAATTATGAGACGAACTTTATCAAATTTGACCGTCAATACAAGGTGATGGTTCAAGCATTACCAGAGTATAGAGCATTGCCTGAGGATGTGCTGAAGTTGTATGTCAAGAACGATAAAGATGAAATGGTTCCATTCTCTGCCTTTATGCGCATGGAGAAGGTCTATGGTTTATCGGAGATCACGAGACACAACATGTATATGGCATCGGAAATTTCGGGTTCAGCAGCTGCAGGCTACAGTTCAGGGGAGGCGATTAATGTGATTAATGAAGTTGCCAAGAAAACCTTGCCACGCGGTTATGGCATTGACTGGGCTGGTATTTCTAAGGATGAGGTAGGACGAGGAAATCAAGCTATTTACATATTTTTGATTTGTTTGGGCTTTGTTTATTTGATCCTAGCAGCACAGTATGAGAGTTTTGTTTTACCATTTGCTGTGATCCTGTCCTTACCAGTTGGGATATTCGGGGCATATTTTCTCCTGAAAATAATGCATCTGGAAAATAACATCTATGCACAAGTCGCACTCGTGATGTTGATCGGTTTATTGGGTAAAAATGCGGTGTTGATTGTGGAGTTTGCTTCACAGCGGCATAGCCAAGGGTTGACCATTTTAGAGGCGGCGATGGAAGGTGCGCAGGTACGTTTTAGACCAATCTTGATGACCTCATTTGCATTTATTGCAGGTTTGATTCCTTTGGTATTGGCTACTGGTCCTGGAGCCTTAGGGAACAGAACAATCGGTGCAGCAGCAGCAGGAGGGATGCTCTTCGGTACACTATTCGGGGTGCTGATTATTCCAGGTCTCTATTATATTTTTGGAACCATTGCATCCCAAAGGAAATTAATTAAACACGAAGACGAATCACCTTTAACAGAAAATCTAGATGGTCACTAAGCAAATGAATTTGAAAACTTGGTTGGGGATAGGTCTAGTTGGCCTAGGTCTACATGCTTGTAAAGTACCTCAAGCCACCCAAAAGAAAGAAAATAAGCAGTTGCCTAGCAGTTTTGAGGAAGATAAATTGCCAGCAGACACGTTAAATTCGGCCAATGTGAAATGGCGTTCCTTCTTCTCGGATCCGGCATTGGTGGATTTAATAGATACCGCTTTAAAAAATAATCAGGAGCTCAATATCACTTTACAAGAATTGGAAATTGCACAGAATGATGTGCTCTTGCGGAAAGGTGCATTAAAGCCTATTGTTGGCTTGAAAGCAGGAGCTGGATTGGAAAAGGTGGGTAGATATACTTCTCAGGGAGCTGGAGATGCAGCCACGGAGATAACACCTGGTCATGAAATGCCTGATCCATTGGGCGATCTGAGTATTGGTGCCTTTGCGCATTGGGAGGTTGATATCTGGAAGAAATTGAAAGATTCAGAACAGGCGGCAGTAAATCGATACTTGGCAACTGTAGAAGGAAAGAATTTTGTGTTGAGTTCATTGATTGCGGAAGTGGCTAATTCGTATTATGAACTATTGACTTTTGATAATCAGTTGGATATCATTCGTCAGAATATTCAGTTACAAGAAAAGGCATTAGCAGTCGTAAAAGCACAAAAGGAGGCTTCTAGGGTAACGGAGTTGGCTGTCAAGAAGTTTGAGGCAGAGCTGGCAAAAACGCAAGGTCTTGAGTTTGCTACTTTACAACAGATTAAGGAAACAGAAAATCGAATTAATTTTCTATTGGGTCGTTATCCTCAAGTGATTAAACGTTCAAGCGTTGGTTTTATGGAGCAAGTACCAGCGATGGTAAAAACGGGCATACCGAGTCAATTATTGACAAATAGGCCTGATGTGCTGCAAGCAGAACATGAACTGGTGGCAGCGAAGTTAGATGTACAAGTCGCTAGAAAAGAATTTTATCCATCATTGGATATCACTGCTGGTCTAGGCCTTCAAGCTTTTAAACCTAGCTATTTATTCCGTTTACCAGAGTCTTTATTGTATAATTTGGCTGGTGATCTTACAGCTCCACTGCTGAACAAGAATGCTATTAAAGCTGAATTTAATTCAGCAAATGCTAGGCAAATTCAAGCTATTTATGCTTATGAGCGAACTTTGTTGAATGCCTATACAGAAGTCTCTACGCAACTTTCCAATATCCAGAATTTGGAAGGTGGATATCAATACAAGAATAAAGAGGTGGAGGCATTGAATAAATCCATGGAGGTGTCAACAGATTTGTTTAAGGCTGCAAGAGCTGACTATTTAGAAGTGTTGATGACCCAGCGTGATATTTTAGATGCCAAGTTGGAACTGGTAGAAATCAAAAAGCAACAATTAAGTGCCGTAGTAAATGTCTATAAAGCATTGGGAGGGGGTTGGAAATAGCGGTATGAAATCAAGAATTTGGTTTGATTAGTTGTGGGGGTTGCATCGAAAGGTGCAGCCTCTATTTTTTGTAAATAGTATTGATAAAAGCTATTCCCTGTTGGAGGAGATTGATTCTGTCTTCATGATCAATTTTTGATAAAGTTGATTTGAATCGGCTTTTTGGGAGATTTTTCTACGAATTAAATAAAAAGTTAAACAAGCAAATGAGGCCATCATTAGGATGCATATTAATATCATTCCACCAAGGAATTGGTATAATATGGATCCTTTAACGTAAAGGTATTCCTGGGAGAGGAATAATCGGGTTTGATTAGGGTCGTTTTTATGAACGAATAGAATGGGCTGATTGCTTTCAATAATATCGCTGGCACGTTGAATGATATCTTCTTTCTTTTGGTATGTGTCTAATTTTGTCCAAAGTGGAAAATACCGACGAAGGGCTCTTTTCTCCATCGTATTGATGGTGTTTCCTTGGTGCAAAAACTGATAATTTGCTGTCACATACGCAAATCCACTACTTTTAAATCCCTGGAAGTTATGGGCTTCAATCTCTTGGATTTCCATTTTTGTCTTATTCCAATTCTTATGACTCCATTGAAACTCTTGAACCTTAATGTAAGGCGAAATGGATAAACAGATCTGCAAAAGAATATATACCAACACAAAGGTGCTGTAAAGTTTTATAAAAATGGTTTTGGGAATTCTTCGCGTGCGGAAGTTTACAGTACAGACTATTAAGAGTGTAATAATAAGGCTGTATAAGGCAAATCTTATCGGAAAAACGAAGGAAACAATTACCAACAAAAAAATGGACATGATGGTCTTACCAATGCTGTCGCTTACTTTATCTCTTTTTCGTTTAAATTCCAAAATAGCAATTCTTGTTGGGTCAAATATAATTGCTTTTTAGGTTGCTGTTAAATATAACGAGCGTATAAATATAAATAGTCGTACAATGTGCTATTTTACCACATTTAGCTTAAAAATTGTTGTCTGGCATTCCTTGTTATGATGGAAAATTAGATGTAAATAAAATAAACTGCTGGTTTTTTCTTTCAATTACCTAAATAGGTGAAAATTATGGTTTTATAAGCTAATAATTTGTGTTTATTAAGATTGATTCTATGGCTATTTTAGGCTAGAAGCATTTGATGTTAATGGAGTTAATTTATGGTGTAAGGAAATTGGATTTTTCAGAATTGTTTGTAGGATATTAAGGAGAAAAACACCATTTGTTGCTTAATAAGTGCTATAATTTTAATGGATAACGAGTTATTTTTTATCATATCCGGTAATAAATGTTAGTTTTTTAGTTTTGATGGCTGAATTGGAACAATTTATGCGATTATGATTTTTATCTGTCGAATAGATATAACAAGAGTTCAACTATGAAAATAAAGGTCATAATAACGGGGTCGACTGGTATGGTTGGGGAAGGGGTTTTGCAGGAATGTTTGGTTAACCCATCCGTTGAGGAGATCCTATTAATCAACCGAAAGCCTTATGCTATTCAAGATCCTAAGGTTAAGGAGGTTATTTTGTCCGATTTCAATGATTTATCGTCATTAGGGGACTCTTTAAAGGATTATGATGCTTGTTATTTTTGTGCTGGAGTTTCCTCCATTGGCTTATCGGAAGATGAATACTATAAATTGACTTATTCACTGACGCTGAATTTTGCAAAAAGTATAGCTGCGATCAATCCGAATATGGTTTTCTGCTATGTTTCAGGTCGTGGTACAGACAGCAGTGAAGAAGGCCGGGTAAGCTGGGCTCGTGTAAAAGGAAAAACCGAGAACGATTTGATGAAACTTCCTTTTAAAGCCGTGTATAACTTCCGCCCCGCATTTATGAAACCTACCGAAGGAGCAAAAAATATCAAACCCCTTTTTAAGGTTATCTCTTTTCTATATCCCATCATGCGCCCTTTTAATAAAGCATATTTTTTGACCTTGACAGAAGTCGGGAAGGCAATGATTAATGTCTCACTTGACGGCTATAACAAAAATATTCTGGAGATTCAGGATATTTCATTTTTGGCCAAGGAATGAGGTGCCCGAAGGGCAGTATTTAGTAGTTAGTATTTAGTATTTAGACCTATTGGCGGGATAATAAAATTGGTCTATCAACTTAATACTATTTTTTCATCGGGCAGACATTCCGCTGCGCTTAGTGCTGCCCCTACGCAGGGCTGCTATTGGGCGGTTAGGAAACTATCTAGGTAATACGTATGGTAGGGGCGGTACTGAGTGAGTTTGAAGAAGGAGATTCATCTCCAATGAAAACGATCGGAATGTCCGCCCGAGATAATTCAATTTAAGGAATTTATGAGAATTTAATTTTAAGCGGTCGATGCATGCATCGACCCTACAAACAATCGTGAAAATATTGGCAATTAACCTCATAACGGTAGGGTCGAAGCATGCTTCGACCGTTTCCATAATTCAATAAATTTTCTATCTAACAGCGCAGCGATCTCATATCTTATGTCTAACAGCGCAGCGGTCTCCACAAAGCGGTCTCATTTAAAATTAAACACCGCCTTCAACACGGCTGTTCTTCCTCTTAACTGATACTGGTTATGCTGTTCTATATTGGCATTAATCAAATAAGTTTCATAAGTTTTGATATTGGCTAAGTTTTGAAGATTTAGCTCGATATCGGTATTTAGTTTTTTGATGCGGTATCGGGCGAAGGCGTCAAGGAAGACATAGTTGATGTCGTTCATGCCTATTTGCTGAACGAATTGATGTCTTGCAGCAAAGCGAAGGTATAGTGCATTGAAAGAGTATATGGGTAAAGCCAAGTTTTGGTTGATATGGAAAGTTTTTCGGCTTTGATCTGGACCTGTTTGTACTTGACGGTTATCGGATAGGTTGAAGGAACCGTTGTAAGAAAGATTGAGGCTTTTCCATACTTTGGTTTCAATGCTACTGGAGAATCCGTAATTAAATTGTTTATAGGCAAGTAATCCTTGATTAAATAGGCGATTGTAATCGGTCATCGACCAGTTTGCTGCTAATTTTAAAGAGCTGGCCAAGGAGAAAATAAACTTGTCAAATCCTACTCTGGCATTCACCGTATTGATTTGGTTTTCTCGATCAATTAATTGGGTTTGGGAGCTATTTTCGGTAATCTCATCAGCCATCATGCTGCTGGAAATGGATTGGCTATAGCTAATACCCGCGTTAAAAAACATCATTTTGATGGTTCGAGCAAGGCGATAATCCAAGGAAAATCTATTGCTTCGGTTCTCATTGATGTCTGCAATATTGTTGGATAAGCTTCTGTAATTACGAATCAATACACCTCGATACACATTTTCTATGTTTCCAAAAGTATTTCCTCTACTGGCAGTGAATTGTAAGTCATCTTCTGTTCCAATGAAATACTTAAAGTTAAAGCTTGGTGTAAATAAGAGCTTATTCTGATTTTCATCGATGCGAAATAAATCATCCTGATAGCTGGTGTATTGCAAGCTCAAGGGGAGGTCTAATTGGATAGAAAAACGTTTCTTAATCCATTCATATTGGGCTTTGGCAGTGATTTGATATCTGGACCAATCCATAGCATTTTGCATGGAGTCTTGCAGGAGGTTCGTTTGCTGTCCGTTTTCCGAAATGGCAATATGAGAATTTAAGTTCTGTTTGTCCAGTAAAGCTCCAATGGAGTAATTCTGAATGATGGTTTTGTTAGGTAGTCGATAGCCTAGGTTCGCTGTTGAAAATAGGGTTGGGACTTCTACATATTGTATGCTTGCATCATAAGCTTGGCCTTGGTTTAGTTCATTTGGAAATACACCAGGCATCAAGGTTAATGTTTGTGGTTTATTGCCATAATCCATTTGCCAATTAAAGTCAATGATATGATCCTTCTTGATTTTAGGCACATAGCTAAAGCGGTTAGAGAACCCCCTTATTTTATGATCTCGCTGACCATGATTTCTTAGGTCATTGCTAAGGATATCTGCTATTCCTTCTTCTGATTCATACTCGAAGGCCAACTGGTTGTTGATATATTGCTCCTCTGTGTTTTTACTGGCAGTAAAACGTAAAGAAGTCAACCAATCGGTTGTTTTTGCCTCTTGTATTTCATTCATTTCAATGATAGACCCCGAGCTTAGGTATTTGGTAGTTCCTTTGAAATTGTTTTTTATTCCACCATACATGGTTTGGATATTGGATTTTAACTGCCAATCCTTTTTTAAGTTGACTAGGTTGTTGGCATTTAGGGAGCCTTGATTATTCTGCAGATAATAGGTCGCATTGATGGCTGGATTTCCAATTGTTCCTAAGGATAGGAGGTTGTTTATCGGAGACTGCCCAAGTTTTGCTAAGATAGAAGCCTGATTAAAACCTATGAAATCAGAGCTTAGGTTATTACCGACATTATTTCCCTGCAATACATTCAGCATTTTGAATTTCTTGTTGAATAAAATGCTGTTAACTTCTGTATCGTATAATTTTGGTATTCCAGCTCCTAATTTTACCTCACCAGTCATTTTTAGTTTAGCATCATTCTTAATCACTAAATTGAGCGCGACATTATCAGAAAATCGCTTGTTTTTTAAGACCTTTAAATGCTCATGATTATTGATGACTTGAATGTCTTCCACCATTTTATGTGGGATGGTTCGCGTACCGATGCTATACCGGTCATCTAATAGGTCATCTCCATCGATATAGAAATTGGAGATGGGTTTTCCTTGGTACTTAATAGATCCATTTTCCGAAACCTCAATACCAGGCATTCTTTTGAGCACATCGCCTATGGAGCGATCCATACCTGTAGCAAATTTCTCCACATTATAGGCAGTGGTGTCACCATAACGCTGAATGGCGGGTTTAGATTTGACCACAATGGAATCTAATAGCGTGCTATTGGGTGACATAAGCAATGAAACCTCTTCTTGGAAATTTACCAACTTATGGATTATTTTTTTATACCCAAGATGATTAACTTCCAAGTAAGCGCCAGTACTTGCCTTGCTAGCATTAATGGTAAAATGACCATTGCTATCGGATGGTTTAAATCCAATTATCTTATCTTCTGCCGACTTCAATAGAACACTGGCAGAAGGTATGGGTTTATTGGTTTTTTTATCCAATAGATAACCTTTTATGCTTTGGGCATGTCCAAGCAGGATGGATCCAAGCCAAGTAAGGAGGATGCTGATGAAGATTCGAAATACCATTCTAAGAAATTATGGTTTTAATTCAATAGGGTTATTCGTGATTTTGGATGGTTTATAATTTGGATCTGAGGTAATGGAAATACCTTTTATACCGGAAGCTGAACTGCTTGAGCTGGCTCTTGCTCCAACGACTATGTTTGTTATTTTAGCCCCAGAGCGCGTAGTTGTTCCAATTTTAGATTGCATGTATGCTTGCGGATTGGCTTCGTATGCTTTCTGTAATTTTAGAATGTTTTCTTCCGTAGATTCAATAGCACCCATTGGAAATTCAATTTTAATATTCGTGTCCTCAGGCATCTTATCAAATCCTTCATATTCAAATGAAACTTCGTTTTTGTCATCGGAAGCTGATAAAATTAAGCCTGGTAAGCCATGTAATTTCCAAGGCCCATAAGGGAAGGGTAATTCCGTAGTAAACCATGCAGTATAATGACGACCTTTGAAATCTGTGGTCGCCTTTTGGCAGGTATATCCACCAATTTCTTTGGTTTCCTCATGGATTTCCCAATCTTGCTCTGGATATTTCGTATCTAAAATAAAAAAATCCATAGCCACCCGAGGTATTTCCTTTAAGCTTTTATCATTTGTGTTTAATAAAATGTATCTTGAAATTGGACTAGCCGATTTGGTTAATTTGATGTTACCATCAAATCCGGCACTTGCTTGTATTTTTTTAATTTCTTCACTGACACGGCTGTTGGAATAACTGGTGTAGTAAGTACTGTGTTGTCCTAAATAAGTTACTACTTCATCGCGTATGGGTTGATCGCGTTGGTTCGTGTCATTGACATGTTTAAAGTTGTAATGCACTTTAGCCAATGGTTTCTCTTGAGCAGATAAACTGAATGCTGTGAGTAGGGTGGCGAAGAATAGAATCGACTTTATCATAGTATTGTTGTTTTTTAGTAAAGCTACGAAATATTAGTAATACTATATATAATAATTCTATTTTTTTTATAAAAGTGCGTTGGTAGTATTAGGAGTGTAGTTTTTTAGTTCTTTGCAGTTCTCGAAGTCGGAGAATCTTATGGCATAAAATGATAATAAAAATGATATAGATAAATTGGGAAGCGAATTGAATAGCTGTTTTTATTTGGATATCGGATACACTTTCTTCTAGAGCTTTGCTTACGAGATAATTGAAAGCTATTCCAAATATGGCTCCAAAGGCAAAACTAATTAAGCTGTATTTTCTAGATTGAGTAACACGTTGTTGTGCTTCTTCAATTGCTTGAATTTTAGATAATACTTGTTCATCAAAATCTTGAAAAGGCATTTTTACTTCGGCCATTTTCATGATTTGCTTTATTTTATTTTCCTGATTATCCATAGTATTCGTGTTTTAATAAGCTATTCAATTGTTGGGCTAGGCGTTTTCTTGCTCGGTGCAAGATGACCTTGCAGTTGCTTTCTGTCCATCCGGTTACTTCTGTTAGTTCTTTTAGAGAGAGTTCTTCCAAGTAAAACAAGCGGAGTGCTAATGCTTCTTGTCCGGGGATTCGGAGTAAGGCATCATTGATCACTTGTTTTCTTTCCTCAGCGAGAATTTGATTTAAAGCATGCTCTTCAAATTGAACATCTTGGACTTCAGAGTCTAGATTCAATAAGTCATTTTTATTTTTTTGAAGAGCCTTATAAGCAGTATGGACCACAATTTTATAGAACCAAGTACTGAATTTTGCTTCTTTTTTAAATCGGCTTAAAGAGAGGTAGGCTTGAACAAAGGCTTCCTGTGCTACTTCTTCGGCTAATAGTTCGTTTTTAACCAGAGAAATGGCAATGGCGAAAGCCATGTCCTTGTACGTATTGATAAAATACCCATAGGCATGGCGATCTCCAGAAAGGACTTTGTCGATGTAAAGACTATCCATTCAGTTGATTTTGATCCTTTTCTTTAATTCCATCTGCAATGATCATTGATCCACCAACCGTCAACAAAGTGATACCGGTAAAGATGAATCCTGGCCATGAGCTGTTTGGAAGGATCTGTAGTTCGAAGATCAAACTGGAGATAAGGATTCCCACTCCAAATCCGATAATTACTATACCTAGTTTTTTCCAAGGAAATGGTGAACTTGGTAGTTTTGGAATTGGTCCGCCTAGTTTGGTGATGGTCTCTGAACGGTATTTACTAATGAAGAATACACAGAGGACCACGCAGATAAAAAAGGCGATCGGGATAAAAACGGCTAATACTTTTTCCATGATTTATTGAATTTATCCATTAGTGCTGGCAAATGAATAAAAGGTTACAAATTATTAAATATTTTCTATTTTGATCTAAAATAGAGGTGTCATTCAGTCTTTTGGGCTTTGCGCCATAAAAGAAGCTGTTTTGCACGAAATTAATTACATTTGTTGAATAAGTGTATTAAATCGATATTGTGGCAAAGCTGAAAATCAATTACCCAAAGGATAAACTACAAAATAATTCTACCTTGTGGAAATATGGAATGGTGGTGCTTACCATCGTTTTAATCTGTATTTTCTTGCCAAAGCAACCACGTTTTAGGTATGAATACCAAAAAGGGAAGCCTTGGAATCATGAGAACCTTACTTCACCATATAATTTTGCTATCCTAAAAACACCAGAAGAGCTGACAAGGGATAGGCAACATATTCTGAATACGGTTCAGCCTATCTATAACTTGAACGATGTAGCCAGTAAGGAGCAGATCGATCAGTTCAATACCGATTTAAATGAAAAATGGCAAGCTAGTCAACTGGATTCTACGGAAGGTGCCGACATCAATAAGTATCGAGCCGTTGGGAATGCTCTGCTCAATTATATTTATGATCGTGGGGTAATTTCCCTCAATAATCGATACCAAATAAAGGGGGATGATTCCTTAAAGAATGACCCTACAGCGATGGAATATAATTTTGTGCTGGTGCATGATAACATCGCCCAGCAGAAAAATACAGTCGATTCCTATACCATCGAAACGGCCAACCACTATATCAAGGATGCTTTAAGCAGGAATAAGGATATAGGGCATAAGGCCTGGCTTGCCGAGATTCTCAAGAGTTATATCACGATCAATTTCGTGTTTAACGAGAGCCAAACGAATAAGGTTGAACAAAATGCTCTGGCAAATATTTCGACCACCCGGGGGATGGTACAGAAGGATGAATTGATTGCCGAACAGGGTAAAATCATCAATAACGACAGTTACCAGAAGTTAGAATCCCTGAGGAAGGTTTATGAGGATGAATCCAGGATATCTGGTGAGCAGAATCTGGTCACCTTTGGGCATTTTATATTGATTTCATTGGCCATGACCTTGCTCATGGTGTTTTTATATTTCTTTCGAAAGGATATTTTCAATAATAATAGGCTGCTATTCATCATATTTATTGTGATACTGGTGATGCTGGGGGTACTGAGTTGGGCTATCAAGATGAAGATCCCAAGCTTGTATTACATACCTTATTGTAGTGTGCCGATCATCTTTAGGTTGTTATTTGATACGCGGATTGCTTTGAATATTCACATCCTGATGGTCCTAGTGGCAGGTTTGTTTGTGCCAAATAGTTTTGATTTTGTGTTCCTGCAATTTACCGCCGGTATGGTTGCTATTTATAGTATCAAGACTTTAGTGAAAAGGGAGCAGTTCTTGGTGTCTTCGGTTATTATTTTGGCTACCTATATTATGGCCTATGTGGGACTGGTATTGACGCGTAATGGCACATTCTCCAGTATCTATTGGGTAGATATCCTTCCATTCACAGTCAGCGTAGGATTGACCCTATTGGCTTATCCATTGATTTATGCTTTCGAGAAGTTATTTGGTATAGTTTCGGATTTGACATTAATGGAATTAACGAATTCCAATTCGAGATTACTTCGTGAGTTATCTTTAAAAGCACCGGGTACTTTTCAGCACTCGCTACAGGTAGCTAATCTAGCGGAGGCTGCAATTTATAAGATTGGTGGTAATCCATTGCTGGTTAGGGCAGGGGCCTTGTATCACGATATCGGGAAGATGATTAATCCGCTTTACTTTATCGAGAACCAAAAGACAAATGATAATACGCATGAGGAACTAACACCGGAACAAAGTGCACAAATTATTATTTCCCACGTGCTAAAGGGGATTGAAATGGCTAGGAAACATCAAATGCCAGAGGTGTTGATTGATTTTATCCGTACGCACCATGGTACGACCAAAGTGGACTACTTCTATAACCTTGCTGTAAAGGATAATCCGGATAAGGTGATCGATGAGTCTATATTCAAATATCCTGGCCCTGTGCCGTTCTCTAAGGAAACGGCGGTGCTTATGATGGCTGACTCGGTGGAAGCTGCTTCAAGAGCCTTAAAAGAGCCTACAGAGGAATCTATCAATAACTTAGTAGATAAGATTATCGATCATAAGCTGATGCAGCGTCAATTCGCAAATTCGAATATCACCATGCGTGATATCACGGAAGCATCGAAGATTTTCAAGGCGATGTTGAAGAGTATTTATCATGTTCGTATTGATTACGATCTGAGCAAGAAGAAAGATTCATAAAAAATATATTGAGATTCAGCGGGTTGGGTTATAGGGCTTGAAAATGTTAAAAAATTAGTAAAATCGGCTTTGTAGAGTAAAATAATTACTTTATGTTTGCACTGTCGAAACACGGAGAGGTGCCTGAGTGGCCGAAAGGAACAGTTTGCTAAACTGTCGTACTGGAAACGGTACCGCGGGTTCGAATCCCGCCCTCTCCGCAAAGATAAATTAAAACCCACTGAGAAATCAGTGGGTTTTGTTGTTTTAGAAGTTTAGGGGAATGATTAGGGGATTTTTTATTTATACTTTAAACTAAGCAATAAAAATTAGCTCATAATGTTAAAAAACATCATTAAAAAGTCTGAATAGTGGCAATTAAACAATAAAAGGCTTGAATATACTTTATTTATGCTACTTGCTCAATGGAAATACTTGTGGAAAAAGACGAATTAAGGTAAGGCAACAAAGCCAAATTGACATTTATAACCCGCAAATTCCAAACTTCTATTAGTAACATGAAAAAAAGTTATTTTGCTAAAGAAAGGAATATCCTGCTTCTTTCCCTTATCAACCACGGCTATAAATAATATTGTGTGATTTGACGTTTTTAAAGGTTTTAAATAATTTGCATTCTTATATTTATCAGCTTTTAAATGATCAATAAACTGATCTAATAACTTTTCATCTTGCTTTAAAGCCATGCCGCTGAAATTCCCCTGTTGAAATAAATGACTCAGACTTGACGAGGATTTCCCCATTTTAACATGCATAAACGTGTTAGTATTACAGTCATACACATCACATACTTCATTTTGGTCCTTACCTATATATTTTAACTTCGCATCAGAATGTCCTAAATCAAAAAGATATCTTCCTTTTAATGCATCACAAATTTCTTTATTATATTCTGATTCTTTGATTTTACTTTTTGTTGGAATTGGCAAAAATAAACTTGTATTAATAACTCTTTTTTTGAAGTAGTCACTTATTAAAGCATAAAAAGTTGGGGAGATTTCATACCAGCTTCCTTCAGAAAGAATATATCTATTCCCGTGTAAATCTACTTCCCATGACAATGATCTCTCCAATAACCAAGTTCTTCCCTTATCTCCTTCTTTAATTTCATGAATTTTGAAATTGTCCAGCGTATCGATGGTTATTTTTTTTCTTTGATCTCCAACGTTCTTCTTCCAGTCCGATATGGACGGCATTTCGAAAACATTTTTTTTATCTAAATGTGTTCCATCTCCAGTAGTAAATGCAAATCCTTTAATTTCAACATCCTCACTAAAAAATACTGGGGGAATAATATAAACTTCATCCAGCTTCCCACTTTTCAGTTCTTTTGCAAGCAATTTACGCAACTTCTCTTCTTGTTTTTTATCTCGTACAAGCGAAATATTATCAATCCAGGGATAGTCTTGCTTGTATGTGTCTTTTAGATATAGTCGGTATATTTTGTTGACATATTTCTTTAATTCTGCAAGCGAGCTAATTGGTTTTCCTGTTCTTAAGCTATCACGACCTTCAAAACTTTCTCCTACTTCCAATTTTCTGGGAACCTTTCCTACAATTCCTCTCAATATCTCTCTTTCCTTATTAATTTCGAAATCCTCTGGTGTAGTCCCAACAGCTGCTAGCCGCTTTGTTTTTTGAGATTTCAATTCTGGTTTAGTGGTATCTAATTGGCGTATTTCTTCTTTAGGAATTGTATTAATTGCTGTTTTTAATCCAAAATTATATTCAATCTTAGTGAGATCAATCAAGTGCATCCCCATTCCAAATGGTATAGCAAAATACCGATTTTTGACTTGGATTATCACAACAGCATAAGTAGAAGAATTTTGGAATGGATTAGACCCTAGCTCAAAACTATCTACAATAAACTCTGCCCAGTCTGGAGTATTCCTAGTACTAGCTTTATAATAAAGCGTACATCCGTTCTCTACTTTACTCTTAAGCCGTTGTTTAAAAAGTTTTGTAGGATCTGTCACATCTTCTTTTAAAAGATATATTGTCGGTTTTATTGGTGTCATAATCGATTAGTAATTTTATAAACTTTAAATTGCCTGTTTTATCAAGCTCATGATATACTCCAAATCCTTTGTGTCCGCAACAACAACTTCATAATCACCATTACCCCAGTGTCCTACAGCAGATACATCTCTCATCAAATCTTTAGAATCATCTAAATCACCAGACTTACAATTAATAAACAGCTTCAAGCTATTCTTCAACACCACGATATCCACAATATTTTTATTTTTTTTAAAAGCAATGTATAACTTCTTCGCTTCTATATCTACATCAGGCACTAGATTAACTATAGCTTGCTTATATGCCTCATACAATTCTACGACATCATCACTTTTATCTTTCAAATGATCGTCTTCAGTAAATACCTTTATTTCTCTAGTTACCTTGGCAATCTCAGAATCAGATACCCCTTGTACCTGCTTGATATTTGGTGCTGATTTTGTCTTTTTAATAGGATTAATAAGCACAATATCATTTTCATATTGTTTAATTTCCCACAGTTCAATAGCCAAATCCTTAAAATTAGTAGACTGTTTTTGTACCTCAGTGAATGAAGTAGAAACAAACATCACCTTGGATTGTGACCAGTCCAAATCGTTACGTTTGAGAACCTTAGATTGGGTTTCATTATATTCAATTATGAAATCAGCCTTATAGTCCAACATTAGATTGAGATAAGAGATACCCTGGTCCACCACTGAATAACTCTGACTACGCTTATATTCGATAATCACAAAAGCCTTATTCTCTTGATCAAATGCCAATGTATCTATTCGATTGTGCTTGATACTAAACTCCGACTTAATTAAGGTTAATTGGGCTATTTGTGACAAATTGGATTCGAATATTCGTTGTATGTCTTTTTCAAGCCTAAAGGACTTTTCATTTAAGCTTGATAATTTATTTTTATTGCAATTGAAAATAAGCATAGAATATTATTTTACTTTTGTTAGAAAGCCACTTTTCATTATAAAATGAAATCTAAAAATAAAAAATAATAAAAAAACAATTGTTATTAAAAGAATTGAAATACTTTCAATTTTTAAAATTATTTTACCATCATTTAGAGACCTGAAAATTATTTGAACAACATACAAAAAGTAACTTAAACACCACCAAATTAAGCAAACTTGACCTATTACAATATTAATTTTAGAGGGAGAAAATTTACCGCCATGTGTCGAAAAAACATTACTATCTAGACTATTTCTTTCTATGTTCATATTTCCCATTACATTTTCAAATGGTATACCCAATTTCTCGTAATGTTTATGTTCAAAATTAACAATACCTTCTTCATACACTTCATACCAAGCCTTAGATCCCTTTGCCATACAAATCCATATAATTGACATAATAATTCCAATTACACTTATAACTTGTCCCATAATCAATGAATTAACAGCGGGATCTTTTTCTTTAGTATACGTTTCTAAGATAAGGTATCCGTGTCCTGTAAAACAAAGAATCAAAAAAACAGATAAAAATACTGATCGTTGCCATAAGTTGGCAATCTCTAAATCTCTACATCGATATAATTTATCTAATACTCGTTGAAGATCTTCTTTCGTTGATTTGCTGTCGGATACTACTGGTTGTTTCTTAAAATTAAAATTTATCATAATTAAAGCTAATATTTTGAATATATAATATTGTTTTTTCTACTTCTATTTTGGTATTTTTTGAAATAGTATCGGCCTCTCCTTGCAAACGTTTTGCTTCTGCTCAATTACTTGCAATATGTTTCACTATTTCATTTTGCTTTTCTATTGGTGGTAGTAAAGCTTCAGATCGCGTATTGTCTTAATCCCTTTATTGTTCCTAATAATGAAATTTACATAAGAGATCAGAACACATATTTTTATACTGGTCAATATAATAATATTGAAAATATTAAAATAAAGGGAACCCTTTTTTAAGAAGGTTTTTCAAAAGTTTTATTAACTTCTCTAATTTGATTAAAACAAAGTATTACCAAATGTATAATTAGAATTGGAACATGGGTTTACTTTAATACCAAATCAAACTTTCAAAGTAATACATTCAAAAATAAATACATAAATTACCCCCCAAATACGAATAACCTAAATTATTTTAAAAACCAATAAATTATTATCCATGGGACTATTTTCCGCATTAATGGGCAACGCGGGTGTTGCAAAAACTGAGGAACTTAATTATGAGTTCGGCAATTTATTAGTTGACAATGAAACAATTGAAATTGGCTTCAAACTAATAAGAGATGTATTTCTATTCACTAATAAAAGGCTTATTGTAGTAGACAAGCAAGGGCTGACAGGGAAGAAAATCGAATATAAATCAATCCTTTACAAAGGTATCTCACGCTTTAGTATTGAAACCGCAGGACACTTTGATTTAGATGCTGAACTTAAAATATGGATATCTGGGGAAACTCAACCAAGTATCCAGAAAAAATTCAATAAGCAAGTCAATATATATGATTTACAAAAAGTATTGGCAAGTCATATTTTAAATTAAAAAGCAATTCAATTCTCATGAGAAATTGAATAAATCAAAAACAGTATAATAAGAAACGTAGAGCTTATTCATTTCCAGGATAAGCTTTATGTTTTAATAAAATTTCCATCGAACAATCTACCCAATAACATTCCCAAATCTCTCTCAAAAAAACTTCTTTGTAAATTAAATTATTCTTTATAATTTAATACTTTAATTCTATCTGCCAATTCCAATTAATTCATGCTTGTTCCAAGCATAAATATTTATCTAACACCATTATTATTTCGACTTGCACTTATTTCAACTGGTTAATCATTAAAACACCAACGTTATGGAAATGCTCGAAAAAATCCTAAACATCAATTCTAATTATGTCATAATTGGATTATTGGCCTTGTTCTTTCTGATGGAGCAAGTGTTATCCAATCCATTTTCTTTCCGCCGGCGCGGAGAACATTTAATTCAGAATTTACTATTATTAATTTCATTGACCTTACTCAACCTATTTGTCTTAGTATGGCAAGTAAAACTTATGGAATGGCTCAATGCACAGCGAATAGGACTGTTGTTCCTATTTGAATTACCAATATGGGTAAAACTCATTGTGAGTGTTATTCTGTACGATTTTACGACTTATTGGATACACAGGGCGGCGCATAAGGTGCCTTTGCTATGGCGATTGCATCGAGTGCACCATAGCGATGTCAAGATGGACTCTTCAACGACCTTCAGATTCCATCCGTTGGAAATGATCTTGGTTTATCAGGTTGGCAATGTGCTCACAGCAACCTTGTTTGGTACCGATGTATTTTCCATGGCCTTATATTACTTTATCCTGAATATCTTTTTATTTCTTGAACACGCCAATCTCAATTATCCTTCTTGGATCAATAAAACCTTCGGTTTACTATTCGTTATGCCTGATCACCATCGTGTTCACCACCAACAAAATCAGTTCTATACCGATAGCAATTATGCCGATATTTTCATCATTTGGGATCGCTTATTCCGAACCTTCAAAACATTAACTCGCTCAGAAATGAAGTATGGACTAGTCGAATTTGAAGATCCAAAGCGACAAACATTTATGTACCTGATGAAAAGCCCGTTTATTGATCCAAAGGATAAGGAATAATTCTACTCTGTCAATTTTGAAAAGTTCAACATTTCTTGAAATTAAAGAAGTGAGTTTGAACTGTCTCTAGATTGATAGAATTTATAAAGAAGCTCTATGTCATTTGAACATAGGATTGGTATGGCATCACGCAGCATATCATCGTTCCAATCCCACCATTTCATTTCCAGGAGCATTTCTACATGACGATCAAAAAATCGCATCTTGATCAATTTTGCAGGATTTCCTCCAACAATAGCGTAGGGGGGAACATCTTTAGTGACTAAAGCTCGACTACCGATTACAGCACCATCTCCGATTTTAACTCCCGGCATGATCATCGCTTCACTACCAATCCAGACATCATTACCTATGATGGTATCACCAGCTTTCTTAAAGCCATCCTCGCTTTGACTAAAAGTTTCAACTTCTGGCATATAATAAAATGGAAAACTTGATATCCAGTCATACCGGTGTCCTTGATTACCGGCCATAATAAAGCTTGCACCACTGCCAATAGAACAATATGAACCGATTATTAATCGGTCAACATCATTTCTGTCTGGGAATAAATATCTAGCACAATCATCAAAAGAATGACCATGATAATATCCAGAATAGTACGAATACTTGCCTGAAATTATATTAGGATTGGTAATGTGATCTTTAATTATTTTGCCTTTGAAAGGGCTTTCGAAAAAATTATTCATTTTAAAAGCATTTAAAAATTAACAATAGAAATACAAGCAATAAATTATTGCTTCCAGTTACGATATGTTGTTAAATAATGCTAATCTGATAATTTCATTAGCTAAATATACGAAAAGTTTGAGCTATAATGTAAATTATCTCTAAACTTAAAATCCCCAAAACATCAAAGAATGGCTTCATATTTGTTACACCTTTAAGACACTAACTTAATAGTTTTTCGCACAAATACACATATCATGAAATTAAAATTTCTTATTTCCGTCTGTCTTATTCTTATTGGTTTATCCACTTCTCAATCTCTATTTGCCCAATCGACACCCAAAACAATTCAATCTCCAAACAGAGATCCTCAAAATGTCTTAAAAGGGAAGTGGTTTATGGATTTATCCCATTTGGGAGAGGACCTAATCATTTTGAGCAAATCGAATAAATCCAATAGCAGCATTAGCTTTTTGGATAAAGGACAAATACTATTAAACATTAACGAAGATGGAGCTAAAGAAACTATTAAAGCGAAGCAATCGGCATGGGTTAAAATTCGGAAGGATCTTTCTGATCAAGATTCTAATGAAGAATTAAATGTTCCTAAAAAAACGATACAGTTTAAACAAACTGATCCAGAAATGAGTGCCTCCTTTATATTCAAACAATTTTTTGAAGATGCAGAAGTCCGTGCCTATTATTTTAAAAAGGAAAACCTAATCTATTTGAAATCTACTTTACCTATGAAGCAGGAAGGTCCACGGAATATTCCAAATCCTAATTAAAATTCATCATAAAATCTCCATACTATACCTATTTTGTCCTGTTTTTTTAACATTGGTTAAAAAAATTCATAATTCCTCTTCCTAACTTAGCACCGCTTATTTCTAACCCTGTTATTAATCCAATTTTTAATATCAGGAGAATCTAATAAGCAAGCATAGGAAGAGAGGCAGCAGGCAACATGCATCTACTGTCTTTTTGATTTTTAACAACACAATTAAAACAAACAAAAAATGGAGAATAAAAAAGGTCCAGTTTCCCAATTTTTAGAAACAAACTTCTTGCATTTCAATGCTGCTACAGTGGTTGATGCGGCAAAAGGATATGAGGCACACCTAACAGCAGGAGGGAAGATGCTAGTTTCCTTAGCGGGAGCTATGAGTACGGCGGAACTTGGAATCTCTTTAGCAGAAATGATTCGCCAAGGAAAAGTCGATATCATTAGCTGTACTGGTGCCAATCTTGAAGAAGATGTCATGAATCTTGTGGCCCATTCACATTATAAAAGAATACCAAATTACCGTGATTTAACCCCTCAAGATGAGTGGGATTTATTACAGAATAAATACAACCGCGTTACGGATACCTGTATCCCGGAAGAAGAAGCTTTCCGTAAAATCCAACATCATATTGAAAAGATTTGGAAGACCGCTGAGGAAAACGGAGAGCGTTATTTTCCACATGAGTACATGTATCAGTTACTATTAAGTGGTGTTTTGAAGGATGAATATGAAATTGATCCTAAGAACTCTTGGTTATTGGCTGCTGCAGAGCGAAATTTGCCAATCGTAGTACCAGGATGGGAAGATTCTACCATGGGTAATATCTTTGCTTCCTATGTGATTAAAGGCGAGTTAAAAGCCTCTACGGTAAAAAGTGGAATTGAATACATGGTTTGGTTAGCCAACTTCTATGAGCAGAATGCCGTAGGCCATGGTATCGGTTTCTTTCAAATCGGTGGTGGTATTGCAGGTGATTTCTCCATGTGTGTTGCTCCTATGTTAGAGCAGGATATGGAAAAACACAATATCCAAAAATGGCGTTACTATTGCCAAATCACCGATTCTACAACTTCATATGGTTCTTATTCCGGTTGTATCCCGAATGAAAAGATCACATGGGGAAAACTCGATGTCGATACACCTAGTTACGTCATCGAATCAGATGCTACAATTGTGGCCCCTTTAATTTTTGCCTGGATCCTAGGTCAATAATTAGAGGTCATAAATACACACATTAACTATCCTACATATTGGGCTGGACATTCTTGTTCGGCCCTTATTTTTTTATTCCTGTTTTTAATTGCAGTTATAGGCATTTGGCTATTAATGGTTGATAATAAATAAAAAAGCCTGACGACAATTGCGCCAGGCTAACTTTATGAAACATTATGGAAAAATTACTTATTTCGGAACTATTCCATCCACTACAAACTGCCTATTCGTTTTTAAGCTTTTCATTTGAATTCGCATAGGTTGATTGGCTTGTAATGCCGGTAAATAGTTGATATGAGTTACAGCATCATCAAAGTTCTTTAAGAATTCGTAGAGCTGAGGCCATATTTTATGAGCTGCACTGGTGTTTTCAGGAACTTTCATTGAAACTGATACAGGATCATCGAATCCGTAAAACTTATGATCGGTAAAGGTGATAAGGTCCACCTTAAAGGCAAGAATGTTATTGGTATATTGTATGGAGTCCTTTACACCATTTTTGTCCATCATAATTTTATATTTGGCCAATAAACCTATATGGATATCCAATTCATAGGCAACAAAGAAATCCCTACTCTTAGCGAAATCAAATTCAAATGAGGTGATGTTTTTATCCGGATTTAATTCTTTTGCCTTATTTCGTATGGCTAATAATTGTCCTTTCAATTCTGGGGACCATCCTGCACTATAATTGGCATCAGAAGATAACTTATCAAAATCTATTTTAAACTTTGTTGGAAGTTTTACTCTGTTCACAATATCATATATCATCTTTTCCTCGATGGTAGCTTTTGAAAAGTAAAACTCTCTTTCAAGCGTCTCACCCAATTCAAATGTTCTTTCTTCCGTAAATGAATAGAATGGTACGGTCTGTTCCTTCATATCCACCAATTTTTCCTGATTGTTTTCTTGGATTAATGCCTTGTATTTGGTCCTTTCAGCATTCCACACCAAGCCCTTTAAAATCACATTTTTGATAGGAACCTCTTTATTGAATCTTAATGTGTCACCCAAGCTAGACGTGATATAGGATAGACCATGGCTAACAGTCGGTAAATAGGAGGTCGTATTATTTTGCCAGTCCACTTCACTTTTTGCATTGGAATAAAATAACCATGTTCCTGAAAAATTAGGGTCTACAACCATCTGTACAGGTTTACCTTCTACATCAAAACTGATAAATGGAGTAGCATAATAGAAACGATCTTGCGCTTCATAATCCTTCTGAATCCCACCATCTGCAATATATTTTGCTTCTTTAGATGCTGGATCAAGAATGCGAACCGTCAATTTATCGCCATATTGAATACCTTCCAACTCAAAACCATTTTCATGTACCTTGGTGAAGGCGTAACTGTAATCAGCTCCTCGAGTTAACTCGCTCCCGAGATCCGTGATGATGGAGGAAAATAACGAGGATTCTGTAAAATCTATTGTTGCCGTTACTGGGGTAGTCGCATATTTTACATCAACTTCCGCAGGTGTTGCAAATTTTCGGCTTTTACCAACCATGTTAATTTTAGTACCCGACCCCTTAAAAAAATAAAAAACTTGTTTTACCTCATTTCCCTTTGGGGTTAAAGTCACCTCCATTACACCTGCTTGTTGAAATGGTGTAAGGTATTTAGCCTGCAATAAACTATCCGTTACAGGATTAGCCTTCTCAATCTCAAACGTGTTAAAACTATCTTTTTTACAGGAACTCACCGCAAAAATCAAGGTAAGTAAACTGATATATATTATCTTTTTCATGTTCTGTTTGGTTATAGGTTAGTATGGTCTTCCCTCAAATAAAACCTCGTTCGCCCTTTTGTCATAGAATGCAATTAATAACTCCCTATTAGATTTAGTATACCTCAAGGAATATTCCCCATCGACCACGGAATTCTTAAAGGCATTTTTTAGGTTTGGAAATTGTGCCGCATACACAAATTGAGGGCCTTCATAATACATCGTGAACACCTCGTCGTTATTGAAAGTATATCTAAACTGGTATGGAAAACTAAATTTATTATAGAATTCATCAGCTGCTTTTGAGCTTGGTGCTGGCGCATCAGGTCTATCTGTATCAAATAAACCTAGGTTAATATTAAACATAATCCGTTTTTGAATACTTTTAAAATCAAGTTTTACACCGTAAAAACGAATTGAAGAAGTGAAAATCCCCAAACCAATTCCAAGGTCTGATGAAACGGTATTCCCTAAAAATTTCATGACCTGTCTGTAATGTGGCCAATCCAAATTATCTGCTACAAATCCATGGATCCAATTGGTATTATTGTAAGGGATCTGTATGGATGAATAAGCTCCTGTCTGGAACATTTTGAATGCGGATATAATCGGAAATTCTTGCTCGACCACTTCCAGGTTTTTACCCTGTGAATCGTAAGCCTTTATTTGTCCGCTTTCTAATCTTAACTCCTTGACAAAGTGCCCATCAACCTCATAAGCTTCCCCTAGGAGAATACTGTTGGAGCCATTGTAGGCCAATCCTGATTTATGAATGTATATGGAGTCCTGATTAACCTCTTTAGCAAAAACTATTTGCCTTTGATCCAAACTTATGGTCATCGTACTTAAGGTATTCCCAGTCTTTACATGGAGACCTACCTTACCTTGGTTTGCTTTACTAAAGGCATCAATGACCGAATTGTATTGCTTCCCATTCATTAGCTCGCTTTCATCCTTATCCGTTGCCCTGATCAAGAAAGCAGTGGTGTTTTGCAAGTTACCTTTTAAGTAGATGGTGTCCTGGTTAGTACTGACATCCTTAAAAGAGTATTCGGTGTCGACACGATGTCCCCATCCCATATCTTGACCTCCATTTTCCATGGTATTGGGGTCAGCAATAAAATGTAGATAGGAGTAAGTAGAAAAAGAAATTGTAGTTAATGAAGTGAACTTCAGGTCATAAGCACTGACATTAGGTTGCTCACGCATTTCCTTTGTGAAATCTCCAACCATCTTCACACGTTGATTAGCTCTGTCAAATTGCATGAAAAAGGAAAATCCACCTTTATTGGTTGGGTTTTTCTTGATATCTGGATAAGCTAAAAACTTCCATCCCGATTTACTTGTTGCCAATAGAGAATCATAATTGATAAAATTATGGTCAATCTTATCTGTGGCTATATTTGTTAGGTCTTGACTCTTTTGGCACCCTGAAATTAACAGGAGACCTACACTCAATAATCCTAAACTTGTCTGAATAATATGGTTTAATTTCATGGTTACTGCGGTTTATTGGTAGAATTAATTATTCTCGTTGATATAACTGCTAATGCCTGCTCTGACATCGGTTTGCAATTGTCTAAAGTCAATACTCCATTTGTCTTTAAAGTATTCCACCACCAACTGTTCTTTGATTCTCAAACGCTCTTTTCCTGCAGCGGAAGAATTGCTGATGATGTCATTATATGCCTGCTGTCCCTTCACCAATAAAAAGGCAATAGTCTCTACAAAATCCTCATCTGATGATGCCATTGCATAGTTTCTAACAAAACCTAAATCAAATGCTTCCTTGTCCGAGTAGTTATGCCAAGTCGCTGTATAATACTCTGGGTTTACAAATTTGAACTGTTGCGAATACAATTTTGTCTGGTGTAGGATATGCGCCGTTTCATGGTGTACCGTATAATTGGTATTGATGGCAAATTGCTCATTTGGAGCATATTTATTGACATCCATAATGGTGATTTTATTGGCACCCTCTGCCTGGCCTAAAACCATAGTCCCGTCATTATTATATTGGGCACTACCAACCAATACCCAGAGTTTAGGAATGATTTTTTTGACAAAGGTACTGTCGCTATTTTTCAGGTAAGGATTGGCCATACAAGAAAGTACAAGGCGCATAGTCGGTATTACGTAATCCTCCTTTGGTGGGGTAGTAACCTTCATATAGTCAATCTCAAAAGGGTCGTATTGATATTTTACAGCGATGTTAAAAGGCTGTGTCAAATTACTTTTTATCCATGCATCAATTTCCGGATTACCTTCAGGTTTATAGCCACCCAAGTTATCAATTGGATCATTAGGCAAAGCTGCATCCTTATTACATGAAGTGTATGAAAATACTAATGGGCAAAGCAAAAGTGCTATTAGTATTCGGATGATATCTGTTTTTATAATGTTAGCTTTCATTTTGTTCATCATTTAAATTTTTAATTATCGAAGGTTCCTTTCTACACCACTCATCTGTACTTCCAATGGTATCTGTAGAATTCTCCTAGGGTCATTGGCACCCACAACAACAGGAGCAGCTTCATCTTGAACGATGTGATGTACAGGAATTCGATGCCTGATCATATCCAACCAACGCATTCCTTCAAAAGCAAATTCACGACGCTTAAAGTCTAATAATCCAGCGATGTAATAATCGTAACGTAAGGTGGTTGAGCCAGTCTTGAAAGCCTCTTTTAAATTTTCCTCAGTTAAATCAGGAATACTAGATCTATTGGTAATTAGTTTTTTCTTGATGTACAAGTTGAATAATTCCAATGCTTTGGCATAATCTCCGGTTTCAATACTAGCTTCCGCCCAATTGAACAATACTTCATCTGCCGTTAATAAAATGGCAATGTTGTAATTCTTTTGATTGAACGAATAGCTTCTGAATTTTGGAATGTTATAAAAATTCTCTTGACCATAGAGGTTCCATGCATAATTTGTACTTGGAATAGGAGGGGTCTTCCACATAAACGCTGTAGCAAAGGCGCCATTTGTGCCATACCTCAAATAAGGATATCCATTGATTTGTGATGGTGTGGTAGCCATCAAAAGGTTTGTAGGCTCTGCAGTGGATGACCAGGTTTGTTCCAAAACATAGTAGGGAAGGATTTTATACTTCGCGACATCTCGAATACTGTTAGATATAATATCATTACCTGGAAATACCAATTTGCTGTATTTTTTTACAGCCTCATAATCCTTCTTGAACAAAAAGAATCTGGTTGCAAAGGCTTGTGCCGAGCGCTTTGTAAAGTGATAGGCGGTAGCATCGGTATTTGCTATTGCATCATCATTTATTAATGGAATTCCGGTTTCTATATCCTGCTGAATCTTCTCATATAAATCTTTGACATTGCCACGCTCGTATTTTTTAATCACTACATCCTCCACTTCAGTTACATAGGGAATTCCTGGATTAGCTTCTGGATTCACATCATTATAAGGTCTGGCAAAGAAAACACTTAGCATAAAATGTGCATAGGCACGACAAAGTAAAGCTTCGCCTTTATAGGGTAGAAGTTCCTTCGCATCCTTTTGCTCCTCGATATATTTTAAGGTTTGATTAGCTGCGGCAATAGCTTTATAACAAGCTGCCCAATAAAAATCTGGTGAATCCTCTCCGTTGCTCTGTATATTCTCGATGAACTTATATACATCACGGTTGACAGGATTTACCACTGAACCACCAAATGGCCCTTTATCCGTAAAGTTGTCACTCATACTTTCCGACATCATGACATATGATGCCTGTGGATATGCGGTCGCCAATAGCTCTCTCGCTGCTTGCGGTGAATTTAATATGGCTCTATTGTCCGGATCAACTTCTAAATACTTGTCACAGGCAGTGAAAAGTAAAAGGGACAAGAGGCTGATTTTTGTTATCTTAAATTTCATGTTTGTTCGTATTAAGGTTAGAATCCCAGTTTTACTGAAAAGGTATAATCGCGTGATAAAGGAAGTGCAACACCTCCAGAAGCGAAGAACTCAGGGTCTTGACCATTCAATCGCTTGTCTGCATAGATCAAAAACATATTATTCCCCACTAAACTGATGGTCGCTGTTTTAAACTTGATGGAATTCATCCATTTCGCTGGAAGATTATAGCTTAGACGTGCTTGTTTTAGACGGACAAATCCACCATCAGCAACTCGTTGATCTGAAAAGTTATAAGCACTGTTTGGAAAGGTGCCATCCAGTAATTGCGCCTCTCTTCGTCCTAATATAGAAGGTACTTCATTATCCGAATTAAGAACCCAACGATTTAAGAAATCCCATGAAAGAGCATTTAAATCTGTGTAATTGTCGAAAAAGGCAGGGTTCATTCGGATTTTGTTTCCCATAGAACCTGTGATTAGAACATTTAATTGTAGATTTTTATAGCTTAAAATATTGTTGAAACCTCCAGCAAGGGTAGCATCTAATGGCCCCTCGTAAACCAAGTTGTTAATGAATGGAGAGTTCATATAGACGTTACTGCTTGATTCCCCTTCTTGATTCACAAAAACAGGAGCCCCGTTTACCGGTGAAAGGTTCAAGAACCTTACGGAGAATAATCCCCTTTGCGGATATCCAATGACTGCACCTCCATTAGGTGAACTCAATACATTGATGGTAGGGTTGCCTCGTAGATCCTCAATCTTCGACTTGTTGTATCCCAAATTTAACGAAGTATGGTATTTCCATGTATCGTTTTTAACGATGGTGGCCCCAATAGTAACTTCCAATCCTTGCGCCTTAAGGTTCGCGTAATTGGCGGTTTTAATGGTTTCACCTCCTATGGAAGATGTCCTTAAATCACCGATTAAGTCAAAACTATTATGGGCGTAATAATCTACGGTTAATTGATAGCGACCATTCAAAAATGACATATCTGTTCCCAAGTTCCACTTATACATCTTCTCCCAAGTCAATTCGGTATTGGCTAATCGCTCAATATTCATGATGGGCTCATTCTGGTTCAAATACGGACGTGGAGATAGTGAGTTACGAAGTATTAATCCCGAATTCTTGGCTATACCAATACTACCAACTAAGCCATAACTTGTTCGAAGTTTTAATGTAGAAAGTACTTTTTGCTTATTAAACCATGGTTCGCCATCTACGTTCCAGGATGAACTGACATTCCAAGTTGGTAACCAACGACCAATGCGGCTTTTACCTAAAGCATTGGTACCGTCATAGCGAACAGTTCCTCCAATATTAAGTTTATCGCGGAAGGTATAAGTTCCTGTCCCTGCGAAGGCTAAATAACGCTCAAAAGTAGGCTGTGCACTGTAATAAGTTTCACCACGACTGGCATAATAGTAAAAGATGGCTGGATCTATATTTGGAATACCACCACGATCATACTGATAGCCTACGCCTCGGTAATCTGATGTATTTCGCTGAACATAACGTAGTTCTTGGAATGCAAAAACATCCACGCGATGGTCTTCTGAAAACTTCTGATTTAAGTTAAGGGAATTACGGAAGGTATAGTTATCCATATCAATAGCATTTCTATTGCGGAAACCTCCATATGGCAAAACAGAAACTGGTTCTCCTTCCACATTATTTAAATCGCGGAATAAGTAAGGGTTTTGATTAGCGATGGTAGAATTTTGACCATCTTCATCATATACAGAACCTGCACGAAATGCTCTAGGCATATTGGAGGCCTCTTGAATAATGTGATCTTGTGAAGTTTTGATATAGCGATAAGCCGCATCCAATGAGTAGGTTAGGGTAGGAATGATCTTATACCTCAACTCACCCTGCAACTTGAAATCTGTTCCTTTGATATCCAAATAATTGTTTTCCAATTCCTCTTGGATATTGAATTTGGCGTAGTTATTTCGAACGTAAAAGAGACTTCCGTCTTCATTGTACAATGGAACCGTTCTGGCGGTATTTAAGGCGTAATTAAAAGGATTAATATCGAACTCTCGATTAAATCCTCCTTCGTTTTTAGTAGAGCGTTGTAGCGTTCCTGGAGCATTCTGATCACGGATGTAAGCAGTAGCAATAAATCCATAAGTTAATTTATCATTCGGTACAAAGGAAGTACGAATGTTGGCAGTTAACCTTTTAGCTTGGTTTCCTTTAGCCCATCCTTCATCTTGAAGGAAACTGGTAGAAGCGTAGGTTTGATTCTTTTCGCTACCACCACTGATGGAAATTGCATGCTCTTGACGCAAGGAGTTATTGAACAATTGATCAAACCAATTGGTGTTGATTTGCGCAAAACGACTTAAGTACTTTGATTTTGCATCCGGGTCGTTTAATAATGGGAAAGTTCCTGTTTTTTCATCATAACCCAATTCCTTTGCCATCGTACCGTATACACCATAGCGGCTTTGGGTTAAGATCTTAGTATAGGTCAACCAGCCCTTCATTTCCATTTCATTGAAGATTTTCATTTGGTTGTAAGAGTCCAAGATATCGAATGAATTATAACTTGGCTTTAATGATGTTGTAAAGTTCCCTGTGTAGGATGTAATCAATTTTCCAGCCTTACCTTTCTTTGTGGTAATAACTACCACACCATTCATGGCACGAGCACCATATAAAGAGGTGGCAGCGGCATCTTTTAAGATCTCAAAGGTTTCAATATCATCCGGATTTATACCTGCTACTGCCGAACCCAATAAGGTGCTAGGGTCTCCTGTTGACAATTGCTCATTCGAGATGTTTACTACATCTTCCAACACGATACCATCCACTACCCACAAAGGTTTGTTTTCTCCGGTAATGGATGTCGCACCACGAACACGAATTTTAGGTGCAGCTCCAAATGTTCCTGATACGTTTTGAACCGTCACACCAGCAACTTGGCCTTCTAACATCCTACTGACATCGGCAACCCCGTCCCGACGAATATCCTCCGCCTTTAGTGTTGTGGATGCCCCAGTAAAATTACGCTTTCGGATAGTTTGGTAACCTGTAATAACTACCTCCTCAATATTCTGATCGGAGGAGACTAAGGTAATGCTTAAATCGTTTCCACGAAAAGTAATATCCTTGGACTCAAAACCAATTGCCGATATATGTAGTACCGCATTTGAACTTTTAACAGGTATGGAAAACCTACCGTTATTATCGGTTGCAATTTTGTTTGTACCTGCTTTTTCCTGGACAGTTGCGCCGACTATGGCCTTGCCATTTTCATCACGAACAATTCCTGAAGCTTGAATTTGCTGAACGGTTGCTGTTTTTGCTGGTTTAGGAGCTTCTGTAATCGTAATAACGTTTTGACTGAATTGATAGGATAGGGGCTGATCTTTAAAAATCTCATCTAATACCGTTTTTATATCAGCATTTTTAACATTTATAGTGACTAGTTTCGAAATTCTAAAATACTGCTCCTTTGCCAATACATTGCAGGAACTCTGTTTTTGAATGTTCTCCAAAACTGATTTCAGGCTTGCCTGGCGAACATTTAATGTTATTTCTTGGCCTATGGCAAAACCTAGACTTGGTAAATAAAGACACAAAAAGAACAGTATTATCAACTTTGGACGTAAAAGCTTACTTCGCTTTTCTCCACGTTTTTTTACATACCTCTTGCCCTTAAATTGATGGGTATCAATTTTTTTAGTTATCATAATTTGTTTTTGGTTATTAGTAATTGACTGGCCATGTAGACCAGCCAAATCCTACAGGTTATATAAAGTGTGAAAATATATAGTTGTTGTTTATATCAAACTTTGGATAAAGTTTTTCTTCTACATTAAGGATTCACATAGACCCTCCTTTTTACAATAGAAAACTTCGTTTGTGTACCTACTGAAAGTGCATTCAAGATAGCGGATAGGTCCAGATCCCTAGATAGGTTGGCATAATAACCTTGCTTCCCGATCTCCTCATTAGGAAGGACAAACTCGACGCCATACCAACGCTCCAAATCCTTAATCAATAGGTTCAAAGGCTTATTATCAAAGATAAATCTATTGGAAAGCCATGCCATCACTTCCTTACTATCTACCGTTTTCTTAATTAACTCAGCATTTATTAAGGTAATTTGTTCACCTGGACTCAAGTATTGAGCTTGTGGTGAACTTCCTTTGGATATTACTTTGACTTTTCCTTCTACCAAAGTAGTTTGCTTCATCGCCTCATCCGCATAATCTCTTACGTTGAAATGTGTTCCCAATACTTCAATAGTTTGGCTGCTAGTCTGTACCTGAAAAACAGCATTTGGATTTTTTGCAACCTCGAAATATCCTTCTCCATCTAAGTAAACCACACGCTTATCCGAAGCAAACTGTGTCGGAAATCGCAAAGATGATTCACTACTTAACCAGACTTTAGATCCATCAGGCAATTTAAAGGATGTGAATCCGCCTGTGGAAGTCTTTATACTGCTAAAGGCTATTTCCTCAGTTGCCGCGGTCTTATCTTTTAGTTCAAATACAATTTCATTATTGTCTCCCTTGCTTACTATATAGGTCTCATCATGATATAAAAGTCCATTTTTATCATCTTCAATCACGATACTTTTACCATTTGGAAGTGTCAATGTGGATTGGTTCTCCATTGGCTCAACCAAAGCTAGTGTAGGATTCTCCGTGCTTGTAATTTCTTTTTCAGGACGATTGTACCAGGTAATACCAAAAATGATGAGTATAGCTGCAGCAACTGATGCCCATGAAATGTATTTCTTCCAAGGATTGATGTGCTTCACGTTATCAGACTCCTCTTGACTTATAGATAGGCTAGTTTGAGCATGCTCCTCTAATTTATTCCAAATGGAGCCAATTTTCTCGTTTAATCCTTCTACATGTATATGTTCATCCATGGACGTCATGCCCAATTCTGGATTAGATGCTTGAATTTCTTGGAGACATTGGATAATCTCTTCGTCAGTGAAATCTTCTAACAAGACAAAGAGTCGTTTAAACTCAGTCTCTGATATGGAATTCCGTAAGTATTTCTCAAAAAGAGATTTTAATTCAAAGGCTAACGGCATGTTTATTTTTGGTTATATACGCTAATACGAAGGAAGAGCTATAAACACACTAGTCTAAAATGAATATTTTTTCTTTTTTATAGTAAACCTTTGATAATGAATAAAATAAAAAGTAGTGTGTCTTTGTTTTTATCGAGTAATTCTCGAATTGTTTTCACTGCTGCGGTTAGGTGATTAGATACAGTAGAGGGGGAGATTTGTAGGGCTTCTGCCGCTTCGGCATAGGAGTAGCCTTCTAATTTACAAAGTCGAAAAACTTGTTCTTGTTGCTTTGGAAGTTGGGAAATCAATTGATTGACTAATGCTGACTTTTCCTTTAAAATAAATTCTTCTTCAACCGATAGGCCCATTTGTTCACTATAGTGCCATAATTCGGACTGTTTTTGCTGATCCTTTGCAACCTGTCTTAAGTAATCTATGGCTAGATTATTGGAAATATGGTATATAAATGCTTGAAAGGATTTCTCTATGTTAACCGATTCTCGTTTATTCCAGATCTTAATAAAAGTCATCTGAACAATATCCAAGGCTTGTTCTTCGTTTTTGGTCAACTTCAGAATATAGCGAAATAACGGGTCGGCATACCGTCTATAGATACGTTCAAATGAACGAATGTCCCCTTGGATTAACCCTTGGACATCTTGACCTATTTCATTGGTATTCGTTAGCATAATAATCCTATTTCCCTATAAAGTTAGAATGAAGTAAAAATAGAAATTTTATTTTTTTAAGTAAATATCGAATTGGACTCCTGAAAGGGTCTAAATTTTACTAAAATGTTTTAGTGAGTACAATATAACAATAAAAAGCTCAATTTATTATTGATTTAACTTGATTTTAAAAGTTAATGGCCAATTCTTGCCGGTAATAAATAATACTTGCTGTCCTGGATCATAGGCAATGCCATTTAAAACATTGTCTTCATCTGCTATGAAATTCTTGTCATATTGCTGAATAATCCCTTCAAAACTTATTTTGCCAACGATATTTCCAGAATTTGGATCGATCTTGTAGATAAATTCGGTGCCCCATCTGTTGGCGAAAATAAAACCATCAATATATTCCAGCTCATTAATGCGATCAACTTCACCAGTATTATCCTTGACGATCAATTCCTTGCTTACCTGCATGCTTTGAGGATCTACAAAATAGATTTTGGAGCTCCCGTCTCCAAAGATCAATGAGGTGCCATCATTTGTCGCTCCCCAACCTTCTTTTGGCCAATTATGAGTAGCAATTGGTTTTTTTAGGTTAGCTAGATCATACACGTAAATCAAGTTATTTTTATAAGTCAATTGATACAGCTTGTCGTTCAAAATGGTAATTCCTTCTCCAAAGATTTTATCATCGAAAGCATCATTCAATACCTGCGATTTACCACTTGCCGTATCGGTTTTGATGAGCTTAGTCATTTTCTCCAATCCGGTTCCTTCGTACAGGTCTTTGCCATGAATTAGAAAACCTTCTGTGAAGGACTGCGTGTCATGAGGTATAGTTCCTAAAATCTGATAAGTAATTAAGCTTGGCGCAGGAATACTTGCTGTGGTCTCCGTGTTATTGGTTTCGGTGCTTTGTTGCTGCGGATTTTGGCAAGCTGTTAAACAAGTAAAAAGGATTCCCGTGCTAATGATTAATTTTCTCATGACTTATTTTTCTATTTCTCCGGTAAATATAATGCTTGAAACATAAAATCCCTATACTCAGAATGTATAATAATAGGGGCTGATAGTAAATGAAAGAAAATGATGCTTAATAAAAGGAATTGAAATGGTAAGAGGTACAATAGGAGAGACCGCTTCGCTGCTAGATGTGAGATAGGAGATCGCTCCGCTGTTAGATAGGAAATGTGCGAAATAATGTGAGATTTATTTCACAGTAGTTTGTAGGGGCGATGCATGCATCGCCCGCCTCTTTTCACCTACCTTCCCCTTACAACTCAGAGCGAAGCGAAGAGTCTTTGTTTCCTCACTACAAGACCACGTCATCCTACATCGAAGATGTAGGAACTCCGAACTATGCATATCAGTAATAATTAATTAATTCGATGTTTAATGTTGGATTCTGGATTTTGGATACCGGTCGAAGCATGCTTCGACCCTACAGGGAGGGACATTTTAGGCTGAATTTTCCACGTTATCCGTAGGGTCGATGCATGCATCGACCGCTTAACATTAATTCTTTTAAACTTAGCAGGTCTTGGTTGATGTCTTTTTTGTGATATCTGATGTCTCCAATTACATTAAACGGGCGGACATTCCGTTCATTCTCGTCGGGAAATAAATTCCCTTTCCTCAAACTCACTCAGTACCGCCCCTTCCAAACGTGCTACCTAATAATCTTGCTATTTGGCGGTTTATAGCTCGTCACGCGTAAGGGCAGCACTGAGCGCAGCGGAATTTCTGTCCGATTTAAAAAAGTATGTTTAGTAATAAAGTATAATTAGAATTAATGTCTCACATCTAATAGCGAAGCGGTCTTATATCTCACCTCTATCTCCAATCTATTTCTGGCGTCTTTCGTCTGTAGTCTTATCGTCTATCCTTAGGGTTTGCTAGGGGTTTCATTAGAGTTTCATTAGGGTTGGATTCGAGACTCTAACGGATCTCCTTCGGAACTTGTTCGGATCTTGTTCGGATCCAAGGAAAATCCGTAGCATTCTCGAAGCAAACTCCTGTCAAACCCAAGCTTGTATAGAGCCTAATAGCAAGGATAATGGAGGATTTCTTACAAAGTAGGAGAGGTCAAGATGATTTAAGACCTCAATATTTCTATAATGTTAAATTAAGGTAAGGGTTGCAATCTTAGGTATGATCGTATAAGGTCGTATTAATATGACCTGAGAGTGGTTATTGTTAAAATATGTTAATCCGACTTAGGAAATATAACATCGGCATTGCAATTGCGTTTTAGTATTAAAGAAAGCAAAAGAGTAATAAGAGTAAAAAAATTTCATAATTTAGGTTAATAATTGGTTTGGTAAAATCCTGAGGTTCCCCACCTCAGGATTTTTTTGTTTTATAAAAAAGAGTAAGAATTGTAAGGATAGTGTAGCAATCCACGATTAAAAGCCTATTATGTCGAATAAAATGTTTATACTTATTATCTTTGCAAAAAAACATAAACATGTCCTCACAAAAACATTTAATCGCACCTTCCATTCTGGCTGCTGATTTTGCAGATTTAAAGAAAGATATTCAAATGGTCAATGAGAGCGAAGCTGATTGGTTTCACATTGATATTATGGATGGTGTCTTTGTACCGAACATTTCTTTTGGTTTTCCTGTTATGCAAGCGATCGCTAAGCATGCAAAGAAACCTTTGGATGTACATTTGATGATTGTAGATCCAGATCGCTATTTGCAAATCTGTAAAGATAGTGGTGCAGAGATTATAACAGTTCATTATGAGGCGTGTACACACTTACACCGTACTTTGGCAGCTATTAAAGAATTAGGTTGTAAGGCAGGTGTTGCTTTAAATCCACATACACCGGTTAGCTTGTTGAAAGATATCATTCAAGATATTGATTTGGTATGTTTGATGTCAGTGAATCCAGGTTTTGGAGGACAGAAATTCATTGAGCGTACCTATTCTAAAATCAAGGAGTTACGCGCATTAGCAGCGGACCAAAACACCGATTTATTGATTGAGATTGATGGGGGAGTAGGCACCAGCAATGCTGGCAAATTATTGGCTGCAGGAGCAGATGTATTGGTGGCCGGAAGTTTTGTGTTTACATCGGCAAATCCAATGGAAACAGTGAAAGAATTAAAGGCGGTTAATCCTAATTTACAGGCAGTTTAAGCTGTTTGTTTAGAATATTTCCAAATTAGGAGCAGTTGGCAGAAATGCAACATTAGCGATGTTTTTTTTGTATTTTTGCGTAGCACATCCTAAGCTGGATGCCGGATTTGTAATAAAATAGAAATCAAATTAAACAAATAATAATGGCTTTTGATATAGACATGATTAAGAAGGTTTATTCACAGTATGATGAGCGCATTACTGCTGCTCGTCAGATTGTAAACAAACCTTTGACATTATCAGAGAAAATTTTGTATGCTCACCTTTGGGACGGAAATGCGACTGAGGCGTATGAGCGTGGTAAATCGTATGTAGATTTTGCACCGGACCGTGTTGCGATGCAGGATGCTACAGCGCAAATGGCTTTATTGCAATTTATGCAGGCGGGACGTCCAAAGGTAGCTGTACCTTCGACGGTTCACTGTGATCACTTGATTCAAGCACGTGATGGTGCTGAGCAAGATTTAAATCGTGCAAAACAAGAGAGTTCAGAAGTATTCAACTTCTTAAGTTCTGTTTCAAATAAATATGGTATCGGATTCTGGAAGCCAGGTGCTGGTATTATTCACCAAGTAGTATTGGAGAATTATGCTTTCCCAGGTGGTATGATGATCGGTACTGACTCCCACACCGTGAATGCGGGTGGATTAGGAATGGTTGCTATTGGTGTAGGTGGTGCGGATGCATGTGATGTCATGGCAGGCTTACCATGGGAGCTTAAATTCCCGAAATTAATCGGTGTTAAATTAACAGGTAAATTATCTGGTTGGGCTGCACCAAAAGACGTTATCTTGAAAGTCGCTGGTATCCTTACTGTAAAAGGTGGTACAGGTGCTATCGTAGAATACTTCGGTGAAGGTGCTGAATCTTTATCATGTACTGGTAAAGGAACAATCTGTAACATGGGTGCTGAGATTGGTGCTACAACATCAACTTTTGGTTATGATGAATCTATGGAGCGTTACTTACGCGCTACAGACCGTGCAGAAGTTGCTGATGCTGCTAACGCAATCAAAGGTCACTTGACTGCTGATGCGGAAGTATATGCTAATCCAGAGCAATATTTCGATCAATTAATTGAGATCAATCTTTCGGAATTAGAACCATCTTTGAATGGTCCTTTCACTCCGGATTTATATACGCCAATTTCTCGTATGCGTGAGGAAGCTGGTAAAAACGGTTGGCCTACTAAAGTAGAGTGGGGATTAATCGGTTCTTGTACGAACTCTTCTTACGAAGATTTATCGCGTGCGGCATCGATTGCTCGTCAAGCTGTTGAAAAAGGGTTAGTTACAAAAGCTGAATTTGGTATCAACCCAGGTTCTGAGCAAGTACGTTTTACTGCTGATCGTGATGGTTTATTGAAAACTTTCGAGGAATTGAACGCTACTATCTTTACCAATGCATGTGGTCCATGTATCGGTATGTGGGATCGTGCTGGAGCGGATAAACAAGAGAAAAACACCATCGTTCACTCGTTCAACCGTAACTTCGCTAAACGTGCTGATGGTAACCCGAATACTTATGCATTCGTAACATCTCCTGAAATGGTTGCTGCAATCGCTATCTCTGGTGATTTAGGTTTCAACCCATTAACAGATACTTTAGTAAACAAAGATGGTGAGCAAGTGAAATTAGATCCTCCTACTGGTGATGAATTACCAGAAAAAGGATTTGCAGTTGATGATCCAGGGTACCAAGCACCAGCGGCTGACGGTTCTAATGTTGTTGTAGAAGTTTCTCCAACATCTGATCGTCTTCAACTTCTTGAGCCATTCTCTCCTTGGGAAGGTACTGATCTTAAAGGATTGAAATTGTTAATCAAAGCAAAAGGTAAATGTACTACTGACCACATTTCGATGGCAGGTCCTTGGTTGAAATACCGTGGTCACTTAGACAATATCTCCAACAATATGTTGATCGGTGCAGTTAACTACTTCAACGATAAAACGGATAGCGTTAAAAACCAATTGACAGGTGAGTATGGTGCAGTACCAGCTACTCAACGTGATTATAAAGCACAAGGAATTGGTTCAATCGTAGTTGGTGATGAAAACTATGGTGAAGGTTCTTCACGTGAGCACGCTGCTATGGAGCCTCGTCACTTAGGTGTTCGTGCAGTTCTTGTAAAATCATTTGCTCGTATCCACGAAACAAACTTGAAAAAACAAGGTATGCTTGGTTTGACTTTTGCAAACAAAGAAGACTACGATAAAATTCAAGAAAACGATATCATCGATATCAACGGTTTAATAGAGTTCGCTCCAAACACACCATTGACTATCGTATTACACCACCAAGATGGAACTTCTGAAGAAATCTTGGCAAACCATACTTACAATAAACAACAAATTGAATGGTTTAAAGCAGGTGGTGCATTGAATATCATTCGTGCAAATCAGAAATAAGATCTTATTTCATATATTTAAAAAGAGCCTTTCCAAACGGAAGGGCTCTTTTTATATGACTTGATAGAAATACTAATTAATCTTTATTATTTCGGTTATCGCAATAACATCGCCTCTTTATGGTTGAGGATCTGCTTAAAAGTTGGAATACCTTTATCCAGTAATTCCCGGTGAAAGGGTGCAGGTATTAAAACCTTTACCTCGTATTTATCCAAAGGAATGAAAAACAATACACCATGAATGGTCAAGTTTTCATCCGTAATTTCGGTGTACTTTTCCACCATTTGATTGATTTTCCCCAGGGATTCCAGTTTTTTGATAACCTGTTGCATACTATTTTTCTTCGTGGAAGACTAAGATAGGTACTTTAGAGTGAAATGCGAGGTTATTACTCACACTGTTGCTAAACATCCGATCAAAGAAATTCCGATTCCGTTTTACAACAGCCAATATGTCTACATTGTTTTCCAAAAGATAGGTGGTGATCGTATTTTCTATGCTTTCCACTTCTTCCAGTAAAACATATTCGATTTGCTCATTGGGGAATTCATGACGCCAATTTTCAGTTTGCAGGAGAACATCTGCTACTTTTTCGTTCTTTAAGATATGCAAGCAGCTGATTTTTGCACCAACGGCATTGGCCATTAATAACATTTCCTTCAATGCAGATTTGTCTTTATCACGGAATAGGGTAGTAAATACCGCTCTTTTGATTCCTTGGTATTTTGCATGTGGAGGAACGGCGAGAACAGGGTTTTGAATGGAACGAATGACATTGACGGTATTGGTTCCAATCACTTTGGATAGGAAACCAGATTCTCCATGAGTTCCCATAACCACTAAATGTATTTTCTCGCGATCGGTAATCTTCTTGACCACAGCTGCGACTGGACCTTCTTCGAATAAGAATACCAGCTCTACATCTGACAAGTTATGTTCTTGTGCAATATCGCGTAAGGCTTGTGTTTTCTTTTTGTAGATTTCAAATTGATTCAGTTCAATGGTTTGATAAACTTCACCAATGAGCTCGGGTTGTCCAGCATGAGTAGCCGACAAAACAGGTTCTAAATAGGTATAAAGCACATAAATTTTAGCGTCAATAGATTTCGCTATATTTAAGGCGTACAGAAAGGCATTACTAGCAATTTCTGAAAAATCGGTTGGAAATAATATTGCTCTCATGGTCATTCATTTAGTGTTTCCTTAAATTTACCAAATAAAGTGCAATTGCTTAATGATAGAAGTCATTATTTTCAATTGAATTGTAGCATATTAAGATGAATAATCGTATAAATCATACAAACAAATAGGAGGAAAGTTCAAATGCGTCAAAACTTTAATCCAGTTAGATGATTTATTAGCTAAAATATATACTGGATAACGTAAGGACATAGGTGGGAATTATACAGAAATACCTTAGTAAAAGTACGCCATTGAGTCTTCGGACTGCTTTGGAACAGTGCGCTATGTCCGGAAGTGAAAAAAGCAAAGCTTTTCTTTATAAGAAGTACTATGGTTATATCATGGCCATTGTGATACGTTATATGAAGCATGAAATGGAGTCGGAAGAGATTGCCAATGAGTGTTTTGTTAAAGTATTTAATAAGATTTCCAGTTTCTCTATTCATGAAGATTCAGAGATATTGGAAAAGACTTTCCGTTCATGGATGGGAAAGATTGCCGTGAATACTGCTATAGACGCATTACGCGTACGAAAGCAAATGCTTATGTTGGATGACCTTAATGGTTCAGACACCTTGCATTATGCGGTGGACAATGGTAGTAAGTTGGAGTATCAAGACATCTTGCTTTTAATCCAACAATTGCCAGAAATCCAACGTACGATCTTCAATCTGTATGAGATTGAAGGATACTCCCATGAGGAGATAGGTAAGAAGTTGGATATTCCGGACAGTACGTCTAGAACCTACCTTACCCGGGCAAAACAAAAGCTGAGAAAGCTTTACGCCCAACAGTTTAATTTGATAAATATACAATCCTGATTCGTAGAAAGATGGAAAAGCGTAATAAACAAGATATCGTTGATCAGATCATTGAGCAGTTGAAAGCTGCTGAGGATCTTCCCTATAAGGAAGGTGCTTGGGAGAAATTTCAAGAAACTCATAACCCTTCGGCTATTAAGAAGAATAGGGCCTACTATTGGGCTGCTTCGGCTGCAGCTGTACTTCTTGTGGGTGCTTTTGCTATTCAGCAATATAGCAAGGATAAACTGCCTACAAATGATCCAAATCAAACAATTGTGATGCAAGATCCTGCAAATTCATCTTCCACTCAACAAAATACGAATGAAGGCATTGAACAGAATTCAATAACAGAAGAGGTACCTACTTCTTTAAATTCTGATGTTATAACTAATGGTAATGAACAGCAGGTAATTGCTCAGGTGAATGCTATGAATCAAGGAATAATTGCAAATCAGTCTTCAACTAGTTCAAATGGAATGTTTGAAGCGCAAACTGGTATGCATGCCATTACATCGAATGTAGCGAATCCAAAATATATTGAATTAAAGAATCCGGTAATATCTACTCAAATCAGTAGCTTAAAAAATGATAATGAATTGAAACCAATAGGGGATTCTCGGATCGTTTCTACCTTGGCTTCTAGCAATCAACAATTAGGTAATTCTGCAATTTCAGGTCAAGAACCGCAGTTCCAAAATAAGCGATTTAATTTTGGTGAGCGTTTTGATTTAGGGGTATTTGTATCTCCGAACTCCACTAACGATAAGTTTAATTTTGGAGGTGGGGTATTGGTAGCCTACAATGTCACGAAGAACATTGCTGTTCGTACTGGTCTTGCTTTTAATCGTTATGAAGCGGGAGCAATGCGTGATCCAATTGCAAATCAAGATATACCAGTAGCAGCAAGTAAAGAAAGTATTCAAAAATACAACCAAAACAGCTTTTTACAGGCTAATGTAAGCAACGCTGTTATCCTACCGAATATTAATGCGATTTCCGGTGCTGTTCAAGCAATTGAGATTCCTGTTGATGTGAAATTGAAAACTAATTCTGGGTTTTATGCTTCTACAGGTTTAACCTATTCGGCTGTGACCAAACAAGAGCGTTTTACGCACTATATTGAGAATAGTAATTCGGAAGTTTTTCCTAACGGGATGCCGGCTGATGATAAGGGTGTAGAGAAAGCTGTAAAACAAGTTTCTAAATCTATTAAGACAGAAGAGCCCAACGTGAGTACCAATGGCTTTGGCGGTTTTATGAACTTATCTATCGGTAAAGAAGTGAAAATGAAAAAGAGTTTCTCGATTTCAGTTGAGCCTTATTTGAAATTGCCTGTAGGTAACTTCAAACGTGCTGATATGAATTACACCAATGGAGGCTTGCGTATTATTACGAATTTCTAATTAAATCTGGTCAATTCTAACCCAAGCCATTCCTGCAGCAATAGCTCCTTGTACACCTGGATCTCCATCTTCAAAGACAAGGCAATCAGCAGGGTCTACATTTAATTGTTCAGCAGCCAATAGGAAAGGCTGGGGAGATGGTTTCCCTTTAGGAGTATCACCAGCACAAACTAAGGTTTCAAATTTACCAGCAACCTCAATTACGTCTAGGGTTATGGTTAGGGTAGAACGCGATCCTCCAGATACAATACCAATCTTATGACTTCCTATCTTGTCCAATAGAACCTGACGTACATAGTCCACAGGTTTGGTTGCTTGGATAAAACGCTCTATAAAGATGGCAGATTTACGTTTGGCGAATACTTCAAAATCCAATTCTACCTGATACCTTTTTGATATTTCATCGGCAACAGCAATGGTTGGCCATCCTGCAGTTTCATCGATTAGATCGGGATTTAAGTTAATACCATATTCCAATGCGGTAGCTACATAGGCAGCTTTATGGGCGTCTATGTTGTCGGCAAGGGTGCCATCGACATCAAATAATAAAGCTTTATAGGAATCAGCAAGCGAACTTAAGGTAAGGTATTTCTGGTATGCAATCTCGTTCATGCTGCAAAAATAAGAAAGTCTCCTTATTTGGGAGACTTTCTATAAGTTATTATTTCTTTGAAGCTTTCCTTCTTTTCAATTCTTTCATGATCAGACTTAATTCGCGTCCTGTTTGACCACCTACAGAGGTGTTCTCTTGAGCACGACGGAATAAGTATGGCATTACTGCTTTCACTGGTCCATAAGGCATGTATTTAGCTACATTGTAACCAGCAGCTCCAAGGTTAAAGGAAAGGTTATCTGACATACCCAATAATTGCGCGAAGAATACATTCGGTAAATTATGTGGGATATTTCTACGTTCCATTTCCTCAGCTAGGATTCGGCAACTTTCTTCATTATGCGTTCCGGCCATTAATCCGATTTGATCAATATTATCCAAGATAAAATAGATAGCATCGTTGTAATCGGTATCTGAAGCTTTTTTGTTAGGTTGGATTGGTGATGGGTAGCCATTTTCTTTAGCTCTTTCACGCTCAATTTCCATATAAGCTCCACGAACGATTTTAGCACCTAAATGGAAGTTCTGTGTTTTTGCATACGCAAAATCAGCTTTTAGAGACGCTAATTTATCAGCACGGTACAATTGATAGGTGTTGTAGACAATAGGTTTTTCCTGATTGTATTTCTCCATCATTTCGCGAGCGATATCGTCAATGGTATCTTGAATCCACGAGTGCTCTGCATCAATTAATACACGGATACCTGCAGCATGGCATGCTTGACAGATTTGATCACATCTGTTCCATAGACGTTGATACTCCGCTTGCTCCTCAGTAGTTAAAGCTTGTTTTGCATCGATTTTAGCCAAAAGATCAAATCTTCCTAATCCGGTAGGTTTAAATACACAGAAAGAAATCAAGGAATTTTGTTTGGCGCTTTCTACCGTACGTAAGATTTCATTACATGTGGCATCAAAGCTTTCTTCCGATTCTTCACCTTCTACGGAATAGTCTAAGATAGTGGTCACATTTCCATGTCCTAATTCAGAAATGGCACGAGAACAATCTTCGATGCTTTCACCACCACAGAATTGTCTATAGATCGTATTTCTGATGATTCCTTGGATTGGTAATCCAATATTAAGGGAGAAGTTGGTGATCGGAGTACCGATTTTAATCAATGCATTGCTGGCTACCATTTTGAATAACCAGTACGCTTTATTGAGGTCTTTGTCACTTTTACCTTTAAAGGCAATTTCCGTATTATTAAAGTCTAGCTTTAAGGGGGAAATAGTATCCATATTCAATTAGTTTTAATCCCACAAACTTACTTATTAATTGCAAATAAAATCAACATTACATTGTAAATCATTAACAATAAATTTACTTTTGGTTATGCAAACGTTTACATTAGAGGGAGAGTACATTCAACTCATCCAATTATTGAAAGTGATGAACTGGGTTGAACACGGCGCTATGGCCCAATGGGTAGTAGAAGAGGGCTTAGTAAAGTACAATGGCGCGGTGGATTACCGCAAGCGACTAAAAGTTCGAGTAGGGGATTTGGTGGAGTTTGACGGTAATAAAGTTAAAGTAATATAAATTGAATATTAATAATCAATTGTGCTTCAAGAGTTAACCTAAAAAAATCTGAATCTGCTAATCACACATAGTGAAAGAGATTCGGAAAAATGCCTATCTTTAAGCTGAATTATTATTATGAAAAGAATCAAGAGTTTAGGATACGATGTCGTATTTGATAATGAACTAGATGAGTTACAATCTTTCCTTATTGATCATGACTATTCCCAGTTGCTAATATTAGTCGATCGAAATACCAATGACCATTGTTTACCCATTTTACAGTCCTTTATTCCGGATATTGTAGACTACGATATTATTGAAGTGGATCCAGGTGAGGAGAACAAGAATATCGATTTCTGTATAGGTGTATGGAAAACAATGTTGGACTTTGGTGCAGATCGTAAGGCTTTAATGCTGAACCTTGGCGGGGGAGTGGTAACGGATATGGGTGGCTTTGCAGCATCAACCTATAAGAGAGGGATTGACTTTATTCATATTCCGACCACCTTATTATCCCAAGTGGATGCTTCGGTAGGTGGCAAAACAGGAATTGATTTGGATAATGTCAAAAACATCATCGGTACATTTACCCAACCTCAAGCGGTTTTTATTTCTACTAAATTTTTAGAGACTTTAGATGATCGTCAGATCCGTTCTGGATTTGCTGAAATTATCAAGCATGGTCTTATTCAAGATAAAGCTCTTTTTGAACGTTGTATGCAAGTAAGCTTGCCAAACATTCCTGAGGAGATGGTATACGATTCTGTACAGATTAAGAACAAAGTTGTCCTAGAAGATCCTACCGAAAAAGGATTGCGTAAGATATTAAACTTTGGACATACTGTAGGACATGCGGTGGAAGGGTATTCTCTTTATCACGATCAAAATCCTTTATTGCACGGTGAAGCGATTGCCATAGGTATGATCTGTGAGGCTTATATTTCACATAAGGAGAACAACCTGTCTGAATCAGCATTGGATACAATTGTCAATTATTTTAAGGGAATTTACCCTGCATATGCTATTCCTTCTGAGATCTTCCCTGATCTTATTGAGCTCATGCGCAACGACAAAAAGAATGAAAGTAATAAATTAGGATTTGCTTTACTGAAAGATATCGGTAATTGTGAATATAATAAGTATGTCGAAGAGGATTTAATCACAGCGAGTTTGGCTTATTATAACGAAGTCATCAAATAAATAATATAATTCGGATGAAATCCCTTGTTTATATATTGCTTATTACCTTGTTCTTGCCATTTGTACCATCAAGTGCAAAGGCTCAACAGAAGAAGGTTTTAATCTTTACTAAAACAACGGGATTTCGACATGATAATATTCCCAAGGGAGTGGCTGTCATGAAGAAATTGTTTGCTGAAGCTAATATTACAGCATCCCATACAGAGGATGCGAATGTATTCTTAGCAGATTCTTTGGCAAATTTCCAAGCCGTTATTTTCTTCAGTACCACCGGTACCATATTGGATGATGCACAAAAAGCCGCCTTTCAGAAATTTATCGAATCTGGTAAAGGCTTTATGGGAATTCATGCTGCAGCGGATACGGAGTATGAATGGCCTTGGTATGCACAGTTAGTAGGCGCTTATTTTGCTAGCCATCCACCCGTACAAGAAGCAAAAATTGATGTGGTAAATAGAAAGCATCCGGCTACGAAGCACTTGCAGAAGATATGGATGCACAAAGATGAATGGTATGATTTTAAAGATGTCAAACCAGGGATCAATGTATTGATGCTATTGGATGAAACATCCTATAAAAATGGCCGAATGGGGAAATTCCACCCAATAGCTTGGTTCCAAGAGTATAAGAACTACCGCATGTTCTATACTGGTTTAGGCCATACCAAGGAGTCTTTTGATGAGGCTAATTTTCAAAAACATATTTTAGGAGGCCTAAAGTATGTGATGAAATTGCAATAATGTCCTTACACAGTAAAGACGATTAGATTTATTTAGTAGATAAGCTCAATTATTTGCTATCTATTTTATCAAGTCGCCTATTCCTCCTCAAAAAACGAAGCGGTCTTCTATCTATCTCCTCTCATCAACAAAATTTTACATTAAATTTCCTTAACAATTCTTAAGTTTACAACTTATGAAAAGCATCCTAACCTTCCTATGTCTCCTAATATGGCAGTTTGCAGCTGCTCAGGACTATACACGATTAGAGCAACTCCTACAACAGTCTACCGTACTTAATAAGCATTATTATGGCGTTTCATTATATGATTTAGATTCTGCTAGGTTTGTTTTGGATCATCAGGCGGATAAGCATTTTACGCCAGCGAGCAATACCAAGGTGTTTACTTTATTTGCTTCTCTAAAACTAATAGGAGATTCTATCCCAGGTTTGGCTTATGTGGAGCGTGGAGATTCCTTAATCTTTTGGGGAACGGGAGATCCTACTTTTTTACATGTCAAATTAGACAATGGCCGTGTTTTTCAATTCTTAAAGAATAGCAACAAGAAGTTATACTATAGTAAGTCTAAACCGCAGGAAACAGTTTATCGTAATGGCTGGAGTATGGAGGATTACGAATTCTATTATCAGCCAGAGATTACGCCTTTTCCGATTTATGGAAATGTGGTACAGTTTAGGGAACGTGGAAAAAAGTTAAGGATGTTCCCAAGTTATTTTGAATCTCAGGCGCAATTATTAGCCGATACAGTTACCAAATACCGCATTCATAGACCCTTGGTTAATAACCATTTTGAGGTGAATACCTTTCCTTTACCTGCAAATTACATCAATGAGAAACCTTTCAAAACAAGTGATACCTTGTTGATCAGATTACTTCAGGATACTTTACAGAAGACAGTTGGATTAATTGACGAGCCGCTTCCAGCAGATGCCAAAGTCTATTTTTCAACCCCAACTCGGGAAGTCTTAAGGGAAATGATGTTGCCAAGTGATAATTTCTTAGCTGAACAATTGAATATGATCGCTTCCTTTATGAAGTATCGCAAGTTCCAAACGGAGGAATTGCGTAATTACATGAAGACAACGTATTATAATCTCTTTCAAGATAAAATTGATTTAATGGATGGGAGTGGATTATCCACTTACAATAAGATTACACCTAGAAGTATGGTGGAACTTCTGTTAATGGTCAGCAACGTGGTTCGAGATGATGCTGCCAAGCACTATTTGTTTCCAGCAGGAGGCTTAGAAGGTACGTTGAAAGGTGTTTATAAAACTCCGGGAGGAGTTCCATTTGTATGGGCAAAGACCGGTACCATCAATAGTGTACACTGTCAAAGTGGTTTTATCAAAACCCGGACCGGTAAAAGATATGCTTTCTCCTTCTTGAATAACAACTACTTAGGAAGTTCAAGTCCAGTAAGAAAAGAGATGGTAAAATTCGTGACTTATATCTATGAAAATTTTTAATCTAGGTTAAAATCTATTGGGTATATTAGCGGTAGCATATTATGAAAATCTTCAAAAAGAACGATAAGCGCCTCATCAGGTCATGGTCCATGTTTGACTGGGCTAATTCAGCTTATAACTTAGTCATTAATTCGACTATTTTTCCAGTTTATTATACGACGATCACAAAAAATGCAGAAACGGGTAGTACAACCGTTTCTTTTTTTGGTTTTGAGTTTGTCAATACCGCACTTTCTAATTTTGCGCTTTCTATCGCTTATTTAATAATGGCTGTTGGATTGCCTTTTATTTCGGCATATTCTGATGCAGCTGGAAAGCGTAAGTTCTTTATGAAAATGTTCACTTACTTGGGAGCCTTCGCCTGTATGGGTTTGTTCTTCTTTAAGTTGGATACCTTAGAATGGGGGATAATATGTTTTGCATTGGCTGCTATGGGCTACATAGGTGGGGTGGCATTCAATAATTCCTATTTGCCTATTATTGCTACACCTGACCAACAGGATCGTGTTAGTGCGCAAGGCTTTGCCTATGGTTATGTAGGCTGTGTTATCTTACAGCTTATCTGTTTCGTGTTTATATTTAAACCAGAATGGTTTGGGATTACTGATCCATCCTTACCGGCCAGACTTTCCTTCTTGTTAGTCGGAATATGGTGGGTATCATTCTCGCAGATTCCTTTTCGATTCTTGCCTAGAAATAGACCTTCCAAAGGAAAAGAAGCTATGCCTTTCTTTCAAAAGGTTAAATCAGAGTTTACTACTGTCCTAGGTCAAATCAAGCAAATTGAAGCTATCAAACGCTTTTTGCCAGCCTATTTCTTTTATGCCATGGGTATTCAAACCCTTGTCATCGTAGCTGCTGCATTTGGTCAGAAGGAGCTTAACCTTGGCGCTGATAAATTAATTGCTTCCATCTTGTTAATTCAGATCGTAGCCATAGGGGGAGCTTATTTAATGTCCTTGTTAGCCAAGCGATTTGGTAATATCAAAGTTTTAATGGTCGTGGTTTTCTTATGGATTATGATCTGTGGAGCATCTTATTTCATGGCTAATGAGTACCATTTTTACATGATGGCCTTTATGGTTGGGCTTTTAATGGGAGGTATTCAGTCCCTATCCAGATCGACTTATTCTAAGCTTATACCTACGCATATTGAAGATACCACATCCTTTTTTAGCTTTTATGACGTTACTGAAAAGTTAGCAATTGTAATAGGATTGTTTAGCTTTGGAATCATTGAACAAGTAACCAATAATATCCGTTATTCGGCATTATCTTTAGGGATATTTTTTCTGATCGGATTTTTATTGTTGTTTCCTGTTTTAAAATTTAATAAATTACAGATTATTCAAAACAATTAATGAATAAGGTAGAGCTTTTTATACCCTGTTTTATAGATCAACTATACCCAGAAACAGCATTTAATACAGTAAAACTTTTAGAGAAGGCGGGCTGTGAGGTTATTTATAATGCTGAGCAAACTTGCTGCGGCCAACCTGCTTATAATGCGGGCTTTTGGGATGATGCCAAAATAATCGGTCAAAAATTCTTAAAAGACTTTCAAGAGGAGTATCCCATTGTATCGCCATCGGCATCTTGTACCGGCATGGTCAGAAATGGATATGATGACTTGTTTACCAATACCATGGAGCATAACCGTTGTCGCTCCATTCAACGCAATATATTTGAGATTTCTGATTTCCTGGTGAATGTATTGAAGAAAGAATACTTTGGTGCAGAACTCATAGGTACTGCGGTATATCACGACTCCTGTTCAGGTCTTCGCGAGTGTCAGATCAAAGAAGAACCTCGTCGACTGTTAAGTCATGTGGGAGGGTTGGAAATCATAGAAATGCGCGATCAAGAAACCTGTTGCGGTTTCGGAGGTACATTCTCCGTTAAGTTTGAGGCCATTTCTACCGCTATGGCTGAACAGAAAGTTCAAAATGCCTTAGCCGTAAAAGCGGAATATATTATTTCAACAGATTCGTCCTGTCTATTACAACTACAAGCCTATATAGAAAAAAATCAACTGCCTATCAAAACCTTACATCTCGTTGATGTGCTCACATCCGGATGGGCTAACATTTAAATTATCATTATTAAAAGACTATGAATTCAAGAAGAGAATTTTTAAAGAATCTAGGATTGGCAACTGCAGGTATTACTCTTGCACCTTCCTTAGATTTATTCGCAGCGAAAAAAGATTGGTTTAAGATTTCCTTAGCCGAATGGTCCTTACACAAGAAATTATTCAAAGGTGATTTGAAAAATATCGATTTCCCAGAATACACAGCCAAGAACTTTGGTATTTATGGAGTTGAATATGTCAATCAGTTCTTTAAGGATAAAGCCAAGGATATGACTTACTTAAAAGATCTAAATAACCGCGCAAAAGATAATGGTGTTACCAATGTTTTGATCATGATTGATGGTGAAGGTAATTTAGGAGACCGTGATGAAGCGAAGCGTTTAGCGGCAGTAGAGAATCATTATAAATGGATTGATGCGGCTAATTTCTTAGGCTGTCATGCCATCCGCGTAAATGCAGCAGGACAAGGAACAAAAGAAGAAGTTAAAGACCAAGTCGTAAAAAGTCTTTCCACTTTAGCTGACTACGGTAAAAAAGGAAAAATTGCGGTGGTGGTTGAAAACCATGGTGGTATTTCTTCTCATGGTGATTGGTTATCTGATGTTTTAAAAACAGTAGGTAAGAAGAACTGCGGAAGTCTTCCGGATTTTGGAAACTTCTATGAGTACGATCGTTATAAAGGAGTTACCGAATTAATGCCATATGCGCATGGCGTAAGTGCAAAATCGCATGATTTTGATGCACAAGGCAATGACACCAAGGTTGACTATCAGAAGATGATGGAAATTGTGAAGAATGCGAAATATAAAGGTTGGGTTGGGATTGAATATGAAGGAAGCAACCTTTCAGAAGATGAAGGAATCAAAAAAACTAAAGCACTTTTAGAGCGCTTTAAATAATACAAAAAAGGCAACTTTTCTCTCAAAAAAGTTGCCTTTTTTCTGAAAACACCATTATAATACTGATAGCTTATTAAGGTTTTTATTATAGGAATTTAAGTTTTTGCAATTGTTTGTTTAAACTTTGGGATTTTTTTATCGTCCTAAGTAAAAATACCATTACATCATGAACTAGTCTTGAACAGTTCAAGACATGAATAGTAGCGAATTTGAATAAAAATTTGTTTATTTGTTACTCGCATGAAATTTAATTCTAATATAAATCTAATAATAACACAAATAATTTAAGAAATGAATCAAGAGAACGATGTAGCATTGGTCAAGCACCTTGCCAAGCAAGGAGTTGATGACAAAATGGTAATGGGTCATCCGGCCAGTCTATTTGTCCTGTTCTTCACTGAGATGTGGGAGCGTTTTAGCTACTACGGTATGCGGGCGTTATTAACGGTATTTTTAATTACCGAGCTTGCTAAAGGTGGTTGGGGCTGGGATAATGAAAAAGCCATGAACCTCTATGCCTGGTACACTGGATTAGTTTATCTAACCCCATTAATCGGTGGTATGATCGCTGATAAATTAACCGGTTATCGGAAAGCAATCTTAATCGGAGCTCTAATTATGACCCTAGGACATGCTTCTATGGCCTTTGAGCACATCTCTGGTAATTTCTTTTATATTGGTTTAGTCCTAATGATTCTTGGTAATGGTATGTTCAAACCGAATATTTCTTCTATGGTTGGACAGCTATACCCGAATAACAGTACTAAGAAAGATGCTGGTTATACTATTTTCTATATGGGTATTAACTCTGGTGCATTTTTAGGTATGTTATTATGTGGTTATATCGGTGAAAAAGTAGGTTGGCATTACGGCTTTGGTCTTGCTGGTGTATTTATGTTCTTCGGTATGATACAGTTTTACTTTGCACAGAAGATTTTTGGTATCATCGGAGAGAAACCAAATACCGTTCATACACCTGCAGAACATGTAGAACCTGAAGAAGATGAAGCACCTAAAAATGTGGTTCGTGACAGATTAGTTGTTGTAGCCGTATTAATGATTGCCAGTATCTTCTTTTTCTTTGCCTTTGAGCAAGCGGGAGGATCGATGACCATCTTTGCGAAGGATTATACACAAAGGGTATTGACCGGTGGAGCAGGTGAGACCTTTAAGTGGGTAGATGCTGCATTGACCATATTCCCGATTATCATTGTCACCTACGTACTCTTTAAATTATCACAACAGATATTTTCGAAATACCCAATGACGGTTATTGCAACGGCCATTTCCTTTGCGATTATCTGGGTATTAGGTATTTGGAAAGTAAACCGTGAATTTAGTTTAGACCAAACTGAAGTTACGGTATCTTGGTTCCAGATCTTAAATTCATTCTTCATCATTACCTTGGCTTCCTCATTCTCCAAATTATGGGAAAAAGTATGGAACCCTTCAGGTCCCGTGAAATTTGCTTTCGGATTAATCTTGGTAGCTGTTGGATTCTTAGCCTTGGCATATGGTTCAATGACTATCCCTCAGGGAGCTAAAACCGCTTCTGTGAGTATGATTTGGTTAATCTTGGCTTATTTCTTCCATACCACCGGTGAATTGTGTTTATCACCAGTAGGGTTATCCTATGTAAGTAAGCTATCTCCTAAGAAATTTGCAGGACTATTGTTCGGCTTGTGGTTTACCGCTTCGGCCATTGCAAACTTCATTGCTGGTAAAACAGGATCATATATCGATAAAATTACAGAAGCCTATTCGATGACTGTGTTTTTCTTGATTATTGCCGCATTACCTATCGCAGTGGCGCTATTGTTACTGTTATTCAATGGAAAATTGAAGAAAATGATGCATGGTATCCACTAATAGATACATAATTTTAACAAAAAAATAATATTTAAATAGTTAATAAATGCCGAATTGTTTTACAGTTCGGCTTTTTGTTTAATTTTACGGTTCGAAAAATTAGCATTAAGCAGAAAAATACATTTATGAGTCAAATTTCAGAAGCTTCGTTTTCAGAAGAATTGGAGAAACAGGGGATAGACGGACACTTAGTCTTGGGCCATCCATCTGGATTATTCGTTTTATTCTTTACGGAAATGTGGGAGCGGTTTTCTTTTTATGGGATGCGCGTTCTCCTAATCAACTTTTTAACCAGTGCCATTCTAGTCGGAAGTCCTTTTTCTGGTTGGGGATGGGATCCAGTTCAGGCAGGAGCATTATATGGTACTTATGCCATGTTGCTTTATATCACACCAATATTTGGAGGTATTCTAGCCGATAAATTCTTAGGTTATCGGTATGCTGTAGTAATAGGTGCTGCCATTATGACCCTTGGTCACTTGTTTATGGCATTTGATACACCATTGTTCTTGTACTTAGGTCTTGGTGCATTGGTCATTGGTACAGGTTTCTTTAAACCCAATATGACCTCTATTCTTTCGGAAATGTACAAGAAGTTCCCACAGAAGAAAGATGGTGCTTATACCATTTTCTATATGGGGGTAAACGCCGGTGCATTCTTCGGAATGATGCTGTGTGGTTATTTAGCTGAAAAAGTAGGTTGGCATTGGGGATTCGGATTAGCCGGTATCTTCATGTTTTTAGGAACATTGCAATTCTGGTTTGCTAAGCCAATCTTTGGTAAAGTAGGCGATCCTCCGACTGCTGAGCAAGCAGAAGAGAAAGCTGCAGCAATGAAAGCAGAGAACCCTGATGATAAACCTAATCCATTTACAAATCTGGATACCTTCTTAATTATTATCATGACCTTATTGGGATTAGCTTATGCTTTTAATGATCCACTTTCTAAGATTGCCAATGTTGATATTTTATCAGGCCTTCAAATAGGCACTATGGCTGGTCAGAACGTGGCGATTATTTCGGCTTTAGTCTTGTTCTTGTTTGTGGTTATTTCCCGTTTATCGCGTTATACCAAAGTCGTTAGACAACGATTAATTGCGGTAATTATCTTCGCATTCTTTGTAATCTTCTTTTGGATGTCCTTTGAACAAGGCGCTTCTTCTTTGGTCATCTTTGCTCGCGATAGTGTAGATCGTTCTTTATCGGGTAATTCCTTAATTATCTTCAATATTGTAAACACACTCTTAACCGTAGTTCCATTAATCTTGATTACCTATGTAGTCGCCAAATTAACCAAACAAACCTTTGGTAAAGCACCATTGTCCAATGTTGTTCAATTTGTCTGTTTTGCCGGCGTTTGGGGAATTGCTATATGGATGTTATATCGTGAGTTTACTGCAGAATCCTCTGAAATTACCGTTTCTTGGTTCTCCATCATGAACTCCTTCTTCATTATTACTTTTGCCAACTTTGTTTCTAAAATCTGGGATTCTAAGTTCAATCCACCAGCTGCAGTAAAATACGGTATGGGATTGATCATTATGGCTATTGGTTTTGGATTATTGGCATTTGGTGCTCATGGACTTCAAGCCGGTATTAAAGTATCCATGGTATGGTTGATTTTAGCTTATTTATTCCACACCTTAGGTGAGCTCTGTTTATCTCCAGTTGGTTTGTCCTATGTATCTAAACTTGTTCCGGCACGTATGATCGGATTTATGTTTGGTATGTGGTACTTAGCCATTGCGATTGGAAATAAGCTTGCTGCTATATTAGGTGGTCAAATTGAAAATATCACCAAGGAATACTCTTTAAGTACGTTCTTCTTGATCTTCACCATTGTTCCAATCGTTGCAGGTCTTATTGTAATGTCATTACATCCAATGTTGAAGAAATTAATGCACGGCGTAAAATAAGCAGACCCTATTTAGATTAACAATGACTACAGAGGAACACAAATCACTCGCCGAAGTACAGAATTTCGAGGGTAAGTATCCTAAACAAATATGGCGTTTATTCTTCTCCGAGATGTGGGAGCGATTCTGCTTCTATGGTATGCGCGGGATGTTGGTTTTCTTTATGATTACCCAACTGAACTTCGGCGAGAAAGAAGCCAATCTACAATATGGGGCAACCCAGGCATTCGTTTATGCATTTACATTTATAGGAGGTCTTTTTGCTGATAAGATCTTAGGTTTCCGTAAGTCCTTATTTTTCGGTGGAATTCTCATGATCGTAGGTTCAGTATTATTATCGATCGATACCCATCAGTTTTTCTTTTTCGGATTAGCTTTTATCATCATCGGAACAGGTTTCTTCAAGCCAAATATCTCCACGATGGTGGGTGAATTGTATAAAGATGGTGATAACCGTCGTGATGCAGGTTTTTCCTTATTCTATGCAGGTATTAACTTAGGTGCTTTCTTAGGTGGTTATATCTGTGTGGCTATTGGAAAAGGCTATATGTTGAGCTCGGTAATTGATGAAGCACATCGTTGGAATGTAGCTTTTGGACTTGCAGCATTAGGTATGTTGATTAGTTTGATCAATTTCCAATTTACCAAACATGAGTTAGGACCAATTGGATTGCAACCTGGCCATCCAGATGCTATCGTTAAAACGAAGCCACTTCCGAAATGGGTGGAATATGCCGTTTATATCGGAACATTGCTTTTAGTGCCATTGATTCAAATCATGGTGTCTAAAACCGAGTATACCGATTATTTCATGTACACTATTGGTCCATTGACTTTAATCTACCTTTTCTATGAAATGTCCAAGGTAGAATCAAAAGAACGTCATAAACTCATTGCCGCATTGATTTTCATATTATTCTCCATTGTATTTTGGGGTATTTATGAGCAAAGTGGTGGATCCCTAAGTATTTTCGCTGCTCATAACCTGAATGATTCAGTTATGGGAGGAGCATTTCGCTTAGACCCTAATGGGGTTAACAATTCAGGTGGAGCATTCTTTATTATTCTTTTAGCACCATTATTTGGCCTTTTATGGCTTTGGTTAGCGAAAAGAAAAATGGAACCCAATACGATTATTAAATTCGGATTAGGATTTATTTTCTTAGGATTAGGGTTTTATGTGCTATATGCTACCCGCTTTTTTGCAGTAGAAGGTATGACCTCTTTGGATATATTCACAACAGCGCTTTTGGTTATTACTATTGGTGAGTTGTGTCTTTCTCCAATCGGGTTATCCATCATGACCAAATTATCTCCGGCTAAATTGCAGGGGATAATGATGGGAATGTGGTTCCTGGCAAGTGCTTATGGGCAATATGTAGCCGGATTGATTGGTGCAGGTATGGCTGAAGCCAGAGAAGGCGATTCCTTAATGGATAAGCTAATCACCTATACGGACGGATATAAACAATTAGGGCTATATGCCCTTATAGCAGGAGTAGTGTTAATACTGCTCTCGCCAATGATAAAGAAATTGATGCACGGTGTCAATTAGCAAAAAAGCCGAATAGTTTATCTATTCGGCTTTTTGTTTAACTTTACGCCATCAAAAATTAGATAGTGTCAGATAGCATAGTAATCATTCCTACCTATAACGAGAAGGAAAACATAGAACGCATTATTCGCAAGGTATTTTCCCTTGAAGTAGACTTCCATATTTTAATTGTAGACGATGGTTCTCCAGACGGAACAGCAGAGATTGTCCGCCAATTGCAACAGCAGGAGTTTGCAGGTCGTCTCTTTATGGAAGAACGCAAAGGAAAGCTGGGATTGGGTACTGCCTATATCCATGGATTCAAATGGTCATTAGCTCATTCTTATGAGTTTATCTTTGAGATGGATGCCGACTTTAGCCATAATCCTGATGATTTAATTCGTCTTCGCGATACCTGTTTGAATGGAGGTGCAGATATGGCTATTGGTTCTCGTTACATCAAAGGGGTGAATGTGGTCAACTGGCCAATGAACCGCGTATTAATGTCCTATTTTGCTTCGGCTTATGTACGGATGATTACACGAATTACCATACAAGATGCTACAGCTGGTTTTGTTTGTTTTCGAAGAAAAGTATTGGAAACCATTCCATTAGATAAAGTCAAGTTTGTGGGCTATGCCTTCCAAATTGAAATGAAGTTTACAGCTATTAAATATGGTTTTAATGTCGTGGAAATTCCTATTATCTTTACAGATCGTACCTTAGGTACCTCAAAAATGAGTACCAAGATATTTAAGGAAGCTTTCTTTGGGGTAATCCAAATGAAAATCAATAGTTTCTTTAAAGACTACAAGAAATAGTATTTTTATAGCAAAGAGTAGGAGCGTACAGCGTCATGAATGAAAATCTAGATCCAAATCCCGATCGTTTAAGTCCAACAGATAAAGATATCGAGCGTGTATTACGCCCGCAGACTTTTGATGATTTTACAGGACAGGCTAAGATCTTGGAAAATCTAAACATCTTTGTGAAGGCGGCGAAACTACGTGGAGAAGCCTTAGATCACGTGTTGTTGCATGGCCCTCCAGGATTGGGTAAAACGACCTTGTCCCATATCATTGCCAACGAAATGGGTGTTGGAATTAAGATTACCTCTGGACCTGTATTAGACAAGCCAGGTGATCTTGCAGGTCTTCTTACTGGCCTTGATGAGGGAGATATCCTTTTCATTGACGAGATACACCGTTTAAGCCCGCTGGTGGAAGAGTATCTGTACTCTGCCATGGAAGACTTCAAAATTGACATCATGCTGGAGACGGGGCCTAATGCACGCTCTGTACAAATTTCCCTTAATCCTTTTACCCTAGTTGGTGCTACTACGCGTTCCGGACTGCTTACAGCCCCATTACGTGCGCGCTTTGGTATCAATTCCAGACTACAATATTACGATTCCAAATTACTGACCGACATCGTTATGCGTTCGGCCTATATCCTAAAAGTACCTATCTCTGAAGAAGGAGCTTTTGAAATAGCACGCCGTAGTCGTGGTACGCCTCGTATTGCCAATGCTCTATTGCGTAGAACACGTGATTTTGCTCAGATCAAAGGTAATGGTTCCATAGATAAGGCGATTGCACAATTCGCATTGAATGCCCTAAATGTCGATGAGCATGGTCTTGATGAGATGGATAACCGAATTTTGAGCACCATTATCGATAAATTTAAAGGTGGGCCAGTAGGTTTAAAAACCATTGCAACTGCCGTAGGGGAAGATGAGGGAACTATTGAGGAAGTGTATGAGCCTTTCTTGATTCAAGAAGGTTATTTAATGCGTACTTCCCGAGGTAGGGAGTGTACTGAATTGGCATTCCGTCATTTGGGAAAAACCAATTACCCAAAAGGCAATACCTTATTTTAGTCTGTAATTTTCACTCGACTTAATTTCTTGAATAATCGTTTTGCTCGGCTAATCAGTGCCGCACTAGCTTCTTTTTCTAAACTGAGTTCCAGCTGCAAGCGCAATTCTTGAGCTACCCAAGGATGATTGGGAACCAAGTACATCAATATATCATAGGCATTGACCAAAACTGCCACAGGGCAATCACTATCCTCTATAATCGCAAAGGTCTTTTCTAATAATTGTTCCTCTTGATCGGTATTGATCTTATAAGTCGTATTCTTTTCGGATAGTATCCACATCCAAAGCTTCGTATAGCTCCTTAGGCTGCTCCAATTATCGGTGAAGGTGTAATTGCTCAACAAAGTAGGAATAATGCCCTTAAAGAGCTCCGTATGCTTTAGAAGGATATGTTCTAATGCCCAAGATGCCCGGAAAGCAACACGAGCTTGTTTTGGATCTACACTTAATTCCAATAAATCCTGAAGGCTACAATGCTTCAAGATGTCTATAGACAAATCAGAGGCACCATATGTCAATAGTGCCTCTGAAATGTTTTGCTGTTTATTTTCAGCCATATTATCTGCTAAGCGGTTTATCTCTGTTCATTTCAACCATATCTACCTGGTCAAATTTGGATTCCCCTAGCAAGTGCTCGCTAAAGTAATCGGCCATCTTCCAGAAGAAATATTCTGTCATATCGCCAAAACCATGACGCTGACCTGGTAATAACAAGAAATCGAAACGCTTATTTGCTTTGATTAAAGCATCTACCATACGGATGGAGTTAGCTGGGTGCACATTATTGTCAATATCACCTGTTACGATTAATAATTTACCTTTTAGGTTTTTAGCTAAATCAGAGTTTTTCTCAATTTGGTAATTGAAAGAAGTATCACCTTTGCTGCTTACTTTCTCGGTAATACCGTGGTGACGCTCGCTCCACCAACGGTTGTAAATGTTGTTTTCATGGTTACCAGCACCTGAAACAGCTACTTTGAAGAAATCCGGGTAAACCAACATCGCTGCAGTAGACATAAATCCACCACCCGAGTGACCGGTAATACCCACGCGATTAATGTCAATGAAGGAATATTTGTTGGCCAATTGTTCCGCTACAACTTTCTTATCTTCCAATCCATAATCCCTAAGGTTTCCATATCCATAAGTATGGTACCATTTAGAACGGGATGGGTGACCACCACGATTACCCACAGAAACTACGATAAAGCCCATTTGCGCTAAACGATCAATGCGATCCATGCTGCGACCAAAGCTTTTATTTACAGCCTCTGTTTGTGGTCCTGGATAAACGTATTCAATGATCGGATATGTTTTAGTGGAATCAAAATCAAAAGGCTTATACATTACACCATAAAGATCAGTGATGCCATCACCAGCTTTAACCTTAAATGGCTCAGGGAATTTATAACCAGCTGCAAAAAGTTGAGAAAGGTCAGCTTCCTCTAATTTCATGATCAATTGACCATTTGCATTGTATAAATTACTTACAGGAGCGGTATTAACACGAGAGAAGTTATCGACAAAGTAGTTTCCACTCTCAGGTGTAAGTACCACGTGATCGAAGTTGCCTGGTGTTAATAACTTAATAGCACCTCCATTTTTATTTACCGAGTAATATTGGGTATAGTAAGGATCTAATTTTTTATCAACGCCGTTAGCCTTGAAATAAAGGTTTCCAGTGCCTTCATTGTAGTTACTCAACTCATCACAATGGTATTCACCTTTAGTAATCTGGTGCAATAATTTACCTTGTTTGTCATATAGGTAAAAATGTCCCCAGCCATCACGTTGTGACCAGTGAATGAATTGATTTCCATTATTTACGAAATAAGGTTTTTTGATGTCCATGTAAACATTTGAACGCTCTTCTACCAAAGTACGGGTATTGCCATTCACATTTACAGCTACTACATCAATGCGTTTTAGGTCACGACTAGAACGAGCAATGTAAAACTCTTCGTTGTTTCCTAACCAATAACTGATATAATGCTTGCCTTTGTAATTTTCTTTGCTGCGGTCTTTTCCCCAAATACTCAAGGTTTGATTTTTAAATGCTGCAACATTAATTTGTCTTGGTTTTAGACTGGAGGCATCAAAAATGTATAGATGTTGCTCGGTAGAATCTACTTCGCCTGGCATCAAATACTTGTAAGTTTCTAATGTAGGGCGCTTTCCACCTACATTATTGATAACCCAAAGGGCATTTAAGTTGCGGTTATCCTTACGAGATAAAATGAAATGACGGCCATCAGGTGACCAATTTAACCAAACTGGCTTGCGCTTTTTCTTTTCCTCATCCTCTGACTTCTTATCGCCATTGGTTACACTGTATTCATCACCACCCCAAGCATAGTATTGAACCCCATCTGTAGTAAACTGATGTTCTACAATGGTGCTGTCCTTTTCATCTTTTAAGGCTTTTTTATAATTGGCATAGTCCATCCAATATAGGTTGTAGTCCTTGGCGTAGAATACCTTACTGGTGTCTGGATTGAAATTAGCCCAGAATAACCTGTTCTTTTCCTTGGTTGTATCACTAAGTTCTCTCAGGTTTTTACTGTTGATATCATACTCAAAATAAAAAAGCTTTTTCTTGATGGTATCGCTCTTATTGGTCAGCTTTTTAATCTCTTCTTTGGATTTCACGGTATCCTTTGTGCTCTGTACTTCGAAACGGATTAAGTTCTCGTTCTTTTCCATAAAGCGCAGGTTGCGAATATCTAAATGTTGTGCATCGAAAGGATTTCTTACGATAGAAGTAATCTTTGCTGCCATTTCTGCAGGATCAAAAAGTTCTTGCTTGCGTTTTGCAGCAGGGTCTACTAAGTAGTAGCGCTTACCGGCAGAACTACGGTATTCATACCAAAATTTATCACCAAAATTAATCCAGTTGGGGTTGACCTCTGTGGAATAAATCATCGTACTTAGACGAGATGGGGAAAATTTTGCCGCTAAAGCATAGTTTGGCTTTGCGAGGGTGCTTTTTTCTTGTCCTATTGCCCAGAGCGAGCAAAACATAAACAAGCCAAGTAATGTTTGTTTCATTATGTAATATTGGAAAATTTGGTTGAAGCGAAAATATTGCTTTCCCAACCAATAAGGAAAGAAAGTCTGTATTATTTTTGATGGATTCTAGCTTTCGTAGAACTTCTCATTGAAATTGACCAAAAACAATTCCTTGGTTGCTCGAGTAAGTGCAGTATAGAGCCAACGCATAAACTCGGTCGTTAACATTTCATCTGTCATGTAACCTTGATCAACAAAGACCAATGGCCACTGACCGCCCTGTGCCTTATGGCAGGTTATGGCGTAAGCAAATTTGATTTGTAGGGCATTATAATAAGGGTCCTTCTTAATGGCCTCCATTCGATACTTCTTGACTGGAATATCTTCATAATCTTTGGAAATGCTTTCGTAAAGTTGCTTCTGCTGTTCATACGGAAGACTAGGAGCATCGGCATACAAGGAGTCCAATAAAACCCGGCATCGAATGGCATCGCCTTCATTATTGTCCATAAACTCTAAGTAGAGGTCAGCAAACCTAAAGCCGTGCATTTCATGCACATTACTTACCTTTTTGATGACTGCCATGTCACCATTGGCAATAAAACCCTGACTCTTTTCATCGTTGTCCTGTAGCCAAAAATAATTGTTGCGAACCACCATAATCTGGTCTCCACCGGTTATTTCTTCGTCTCGAAATAGAATCTGGTTGCGGATATGCTGATTATATAAATTGGCTGATTTATTGGAGCGACAAATCACCATACATTGGTCGATCCCAAATTTGTCGTAAGCATAATGTAAGCCTTCGATTAATCGATCGCCGTTCATTCGAAAAATATCCTTGAAGGATTTGGTGACAAACTGCGGGTAGTTGTATTCTACAAATTCTTCATCCAGACGGATGTCATTCCTGATTTTGGTGGCATTGAATAAAATTCCGGAATTTTTGTCCTGACGTACCACATCCGTCAGTTCATAGGTAAAGATACCCAAGCCGAATTCTCCATTCATATAGGCAGGGTTCAATGCAGGGCTTTCTTCCAGTCCAACTGGTGGCAATTGAGCGGTATCACCAACGAGCATCAAGCAACAGTTTTCGCCCGATTGCACATATTGGATCAGATCATGAAGCAGGCCTGATGAAAACATACTTATTCCTTCGTTACTAATCATAGATGCTTCATCCACAATGAATAAGGTGTTTTCATGTGGATTATCACCTAATCCAAAATTCATCTCTATACTTGCCGCATTTTTCTTGCGGTAAATCTTTTTGTGGATGGTTAAAGCATTTCTACCTGAGTAACTACTCATCACTTTTGCTGCTCGCCCAGTAGGAGCTAACAAGACCGATCGTTTCAGCAATTTGGGCAAAGTGCGTACAAGAGCTGAAATAATGGAAGTCTTTCCCGTACCAGCATATCCCTTCAGTATAAAACAACTGTCAGTAGAAAAAGTATGCAAGAATTCAGCTAATAAGCCAAAGACTTCTTCCTGTTGTTGGGTAGCTTGGTGATGGAATTGTTGAAGGAGTATATTTTTGACTTGCACGTTTCAAAGTTATTTAAAAGGTTGGTCAATCCAATTTTTAAAACTATTTTTGTGATTAAAGCATCTGCAAAGCATGATTTATACGGCATCACAATTTCACTTACAATACATCGCTAAATATCAACTTATCGTCAAGGCAAATTACATTCATGATGTAATATATGTTGTTGATGCCGAGGGTAATTTGTTGGTGTATATGAAGTATGAAAGCAATAGCCCTACTGAGGAGGCATTAAAACTATTAAGCCTTCCATTCCAACACGTGTATGTTAGCATTCCGCATTCCAACCTGACTTTTATCCCTAATGATCTATACGATATGGAGGATACGGAGAATTATCAGGAATTCATGGACAACCCTATGAGACCTGCGGAAAATGTTTCATTAACATATTTACAAACACAAGCCTATTTCCAATACGATGTATTGTTGGAACAACGCTGGAAGTCCATTTTCCCGGACGCTAAATTCGTTCCTGAATTCAAATTGAATCTGGAGCAGGCAAGACCGCATATTCCTTTGCAAGGAGAGGTCTTAGGGCTAGTTTTCAATGAAACAGCAGTAGATTTATTCTTGTTCATCAATGGACATTTTAAATTCTATAATACCTTTGAAGTTAAAACCGAGGAGGATTTGAATTACTATGTGTTGAACCTTTTCCAGGTTTTTGGCTTGCAAGCAAAGATTTCTAAAGCTGTTTATAGCAGTTTGAATAACGAGAATCCACTAATCGCTAGACTTTCTAATTTTGCAAAGCATATCGTCGAATTGAAAGCTACTCAACCTTTATTGGTATCCGATGAAGAGGTAGCAAGATTAGCGAAGGATTACATTACAGAACTACCAACATGCGCATTATAGGAGGAAAGGCTGCCGGATTAAGATTAAGTCCACCTCAGAACCTTCCGGTAAGACCAACAACAGATTTAGCAAAAGAAGCTTTATTCAATATTTTGAACAACAAATTGGATTTTGATGATTTGACCTGTTTGGACTTGTTTGCTGGAACCGGTAATATCTCATTTGAATTGGCATCCAGAGGTGTAAAATCCGTTGATTCCATCGACTTACATGGCAAATGTGTGCTTTACATTACGGAAACAGCCAAAAAATTAAAACTTGATCAAATTAAAGCGCGTAAAGCGGATGTCTTTAAGTTTATCAAGTCGGCAAAGTCCACTTATGACCTTATTTTTGCTGATCCACCATACGATATTGGTCAATTGCCTATGCTTCCAAGCTATGTTTTTGAAAACAATTTGTTAAATTCAAATGGTTTATTGATTGTTGAGCATCCAACAAGTCGTAAGATGGCAGACCATCCGAATTTTGTTGAGCAAAGACAATATGGCAATTCATCATTTAGTTTCTATTCCAACAGCATATGAAAATAGCGGTTTTTCCAGGTTCCTTTGATCCTTATACCATTGCTCACCATGACCTCATAGAGCGTGCTCTAGGGCTTTTTGACAAGATTTATGTGGCTATTGGTATCAATAGTTCAAAAGTCGGTATGATGGACGTAGAGAGCCGCAAAACAGCTATTAATAACTTGTATGCCAATAACCCTAAAATCGAGGTGACCTTTTATCAAGGATTAACCATAGACTTTTGCCATCAAGTAGGGGCAACAGTCATTCTCCGTGGATTAAGAAATGGTACTGATCTGGATTATGAAAATATCATTGCTCAAAATAACCTTATCCTAGCTCCTGAAATCGAAAGTTATTTTTTGGTTAGCCGATCCGGAAAAGCACATATCTCCTCAACCATAGTGCGGGACATCTGGAAGAATAATGGTGATATCGAAGGATTAGTTCCCGATGAAGTTCTTGAGGTGATCAAGAAATTGAAGTAAAATCTCCATTCATATTCTTAACTTATTTATATCAAGTGAATTCCATCAAATTGTCTTGAAACAATCCTGTCGAATTACAATAGTCCTTTTTACTGTTTATAATTTGCCCCTTCGTGTTTTTCTTGGTTGTGAAGTGAAAGACTTCTTTCCTGCAATATCTGTTGTCTTTTGTCTAGTGTCTAATCGTCTCTCACAGGGGTTGGATTTGATACTCTAACGGATCTCCTTCGGAACTTGTTCGGATCTCCTTCGGATCTCGTTCGGTTCCTACCGAACGAGATCCGAAGGAGATCCATATCAGATCCACAGAAATTCCTTTCCAATATCAAAGAAAACTGGAGCTAGATAGCTCTTAAATACATTGGAAAATTATCGAATTTAGGGTGCGATTAACGGCAGATGAGTTGTCGAACATTAAAAAAAGAGGCATGATTTCAGTTTTAAGTTGAAATCATGCCTCATTTCAGCATTTATGTGTTTTGTCTTAAATTAAGTTCAATCGAACCTTTTGGTTTTTGATTCTTCCTTGATTACCCAATTTGATAACTTCTCTAGCAATGCTACGATCAACTGCTACATAAGATTCATTTGGTTTTACATCGATTAATCCAATATCTTCTTTCTTAAAGTCGCCTAGATTTAGGATAAATCCGACAATATCAATTTTATTTACTTTTTGGCGTTTACCTGCGGTAATACGTATGGTTTGATATTTCGGTTGATCTGGAATTGGATAGAATTCATCAAGTTCCATCGTTGGAACTTCGGCAAAATAAGTTGGAATTCTTTCATCAACTGTAAGTACACCATAAATATGTCCTTCTTGCTTATTTCTTCCTGCACGACCATTTCTATGGATGAAATCTTCCTCCTTAGGAGGGAATTGATAATGGATAACATGGTTCATGTCAGGGATATCCAATCCTCGGGAGGCAAGGTCTGTAGTTACTAAGATTAACTGGCTGCCATTCTTTATTTTAAGGATAGCGAGTTCACGGAAAAATTGATCTAATCCACCATGGTAAGGAATGCTGTCTATGCCTTTGTTTTCTAATAATTCAGAGATATGTTCTGCTGCTTCACGGTGGTTACAGAACACCAAAATACGTTCTGTTCCAATCTTACAGATTAACTTAAAAAGACCTTCCAATTTCATTTTACTAGAAACTTCGACACGGTGGTAATCCAAGTTTGGCAATAATGCTTCCTTGTTTAGGAAGTCTAATTTGATAGGATCATTCAGTTGGATGGTATTGGGGCTTTCAGTCACATCAGTTGCCGAAGTCATAACTTGATGTTTGATATTGCGGCAGCTATTGATAATGTAGGAGATTTGGTCAGCAAAGCCTAATTCCAATGATTTATCAAATTCATCAAGAATTAAGGTATGGCAGTTTTCCAATAAAGCTGGCATACGTTCGAGGTGATAAATCAAACGACCAGGAGTTGCTACGATTAGTGTAGGGCCCTCTTTCAACTTATTGCGTTCAAGGCGATTGTCATTACCGCCATAAAGGCAGACCAATGACAAGGTATTGTCCATTTTTCGAATCACTGACTCGATTTGGAGTGCCAATTCACGCGTAGGAACGACGATCAATGCTGAAGAAGCTTGGATTTTGTAGCTTTTTAGCAATTGCATGAGGATTAAGGAAAAGGCCAATGTTTTGCCTGAACCAGTTGGTGAAAGGAGAATAAAATCCCTTGACTTGTCAAATTGGCTGATAACAGCTTCTTGCATGGGGTTTAATTTCTCAATTCCCAGTCTTTCTATGTACGATTGTTCCTGTTGCATGGCGCAAAAATATTCATAATTTATGGACTGCACACATTTGAATGTTAAATAATGTTAAGGCATGGCACTAAGGCAAATTTTTGGTATGCGATTTGAAATAGTATTAGCATTCATAATTTAGGTTAATAATTGGTTAGTTAAAACTCCTGTAGTTCCCCGCTTCAGGAGTTTTTTTTGTTTTTTCTTATTCCATAACTTGCGGTACCCTTAATCAGAATCATCAATATTTGAAGTATTAAATTTTGCGGGCTTTAATAAACCTATTTTGTCAAATCAAGATTTATATATCATACGATTTATCCACTTTATAAAAGGGGAAAAGTAGGTTTTACACCCTGATTTACTATAAAATAGGCATTGCTTTTGCTAAAGGTAGGTGAACTATGGTAAGTAAATAAATATAAAACACGTATTATGATTAAAAAAATAGGTTTTCCCTTGTTGTTAATTTCCACGGTGCTTATTAGTTCCTGTGGGGTAAGCAAGAAGACGTATCAAGCATTAGATGCCCAGTACAAGGATCTTAGTACCCAATATCAACAAAGCCAAGTAGAGCTTGCTGAAAGTAAAGCACGCAGCAAGAGCTTAGAGGAACAGTTGGAAAATGAGCGTAAAACAAATGCCGGATTACGTGAAGCACTAGCAAGATTACAAGGTACTCTTGACAACAGTATTAATCAGAACACACAAGGAAACGTGAATATTTCCAAATTAGTGGACGAGATTAATGCTTCTAACCGCTATATCCAACATTTAGTGAATACCAAAAATAAGAGTGACTCTTTGAATATGGTATTAACCAACAACTTAACTCGCTCTTTGAGTCGTGAAGAGATGCGCGATGTGGATGTGCAAGTGTTAAAAGGTGTTGTTTATATCTCCCTATCGGATAATATGTTGTATAAATCAGGTAGTTATGAGATTTCTGATCGAGCAGGAGAGACCTTGTCTAAAATTGCGAAGATCATTCAGGACTATAAAGAATACGATGTGTTAATCGAAGGTAACACGGATAATGTGCCGATCTCGAAAACAAATATTCGTAACAATTGGGATTTAAGTACATTACGTGCTTCATCGGTTGTTCAAGCATTGCAGAATACCTATGGAGTAGATCCTAAACGATTAACTGCAGGTGGACGTGGTGAATACAACCCGGTTGCGAATAATGGTACAGAAGATGGTAAAGCTAAAAACCGTAGAACGCAGATTATCATTACACCTAAGTTAGATCAGTTTATGGAATTAATTGATCAAGCCCCTGAAACTTCAGAAGCAGATACAACTGCTAACTAAGCTTAGAAATAAAAATACTATTATAATAGCCCTTGAGTATTTGCTCAAGGGCTTTTTTGGTTCTTATTCGACAGGACTGGTCGAATTTATTCTATTTAATAATTGGCTTGAATGTTTAACTTAGTTGCCATAAATACCTAGTAATAGAAGAAAAGGATAGACATGACTAAAAAGTTATTGCTAATAGATGATGAGGAAAAGCTACGTCAGCTTTTGGCCCGAATAATACAATTGGAATGGGATGATATTGAGATATCACAAGCTTCTAATTTGAAGGCCGGATTGCAGATATTAAAGCAAAAGGAGATTGATGTTATTATTTGCGATGTAAAACTACCGGATGGAAATGGGGTAGAATTTGTTTTGGAAGCAAAGAAACAGCAACCTCTAGCCGAAATATTATTGATGACCGCCTATGGGCAAATAGCTGATGGGGTTCAAGCGATTAAAAATGGGGCCTTTGATTACATGACCAAAGGAGATGATAACAATAAGATTATCCCGTTGCTTTACAAGGCCATGGAAAAGGTGGATTTAGCAAAAAAGGTACATCGTTTAGAACAACAAGTAGGTAAGAAATATGCCTTTGAACAAGTAATTGGTGAGTCAAAGGAATTAAAAGAGGCGATAAGTTTAGGAAAGAAGGTGGCACATACCGACTCTACCGTTCTTTTATTAGGTGAAACCGGTACTGGTAAGGAAGTCTTCGCGCAGGCGATTCACTATGAGAGTGATCGAAAGGGAAAAGCTTTTGTGGCAGTCAACTGTTCGGCAATTAGTAAGGAAATTTTAGAATCCGAATTGTTTGGACATTTGGCAGGATCATTTACTGGTGCTCTTAAGGATAAAAAAGGATTGTTTGAAGAAGCCAATGGAGGGACCATCTTTTTGGATGAGATGGGCGAGATGCCATTGGAATTGCAGGCAAAAATGCTTCGAGTATTGGAAACAGGTGAGTTTTTAAAGGTCGGCGACAGTAAGGTTACCCGCGTGAATGTTCGTGTAATTGCAGCAACCAATAGGGAGCTGGAGAAAGAAGCAGAGGAAGGACATTTTCGTTCTGACTTGTTCTATCGTTTGTCCGTGTTCTCGATTAAACTTCCTTCTCTAAAGGAACGAACAGGCGATATTCCTTTGTTAGTGAGGCATTTTGTTGGAATTCAAGCGGCGAAGATGAATAGAAAAGTACCAAAAATTTCGGAAGATTATATTTCGGCATTGGATGGACGGTTATGGAAAGGAAATGTGCGGGAACTTAAAAACATCATTGAACGAAGTTTGATATTAATGGAAGGGGATACATTGGAACTGGACTCTTTACCATATGATATTCAACAAGGTGCGCAATTGGACCAGCCCAATAGCGGATTGTCCCTTAGTGAGGTGGAAAAAAGACATATTCAAAAGGTTTTGGTTCATAGCAAAGGGAATAAAGCAGAAGCCGCCAGACTTCTTGAAATTGGCATCGCCACCCTATATCGCAAACTCGACGAATATAAATTGAATAATTAGATCCACTTGACTTTTGGTACGAGTGGTAGTATAGACCCTATCAAAACGATAAAGACCCTATCATTTTGATAGGGTTTTCTGTTTTAAAATCATCTCAAAAATTTTATAAGTAGCTGTTTTATTGACTGTTGCGCTGTTGTGGTCTTACTTGGAATATATTTTGGCATTAGGGGATCAAACAAAATATATAACAATGGAAAACATAGCATCTCAAGAGATGATCAGTTTTGTAAGCAGGCGCATACGCAAGCTTTCAACAACGCTAAAGGCACTGCAGCCGACAAGCCAAGTGGCATCGGTACTGCAAGTGATGGTTAGCTATCTGAGGGAATTATGCCAGAAACGGAGATTTAAAAACGTGCAACATGTGTTGGACGTAGTTGGACAACTTTATGAAAAGGGTGACCGTGAGATTCGACAGGGCATCGAATACCTTTTCTTGCACTGTTTATCGCGGATGGACCATCTGTGTGATCAGAAGCAATGGCACTTGGTTATTAATCACCTTCCGCTGAAGTTAAGGGAGGTTTACATCTTACAACATATCAAATAGCATGTTAACATTGATTTTAGCATTAGCAGGGCTAATCTGCTTTATCATCTTCTTTAGATCTATTGATTTTTTTGATAAAATCTAAGTCATGGAAAATAAAATTATTACAACGGTAAAAGCTTGGATTCCTCAATGTTTGGAATCTGCGGATGAAGTTTCAGAATACATGGTGCTTAAACAAGTGGCCAATTATTGTTTAAAGAACTTCGAAGGCTCTGATGAGGAGCAGCTTATGGCTAAAGAAGCCATGAATGTGATTGGTTTATTGTACTACAATGGGTCATTGCATGTTAAAAATGCCATTGAAAATGAATTTTTAGAACGAATGGCTGTTTGCGAGTCTCCTGCGAGTTTGAGGAAGCACATCGCTTACCTGCCAAAGGATTTAAGACCTATTTATTTAAAAACAATTTTAGAGAATTAGTTATGATGATTGTATTGTTGGTGGTAGCCATAATCGTGTTTTTATACAGCTTTTATGTGCTTTTATTCCCAGAGAAATTTTAAAAAACTATAAAAATGATGAATACTGAATTTTGGGGTGTTGTCTTTATGTTCGTGCTTACGGTACTCGTGGCAATCCCTTTAGGTAAATATATTGCTCGGGTCTATGCCGGTGAACGAACCTTTTTAGATGGGATCATGGGCCCTCTGGAACGCGGGATGTTTAAATTGTCAGGCATTGACGGCAACAGGGAAATGACTTGGAAGGAGCACATGGTAGCACTTTTAACCATAAATGCGGTCTGGTTTTTCCTAGGGATGCTGCTATTAATGAATCAAGGTATACTCCCACTAAATCCGGATGGCAACCCGAGCATGTCTGCAGATTTGGCTTTTAATACCACCATTTCCTTTTTAGTGAACTGTAATTTACAACACTATTCAGGAGAATCTGGATTAAGTTATTTAGGACAATTCTATTTGATGTTCTTACAGTTTGTTTCTGCTGCAGTAGGATTGGCAGCTGCAGTGGTGTTATTTCGTGCTTTCCGCGACAAAACAACGGATCAATTAGGAAACTTCTATACCTATTTTTTAAAATCCTGTACCCGCATATTGATGCCTATCTGTTTGGTTATTGCGTCTATTTTGATTTTTCAAGGTACACCGATGACATTCGAAGGCAAGGATACGATGATTAATATGCAAGGCGATACGGTTGAGGTTAGTCGTGGACCTGCAGCAGCATTTATTGCGATCAAGCATTTGGGAACCAATGGTGGTGGTTTCTATGGTGTAAACTCCATTCACCCCCTTGAGAATCCAACATATTTGACCAATGTAACGGAGATGTTTGCACAAATGGTCATTCCATTAGCAATGGTATTTGCTATGGGTATTTTTATCCGTCGCCGGAAACTGTCGCTGGTGATATTCTCGGTCATGACTGTTGGATTTTTAGCATTAGCAATCCCCAATGTATTGATGGAGAGTGCCGGAAGCCCTACGATTGCTCAATTGGGTGTCAATCAGGATTTAGGTGCCATGGAGGGTAAAGAAGTTCGCTTAGGTGCGGCGGCCTCAGGTTACTGGTCTATCGTGACTACAGTTATTTCGACCGGTTCAATTAATGCCATGCAGGATAGCTCAATGCCACTTTCTGGAATGAATGAATTGCTGGCCATGATGATCAACTGTTTCTACGGTGGTTGTGGTGTAGGGATATTGAACTTTTTCATCTTTATCGTACTGACCGTGTTTATTTCGGGGCTGATGGTAGGAAGAACACCGGAGTTTTTGGGTAAGAAAGTGGAGGCAAGGGAAATGAAAATTGCTATGATCGTTGCCTTAATCCATCCATTCCTCATTCTAGTAGGAACGGCTTTGGCATCTGCATTTCCAACTATTGGTGCTGCAACAACGAATGATCCTGGTTTCCATGGATTCTCTGAAATGTTGTATGAGTACACCTCAGCAGCGGCAAATAATGGTTCTGGATTTGAAGGTTTAGGCGATAATACACTTTGGTGGAATATCAGTACCGGCTTTGTATTGTTATTCGGTAGGTTTATTCCAATCATTGGTCCGGTAGCTATTGCAGGTATCATGGGTTCTAAACGTTTTATCCCAGAGAGTGCCGGAACATTAAAAACAGACACATTTACTTTTGGATTTATGGTATTGGCAGTGATTCTAATTGTTGCTGCGCTATCATTTTTCCCTGCATTGACATTGGGTCCAATTGCAGAATATTTTTCAATTCGATAATAAAGGACTATAAACATGAATGCTAGAAATTCATTTTTTGATAAAGAATTAATGAAGGTTGCTTTAAGTCAATCCTTCGTGAAATTGAACCCGAAGAGCATGGTCCGTAATCCGGTGATGTTCTTGGTAGAAGTTACGACAGCAATTATGGCTGTGGTATGTATAGCGGTATTGATGGGCGATAATTCCCAAGGATCATTCGCTTATAATTTTATTGTTTTCTTGGTTTTACTGTTGACATTGTTGTTTGCCAATTTTGCAGAGTCCATTGCTGAGGCAAGGGGTAAGGCACAGGCGGACAGCCTACGGAAAACAAGGGAAGAAACACCTGCCACCTTAGTGGATGGCAGGGTAGTTTCCTCCTCACAACTTAAGAAAGAAGACGTATTTGTGTGTAAAGCTGGTGACATCATCCCTACTGATGGCGAGATCATTAAAGGTCTGGCAACCATTGATGAAAGCGCCATCACGGGTGAGTCAGCACCAGTAATTCGTGAAGCTGGGGGTGACCGTAGTTCCGTTACTGGGGGTACCAAAGTATTGTCTGATGAGATTACAGTCGTGGTTACAGCCACTCCAGGCGAAAGTTTCTTAGACAAGATGATTGCGCTTGTAGAAGGTGCTAAACGTCAGAAAACTCCTAACGAGATAGCATTGACAATCCTTTTAGCTGGTTTTACCTTAGTTTTCACTTTAGTAGTAGTCTGCTTAAAACCATTTTCGGATTATGCTGGAGTAAATGTTAGTATAGCAGCATTTGTTTCCCTATTTGTATGTTTAATTCCAACAACTATTGGTGGTTTACTATCGGCAATAGGTATTGCAGGGATGGATCGAGCATTGCGCGCCAATGTGATGACCAAATCTGGTAAAGCGGTTGAGACTGCTGGGGATATTGATGTATTGCTATTGGACAAAACAGGTACAATTACCATCGGTAACCGTAAAGCGACACAATTTCATGCAGCTGAAGGTGTACAACAGGAACATTTAGTTCGTGCAGCTGCCTTGAGTTCCTTGTACGATGAAACACCGGAAGGTAAGTCCATTGTGGAGTTGGCTGGCTTAGATTTGAATCAAGGTAACCAGGAGCAAGGTAAGTTTATAAAATTCACTGCAGAAACACGTTGTTCAGGAATTGATATAGCGAATGCACGTATTCGTAAAGGAGCAACTGATTCCATCAAGAATTTGGTGGAACAGGCCGGACATAAATTCCCTAACTCGGTGATGGATACAGTTAAGCAGATATCGCAGAATGGAGGAACGCCATTGGTAGTTTCAGAAAATGAGGAAGTATTAGGTGTTGTGGAACTTCAGGATATTATCAAACCGGGTATTAAAGAGCGTTTCGATCGTCTTCGCAAGATGGGTATCAAAACAGTTATGGTGACAGGTGATAACCCATTGACAGCTGCATTTATTGCAGGTAAAGCAGGGGTAGATGATTTCATTGCTGAAGCTAAGCCTGAGGATAAAATGAACTACATCCGCAAGGAGCAACAGGATGGGAAATTAGTTGCCATGATGGGAGATGGTACAAATGATGCTCCTGCGTTAGCACAGGCAGATGTGGGTGTAGCGATGAACAGTGGTACCCAAGCTGCTAAAGAGGCTGGTAATATGGTGGATTTGGATAATGATCCAACCAAGCTGATCGAGATCGTGGAAATTGGTAAGCAACTGTTAATGACACGTGGTACTTTGACCACCTTCAGTATTGCCAATGACGTAGCAAAGTATTTTGCCATTATTCCTGCCTTGTTTATTGTGGCCATACCAGCATTGGCACCTTTAAATATCATGCGTTTGCATAGCCCTGAATCGGCCATTCTATCTGCGGTAATATTCAACGCCGTATTGATTCCGATGTTGATTCCTTTGGCTTTGAAAGGTGTAGCCTATAAACCATTAGGTGCAACCGCATTGTTGAGACAAAATGTATTAATCTATGGATTAGGTGGCTTGATAGCTCCATTTATAGGTATTAAAATTATTGATATGGTTTTATCCATATTCTTCTAAGTGAAAATCATGAAAAAGCACATTCTTCCAGCATTAAAGCTGACATTTTTTAGTCTTTTGGTATTGACCGTTTTATACCCGCTTATGTTATGGGCCGTCGCACAGATGTCCCCAAATAAAGGGAAAGGCGTATTGATTGGTGAAGGCAATCAAAAATACTATAAGCAAATCGGCCAGGCATTCAGCACGGATGACTATTTCTGGTCTCGGCCTTCTGTAGTTGATTATGATGCAGCAGGCTCTGGAGCAAGTAATTTATCGACTACCAATCCGGAGTATTTAAAGACTGTACAGGAGCGTATAGATCACTTTATGGCGCACAATCCTGGTATTAATAAAGCAGATATACCAGCTGATTTGGTAACAGCAAGTGGTAGTGGTTTGGATCCACACTTATCCGTTAAAGCGGCAGAAATCCAAGTGAAACGAGTGGCAAATGAGCGTCAATTGCCTGAAACAGAAGTAGCAGAATTAGTAAGTAAACATGTTGAGCAACCATTGTGGGGAATGTTTGGTCCTAAAAAAATCAATGTATTGGAGCTTAATATGGCATTAGATAAATTGAGTAAAGAGAAAGGATTGAACAATGAATAAAAATTGGTGCTTGGCAATAAGTATGTTATTTGCAGGACAGTTAGTGATGGGACAAGAGCAAGATGCCGACAAAGGTGGTCTTAAGTTAACCGGATATATTGAGAGTTATTATCAATTCAATCCGGATAAACCAAAGGATCATATCAAAGCACCTTTTTTCTATAGCCATGGACAGGTTAATGAAATTGCGGTTAACTTGGCTATGCTGAAAGTGAACTATGAAAAGGATATCGTACGTAGTACCATAGCTTTAGGCGTAGGGTCCTATATGAACTCCAACTATGCAGGTGAAAAGGGGATGTGGCAGCATGTAGTAGAAGCAAATGTTGGGGTTAAATTGGCGAAATCAGCTAATCTATGGTTAGATGCTGGTGTATTGCCATCACATATAGGTCCGGAGAGTGCCATTGGATCAGATAATATCAGTCTGACAAGAAGTTTAGCTGCTGAGAATTCACCTTATTTTGAAACAGGGGCAAGACTTTCTTATACAACAGATGATGAAAAATGGTATTTAGCGGCAGTAGCCTTGAATGGTTGGCAGCGAATTCAGTTAACAGAGGATCAGCAGGGTCTTTCTGTTGGTCATCAGATAACTTATAAGCCTGTTTCAAACCTAATACTGAACAGCAGTTCCTATTTAGGTGAGGAAGGTAAAGATAGATTAAGATTCTTTCATGATTTCTATGTGCAATGGCAATCCAATATTGGGCTTGAGCTATTGGGAAGTTTTGATTATGGACAACAGCATAGACCAGAGGAGGATGATTTGGGGAAATGGTGGAACACTGGTCTACAGGCCCGTTATTGGCTTAGCCCTACTATAAGTGTGCAAGCCCGGGGGGAATATTTCCACGATAAGGATGGGATGATCTTTGGATCCGATGAGCCAAGTGCACAGGAGATTTGGGGTAGTTCGGCTGGCTTAGATATTTCCCCCATATCGGGTCTTGTATGGCGTTTAGAATATCGCTATTTGGATTCCAAAGGCGATGTTTTCAAAACGCATAATGGAAGTTTTAAACCGACTAATCATGGTATTACAACCAGTTTAGCTTGGAAATTTTAGTTGAATAGACATGGAAGAGCAACGAAAATCGGCAGAACATTTCTTAGAACTGATTAAGCAATCAAGACGTGGTAAGTTTAAGATTTACTTAGGAATGAGTGCAGGGGTAGGAAAAACTTACCGCATGTTGCAGGAAGCTCACAATTTATTGAGAAATGGCATTGACGTTCAGGTGGCATATATAGAAACTCATGGAAGAGAAGAAACAGATGCTATGCTGGTCGGTCTGCCGGTGTTGCCAAGGAAACAACTATACTACAAAGGGAACGAGTTGGAGGATCTAGATGTTGACCTGGTCCTTCAACTGCATCCTGAGGTTGTGCTAGTGGATGAATTAGCGCATACCAATGTCCCTGGGAGTAAGAATAATAAACGATGGCAAGATGTGATGGAGATATTGGATGCAGGGATCAATGTGATCTCTGCAGTCAATATCCAACATGTTGAAGGATTACAGGCTGAGATTGGTGATCTTTTATCTGTAGATGTCCATGAACGAATTCCTGACCGGGTGTTGCAATCCGCTGATGAATTGTTGTTTGTGGATATTTCCGTTGAGGACTTATTGACCAGGTTGAAAGAAGGGAAGATTTATAAACAGGATAAGATTGAGCGTGCCTTAAAGAACTTCTTTAGATCGGACCAGTTGCTGTTATTGCGCGAATTGGCACTGAAGGAATTGGCTGGACATGCCATTATGAAGCATGAACGGGAGCATAGTCAAGAGAAGAAACGCAGGATGGAACGCTTTATGGTCTGTATAGGTACAGATGAAAAGAAGGCTAAGAATTTGATAAGGCGAACTTCTAGATTAGCAAGTTATTATCAGGCAGATTGGTATGTTCTGTATGTACAAACTCCGAAGGAAGGTCCAAATAAGATTCCTCTAGATAAGCAGAGATTCTTGATTAATAATTTTAAATTGGCAACAGAATTAGGTGGTCAGGTTTTACAAGTGTTAGGCAGAGATGTTCCCGCTTGTATACTGGAACAAGTACTTAAAATGGAAATCACCACCTTGTGTATAGGGACACCAAGATGGCCTTTTTTTAGGATATTATGGACGATGGGGATCTTCAGAAGTTTAATGAAGAAATTAGAGAAGGTTAAGGTAGATTTAATAATACTATCATGAAAATCAAGACTAAATTGTATAGCGGCATAGGATTATTATTTTTTATGATCCTGTTGTTAGCGACTATTAGTACGCTTTATGTAAGCGCATTAAAGAAGGACACAGAAAATGTATTATCAGCAAATTACAATTCCGTGGAATATTGTCGGAATATCTTATCAGCGGCTGATAAACTGCAGACTGATCCAAATGCTTTTGCTGAGATAGAGGAAAATCTGAAATACCAGTCCAATAATGTTACGGAGAAAGGTGAAGGTGCTTTGACACAGGAACTATTAGATAACATTACGAAGCTTAAACAAGATCCTTTGAATCAAAGTTTGGCTAAGGAAATGCGTACGGATTTATTGCAACTAATGACAGTAAACATGGATGCAATCGAGGCCAAGAGTGATCATGCTCAACAAATGGCAAAAGAAGCTTTCATTTGGATATCTGTTGTTGGCTCCTTATGTTTCCTAGTTGGTTTTGTGTTGTTGGTGAATATGCCAAGCAATATTGCTAACCCAATCAAGCAACTAACAAAAAGTATTCGTGAGATTGCTCAACAGAATTATGGTCAGCGTCTCCATTTTGAAGGTAATTCTGAGTTCTCGGAATTGGCAAGTTCTTTTAACAGTATGGCTGAAAAGCTTACGGAATACTCCAATAGTAAATTAGATAAGATTCTAGAAGAAAAGAAACGAATAGAAACACTAATAAATAGTATGCATGATCCTGTTATTGGATTGGATGAAAACAGGAGGATAATATTTATTAATGATGAAGCATTGCAAGTTGCTGGTATAAGACGTGCTGATTTACTGCATAAGCCTATTGATGAGCTTGCTAAACAAAATGACTTGATTAGAAATGTTTTGGATGATTCCAGGAAGTCAAATCCTACCTTAAAAATCTTTACGAACGATAAGGAAAGCTATTTCGAAAAAGAAGCGATTCCAATTGATATCATTCCAACTGGTGAGCAATATAGTCAACGAGTAGGAGAGGTGATTGTGTTGAAGAACATCACCAGCTTCAAGGAATTAGATGTTGCGAAGACGAACTTTATAGCCACCGTATCTCATGAATTGAGAACGCCTATTGCTTCAATTCAAATGAGTACAGAAGTGTTAAAACACCCGAGAACAGGTTCTCTTACGGAAGAACAACAACAGTTGTTATTGGGTATTGAAGAAGACAGCATTCGTCTATTAAAGATAACCAGCGAATTGCTGAATGTATCGCAAGTAGAAACTGGCAATATCAAGTTGTTCAGTCAGTTTGTAGATCCATTGCCTATTGTTAATTATGCGATCAATGCTACCCGTATGCAAGCCGAACAAAAGCATATTCAAATTAATACGGATATCGCTGTAGAATTGCCTAGGATCTTTGTGGATGAAGAAAAAACAGCTTGGGTTTTAACGAACTTCATCACCAACGCCATTCGGTATTCGCCGATAAATTCGGAAATATGGATACGTGTTAAACAGGAGGGTAGATATCTGCAGTTTTCTGTTCAAGATCATGGTAAGGGTATTGATAGCTCTTATAAAAACAGAGTCTTTGATCGATATTTTCAAGTGCCAGGAAGTGGAAGGACAGGTACCGGACTAGGACTGTCTATCAGTAAGGATTTTATCGAGAACCAAGGAGGTAAGATCGGTGTAGAAAGCGAATTGGGTGTAGGAAGTAAATTCTTCTTTTCTATTCCCATTGAAAATAAAACAATTGATTTATATACAACGTGAGAATTGATTTGAGCTAATGACGGAAAGGCTGGGGATTAAATACCCCGGCTTTTCTTTTTATGGGGCTATATTTCAACTTGGTTGATTTGAGATTGAACTTGTTCAATTAACGCGTTGAGTTTAGCCTCTTGTTTTTTAGTTATCCTTGGTCGAAGATAGAACCATACAAATCCAATCCAAAGAAAGGTTGCTAAATAAATGAGAACCCCATTCCAAGTTCCCAATAGAACAGCGAATTGCCATAAGTAAATAGCTAATCCTATTCCGAGGATAATAAAATAGGTGTTAATAAACTTATGCTGTAAGTTTTTTTGCTCAACTTCAATCTGCAGCAGTTTTTGTAAATAGGTGTTACTATCAGTTCCTTCATCTAATTTGTTGAATTTTCTATAGAATTTATTGAACTTAAATAGAGAAATACAAATAGCCAGAATGATTAAGGAAAGGCCTAACTTACTTGACCACTTCAATTGATCTAAATTCACCCAAATAAGAACTAATACTGTAAGCGTAATGATTAAGTTTATATTGGCAAATATTTGCTTGCGAACATTCTCCTTCTTGTATTTGGCAATTTTGAGTTGAAGGTCTTTAATATCAGGCTTAGTGGTTTGCTGTGCATGCCACAGTTTTGCAAAATCAAGTTCCTTATTTTCCATGGCTTTTAAATTTTTGGGTTAACTTCTCTTTGATGCGGTGAATTTTCACCCTTACATTTCCTTCTTTGATACCAACTACTTGAGCAATGTCGGCTTGTTTTATCCCTTCTAATTCGAGGGAAATGATAATTCTGTCGAGTTCAGGTAATTCAGATATAAAGCGATAGAGTAGTTGAATTTCTTGTTCAATGCTTTGTACTTCAGGTTCGGGAATTTGAACTGGAAAGTCTACTTTGGGCATTCGATTGTCTATCTGTATTTGACGAAGGCAAGTATTACTGGCAATACGATATAACCAAGTTCCTATACTTGCCTCATGCCGAAAATTATCCAGTTGTTTCCAAGCTGCAATAAACGTTTCCTGGGCTAAATCTTTCGCTTGGTCCGGGTTATTTAGATATCCCAAACACAAGCGATAGATTTTATCCCAATAGTTAGCATATAAATCCTCAAATTGCATTACTTAATAAAGTTACGTAATTGCGTTAAATACCAATCTTTAGCATCATACATGAGGAAATGGGTTGGAGTAGGAGCATATTGAATGTCTTTATTTGCATAAGCAGCATATTGACTGTTGATGCCTTCTTTCATTTGTCCAAATCTGCTGTTTAGCAGGATTAATGCAGGCACTTTGGCTTTAGCCAATTGAGCTCGAAGATCGGTATTATTAAACTCACAAAAGATCTTGGCTGAGGCTTTACGGTCAGACTTTAAAGACCAGTCCACAATTTCCTTCTGTTTTTCTGGGATGGCACTCATGGAACTTGCAGTTTGTTCCTGCATGGCTTTGAATTGTTCATCAGTTAATCCAGTGAACTGATTAATAATGCCGGTACAGTCTAAATTCTCTTGGACTTTAAAGTTTGGATTAAATGCTGCGGATAGACTTGGTAATGCATCAACAACAACAATAGATTGCATAAGATCCGGATAGGTACTAGCGAGATCTAAAGCCATGACACCACCTAAACTATGACCGATGATAATCGGGTTTTTTATTTTCTCTTTTTGAATGTAGTTGGCTAAACTAGCCTTCCAATTACTAAGACTAGGCTCTCCTTGAGCAGGTTGACCTGCAAATCCATCAAACTGAATAGCATAGCATTTGTAGTTAGAAGACAATTCACTAATTGTTTCATTCCATACATCTATTGATGACATAAAGCCTGGAATAAAAATTAGGTTTTTAGCTCCATTCCCTGAGATCTTAACTTTAAATGGATAGTTGTTGCTTTGAGCCGAGCAAACTCCAAAAGCTAATAATATCATCAATAAACTCCATACCAAATTTTTCGTTTTCATAGCACTTGATTTTAAATGTGCTATTTAGACAATGGTATTGGTAAAATGTTACAGGATATTTAAAAAATCTGTATTGAGTATATTGAAAGACATCAGAATCAATTAATTAGCTGAAAAAAGTTTTGTATGTTCATTTCCTTTTGGAATGAATGAAAAACCACTAAAAGTAAAAGAAATAGCAAAAAGGCTGTCCATAAAATACAAAGACTACGACCATATGTCAGGTCGTCTGAAAGGTACCATTGAAATACTAGCGCAGCAGAAATAGGAAGTAGAATAATTATAGAGAAGATAATGAAACCAAATGTAACCATGAGTATTGTTTAATAATATTTGTTTGTAAATGAATTTCTACAAATTTAATAAATATATATTATTTTAACTATTAATTACCTATTAAGATAAAGTAGGATGCTTTAAAAATTTCTATAGCTTGAAACAAAAAAAAGAGACTTATTGTTGAATAAGCCTCTTTGTGTTATTAGATGATTGTTGTCTATTTGATTAATCATCAATTTTTAAAAATTTACCTTTAGAATCAAATTTAAGGTCAATTCCACTTGTCAATTCGACCTCATAACCTTTTTTCTTTTTCTTTATTTCGACAATTTCATTGTTAGGAAAGCTTTTGTTTACATGGGCTTTAATAGCAGCCGGTACGATAGCAGCTGGCACAGCATTTCTTTTTCCATCAATCTCTGTCCAATTTCCCTGCTCATCAAATTCGATTTCTGTTCCATCTTGCAATACAACTTTGTATTCCATAGGTGATAATGTTTCTTTTTCCGATTTAACTAGTGAAACAGGGCTTTTAGCATAGTGTGAGCTAATGAAAGATTGTGCAGTTTTAGGTAATTGATTTACCGTGATTACTTTTTCTTGTGCAGTTGCTGCGAAGGCTGTTCCTAAGAATGCAATTAGCATCCATGTTTGAATTTGCTTTTTCATATCTTCTTGTTTTTATTTACATCTAAGGTCGTACTCAATTTGGGAAAGAATTAGGAATAGTATGGAATAGTTTGAATTTATTTCACTTTTCTTAAAATAAATTGATGATTCCCCTGCTCAAAGGCATATGCAATTGTTAAATCATTTGTTTTCTCAACAATAGATTTAACGATGGATAAACCTAATCCATTGGAATGACTATCCTGACTGCCTTTATGAAATCTTTCAAATATATAATTTGGATTTAGTGCCTCATTTAATCCGGTATTGGAAATAATTAATCTTTCTGAATAAGTAAGGATTGTTATCTCGCCATCTCCCTTATTGTATTTAATCGCATTTCTAAGCAGATTGGAAATTAATATAGTCGCTAAATCTGGGTTCATAGAAAGTAGAAATGTCCCTTCTTCCAGCATATTGACTTTTAGATTTTTATAAGTGTATAGCTCTTTAAACTCTTCCAACAGCATTTTCAAGAGCTCATTGAAATTCACTTCTTCCTCTTTATTGTATTGATTATTGTCAATTCTTGAAAGCATTAATAAGGACTTATTTAAAGCTACCATTCGATGTAAGGATTGCTTAGCTTCAGATAATTTGATTAATTGTGCTTCTGATAAGTCAGCGTCCTGCAGTAACAATTCCATCTTCCCAATACTGATAGCTAAAGGAGTTTGAAGTTCATGAGAGGCATTTTCCAAGAATCGTTTCTGGTCATTAAAGACTTGCTCATTTCGATCTATCATTCGATTAATTTGAAGATTTAACTCTTCAAATTCTTTTACTTGACTTTTAATCGGATTGAAACTCTTATCGTCAGCAAATCGATACTGATTTAAATTAACTAAAGTATCTTTAAATGGTCGCCAAGCTTTTCGTAATACAAAATGATTAATCAATAGGATACTGATAACAATGACCAGATATAAAACAGATAAAGAAATCGCTAAGTTGATTAAAAAGTCATCTTCTTCAACTGTCGAGGTTCTGATCTCCAGTAAATAAGCCTGTCCATCCTTGCCATAAAATCCAGTAGTCAGGATACGATAAGGTTCTTCTTCCTCATCATAAGGCATGTAGATCAACTTTCTTGAGAATTTGTTTTTATCTAAATCTTCACTAGGAGTTGTGTTACTTATTCTAAATTGATTAATGCCGAACTCTTTGCTATTATTAATTAATGCAGGATCATTGAATGCCTCCCGGATAATTTCTATTTTCTGATTTTTAAGACCATCATCGATATTATCATAGACTTCATCCATAAGAAGAGCATAGAATAGGAGCGCCCAGACTGCCATGATGATTAAGATGGCAAACGCTAAGTATCGGTTAGTATAGTTTCTTACGGAAATAGCCATTATACGAGTTTATAGCCAACACCATAAACAGCTTGAATGTCTGCTCTGGCAGAAGCATCTTTCAGTTTACGACGTATGTTTTTAATTTGTGAGTAAATGAAGTCTAAATTATCAGCTTGGTCGACATGATCACCCCAGACTGCTTCTGCTAGGGTTGTCTTCTCTAATAGCCGCTCAGGACGCAATAAGAAATAATAAAGTAAATCAAACTCTTTGCGGTTTAAGTTAAGCGGAGTGGAATCTACTAAAACAACTCGATTATCTGGATCTAATTGTATGTTTTGATAGGAAATCTGTCGTGAACCTTCTTGCGAATTACGACGGATAATGGATTTAATACGAGCTAATAACTCAGTGAAATGAAAAGGTTTAGCTAGATAATCATCTGCACCAATCTCTAACCCCAATACTTTATCTTCAACAGAATCCTTGGCAGAGAGAATCAATACGGCATGCTTTTTACCAGTTTTTTGAAGTTCCCGCAGGATATCCAAACCATTTCCTCCAGGTAGCATAATATCGAGTAGAATACAATCATAACTGTAGTTCATAGCCTTATCCAATGCAGTTGGAAAATCAACCGCAGTTTCTACCAGGTATTGCTCAGATTCCAAGAATTCCTTAATATTCTCTAACAGAGCTAATTCATCTTCGATAATAAGAATCTTCATGTTGTTTAAAATTACGATAATAAGCTATAAATCTGGAAAGATTTGGGAATTAAGCTGTTTTAGGTAAGGTTCTTGCATAAGAATAGTTGAGAAGAACATATTGTAAACCAAATATAAATCAATTTAGAAAGGGGAGTGCCGAATGGGAACCAAGATTAAAGTGCTATTAGGGGATATTACCAAGGTGCATGTAGATGCTATTGTGAATGCGGCTAATACTTCGCTTCTGGGCGGAGGAGGAGTAGATGGAGCCATTCATCGACTTGGAGGAGAGCTAATATTGGAAGATTGTCGTAAAATTATCGCCAAACAAGGAGGCTGTCGAGTAGGAGAGGCTGTTTATACTACTGCGGGAAATTTACCTGCAAAGTATGTAATTCATACCGTAGGACCTTTCTGGAAAAATGGGGAGATGCAGGAATGCTATTTCTTAACGAAATGTTATCAAAATTCCCTTAAACTAGCAGACGAATTGGGATGCAAGACCATTGCTTTTCCTAGTATTAGCACTGGTGTTTATAGGTTTCCTAAAGAATTGGCTGCTCAAATAGCCATTAAGGCAATCACCGACTATGTGGCTTCTCATTCTGCAATCGAAGAGGTTATCTTAGTTGCCTTTGAGAAAGAGGATCAGGAGATTCTAAACAATGCTTTTATAACATAATTGATCTAAGTACTCAATCCATATACATTCTACTTTGCTAAGTCCGAATGTTAAATTATTGATGTTTAGCCATTTATTGGCTGTTTTATGTTTTGTTAATTAAATTTGTTGTTTTTCACGTAATATTAAGGAGTAATGTGTTAAATTTGCATAACTTTATTGTGAATTTTTAATAAAGCAAAGACATTCTGACCGAATCTTAACAGAAATAATAACATGCAACGGAATCGTTTTATTCCAAAACTTGAAATACTTCTTCAAAAATTATTGATACCAGCAATGATCATTACGCTTTTGAATTTTCTTCTTTACGAGATAACGATCATTCCTTTGTACATTATTATCCTGTTATATGTGTTTGCCATGCTTAGTTATTTTCTATTAAATAGAAGTACTCGGCAGCGATTAGGGAGTTCACTGGAGGTATGGACCTCCATGACTGTCATTATAGGAGCTTTCTTAACTTTTACATTATTAGGATTCAATTATCTGTTTTCTAACACAGAGACACATGCACAATCCTGTAAAATAAAACAACAATTCCCACTTCGATTAATGAACCAGGAGGAGTCTGAAATGACTGCTATTGCTTATGCAGAGATTACCAAAGGTCAACATAAGCGATTATTAATTCTGAATGAAAGACTAAATAGTAAGAAGGAGGTAGACTCTGTCAAGTTTAGATTATCTCATGGATTCTTGAATTTTCCGATTATCCGGAAAATCACCCTTTAATCAATAGAAATCACAACATTTACTTATTTTCCATTATGAACCTAATAAAGGTTTGAGGTATGGTTATAAAAAAAACTCCTAAAGCGGGGAGCTCTAGGAGTTTTAACTAACCAATTATTAACCTAAATTATGAAATTTGATAAGTAATGTTCAATGTTTATGCCGAAAATAAGTTGCATTTTCTTTTTAACGAATTTTTAACATATTATTATCGATTCTCAATATATAAATAGAAATTGGGCTTAAATGTCTTCTTTAAAGGCAACAGCAATTTTTGTCAAAGTGTACTTTCTGTCACCTGACATCTGTATATTTTGAAAAATTCTGTAACCAACTTGATTCTTATCTTTGAAATTATTTCCATAAAAAAAACTCCTAAAGCGGGGAGCTCTAGGAGTTTTTAACTAACCAATTATTAACCTAAATTATGAAATTTAGAAAGTAATATTCAATTAGTATGCCAAAAATGGTCTTGTTATAACAATTCTTAAAAATCCATATTATCTGGGTTGATTTTGTAGCAATTAAGCCACAATACTTAGCAGATAATCTACTCTATACGATCAGATTACCTTTACCAAAACTGTAATCTTCTATTTTTATTGGACATTTCTGATATAATTGTTGACTATCAATTGTGGAATAATTGTCCTTATCTAAGGTGCATTTCAATTGAAAATTGTCGTTATTCTCTGTACACGCATAAACATAATTTCCTGGTCCTTCTTCCTTAGGGATATAGACCATGATTTTTTGATCAATAAGGTGTTCATTGAGCCAATATTCACAATCAGGGTTAGATAACCAACCCGTAGTGATCCCTTTATTTGAAAGTTTATTTACAAATCTTAAATAGTTAATCAAATAACAGTAATGTTTAAACGTAATATCGTAGGGGAAGGTCAGAAGGTTCGTTTCAGGGTTTATACGAATAAGATTAATTATTACTTGAAATTTATGTTTATTAAATTCCTGACAAAATTCTTCACAAGCCTTTCTTACATCATTATTTATTGGTCCATTTATTAGAATTACCTTATCGTTATTTTTAGTTTTAAAGTCTTCTTCATCGAATCTGAGGCCGGTTTTTTTAGAATTTATTGGTTTTAAAGTTCTTACAATAGTAAAAACTACGATTAGTACTATAAGGATGGTAACAGCGCTAAATAAGGACATAAAAATGGTAAATGATTAGATTTTTCGAATACAATATTCTTGCTTTTCGGTCGTAAATCTATATATTTTATTCCTTTTTTTTAGTTCTTTTTCTTAAAATTTCATTTATTTATTTAATTGATTAATTCCATGATTATCAAGTCATTAGTTTTGTTAGTTTCTTCTGCTGAGGTAGATTCTATTATTCGATTAAATTCAATTCTTTTGAAATTTCCAGATTGATAATCAAAATTCATAATAGACTTATCCAGTAAACTAAATCCAATCGAATCTTTATCCATGGTTTCACCATCCATAACTTTAGCAAGTTCTTGGATAGATGTTATAAATTCATTTAATGATTCTTGATCAAACATAGCCTCTTGTTTAATAAGGATCGATTGCTTGCTTGTGTCTATGCTGTCTATCCAAGTTTTGGTATTGATGACTATTCTATTGTCTGGTAAAGAATTAAAGTTCTTTTTTTCAGACCTGCTTTGAGGAATGCCAACCTGATAAGATGAGCCATATAAGGAATGAAATAGTCCAACCTCTTGAAAAGCAAGGGCTTCTATCATTTCCTTACTCTTGAAAAATTGTATGATACCTTTGAACATTTCATCATTTATCTCAATAGAATTTGGGTTTTCCTTGTCTGCTATTTGGAGAATTTTTTGAATTTGTTTCTCAATCGTATTCCCCACTTCCTGCCAATTCTCAATAGCTTTAAATCCTCCATAAGAGTCCGTCAAATAGATTAAGTCAAGGCTATCCATTTCTTGCATTGGATCTTTAAAACTTTCCAATATACCTAAGCTTTTAAAGTTGAATTTATAGGACCATTTTAAACGATAGCCATCATTTAAGCTGTCCAAAACAGAAAGTGTCACGGTATAATCGCTTTTTATCTCGTTTTCTAGACTATCATTCAAATAGTTTGATCGGGATTTTTTGATTTTATATTTCACCACATCTCCAACCTTCCATTTTGGAAAGATATCGTATTCCTGACCTTCTTGTGCAAAGCCAAATATTGGAATGAGCGCTATCAAAAGAATACTGCAGGAGGCGTGAAGGAGGATTTTTTTTAACATATAGTTCTGATAAATGCTTTCCACAATGATAGAAACAATTTTCAATTTAAGGATTATAAAACGCCAAATTTCATAAAATTACTCGAAAAGAAATTTGAAAAATACCCTATTTGCGGTATTTACATGAAAGGTATTGCTTTATAACTTTGGATTACATTATTAACTTAATTAGTTTGTTTTATGAAAAATTATTTATTGCCCTTGCTGTTGTGTTTTTTTACGGTGCTGGCAAATGGTCAAACAAGACCTGGAAAGAAGTACTTAAATGTTGGATATTCTTCTCAAACCCTAAGGTTGGAGGAAGATACAGAAGGTTTATTTGAATTGAAAAGTAAAATTGGAGCCACCTTTAATGCTGGTCGTACCTATTTTCTTACCAAAGCCCCTGTTGCTAAGTTGCTTAACTTTGGCATTGATTGGACTTTTATGGATCTAAATTATACCCAATTCAAACCATTCAATGATGATTTTGATGAAGAGGAATCTTCTAAAGTACAAAAGGCAGAGGTAGGTATGCAGGTAGGGCCTTCTGTCCATCTTTCTATTCAAGGCGGTTTTTCAGTTTCTGCTTATTTACGTTATGCGCCAAGTTATTCTTTAATGTATGCTGATGAAGAGTTTTCAAGTGGATATGCCGGTTTAATGGTTGCAGGATTATCCGCAAATTATACCGCATTTGGTTTTGGGATTGAAAAACGTTGGGGATCTGCTAGTCATAATTTTAAACTAAATGAAGAAACTATCACTGGTGAAGGTGAAGAGGAAACAGTTGCACAGAAATATAAATTAAATGGACCACGTGTGTTCCTATCATTTAGATTTTAGTCAATCATAAAATACCTTGTGAATTAAATACGCCCTCTATTAGTAGTAATAGGGGGCTTCTTTTATAAAGATTCCTAATTTTGAATTTTAATAATTTCAAGTTTATTAGTGAATTGTTACATTAAGTTTCTGTTAATAATTCAGGGTTTAAAGATTTTCTTGATCCATAAATAGATATTATACAGTTGTTTAAACAATGATTTGTCCGAAAGTTTTATGCTAAAATATCTAAGTGAGAAGTATTGAGGTACGTAGTATTTACTATTACATCTTGTTTTTTAATAGTTTTGAAGAATTTATTTCACAACAATTAATAGTAAATTTTCAAAACGTATGAAAGCTTTAAAAGTAATTTTATTATCTGCTACCACATTATTCAGTGGTTCTTTGTTCGCCCAAGAACAAGAGACTGCTGATACTACAAAAACTTGGACGATAAAGGGTGAGAACAGTTTTCTAATCAATCAGAGCTCCTTTTCCAATTGGGCAGCAGGTGGTGTAAACTCCTTAGCAGGCAATTTAATCTTCAATTATGATTTCAACTACAAAAAAGATAAATGGAGTTGGGATAATAAACTTTTGGCTGCTTATGGACAAACACATCAAAAGGAAACAGGATGGAGAAAGAATGATGACCGATTTGCCTTGAACAGTTTAGTTGGTTTAGAAGCAAGCAAAAAATGGTTATATACTTTTTTCTTAAATTTTAATACGCAGTTCACCGATGGTTTTGAGTACAAAGACAATGCTCGTGGAAATAAAATATCGGGTGCTTTTGCACCTGCATTCCTTAGCTTCGGTCCGGGTATCGCTTATAAAGAGTCTGATAATTTTAAAGTTAATCTTTCGCCTATTTCTGCCAGATTTATTATGGTAGGTGATGAAAGTTTAAGAAGCCGCTATTCTGTTGATCTTGATAAATTCTCAAGAAATGAATTGGGAGCTTCCTTAGATGCTTACTACAAAGTAAACGTTATGGAGAATATCTCTTTAGAGAATATCTTGAAATTATATTCTAACTATTTGCAGGATCCGCAAAATGTAGACGTGGATTACCTGGCAAATTTAGTGATGCAAGTCAATAAATTCATCAGTGTAAATGCTGCTGCTCAATTAATTTATGACGATAACATCGATGTGCCTAAGAGCAATGGTACACAAGGTCCAGGTCTTCAAGTACGTCAAGTATTAGGTGCCGGAGTTACCTATAAATTTTAACCCTATATCACTGAATTATAAGCCATGTTAATCTTTAACATGGCTTTTTTTATTTGTTTTATATAATTCAAGCATAGCATAATTAGTATAGATCATTAGATAGACTGATATTTGAGTATATCATCAAAACCTCGCTTTATACTATGAAAAGGATATTATTAGGATTTTTAGCATTATCGTTAATACTTTCAATTACCTCTTGTAAGAAGGATAAAGATCCCGAAGTAGAACCTGAATATGATGCGGCATATGATGGATTGGAGGTATACCTAAGTGGTTACATTCAACCAGAAAATGCAAGTATGCGTGCAACGATTTGGAAAAATGGAAAACCTTCATTCCCTGCTGACCCAAACCATCCAAGTTGGGCCTATGATGTCCATGTACAAGGATCTGACGTATATGCTGTTGGATATGTATGGCGTGAAAATGAAACCAATAACCAGCAAAAAGGAAGGGTTCCAATCTTATGGAAGAATGGGAAGAGACAGGATATTGAAAAATCAGGCGATGTAGAACCAAGAAAGCTTTATACCAGTCCTAGAGGAAACATCTATATGATCGGTTATGACTTTGATAAGGACAATGAACAAACCATCTGGAAAAATAGCCAACGCATCAATATGGAGAATAGGGGGAGTGATATGGGTTTTCGAGAGATGATAGAAATCAACAGTAGTCTTTATGTAACTGGAAGTACCCGAATTGGAGCATATGTTTATGCGACTACCTGGAAGGATGGTAAAGTTCAACAAATTAGTTCCATGAAATCAACAGGAGATTTTATAGGTTTTCATGGATCAGATATTTATACTTTCATAAATAACACCCATGATAATGATTCTAAAGACCGAGCATTTCGAGTTTTGAAAAACAACAGCTTACTATATAAACTTCCATTATCGGCTGAAGATATCGAAAATATTGAACATACCATTGGTTATATGGAAGGTGAAAACACCTATGTGGCTGCACAGTTTAGCTATTATCCACAGAAAGAGCCAAAAACGATTAAAATATGGAAGAATGGCAAGGTTCTTAGAGAATTAAAGGGAGGAGACTATACTTTAAATAGTTTTGTGGTGAAGGACGATGCTGATTATATCGTTTGTCTAGACTATAAAGACAACAATTATATACCTAAATTATTCCGTGCTGGTCAAGAATTACCTATTGATTTTGATGCGGGCAAGACGAACAGAATCGAGGGGATTTATGTAAAATAATATACTATAAATGTGTTCATAAGCTAATACCCTAATCCTAGTGTTAGGGTATTTTTATTGATCAAACATAACATATTTTATAAATATGCCATGCTCATTAAAAACATCCATATCTTCTTCATCTAGATCAGTTAGGTCAGAATAATTGATTGCAGAATATTCAATGATATCAATGATTTCCCATTCACTATCTTGAATGAAAAATTCTGCCAATTTATATGCACCCGTTAAATTTTTGAAATCTATATAAGTGGCAGCATAAGCTCCTAATATCTCACCGAAATAAGTGTTGCTCGTCATTGGCTTACATTTAATCTGAAAATAAAACATGTTAATAATTTGGTTATTGGTTATTTGTTGAAAATCTCCTTCCAAATTAAGCGAATGCCTTGAAAAAGAAAAATACCTCGGAGGAGGCATTTTATAGAAATAAACTTCGTAAATATTACCCTAATTTTAGGGTTGTTCTATTTTCTCTTTGGTATTGGTGCATTTCGTTCTTCCAATGTATGATGAAGTTCTGTTTTCATCACCGAAATAATTGTTAGTAACTTTTCATCCTGAATCAGGTTATTCTGCTCACCTAAATCTTGACTTAAATCATAAAACTCATAGCTTTCATCCCGCATATTCCATATTAGTTTATATTTTCCTAAGCGAATTCCTGAACGATAGTTAAAGCCATCCACATCATTCGTAGTCCATTTATTAGGAATATGGAATATCAATGGTCTATCCATTGCTGACTTGTCTATTTTGGCACTTTTTAAATGACATAATTGATTTTGTCCATCCACATGTTGAGGTAACTCTTTTGCAGTAATTTTGGCCATCGCTAAAATAGTTGGAAATAGATCCTCGATGATAACCGGAGTATGATCTCTCTTACCTATTAAATCGCCCTTAACACCTTTCATGATAAAAGGAATGCGAATTCCTCCTTCATATATAGATCCTTTACCCGAACGCAGTGGTTTATTGTGCGTATGGGGAGTTCCAACGCGCGGTGGAGTATGGCTTAAACCACCATTATCACTGATGAATAAAATATATGTTTGATCTTTAATCTTTTTCTTCTCCAGGTAATCCATGACATCACCTAAACTTTTATCCATACTTTCAATCATAGAAGCATACTTTGCCTCATTGGCAGGCAGTCCTTGATCTAAATATTTTTGATAAAAGCGTTTGTCTTCCATCAGTGGGTCATGCAAGGCATAATGTCCTAAGTTTAAAAAGAACGGGATCTTATTGTTGATTGGGAAATCTAATGTTTTAAGTGCCTCTCTTGTAAGTGCTTCAGTCAGGTTAATATCCTGTTTAAAATACTCTTGAAGATTCTCAATACCATGATAATCATTTGTGTTTCGACCAAAGTTTTGTTCGCCCCAATAGTGTGCTGGTCGACCTGTTGAAGTTCCTGCGATATTGACTACAAAACCTAAAGAGTAGGGGTTGGAACCAGGGGTTCCTGCCGATGCCCAATGTGCTTTTCCTGCATGTATGGTAAAATAACCATTATCTTTTAACAACTGTGGGAGGGCTTTTGCAAATACAGTATGTGGAATCCCTTCAACAGGACTCATACCATTATGATTCCATACAGGCTCTTCAAACTTTTGGTCATCTCGGCCTGTAGGCTGATCTTTCATTGGAGCAGTCCAATTGGTCACATGGTGCCTGCTAGCATTCATTCCCGTAATTAAACTGACACGAGATGGTGTACAAACCGGTGTACTATACGCATTGGTAAAAGCAACGCCTTCCTTTGCCAATCTTTCCATATTTGGCGTATGGTATCGCTTATTAAAATCACTTTTAACGGTGTCAAAAGGGTAGGAGGTATCTTGCCATCCCATATCATCAACCATAAAGACAATGATATTCGCCTTTTTCTGAGCTTGAACTATATTTGAATGCACCAGGAGGCATAAAATGAACAGGAAATAGCTTGTATTGATTCGCATGTTTTAATAAATTAATAGGTAGAGAAATTGATTATTTTAGGTTGGGCGACTGAATTTAAAACTCGAAGACGGATCTGCGAAGATTGATTAGGTGTTTCTAATTTATGGATAAATTTATTGCCCACTGAAGTTCCTTCCACTATGGTCTTCCAAGTATTCCCCATTTTAACTTCTACTTTAAATTCCATAATACGATGTCCCTGACTGATATCCTCTTGAATCATAATGTAGCTAATAGGTTGATTTTTCTTTAGCTTTAATTCCGCAGAAAGACCTTCTGTAGCAGTTTTTGCTATTGGTTTTGAAAATAGCGCATTGATTGCTTGGCCAAATTCTTCCATTCGTTTAAAATCGCCTTCAGGAACGAGACCTTTATCATCAGGTGTTATTCCCATAATAAGGGTTGCATTTCTCCCAACTGATTTTAGATACATGTCTATTAATTCTTCCAGGGGATATACTGCATTTTCATCACCCGGTTCCCAGAACCATTCATGTCTACCTTGTGCACCTCGAAGCGGAGCATCGGCCATTGCAGGGACAAAATACTGACCTTTAGGATCCCCATGTTTTAGCAATTTATAGCCATTTTCATAGATAGGCTTAGGAGCTGACTCTCCAGACCCCGTAAAATTATATGGAAAGGTAGACCAATTTGGATAACCTACTGTCCCTGATTCAGAACCCGCCCAACGAGCTTCTGCCAACTGATCGTTATGATAAAAAAGGCAATTCGGCTGATATTTCTGCACAATGGGCAATACATTCGGTGCACCTTTATCGGGATGGCTTGCTCCACCATCAAACCAAATTTCAAAAAGTTCCCCATAGTTTCTGCATATTTCCTCGACCATACCTTCTACCATCGCATTATAATATTTTTGTCGGTTCTTCTGCATTTCACCCGCACCATCTACCACAAAGTCATGTACTCCAAAGAAACTATTCCAGCGAATGCCTATGTAGAAGCCCGGTTTGATGTCATGTTTCCGACAAGCATCCACAAAATCTCGTAATAAATCGGCTTTACCATCCTTAAATTTTAACTGACTAACATTATATGGATTATACTTTGAAGGGTACAGTGCAAAGCCTGTCTCATGGGTCACGGTTAATATAGCAAACTTTGCACCCATGGCTTTTGCGGATAAAACCCATTGCTCAACATTTAATTGACTAGGATTGAAAATTTGAATGTCAGGAACTGGCACAAGCCTGTTTCTCGTCTGATTGTACTTTTTGCCGTCAAATACATGAAGGTCATAATGAAATACAACCCCCAATTCTGCCTGTTGCCAATTGACTTGCCTTGAATTTGGTAATACGATGTCTTGTCCATATCCCACAACTGGTGTCAAAATGCTACAAAGAACACATGTTAAGAATATGAAAATGTGATTTTTCATGGTTTAGATGATTTACTTTTTGTTGAATAAGTTTGATGGTTGAAATCGATCTGGTTTTTTAGGAAAAACCATCTACATAACAAGGATAGAAAAAATAAGCTTAACCCTAAAGTTTTAATCAAAATAAATTATAAATAAGCCTGTTCAGTATTCGGAATTCAAACTGAATTCTTCTAAAATCATCGCTAAGAAATAGCACTAATAGGATTTTTTGTTTGGAGTGGCTTTCTTTGAAGTGGTTTACTTATTAAAATAGGGATTTTAACAAGTAAAGTTTGTTCGATTATTCATTGTTTATCAATAAGCATTCAATGCCTCTTTACTTAACTTTCTGTAGGTTTTTCTTTAAGTATAATTCGTGTCAAATAGGGGTTTGCTTAGGGTTAGCTAGGGGTTGGATTCGAGAACCCTTCGGATCTCCTTCGGAACTTGTTCGGATCTCCTTCGGATCTCGTTCGGTTCCGACCGAACGAGATCCGAAGGAGATCCATATCAGATCCCTAGAAATTCCTTGAGAGTCTCGAAGCAAACTCAAGCCAATATGGTTCTCAATACGGAGCAATCCTAAAGGGAAATAGATTCTATTCGAACGAATACCATTTTTTTGCTTGAAAGGATACGGAAGTTCTATTTTATGTTTTTTTTCTTCTTATGCGATCTGGATATACCCATTCATCATATAGCTTTCCCCAACCGTCGTAACGAATCAGGTATTTTCCATCTTTGACTTCCAATACCGTGGCTTGGTACCATGTAGAAGACCAAATGACCTCTACCTTATCATTCACTTGATAAGTGTTGCTGTTTTGGCTTTCCTTTTCTTTGGGTTTGGAATTTACCTTTTGGTCGTTAATTAGAGGCTTTGGATTTTCTTTAGGTTTAGCATCTTCTATTTTTCTTTTACCAATTCGTGTTCCTGTTGCAGCATGGCCACCAACTTCTCCAAAAAGTAAAATCAATTCATCGGTACTTTCTTTATACCAGAGGTCATAGGTGTTCTTCGATAAATCCTGAATTCTGAAATATCGTTTACTATCCTCAGCATACCATGGACGGACCTCTTGTAAGGATCCTTTGGAATTTCCCCATTCAAATGAGCCTTTGTTATTAATTTTCAGAGTTCGCATGGCTACACTAGGTTCGTACCGTTGATATGTCGCATCGCTTTTCTGATGATAGGTTACTGCTCCTGGAATCCAGACATCCCAAGAGCCTGTTATGGTAGTTGGTAGGTTTTTGATTTGAGCATTACTTAGCAGGTAGCAAAGTGGGATTAGTAAGATACTAATCATCATTCTTGTCTTCATAATTGGCTAATGTTTTGGTTTGTAGTGGTATACACTAAACCCGAAGTTATCCAATTATTTTATTTTAAAATATGATTGTGATTAGCTTTAACTCCATTTAAAAGGAGATTTGATTAGAAAGGGGGATAAATGATGCTAAATTTGATGGCATTGGTTTTATCTAATATGGATAGCATCGTATGGAGATGCGGTAAAAATATAGTAAGATGTAGCGCTAATTACATTCGTTTTTGTCCTTAAAAAATCGTATATTTGTATACTTTCACAGAGAATCTCATTCTTATCTTCAAGCCAGGCAAGCTTTCCTAAGAACTCACTCTCTTTAAAACATTCGATAACTTTAATTCTAATTAATGGCAAAAACTCAGCTTACATTCAAGAAAAAAGAAACAGCAAAAAGAAAACAATTAAAAAAACAAGAAAAGGTTGAACGTCGCGAACAAAACAAGACGAACAACAACAAAGGCAAATCCTTAGAGGAGATGTTTGCATATGTGGATGAATTCGGAAATATTTCGGATACTCCACCAGCACAACCTTATAAATTTAAGGAAGAGGATTTATTAAGACCTCAGGATATGGAGGAGGAATTTTTACATGGTAAAGTTTCATATTACAATGAAACAGGTAACTATGGATTTATTCGTGATAATTTATCGAGAGAAACCGTTTATTTCAATGATAAATTAGCAGGAATGCAACTTTCCTTAAATCAACAAGTACGTTATAAATACACCCGCACCAAACAGGGCAACCAAATTACAGAGGTTGAACTAGTCAAATAGGTTAAGGTATCGATATAATAAAGGGTTACAATTTGAATTGTAACCTTTTTTGATTCACATATAAATAAGGCTTCAAAATTTTTATTATAGATGTTGTTATTAAATGGAATGTTACCTCTGGAATCAACATATCAGTATGACCATAATTAATATAACTCCCTGATTAGATATGAAAGGCAACTTACTTCGCAATTGCTTGTAAATTGAGCTAAAAAAAGGACTGAATTATTGTTCAATCCATTGACTTTTCATTTCCTCTCCTTTAAAACACGGATTTTTTAATTAATGTCTTTTAAAAATCCTGCCACATATTCTCCGGGTCGTATGGAACTCGATTTAATACTATATCGTCCCAGGATTTATACTTATAATCCCTGCTAATAGAAATATAGTAAGACCATCTCCAAAAACATAAGGGATTGATTTTATAAAGACGAAAGACTTGTTTGTCTTCATCGGAAGGATTTGTTTCTTCTATGAAACGATTTATTGACGAGTTAGTCAAATAAGGATCCTTAAATCCAAATGACTCCTCTCGCGTAAAGGATGCATTCGAATTAGAATATCTAAAAGGATCATTTCCATCTATTATCAATAAAGTGTTCTTGTTGATTATTGGCAAGTTTACAATGATGACAACGATTGCTAGGGTTACAAAAATAAATTTCCATTTCATAGTTTGTTCTATTTACATTTTGTGTTACCTGGGGGGGTACTGGCAACAATTGACACACTTGTATTTCCACTTTTTAGACAGGTTAAAAAACATGACTCACAAACACAATAATTTCCCCTAAAATACAATAATTGTTTTACAACAAACTGAGTTTATATTTTCTCATTTATATTTTATGTCCTCTATTTATCCCTAGATTTTGTGCCTTTTCAAATTTCTCACCCAAAGCGTTCTCAACTTGTCCTCTTTTACCACCATAATAGGGTGGATTGCTTTCTTCATTTCGTGCAGGTGTAATAAATCTAAAATAAAGGATTTTTAAATCCTTTTTTAACCCATGTTGTTTATATGAATAAGATGGGATTACATATACTTTTAATTTTTGGACATCCTCGTAAAGATAGTTATTGTGCTGCCTTAGCAGATCAATACATACGAGGTGCTCAGGACGCTCAGGTGCAAATCCGTCGGTTGGATTTAATTGACTTAGATTTTGAACCCCAGGTTCTTGTTCCATCTCCTCAAAAACAATTTGTTGAACCTGATCTTGCTCAAGCTAAAGAGCTCATTTTGTGGGCAGATCATTTGGTATTTGTATTTCCTACTTGGTGGGGAAATGTACCAGCTTTAGTTAAAGGGTTCTTAGACCGATGTTTTGTGCCGGGTTTCGCGTTTAGGGAAATACAGTTCGATCATTACGAAAAGATGTTGAGCCCAAGAACTGCCCAAATTATTACCACCATGGATACTCCTGTGTTGGTAGACCAGCTCTTCAATGGCTCTCCATTAAAAAAATCACTGATCAATGCTACACTCAAATTCTGTGGGATTTCTCCAGTACGAATTTTCAAAGCAAGCCCAATTAAACATTCCAGTCCGGAACAAAAAGAAGCGTGGTTAAAGGAAGCTTATGCCCTAGGCATATCTTTAAACAAGGGTGTTTTAAGTCCATGGGATAAATTCAAAAAGCAAATAAACCCTTGGGTAAAAGCTATACGGTTACAGTTTTATCCCATGACTTTTTTCGCTTATGCCATTGGAGCCTTTGCATTTATAGGTACTACCGGAAATATAAACATCCCATTCTTCCTATTGGCTTACCTACTTTTGTTTTTATTGGAAGTTATTGTCGTTTTCCATAATGATTTTGAGGACTTTGAAACAGATAAACGCAATCAATCTTTTAGTATGTTTTCAGGCGGATCTAGAGTTTTAGTCAGTGGAGTACTTCAAAAAGAACAATTGCAAAAGGCCATTAAGATTTTACTTGTTTTTTGCGCCATATTAACAGCTTTAGTCTCGTGGTTATCAGTAAATTCATTTGTCCTAAACATAGGATTGATTCTAGTTTTTTTTCTATTGGCCATATCCTATACGGCAAAGCCATTAAAGTTATCTTACCGAGGTTTCGGTGAAATAACAGTTGGTTTCACACATAGCTTTGCAACCATATTATATGCATATGTACTGTATGGTGGTTCCTTAACCGATACATTTCCTTGGCTGTTGGGGATTCCGCTTTTTTTGGCCATTGTTCCAGCAATTATGATGGCTGGTATTCCCGATTATGAGGCTGATATGGCTGTAGGGAAAAGAACCTTGGCTGTTCAGTGGGGTAAGACCATATTGGCAAGGGTTGCAGCAGTATTGGTCATAGCTGCTGTAGGTTCTGTTTTTCTTTTAGAAAATCTAAATGATTTCAGGATCGAATATGGCTGGCCAGTCTATTTAGTCCTTTTACATGGCATTTATCTTGCCTATATGTTATTTCGATTTGCGAACAAGAAAGAAAAACCCAATCGGATTGATGGTATTATAGCAGTTGCATTATCCTATATTATGTGGTTTGTTTTACTGCCTTTTTTTAAGTTGATGTGATGATTTTAACCATTTAAAATAAAAAGGCGAACCTAGTAGAATTGGTTCGCCATATTTTTAAAAATGCTTGATCTTAATGCTGTAAAACAAAGTCGATCATGGCATCTAAGTCTTGCAATATTTTCTCGCCTTCAGAGCCTACTTTTTTAAAGACAATATTTTGATTTGGCCCTAGTATAAAGGTTGTAGGTATAGTATTGACATCCAGTTTACCATTAAACGTTTTGTCGCTGTTATAGTACACAGGAAAAGTGTAATTCGGATTTTTGTCCACCCAGTTTTTCGCATCCTCAAATGTATTTCCACTTCCAGTATTTAAAATAACAAACTTAACTTTTGGGTTATCCTTATATTTCAAATAGACTTGATGAACATAGGGGAAGGAAGCTAAACATGGAACGCACCAAGTGGCCCATAAATCTATTACCACTACCTTACCTTGTAGGTCTTGACTGGTTAAGGCTTTTCCACTCATATCTTTAATAGAAAGTTCAGATGGAAAGATTTCTCCTTTAATGACCTTTTTTTCCAAACTTTTAAAATATGCTCCTTTCCATTCTAGATCTAAGCCATTGACATAGGACCTTATTTCTTCATCTGATTTATTCTGTTTAAGAAGTGTCTTGCTTAAAGAAGTACGGATTGTGCTGTCATAAGGCGTTAATTTATACGCCTGACTCCAAACCTGAAGTTCTTGATCAATATCTTTGTTATCAGCAAAAACTTGAGCTGTTTTTTTCAATAAATCCTTACTTTCAACCAATGGATAATTCTTGGCTAACAAGGCGTAGGCTTCTTGCTTGTGACCTGTTTTTTGCTGAATTAAGCCCTGCCTTAATAAGACTTCGGATTTTACTTTATTAATCTTTTCTTGTCTGGCATCGTCATGACCCACTAAGTATCCTGTTTCTGGAAAATATCGAACTAAGGTTACTGGATAATCGGCAATATTATTTAAGACTAAATTGTTTAATTCTTGCGCTTTATCTAATAGGATATTATTGTCAATCAATAAGTCCACATAATAAGTATAAGTTCGCCAGGTGTAAGGATTTGGTTCTTTATCCAAAATAAATGGATAATAACTCAATGCCTTATCTGCATCTTTTTTACCAACATAATATTCAAATAAATAACTGTATGCAGATTGAAATGCTTCTTCATTATCCTTTGTCTTTTTGGGTAATAGCTTATTAATCTCTGTGATTACGACAGCTGTATCTGGGATATCCAAAAGTCTGCCTAATGTATAGCTCATGCCTAAATTTGAATTTGGAAATTCTTTGATAACTACATTTCGAATGGAATCTACTTTTTGTTTTTCCCCTATGATAAGGAATCCCATGGTTACCTTATTTAGGTTACCATCCACTGTGGGGTTAGATCGAAACTTGTCTTCAATAACTTGGAGGGCTTGTTGCCTATACTTTTCCTTGGAGACCTCATCCTTTGCCGTTTTCATCCGGTACTGTAAAATCTTGAGGTTATTCTCATAATTCGTTGGAAACAGTTGTTGTTCTTTCAGAAAGTAGGCTAATTGTTGCTGCTCCATGCTTTTGGAGTTGCGGTTCTGATATGCCGTACTATAGCCTTTTGCTAAATAATTACCTTCCTTTAGTTTATTTCCTTCATAAACAAATATTTCATAATGTGTGGTGTCCGTTGGACGAATTACAAATTTCTGGTCTGCACTTGTAATAAAGAATGAACTGTAATTGGCATAGAAGGGAAGTTTGAAGTTAACTTCCCAATCTTGATTTACTTTTTTCATTTCCAATCGTTGTGGCATTTCATAAAAATTGGAATAGGAAAACTGTAAAAACAATTGCTTAATGGAGTCTGGAATTTGAACCTTATTAGCTAATAACTTGATATTTACTTCATCCTTAGGACTTGCCTTAGTTGGATGAATAACCACAGCATTTTCCTGCGCATGTACTGCAAGGATATTGGCAAAGAGCAAGGTTGCAGCTATAAGGATAAATTTATTGATCATTTTGTTTCAGATTTGTATTACTTAATAGGATAGACTGAGCAATTGGTATACGAGTATCTTCTTGTGTAAAATTACCTTTTGTTTGTGAAAGTACAGCAACAGCGCGATTTGTTCTATTTAAATCGAACCAACGATGTCCCCATTCGCCCAATAACTCCAAGTGTTTCTCTTTCTCTAAGGCTATGGCTAAATCATTTGCTGCGATTGTTTCAGGCAAAAGGGTTAATCCAGCACGCTTGCGAATGGCATTCACATCATCCACTGCAAGTTTGATTTTGTTGAGTTTTAGCCTAGCTTCTGCGCGGATTAAATACTGCTCTGCTAGACGTAGTACCATGTTGTACTCCATTACTGGACTACCAATATTCGTTCTGATTTTATATTTGTATGGAGTATAAAATGTTCCGGAAGTAATGGTATATGGTTTTAACCAATCGGTTTTTCTCTTATCGCCAGCCTCAAAACTGTCCATTGTTTTTTGGAAAACATTATAGTATCCTCGAGCTGTTGCATTGACAGGAACCATTGAAAATCCTTCCCAAGTATTTACACCAGCGGTGGATGTATTAACCGTTTGAATTTGCCATAATGCTTCCTTACTAGTTTTCAAAAATACATCATTTAAGTTGTTCATCAGTTGATATCGGGTATCTTCGATGACCTTTGAAGCAGAAATTTCTGCGTTTTCATAGTCACCTTTATATAGATAGACCCGAGCTAATAAAGCAGAAACAGCTTTTTTATTTGGTCTCACGCGCTCTGTTCCTTGATAATCATCATCGATATCCGCTTCCGCTTGTTTTAGATCTTGAACCAAGAAGTTATAGACTTCCTCTGGGTCAACTTGCCCTTGGGTATTCGAAGAACTCACATCTGAATTGGTTACTAAAGGGATTTTTTTAAATAAGTTGACTAAATAGAAATAATGAAAGCAACGGGTGAATCTGGCTTCAGCACTTATTTGTTTTTTGATTTCAGCACTCAAGCTAGAATTTTCGACACCTTCAATTACTTTATTGCAATGGCCAATAGTGGAATAAGGTTGGCTCCATAAGCGATCCAGATAATCTGTGTTTGGCGTTATATTATTGAGTTTATAGGCATCATAGCTGGTAAATGCCGAATAATAATCATCTGCTGTTATGGACATGAGCATAGCCAATAATCCAGAACCAAATTGATTATTATAATTATTCATATTGCTGTAAACACCAAGGATAGTTGCCTCGGCAGATTTTGCGTCTTGAAAGGCATTTTCTGCTGATACCTGATCTTTTGGTGGGTCAATATCTAAAAAGCTTTCACAGGATGATAAAAGAAGCGAAAGGCTGATGATACTGCTGTATATGGTCGATTTAATAAGTTTCATGATCTATGTGTAAGATTAATAATGTTCATTAAAAGGTTAGTTGTAAACCGAATGTATAGGTCCTAGGGCTTGGTGTTGCCGTTGTTTTAACAGAACCAAACGGGTTCACTTCTGATACATAAGTTCTATCAAAGCCTTGCATCTCTGGGTCCATACCTCTAAAATTTGTCCATGTAAATAAGTTCTGTGCAGCAAAACTGATCTGTAACTGCGGGATGTTAATCTGCTTTGACCATTTTGACAGGTTATAACTTAATGCAAGCGTCTTTAATCGAATGTAAGATGCATCATCCCATACGGCAGAAGAGTAGCGGTAGTAATCGCGATAGTTGGTATAGGCATCATTTGAAGCGGTTGTGGTAGCTCTAGGGATATCGGTGACATCGCCTGGTTTTTGCCATCTATCTAAAACGGTTACATCCATATTGGAGAGTCCGCCAATATGACTAGCCATAGGACCATAGGCAATACTTGGACCTTCTTGCTTAACAAATTGGAAGAGGAAGCTCAAGGACAGATCTTTAAAGGATAAATTATTGTTTAAGCCACCATAGAACTTAGGCATAAGGTTGCCTAAAACGACGAAATCATTAGCTTCATCTAGTTCATCATCGCCATTGACATCTGTATATTGACCTAAGCCAGTTTCAGGATCTACGCCTATAAAATCATAACCTTTCACCACACGAACAGATTCACCGATAACATAACTGTAAGCTGAAGCCGAGTTTTCTAAATCGGGATAAGCCAATAATTTGTTTTTAGGAAAGGTGAGGTTTAATTGGGTATTCCAAGTGAAATTTGGGTTACGGAAATTGGTGCTATTCAATTCAAATTCCCATCCGCTGTTTTCTACTAATGCAGGTTGGTTGCCAAAGAAATATTCAAAGCCAGTTTGCGGGGCTAATTGAATTTCTATTAACTGATTGCCTGAGCGATTATTGTAATAGTTCGTCGTTAAGAAAAGACGATCGTTGAAAAAACCTAAATCCAGGGCAATTTCTCGTTTTTTATTTTCTTCCCATTTGAAATTTGGATTGAACACACGGACAGGGGATAGGCCAGCAATGCCTTGGTATGCAAAACCAGGTTCCCAAGTATCTAAGAACTGGTAATTCCCGATTTGGTCATTTCCGGTAATACCTAAACTTCCTCTTAATTTACCAAAACTTAGGATAGATTGGTCTTTCAAGAATCCTTCCTTGGAAAAGATCCAAGCAAAGCCAATGGAACCAAAATTACCGTATCGATTGTTCGGGCCAAAACGAGAAGAACCATCTCTACGACCAGATAAATTCACTAAATATTTCTCTTGGTATCCATAGCTAATTCTTGAGAAAACAGATTGATAGCGGTAATCTCCGTATTGATAATCACCCACACTCAAATCACCAGCGGCATGTATGTTGTCTAATTGACTATCGGATGGATAATTGGTGCCATTGAAGAATTTGCCTTCATTTAATGATTTCTGCCAAGTTCCACCAAGTAAGAAGCCAATTTCATGATCTCCAAATTGCTTATTATAATTTAGTTGGGGCTCTATGATAAATGAGCTGAAATCAGAGTTGCCGTATCTTGCAGAGGCGGCAGTACCCACTAATGGATTAAAACCAGTACTTGGTAAGGTCTGCAATTGATCCATTTTCTGCAATTGATAACCCATGTTCAATTTAGCTTCCAATCCATCAAGTATTAAATAGCTTAGGCTAGTATTGGCTAATAAGGATTTTGACTTATTGGTATTGCCACGAACCAAATAGGCCATCGGGTTTTGTAAGCTTGTTCCGAACCAATAGAAACTTTGATCGTCATTATATAGCGGGTAATTTGGAGCTAGGTTGTAAAACTGTGCTATATCAGTTGCTAAGGTATTATTATTGTCTGCATTGAAGTTTGCGGATCCGTTGATTCTGAATTTACCATTTTTAGATTGGTTAGAGATACTAAGCATTCCTCCTCCGCGTTGGTAACTTCGATCTCCTGGTAAAACATCGCCTTGTTTGCTATAACTACCACTGAGTAAGTATTGTAAAGTAGAGCTTCCACCGTTGAAGGACAATTGCATGGAATTAAAGGCTGCGCTGTTTCCAAACAGCTCTTTTTGCCAATCCTGACTTATTCCAGCATCCCATAATTTAAGATCTGGAGCATTCGTTTCATCAGGTGTAGTTCCATCATTGGAGAAAGCCTCATTTCTGATTTCCAAATATTGCTCCGTATTCATCATTTCTAAATTTTGAATAGCATGAGAATTACCTACCAACAAGCTGGCGTTAATTTTTAATTCTTGTGCACTTCCTTTTTTAGTGGTAATTAAGATGACACCATTAGCTCCACGAGAACCATAAATGGCGGTTGCATCAGCATCTTTTAGAACATCAATTCGTTCAATGTCTTTTGGGTTGATGAGTGAAAGAGGATTTTGGTTTCCTGATGCACTGATGAACTGATTCATGGCATTGTCGGAGAAAGGAACCCCATCCACAATGTATAATGGACTATTGCCATTATTGATAGAATTGGCACCTCTTAATTGCACATTATAGGAGCCACCAGGAAGTCCACTATTGGAGGAGATGCTAAGACCTGAAATGCGCCCTTGCATGGCTGCTAATGGATCTAAAACTGGTTGTTTTTCTAAATCTTGTGCAGAAACACTGGAAACAGACCCTACATTTTTGCGAACACTGGAAGTTCCATAACCGATGACAACGACTTCATCTAGATTGCCAAGGTCGGGTACCATACTAATGTTTAATTGACTGGAACCAGAATAAGCTACCTCTTGTGTTTTATAACCCATAAAAGTGAAAACTAAGGTACCTGAACTTGGACCATCGAAACTAAAATCTCCATTGGCATCCGTTTGAAAAGTTTGGTTGCTTTGCTTTATTCGAATGCTAACATTAGACATCGCTTGTTGATTTTCATCACTTACTCTTCCTTGGATTCTTTGTTGTTGTTTGTTTCGAGTGGACTTTCCTTTAACCACAATTGTTTCGCCAATGACTTGATAGTCCAAATTGTGGTTTTTAAATGCCTGATCTAAGATGGCCTTGATTTGTTGGTCATCGCTTTGAATACTGAATTTTGCCTGATTGGTTATTTCTTTCGGGTCAAAGACAAATTTATAAGGGGTTTGCCTTTCAATTTCTTGGACAAGTTTTTCAAAACTTACCCTTTCCAATTTAAGGCTAATCTTTTGGCTGTATGCAAAGCTACTCCAAGAGAGGAGCATCAGGAACAAAAGTGAAAAATAATACTTCATAAATTATTTGATTAAGGTTGTGGTATTGTTATGTATTTGGTTGTAGTATTAAAGTTTGTTGGTTTTGAATGACATCAATTCCAGAGAATTTTAGGATTCGGATAACATCTGAAAATGGTTGATTTCGCTTGAACTTTCCACTCAATGTTTTATTTTGGTATGCATCATCGATCTCAAATGAAAAGTTATACCATCTGGCCAATTCTCGGAGTATTTCGGGTAAGCTGGAATCATTGAACTCGAAATATCCATCCTTCCATGCCAACTGATTTACTTTTAAGTTGCGTTGAATCTGATTAGCACCTGATTGATTGTTATGTTCAAATAATTCACCTGGTTTAAGAATGAATTGTTCTTCTTGTTGTTGGATTTGTATGGATCCTTCCTCCAAAAAAGTTTTGATGATCGGGTTCTCAGAAGGGTAGTACTTTACATTAAATGCTGTGCCCAAGGCTTGTATCTTGGTGCCAGCTACATGGACGATAAAAGGTCTGTTGGGATCTTTTGCTACATGAAAATACGCCTCACCTTCTAAAAAGACATCACGATACTCTTGATTAAAAGCTTTGGTAATACGTAAAGAAGAACCCGCATTCATACGAACGCGAGTTCCATCAGGTAAGGTTGACTCAAATTCTTCTCCACTTGCAGTTAACAACTGCACTTGGTCATTTATACTTGTTGTCTCAAGATTTAATGGTGTCTGATTAATCTTTGCAGCTTCATCTTTGTGGTCATGTATAATCGTTCCTTGAAAAGTACCTGGTGAAAAAGATGTTTTGCTAATTTGCTGTTGAAAGATTTCTGAATTTCCTGTTTCGGTTCTTTGCCAATATAATAAACTGATAACTTTAAATACCAAAATCAAGGCAGCTGCTGACCAATAGACGGAAGGTTTAAAACTTCTTAAGGGCTTTGGTTTGCTGTCTTGTTTTTGGATAATCTTATCCTGAAAGGCGTTACGAAGATAATGGTCGATGGAATCCAGGTCTAGATCCTCCACTTTAGCACTGATTCTTTGTTTACTAATGTGATTATACCAACTTTCTACCGCAATTTTTTCTTGGTCGGAACATTGATTATCCACATATTTCCTTAAAATTTCTTCCGTTATTTTAGGCTTAGTCATACATTGATTGGTTAGTTCAGAAGTATGACAAAGAAGAAGGTACTTAGTGGTACATTAAAATGAAAATAAATTTTAATTTTTGTTTTAGGATCAGCAAGGCTTTATAAATCTGTTTTTTAACGGTGCCTTCTGCTATCCCTAAATCTGCTGCAATTTCCTTATAGCTCATGTTTTCATAACGGCTTTTCTTGAAAATACTTCGCATCTTAGATGGCAAGAGTTCTATTTCCTGATTGATAATATCTTGAAAATCCTTTTCTCGTAAGGTTTCTTCAGGATTATAAACATAGCTTTGAAAGGAGGGTGCATCTAAGAATTTGAGGTAAGTTTGACCTAGTTTATTTCTAGCTAACTTATTAATAACGACATTTCGAATGGAGCGGTATAAATAGGCATTGTATGATTGTTGTATGGTTAGGCTGTCTAGACTTTCCCAAAGATTGCTGAATACTTCTTGGACAATATCCTTTGCCTCATCTTGATCATCCAACATCTGATAGGCGTGCAAGAAGAGTCTTTTCCAATGTGCTTCATATAACACCGTGAATATTTTCCTTTTTTCTTCCAAATCCATTATTCTTCAATACTACAAAATTTATTTTATTTTAATAATGGTCAGATTTATAAGGTATTGAGTACTATGAAATAGGTTATTAACTTAAAAGTTCAAAAATATGATTGTATAGCTTATGCAATTTGAAGTATATTTTCATCATTACTTAAAGAATTTGCGATATTTATAATATATCCGTAGGAACCTTAATTTGCCTTTATGATAAATATGCCGAAGTTTATTATTGATGAGCAGACTATTAAAGACATTCAGTTGAAAGAATTGAATGGTCGTTCTGTTTTTGATTTTTTCGATGAAACGATAACTGAAGGAGCACATTACTTTTTGAAGGAATGGTTTTATGATCCAATTATTGATAAACAAGCTATTGAAGATCGACAAATTAAAATTAGACGACTTGAACCTCTTGCGCAGGAAGATTTTCCTTTTCACAGGGTCATACTAAAAGATATTGAGAAGTTTGTCAAGGCATCTCATTCTGGTGCAACAGCCTCCTTGAGCCTACTGGACTTTTTAGGAATTCAATCACCGATTTACTATTACAAGAAGCGTAATATACTAGAAACAACTGAGTTTTTACTGCAATCACATAAGTTTTATAAGAAAATAAATGCGGTACAACATTACGACGATGTACAAGTAATGATTGATAAAATTCAATCCTATTTATCCAAGGTTTTCAAAAATGAGGATTATGATGTTGAGAAATTAAAAGTTAACATATTTAACATTGAGACTTATGAGCGTATGATTCGCTATGAGTTTTCTAAGGTGATTAAGGAAGCTATTAAGTTTTTTTATGAGATCGATGCCTTACGCTCCGTTGCGAAAGTTTCTCGAAGGAATGGTTTTTCCTATCCTGTTTTACATGAGAAAAATAGTACTGGTAAAATTAAGATGACGGGTTTATACCATATCTTTCATAAAAATCCTGTCAGGAACGATGTAGAATTGTCTCAAGAAAAAAGGTTGTGGTTTTTAACAGGTGCAAATATGGCTGGTAAATCTTCCATTATTAAGTCCATTTCCGCAGCAGTTTATTTGACACATATTGGTTTTCCGGTTCCAGCAGATACCCTTGAAACAGATATTATAGATGGCTTATTTACCAGCGTAAATTTACAGGATAATTTAGAGTTAGGATATAGTCATTTTTATGTGGAAGCTATTCGATTAAAGGATATTATGGATCAAATAGAACCTGGATCTAATGCCTTGGTTATATTAGATGAATTATTCAAAGGAACGAATCATAGTGATGCCTCCCAAGCGATCCTAGAGGTCATGCGTTATTTAGATGAAATAAAGGGGCCATTTGTGATTGTATCTTCACACATTACCGAATTAAGTGAGCAATTGAAAAGCTTTCCATCTATAGCATTTATGAAAATGAAAATAGATGGGGACGAGGAAGGTTTACCCGTATTTACCTATAAAATTACGCAAGGTATTGCAGAGGAACGTTTAGGAATGTGGTTGTTGAAAAGGAGTGGAGTATTTGAGTCTTTAAATAAATTGGTTCCTAAGAATTAACGATTAGGAAGATCGATTAAAATAGTCGTTCCTTGTTCCGGTTTACTCTTGATTTTGACTGTGCCGTGGTTTGCTTGGATTAATTTGTCGACTAGAACCAATCCGAGTCCAGTACCTCGTTCACCTGAAGTCCCAAAAGAAGGATCTTTGATGGTGTGGAATAAGGAGTCTATAAATTGTTGGTCGATACCTACACCATGATCTTCAATACTTATTGTTGTATTTTCTTTTTCTTCAGATGCTTTAATGGCAATTAAACCATTTGGGTTGCTAAATTTAAGGGCATTGTCCAGTAGATTGCGGAGAATGACCGTAAATTGAATAGGATCAGCATAAACTTGTATGTCATGATCAATTTGAATGTCGATTTGAATCTCTTTTTCCAAGAATCGCTCCTCCATGGATTTGAGGGTTTCATTTACAATTTTTGCCAACATAATTCCTTCAGGCATGGTTTGTAAACCTTGCATATTATGTCTGCTCCATTCTAACAAATTATTCAGGTTAATTTGTAAAGTAGCCAATTGTTTATGGACTAGTTTTATAGCAGTTTCCTTCCATTCATTCGACATTTGCGTGCCAGAAAGATCTTTGAGCATTGTGGTTGAAGACTGCAATGGTGAATGAATATCGTGGGCTATAATGGCAAAAAGGTGTTTTAAATCTCGGTTTAGATCATTAATCTGTGCGCTCTTTTCTTCAATCTCTTCTTGATATTTCTTTTGGATACTTCTTAGGTAATAACTTAAGACGATTAAAATTACCAATCCCCAAATAGAGTTAAAAATTAATCTATGTTTAGCTACATGCTCTAGGAATGGAAAGGAATAATCTAGGTACTTGGGGATAATAATAGCGGCAGACACAAAAATAGATAAGATTATTTTGCTGATGTTGTCGCGTAAGACCAATAAACTGAGGGCTATGAGACTAATTAAGAAATATTCAGTAGTATTGGGGGATATGAAATTAACAAAGGCTAAAAGGAGCCCCATGGAAGTTAAAAACCAAATTTGGCCAGTCCTCAGTTTTCTTTTTGCATGAAAGCCTAACGTAAGGATCATCAGACTAGCGCCAATAAAATTGGCAATGCCAATAATGGGGAATTTCCAAATATTGATAAATCCGTAAATGAAGATGATAATGCTGCAGCTAACAGTAATGATGTTTGCTAGGCGAATTTCCTTTTTTACTAAAAAACTATCTTCATCTAAAATCCCTAAATTTAGAATACGGTCAATGTTTTCCGGTATTTTCAAGCTATTAATATTTGGTTTTGTAGTATCCTTATTTCATATAATAAACTACTTTATGCCTTCAATTTTATGAAAGATAGATGCAAATGGAATGTAGTTTCTTCGCTACAAATATAACCTTATATTTTAATTATTATGATGTGAGATAATGTTTGAGTATAAAATTTTACCAAAAATCAATAAATATATATAAAAAATGATGTTTAAACAGGTAATTGCATATGTAACAAAAATGGTTGCAGACCTGCAACCATTTATTGTTATTTCAAATGTGATAAAAATTGAATTTGATTACTTTTTAAGATAAAGATCAAAATATTTAGCAATCTTATCATACATATGGATTCTGTCTTTACCTGAAACATTATGTTCGTGGGTAGGGTATAGGAAATAATCTACTTGTTTTCCAGCTTCAATACATTTTTCTACGAAATCCATGCTATGTTGCTGAACAACCACTGGATCTTGAGCTCCATGGATAATCAATAGATGACCATTCAAACGATCAGCCTTATTTAACATGGATGACTTTTCATATCCTTCAGGATTTTCTTGTGGAGTATCCATATAACGCTCTCCGTACATGATCTCGTAATATTTCCAATCCATTACAGGACCACCGGCAACAGCAGCTTTAAAAATATCGTTTTGTTTGGTCATAAATGAGCTGGTCATGAATCCACCAAAGCTCCAACCGAACATACCCATATTATCCTTGTCAACATAAGGTTGCGATTTTAGGTAATCAATACCCACCATTTGGTCTGCCATCTCTGCTTCACCAAGGTTTCTATGCGTTACACGAGTGAAATCAAATCCACGTGCATCTGAACCACGATTGTCTAGTGTGAAAACGATATAACCGTTTTGAGCCATGTACATATCGAAATAACCCACTCCACCTAACCATCTGTCAGTTACCATCTGTGCATGCGAACCACCGTATAAATAAACCATAACCGGGTATTTTTTCGTTGGGTCAAAGTTTACAGGATAGGTAATACGCGCGTTTAACTGTGTTTTACCATCTGGAGAAGTGAAGTTCTTAAACTCTATTTTCGGTAAATTAATCTTACCTGTGAAAGGATTTGGAGCAGTTAATACCGAGTTTACTTTTTTGTTTTTAGCATCAATAACCTGTAGGTTATTTGGTGTAGTCAGATTACTGTATTGGTCTAAGATGTACTTTCCTGAATTACTGATGGAGGCATTGTGAACACCATTTACCTGTGTTAATTGATTTGTCTTTCCATTTTTTAAATCAACTTCAAATAAATGACGTTCCATTCCTTTATTAGTAGCACCGATATAGTAGGCTTTCGTACCTTTGGCATCAAATCCTTTGAAATCGGTTACTAAGACATCCTGATAGCCTAAGCGACGAATAAGCTTACCTTGTGTGTCATAAAGGAATAATTGATTGTAACCATCTTTATCGGTTTGATATAAGAATTGCTTATTGTTATTTGGAAGAAAAATTAATGGATGCTGTGGTTCTACCCAAGTTGTATTTTGTTCCTCAAATAAAGTCTTCACCAATGCACCAGATTTAGCATCGTATTGATTTACCTTTAAATGATCTTGACCACGATTTAAAACACCAACATAAACGTAGTCTCCAGTTGGATCCCAAGTAACCATGGTTAAGTATTGTTCTTTAGGCTCTCCGGTTTGCAGTTGAACGAATTGTTTACTGTCCGTATTGTAGATATTCAAGGTTACTTCCTCACTTTTCATTCCCGCCATAGGATATCGGATATCCTTTATTGTAGCAACTCGAGTGTCCCACTGAGGAAGGGGATATTTTGATACCATACTTTCATCTTTACGGTAATAAAGCAATTGCTTGTTATCAGGTGACCACCACATGCCTTTATCAATACCAAATTCATTACGGTGGGTAGCGGGATTACCATTAACAATTCCGTCTATCGTATCTCTAGTCACTTGGATTACATCACCAGCAGCATTAATGATTTCGATATTGTTTCCTTTAAGGTAAGCAGTTTGTATAAGTTTATCACTTAACTCTTCAGATTCAGCATCAAGAGGTAGTGAATAAGCAATTTTAGATTGTTTAGTTCCAAAATTATATTTGATGCCGTAGATTTTCTTTTGGCCATTAACTCTAAAGCTTATGTTGTCTGAATCTATCCATTGATAATCCATTGGGAAAGTACGAAGGTTAAACTTTTCACCTGGAATTAAAGCGCTTAAAGCTTGTTTGATATCGTTACTGGAGGCTAACTGTTTTGTCTGCCAATTATTTTTAGCATCACGCGCAATCAGGTTTTGAAATGTACTATCTAAACTTGAAAATGCATCCATGTTACTAACCCATTTTGCGCCATAGATAGACTTTGGAGCAAATTTGCCAGGCCCCATAACGGTTTCATCAATTGTGAAATTCCGTTGACCATAGGCAACTGATGAGCTCAATAAAAATATTACTAAAAGTTTTTTCATTAGTTATTGAATTTATGCTGACGAAATTAGGTATTTGTTGTAAGAAATGGAAGTAACATAAAATTGACAAGATTAGAACTAACTGCTGAATATTCATAAATTTTTCCTGAAATACTGGTACTTCTCGATGAATGTTCTGTGAAACGCTATTTCAGCTGTTTTTTGTTTAAAATACTATGATTTTTATTGAAAAAGAATGATATGTTTAAGTATTAGATATTAATTTATTGTTAATAAATAACTGATCAATAAAAACTAATGGCATAAAAGGTTTATATTAGTACTGTTTTTTGCATGATAAATTTGCAGAAATTCTATAAATATTCATGGTACCTTCCAATATCATACCTGAACTTAATCAAGGCAATCAAAAAGCGCTAAGAACCATTTATAAATTATATGGAAGGCAATTGTTATTCCTTGCTAATCAACTTATCAAAAATAAACAGGCATCAGAAGAAATAGTAAATGATGTGTATTTGAAGGTATGGGACCTAAGAGATAAATTTGAAACGACAAATAAGCTGAAGGCCTTTTTATATATTGCTACTAAGAATTCTTGTTATAATTTTATAAAAAAGGCGAATAACAAAGTATCCTTTGAGGACGTAGAGGATCAATTTAATTTGATCTGTAAAGATCATGGTGTCCTGGAAAAGATTATTCGTGCAGAGTTATTCGGAAGAATATTAGAGGAAGTTGCTAAGCTTCCTGAAAAACAAAAGGAAGTTTTTTGCTTAACCTATCTAGAAGAAAATTCAGTAGAAGAGATTTGCCATAAATTAGGAATTAATGCTAATTCTGTTTATGTCATAAAATCCAGAGCATTATCCAGTCTAAGAAAGGCTTTGAAAATGTATGATTCTGACTATATATTCCCAACTATTATTACAATTCAATATTTCCTGAATTCCCTAAATAAATAAAAATCAAATATTTTTTATTCCATCTGTAAGATTCTATTCAAATTATTGTTTCTATTCAACAAAGCACTATCAGAAACTTAAAATGAATGAAATAGAAGAAATTATTGATGTTTTAAAAACGCATCTAGGAAAAGAATTAACGGAAATTAATGATCCTAAATTTCATTTTCTAATGCAAAAATATCCATTCTTGAGCTCTTTGCTTCTCGAGGTCAAGAATGAAGATTCTTTAAAAGAATCCTTGTCACAATATATCTTACATAGTGATGAGGAGTTTCTACTTCTTGAAGATAAGCTGATAAATCAACTCCATTCGGACACTAAAACAGTCATCCCTTTGAAACCAAAAGTTTCAAGAAGAATGTGGGTTAATTGGATATCCATTGCTTCTTCTATAATAATTTTTGTTTTTGCCGGGCTTTACTTATTTAAAAACGATAGAAATTCTACACAACATGCTGAAACATTAAATGACAGTATAATTCCTGGTAGTAATCAAGCTGTCTTAACATTTGAAAATGGTAATGCCATTGAGTTAGTTGACGAAAGTTCAGGAATTAAGGTTGGAAAAGAAATAGTCTATGAGGATGGGACAGAATTGGCTTTAGGAAATTCCAAAGATATGATAAATCAGCGTATGCGATTATCTATACCAAAGGGAGGCCAATACAGTATTGTCTTATCAGATGGAAGTAAGGTTTGGTTGAATGCAGAAAGCTCCTTATCCTATCCATCAAATTTTAGTGGAAAAACCCGAGAAGTTGAACTTATTGGGGAAGGGTATTTCGAGGTTACAGCGAATAAAGATAGACCTTTTATAGTTCATACCTCAAATGAAAAGGTTCAAGTATTAGGAACAGAATTCAATGTGGAGTCTTATGTGGATAACCTTTCGTCATCAATTACCTTAAATAATGGTTCGGTTGAGGTCTCTACTAATCATGCTGGGTCCAAAACCATGCTATTAAAACCTAATCAACAAGCTAAAATTTCTGGAAATAACATAAAGTTATTGCAGGTAAATGCAGAGGAATTTTCTTCATGGAAAAACGGAGAGTTTATGTTCAATAACGAGAATTTAGATTTGGTTATGAAAAAATTATCACGTTGGTATAATTTCAATTATTCCATTTCTAATTCGCTAAAAGGAATCAAAGTTTGGGGAAGTATTTCAAGAAATGAAGCTTTTGAAAAGGTATTGGATATAATAAAAACCACCGATAAAAGAATACTTATAAAGATAGAAGGGAGGGAAGTAATACTTAAAGAAAATAAATAGAAAAGTCTAAAGCCGAGGAAGTTGGCGCTTCCTCGACAAAGAAAGGCTTGCTTTAAAAATGTGTACAAATTCTAAAAACTAACCTATTCAAATTTAATGAAAAAATATATCATTTTATTTGGAGATATTCCTGTATTTCCAATTTATAAAAGTTTGGTAATTATGAAAATAGCCATCATTCTCCTGCTTATAGCTAGTTTACATGTTACAGCAAAAACCAATGCACAAAATATTACGCTGGTGAAGAATAATATTTCACTTGCAGATGTGTTTAGGGAATTTAAAAAACAATCCAATTATAATATTATTAGCAATGCTGAATTACTGAAAAGAGGTGCTAATATACGTGTTGAGATAAAAAACAAACCATTAAAGGATGCCTTAAATACCATTTTAGGACCTTTGAACTTAGATTATACATTTAAGGGGAAAACGATTGTAGTCTTTGAGGCCAATAATTCAGATTCTAATGTAAACCTCTTAGAAAATAGCTCATCAACAGTTATTCAACAAATAACCTTAACCGGTGTAGTTAGAGATGATATAGGACAGCTCTTAGCTGGTGTTTCGGTTCAAAACACTCGAAGTAAAATTCAGGTTAAAACAAATGAACAAGGAGAATTTAGTCTGTCGGTATTAAAGGGAGATCAGATCTCCTTTAGCTATTTAGGGTATCGGAAAGTGGATCTTGTCGTAGGAGACAATTTAAATGTCAGTGTTGTGATGATTCAGGCAGAAACAGATATCGATGAAATTGTTGTGGTTGGGTATGGAACAGTTCAAAAGCGTGATCTAACGGGTGCAGTTTCACAGGTGAAAATGAAAGATATCAATGAGGTTCCGGTTATCCGTGTGGATCAGATGCTTCAAGGAAGGATTGCTGGGGCAGAGGTAGTTTCTACAACGGGTGAACCTGGAGCAAATACTTCCATTAGAATTCGAGGAACAAGATCTATTTCAGCCAATAATGAACCATTATATGTAGTGGATGGTGTGATTGATGCCATAACGGATTTAAATGATATATCTCCGAATGATGTCACTTTAATAGAAGTATTAAAGGACGTTTCTTCTACCGCAATTTACGGCTCTAGAGGTAGCAACGGGGTTATCATTATTACTACAAAGTCAGGAGCAGAAGGGTCGAAACCCATATTTAATTTTAGGTCAGAATTAGGGACAGCTGCTTTACCAAAGAACCTGGATATTATGAATGCCCAAGAGTTTGTGCAATTGCAAAATGATTGGTTTTACATTTCGAACGTTAATAACCAAACTAAACCAATGGAAGAGTATCCATATCCAGATCCGTTGTCCTTAGGTGAGGGCACAAACTGGACAGATGTGATCACTCGAAATGCACCATATACTAACTTGGTATTGTCAGGTTCAGGAGGTAATAAGAACACGAAATATTACTTCTCCGGGAATTATAATAATACGCAAGGGATTATTATAAACAGTGGCATAAAACGTTATCAAACACGTGTAAATTTAGATAAGACCTTTAGCAAATATGTAAAGACAGGGTTTAAATTGAATTATGCTTTCCTGGATCAAGATTTAAATAATGCTGAAGTTGGAAATGTCAATTACTGGTATAGAAATACGCTGTTTCTTACACCATTAATGGAGCCCTACAAGGAAGATGGTTCATTCAATGATTGGAACCCACTTCAATATGAGGGGCAAATATTTGACTCTCCTTTGGCTATGGCTGAATTGATGAAGAGGAATATGCAAAGGAAAACGTTGAATCTGATTAGTTATATTGAGATTGAACCAATAAAATCATTAAAGCTTCGTTCTCAAGTATCGTATTACGATTATAATAGATTCTCCAATAATTTTACTCCTGGATCCTTGCCAACTCGGGCAAACAAAGGGTCTGGAGCGTATGCCTACAAGGGGGCTTATAAAAACAACAATATTCTAAGTGAGAATACAATCACATATGCTAAATCTTGGGAAAATAAACATTTTGTGGATGGTCTATATGGATTTTCTTACCAACAGTTTTGGAATTCTAATATGACGATGAGTGGAGAAGGATATTTCATAGATGACTTGGAGGAGAATAATATGGGGGCAATTCCTTCAAAAGAAACAATAAGTCTAGGATCAAATCTTCAAAAACAAATTAAGCTTTCCAACTTTGTTCGTTTTAATTATAATTACAATAGGAAATATTATTTAACACTTACTACACGCGCTGATGCATCTTCTAATTTTTCAGCAAACAATAAATGGGGGTATTTCCCATCTGGAGCAATAAAGTGGAGTGCTTCAAATGAAGAGTTTCTAAAACCATTAAAGCCTGTTTTGAATGATCTTGCATTCCGTTTCAGTGCTGGTATTGCAGGGAATGACGCTATCCCAATTTATCAGTCTCTTTCAGCACTTTCCAGTTCCACTTCAGGATATATTTTCGATAATGCCATTCCGGTGGCTTATTATCCGTCGAGGATTGAAAATAATCGATTGACTTGGGAAAAAACTGGTTCCATTAATTTAGGGGTGGATTTTGGTTTCTTCAAAAACAGACTTACCGGAAGTTTTGAATACTATAATACAAAAACTACAGATTTATTATTGACCCTACAATACCCAACTCACACAGGTTACCCAAGCCGTTTAGCCAATATTGGTGGAACTTCCAATAACGGGATGGAATTAACTATGGATTTTAAAAACATTCAAAAGAAGAATTTTACTTGGTCCACCACATTAACCATCGCTAGAAATAAGCAAATGGTGGATGATATAGGAGGATTTGAACGGGTAACGGCTTATTCTACCACACACGGTTCATTTTATCCAATGTATGCTTATGAACAAGGAAGACCACTGAATGCATTGTGGGGAATGCAATATGCTGGAACTTGGAAATCGCAACAAGAAATCTTGGATAATCAGAATACCAAAGAATTTGCCTCAGCATCACCAGCCTACTATGTTCCTGGTAGACAGCGCTACATTGATCAGAATAAAGATGGTGTCTTAGATTATGATGACTTGGTTTACTTAGGAAATGCAGACCCGGAAGTTTATGGTGGCTTGCAGAATAGCTTCAATATTTATGGATTAAACGTGTCATTTTATTTTAATTATTCCATTGGAGGTAAATTATATAATCCAATTGAACTATTCATGGGTACAGGTTCTCGATTCACCAATCAATTTAAATATATGGTAGATGCCTGGCATCCGGTAAGGAATCCAGATTCTGATATCCCATATGCTAATTCAAAAGATCAGATTCCAAACGACCGTTTTGTACATAGTGCTTCATTTTTAAGATTGAAAAATGCATCACTATCTTATCGATTTGACTTGAATAAACTAACCAAAAACAGATTGAATTCTATCACCTTGTTTGGAAGTGGTAATAACCTGTTTTTATGGAAGAAATATAATGGATTTGATCCAGAAGTTTCTTCGGTCAGTGAAGGTTCTACGATTAGGAGGATGGATAATGGAGCTTATCCAAATAGCAGAACAATAATTTTTGGTGCACAAGTCAATTTTTAATTTTTCAATTCTATTCATCATGAAAAATCATTTTAAAATCTATATATCATTCCTAATTCTTTTTGGCTTGACTTCCTGTTCGAAGCTTTTGGAGGAGGTTCCTAAAAGCCAGGTAAACAAAGATCAATTCTATCAAAATGAGGCACAATGTATCGCAGGGCTAAATGGATGTTATGATAATCTCACGGATATTTTTACACATAATTTATTTAAGATTAACGAGGGGAGCAGTGATTTGGCTTTTTGGGCCTTGGACGATGCTGATGCAAGTTTTGCTATTTCACCAGCAAATCCAGGGGTAGGTGATATTATTTGGACTGCAGCTTATCATGGGGTGATGGTTTGTAATGCGACCATTGTTGGCATCAATAAATCACCTGTAGCAGAGGGTAGAAAGAAATCATTAGTAGCAGAGGCAGTTACCCTGAGAGCATTATATTATTATGTATTGACTTCCATGTTTGGAGATGTGCCATTTTACACCAAAGAGGTTGCAAATTTTGATGATTTGGAAGAAATTACAAAGCTAGGGAGGATGCCTGCATCTGATACAAGAAATTATTTAATAAAAGATCTAGCTGAGTATGCGCCAGCATTGCCACAAATAAAAACCAGCTTAATAGTAGGGAATCGAGTGTCGGCTTCATTAGCTTATATCCTAATTGCCAAAATGGCCATGTGGGAGAAAAAGTATGATGTTGCTTTGCCGGCTTTGCAAAAAATAATGGGAATTTATGGAAGTCTCCAAAGCTATAAATTAGTGGATATCCTCTTTAGAAATAAAAATATAGAAGAATCCATTTTAGAAGTTCAGTTTGCCTGGTCTGCTACTGGTATTCGAAAGACTACCTTGGTTGCGGCTATTACCACACCACCACGTACAGCAAATACTTCGATATATGATGGGGTGGAAATATTGGAACTAGGCGATAAAGCTAACCCTTCTACTTCGATTACACCTTCAGATCACCTGATAGATATATTCAATAAATATCCTAATGATATCCGTGAGAAAATTGTGATGGCCAGGGATTATAATGATAAATGGTTCAATAGGCCTTCAAGAGATAACTTTGAGGGGAAACCATGGATGGGTCCAAAATTTTGGGCAATTCAAATGGACAATAAGCTGGATGGTAATAACCAAAAGGTATTTCGGTATGCTGATGCCTTGTTAATGGCAGCAGAATGCTATAACGAGATAGGGAATGAAGCTGAAGCTCTTCGGTATATCAACATGACTAAAATTCGTGCTAATATTCCAATTCTAGAGGTTTACCCAGGTAAACAATCCTTTTTTGAAGAGTTAATGGATGAAAGAGGAAGAGAATTAATGGGTGAGTATGGGCGCAAGTGGGATCTGGTGCGTTGGGGGATTTTTTATGATAGCATAAACAACACCATTGCAACAGAAAATGAAAAAATTAAAGCGAATCTAAGGCCTTATCATGAATTTTATCCAATTCCTGATGAAGAGGTGTTTAGGTCGAAAGGTGTTCTCACCAACGATGCCTATAAACAATAATAATGTTTTATATCATTCTATTTTAATTAAGAAATTATGAATCCATTAATAAATAACACTTCAATTTTTAGACTTTGCATTGCATTGTTCTGGACTATATTGATAATCAGTGGATGCCAAAAGGAAAGTTATTTCATATATGATACTGGTGTGGCGATTAATCATGAGATCATTCGAGTAGCTGACACAGCAGGGAATACTCGGGTTTTGGTTAATGCCGAGGCCGGTTGGAATGCTGAGATGGTTGATTCCTCACAAAAATGGGCAAAGATTACAAGCGGATCAGGTAATGGCTCTGGACAGTTTTTTATTGAATTCGATTCGAATGTTGGGAATTTACCAAGACAAACAAAAATTGTAGTTCAAGGAGGCGATAAAAAGGATACTATTCTATTCCAACAGCGGGGAATACCTACAACCATTGCTATAAAGGATACCTTGCTTACAGGAATTGCAGCAGGAGGAAAGATGAAGTCAGGGATTGTAGCAAATATTCCATTTGAACTGATGAAGGTGGAAATTAAGTATCTAAATCCCGGATCAATAGACTGGATATCTGATGTAAATATTGAAAATGGTAATAGTTTGGTGTTTTCAGTGGCAAAGACAAATGAAACTGTAGATCGTATTGCTATCTTAAAACTTTCTTATTTGGATGCTCTTGGAACTTTGAATCAAGATTCCATTAAGATAAAGCAAAAACCTAAGGCTGGTAATGATAGTGATTTTGCAGAAGGAAAAGACATGACTTATGTGAAGTCCATGTTGCCAACCGGAATAATAACTGAAAACATCTTCCTTGAAGGGATAATCATAAGTGAAAAAGGAAATGCCAACTTAGCAACAAATCTGAATACTGCACCAGGTACAGTAAGTCCGCATGAAAATGAAGTTACATTTTATCTTCAGGATGTTAATAATCAAGCTGGTGGGATTTTATTTAAAACGAAGACAAGTGCTGACAATATTTTCGATCAAAATGAGCGTGTTAAAATCTGGTTGAAAGGAACCAAAATCACGAAATATTCCAATCCTACGCGATATGTTATAGAGGATGTGGCAAATGAACATATTTTGGAAAAGAATGAAGGCGATCCGGTTCAACCAAAAGAAGTATATATGAAGGATTTAACCGACCAGGATATTTACACTTGGGTTAAGTTGAAGGATGTGGAGATGTCAATACCAAATGGTTATTTTTCCAATATGCATGAAGGATATGCTAGTCGTGTTTCCGTTTATGCAAGTTCTATTCGAGATATTAACCGCAATAACATGTATATGTTGATTAATACGGCAGTTCCTTATCGCACTTCTGCTAAGCTGCCTCAAGGAAGTGGTACAATTACAGGTATTCTTGTCCATGACGATATTCCAAGGTTTGGTGGGGATATTGGTAAATATTCATTAAGACCATTAAATCGTGAGGATATTAATTTGGCTGAAAACAGAGAAAATGGATTTACGAGGGTTATTGCGGAATGGTCTGGTTATAAAACAGGTGATGCTAATCCTATGCTGCCTGATATTGGCTTAGAGTATGGAGCTAAGATGTCTCATTCTTCGAAATCCATCCTAAGTGGTCCAGATTTTAATGGACCTAGCGTAACTACTGGCGGAGGTTATAGTGTAAGCGGATGGTGGAATGCTGGCAAAGGGGAAAGTTGGATTTTTGAATTATCTACAACTGGTCTTACTAAACCAATGTCTATGCAGTTGGAAGGAGGTGTTATCGTTGGGGGACCAAGGAATTATGTGCTTGAATGGTCTGAAGACCAGAATGCAGGTTCATGGAATCTTATTGATGAGTATACCTTGCAAGACTATGTTCGTGCAGGAAGTGGTACTTTATATACTCAGGTCGCCGGTTATAAGGTAGTTGACTTTGCGTTGCCAATGGAACTGTTGAACAAACCTAAAGTTTTTATAAGAGCTCGGGTTAAGAATAATCAGGCAGGAACAAATACCTCTGATACTGGGGGAACTATAACAAGTGTTGCCAGTAGATTAGGACATGTTTCAATCAAGGAGAATAAATAAGATTTAATAGTATATAAAATAAGGTGATGATGCGATATGTTAAGTTGATCGGTCTGTTTATTTGCTACTTCTTTATTGTTTTGGTTGATGTTCAAGCCCAAAAACCTGTTAAGTTAAAGGTCATGTCTTTTAATATCCGGATGAATTACCAAGATGATGGTGTAAATAACTGGGGTTTTAGAAAAAGCTACCTGACTGATGTGATCAAAAAACATAGGCCTGCTCTTTTAGGGATTCAGGAAGCTTATTTCCCACAATACTTGGATTTGAAAAATCTTATGGTTGAATACGGGGCATTTGGCCCAATTGAAGCAAGGCAAGGGGCGGAATCTGTTGGTATTCTCTATTTGAAAACTAAAATGTGCCTGATTGATTCAGGTACATTTTGGTTATCTCAAACACCGGATGTTCAAAGTCTGGGTTGGGATGCTAACTTACGGAGGACTGTTACTTGGGGTAAGTTTGAGCTAAAGGATTCTGGCAAACAGGTTTATTTCTTTGTGACTCATTTTGATTTTAAAGGCAAACAAGCTCCTGGAGAAAGTACTAAGCTGATATTGAAGAAAGTTAAAGAGATAGCAGGTCAGGAGGTTGCTGTAATTACAGGAGATTTCAATTTTAGAGAAACCAGTAAACACTATAAAATGCTGACAGAAGGATTAGGAGATGGATATCGATTTTATGATTCCTATTATCTAGCAAATGAAAAAACTGGACCTACTTGGTCTTTAAATAGTTTTGGAAAGACTCCAGAAATAAAGCGCGGGAAAATTGATTTTATATTTTCAAATCATAAATATCGTGTTAGCAAATACGAAAATATAGCTGAGCATAAGGGTGATTTTTATCCTTCCGATCATAATCCGCAGGTAGCAACTTATTACTTTTAAACAGTTAGAATTAATAGAATGAACTATAAATTTTGTAATACTTTGTTATTTAGCCTTTCTCTTGGGGTAATAGCAATGATGTCTTCGTGTGATTCTTATAAAAAAGCAGTGGATTCAAATCCTAAAGAACTTGCTGTTCTGAGTTATAATATCCATCATGCAAATCCTCCTTCAAAGACTAATTTTATTGACTTAGATGCTGTTTGCAAGGTGATCAAGGATGCTGATGTGGATATCGTAGCTTTACAAGAGGTTGATGTAAATACATTTAGAAGTGCTGGTTTTAATCAAGCAAAGGAAATCGCAAAGCAATTGAACATGTCTTATCATTTTTATAAAGCTATTGATTTTGAAGAAGGAAGCTATGGTGTTGCAATATTGAGCAGACTTCCGATTCGTAATGCCAAAACCATAAAGTTGCCACAGGTTGAAAAGGCTGAGGAGCGAATTTTAGCACTGTTAGAGGTGAAAATAAATGGGCAATGGGTGTCTGTGGTCAATACACACTTAGACTCTTCTAAAGGTCATGCAAATAGAAATATGCAGATGGCTTATTTAGTGGACTTGGCGGAGAAGAATATAAATCCTATGATACTATGTGGAGATTTGAATAGCTGGCCTAACTCCGAAGCTATTAAGATATTGGATAAGTCTTTTGAAAGAACTTGTTTGAAAGATTGCGAGCCTACTGTTCCGCAGGTTAATCCTAGGAATGTGATTGATTATATTGCAACGAAAAATTTCCCTTGGCATCAAAAGTCTATTACTGTAATTCAAGATGAATATGCATCGGATCATAGACCAGTAAAAGTGGTGTTTGATCTAAATTAAGAATAGATGAATACATCTAAATATGGTAATCAACTCGTTTGCCTAAATTTAAAGGGGCTGTTTTAGGACAGTCCCTTTTTTAGTATGATGAATTTAAGTTTTATTGAGTTGTAAAAAAAAGAGACTGCCCCTCGCGGGCAGCCTCTCCGATTAAATAATAAAAAACATAGATTAATTTACATCCCAGAAGATTTTGCTAGTCTGTGGGTCAATATCACCCTGAGCCTGAACATTATCTTGATTGTAGCTGTATTCATTTTGAGGATACACTAAGCGCAAAGGTATCTTGCGTCCCTGAGCACTTTGGTTTTGGGTAAGTGGTATATCGGAAGGATAACCCAATCGTCTATAATCTACCCAAGCTTCGAAGTTATTGATACTTGGCAATGCCAAATATTTTTGATTGATGATAAGTTCAAGTTTGTTGCTCGCATTATCCCAACTGGCAGAATTAGCTAGTAAATTGTCCGCTTCAGTGTCAGCTGTAGGGATCCCTAACCAATTGAAAGAGTCTTTTACTGCACTTTCATATACGGACTTAGCATTTCCAGGTAGCCATCCACGTTGTATCGCTTCGGCTTGAAGAAATAGGCTTTCCATGGATGTAAAGAACCATAAAGGTTGGGTCCCATCTGATAGTATACCAGTCCCTACAACGATAGATTGATTTCCAGATTGTAATCCGGCAATAGTAGGAGATCCAAAGTATGAACCTATCCATCTGTCAGAAGGGTTTTTGGGATTCTGAGCAGGTAAGAACAAATATTGATAACGAATATCGTCATTATCCTTATATCGGTTCATCAGGTAATGACTTACTCTATTAAAACCATCCATAAGAATACCACTTTGATCAGCTACGTAAGTGTTATAAACAGGGTTTACTTGGTTAATGTTGTTGGAGAATAGCAAGCTTAGCATTGCAGTTTCGCCAGCTTCGATAAATCCACTTCCATCTGCAGTAATTTTAGCTATCTCATCACTTGGATTAGTCACAAATTCAGATTGGTGAATTAACAACTTTAGCGATTGTGTATTGGCTAATTTTCTCCATTGGGTTAGATCACCTGCAAATAAAACATCGGATTTTGCAGTTGCTTCAGAGATTTCAGGGTTAGCCTTAAAGATAACACGTGCTTCCTCTAATTCTGCAAGTAGACCTTTGTAAATGTCTTCACCTTTGTCATAGGCAGGGGCAACTGAACCTTCACCTTTCAATGCATCTGAGTAGGGTACATTGTTGTACATGTCTACCAAATACATAAATCCAATAGCGCGGATGATTTTACCAGCACCAATAAAGAAGGGTTGACCAGATTCCTCACCTTTTTTAATCATCAATTCTGCATCATTCAGAACATCATACCAACTTGTTGTACTGTTCGCCCATTGGCCTTGTTGAAATGTTGCGGTGATGTTGTAGTTTTCCAATGGAATACTTTGCCCGTAGTCTGCTCCCCGACCATAGTAACCACACCATGATGCTGTCCATGAATATTGAGTACCCATTCTGGTGGCTGTTTGTTTCAATACCATAGGCAACAAATGCTGTGGAGTTACTAATGGATTGGTTGGGGCGTTCTGGTTGATGTTGATATCGAAAAAGCTGTCCTTACAGCCAGACAATGTTAGAGTTGTCGCTAATATTGCCAATAATATTTTTTGTTTCATTGCTGTCGAATTTAAATTAGAACCTTGCATTAATTGTAAATCCGAAATTCCTAACTGGAGGATTGGATGTAGAATTGATGTTACCAAAGGCATTAGGGTTTGAACCTGAGAAACTGTCGAAATCAGGATCCATAAAAGTGTTTTCTTTTGGTAGCCATAGTGCTAAATTTCTTCCCACAAGAGAAATTGACACACTTTTTAATGCTTTTTGTCTGGCTGCTAACCAAGTAGTTGGAATATCATAACTTAAGGCCATTTCACGTAATCTCCATTGATTGGCACTGACAACGAAATTAGAAGCTGTGTTTCCAAATTCTCCAGTGTAATAGTTATACATTTCTTCGTTCTCTCCAATCTTGGCAGTTGTGTTTTCGATGTATTGTCCAGGGTTATTTGGATCTTCGATCACTGAGTTAGGAAGGATAAATGGCTGGCGGTCATTGTATGCTGTTGCAATAGATACCCCAGTCCAAGACATGTCAGATCCTAAACCAAAGAAAGATGCAACGTGACCTCCTTTATATTCGAATAAAGCAGATAAGTTGAAGTTCTTATAATTTACTGATGGATTTAATCCTATGATCCATTTTGGCAATGTTCTACCAAAGTTAACTGGTGTAGTAGCTGTATATGGACGACCATCAGCCGCTGATACGATAATTCTACCTTGATCATCTCGTTCGTAGTCTGTACCACGCATAACAAAAGCAGGTTGTCCTACAATTGCATAATTTGTAGCTGCAACATATCCTCCACCAACTTGAAGTTGATTAAGTTTCTGTGCTTCATAAATACTGGTCACTTCAGAGTCGTTCCAAAGGAAATTACCTCTAAAGTTGACTCCACCATCAGTAAATTTGATTAATGGAGATAAATTAAAATCGAAATCTACACCTTCACTTATAAAGGATGCGGCATTGGTATAGCTACGAGCAAATCCCGACGATTCGGAGATACTTACATCAATAATCTGATCCGAGTTGATTGAACGGAAATAAGTAGCTTCTAAAGTCAATCTATTGTTCCATAGACCGGCCTCAAAACCAGCTTCAGTAGTGTTAATACGTTCTGGTTTTAGGTTATAATTATACGTAGTGTTGTTAGCTGTTAATCCAGTGATACCGCCTAAAGGAAATCCATTTGCTTGAGCATAGGTAGCTTCAAGTGAATAAGGGCTAATATCAGAGTTTGCCGTTTTAGTCCATGCACCACGAAGTTTTAAATAGTTAAAGAACTCGGATTGCATGTCTAGTGCATCTGAAAGTACGACTGCAGCATTGACTCCAGGGTAGAAATAAGAGTTGTTTCCAGGGGCTAGGGTAGAGGTTTTATCCCATCGGCCTGTTACTTCTACATTCGCCCAGTTTTTATAATTTAAGCCAGCGCTTCCATAAACAGAGAAAAGACGTGATTTATAACCATTGGATCCACCAGTCAGATTTCCTGAACGGATGGCAATGTTTTGTAATTCTGGAATAATTAGATTATCAGTTCCTACGGAAGTCGTTCTGTATTCTTTTTGTCTAACAAACGTTCCTAAAATACCGTTGAACTTGAAGTCATCATCAATTTGCTTGGTGACATTGGCAAATAAGTCTGAAGTTAAGAATGTTTGGTTCAAGGTGTATTCTTGAAGAGCCGCTGTGATGTTGTCCTTTCCACGGCTTAGACCAAAAGCAGAAGAGGTAACACCTTCAGTAATGTATCGTTCAGCAATACCTCGGGATGTTAGACTAGCTCTATAGGTGAATTCTAACCATTCAAATGGTTTAAGTCCAAGATCAATGTTACTGATTAGGTCTTGTTTTTTTCCTAAGTTACGCCAGTTACCAATAGAGAAGTATGGGTTTAGACCATAATTGGTAAACCAATTATCATACTTCGCCCATTTGTCATTTTTATAATCTTTATAAGAGGTTACTAAAATGTGTGCAGGAGTATTGATTAATTGGCTGAATAAACCATCATTACCACCTGTACCTTGATTCGTAAAATATGTTTCTTGACCTACTTGATCGAAGATATTGTAATTCTGTTGAGTGTAATTGAAGTTAGCACCTGCTCTAAAAATCCCGTATTCGCGTTGAGCATTCATCCGGATTCCATTTCTTCTGTTTTTATCTCCAGGAACAATACCTTTGATATCGGAGTTTTCTAAACTAAGGAAGAAGTCCTTGCTGTTGATTGAAACATTTGTTTGGTTGGTGACACCCGTATCGTAAAATTTCTGGCGTTCATCTGTTCCTTCATATTTGGTAGTTTGTTGGCTGCCATCAGGTAGGGGAAGACCAATATTTGCAATGCTGCCATCAAAAGCAGGACCCCAAGACCAGTTTTCTTCGGGAATGATCATTCCGTCAGCACCATTACCAAATTGTTTCTGTAGTTCTGGGAAGAAAGATATGTTCTGCCATTGTGCAGAGTGACTGATGTTAATGGAAGTTGTCTCTGAGCCTTTTTTCGTTGTCACCAAAATAGCACCATTACGGGCATCAGGACCATAAATTGCAGCTGCAGCAGCTCCTTTAAGAACAGAAACATTATCTACATCATTCGGGTTGATAGATGATAAGTAATTTAGCTCCATCGGAACACCATCCATTACTAACAAAGGATTGTTATTTCCGGTTAATGAGCGAATACCGCGAAGGTTGATTTTAACATCCTCAAATACACCAGAGCTGGTCGTCGTCACATTTAATCCGGATACTTTACCTTGTAGTCCATTTGCAATGTTTACTGCACTGGCTTTGTTAACTGTTTTATTGTCCACCTGCTCTGCGGAATAACCTAATTCCCGCTTTTCTCTTTTAACCCCTAGGGCAGTAACAATAACTTCTTCTAATTCATTTTCCGTTAGTGAAAGAGTTACATTAAGGTTTGTTTGTGTTCCTACAGCAACACGTTTTGATCCATATCCTATTGATGTGAATACTAAAGTTGCATTGTTTCCTTGTACGGCAATGGAATAATCACCTTGATTATTTGTCTGCGTAGCGGTATTAGTACCATTTACATGAACAGATACACCCGCTAAGGCTGCACCAGTCGATGCTGATGTTACTTTACCTCTTACTTGCCGTTCTTGTGCTGTGGCTGTCCCAACGAATAGCAAGCACATCAGAATGAAGCTGAGTAATTTTTGATTCATAATTTTGTGTTTCGTGAAAAGATGTTTAGTTTATCTGTTAAATTTTTTCAATAAGTAGTAGGCTTATTGGTTTTTCATTTAATAAAGTATGGGGTCAAATATATAAAGTTTTAATAATTAATAATATTTTCAATTAGTAGGAAATAAAAAGCGAAATAGATTTTATTTATAATGATTTCCATAATAAAAGGCTTGATTTGTGAAATAATTTGCTGAAATACTAAATAGTATTTAACTACTTGTGTAATTAATAATGTTGGATAAATAGCTGTTTAAGCTAATATTTAAGAAAGGATCTAGGAGATTTATAAGGGAATCCTAAAGTTGGTCAATCAATAAATCTTTTCTATTGATTTACGGATATTTAGGTCCTTTAATTTTTTTGTAACAAGTTTGTGTGTTGTACTTGGAGTACTTTCACTATACGAGAAAATGAAATAAAACAGACAGGCATTTGAAGATATTAGTCTATCTTCGGCATTGTCAAATGACAAGATAAATCACGCTATTTATTCTATTTTGTAAAATACATACTATGCAAACTTCCTTATTTTTGAAATCAGATACATTAAAGGCTCATCAAGCTACAGAGAAATTGGTTATTAAACATATTAAAGAGATTGATACGGATAATAAGTATGGTGAGTTTTTAAAAAAGTTTTATGTTTTCCATACCAAAGTAGAAGAAGCTACTGCAGAATATTTAAATACATTGATACCACAATATCAATTCGACGCATCTTCTGTAGACATCAAAGCGGACTTGGATATTCTTGGGATTCCTACTCCAGAACAAATGGAATTCAATTTTCCTTCTATAGATAATTACGCAGATGCCCTTATAGCACAATATGTTTTAATGGGTTCCAGTTTAGGGAGACCATATATTGCGAAAATGATACAGGACAGAGGAATTGAGGGTCCCTTTAATTTTTTGAAATCAAATACAGAAGAGTCTTCGAATAGATGGACCAAATTTAAAGAGTTATTAGACGAAGAATTAGGAGAAAAAGACAAGGAACAGCTCAAAAATAAAGCAAATGAAGTTTTCAATGCAATGGGAAATCTATTTGCCTGAGATAAATTGACCCAAATTTATCATTTAAACATTGCAGGGTTAATAAATCCTCTCATTAAATCCTATTGAAAGGGGAACATGAGTTTTACAGTTGTGCCTTGATTTATTTTACTGCTAATGCTGATATCAATATCCAATTTATCAGCAATCCTTTTAACTATGGACATACCTATACCGGATCCTTCAAATCCAGTTGAATTGGACATTCTTTTAAACATTTGATAAATAGTTTCTAATTCTTTTTCGTCAATTCCAATTCCATTATCTGAAATGGTATATATAACTCCATTGTCTGTTTCTACAGAACCTATAATTACTTTTGCAGATTCGGATTTTGAAGAATATTTAATAGCATTACCAATTAGATTTAAAAATAACTGATACAACAAGGTCTTTTCTCCTTGCACGGGTAACAAGTTTTGAACTTCAATTTCTACATTATTTGAACCATATCGGTATTTACTGTTATCTATAATTTCATTTATAAAGCTTTCCGGTTCAATAGTTTCCTTTTCCATGTAGAAAGCATTGGCTTTGGAAAATTGATGTATCTTATCTAACATATTTAAAGTTATCTGAACTGACTCTAATATATTGGAACTCATTTTTTGTAATAGATTGGGACTGATTTCCTTTTTATATTGTAAGAATTCTGCCGATATTTTAATCGCAGACAAGGGGTTTTTCAGATCATGACTTATGGTATAAGCATACGTGTCCAAGGCATTGTTCATCTCAATTAATTGTGAATTCAACATCTCGATTTCCGCGGCCTTATTTAATAAGGAATCTCGAATTAACTCTCTTATCCTTGCTAAGAAGTGTAGATGTTTCAGGCTCCATTTTTTTGAAGATCCATTGACCTGTTCCTTCCATACTTCAAATGATGTTCTTGGCGAAGGAAATAATTGACCTGTCTTGTTATTTTCTTGATAATGTTTTTCTGGTTTTCCTGCCCACTCTCGATCGATTATTATTTCTTTCCTAAACCAACATATATAAAAATTCTTTAAATGATCAATTTCTATAAATGCCAAACCGGCTATATCTTTTTCAAAGGTTTCATTTATTTCAGGTACTTTAAAAAGCTCATGTGTTGTAAAAACATGATTATTTGCTAATTGATTTAGACGGTTGAATTGTGATCTAAGTATTTCTTTATTTGGGAATAAACCTTCCTGATAAATGGAATCATCATAACTGATCGCTATTCCATCAGCATTTAATTTTTTCATTAATTCCGTAGAGAAGGTTTTCAATTCAAGGAAAATATTTGATTTCAATAATAACTTTTCCTTTAATTGTAATTCGAGCGTTTGAACTTCATTCAAATAGGACATTTCTTCTCTATCCTCTAACTGCTGATGCTTGTTTGCAGCGAAGTTACAGGTCATCAAAGCAAAGTTTCGAATTGCCAAATCGATATGTTTGGGCGATTCATGTTGACAGCACAGCAATCCCCAGAGTTCTCCTCTAATGATGATGGAAAAACTAATGCTTGACCTAAATCCTGCATTCTTCAAATATTGTAGATGGATTGGTGATAACCTTCTAATAGAAACCTCTTGAAGATTGATGTTTTCATTCGACTCTGAAATTATCTTTGAACCTGATTCATCGGTGTCAACTATAAATCTACAATGTTTTGTTTTATATAATTCTCTGGCCTGCTTTGGAATATCAAATTCTGGATAGTTTAAACCTAAATAAGAATCTAATTTCGCACTCATTAAAGTCTCAGCAATAACGACGCCACTACTGTCCTCATTAAACTGGTAAACCATCACTCGGTCAACTTCTAAGTTTTTAGAAATTATTTCTGTTAATATCTTCCAGACGTCTTGTTCTTCATTTTGAAGATTGATTAGCTTATTGTTAATGATATTAGTTTTACTAAAATCAGTGCTAATGCAGTATTCAAATTCTAAATAGACTTTTTCTTTTTCATTTGATATGCTGAGATAGTATGTTTTTCCATTTAATGTGATAAGTTGAGTTGACCGTTTATACTCTTGACTAGCACTAATCTCATTGAAAAGGTTATGGAGTACCTTTTCGTCATTGGTTAAAGGGAAGATGACCTGAGCGACATTCTTATTTAGAATTGAGGAATAGCTAATCGTTGAAATGTATTCACTTATATTATCACTGACAGCCTCAATTTGACCATCCTTATTGGAGATGATTAGAAAACCTACGTTTTGTATAGTTCCGAGAAATTGAATTTGCTCGTCTTCACAGTTAATTTTATCCATTTTTGGTTTGTCAGTGTGTTTCATAGGAAAGTAATTTAAGGCGTTCTTAAAGCTTTCCGATGTGCTGCAAAATAGATAGAATAATTTGAATAATTCCGATAAATAGAAATTAATATAAAATATAAAAGGCTATTCTTAATTATTGGAATAGCCTTAATCTATAATCTGTTTTAAGAATTATAGTTCCAAATCTCCCTCGTTTCCTACATCTTCCTTACTGCCGGTTACTATTTTTTTAATCATGCCAAACAACATGGTAATTTTATTTGAACCACTATCCCAATAATGCGCCTCCTCAGGATTTACTTTTAGAATGCGAATATTCGGGTCTGTTTTTCCCTTTTCAAACCAACCTTCCATCATTTTGTTCCAATATTTATCAATACGTTCTTGATCCCGGGATAGGCTAGCAGTGCCATTGACGCTCAAGAATGTATAATTCTTAGGGTCAGCGTAGAAAACCGAAATCTTATTATCTTTTTCTAAATTTTTAAAGGTTTCACTTTCTGCAGATAAAATGTACCATACATTGCTGTCTTCTTCCACCTCTTGACGACTCATAGGAACTCCATGGGGATAAGGAGAATCTGCATTAAAGCTACAAATTGTTCCAATGTCAATTTGATCTATAATAGCTTTAAATTTTTCTTGTGCTTCTTTGTTTTTGATATTTTTCTCTGCCATAGTTATGTCTTTTATAGGGAACAATCAAATAATATGGAATGTTTAGAATAATGTAATTCGTTCAATAAATGCGATTTCCTCAGCTATTAATATCGTTTTATGTAAAGCGTTATTGAATAATTAGTTTTTTTATTTCTTGAATGTCATCAATTTCTGAAGGACTTTTATCCCGACGCCATCGCACTATCCTTGGAAACCTGAGAGCTACTCCAGATTTATGTCTATTACTAAGTGCTATTCCTTCAAATGCGATTTCAAATACAAGTTCTGGTTTAACCGTTCTTACGGGCCCGAATTTCTCTAAAGAGTTTTCACGGACAAATTTACTTACCTCAGCTATCTCGCTATTGTTAAGACCAGAATAAGCCTTAGCAATAGTTACTAGTTTATCCCCATCTTTCACCGCAAAAGTATAATCGGTATAATGTCCACTTCTCCGTCCACTACCGCGTTGAGCATATATTAAAACAGCATCTATGGTCATTGGGTCTATTTTCCATTTCCACCAATAACCTTTTTTACGTCCAACCTGATAAGCAGAATCTTTAGCCTTTAACATTAATCCTTCCGCATTTATTTCTGCAGATTTTTCTCGAATTTCTTTTAGCGTTTCCCAATCTCCAACAATAATTTCTTGAGAAGGAATGAATTTCTCTGAATTAATTTCTTTCAAAAGCTGAAGCAATTTTTCTCTTCTTTCTCTGAGGGGTAAGGTTCTGAGATCTTCCCGATTATCCTCCAAGATATCAAATGCAATAAACCGAATTGGCACTTCTTCCAAAAGTGTTTTACTGATGTTTTTTCGGTTTAACCTTCGCTGCAATTGATTGAAATTCATAACCCCAGATAGGTTGTAAGGAACAATTTCACCATCAATAACAAATTCCCTCTCCAATTCTTCGAATTCATTTAAAAGCTCAGGAAATTGTTCATTTACCATTTCTTCTCCTCTTGACCAGATAAACAATTCCCCAGATCGAAAAATAATCTGCCCACGGATGCCATCCCATTTGTATTCTATTTGCCAATTTTCAGGTTTTCCTAAACTTTCCAATTCATCATTAAGCGGATTTGCTAGGCAAAAGGGATAAGGAGCTGATAAATTATGATTAATATGCACTCCTTTTATAAAATCCTCAAAGCTGATTTCATTTGGATCCCATTCCGACATTAAACTATGGGCTACTAAATTTGAATCCACTTGATAATAATTAGCAAAAGCATTGATCAAAGTTTTGGAGGAAATGCCAATGCGGAAACTACTGCCTAATAATTTATTGAATACAAAACGTTCCACTTGACCTAACTGTGCCCAAGATTCTTTGATATAAGCCTGAACCTCCGTATCATTTTTATGTTGCAAGGAGATGATTTCTTGCATCCAAGTATTTAGTGGTTTATCAATCGTACGAGTGGCAGGAGGAATAATAAGTGAAATCGTCTCAGCTAGATCTCCAACGGCCGTATAACTTTCTTGGAACAGCCATTCGGGTATTTGGCTAATTTGTGCTGCCCATTCTCGCATAGCTGAGGTCTTAACAGATCGCCTAGGACGTTTTCCAGTAAATAACAGCATAAACCAATACTTGTCCAATTCAGACGATTCATTCAAAAAAGTTTCAATTGCAGTTATTTTGCTGTTGGTCTTATTTGTGCTGTCAAGCGCATTAATCAATTTTGCTAATACCTTCATTTTATTGAATTAAGGTTTCATCAATTTCCTCTTCTACACCAAATTCTGTTTTAATCTCCTCAGCTTGAATGCCAAGCTCTCGGAGGTACCTAGAAAACTCGGCTTTAAAACCATGCGTAACATAGACTTTTTCAGCCTGGGATTCTCGAACTGCTGTAAGTAATCCTTGCCAATCTGCATGATCACTAATTGCAAATCCAGCATCGGCAGAACGCCATCGCCTAGCACCACGCACTTGCATCCAGCCTGAGCAAATGGCTGTATAAGATTTGGGGATACTCTTGAGCATATTCGAACCAAAAAGGGAAGGAGGGACAATGATAATCCCCGAATTAAAGTTCTTGGGTTTATTGTTGAAATCAATGTCTTTATAAGCTGGTAATTCGATGCCTGAAGTAGTGAAGGCTTGGTTTATACGCGATATAGCATAATGTACATATAGATCACCAAGGCCATCCAACGCTTTCATAATCCTTTGTGCTTTTCCAAGAGCATAACCAATGAGAATGGAAGTAATTCCTTCTCTCTGATTGTTTTGAACCCAATCTCGTAAATTTTGATTAATCTGTTCAACCGTAAGCCAATTGTAAATGGGAAGTCCAAAGGTACTTTCTGAAATTAGTTCATGGCATTTTATAGGTTCAAATGCCGTGGATAGTCCATCGTTTTGTAATTTATAATCTCCAGTTACCACTGTGACTTTTCCTTTGTATTCCATCCTAATCTGGGCCGAACCAATAATATGTCCAGCTGGGTGTAAAGAAACCTTAACACCATTTATTGTCAATTCTTGATTGTAATCAACTGCCTGCACTTTGATGTCTATGCCCAATCGTAATCTCAAGATCGGTTCTGTAAGCTTATGGCACAAGTAGTTTTTCATCCCGACACGTGCATGATCTGCATGTGCATGGGTGATAATGGCAAAGTCAACAGGTAACCAAGGATCTATATAAAATTTCCCAGGTTCACAGTAAATACCCTCTTTTCTGAATGTTAACATCGTTTTTCTATAGTCTTCTCTGTTAGAACATGAAGAAGGTCAAATTGTTCCTGTGTAAAGAGGAAGATTTACGAAATGTTGGGTTTGATCAAATATATATACCCATTTCGATTAAAACCATGGTAATTGTTAATTTTCGGATAGGAGGCATTGGCTTTTCCATTTATTGCAAAATTCAGTAATTATGGCTAGGATTTTGTTAGTATTGATATTGCTTGTTAAAGGGTCTTACACTACTTATTATGCTTCCTTTAGCATGATTATCTATAGAAAAGCTTTGAAATAGAGAAAGAAATGAAACAACAACATAGATTCAACTATAATCATCTAAAACATATACTAACCGGAGGTTTATCACTTTTATTAGTTACGGGATATGCTCAGGAAGTGAAAAAACAGCCTGTGGAGAAGGCTAAGCCTACGCAACCAACAGCTGAATCACAATCTGGCGTTATGGATTCTATTGAAATTGTTCGAGAGTATCGCCCTGTTTTAGCAGATGCGGTAAAGGTTCGACGTAGCCCAGATATGAAGATTGATAGAAAGGCTTTAGAATTAGAACTTCGCCAGATAGCGGCAAGTATGTATTATTCAAAAAACGTCTTTAAAGAGCCTTATCATAGTCCATTACCTCAACGCTATCCCAATTCATTGGCCAGTAATATCGATAACAACAGAATCGGTATTTTGGCTTATTTAGCTGGTGAAAACCCAAGGGCAACCTCTATTTTGCAACAAGTAAAACCATTAGATGCTTTCTATCAAAGCGCTTTGATCGCATTAGGACGTATTGCTATTAAAAATGGCGATAAACCAGCTGCAAGAAATTTATTTTTTAAAGCTTCTTCTCTCAATTACGATGAGGAATTGAAATCAGATGCTCTATATAACTATGCCAAAACCTTATTTGAACTTGATTCCCTACAAGCTTCGTTGAAGCCACTTCAGGAGTTCATCATCATGAAAAATAAGGACCTGGTTGATGATGCTAATAATGCAGAGACTACAGAGTCCAGAATGGCTAAAGTTTTAGCTGGTTCGAGTAATTTTCAAGTAGGGGTGTATTTATTAGAATCCTTCAATAATAAAGATCAAAAGGCTGAACAGGTATATCAAAGGATTACCTATTACCGTGGCTTGGAGTTCTATAATGAACGAGCATTTGAAAATAGTATTTCCATGTTCATGCGATCGGAGAAATATCAGTATGATCCGGAGATGGCCGCTTTAGCGACTTATTGGAAAGCGGAGGCCATGTATGAAGTTCGTAAGTATGGTGAAGCAGTAGATAACTTTACCCGATTCCTTCAGATGCCTGCAGCGAAAAACACCTCAGTTTACAATTATGCGAATTATGCCTTGGCATATGCAGCATTCCGTATTAATAAGTATAGCCTAGCAGCAAATTATTTTGAACGTTTTTTAGCATCGGAGGAAGGTTCTTCCGATAAAAATATTCGATATGATGTGTTAGCTCGTTTAGGAGATTCCTATCTATCTATGCGCGATTACGGAAGAGCAAATGATTATTATGATCAGCTGATTAGTGCAAAAGCACCTAATCAAGATTACGCCTTATTTCAGCACGGAATTATACAGGGACTACAAGGTGACAATGAGGCTAAGCGCAATACCTTGAAGTCAGTTGTACAGAAATTTCCAAAGTCAAACTATGCGGATGATGTAGCCTTTGAGATCCCTTATATCTCTTTTGTAAAAGGAGATTACGATGAAGCCATAGATGGATTGCAAAAGATGATTAAGCAATATCCGCGCAGTAGTTATGTGCCTAGAGCATTAATGACGATTGGACTTGTGCAGTACAATAAAAATGACACCGAAGCCGCCAAAGCTACCTTTGAAAGGGTGATTAAAGAGTATCCTACCACAGGAGAGGCTTCTCAAGCATTACATTCCATCGAGAGTATCTACCTGGATCAAGGAGACGCTACAAGCTACATTCAGTTTGCTACCAGTAGCAACATTAAAGACTTAAGTGAGGCGGAGCAGGATAACCTAGCTTTTCAGGCAGGCTTTACCTTGTTTTCAAGAGGTAGATATGGTCCTGCAGCAGAGGCTATCGATGCTTATTTTGATAAATTCCCAAAACCTAGAAAAGAAAAACACGCTCGATTTATCCGTGGGGTGAGTTTATACCATACTGGAAGACCAGAGGAAGCCTTGCATGACCTGAATATCATCTTGAACGATTGGACAAGTCCATACACAGAGCAAACCCTGGTTACTGTAGCGGCCTTGTATCTTAGCTTAAAAGAATACAATGAGGCAATTGTCCACCTCAAAAAGTTAGAGCTTAATACAGACTTCAAAAATAACTATGGTTATGCTGTTACTAATTTGATGATTTGTTATTATGAAATTGGTGATTTTGAGCAGATGGATAAGTATGTGAAATTAGTTAAGGAATACAAAGGAGCCACTGATCAAGAAATAGCTACAGCACATTTATACAGTGCGAAGGCCTTGCAACAGAAAAAGAGTGTCACGGCTGCAACAAAAGAACTCAATCTGGCGGCCCTGAAAAGCAAGTCTGCCGCTAGTGCAGAAGCAAGGTACTTATTGGGGCTAATGCAATATAACAGTAAACAATACGATAAAGCTCAGGAATCTGCCTTTGATGTGGTAAATAATATGGAGGAACAAGATTATTGGGTAGCGAAGAGTTTTCTGTTGCTGGCAGATACTTATGCTCGAAAAGGGGATAAGGCTCAAGCGAAAAGTACATTAGAAAGTATCCTTGAAAATTATGAAGGAGATGATGATATTATCCCTGGTGCTAAAGATCGTTTGCAAAAACTGAAAGGTAAGTAATAAAGGGGGGGGAGATTGAAACGCACTTTCTGATTTTTGTGGCTAGCTTATACTAAATAAGACTATATGGAAGTCTGTGAGTTCTACGGAGCTATGAAGACTTTTTATAAAAAGGGGGTCATATCAGAAATTCTTATTAACCTTAATTTCAAAAATTATTTTATTATAGGTTTATTTACAATATTATTTCATATTTTTATCTTATAATTATAAATAAGTAATAATTTATTTAATTATAACATTGTAATTGTTTTCTCGAATATTTCTGATCTTAAAATGTTTCGGCTATCTTTTGATGGGAACTATTGGGGTTAATAGCATGATTTTCCAATAAAAACCTTAAAAATATGAAATCATTTTTTGCTGTACTTTTTACTGTATTTTTTTGTCCAACGTCAATACCACCTATAGATTTTAACATAAAGGAGGAGGTTTTGTATAGAGCTTATTATAACTTGGAGCATATCCGAGATAAATCAAAGCCAAAGGAAGTCTACAAAGAAACCATGATGCTGTTAGTTGGTGAAGGTCACTCCAAATTTGTAAGTTATGATAAGATTAAAACCCATAATACAAATCATGAAATGATAATTGCGCAGTTGAATAGTGGAATCACGAATTTTACAGGGTTAACTGGAAGAACTGTCACCATAGAAGAGTTTATCATATCCTATAATGCGGACGATATTCTTATCGATGATTACCTTGGAAGGCACTATATGTATCAAGATGAATTAGAACCCATTACTTGGGATTTGCTGGATAGTGTGAAGAACATCTCTGGAAAAAGATGTCATTTAGCCAGTACATCATATCAAGGACGAAAATGGTTCGCTTGGTACAATTCAGAAATAGCCATACCTGCAGGACCATGGTTGCTTCGGGGTTTGCCTGGATTAATCATGGAAGCTTACGATCAGAATAAGGAAGTCAAATTTTCATTTCAAGGAATGGAAATTGGAAATGCGATAAATGAAGTATTGCAAAAAAGGAAAGGTTATCAATTTATTGAGATTGATAACTTTTGGGAACCCATTAAAATATCAAAGGACGAATTTCAAAAACGAAAATCCTTAGCATTAAGTGATTTGAAGGCCTATAGGATTCAATACGATAATCCTTTGGTGCAGAGTCACGGGGGAGGATATGATTATGGCGTTGGTCATCCAAATTCGTGGACTAAGCAGATCTCTAATCCCATTTCCTTAAAAAAATAGGGATTTATGAAGAAGTTCTTTTATTTGATCTTCTTTATAATTCTTTCAATTCCAGTTTTTGGTCAGCTTAAGGTGGAAGGTCAGATTTGGAATGAAAAAAATGAACCGGTAATTGGAGCAAGTATATCGGTGAAAAGAGAAAACAAAATTCTCGGGTTTACTAGAACTGATCAAGCGGGGAAGTATAAAATAAGTTTAAATCAAGCGGAGGATGTTGATCAATTAATTTTGGAGTTTAACCACATTTCATATCAAAAAAAATCCATCCCAATAAATGCAAACCAGCAGGTTTATAATTTCACAGTTTCTGAAAAAACACAACAGATTCAGGAAGTTATAGGGAAAATCCCTCCAGTTTATGAAAAGTCTGATACCTTGGTTTACCGAGTTCAACAATTTGCAGATTCAATCGATCGAAGTATAGGAGATGTCCTTTCTCGCATGCCTGGGTTTGAAGTTTCATCTTCGGGAAAAATAACCTACAATGGCCAAGATATTTCGCAATTTTTAATTGATGGAGAAGATGTACTTGGTAGTCGCTATGGAGTCGGGACTAAGCAAATCCCGAAAGAGATCATAACAGCAATTGAAGTTTATCGAAATCACCAGCCTATTCGCGCTTTAAAAAACAAGTTACATTCCACAGATGTAGCACTCAATTTGAAAGTGAAAGAAGGTATGAAATCACATTGGATGGGTGAAGTAAAGGCAGGTTTAGGAATTCCTAAGCAATTTTTAGTAGAAACGAACACCATACAGTTCAACGATAAATTCAAAACGCTAAATTCTTTACTAGTCGATAACAGCGGAAGAGATTTGTCCTATGGTTATGCTGATCATGCAAACCAATGGGGAATGCTGGATGAAAGATTTAATTTGCAAACAGGTTTGATATCGCCAATTTTTCTACCGAAAAGTAATTTTTATAAGAATTTCAATACGACCTTGTTAAGTAATTACTTTAGGCAATTGAAGGATGATTGGTCAATTAGGCTTAACCTAGGGGTATTTTATGAAAAAAACCATTCCTCTAATTTTATAAGGCAGGAATATACGCTTACTGATCAGCAGTTGATAAATCAAGAATTTAGCGATTTGATCTATAAACCTTTAAAGATTGATTGGCAGGCAAACCTCTTAAAGAATACGGATGTTCGGTTTTTTAAAAATGAACTAAAATTAAGCTGGAGAATACACCAGATAACCGACCTCATTCAATCACCTAATCTGCAATTAAAAGATAGTTTAAGACAGGGGGGAATTCACTTTTCAAATGAGTTCACTTATATTCCAAACAATAATAAGAACTTTTGGAAAGTTACCATGCTTACGAAAGCTAGTCAACTTCCGGAACGATCTATGATTTGGCCAGACCAACCTTTAACCGTATTACCGATGGTCTCGCATGTTTTAGGTATAAGGCAGGATTTTAAAAAGAATCATGTTGAGAACCAATTAATGGTAGATTACCAATTAAAAGATTGGAAAAATCTGAAGCAATCTTACGGTATATCTTCTAGGATAACATACAATACGCTGAATTCTAATACTAATTTCGATAAAGAGCTTACTGAACCATCACCATTGGAGTTTAAAAATGAACTAGCCTGGAGTCAATATGCTATTGCCGTACAGCCCAGTTATTTCTGGGATAAACCGAATTGGAAAATAACTTTAAAAATACCATTTGGTTTGCAATCCATATCTTATAAGGACGATGGTTTTGCATTAAAAAAGCTAAAGCAAAACTTGTTGTTTAATCCTAAAATGGATTTTCAAGTGAATATCGCGTCAACACAAAAGATTAATGGGCAGATTTGGTTGAATGAAACTTTTGGAGAAATAACAGATATTTACCAGGGCTATATACTTTCTGATTTCAGGACCATTAGACGATCAAATGGTATTTTGCCAAATTCTAAATTGCAGAATTATTATATCAGCTATCAGATCGAAATGCCAGGTCCGATGTTGTTTCTGAATATGAGGTATAATTTCACAAGAGAAAGAAGAAACCTCATGATCCAGGTGAATATTGAGCAGGATAATACTCAAATTAATTATATAGACCGGGCTAATTATGCTTTAAGACACGAGTTAAATGCTAAGCTTAGTAAGTTTATTCATCTGATCAAAGCATCTTCATCCCTAGAAGTTAATTATTCAGAAGCTATGAACCAACAATTGTTCAATGAAGATGAAAAGGAATTTTTAAATAAGAATTGGCGAACTAAAATTAATTTTAATGGCATAATTAGTAAGGTTCAGTGGTCTGCTTCTAGTTCTTTCGATTATATCCGAACAGAAGATGGTTTAAGAAACTTCTCAAAGCAAGCTAAAGTTGTTACGAACAGTTTGTCCTTAAGCCATTCCTATAAATCCAGGCTTTTTACCACTGTCAATGGATTTAGTAACCATTTAATAGATTTGCAAAATAAACTAGATTATTACAATTTAAACTTCAATTTAAGATATAAAGGTGCCAAGAAATTTGAATATGAATTCACGGTTTCTAATATCGTAAATCAAAATAATTATGAAATTCCATATAGTATTCCAGGAATATTAATTCATCAAGGTTATCGAATTCGAGGTAGAAACGCCATGTTTCAAGTCTCGTATAAGTTTTAAAGTGGGAAGGTTAAATGCTGAGGGAATAATAAGTATTAAAATTGATGGATAATTATTATGAAATTGTGATTATTGCTAAAAATTTAGTTTCATTTTATTAGACAATATTTTAGGTTAAAAAGAAAGGTTGCTAACGTTTCATTTTTATAGATGTAAATTGTAATATTGATCCGTTATTAGATTTTGGGCCATTCTCAGTATATTGGATGAGTGTTTTATGAAATCGGCATACAATTCCATAGATAAAAAGATAAAAATTATGAATTTTAACCTAATTATAAATAAACTACAAGAGAAAAGAGGTGTATTTCATTCTGAAGATGATTTGAAATTAGAGATGGCATTAGTTATTAAGGAATTGTACCCTGGTTTCAATGTTAGATTGGAGCGACCAATTATAATTCAAATGCATTCTGTTGATGGAAAAATTATAGATGTTAGAGCGCCAATTGATATCGTTGTTTTGGATAATGAACTTAAGAAAGTTTTTCCAATTGAAATTAAATACAAAACAAAGAGGGCCTTGATTACTGATAATTTAGAAAACTTTGATTTAGCCAACCACGGAGCTAACGACGTAGGTAGATATAGTTTTAGAAAGGATATTTATCGAATTGAAAATGTGAAAATAGAAAGTCTAAATATAGAAAATCTAAAAATCGAAAAGTATGCAATTGAGAAAGGTTTTGTATTTATTCTAACAAATGATAAGGCATACTATCAAAATGATATAAGTACAAAGGGTTCATTAGACTCGAATTTCTCCTTTCACCATGGTTCAATAATAAATGCTAATTATGCTGGTTGGAATATTGAAAGCTTACCTAAAAACAAATATTTTTTTGATATAAATCTGCAAAATGATCCTTTGTTGAAAAAACACTGGACGGTAAGCAAAGAGTATTATTATAATTTGGAGTTGAAAAATGATTATTTAGTGCAATGGACAAATTATTCTGAATTTCCTTGTATTAGAGGATCCAAGCAAATTCAAGAAGTATTTAAATATTGTATCATTGAAGTAAATCGATAAACTCTATTTGAGGTTAAAAATGGTAAAATAATTGAAAGTTACAAAGACAAGAACTTAAAAATTTTAAAAGCATATTAAAAATAGTTGAATCTGATAATAAAAGTATATCTATAAATAGATGTTTTTCGAAAAACACCAAGGATGACCAAGCCTAAAAGTTGGAGATTTTGTAACAGAAATAAGGTATATCACTCATCAGAATTAATTAATCATATTGGTATAGCTGTGAAAAATAGCCATGCTTAAATCGATGTAAATGAAAGAAAGAGAATTCTTAATTTATCTTATCAGATTACTTTCCAAGTACTCCATTTGAGAATCTGGTATATAGGGTTATCATTTCTCATCATTTTGGATTATAAAGGTTTAATAATAATCTTACAAGCATCATTTAACTGACCTAATTCAGTTAGAATATAGAACTTTGTAATGTCACTAACAATTATATTATTGCTATTTGTGACAAGATCGATCCAATTGTTAAATTGATCATACTGTATTAAGAACGGAATTAAATAAGAAATGACATCATTGTTAATTTCATTAGCTATAGCTTTAAAAGCTGTATTTGTGTTTAATTCATACCAATGATCACCTTTGATTTTTAGATGCGACAATCTAGTACTGACAAGACAATCATATTCTTTTGGAAATTTTGGAATTTCTTTGTTTAGGTGTGTCTTTAAAATTCCTTTATGAAGGAGACCGACATTTATTGTAAACTCTTTTGATTCTACAGAATTCCAACGGCTTTGTTGTACATTAACACATTGTCCTATTTCTCCAATTTCTCTATAAAAATTGTTTCCATTCTTTTTAAAACCCATTGATTTTAATAGTGGGGCAATGGTATCATTAATTAAATTTTTAAGAGTTAAGTTTAAATCCATACTGATGTTATAATTATCACATTCAATAAATATATTATTATATAATGTGATAATTCAATAATTATAACAATTTAATGAGTGGAATTTTGAGGGGATAAATAGAGCTTTCAAGAGTATTTAATAACATTGAAACTCAGATTACCATGCCCTAATCATTCCCCCCAACATCCCCCCTTAAAAAAAACCAAAAGCCTGTAAGTTTTCACTTACAGGCTTTTTTAGTGCTCCCAACTGGGCTCGAACCAGTGACCAAAAGATTATGAGTCTTCTACTCTAACCAACTGAGCTATAGGAGCTACTTATTTAACATCAAAATAAAACAACCTTCTGCCTTATTTGACGATGCAATTATCGATATTTGGGACGAGAAAACAAAATTTTTTATATGCAAAATATCAAAAATGTTATTCTAGATTATGGGAATGTCATCTATATGATTGACTTTGCGCGAGTTCGACAAGCATTCCTGGATTTAGGAATTTCACAAGTAGACGAGTTTTTTGGTCACCGGGGACAAGACTCCTTATTCGATGCCTTCGACCGAGGTGAAATTACAGCTGCACAATTCCGTGATGGGGTTAGGGAAAAGGCCAACCGACCAGACCTTACCGACCAACAGATTGATGATGCCTGGAATTCCCTACTAGTGGGTGTGCCTGCCGGAAAACACGAATTATTAGAACAATTACATGCTCGATACCGTATGTTTCTCTTGAGTAACAACAATGAGATTCATTATGCCTATTGCATGAACCACATCAAAGAAGTCTATCAGGTAGAAAGTAACGATCAATTCTTTGAGAAAACCTATTATTCGCATTTGGCAGGGTTAAGAAAACCCGATCTTAAAATCTTCGAGTTGGTGCTTCAGGAAAACGATCTAGATCCTTCAGAAACCCTATTTATAGACGATAGCCCACAACATTTAGAAGGAGCGAAGCAATTAGGTATCCATACCGCATTGTGTACGAGAGAGCATCCTTTAGAAGCAATTGTGAACGAATTCGGTTTATTAAAATAACACTTGTGTAATTCATTGTCTTTCGCTACCTTTGCAGTCCAAGAATATTACGACGAAAGGAGGTATATAAAAAGCTATGATTATTGTAAATGTAAAAGAAGGAGAATCTCTAGATAGAGCATTAAAGCGTTTCAAGAAGAAATTCGAGAAAACTGGTGTATTAAGAGAACTACGCTCCCGTCAAGCTTTCGAGAAGAAATCGATCACTCGTCGTACCCAAATTAAGAAGGCGATCTACAAACAAGGATTAAACCAAGATAACGGTTAATTCCATGTTGTATAACATACAGAAAAGCCATCCCTTATCGGATGGCTTTTCTTATTTAGCAATATGCTGATATAAGCCACAGCATCCCAATAATCAATAGCAATAGGGGGATAGCTTCACCCAGAAATAGCCTGAAATTCATGCTCTTGTTTTAGGGGTTAGGAATTATGCTGGTCGAAATGAGTGGATTGATAAAAATCATGATAGCAGCTATTGAAAGCCATCAAAAAAATAGTATTTTTGGCCTGCCGCCTGCGTAGTTCAATGGATAGAATATCAGATTCCGGTTCTGCCGATGTGGGTTCGACTCCCGCCGCGGGCACTAAATACAAAAACAAGAAAGGCTAATCGATTCCGATTAGCCTTTTATTTTACACCTTACCCACTAAGGTTTTACAAATTAATGTGCGTGATCATGCTCATCTTCACCTACTAAATGCAATTCGAATTTTAAATCCAAATCATTAGCTCCACCAAATTTAGTGTAATCTTTATTGAAGATGTCTGTTTTTGTATCAAGGCTTGCTTTAACACCAGGGTTCAAGTGTCTTAATACATAGTTGAAAATAAATGTACTTGTCTCTTTCTTAACAGTAATATATCCAACTGTACCTACTTTTACTCTTGTGCCATCTGCTTTTTTATCAGCATAGGTTACAGTTAAAGCATCTTGAGGAATGCCTAATAAAAATGCAAAGTGTATGTCATCACGTTCTACGAAAGTCTGTTGGCTTTCGCGTCCTGCGAAATCCCGTACCGTTAAATTAAAACGGTAAGATTTACCTACTTCCAAGTGTACATGCGCACCTACATCAGGTAATAAGTTGTTTCCTTTGAATTCGATTTTCTCTACTTCTGCGCCCTCGAAATCATTATAGTGGAAATGATCATCATGTGCTTCTGCTTTTACCTCAGTAAAGGTTAAAGTAGCTCCTGAAACTTCTTCTTGATCAACTTCTTGTGCAGGATCATCTTTAGAACATGCGGAAAATAAGGATACAGAGATTAAAGCGATAAATAGGATATTTAATTTTTTCATGATTTTGATTTTAATGTTTTTTAAAAGTTATAGTGTAATGATAAGACGATGTTTCGTCCTTGACGATCGGCATAATACCGGAATCGATCCATATAATCCTTATAGGATCTGTTTAACAGGTTCTCTACACGTAAAGCAACAGATGCCTTGTTATTGCCCAACTGGAAAGGCTGCGCTGCATAAAAATGAAATAAATGATAAGCCGCAGGTGGAGCTGCAAAATCAGCTCCTGCCTCATAACGGTCTTGCTTAGCCACGAAGTGATGACTGAATTTGATATAGCCTTCATTCTTTCTGTCATAAGTCCATTGCAGACTATGTGTCATTTGATCCGAAGGGATATAAGGCAAATAGCTGTCTAGGTCCAGGTTTTTAGCTCGTACCACACCAGCATTCACCTGATAGCGAAATGAAGGATCTATTTTCCAATTCAAATTCAAGTCCAGCCCATAGAATAAAGCATTATGTTGCGTATAGCTAAATACAGGAAAAGTACCGCGAATGGTTTGTCTAACAGAATCCGGGTTTGGCATGGAGTAGATGTAGTTACTGATGTATTGCCCATATACATCTGCTTGAAATTGGAAGTTCTCGCTTTGTCTACTTATAGAGTTGATCCATTTATAGCCTTGCTCAGCCTTTAAATTAAGACGCCCAATCTCATAAATCCCTGCACCATGATGTAGGCCATCACTGTAGAGTTCGTTCGCTGTAGGCGCTCGCCAGGCCAATCCTAGAGATGATTTTAAACGCCACAGGTCGTTGATACGGTATAAGCCCCCTAAAGATCCCGAGAAGTTGTGAAACTCTCGGTTATCTTCCAATTTATAAAGTTGGGGAAGAGCATCATCCTTGTCCACATACTTATACCGATATCCTGCAGCATCAAAATGTCTGTAGTCATAGCGCCAACCAGCCTCGGCAGTAAATCGATTCCAGGTCTTTTGGTGCAAACCAAATAAACCAATTGACCAACTGTCAAAATTTGGAATGATCGGTGTTGTTCCAGTGCCGGGTACATTGTTATTGACTTGTGTTCCAGCCTGCATACCTATGCTATGTCCATTTTTACTTAGAATAGCTTCTAGATTCTGCGTTTCCAAAACCATGTCCGACATGGGTACATCGTCACTCACAGAACGGCGAAGATCAAACTCTTGACGGTGATTTCTCTGCCATCCGTATTGTACCTCTAACTCATAGCCGGACTGAAAACTGTTTTGGTATTTTAAGCGCCCCAATTGATGCGATACTTGTTGTCTAGGAGCACCGATATCGTAACTGAAACCATAGTTTTCCAATGGCTTTCCATGCTCAATACGTGCTAAAATATCCTCTACGGTTCCCACATGGGCACCATAGAAAACACCCAGGTCCGTTTGGAATCTGCTGTAGTAGGCATCGAATTTCTGGTTTTTAAGTTGATACTGAAGTTGCCCAGAGAAATTGAATTCCTCTACTCCAGTATTGCCTAGGTAATAGTCGGCAGCCTTGCTGTTACCTAATTTTTTACCTGAAGTCTGTACTTTCCAGCCTAATCCAGAGATGGCATTTAAACCGCCTGAAAGCTGCGCATTGACAGCCGCTCCACGACCATTGCTGTATCCAATAAGGTCAGCTAAACCTTGAATTTTAGCGGTATTAATGTTGCTTGATTTAGCAATCAATACACCCGCCAAAGCATCGGCTCCATAACGCACTGCCTGAGCTCCCTTGATCAATTCAAATTGTTCAGCTGAAAAAGGATCTATTTCTGGGGCGTGTTCTAATCCCCATTGTTGTCCTTCCTGCTTAATGCCTTGGTTCAATAAAAGGATACGGTTACTGTGAAGTCCATTGATTACCGGTTTAATAACACTATGCCCAGAGCTTAATAAACTAACCCCAGACATATTACCAAATACCTCTGCCAATACCTTGCCCTTACTCTCTTGAATCTGTTGTTCATCCAGGCTTTGTCTAACCGCCGTAACTTGCTCCTGACGTACCGCGTTCACTTGAATTTCTTCAATTCGCTGTTCATCCTGTGTCAAGGTGATGGTGATTCTATTTCCATTAATATTTTCTAAGGAAATAGTTTTACTGACATATCCTAAAGCGGTAATCTTAAGTTGATTATCCGTTTTTCCTATTGGGGTTTTAAAGCTGAATTTTCCCTCAAGATCCGTTTCCGTGGATTGATTGGAGTTCAATAAAGTTACTGTGGCAGAAGGTATGCCCTTTGCCTGTTTATCAAGGACAATGCCTTGTAAATATGATTCATTAGTCTGTGCCAATCCAACAGTCCAAAGACTAAGGAGTAGCCCTGCTAATAGCAAGTTGCGCATGTGTAATTTGAATTACCTGTAATTTGTGTATTCGTGTAAAAGAACCTGATTGATGATTAGGCTAGGGAAGGAGGTGCACGGAGCCCCTTACTATACAATTTCGGGAGAAATATAGCTAGAGTAGGCTGTGTTAAGTATTCTTTTTTGAGTTCGAATGAAAACGGTGTTAATTGCCAGTTCCATTCCAATAACTGATCGACCTGTTGCTGATAATACAAAAAACAATAGGTACAATCCTCATGATCGGATGTATGATGGTGATCGTGATGTGCGGTACTGCAGGAGGTATGATCGCCTGATGGGTGATCATGTTGATGCAGGGAAATCAAGGTCAGGGAAAGGAATATTATCCCTATCCAAGAGCTTGCAATAAATTGTTTTAAATTTCTTATCCCTGAAATCATTTGGCAAAGATACATCAAATGCAATTAGGTTGCAAGGATAAATATACTTTGTTGCGTTATGATCTCGGGTGATACTGGGTAATGACGCTTTGTAAGTACTCCTTATCAATATGGGTATAGATCTCGGTGGTCGTAATGCTTTCGTGTCCCAACATATCCTGAACAGCACGCAAATCTGCTCCACCTTCTACTAGGTGGGATGCAAAGCTATGTCTAAAGCTGTGCGGACTTATTTCTTTTCTAAGTTTTATTTTAGCGGCTAAATCTTTAATAATCAGAAAGATCATGACGCGGGAGAGCGGATTGCCTCGTCGGTTCAAGAATACGTAATCTTCCATCCCCATTTTGATGGGTTGATGGATACGCACCTCCTCCAGGTATATCTTAAGGTATTTTATCGCTTGTTCACCAATGGGTATCAGTCTTTCTTTATTGCCTTTTCCTTCGACTTTAATAAATTCAACATCGAGAAATAAATTTGAAATTTTTAGGTTACAAAGTTCTGAAACCCGCAATCCACAACCATATAATACCTCTAGAATGGCTTTATTTCTCATGCCTTCAGGGGCAGACAAGTCTATGGCAGCTATCAGATCGTCAATTTCTTGTATACTCAGTACTTGGGGGATCTTTCTCGTAATACGAGGTGTTTCTAATAATTCCGCAGGATTATTCTCCCTATCGTATTCAATTTGTAGAAAGGCGAAAAAAGTTTTGATACCTGATAATAAGCGTGCTTGGGTGTATGCGGCAATTTCAAATTCATTCATCCAGGTTAAGAATTTCTGTAAATCCTTACTGCTGATTTCGCTTAAGTTAAGCTCGGTTATGTCACAATATCGTTGTAGTTTTTGGACATCATTTAGGTAGGCATCAATGCTATTGTTGCTTAGGCCGCGTTCTAAAAGTAAATAACGCTTAAAATCCTTTTTGATACTTTCCCAATCCATTCGTTAAATATATATAAAAAAAGACGATTATTCGCCGGACACTTTAATTAACAAACAAAATATTGTATTTTGGGACATTATTTTATAATAACCGTTCTAGATTAAAAAAAAGATTATGAAAATTCTGAAACCTTTGGCTTTAGCCTTCTTATTACCATTTACGGTAGAGGTGGCGAGTGCCTATGTTCCAAGCTCAATTACTACCGAAGCAAAAGTTATCATGAAATCCGATTCGTTGAAATGGGATACAAAGTTACCTTTTGATCAAACGGTTAAGCAAGGAAAGCTAGCGAATGGCTTCCAATACTACATTCGTAAAAATACCGAGCCCGAAAAACGTGTAACCATGTATTTGGCGGTGAAGGTTGGTTCTATATTAGAAAATGATAAAGAACAAGGTTTAGCGCACTTTTTAGAGCATATGAACTTCAATGGTTTGAAGCATTTCCCTAAAAACGAGTTGGTGGATTACTTGCAACGTGCAGGCGTACGCTTCGGATCCGATTTGAATGCTTATACCGGTTTTGATGAAACAGTTTACCAATTGCCTATTCCTTCTGATGATCCTGAATTATTGAAGAATGGTCTACAGGTGATGCGTGACTGGGCTCAGGACGCGATGTTGGAGACTGATGAAATCAATAAAGAGCGTGGTATCATCATGGAAGAAATGCGTGGTGGCCGTGGTGCGATGCAACGTATGCGTGATCAATTCCTAAAAGTAATGGTGAATGGTTCCCGCTATGCTAATCGTCTACCTATCGGTACGGAAGAAGTAGTAATGCATTTCGACCCTAAGTTAATCCGTGATTTCCATAAACAATGGTACCGTCCAGATTTACAATCTATTATCATCGTAGGTGATGTAGATCCTGTACAAATGGAAAATGAGGTGAAACGCCTTTTCTCGGATATGCGCGTAGAGAAAAATCCTGCTGCTCGCACGAAATATAACATTGACCTATTAAATAAAAATCAGTTTATCAAAGTTACGGATCCAGAGATGGCCTATACTGTTGGACAGATTTTGATTAAACATAAAGAGGATAAAGTAGAAACAGTTAAGGATTACCGTCGTGAATTAATTAAAGGTATTTATACCCAAATGGTTAATGCACGTTTAGGAGAATTGATTCAGTCAGCTAATCCTCCATTTGTTCAAGCTGGTGTAGACATCGAGTCCTTAATGGGTGGCTTAGATAATTTCTCAGCTTATTTCGTTTCTAAACCTGGTGAATTTGAATCTGGTTTTAAAGCTTTAATTCGCGAATTGGACCGTGTGGATAAGTTTGGTTTTACCGAGTCTGAATTTCAACGTACTGTTTCGGCTTACAACAAGTCTAACGAAACATCTTATGTTGAGCGCGACAAGCGTAAATCGGATAGCTATGTGAACAGCTACTTGCAGCATTTCTTAAAAGATGCTCCTGCTTTAAGTGTTGAGGATCGTTATCAAATTACAAAACAACTATTGCCTACTATCACATTAAAAGAAGTAGTAGCGGTAGGTGAGGAGTATTATGTAGATAACAACCGTGATGTTGTCATCTTGGCTCCAGATGCTGAAAAAGCAAAATTACCAGAAGAAGCACTAGTGAATACTTGGTTTGCAGATGTGGATAAAGAGCAATTGACTGCTTATGAGGATAAGGTTTCTGATTTACCTTTATTGAGCAAAGAGCCAGTTAAAGGAACGATTAAATCAGAGAAAGCTATTGATAAAATCGGTGCTCGCGAATTGGTGTTGAGCAATGGTGTGAAAGTTGTTTTAAAACCTACCACCTTTAAAAATGATGAGATCTTAATCCAAGCGTATAGCCCAGGAGGTACATCTTTATACAGCGATGCGGATTATATGTCAGCTTCATTCGCTAGTAACTTAGTAAATAGCAGCGGTATTGGTCAAATGAATACCATTGAATTGCAAAAGTACATGACTGGAAAAGAGGTGGATATTAGCCCGTATATTTCAGAGCGTACTGAAGGTCTTTCTGGTTATTCGGATAAAGAAGGCTTAAAAACTGCATTTGAATTAATCTACGGTTATTTTACAGAGCCTAGAATTGATGAAGATGTTTTCCAAAGCACCATTAGCCGTAACATCACCATGTTGGCTAACCGTGAAAATGATCCAAACTTTGTGTTTAGCAAAAACATCATCAATACCTTATATGGCGATAACATCCGTCGTAATCCTGCTGATAAGAAAGAATTGGAGCAAGTAAATAAAAACCGTGCATTAGAGATCTATAAGGATCGTTTTGCTGATGCTTCTGACTTTACTTTTGTTATTGTAGGTTCATTTACTGATGAGGAAATTAAACCTTACTTGGAAAATTATTTGGCAGCTCTACCAGCTACTAACCGTAAGGAAGAAGCTAAAGATCTAAAAATCGTTGAACCAGCTAAAGGTGTTGAGAAGATTGTCAATAAAGGTCAAGAAGCGAAAGCGAATGTTCGTTTGTCCATTTACGGTGACTACAATTACAGTGATGCGGAGAATATGAACATGAGTGCGCTACAGACAATCATGTCCAATTTATTGATCAAACGTCTACGTGAAGAGGAAAGCGGTGTTTATGGAACAGGAGCTCGTGCTTCTTACTCGAAATACCCTACAGAACGTTATTCATTTAACGTAAGTTTCGGTACTAGTGTAGATAAATACAAGTCCTTGATCAACTCAACCATTGATGAATTCCGTAAGATGAAAGCAAACGGTCCAACAAAAGTTGACTTGGATAAATTCATCATTGAAGAAAAACGTCAATATGAAGTTGGTGTTCGTGAGAACAGATATTGGTTAGGTCAGATCATGGGCGCCCTTCAGGTGGGTCGTGATGTTACTTATCCTACGCGCTATGTTGAAGAATTGAATAAGGTAACTCCTGAAACAGTGAAAGCTGTAGCTAACAAGTACCTAAAAGAAGATCAATTGTTTAAGTTTATCTTATTACCTGATGAGGTGAAAAAATAAGCGAATAGCAGAAAATAATAAAAGGCTCGGAATTAATTCCGAGCCTTTTTTATTGTATTACCTAGTTCTATTTACTTTTCTTTCATCTTGACATATTGATGCTCAAAACAATCGGCACAATTTTCCTTTAGAATCAATAGACTGTCTTGTCTGATGACAGCTACCTTAATCTGGTCGCCTTCATCATAATACCAAGAATCCTGACTCATCAGTGGGATTTTCCCAAATTTCAAACTATATGGTCTGGCTGATAGTAATTCTCCATTCTGATAGCTAAAAATGCTATCCTTAGTGACCTGCAAATGTCGAGTTTGATTACTGTTCTCCGGCGTTGTTGTTCTACCTGCAAATCCTCCAGAAGATTGCTTCCATTGCCAATTCCCTTCAATCTTTGGTTTCTTAGGCCCGGATTGCCCTGTCGCACAAGACCAGATCAAGGGAGCAGCTAAACAGATATATGCCAATTTTTTCATCCTCTGTATGTTTTAAGGAAGAATTTTATCAATCCTTCTAATCTTTTGTAATACTAAACACCTAATAGTTCGGATTGTTTGAAATGCTGTTTGCTGCCTGTTTATTCTCTACCTTGAAATATGCATATCATGAGCCTGACTTTTCATCTATTACCACTCGTATCAAGTTCGTATTAGGCTCCATATTGCTTCGAGAACCCTACGGGATTGCTAAGGATCTGATAGGGATCTTGTTCGGATCTCGTTCGCTTCTAACCGAACGAGTTCCGAAGGAGATCCGAACAAGTTCCGAAGGAGATCCGAAGGGTTCTCGAATCCAACCCCTAGCTAACCCTTGCGAGAGACGATGAGACTACAGACAATAGACAACAGAAAGTAGAAAGGAAAAAGGAGAAAGTGGAAAGGAAAAAACAGATTTGTCATTTACAACTCAGAGCAAAGCGAAGAGTCTCATTTCCCTCCCCAAAGACCCCGTCATCGAGAATCGAAGATGATCGAACTTGAAACTATGTAAATCAGAAATGTTAAGTTCATTGAATATTGGATATCGGTCGAAGCATGCTTCGACCCTACGGTTAGGGTGGGTAGGGATAATAAAATCACGATTTTCTGTAGGGGCGATGCATGCATCGCCCGCATAAACATTAATTCTTTAAAACTTAACCGGTTTTGTTGTCTAATGTCTGACGTCTAATGTCTGTTGTCTGACGTCTATCATCTGTCGTCTTTCCCACAAAAAATGCCGGATATAAAAATTACATCCGGCATCCTTAAAATTTATTCGATTATTCAAACCAAGCTAAGACTTCGTCTTTTGTTGGCATGCTAATGTCTAATTTCATTTTTTTGCGCATTCCGCCAAGGTCATTGAAAACCTTGTTCGGGTTTGCTTCTTTTAACGATTCAATGGTCATGAAGCCCATTTTCTGAAGTACTGGTACCCATGCTTCTGGAATTCCTTGCTCCACATAGTCACTAACTGAAGCAACTTTAGCTGCTTTCTCAGGACGCATTTGCGGGAAGAATAGCACTTCCTGGATAGAAGGGTTGTTTGTCAAGAACATGATTAAACGATCCATTCCAATACCTAAACCTGAGGTAGGAGGCATACCGTACTCTAAAGAACGTAGGAAGTCTTGATCGATAAACATCGCCTCATCATCGCCTTTCTCCGATAATTTCAACTGATCTTCAAAGCGCTCGCGTTGATCAATAGGGTCATTTAATTCTGAGTAGGCATTGGCAATTTCCTTTCCGCAAACCATTAATTCAAAACGCTCCGTTAATTCAGGATTATCTCTATGTTTTTTGGTTAATGGGGACATCTCAATAGGATAATCGGTAATGAAAGTTGGTTGGATGAAGTTTCCTTCACATTTCTCACCAAAGATCTCGTCGATCAATTTTCCTTTACCCATGGTGTCATTTACTGGAATACCCATTCCTTTAGCCGCTTCACGAATTTGATCTTCTGTTTTACCAGTGATGTCAAAGCCTGTGAATTGTTGGATGGCAGCAGCCATACTGATTCTTGGATATGGTGCACGGAAGTCGATTTCATGCTCACCAAAGGTAGCCTTTGTTGTGCCGTTTACTTCCATAGCACAGTGCTCTAGAAGTTTCTCGGTGAAATCCATCATCCAATGGTAGTCTTTATACGCTACATAGATCTCCATTGCGGTGAACTCTGGGTTATGCGTGCGGTCCATACCTTCGTTACGGAAGTTTTTGGAGAACTCATATACACCATCAAAACCACCAACGATCAAACGTTTTAAATATAATTCATTCGCAATACGTAGGTATAAAGGAATATCCAAGGCGTTGTGGTGCGTGATAAATGGACGGGCAGCTGCTCCTCCAGGGATAGACTGCAAGATTGGAGTTTCCACTTCCATATAACCAGCGTCATTGAAGAAATTACGCATCGCGTTGAACAATTTCGTACGTTTTACGAAGATTTCCTTGTTTTGTGGATTGACAATTAAATCTACGTAACGCATGCGATAGCGTTGTTCCGGATCTGTAAAAGCATCAAAAGTTTTACCTTCAGCCTCTTTTACGATAGGAAGCGGACGCAATGATTTGGTCAATACCGTTAAAGTCTGTACGTGAATACTGATTTCGCCAGTCTGCGTGGTGAAAACAAATCCAGTAATACCAACAATATCACCAATATCTAAAAGCTTTTTAAATACGGTATTGTATAAGGTCTTATCTTCGGTAGGGCAGATGTCATCGCGCTTTACATAGGCTTGAATACGTCCTGTGGAATCTTGTAATTCCATGAAAGACGCACTTCCCATTACTCGGCGGCTCATGATACGACCTGCGAAGCTAATGCTCTTGTAGTTTATTTTATCTCTTTCGTAGTTTTCTAAAATATCTTCTGCAGTGGCGTTTACTTCAAATTTTTCTGCAGGGAAAGGGTTAATGCCTAGGTCAATTAAGGCTTGAAGATTCAGTCTTCGTTGCTGTTCTTGTTCTGATAATCCAATACTCATATTTTTTCGGACATGTAATGAACTGCAAAAGTATGAAATTAGAACTACTATACGCCATGAGCAAAGGAAAAAAGGAGATAAAAAGAAGGATTTCTTTGGAAGTATGCTAAGTTTTTGCAAATTTTGCCCATTTCTTCATGCAAGACATGTTGGGCCAAGGTGCCTATAGGTAAAAATGTGGAATGAAATATTTTCACTTTATTGTTTTTGATCAAAAAATAATTTATCTTTGCACCTCAATTGTTGAATATATAGTAATCATAAGATAAAATGAAAAAAGATTTGCATCCATCAAACTACAGATTAGTTGTATTTAAAGATATGTCGAATGACTACGCTTTCATGACTAAATCTTGTGTTGACACGAAAGAAAGTATTACTTGGGAAGATGGCAATGAATATCCATTAGTGAAATTAGAGATTTCTCACACTTCACACCCATTCTACACTGGTAAAATGAAGTTAGTAGATACAGCAGGACGTATCGATAAGTTCCGTAGCCGCTACAACAAGAAATAATTTAATTTCTGTAGAAGAATTTAAAGGGAATCCCGATAAGTCTATTATCGGGATTTTTTGCGTATTTTTACCCCATGTCGCTAACCGTAATATTATATGATAAGGCGCAGTGGCGTATGCAACTCTTGCCTTTGACAGCTACTCGGCCAGTAGGAAACCTAAGAGTCGGTATTTGTACCCTCCAGGAGAAATGGCAGTATTGCTTAAATGACTCGGTTAGTTATTTGACTACGGATTATTTACAACCTTTCTTTCATAAAGAATTACCTGCTAGCAAGGATTATTTGGTCATCCGTGCCAATATCCTTCCTTCTGATGCCTTATTAGAAGAGCTTGCGAAATTGCAGGTCGGTGAGGTATTGGTCGATCAGGAAAGCTGGATAGCCATGAAGTTGGACTACTATCCGAATGAGGTTTCCGAATTGATGCATCAGCTCAAACCAATTGCCTGTTCGATTCAGGTGGATGCTATTCAATTTCCAGAAGATATTTTCCTAAAAAACAAAGAACAACTTTTATTTGACTTCCGTTGGATTACCAAGGGGCGTAGCTCTGCATCACTAAGTTCTCAGAACATGGTATTTGGCGATTGGCTATTTATCGAGGAAGGGGCGCAGGTAGAAGGGGTGAGTCTAAATAGTTTGGAAGGACCAATTTACATTGGAAAAAATGCGAAACTGGAGGAGGGTAGCTTTTTACGAGGCTACGTAGGGATTGGAGAAGGAGCTAGGGTGAAAATGGGAGCAAAGTTATACCCCAATTTAAGTATAGGACCTGAAAGTACGGTTGGTGGAGAATTGAATAATACCGTTATCTGGGGGAATAGTGCGAAAGGTCATGATGGGTATTTAGGCTGTTCGGTTATTGGCGAAGGCTGTAACTTAGGTGCGGGTACATCAAATTCAAATTTAAAAAACAATTGGCAGTCGGTCGGGTTATTTGATTATGAAGGGCTTAAGACGCGTGATACGGGTTTGTTGAAGTGTGGGTTGATTATGGGTGATCATGCCATGTTGGGGATTAATTCTGCTGTCAATACGGGCTCTGTAATTGGGGTTGCAGCACAGGTTGCAATTTCAAATATTATTCCCAAATTTGTGCCTGATTTTAGCTGGTTAGTTGGAGACGATTTGCAAACGTATAAGTTTGATAAATTTGCAGAAATGATAATCCGAAGACAACAAATAACAGGTGCCGATTATTCCGATAATATGACCATATTTGAACAGATTTATAATCAAACAACTCGTCTTCGAGACGAGGTAATCAACAATAAAACAAAAAGTAATTATGCGTAAAAACATTGTAGCCGGTAACTGGAAAATGAATTTGGATTATGAGCAAGGGTTAAGCTTGTTTTCAGAAATTGTAAATATGGCAAAAGACGAGGTTCGTGGTGGGCAAGAGGTTGTGGTATGCAGTCCATTTATCCACTTGGCTAGCCTTGCTAAATTAGGTGCTTCGGCTCCTCATGTTTCCATCGGTGCACAAAATATCAGCCAAGAGCCTTCTGGTGCTTTCACAGGTGAGATTTCTGCTACACAGGTGAAATCTACTGGTGCTAATTATGTGATTCTTGGACATTCTGAGCGTCGTGCTTATTTCGGGGAGACCGATGAGCTATTGGCAAAGAAGGTAGATGCTGCCTTGGCGCATGATCTAGTTCCTATTTTCTGTATTGGAGAAACTAAGGAAGAGCGTGAGTCTGGTGCATTTTATGATGTTATTAAAAGACAATTAAGCAAAGCTTTATTTCATTTAGATGCTGCGGCATTTGGTAAAATAGTATTAGCATACGAGCCTGTTTGGGCAATTGGTACAGGTTTGACTGCTACCCCTGAGCAAGCGCAAGAATTACACGCTTTTATCCGTCAGACCTTGGCTGAGCAATATGGTCAAGATGTTGCGGATAATTGCAGTATCCTTTATGGGGGTTCGGCAAACCCTTCAAATGCACAAAGCTTATTCTCTCAACCGGATATTGATGGTGGATTGATTGGCGGTGCGTCCTTGAAATCGAGAGATTTCTTGCAAATTATTAATGTTTTTAACGGATAATATATGAAGTACTCAGCAGTTACTTTTACCTCCTCTGCCATGGAGGAGTGGCAAAAGGATTTGCTTGTCGCTGAATTAGCAAACCTTGGTTTTGATACTTTTGAAGATCAAGACCAAGGTTTTGTGGCTTACGTTCCTTCAGCAAGTTTGGATATCCAAGCTTTGGAAACGTTATTGTTAAATGAGGCTGGAGATTACGATTTAAGCTATGATGTTCAAGAATTGGAACAACAAAATTGGAATCAGCTTTGGGAAAGTAACTTTAGCCCGATCATTGTAGATGATCAATGCTATGTGCGTGCTACTTTCCATGAAGATAGACCAGAATTCCCTTATCAAATCATTATTGATCCGAAAATGTCCTTCGGGACAGGTCACCACCAGACTACCTCCATGATGCTTTCGTTTATTTTGGAAAACGATTTCGAAGGAAAGCGTGTTTTAGACATGGGCTGTGGAACTGGGATTCTAGCTATACTAGCTGCACAAAGAGGAGCGAAGGACTTATTGGCGGTGGATTATGACCCGATCTGTGTGGAAAGTGTTAAAGAGAATAAAATTTTGAACCATGTTTCTAATATAACAGAGAAATTAGGTTCTAAGGAAGCTATTGTAGGATTGAAGTTTGATGTCATCCTTGCCAACATCAATAGAAATATTCTTTTGGATCAGTTGGAGGTTTATGCGCAGGATTTGGGAAGTGCTGGAGATTTGTATCTTTCAGGATTTTATGATGGAGAGGATTTAGCGATATTAACGGAGAAAGCAAAGTCCTTGGGCTTTGTTTATCAAGATAAGAAAGTGCTAGACACTTGGTGTGCAGCCAAATTTATTAAAGCTTAATTCCATGCGGATTCATTTTATTGCCATAGGTGGTAGCATCATGCATAATTTGGCTATTAATTTAGCTGAACAAGGGCATCAGATTTCAGGGTCTGACGATCAGATTGTGGAGCCTTCCAAGTCACATTTGTTGGCTGCAGGTTTACTACCTAAAGAGTTAGGTTGGTTCCCTGAAAAATTAGACGAAAATGTAGATGCTGTCATCCTGGGGATGCATGCCGATAAGGATAACCCTGAATTGCTGAAAGCACAAGAGCTGGGTGTGAAGATTTATTCTTTCCCGGAATTTGTCTATGAACAAAGTGTCGATAAAACGCGAGTGGTCATCGCTGGTACGTATGGGAAAACAACCATAACCAGTATGGTCATGCATGTTTTAAAGCGATTAGGCAAGCAATTCGATTATCTGGTGGGAGCGCAGTTGGAAGGTTTCGATGACCTACTGCAATTGAATCCGGAAAATAAGCTTATTATTATCGAGGGAGATGAATATTTTGCTTCTTCTATCGATCGTAAATCAAAATTCCTAGATTATAAACCCAATATCGCCTTAATTAGTAATATTGACTGGGATCATTTTAAAACAGTGATTGCAGAAGAAGAATATTACAAGCAATTTGAAGACTTTATACGGAGTATTGTTCCTAAAGGCGCATTGATCTATAACAAGGATGATGCGAAGACGAGGGAAGTGGTGGAGCGTACCATGGATATAAAGATCAATAGACACGGTTATAAGCTTCCTGAGTACACGATTAACAAGGGGGTGACGTATTTGCACGTCGGAGAGGAGAAGATCCCTCTGAAGGTATTTGGTAAGCATAATCTTTCGAATATCGCTGGCGCCTTTACGGTTTGTGAGTGGTTAGGTGTGAAACGCGATGAATTTTACAATGCCATACAGGATTTCAAGAGCTCTATACGCTATTTGGAATTTGTTGCGAGTCAAAATGGATCGGTTGTTTATCAGGATTTTGCCCATACTCCAGGTAAGCTAAGGTCAAGTATACATGCCGTAAAAGAGCAATTTCCCAATCAAGCTCTTGTAACAATTATAGAGCTAAACGCTTATGACAGTTTGGATCAGAATTTTATTCAGGCGTATTCGGGCGCAATGGACGAATCAGATTTTGCTGTCGTATTCGTTAATACATCTCTTATTAAAGAAAAAAATATCGAAATAGGTAAATTAATTCATAGTTTATCTGAGACCTTCAAGCACCGCTCTTTTCAAGTAATAACGCAACTGTCTGATTTAGAGGTATTTTTAGAAACCTTTAAATCTGGGGGTTATAATTTGCTATTTATGAGTTCAAACAATTACAATGGCGTAAATATGACAAGTTTTGCGGATAAATTTTTGAGAAATTTTTAAGATTCTTTCAATATTTTTTTAAAATTTTAATATAGGGATTTTGAATTATAACTTATTTGTTTAAATTTGATAATTACTTAATAAATAAATATTTTACATTTTACCCATGAATGCATTAGGAAAGAAAATCAGATTACTTAGACACCAGAAGGGGTGGAGTCAAGAGGATGTAGCCAAAAGGCTAGATATCTCAATTCCAGCCTTTTCTAAGATCGAGACAGGAATTACAGATGTAAATTTGTCTAGATTAAACCAGATCTCAAAACTGTTTGGTTTATCATTAGTACAGTTATTATCAACTTCTGATCCTGAAGAAGATAAACAGATCCAAAACGAAGTTAATGAGCTGCAGAAGCGTCTTCAGGCGCGTGAAGTCGAAGTAATCGACTTGCAGAAGAAAGTAATTGACTTATATGAGCAATTACACAAGAAATAGTTAATTTCCTTTGGAATAGAGAGGTCCCCAGTTATAATTTAACTGGGGACCTTTTGTTTTAGGCAATTTCGAGCTGTCCGGTTAAAGAGGAATTGATAAAGAATAAAAAAATGCGCATCTGTTGAGATGCGCATTGCGATTATTTCTTAAAGTAAAGTTTGTTTTGTTTAACCTAAATAAGATTTTAGGATTTTGCTTCTAGAGGTATGTCTCAAGCGTTGTAACGCTTTATCTTTAATCTGACGAACACGCTCTCTAGTTAAGCTGAATTTCTCGCCTATCTCTTCTAAAGACAATTGATGGTTAGAACCTAGTCCGAAGAATAATACAATGATTTCTCTTTCGCGCTCTGTAAGAGTAGCAAGCGAACGTTTGATTTCTTCTGATAAGGACTCATCGATTAACGAGCTATCCGTATCTGGATCACTGTTTTCCAATACATCCAATAGGGTGTTCTCTTCGCCTTGCACGAATGGAGCGTCCATCGATACGTGACGACCAGAATTACTTAATGTATCAGATACCTTGTCAACGGTAGTTTCCAAGATGTCTGCTAACTCTTCTGGTGATGGTTCACGTTCGTATTCTTGCTCCAATTTAGAGAAGGCCTTGCTGATTTTGCTTAACGACCCTACCTGGTTCAAAGGTAAACGGACAATACGAGATTGCTCTGCAATTGCTTGTAGAATAGATTGACGAATCCACCAAACAGCATAGGAAATAAACTTAAAACCTTTTGTTTCATCAAAACGCTTAGCTGCTTTTATTAAGCCTAGGTTGCCTTCGTTAATCAAGTCTCCTAAAGTAAGACCTTGATTCTGGTATTGTTTTGCTACTGAAACAACGAAGCGTAAGTTGGTTTTTGTTAATTTCTCTAAAGCTACTTGATCTCCTTCGCGAATACGTTGGGCTAGGATAACTTCTTCCTCTGCGGAGATTAAGTCTACTTTGCCAATTTCATGTAAATATTTGTCTAACGATTGCGACTCACGATTCGTGATGGATTGGGTAATTTTGAGCTGTCTCATTTAAAATATATAAACCTTTCTATTCTGAAATGTTTGCAAACATAACGAATTTTATCCAATTAATTCTAATATTATTGTAAATTATTAACTCATTATGAGTTAGTTAGCGGAGTTGAGTTGATGTTAAACTCATTGCAAAAATCATTCCAAAAGTTGTTCCATTGGAAGAATATCTCCCATAACCGTAATTATTTCTAAAAAATAAAACTTTTTAATTGAAAATATACAATCCTCCTTTTATATTTATAAAACAATATGTGGAACTGATTGTTTTGAATTTATAAATTAACTTTTAACACTTTGAATATATGGCTATAGTCATACACTTAGATGAAATGATGGCAAAAAGGAAGATGTCCTTGAATGAATTAAGTGAAAAGGTTGGAATTACTTTATCCAACCTCTCCATTATAAAGAATCAAAAAGCCAAAGCCATTCGATTAAATACCTTAGATGGGATATGCAAGGCTTTGGATTGTCAGCCTGGCGATATCCTTAAATTTGTGTAATCGAATTGGGGTTTTCGAATCGGTAACCGCGAAGGAAATCGACTACATCCATGCGTTTTTTACCTTCAATTTGAAGGGATTGCAAATGAATAAAACCATCTGTAGTGGCATACTTTAGCACATTCTTTCCGTCGCAAAAAATCATTCCCGGCTGATATTGATGGTTTTGGACTTCTTTGGTTGTACTGAAAACCTTAAGATTTTTTCCATCAAGAATCGTATAAGCAGCTGGATATGGACTTAATCCTCGGATTAGATTGTAGACTTCAGCTGTATTTTTACTCCAATCAATCAAACAGTCTTCTTTGAAAATTTTTGGTGCATGTTTGACAGCATCAGATGAAGTCAAGGAGTCTTGAGAGATTGGGTTAATCTGCTTGTTCTCTATGGCATTAACCGTCTTTATCAAGAGTTCAGCACCGCTTTCCATTAATTTATCATGTACAATACCCGCATTATCTGTTTCTTCAATGGTTATTTCTTGTGACAAAAGAATATTTCCAGTGTCAATTTCATGCTGTAATAAAAATGTTGTTACTCCGGTTTTCTTTTCACCATTGATGACAGCCCAATTAATAGGTGCTGCACCACGATAGTTTGGCAATAAGGATGCATGTACATTTACAGTGCCATGTTCAGGCATATTCCAAACCATTTCAGGCAGCATACGAAAAGCTACTACCACCTGAAGATCGGCTTGGTAAGATTTTAATTGTTCAATAAATTCAGGATCTCGTAATTTTACGGGTTGCAATACTGGAATGTTGTTTTGTACTGCAAATTGCTTAACAGCAGACTCATGCATCTTTTGACCTCTTCCTGCAGGTTTGTCAGGAACTGTCACGACAGCTACAACATTTTTTCCTGCATCCAAAAGTGCTTTTAAGGAAGCCACAGCAAAGTCTGGGGTACCCATAAATATGATTCGCAACATATATTCTATTTTATTTTCTAGTGCTTGGGATTCCGTATGTACGGATGACAATTTTTTTTAACTTTGCGAAGTTACAAATTATATTTAAGCTTGAATTTTCCATATTTCCTTGCAAAGCGCATTACCCTATCCGGACAACGTACCTTCTCCAAATTGATCGTACGGGTGACCATAGGTGCATTGACTTTGGCTATTATGGCGATCATTATGGCGGTTGCCATCTTGAATGGTTTTAAAAAGGAAATTACAGAAAAGCAACGTGGTTTTTTCGGAGATATCATCTTATTGAAAAATGACACGAACGATTCCTATGTCAACTCACAAATATCGCTGAGTAAAGAGCAGATTGCCAACCTGGAAAAAAATCCTAACGTTGTTGATATCTATCCTTTTGCCACCAAAGCAGGGATTATGAATGTTAAAGGGGAAGTGGAAGGTGTCTTATTGAAGGGAATTGATAATGATTATGATCAGCAATTTCTTTCGAAGACCATCTTGGAAGGCGATACAATAAATTTTGCTGCTGAGGATGCGGAGAATCAATTGCTCATTTCATCACTGACTGCCAATCGCTTGAACCTGAAAGTAGGGGAGAGCTTCATCATGTACTTTATTCAAGAGCCCGTACGTAAGCGTAAATTCACCGTAAAAGGGATATTCAGTACCAATTCGGAGGAATTGGATAAAGTTTATGTCATCGGTTCCTTATCCTTAATTCGCAGATTGAATAATCTGACAGAAAGTGAAGTTGGAGGTTATGAGGTAAGGGTAAAGGACTTTAATCAATTGGGAGTGACAACAGAGCAAATGAATGATGCGCTGGATAACAGTATGTATGCGACCAATGTGGTGATGCAAATGCCGGATATCTTCAATTGGTTGAATATGCTGGACATGAATGATAATATCATATTTGTGTTGATGGTCGTGGTGGCTGTGATCAATATGATTTCAGCATTATTGATCAGTATTTTAGAGCGTTCTTCGATGATTGGTTTGCTTAAAGCGCTGGGCATGCAAAATAAAAGGATTAGAACCGTGTTTTTATATAATTCCTTATACCTGATTGGTTATGGTTTACTTCTAGGTAACATTTTTGCGATTCTGATTTATTTCTTTCAAACCAAGACAGCCTTTTTTAAACTCGATCCTAGTGTTTACTATGTATCCTTCGTGCCGATGGATATCTCTTGGATTACAGTACTTTGGCTAAATGTTGCGCTAGTTGGAATAGCTTTAATTACGCTCTTTATACCTTCCATGCTGATTTCTAGAATCTCACCTATCAAAACGATTCAATTCAAATAGATAGCTACAATCCAAGCGAATCTTCATAAGCTTATCCTTAAATTTCCGTATATTTCCCTTGTCGATATAGAAAAAGTCGATTAGTGGACCCGTTATTATTAGGTAGTATTATATGAACAACAAAATATTTGATCATCTTATTCATGCTTTTGAAGCACCGCTCACCAATCCTGTACTTATTTTCTCCCTGGTATTATTTATTATACTTTTATCACCCATCTTATTACGTCCAATTAAGATTCCGGGGATTATCGGATTAATTATCTCAGGGATGATTATTGGTCCGCATGGATTGAATTGGTTAGAGAAGAACTCGGCAGTAGATTTGTTTTCTACGATCGGTTTGCTCTATATCATGTTTATAGCCGGTCTGGAATTGGATATGAACGAATTTAAAAAGACCAAGCATAAAAGCTTTTTATTTGGTTTCTTTACATTCATTATCCCTATATCCATAGGTTTTCCGGTCTGTTATTATGTGCTGGACTATAACCTATTGACAAGTATTCTTATCGCTAGTATGTTTGCTACACATACCTTGGTTTCATATCCGATTGTTAATCGATATGGTATTTCTAAGAATGAGGCAGTAGCTATTACTATTGGTGGTACTATTCTAACTGATACAGCTGTTCTAATCATCTTGGCGGTGATCAAGGGGGCATCTCAGGGTGCCATTGATAATGAATTCTGGGTTACTTTGGGTATATCCTTTGCCATTTTCCTATTCATTATGTTTGGAGTGATTCCAAAGATTGCCAGATGGTTCTTTGAGAAGGTGGAGAGTGAGAAGACTGGGCACTATATCTTTGTGTTGACCGTGGTATTCTTTGCGGCATTCTTGGCAGAGATGGCTAACCTGGAGCCTATTATTGGTGCTTTCGTTGCTGGTCTTGCCTTGAATAAATTGATACCGCATTCTTCAGCTTTAATGAATAGAATTGAGTTTATTGGTAATGCGATTTTTATTCCTTTCTTTCTGATTTCCGTAGGTATGATTGTGGATATTTCAGTATTTACTAAAAGCGCAGGATGGACTGTTATTCACGTTGCTGGGGCATTGACATTTGTAGGTATTGTGGGTAAGTTTCTTGCAGCTACTGCTACACAATGGGCTTTTAAATATTCCAATAATGAGCGAAACTTAATTTTTGGATTAAGTAATGCGCATGCTGCTGCCACATTAGCTATTATCATGGTAGGTTATAACCTCGGGATTATTGATGAGAATGCCTTAAATGGTACTATCGTTCTGATATTGGTGAGTTGTATTATAGCTTCTTTGGTGACAGAGAATGCATCTAAGAAAATTGTATTGGAAGGAAGGCAACATGTGGAGCACGTCGAGCACGTAGAAGCACATGAGGAACAGATTATGATTCCTATTGCGAACCTCAATAATATGGAGGCTATATTGGATTTTGCGACTTTAATTAAATCCAATAAATCGCCCCATCCATTGAATATTCTATCGGTTGTACCAAATGATGAACAGGCAGAACGTAACTTGGTATTGGCAAGGCAGACCTTGGATAAAATATCGAAATATGCTTCAGGTTCAGAGACAGACGTAGATTTGATAACCCAAGTTGACTATAACATTGCAAACGGTATTAGTAGAGCATCCAAACAAGCTGAGGCAGACTGTTTGATTCTGGGATGGCCAAGTGCGACTAGTTTTGTGGAAAAGATAGTAGGTGAGAAGGCGGAAAGTATTTTAAATCGTACTGATGCTAATTTGATTATGTGTCGTATAGAAAAGCCTTTTATCACCAACAAAATGATCACCATTTTTGTTCCTCCATTAGCGGAGTCTGAAGTTGGCTTCCATTATTGGATGGAGAAAATGACTAAGTTGGCACAAGAGATTTCATTACCTATAATTTTTGTATGTAATGACCGCAGTAAAACAGCTATCGAAACACAATTAGAAACTATGCAATCAAGTGTTCCAGTATCCTTTGAATTGTACGAGGATTGGGACAATATCTATGGTTTAGCAACATTTAGTAATACGGATTCTTTATTGGTATTTGTATCTTCTAGATATGGAGAAGTGTCTTACCGAGATTCATTGGATGGTATTGCTAAGCGCGTTGGTAGGTATTATAAAAACCAAAACTTACTACTTATATTCCCATCGAGATTGGAAGATCAACACATCGATGAATATGAAGATATTCAGACTGCGCCAATTTTCCGTAAGATAAGTCGAGAAATTGGCAACATGTTTGGTAAGGATAAGAATTAAAAAAACAGCACTAATTATGGCAGATAAAATAACGATAGACGGACAAGGTAAACTTCAAGTTCCAGATTTGGTCACCATTCCATTTATTATTGGAGATGGTATAGGACCAGATATATGGCATGCATCTGTTCGTGTATTTGATGCTGCAGTAGCTAAATGCTATGCAGGAGCACGTAAGATAACATGGAAAGAAGTATTAGCTGGTGAAAAGGCTTTTAATGAAACTGGAAACTGGTTGCCAGAAGAAACTTTATCCGTTTTTAAAGAATATTTAGTTGGTATTAAAGGTCCATTGACTACCCCAATTGGTGGTGGTATCCGTTCTTTAAATGTTGCTTTAAGAAAGGAATTGGACTTATATGTATGCCAACGACCAACAAAATGGTATGAAGGTGTGCCTTCGCCAGTTAAACATCCAGAGAAAGTAGATATGGTCGTTTTCCGTGAAAATACAGAAGATATCTATGCTGGGATTGAATTTGCTGCAGGTACTGCTGAAGCAAAACGTATTCAAGATTTCTTAAAAGAAGATCTTTCAGTAGATTATAAGTTTAATAATACCACCGGTGTCGGTGTTAAATTGGTTTCAGAAGAAGGCTCTAAACGTCTTATTCGCGCTGCTATTGAACATGCTTTAGCGGAGAATAGGAAGTCAGTGACTATTGTTCATAAAGGCAATATCATGAAATTCACTGAAGGTGCATTTAAGAACTGGGGTTATCAAGTTGCAGAAACTGAATTTGGAGATAGAGTTTATACCTGGAATCAATGGGAAAACACCAAAGCTTCAAAAGGTCAGGATGCTGCAAATGATGAACAGAAAGCTGCTGAACAGGCTGGCAAGCTAATCATCAAAGATATCATTGCCGATAACTTCTTACAGCAGATTCTACTGGCACCACAAGATTACGATGTTGTAGCGACTTTGAATCTAAATGGCGATTATATATCCGATGCATTGGCAGCAATGGTAGGAGGGATCGGTATTGCTCCAGGCGCTAATATAAATTTTAAAACCGGACATGCCATCTTTGAAGCAACACATGGTACAGCTCCTCGTTTTGCAAATACAGATACCATGAATCCTTGTTCTGTGATTCTAAGTGGCGTGATGATGTTAGATTATATGGGCTGGCATGAAGCTGCTCAAGCTATTGTCAATGCTGTAGCTGATACAATTCAACAGAAAACAGTAACCGTCGATTTCTATAATCTGATGACTGATGCGACCTTGTTGAAGACAAGTGAATTTGCAGATAAAATAATCGAAAAATTATAAATCCTTAGGGATTATCAAGAACTTAGCTGAACAATTTGTTCAGCTTTTTTTATACGTATGGTAGACATTCCAGCTTTTATTAAACAATCGGGAGTATTCACAGAAGAGGATTTAATTCAATTAGCAAATGCTGAAGCTCTTCCTTCTGAAGAGGAAATAGATGCCTTTCAATATGATTCGGAAATTCAAGAACTTCTGAATGCTTTCATTGGCGATGACACTACTCGATTGACACATCAATTGCTCAAAGCAAAAGAGTTTATCGCGAATGGAGAAATTAACAAAGCTTGGAAAATAGCTTTGTTTTAAATAAACACTAATTTTAGAAATTATAAACACCTAATATGTTCAGTTTACAACAGATACAACAAGCTCATGATCAAGTGAAAACAGGAGCTGACTTCCCGAAATATATTCATGATTTGAAAAATCTAGGAGTACTATCTTTCCGATTTCAAGTCTTAGATGGAATTGAATTATATCAAGGGAAAGATGGTTTTGAGCAGCAAACTGAACCTAAGTACGAAGCATTGAATTTGGTCCAAGAAGTCGACTTAGCAAGTTTCAGTAAGGAATTGATTGATCATCAACAAGGGAAAACAGATTTCCCTCATTTCATTAAAGTCTGTGCGGATACAGGTGTAAATTATTGGATTGTAGATTTAATAGAGCTTACTTGCACTTATTACAATGCTTTTGATGAGATTATTTTAAGTGAAGATATTCTTATGGATTCTATTTAAAATCAATATAGAAGAAAAAATAAAGGCTGGTCAATCGACCAGCCTTTGTTATTATTTTATTTAAGATCAAATCGATCAGCATCCATGACCTTCGCCCATGCTTTGGCAAAATCATGTACAAATTTATCTTGAGCATCAGCTGCAGCATAAACTTCTGCAACTGCTCTTAATTCAGCATTAGACCCAAATACCAAGTCTGCTCTGCTACCAGTCCATTTTGGTTGTCCAGTTTTACGATCAGAACCAATGTATAGCTCCTTATCCTCTGAAGCTGCTTTCCATGCGGTATTCATATCAAGCAAGTTCACTAAGAAATCATTGGTTAATTGACCTGGTCTATTCGTCCAAACACCATTCTTAGACCCATCAAAATTGGTGTCCAACACACGCATACCAGCTAATAGAACGGTTAGTTCTGGTGCCGAAAGATTTAGCAACTGTGCTTTATCAATCAATAACTCTTCAGTAGAAGATGTATATCTTGCTTTTTTGTAGTTTCTAAATCCATCAGCTATTGGCTCTAAATAACCTACTGATTCCACATCTGTTTCCTCTTGAGAAGCATCCATACGCCCAACAGTATAAGATACTTGTACTGGAGTTCCTGCATCTTGTGCTGCTTTTTCAATGGCTGCATTTCCAGCTAATACAATTAGGTCTGCAAGTGATATTTGCTTATTTCCAGTTTGACTTTGATTAAAGTCCGATTGGATATTCTCTAAAACGCTAAGTACTTTTTGTAATTGAGAAGGATTGTTTACTACCCAATCTTTTTGAGGAGCTAAGCGCACGCGAGCACCATTAGCACCACCACGTTTATCAGAACCACGGAAAGTAGATGCAGAAGCCCAAGCTGTGGATACCAATTCGGAAATATTTAAGCCTGATGAAAGAATCTTAGATTTTAATTGTTCTACATCAGAAGCATCAATTACCTCATGATTCAATTCTGGAATAGGGTCTTGCCAGATTAATATCTCCTCTGGAATTTCTGGACCTAAATAACGAGATCTTGGACCCATATCCCTATGCGTTAGTTTGAACCATGCACGCGCAAAGGCATCAGCAAAAGCATCTGGATTTTCAAAGAAATGTCTGGAGATCTTGCCATACTCGGGATCAAAACGTAAGGAAAGGTCGGTAGTCAACATTGTCGGCTTACGCTTTTTATTAGGGTCAAATGGATCAGGGATAACATCATCAGCATCCTTAGCTACCCATTGATGAGCTCCAGCAGGACTTTTAGTCAATTCCCATTCATAGTTGAATAGGTTTTCAAAGAAGTTATTGCTCCATTGCGTAGGTGTAGTCGTCCAGATTACCTCTAAACCAGAAGTAATGGCATCTTTTCCAACCCCAGAATTGTAGTTGCTTTTCCAGCCTAATCCTTGTTCTTCTAATCCTGCTGCTTCAGGTTCTTTACCCACATTATCTGCAGGTCCAGCACCATGTGTTTTCCCGAAACTGTGACCACCAGCAATTAGAGCTACTGTTTCCTCGTCATCCATTGCCATACGACCGAATGTATCACGAATATCTTTAGCGGCTAATATCGGATCAGGATTGCCATCAGGACCTTCAGGATTCACATATATTAAACCCATTTGCACTGCTGCTAAAGGATTTTCTAAATTTCTAGAATGTACATCGCCATCCGCATCATCATCTGCAGATAATACTCCATGTTTCTCTACTACTCCTTCAGAACCATGTGCATAACGAACATCTCCTCCTAACCAAGTCGTCTCAGAACCCCAATATACATCTTGATCAGGTTCAAAGGCATCCTCACGACCACCAGCAAATCCAAAAGTTTTAAAGCCCATAGACTCTAAAGCCACATTACCGGTTAATACCAATAAATCTGCCCAAGATAATTTACGTCCATATTTCTGTTTGATTGGCCACAATAAACGTCTCGCTTTATCCAAGCTAACATTATCAGGCCAGCTGTTTAAAGGCGCAAATCTTTGCTGCCCTGTTCCAGCACCACCACGACCATCACCTACACGGTAAGTACCTGCGGAGTGCCAAGCCATACGGATAAATAAACCACCATAGTGACCAAAATCTGCAGGCCACCAATCTTGTGAATCAGTCATTAATGCATGTAAATCTGCTTTTACTGCTGCTAAGTCTAATTTTTTGAATTCTTCAGCATAATTGAAATCCTTATCCATTGGGTTGGATAAAGAGGAGTGTTGTCTAAGTAATCCAACTTTTAAGTGTTTTGGCCACCAGTCTTGAATAGTGGTACCTCCACCTGCAACGGTTAAATTCTTCTTCCCATTACCGTTGTGAAATGGGCATTTGCTGATGTCGTTTGATCCGTTTTCCATACTTGTTGTTCTTTGAATGAATGGGAACTGATATTTCTTGATGCTCCCAGAGTTAATATTATCTCTCTTGTTAATTAAGGTAAGAGGGAAGTACCCTCTCTTTAAATTTACTGAAAGTTAGATAATAAAAATTGAATACAAGACTAATTTTGGATAGATTTTATCTATACTATATCAGCATATTTAATCAGTATTTTTTAGTCTTTAACAGAAATATGTATATGAAATACAATTGGTTCCTATTGAATGTAGAAAATAGTCGTTTGAAAAAAGTACGCTGAGGGAACTCGACTTTAGCAGTTACTTGTCAAGAATTTTAGGATAATCAGAAAAGAAGATTATTTTGAATCTTTACGATCTTTTAGAAGCAGGTTCTTTAGGTATCTAAATAAAGAACGTTGTCCTTTTTCATTAAACTTCTCCATTTTAATGTTGGGGGACTTATATTCTTTTTTTAAAGAAATTTCAATTAGATCTTTCATAATTCAATTGGGTTGTGCGATTTACTATATTCTTTTTGATATATAGATTTCTTTGTTCTAAGGTAAAAAAATAATCTTAAAAATTTGAGAATGAATAGTGGACAAATGGTGGACACAACTTAATTTGAATTCAAAGGAATTCTTAACTCCTTATCTGGATTTAGATATGTTGTTTTTTTCTTGAATGATACCCTTTAAAATAAACGGATCATCTAACTTTTCAATGAAATCAATAGGAATTATTAACTCCACCATATCAATTTTTGGTGCAGCATAATTTTTCTTTGGTTTCTTTTTTTGCAAAACTGGCATTAGAATACACTTCTGTTAAAGATTGGTTTTCCACATCCAATATAATTCTCAATAGATGTTGTAACAAACATCTGTATTTTGAAGTGAACAAAATGTAATCTAAATCATATTTCTGCTGATTTATACTTCGAATATTATTAATTCAGTTTCAAAATTCAGAAAATCTAAAATTTATGACAGTAGTAATAGTTTTTACTGCATAGTTCGTATTCATCATTTGAATATTGTCAATAACTTATAATTTGAACCCTTTCGGCAACAAATTTGATATTCATCTGTTATTCATTTGAACAACAAAAAATAGAAATAATATGCCTTGGAACCCCGAAAGGTATAACGAATTTAAAGAGATAAGATATCAACCGTTCTATGATCTTATGGATATGATCGACGATAGTACAGAATTGCAAGCTGTCGATTTAGGTTGTGGTACCGGTGAACAGACAGCATTACTAGCGGAGCGATTTCCAAATTCTACTTTCTTAGGGATAGATTCTTCGAAAGAGATGTTGCAAGGATTGGAGGAACAAGGAACTGAAAGGTTATATTATAAAGTAGAGAGCTTTGATGATTTCATTGAACGTCTGAGCCGTTGGGATTTAATCTTCAGTAATGCTGCCTTGCAATGGACAGATAATCATAAAGAATTAATACCTGCATTGATTAAAAAGCTCAATCCTTCAGGTCAGTTGGCTATTCAAATGCCTTGTCAGACGGAAAACGAATTAAATCAAATCCTTTATGATTTGGCCAATGAAGCTCCTTTCTCCGAATATCTTCATGGATGGAATAGAAAATCTTCAGTTTTGACAATGGAGGAATATGCTGACATTTTCTTTCAGGAAGGTTTAGTAAATATTAAGATTTCCAAAAGGATATATCCAATTATTGCGGAAGATGAGGAGACCTTGTTGAAATTTATTTCCGGATCTGCCTTAATACCTTATATGGAACGTTTGACTGATGCACAGCAAGTCGTGTTTAAAAATGTATTTCAAGAACGGATTAAAGAAAGATTCCCCAATTATCCTGCGTTATATCCATTCCGAAGGTTATTATTGTATGGAAGAAAAGCTTAGTTTTAATTAGGCTGTTATAAACAAAAAGACGTCATATTATTCATTTTCGAATGTATGACGTCTTTTATGTAAGGGTTCTTTATGCGAAGGACTCTACTTCGACAAGTAAATTATCATGAATTGCATCCCATAAAGCAATTCTTTTTTGCAAAGCTTCTTTAGCGACTATTTTCATGTCAGTCCACTTAGAGTCGTCATCAGTTGCCAATTCTTGAATCATTTGCATTGCCAATGGCCCATGTTCATCTCCATCCAATTCGATGTGTCGTTGGAAATAGTAGATAAACTTAGATAAATCTGATTCCGGAAAATTGTACTGAATCTCTTTTAAAATAGAAGTAAACATAGCAGGTATTAAATCCTCTCTTCCGAAGGTAAATGCTGAAGCTATTTTATGAGGTTCCTTAGTTGCTATAATTTCAAAGGAGAACTTAAGGAAATCTTTAATCCGATCATCTTCTTTTAGGGCAGCAATAGCTTTGAATATATCTTGATGTTGCTTAATGCTATCTAGGAAATCAAATATCTTGGAACAATCGGCTCCCATAGTTGACATCGCGTCGATATACATTTCAAAATGACTTAACCTGGATCCGTCTATGTACTCATCAGACTCTTCGGCAAGAACAATCTCGTTAATTAGATAACGCGTATTCGGATAATCGGAGGCAAACCAAGGTGTACTAACACAGGTTAATTCAATCTGCAATGCCTTTAATAAGGACATAAAATCCCACACAGCATATACATGTCCTTCGGTAAAACAGTTTAAGTCTTCAATACTTTTGATTTTCGCATAAAGAGGATGCTTTAAAAGCACCTCTCGCTCCGGCTGAATATATTCGTTTATATGATCTATGTAATTCATGCCGCAAAGATAAGGCAGGAGAGGGGATATATAGAAAGGAATGATAAAATGATATTCCATCTTAATAAATTCTCGAGTATGTAAATATTATTATTGCTAAATCTTTTTTGAATTACGGTTTCCCGTACTTTTTTGTTGCATTATATTCACACTTTTATACCCATGAAATTTTTTACGTAGTAGATAGAATCTCTACACATAATTATACCAACACAACAAACAATTATTAATTAAAAGTTCTATGAGTGAACTAATTACAAATGGGTCTGAAATAAAAAACCGAATTATTTCAGAGATAGGCAAAGCAAAAAAAAACGTTTTTCTTGCCATGGCTTGGTTTACAGATCGAGACATTGCTTCAGCATTTATTGAAGCAAAATCACGAGATGTTAATGTAGAGGTAATTTTATCGTCTAATGAGCAAAATGACGCTGTAAAAAACTTATTGGTCGAATCGAGTATTTTGGTGCATGCATTTGAAACAGGAGATTCTAGAGGAATTATGCATCATAAATTCTTATTAATTGATGATAATATATCTATCAATGGCTCTTATAATTACTCCTACAATGCTAGTAAAAATAATATAGAGAACATCTATGTTTCTTATGATTATAAAACGTATTCCAAATTTCTTGAAGAATTTGAAAGACTTAGGTATAATATTGATCACAGAATCGAATTAAATCAGACAAACAATAGTACAGATAGCACAAAAGAATTGAACAATAAAAACGCTATGCAAAATAATAACATGTATGATACCTTTTCTGATCAATTGAATAATCTAGTTTATTCAGCAATTGATTTAGATACGGATAAATATTCAGAAAAGGGATATGAAAATTCTAAAGAGAGTTTTGGAAATCTGGATATTTTTCGAATTGAATACAATAATATCAAGGAAAAGATTAGAACATATGCTACTGATGAAGGATTAGGAAGCAAAAAAAATCTTCTATTATCTAATATAACATTGGCTTTTGAAAGTACTAAAACTAGCCTTTCTCAGGAAAGAGATGGTAAAATAGAAGCTGAAAAATGTAATAATGATCTCGCAAAACATAATATCAATACCAAAGTTGAAGAACTAAAAGCGAAAAAGTCATTATTAGAATCTGGTAATCATGAAATTTTAGAAAGAGGTCTTCTTCAAGTAAATAAGGAAATAGAAAAGAACAAACTGGAGAAAACCTCACTTGAACAAACTGTTATATTAAAAAAGTTCTGGAACATAGGTACCGTATTAGCCATAATTGGCCTTGTAATATTCGTGTTTTACCTATCTGTGTTTTTCGCTTCTGCGGTATATAAAGCATTTTTCGAGGCAAACGATATACATGCTGCTATGGAACAAGGTGTTGATGTGAAAGTTCCCCCTATAGTGGATGCAAATGCCATCCTGAACATGTTTACTAATCATGGTGTCATGTTTGGATTAATTGGCATGTTGTTCTTTTTGGTTCCAGTATTAATATCCAATTTCCACATCTTTGGTAATAGTAAGAAATGGTTAAACACTATGATGTTCATTATTGGGATAGTGTTATTCGATATTATCGTTTCTGTAGTTATTACCATGACAACTGCTGAAGTTAAGGCGACTGTCATGGGTGAACCTTTTGATTTTAAAATTTGGGAAGCCCCCTTACATGGTGAGTTTTGGTTAATCTTTGCATTCGGAATGTTTCCTTTAATTGTTATGCATAAATTGATTGATTTCTTAATTGATTCGTATAATAAATCCCAAATGGAGATTGTAGATGCCAAGATCAATAGCAAGGTTTTATTCTTGAATAATAAATTGATTGAATTGGAATTTGAAAAGAATTCACTCATAAACAAGATTGAAGAATTAAATGCTAAACTAGAGGAACTGTATTTAGAATTAAAACAATTGGATCTATTTATCACTAACTTGAAAATCATCATTGATTCTAATTATGCTGATTTCCAGAAGAATATTAAAAATATCTTCGAAGATTATCAAGCAAGAATATCTAGTGGTAAAATCTTTACAGAAATGATTTTGGATAGTGTAATATCAGCTTATAAATCGGGATTCGTTGAGTTTTTACCAGAGTATTATGCACCAGATGAAGTCGCAAAAAGAGTGAGGGAAATTGAACAATCAACTTTAAGAATAGCAGCTTAACCATGAAAAATAAATTTACGTGTCTATTCCTTCTTTTGGTATTTTTTGGATCCTGTGGAAAAAAATCGGAAAACAAAAAATTAACATATCAAAATATTGTAATTCTATCTGACCTATCTAGTAGGCTAGATAATAAAACAAATAAAGATTTCGAAGAAATCCATCAATTAATCAAATACTTTAAAGATAACTGTGTTCAACCCGGAAAGAAAATCGGTGATCGTTCATCAATTGCGTTTATGTCTTTTTTGGGAAATGATATTTCTAAAATTGATTTAAATGAATTTGAGACAACTTCTGAGAAGCAACAATTTGTTAATTCTAAAGGCAAGTTTGAAAATAATGGTCTTGAAAATCGAATTAAACAATTTGATGAATCCATTAGGAAAACATATACTGATGTTCGAAATCCTGGATTAGATCTTATCAGCAGTTTAATGGAAAAAATTAAAAATGGTAAAATCATTAAAAAAGATACAATGCTTATCAATGGTATTGATACTACCTTTATTAAATATGAAAACCAATTGTATATCTTTACTGATGGTTATTTAGAATATTACAATAAGGCTGTTAATAACCAATTTTACTTTGGCAAGAATGAGATACAAAAAGTTAGAGATTATAGTGAACAAACTAAATCCAATGTGTCCACTGTTATTGAAAAGAACAAGGAGTTAGGTCTTACACCTTATGAGCATCCAAACAACTCTTCTATAAATTTGCATGTTTTTGAAACACATGAAAGAGATAAAAATGATGTACTTCAGACCTATAAGTATGTAGCCGGCATCAGAGATAATGAAATTTTAGAAGCAGTATGGAGTGATTGGGCTAGAAAAAGTGGCTTTAAAAGTTTTGAATGGAAAAAATATTAGAAACTTCTAACAGGAATGTAGCATTTAGAACAAGGATTACAACCTATTTAATAGTTTTTAAAACTTTATAAATAATAATGGCATCAATTCAAGCATTTGGAGATATTCATGGACGTTCCGATTGGAAGATGTTTATTGACACCCAATTTGATTACATCGTTTTTGTAGGTGATTATTTTGATAATGAGAAGATTGATGGTCATATTCAGATTTCAAATTTTTTGGAAATAATTGAATTCAAGAAGAAATTCCCAAATAAATTGAAATTATTAATAGGCAATCATGATTTACAATATTTATCAGGTATAGATGAGCTTTGCACTGGTTGGCAAGAAAATCTTGATTCAGCCATTAACAAAATTTTGGAAGAGAATTTAAAATATTTACAACCTTCATTTACCTTTAATAATATCTTATTTACACATGCAGGTTTAACTAAATCATTTTCTAAAAGAGTTGGTCTTAATCTGAGGTATATTGACAAAAGTTTACAGACTTTATTTGACAAAAATAGACAGGCATTTCAATTATTTGGAGATAGTATAAATGGTGATACTGTTGAACAATCTCCTTGTTGGGTAAGACCAGGTCCTCTATTGAATGATAAATTGGACGGGATTAATCAAGTAGTAGGTCATACCAAACAAGAAACTATACAGCTTATTAATGGATGTGCATTTATCGATATTCAAGGAATGCCAATGGAAATATTGAATTGTGCAACTTTCGATTGGGACAATATCTATTCCTTTTGATCAATTAACTTTTAAACCCTTTTATGAAATTACCAATTTTAGATTACAACAAAATTTACCAAGTACTAAGAGAAGATATTTCATTTTTTATCAAGGAAGATGAAATCCATACGCTTTCAATTGAAAGTCTTTTAAAGGAAATTATTGAAAAAATAGAAAGTAAATCTGACTCCAATAATACCTTTGAAATTGTTCTTGATCAACATCTGGGTCCTTATTCATATAAGGTTTATTCAAATGGACCTGTATTATATATTCTGAGACTTCTATTGTTTGAATTACAAAAACAATTTGGCTCATTTTCTTCCTTATTCGATTTGTATATAATTGAAAATAACGGGGGAATAATAACTAAACATGATTTTGACCTTAGGGAGCCTGTTAATAAACATTTAAATTATATAAGTGTAGTTGTAGGCCAGGATAAAGACCGCTTTGAAAAGTTAGTCGACGAAATCAAAGATCCAGTATCACATCCTTTCTTTGATTTTAAGAAATCTAATTTAAATACTTTTAATTAGATAGTCTCGATATATCATGGTAGTAGTTATTGAAATCACTTAATAATCTAAAATTGTAAACTAATATTTCCATCCCAACAAACTCCTACAAACCTTCGTTACTTCTCAAGAAATAAGTGGCAAGATTTTGAAAAACAATTTTATTTTTCTGTAAAAAATGCTATCATTGAGTTGAATATTGCCAATATAAACTTAATCAGGTTTCCAATATACATTCACTACTAACTAATATTTATTAAAAATGAAGATGTTGTCATGCAATTACTATTTCTTTAAGTTAGTTAGGAATGGTTTTAAATCCTGCCTATTACTTATCATTTTTAATTTTATAGTTCTTTATACATTTGGCCAAACTGCTGATAATCCAACTCCAATATTGAGGAAAATTGAAGTTGGTGATTACCCACCGCCGATAAAAGTCAAAGAGTGGATAAAGGGAAGTAACATAGAGAAATTTGAGAAAGGTCAGATTTATGTGCTTGAGTTTTGGGCGACTTGGTGTAAACCTTGTATTCGGGCTATGCCACACTTAAGTGAATTGGCCTCTAAATATAAAGATAAGGTCACTTTTGTAGGCGTAAGCATTTATGAATTAGAAAAAACCTCAGTTCAAGAGATAAAGACTTTTGTCGATGAAATGGGCGATAAAATTAGTTATAACGTAGCCATAGATAGCAATCAATTTATGGCCAGGAATTGGATGGACGGTACTGGTTCTGATGGAATTCCTAAAACATTTTTAATTGATTCCAATGGTAAACTCGCATGGATTGGTAATCCTATGAATTTAGAAAATGTTTTAGATAAAGTGATAAATCAACAATGGGACTTAGAAAAGGAAAAACTAAAGGTTAGGGAAAGAAATTATAAAGATAGTATAGGTACTGTATTTAGTTATACCATTCTGGATTATGAATATATAAATATCCCCGATTCGGCTATAGTTGAGATAAATCGAAGAATCAAAAAAGAACCCAAATTACAGTACACCTATTTCCCAACAATATATACTTTCCAAGAGTTATTAAAAATCGATCAAACAAAGGCGGTTGCTTATGGTAAAGAAATATTGTCATTAGATATTGACCCACATTACGATATTATTCTCGAGTCTATCCTCAATAATGAAACAATTCATTTTATCCCTGAAATATACTTATTAGGAGCTGAGGCCTATGAACTATTTATGGCTGAAGCAATTAAAGGTGAATATCCGGATTTGTCAATTTATTATGCAAGAATGGCTGATTGGTATTTTAAAGGAGGAGACCAACAAATGGCAATACTTACACATAAAAAAGCAATTGAATCTATGATAAAGGATCAGGCGAAAGAACTAAAGGAATTCCAAAAAAAATTAGTAGAATATCAAGAAGGTAAAACGGAAAGGTAAAGAATGTCCCCTCATTTGCTTAGAATATTCCTCAACTAAACTATTCTGCTTCTTCGGAGATTCTTATTAGATAGGGCCTAAATAGCTTAATATTTTATATACCGCTTATAAATAAGTGGCGTTATTATTAAGCAAGACTTTATTTCAACAGTTCGATTATTTTGTTTTCAAGTAATTGTTCTGTGTTTTGAGAAAATCCGGTAAGTATTTCTACAATCCTTCCATTTTTGTCAATAAGGAATGACTTAGGAATCGATCTAATTTTATATGCGGCTACTTGCTTGCTGTAAAACCCTTTTAAGTCTGAAATATTTGTCCATGTAATATTATCCTTCATGGATATAGATTTCCAAATGTTATAATCAGTATCCACGGAGAAACTCAATATTATTAAACCTTGGTCTTTGAATTTTTGATATAGATTAACAAAGGATTTATTGCTATACCTACATGGACCACACCAAGAAGCCCAAAAGTCCAAGAGGATAACTTTACCTTTATAATCCGAAAGATTCACTTTATTATTCTCTAAGGATAATCCAGAAATATCTGGGGAAAACGAACCAACTTTTAGATCATTTGTAATAATGTATTGGTTTATAACCTCTCCATATTTGGTCTCTTTAAGTTTTTGTGGAAACTTGTCAAAAAAAATTTTCAGGCTGTCTGTTTTAAGATCATTTCTTAGAAAATATAATTCATTTATTGTGATAAGTGAAGGTTTAAAAGAACTTATGCTTTCAAGTCTTATTTTAAGTGTCTCATCATCTATTTTGGATATTTCTTTCCAAATTATTCTAGCCTTTGCTTTATCAGTTTCCTTAATAGCTTGATCCGTAAGACTATCTCTTAAATTGTCTAAATGTGCATGTTTTTTTAAAACAGAAAAGTATATTTTATTTAGGGGAGAGCCTTTTACTTGTAATTCTGAAAAGTTGTTTCTATCACCATTTACCGTGATTTTTTTATTTTCAACCCATAAATTGAAATAAACATCATCATTTTCGGGATATAGTTTAAAAGTAACTGGCTCTGATACACGACCATTAAAAACTAATTTTCCTTGGTTTAAATAGGTAGAATCAATATTTTGGGTTGAATCAAGATTTACAAGATAAAACTTTGTATTATTTTTAAATCCTGTCAAACTAACATTTATAGAATATTTGTTTTGATTCTCTTGGCCGAATATTTTTAAAAATATCAAGCATAATAATAAAGTAGTTGAAGTTTTTATTATTCTCATATTTTGATTTATAATGTAAGTTTGCAACACACTAAGCGAGACACCAATTCATTCAATGTATTAAGGAAAAAAAGTTAATGTAGATGAAATTAAGCTAATTTAATCGCTTTTACAATATAGAAAGCCAAAACTTTAATTTTTGTACTTAATCTACCATTGCGACAAAAAATTGTGCAACAAATACATCGGCTTGGCGAAATGCGGGGTGATTACAAAATTGTACTTCTAGTCTATTTATCCTCCAAAAGCTGTTTGCTTTAGTTTTTTTGTTAAATTTACAATCAAGCTTACAGCTTCGGCTAAGTATCGGTCTGAATTGAATTTTCGCTCAATACATGCCATCACTATCGCCAAGCCGCAGCCCGTTATAGGTAATGTTATAACGACAGAAACTGACTATATAATCACTAATGACAAATAGCATTTTTAAGCTATTACGAAAGTTTAGAATTCCAAAAACGTTAAAACGAGTTTTGTATTTTCTAGGTGGATTTTTTTTAACTGCTGCTTGTTTTTTTGTTGCCTACTTGATGTTTCAAAATGGCTGTACAGACCTAAATAAAGTTGACAAATTTGAAGGAATAATTACTGAAAAAGGTATAACAACCCATCAAACTTCTACAAGCGGACATAATCGAACAACTTTGACTAAACAAGTATTCTACATTAAGCTCCAAGGACTGAACCAGAAACTGGCTGTTTATAATCCGCAACAGGATTACGGTTCCCTTGACAAAAGCTTAAATGTTGGCGATATGGTTAAGGTGTTTTACAATCACTCCAATTTAGTAGACAAATTAAACCTTGAGACTTTTCAAATCGAAAAGAACCAACATGAGATATTAAATAGTCAAGACTTTCAAGGACAAGAACGGATTGCTTTTTATATTGCATTTATAGGCGGTTTTGTACTTCTGTTTTTAACTTTTCTGCAGGACAGAAAATATAGGATGACTTATGGGAAATAAAGAAAGCAATCCCTTTACAAGCATTGGAAAACTGTACAAAGAAATCCATTTTATGAGTGAATACGATTAACTTAAATGACTATATGCTTCTACTACGATTCACAGAATAGTTGCAATAGCTTTTCACAATGAACCAACAACAAAAGAGCACCTAATCGACCATTTTATTACAACCGAAAAATAATCGACCTGAATATTTTCGTTGGGTAACAAGATTATAAATCATTTTATTTAACCTGAACACAGCAAGACGTATTAATCCTATTTGTATGTACTGTCTAGGTAGAAGTGTAGCCTTTCGATTTTCCCATTGCGCCAAAACGCTTAGTTATAAACAGTTATATATTATTTTTTTAGGAGGAAAAACGTTTCCCCTTTTTCTTTATCATCATATGTCACCATTCCCTTATTCGATGCCAAATAATTTAATAAGGTGAAATCTCCACTACAGAAAATATTATGAATAAATAAATATAACAAAGCTGTTAATTGAAATTCTACCGTCAAAAAAGGAAATGTTATTAGGGTACCTAATAATACGAGTGTAAATGGTAAAAGCGCTATAAATGAAAATTCAGATAAATTAGTTACAAATTTGTCAGCTATTGTTGCGAAATAGAATTTTTTAAAATTTGAAAAGAAAGACACCGATTTAGCTCCACAAATTTTATAAGCAAAATAATGTATTATTTCGTGTATAGGAATGAAAACTATTGCTAATACAATACCTAAAAACACGTAAATTATACAATTAATAATAGTAAGATCTTTAGTGATTAAATTCTTTGTTATTGTATAGGAAATTAAACCTAATGGACTTATTAGAAGGACCATGTATATGTAGAAAAACCATTTTTTGCTAAGTTTTAATTTATCATTCAGGAAATGATGTAATTCAGCGTGTGTTAATTTGTCTTTTATTAAATAGTTATTTTTTTCTAATTCAGAAGTTTCAATATTCATAAATCTAATTTATTATAGGCTCGGAGTGATTTTAATTTGCATCCAACATTTTTTCACGAAACTAAGATACTAAAAGCATCAAATTAGCAATTCGTAAAACAAATGGCAATCCTTTGATTAAAATTAAGAAAATATGAATGGGGTGGAAATGAAATTGATCTTTTTGGTTTATTGCAATACAAAAGATGAATCCTCTTGATAAAATAAACCTATTCTTTCACAAAATTCTTTTCACGCCCTAGGTCTATCTACTAAATACTCATTACTATATACTAAAAAAGCTCGACTATTGTCGAGCTTTTTTCCGTACCTAGGGCGGGAATCGAACCCGCACTCCCTTAACGGGAACAGGATTTTAAGTCCTGCGTGTCTACCAGTTCCACCACCTAGGCAACTGAGCGAAAGACGAGATTCGAACTCGCGACCCCAACCTTGGCAAGGTTGTGCTCTACCAACTGAGCTACTTTCGCTTGACGTGCTGCAAATATAGAGAGAAAACTCATTCTCTGGAAATAATTCTAACCAAAATTCTGCAATGTGCTTTATATCTGCGTAATAATTTTATCACGAAGCTTTAAAAACGCCTAATTCATGGCTTTTGGCACGAATTTTCCCTACTTTTGCAGTAAAATGCTTTGATATGCAACTTAGACTTTTATGCCTGCTGGTATTATTTTGCTTTTTCTCTAAATCATACGCAGAATCCTATCCTGAGGTAGTTTTTGACAATAGCTTGGTTAAAGGTAGTTATGCCCGAAGCTTTGTCGATTATTCCGGACAAAGTTGGGTGGAAAATGTACATCGGAATCTATTGGTCTCCGACTCCCTTTATTTCACACCAGGGAATGCCCTCTCTTTAAAATACATCTCCAATGATAATGGAGATTGGAATGTCAATATCCGTTATAGTCGTCAGAAATTCCTTTATCGTGTGTCGCCAAATGATGTATTGACCCTTAAAGTCTATGTTGGATCTGCTGAGACATCCCAAAAATTATTGCCTTCCATTTCCATACAGCAGGGAATGAATCAGACCATTAGCCTTTCTCTAGGAGATTATATTGAAGATTATAACCTCAATACCTGGCTCAATGTCCGTATTCCCGTAAAGGATTTCGCTGGATTTAATGCCGAGAAGTTAATCTCCGGAATTATTCTACGTCAACAAAATGCTAGCCCTGCAGTTCATCAGTTATTCTTAGATCAAATTGAATTCCTACCTGCTAAGTATTCTACTGCTGCATTAACATCATCTGCTGTTCTTTCAAAAGCTACAGCCTACGGTAAGCATATTGACCTGCAATGGCAGGTGCCCTTATCGCCTAATATTCGATATGTCAAAGTTTATCGTTCTTTCGATAATAAAGAATTTACACCAGTTGCTATTCGACCAACTTATATGTTGCGCTACTTGGATTTTGTACCGACGTTGGATAAAAAATATTACTATAAGATTGCCTGGGTAGATTACGATTATCGCGAATCTCCCTTTTCGGATGTTAAGGAAGTAGAATCTAAGGCAATTAGTGAGAATCAATTATTGGATTTGGTGGAATTGGCACATGTCAATTACTTCGTGGAGAATTTTGATATTAATTCCGGCATGTACACGCCATTCCGCATGAAGGAAAAAGCAACTGTATCTGTTCGAGAGACCGGTTCTGCACTTTTGAGTTTATTGGTGGGTGTAGAGAAAGGATTTATAAGCAAACCTTTGTTCATCAGTCGCGTTAAGCGAGTGGTTGAGTTTTTAGGCAAGGCTCAAAATAATAAGGGATTTTATCCGGCATTCTTTGATGGTCGTAAAGGTTTGCCTGAATACCTGAATGAACCGCCAAAGTACGATGTACAGGCAACGACATCCATTATTGAGGCCTTATTGATCGTTCGCCAATACCTAAAAGGCGATTCTCCTGAAGAAGCGAACTTACGATCTGAAATAACGAAATTATGGGATAGGGTAGATTGGACGGCTGCTGCTATGGCGGATGATCCTTTAGTGCTTAAATCGGCCATTGGGATGATTGATGGTTATATCAAAAAAGATCCTTTGACTGGTATAAATACAGGCTTAAACAGCTATATGCTAGCTGTGGCTTCCAAAAAATACAGTATTCCTGCTGTTGCTTTTTCCAATGCTCTTGCCTATACCTATAAACCCCTTAAAACAACATCTACTTTACAGAACCCAACCGATTCTGTTCAGCAAGTTGATTCTGTTCAACATGTGGGAGTCAAAGAAATAGGATCAATGCGAAGAAATGCAAGTGACTCCTTGATCAAAGTTTCTAGCCGATTTGATACGGTCATGTATGCGGTAAAAGTTCCATTTGGTCCAATAAATTCCAGCTTGCTAGAACTTTATCGACCGTTCCTGACTATCAACCCTTCCTTGGCAAAGGTTGGAGAGTACCAACTGAAGCAAATTGCAGAAAACTATACGCAAGTGGTAAAGCGCAGAGATAATGAGATAGGGGTAGGGACGACCAATTCGGATATCTGGGGATTTTATCAACACTTTAATACAGAGGGAAATTATCGAATTAATCCGGCAATTTCCATTAGCAGTATATTCTTAGATCAGGCAAGAGCAAAGCGATCCATCAATGCCCTATACAACCTTTATTCAGAGACTTTATTTTCGGAATATGGATTTAGATCATGGATGGATTTGCGCAGCGATGACGTGTCAGATGAATACCTGGCGATGAACCAGGCAAGTGTAGCCATCATGCTGGAAAATGTCCGGTCCGGACTTATTTGGAAGCTTTATCAAGGTATTCCTGAGATTCAGGCTGCCGAACAAAGAATTTTTAAGAAATAATAATCCCTTAGAATATCTTATATTTACGACAATTAACGAAACAAGCAATCTACAGAAAATATGAAGCAAATTAACTTTTTGACCCTTATTCTTTTAGCAAGTTTAACGTTGTTTTCTTGTAAACAACAGTCTATGGTAGTAAACCCAGGAGCTGTCGTTTCAAAAGATGGAACCAAAGATGGACTAAAGAATGTTAAACGTGAATTTGAAACGGCAACAGAAACCAATGAAGGTATTGTGGTTTCCTTATCTTCCGATTTATTGTTCAATATCAATTCATCTTATTTGACCGAAGGGGCAAAAAAAGAGTTGAGCAAATTAGTTAAGGTATTGAAAGCCGATAAAGCAAGTGCCAAAGTACGTGTGGATGGACATACTGATGCTACTGGTGAAGCAAATTACAACCAATGGCTTTCAGATAAACGTGCTGCTTCCGTGAAAACATTCCTAGTAGATGCGGGTATTTCAGAATCAAGAATTTCAACAAGGGGTTTAGGATTGACTAAACCAATTGCAGATAACAAAACACCAGAAGGACGTCAGAAAAATAGACGTGTAGAAGTGGTGATTTTGAATTAAGATAAATGTGTTTGAATATTTTGAGACGCGCAATTGGTTAAGACCAGTTGCGCGTTTCTCTTTCTTCCAGATGGTTGCGAACAGAGAAAATATAAATTAAAGAGCCAATTACTGGCAATAACCACACGATAAATACATTGATCAATCTAATAAAATTTTATTAGAATTAATCCAAAGGATTATTTATTTCTAAACCAAGGTTGGTAGTGTCATTAGCAACAAACCTATCCATGTAATACAGCACATTTTCTAATATACTTTCTTTAGTTTATCCTCCTTTCTATTTCTGATGTCTTTTGTCTGTTGTCTCATCGTCTCTCACAGGGGGTTTATTCGATACTCTAACGGATCTTCTTCGGAACTTGTTCGGAACTCCTTCGGATCTCGTTCGGTTCCGACCGAACGAGATCCGAATAAGATCCCTATCATATCCAAGGAAATTCCTTAGGGTTCTAAAACCAATCCATAACGAATATGGAAGGAAATAGGGTGAAAAGATGAAGATTAATAACGCAGCAATTTTACGAAATTAGAATTCAGTAGGATTACTAGTCTTTAATGTAAATATAGTTCCATATTCCAAGGAAAATTTTATTTATATTGATTTAGGGAGAAGATTAAAAACAAATCAAAATTTGATTTATAGGCTTTAAAAAAAGGATTTGCTTCATAATGATAGTAGTAGGTAGCGAGCTTGTCAAAAAATACAGGATTGGGTTTCTCTTAAGGAATTATTAAGTAAATTTGTTGGTTCAGAAGGGAAAGTATATGTATATAATTTTTGATACGGAGACGACGGGATTGCCAAAGCGATGGGATGCACCTATTACGGATACAGATAACTGGCCGCGGTGTATTCAGATTGCTTGGCAATTGCATGACGAGCTGGGGAAATTGATTGAGCATCAAGATTATCTGATTAAACCGGATGGATTTAACATTCCTTATGATTCTGAGAAAATTCACGGTATATCGACAGATTTGGCAACCGAGAAAGGGGTGCCGCTGGAAGATGTATTGCACAAATTTAATGAGGCATTAGGCAAGGCTAAATTTGTGGTAGGCCAAAATATTGGTTTTGACCTTAATATCATGGGAAGTGAGTTTTATCGGTATGGGGTGGATAGTCCAATGGGTAATATGCCAATATTGGATACCTGTACGGAAGTTACTGCTGAACTATTAAAATTGCCTGGAGGTCGAGGTGGGAAATTTAAACTGCCTACCTTAACAGAATTACACAGCTATCTTTTCGGTGTACCATTTGCCGAAGCGCATAATGCGACCGCCGATGTGGAAGCTACGACTCGCTGTTTCTTTGAGCTAGTTCGACGAGAAGTTTTTACTCCTGCAGAACTTCAGGTTGACACTGGTTATTTTGTTGATTTTAAACAAGCTAATCCTGACGTCATAGAGACTGTTGGATTAAAGCATATTAACCTAAAAGCTGCTTCTGATCGATTGAGGAATAATGAGGCAGTTGATGAGGATGATTTCGAAATTGACCCGGAGACGCTATTAAAGTTCCAAGAAGCAGAGTTTGCACATTTACATAACCACACGCAGTTCTCGGTACTTCAATCTACTATTTCCATTGATAACTTGGTACAGGCAGCAGCTAAGCAAAAAATGCCTGCAGTAGCCATGACCGACCATGGGAATATGATGGGAGCCTTCCACTTTGTAAGTAAAGTGTTGGGTTATAATAAAGAACAAGATGGAAAGGCCGAAGAAGCGAAGGAAAAAGGCGAGGAGTTTACTCCGCAGCACATCAAGCCTATAGTAGGTTGCGAATTTTTCATTTGTGAGGACCGTAAAGATAAAAGCAGAAAAGACAATGGTTATCAGGTTGTTTTTTTAGCAAAAAACAAGGCTGGGTATCATAATATGGCCAAAATGGCATCTATTGCCTATACTGAAGGGTTTTACTATGTACCACGTATTGATCGTTCCGTAGTAGAGCAATATAAAGATAACCTTATTGTATTAACTGGAAACTTAAACGGTGAAGTACCCAGCAAGGTGTTGAACATTGGTGAATCACAAGCTGAGGAAGCTTTAATCTGGTGGAAGGATTTATTTGCTGATGACCTTTATGTGGAAATCATGCGCCATGGTCAAGAAGATGAGAATCGGGTCAATCAAACTTTGATTGAATTGGCTAAAAAGCACAATGTAAAGATTGTTGCTACTAATAACACGTATTACGTCAATAAGACAGATGCCCATGCCCATGACATTCTATTATGTGTAAAGGATGGGGAGAAGCTATCCACACCAAAGGGTAGAGGACGTGGTTTCCGTTTCGGGATGCCAAATCAAGAGTACTATTTCAAGTCGACGGAAGAAATGAAAGAGGCTTTCGCCAATCTTCCGGAGGCGATTATCAATATTCAAGAGGTTCTGGATAAGATAGAGCCTTACTCCCTAAATCGAGACGTATTACTTCCAAAGTTTGAGATTCCTGAGGAGTTTCAATCTGAAGAGGATTTGGTAGATGGCGGTAAGCGTGGTGAGAATGCTTTCTTAAAGCATTTAACCTATGTTGGAGCTGAAAAGCGTTATGAAGAAGTTGATGATTCCATTATGGAGCGCTTAGACTTTGAATTGGCGACTATTGAAAAAACAGGTTATCCTGGTTATTTCTTAATTGTACAAGATTTCATTGCGGAGGCAAGAAAGATGGGGGTTTCAGTAGGACCGGGACGTGGTTCGGCGGCCGGATCAGCGGTAGCCTACTGCTTAGGAATCACCAATATTGACCCTATTAAGTACGATTTGCTTTTTGAGCGTTTCTTGAATCCTGACCGTGTTTCCATGCCTGATATTGATATTGACTTTGATGATGAGGGTCGTGGTCGTGTTATGCAGTATGTAATTGATAAATATGGCGCTTCACAGGTTGCTCAGATTATCACTTATGGTACCATGGCTGCTAAATCTTCGATTAAGGATACCGCACGTGTCTTGGATTTGCCCTTATCAGACGCAAATGAGATCGCTAAGTTAATTCCGAACCTCAAATTAAGCAAGATCTTCAATATGGAAGAGAAGGCTTTAAAAGAGGCTTTGAGAAGCGAGGAGTTGGAGGCTGTCAATAAGCTGAAGAACTTGGCGGACGGTGCAGGCTTGGAAGCCGAAACCATTAAGCAAGCTCGTTTATTGGAAGGATCTATGCGTAATACGGGGATACATGCCTGTGGTGTGATTATTACGCCAGATGATATTACGAATTTCGTTCCGGTTTCCTTAGCCAAGGATTCCGATTTATATGTTACCCAATTTGATAACTCCGTAGTTGAAAGTGCCGGATTACTTAAGATGGACTTCTTAGGTCTTAAGACCTTAACCCTGATCAAAGACACGGTAACCAATGTGAAACTACGCCATAATATTGATCTGGATCCAGATCGTTTCCCTATTGATGATGAGAAGACTTATGAGCTTTTCCAACGTGGGGAAACTGTAGGTATCTTCCAATATGAGTCGCCGGGTATGCAGAAATACATGAAGGAGTTGAAACCTACTGTATTCGCCGATTTAATTGCGATGAACGCACTTTATCGTCCGGGACCTATGGAATATATCCCTGCCTTCGTAAAACGTAAGCATGGTATTGAACCTATCACGTATGACCTGGATGCATGTGAGGAATACCTGAGTGAAACTTATGGAATTACCGTTTACCAGGAGCAGGTAATGCTTTTATCGCAGAAGTTAGCTGGATTCTCTAAGGGTGATGCCGACGTACTGCGTAAGGCTATGGGTAAGAAGCAAAAGGCCGTTCTAGATAAGATGAAGCCAAAATTTGTTGCTCAAGCTGAGGCGAATGGTCACGATGCGAAGGTACTTGAGAAGATTTGGACCGACTGGGAGGCATTTGCAAGTTATGCGTTTAACAAGTCGCACTCTACATGTTATGCATGGATTGCTTATCAAACGGCTTATTTGAAAGCTCATTACCCTGCAGAATATATGGCTGCGGTATTATCCAACAACATGAACGACATTAAGCAGGTAACTTTCTTCATGGAAGAATGTCGCCGAATGGGATTGCTAGTATTGGGACCAGATGTAAATGAGTCGCATTATAAGTTTACGGTAAATGATGATGGTGCGGTACGATTTGGAATGGGCGCTGTGAAGGGTGTAGGAGCAGGAGCCGTAGAAACCATTGTACAAAGCCGTGCAGATGGACCTTACAAATCTATCTTTGATCTTGCAAAACGTGTAGATCTAAGGATGATCAATAAGAAGGCATTTGAGAGTTTGGCTTATGCTGGTGGGTTTGATTCCTTTAATGATACACATCGTGCGCAATACTTCAGTTCAGATACCGATAACAGTACCGGACTAGAAAAAGCAATTAAGTTTGCGCATAAATTCCGAGAGAATGAGAATTCCGCTCAGGCAAGCTTATTTGGCTCAGGTGGAGCTGCAGAATTACCAGAACCGGTATTATCACCTACAACACCATGGGGCTTAATTGAGAAATTGAAATATGAAAAGGATGTCATCGGTATTTATTTAACCAGTCACCCTTTGGATAACTATAAGTTTGAAATCAAGCATTTCTGCGCCAATAAAGTTAGTGAGCTGCAGATGATCAATAAGATGAAGGCTTCTGAGGTTGATCCTGAAGTAGCCTTAGCGTTTAATCGCATCAAGAATAAGGAAGTGGTTATTGGAGGTATTGTACAGTCTGCAAATCATCGAGTGGCAAAATCTGGAAAACCATTTGGGTCATTTATTATTGAGGATTATTCTGACTCCTATGAGATTATGGTATTTGGTGAAGATTATGTGAAGTTTAAAGGGTATTTGCAGGAAGGATATTTTGTACAGATTCGAGGATTGGTTCAAGAGCGCTTTAAGCAAGTTGGCAACTGGGGCTTTGAATTGAAGAATATACAGCTACTTTCTGATTTACGGGAAAAGATGGCAAAGAGCTTCACCATTCAGTTTCCATTGCATGTATTGGATGCTGATTTTATACAGGAATTAGAGCGATTGATCAATTGTACTTCCGTGGAGGGACAGGAGGCAAATTGTCAATTGAAATTCAAAATAATGGATGTTCAGGATGAATTAAGTATAGAAATGCCGGTTAAAAGACGCAAGATATTCATTACAAATGAGTTTTTGGATGGGCTGGAAGAGATGGACGGTGTGAATTATAGATTAAATTGATAAGCTATAGAAATTTTGTTAAGTTCGTATAAATTGTAAAAGGTTTGTATTGTTTATATTTGTAAATACATACTTTTAATAAATCAAAAAATAAAGAGAATATGGCATTAGAAATTACAGACAGCAACTTTGAAGAAGTTGTATTAAAATCAGATAAACCAGTTTTAATTGATTTTTGGGCAGAGTGGTGTGGTCCTTGTCGTATGGTTGGACCATTGGTAGATGAAATTGCAACAGAATATGAAGGTAAAGCAGTTGTTGGAAAAGTAAATGTGGATAACAATCCAGATATTTCTGTTCGTTATGGTATCCGTAACATCCCTGCTTTGTTATTCTTCAAAAACGGTGAAATCGTAGACAAACAAATTGGTGCGGTGCCAAAATCCGTTTTAACTGAAAAATTAGAAAAACAAATGTAATCTCTCTAGGAGATGAAATAAAAAAGCTCGAATCACAAGATTCGAGCTTTTTTATTTTCTATGTAAGGGTTAAATCTTAGGGATGGCGTAGTGGATACCCAAACTAGACCATCTGCCAGGAAGAGGTACTGCACCAACTTCAATGTATTCGGCATCAAATGCATTTTGTAAATCAGCAAAGATGGAAAGGTTATTTCTTTTATAGGCCAATCTAAAGTCGGATATGAAATATGGCTTTCCTTTAGAACGTTCTTGATAACGATTTGCTGTACTAAATGACCATTCCTTGATTTGGTATTGCAAGGTTCCAATAACTTGATGTTCCAAACTTTCAATGCCATACTTAATGATCGTATTTGGATAATCATTGATGATGGAAGGGTTTAAGTAGGTATAATCTACTCTAACTTGAAAAAGCTGCTGATTTTGAAAAGCTGTCTGGTATTGGAAATTCGCTAACAGTCCGTGCGTTTTGTTATTGCCAAGATTGGTTGCCTGATAAGGAACATCTGTACTTTCACGAATCCAATCAATAAAATTCTGGATATCTCTGTAGAAGTAGCCAGCTTTTGCGCTAAAATGTTGGTTTTTGAAATTTACGCTAAAGTCATGTTGCCAAGAGTTCTCCGATATTAAGTCAGGATTACCAATATTACCAGGCTTCTGGTTAAGGTATAGGTCCGTAAAAGTAGGAATACGCTGACTAGAACCGGAACTGGCAGCTAAATGCCAATTTGGATTGATAATATAGCTTACATCAATTCCTGGGAAAATCTGCCAATCATAATCTGTATTGTAGTTGATATAGGCACCAGCATTAATGATAAAGTTTTCTAGTTGCGTGGTACGGAATTCCGTATAAGCACCAAAGTTATTGCGGTCATGCTTACCAATATTGGAACTGCTAATCTTTTCATGACGGCTCTCCAATCCCAAACCTAGATCACCATATTTGCTTTGGTATCGAGCATTTAATTCGGCAGATAGCGTATGTGTATAGTGTCTACTTCTAGCTTTGCTTAGATCGTTTCGGAAGTATCGATAATCGTCCTCATTATAGCGGTGGCTCAAGCGGGGACTCAAGTACCAGTTTGATCCCAAATCATGGCTTGATGCCAAACTATAGTGAACCGTTTCTACATGTTCTTCCGATTCTTTATCACCTGGAGCAGCATAATATCCATTTGCACCAAATTTATTGTTGATATAACCAGCCATCATTTGCAGACGATTATGCGAATTGAGGTTGATTTGGTTTTGGTAAAATACTTTAGCGTTTTCACTGGCTGTATTATAACGTTGTCCATTACTCTTTTCTTTGGTTAGGTAAAGTTGGTGCTGTTGGCTTTGTGCACTAAATGCACCGCCAACTTGGATTCCTTGACCGTAATAGATTCCATCCTTATCTTCTTCTTTTCTGTCTTTGAATGAAGAACCAGCATATACCTGCGCATAGGCATTGGAATGCTCTGCTTTTTTAGTGACAATATTAATTGCTCCAGTTAAGCCATTGATTCCATAAATGCGCGATGTAGGACCACGAAGGATTTCAATACGTTCAATTGCTTCCAGAGGGACTGGAATGTTCAACATGTGGTGACCCGTTTGAGGATCTGAAAACTTAATTCCATTCACCAACAATATGGTTTGATCAAAACTTCCACCATCAATGCCAATATCGGCTTGTGTGCCAAAAGGTCCGCGCTGACGAATATCAACACCTGCTGCATAACGCAGGACTTCATTAATACTGGTGCTAGGAAGTGCTTTTATGTCCTTTTGGGACAGAATTTGAATATTTCTACTGGATTGGCTTACCGGAATTTGAAGTCTGTTTTCTTGAATAAGAACTTCTTGAATTCGCGTGCTATCGCTAATGGATTGTTGGGCTAATAATACATTTGGAATACTGCTAAGAGCTAGCAATATCTTTATTGTAGGCTTCATATACGTTATAAATTTGCCAAATGTATGGAAATAAATTTAATTAATAGGTTTGTATTATTCATGCCATTCTTCACGACCTAAACTGGTTTTCCCTTTGTAGGGAATCGAATCTTGAAGGACAGAAATAGGTTTGCTTTTGGTTAAATCAGGTTGTCCTGCATCGATCCAAGCACTAAGCCATATCGAACCTATTGCTTGAACTGACATTCTTAGTCTATTTTCGACCATTCCATCTAATAAATCATGGTAATGATCAACATAGGTATCGGAATAATTATGTAGCGTTTGATTTCCTCTTACGATATAGGCCTTGTGCTGAATGGCGGGAACTTCTTTTCGGGTTTGTAGTTCCAATTCAAAGACAGAATCCAAAAGGCTATGACTTTTATTAATCGTTTTCCAAGCAAATGCCAGTACATCTGGTATATAAACTGCTTTTCCAACAAAAAGGTTATAAGTCGGAATATATTTTTCTGGGATACGAGTTTCCCATAAAGCATGAATGCCTATTTGGTTGGTAAATTGACCATTATAATTGCTGCTACTATGCAAGGGAACATGTGCATCCGCAAGGTAATGACCAATATCGGCTGAATGTTTAATAATCTTTTCACTGTCATGGTTATAAAATGCTTTTACTAATTTTCTGTATGTAATATCAATTTGCCAAGGAATGATCCCGAAAGACCATTTACGGATTAGGTTTTGTTTTTTTTCTAGCTTATACCAAGGAACTATGAGGGAGTCTTGTGGTAATTCCACTTTATCTAAATCCAAGAAATGTCTTTCGCTTTCAGCGGTGTCAATATAAACTCGCTTATCGGCATTTACCGCCATTTCACGGATATGATGAAGGTTGTTTTTGTAAAAAGGGATTAATTCCATAGGGAGGGTGTATATGGCAAATTCGTTTATTAGCTTATGTGCATGAAAGCCCCAGTTAGGAAAATGGCCACAATTCAATAAAATTATAAAAAGGAGTAGACTGTGTTTCATGTTGAATTACAATATATTAACGGAAAATAGGGAATTAATTCATGGAATGTTAATATTTAAACGTTTACTTATTCGTTGAATATTGTTAATTTGGGATATCAATTTATTGCGTTCAATGAAGATTCTATACGCTGTTCAAGGCACAGGAAATGGGCATTTATGTCGCGCCATTGATATTATTCCGAGCTTACGTAAGCATGCGGAAGTGGATGTAATCGTCAGCGGTATTCAAGCTGATATCAACTTACCATTCGAGGTTAAATACCGTTATCATGGATTAAGTTTCATTTTTGGGAAAACCGGAGGGGTGGACTTATGGAGAACTTTTATGAGTTCTACGGTTCGTAAATTCGTGAAGGAAGTGAATTCGGTTCCGGTCGATCAATACGATTTAGTAATCAATGATTTCGAGCCTATTTCAGCATGGGGATGTTATTTTAGAGAGAAGGCATGTATAGGTTTAAGCCATCAAATAGGTGCATTTGATCCTGCAAGTCCTAAGCCTGAGGAGACGGATATGCTGGGTAAGTTTATCATGAAGAATTATGCGCCAGCTACACATTCTTACGGCTTTCATTTTAAGTCCTATGCTTCTAATATCTTTACGCCTGTTATTCGTCAGGCGGTTCGCGAGTTAGAGCCAAAGGATCTTGGACATTATACCGTTTACTTGCCTTCCTATGATGATGCACATTTGTTGAAGCACTTATCTCGTTTTCCAGATGTCAAATGGGAGGTGTTTTCCAAGCATAATAAAAAACCTTTTAAACTGAAAAACGTGTCGATTAATCCGATTAATTCCGATGCTTTTGTACAGTCTATGGCTACCTCATCGGGGGTTTTATGTGGTGCGGGCTTTGAAACTCCCGCAGAAGCCTTATTTTTGCAGAAGAAGTTATTGGTTATACCTATGAAGAATCAATATGAGCAGCATTTAAATGCTGCATCATTGGAAGAGATAGGTGTACCTGTAATCAAAAGTTTAAAAAAGAAATCTGAGTTGGAAATCGAATCTTGGTTAAATGCCAAGGCGAGCGTGCGAGTAGATTATCCAGATTGTACAGATGATATTGTTGAGAAAATAATTGAAAATCATAAATCCTAATGAAAGTATACCTAAGCTTAATTGTATTAATTTTTGCTACTTCCTTTTGCCATGCACAGGGACTAAAAACCACGAATGACTCCTTATCCTATGCATTAGGGCAAGACTTAGCCTCTTACCTTAAGCGGATGGAAATCCCAATTAATTCAACTGTTCTAAGCCAAGCAATAAAGGATGTTTTAGATGGAAAGTCATTGGCCTTTACTGAATCTCAAAAAGAGAAAGTTATTCGTACAGGTATGGAACGCGTGACAAAAGAGAAAAATGATAAGCTGATTAAAGCTAGTGCAGATTTTTTACAGAAGAATAAACAAGTAGCAGGAATTAAAGAAACCCCTGAGGGAATACAATATCAAGTCATTAAAGTAGGAAATGGTCCACAGCCATCATTGGAAGACACCATTACTGTTCACTATAAAGGCATGTTGACAGATGGTACTACATTCGATAGTTCTTATGATCGAGGAGAACCAATAGAAATTACCTTGAATGAAATGATTGAAGGTTGGAAAATTGCTGTTCCTTTGATGAAAGAAGGTTCGAAGTATAAATTCTTTATTCCCTATAAATTGGGTTACGGAGAACGAGCAAGCGGTCCTATACCTGCTTACAGTACCTTGGTTTTTGAAGTGGAACTGTTAAAAGTGAAGAAAGTTGCTACTAATGAAACAAAACAAACTCTTTAAGGGTGATTTAACCGTCTCTGAAGTTGGTCTTGGTGCGATGTCCCTTATGCAAGGGCATGACCGAACCAATACTTATATTCTAGATAAAGCCTTGGAGCTGGGTGTTAATTATTTGGATACATCGGACCTGTATGATAAGGGAGAAAATGAAGCTTTATTAGGAAGGCTGATTCAATCCAAAAGAAACGAATGGAAGCTGGCTTCTAAAGTTGGTAATCGTTGGAAAGATGATGGTTCAGGTTGGGATTGGGTTCCGTCAAAAGACTATATCATAAAAGCTGTTGAGGGTAGCTTAAAACGCCTGAATACGGATTATCTCGACTTGTATCAACTACATGGAGGAACCATAGAAGATCCTTTTGATGAAATTGTAGAAGCTTTCGATCTTCTAAAGCAACAAGGGAAGATCTTAAATTATGGGATTTCATCCATTCGTCCTAATGTGTTCATTAAATATGCGTCAGCTAGTCAAATGGTTTCCAATATGATGCAGTACAGCTTGTTGGATCGTCGACCAGAAGCTTATTTTAAGCAATTGGAGCAATACGCTATTTCTATCTTTGCACGTGGCACCGTTGCACAAGGTTTAATGCTGACTAAGGCTGCGCAAAAATACCTCAGCATATCCATTCATGATGTGGTTAAAATACAGAAGGTACTAAAAGAAACAGCAAAGGATTTAGGGGTTTCTACTTTGGCCATGGCCTTAAAATATCCCTTATTGCATGAACCAGTAGTTTGTTCGGTATTAGGTATACGGAGTCGGGAACAAATCAATGATTTAGCTGATGCTATCAAAGATATGATTAGACTTAGTTTAGCAGATTATCAGCCGATTATGGATTTATTGCCAAAAGTGGATTATCACGATCATCTTTTGCCTTAGGAAAAGTATTTCTTCAAGATATATTGTAAATCTTCAGGCGTATCAATTGCTTCGTTTAGATGATTGGAAATGGCAGTCTTAATTTGATATCCATTATCTATCCATCTAAGTTGTTCCAAAGATTCTGCAAGTTCAAGTTTAGAAACCGGTAGTTTGCTGATTTCTTTGAGGATTTCAGTACGATATCCGTATATACCAATGTGGTTATAATAATCCATTTCCTTTAACCAATCGCGCATATCTTTTCCTCGAAAATAGGGGATAGCTTGTCTGGAGAAATAAACAGCTTCTTGTTTGTTGTTGATAACGACCTTGGGTTTATTCGTGTTTTCAAGGTCTTGGAGCTGTTCAATTTTACGGATTAAGGTTGCGATCTGTGTATTTTCCTGTTGAAAGCAAGAAACCAGAAGGTCTATCTGCTGCGGATCTATGAAAGGTTCATCACCTTGGATATTAATAGCAACATCAAATCCCGACACCTTGTTAATGATTTCGGCACAACGGTCAGTTCCAGATTGATGCTCTTTACTGGTCATTAAAACATTCCCAGCAAAGCTTTGTACATGTTCAAAAATTCGTTGATCATCCGTAGCCACAACTACTTCAGAAAGCGATGCAGCATGTTTTACTTGGTTGTAAACCCTTTGTATCATAGTCATTCCATTGATGTCTACTAAAGGTTTTCCAGGGAAACGAGTTGAATCGTAGCGAGCTGGTATAATTCCAATTACTTTCATAGTATAAAAATAAAAAAAGCCGATGAAATCGGCTTTGGAGTTTCTTTAAAAAAGTCCGAATAATTCGGCTTCGATTTTCTGGATAATTGTTCCTAAGTCTTCTTTATTATTGGCAAAATCTAAATTATCCTTATCCAGGACTAGAAGTTTACCATCTGTATAATTACCAATCCATTTCTCATACTTTTCATTCAATTTGGATAAGTAATCTAAGCGGATTCCAGATTCATAATCACGACCACGTTTTTGGATGTTATTTACCAAAGTTGGTACAGATGCTTTTAAGTATATAAGCAGATCTGGTGGCTTAATATAATGAATGATGCTTTGGAAAATATCGCTATAGTTTTCGAAATCACGGGCACTCATAAGTCCCATATCGTACAGGTTTTCAGCAAATATATATGCATCCTCGTAGATAGTACGATCTTGGATCATATTGATGCCTCTATTTTGAAGGTCTACGATATGACGGAACCTGCTGTTCAAAAAGAATATTTGCAGATTAAATGCCCAACGTTTCATATCACTATAGAAATCTTCCAAATAAGGGTTGTTTTCTACAGCTTCAAATTGAGGTTCAAAGTTTAAATGTTTGGCCAACATTTCCGTTAATGTGGTCTTCCCAGCACCGATATTTCCAACAATTGCTATATGCATATTCGATTAGTATAGTTTGTTTAGACCAATGATCTCTCTTACTTCTTTAATGGTTTTCTGTGCACTTGCTGCAGCTTTTTCAGCACCAAGTTTCAATGCCTTAGCAATATATGCATCGTCCTTACTGATTTCTTCAATTCTTGAACGAACATCATTAGTCGCCAATACCATATCTTCTGCTAATTGCTTTTTAAAATCACCATAACGGATTTCACATTTGTTATAAAGCTCGTCAAAGTGTGTTAAAGTATCTGCAGTTGAAACGACTTTCATCAAATCAAACAGGTTTTGTACAGCTTCAGGTTTCTCTTGGTTTTGTTCAGTTGGACCTGCATCTGTAACAGCACGCATAATCTTTTTGCGGATTACATCTGCTGGATCAGCTAAATAAATACAATCTGCCTCACCATTAGATTTACCCATTTTCCCTTGACCGCTAAGACCTGGAATCTTAATTAATTTGTCTGAATACGTAAATGCAAAAGACTCCTTGAAGTAGTCTACATTGTATAATCTGTTAAAACGATTACCAAAGGTTCTGGTCATTTCCAAGTGCTGTTCTTGATCTTTACCAACAGGAACTTTAGTTCCATGGTGAATCAAGATATCACAAGCCATCAATACAGGATATGTTAATAGACCTGCATTGACATTATCTGGGTTTGCACGTACTTTGTCCTTAAAAGCAGTTGAACGTTCAAGTTCGCCCAAGTAAGCATTCATGTTCATGTACAGGTATAGTTCAGCAACTTCTGGAACATCAGATTGCACATAAATAGTTGACTTTTCTGGGTCTAAACCAGCAGCTAAATATTCTACGACTACATTCCGAACCGTATGGGTTAAATCCTGTGGGGTCGGGTGTGTCGTTAAGGAGTGAAGGTCGGCTATAAAAAAGAAGCAGTTATACTCGTCTTGCATTTTGACGAAGTTTTTTAATGCTCCATAATAGTTTCCAAGGTGTAATTTTCCGGTACTTCTAATACCACTAACAACGGTTTCCATATAACGGCAAAGATAGCAAATATTAGGAAAAAACGATGCTGATAACCTTTAGAATAATCCGCTTTAGCTGGTTTAGATGAACAAATTGTTCAATATGGGTATTAGTAGATTTGTGGATGCTCCAGCAGGTCTGTTACATAACCTAAAACTTCGGCCTCCGAATTGCCATCCTCTAACATTGAAAAGGTCAAATACGCTGCGTAGATTTCAGAAGAAAACAACACATGTTTATCCGAAACGATGGCATCAATAACACCTTCACGAACATCAATTCCTAAATGTTCAATTTCATTGTGCAAATTAATGGCAATGGAGTCATGGTCTTCTCCAGAAGCAAAACCAACAATGATGTGCAAAATCAACTTATCAAATAGTTCAGGAGCCATGTTTTTGAACTTATTGGCATAAAGTTCTGCGTCAAAACGACCCTTAGCACTACAGACAATTTTGTCCCATATCAGGTACTCTGTTTTCGTTTGCATAATAAGAAGTTTATAAATTGTTAACGTAAATATAACGTATTTTTTTTATAAAAGGTATAGGCATTCTCCTTGATTTTTAGCCTTTTTAACAAAACTTTCTCCGTTCTATTGGGTTTTTAGAGTAGTAATTGATTTAATACACGATAACATGAACACATCAACTAATAACGAAGACAAAAACAAAAAAGAAGAAGACAAAGTTAGAAATAGAACCGGTTCTATTGATGATCACTCCCCAATTGAAGATGAAGAATCTGTCGATGAACAAGGTCCAAGTGATCCCCAAGATTTGGCTTATAATGAGGAAGAGGATAGCTATGAATTGGATGTTCAGGATAATGATCCCGACTGGGACCACCCTATGGACTATGACACGATAAGTGAAGGGGCGCAGGACGATGATTCTACATATGATGATTCCAATCCTTATGTAGGAGAGGAGTATGCAGATAAAGAGGAGCTTGCTAATGAGGAGCTAGGAGACAACAACATGCATATAAGCGATGATCGGATTTTAAAGGTTTCCAAACTAGATGAAGACCTTTCGCATAATGCGGAAGATGATCGAGATGACTTAGACGAAGAGGGCTATCCGAAAAATGAAGAAGAATAGGTTGATTCTAGGTTTTTCTTGTGCTTAGGACTGCTTATCTTTAGGGCTTAAACTAGAAATTTATGTTAATTGATCTAAGCGGGAAAAAGGCTTTAGTTGGAGGTGCTAGTGATGGCATTGGTAAAGGTATTGCTATAGAGTTGGCATCTGCAGGAGCAGAGGTTTATTTGATGTCTCGGAATGAAGAAAAGTTAATTGCGGCATTGCAAGAATTGGATACATCCAAAGGGCAGAAGCATGGTTATTTAACAACTGATTTTACAGATTTCACTCTTCATCAACAAAAAATATCGGAATTCTTTTCACAGCATCAAATAGATATTCTCGTCAACAATACGAATGGTCCTCAAGCAGGTGATGTATTGTCCAAGGGACTTTCAGATTACCAATTGGCCTTTGATCTTTTATTTAAAAATGCGGTAATGGCTACGGAGCTTTGCTTAGGTCATATGAAATCCCAAGGTTTTGGTCGCATTATCAACGTTTCTTCATTAACAGTCAAGGAACCTCTGGATAATCTGGTTTTATCAAACAGTATGCGAATAGCCTTGGTGAGTTGGAGTAAATCGCTATCCGTGGCTGTTGCTCCTTATGGTATCACCGTTAATACGGTTTTGACCGGCTATTTTGATACTGCAAGATTGCGGAGTTTAATGGAAATGCAAAGTAAATCTGAAGGAGTTTCTATGTCTGATATAGAAGAGAGAAGGAAAGCAAGCATTCCTGTTAAGCGTCTGGGACTTCCAGCGGAATATGGTTTTCTTGTTACATTTTTAGCTTCAGATTACGCCGCTTATTTGAATGGAGCAAGCATTCCACTTGATGGAGGTTTATCCAAAGTGGTCTTTTAATATCATTTAAAATAAAGAAGAACAGTTGGAGTTTATTCGGACTCCAACTGTTCTTTATACTTTCGTTTATGTTCTTCGATTTCTGCGGGCATCTCTGGATATTGGATATCCTTGTATTGCGATAAAATCTCCAATATGATATTAGCAACCAAATATCGACTTACGGCTTTACTGTCTGATGGGATTATAAACCAAGGAGCATGTTTTTTATTGGTATTTAGAATAGCATTTTCGTAGCAGTCCATGTATTGTGACCATAATGCTCTTTCTTTTAAGTCCCCAGGTGAGAATTTCCAATTCTTTTTGTCCTCCTCCAATCTGCTCAATAACCTGTTTCTTTGTTCGTCTTTGCCCAAATGAAGGAAGAACTTCATTACGATCATTCCATTCTCTGTAATTCTTTTTTCAAAATTATTGATTTGCTCAAATCGCATTTTCCAAAAATCCTTTGGTAAGTTATTCGGGTCTTCAACACCAGGAATATGTTCATTGAGTAAATATTCAGGGTGAACGCGGGTAACTAATACATTCTCGTAATGGGTTCTGTTGAAAACCGTGAATTTTCCTTTTTCTGGTAGTTTTATTTCATGACGCCAAAGATAATCATGCTGTAACTCTTCTTCCGATGGGGTCTTGAAACTTTCTACAACTACACCGCGAACATTGATTGCTTTAAATACTTCTCGAATTAAGGAGTCTTTTCCAGCTGTGTCCATGCCTTGCAGACAAATTAAAACACTATAGCGGTCATGAGCGTACATTTTATCTTGTAGTTCCGCAATCTCTTTTCGAATATCCTTCAGGGCCTTTTTCGCCTCATCATCACTGATGTTTCCGTCATAGCTTGTAGAATACTCGGATAGTTTAAATTTATTTTTTGCCGTTAGCTTTTTAGAATAATTTGTCATATTGATTGTTTTTCTATTCCCAATTTACTTATTTTTCGATTTGAATCAAATTTCTTGCAAGGCTGTATTCTCTTTTTAAAGTAGGGTACTTTTTGCTTATTTCTTGATTTATATGCTGGATTAAAATGTTAATATCATTGTTTCTTATGATAATTGATAATATAATCGTTTTCCGTTATATTTTAAAATATCACTGTTTTTAGTTATATTTCGGATTATCATTGTTTTCAGTTATATTTGTTAATACATTAAATCTATAGTAATTGTTTTATAGCAGTCAATTGTTTTGACAGAGCCAAATAGGTTCACGCAGGAACATGGACTATAAATATGAGAAAGGCGCCTTATGAAAAACCATATAATCATAACAGGAGATGTGATCAACTCCAGGGCACAGGATATCGATAATTGGATGCCGAGATTAGAAGCAAGTTTAAAAAGATATTCCATTCGACACGACATCTATCGGGGGGATAGCTTTCAAGCAGAGATGAAATTGGAGGATGTATTTCAAGCTATATTTCATTTGAAAGCATCCTTAAGAATGTTTGAGCCTAATGATGTTCGAGTAGGAATTGGTTTTGGAGACATCAGCTATGAGGATCCAGATATCAAGAAATCATCGGGGTCAGCATTTGTTTATTCGGGCGAATCGTTTGATCAATTAGGTAGAGAAACACTCTCATTTAAATCTGATTATCCTGAATTAGATGCGCAATTAAACTTGATTTTAAGCCTAGCAAGTACCATAACTGACCAGTGGAAAGTGGGGGCAGCTGAGATGGTTCAAGTGGCACTTGAAAATCCTAATGCGACACAAAAGGAATTATTGGAAATATCTGGAAGAAAACATCAAAGTCAGGTTAGTTTACATCTGTCCAAAGCGCATTATAATAAAATCCTTCAAGTGATTCAGTACTGTACTAAAGAACTCAAGAAATATGCTTAGTCTATTGTTAATGTTGTTGGCTCATATATTGGGCGATTTTGTTTTTCAGCCCAAGTCTTGGGTGGAAAAAAGAAAAGACCATATCCAATATCTATTTTATCACATTGCAGTTCATGCTGGTTTATTAATTCTATTTTTTAGTACGGATTTAGACAATAATTGGAAAAACATACTTTTTCTGACCGCCATACATTTGGCATTGGATGCAGGTAAAATATTTTGGGAAAAGAGATGGAAGGTTAATCCTGTTCGCATATTTTTAATTGATCAGGTGCTGCATTTGGCAAGTATCTTTGGTTTATTCTTTTTCCTTAATCCGGAAGTGTTTGATCAGGTAAAAGCGAGTCTGTCTAGCCAACACTTGTTATTATACCTGATTGCTATCGTCCTTCAAATATTCGTAGTTCCCATTGTAATTCGAGTGTATTTTACGAAGTGGAACGGTGAAGTAGAATTCAATAACAAGCGAAAAGACAGCTTATTTGATGCAGGGACATTGATAGGGATCTTGGAACGAATCATGATTTTAAGTTTTGTTATGCTTAACTTTATGGAAGGGATAGGCTTTTTATTAGCTGCAAAGTCCATTTTTCGATTTGGCGATTTAAGCAATGCCAGGGATACGAAATTTACAGAATACGTCCTTATTGGGACCTTGTTAAGTTTTGTCTTGGGTACTTTAGTTGCTTTAGCCTTGAAGTATAGTTTAACCTTAATAACCTAAAAACAATCAACCATGAATTTTAGAATGCAATACCTAAAACCATTTTATTTGTTATTACTAAGTCTATTTTCCATACAATTGGGGGTAGCACAAAAGCGTAATTTTGAACAAGAACTAAAGACCTTAGCTGAAAAGCATGAGGCAGTGGGATTAACCGTGCTGGTGGTGAAAAATGGCAAACCAATCTATGAGAAAGCCATTGGATATAAAGATTTAGAAAATAAAACAGCCCTAAGCACGAAGGATTTATTTCGAATTGCCTCGATTTCCAAATCATTTAGCGCTACAGCCATTATGCAGTTGGTTGAACAAGGTAAGATTAGCCTAGATGACGATTTTAGTGATTTGATAGGTTTTAAAGTGAGAAATCCTAAATTCCCCGATACGAAGATAACCTTAGAGATGGTATTGTCACATCGTTCCAGTATTAACGATAGTAATGGTTACTTCAGTTTAGATGTATTAGACCCATCTAAAAATGAAAAATGGGAGAAGTCTTATAATAATTACGAGCCAGGTAAAGGATATGCTTACTGTAATTTGAACTTCAACATGGTAGGAGCGGTATTGGAAAGATTGACAAATGTTCGATTTGACAGCTATATCAAACAACAAATACTTAATCCATTGAAGTTGGCTGCAGGTTATTGCATCGATTCATTGGATAGTAGGCGGTTTGTAAAACTATATGAACTCGAAAATGGTTCTTTTAAAGAACAGCCATCAGCTTATAATCCACGTTCGGAAGAAATCAAAAACTATGTAATGGGGGAGAGTACACCTGTTTTTTCTCCAACTGGGGGGATGAAGATTTCAACCAAAGATTTAGCAAGATATATGATGATGCATATGAACTATGGACGTTTAGGAAAAGTGAAAATAATAGAAGAAGCGAGTTCTAAACGTATGCAAAAGGGATTGACAGAAAAGGAGAAATATGGATTAGCTTTGTTGGAAAACACGAATTTAATTGCTAGAGAGCATATGGTTGGTCATACAGGATCTGCGTATGGACTTTATAGTAATATGTTTTTTGAACCTGAGAAGAAATTTGGTTTTATTGTAATTACAAATGGTTGTCGCCCAACATATGTAGCAGACGGGGATGCTTTAAATTTCTCGAAAGAGGTTATCAATTTGTTATACAGGAACTTCATTATAAAATAAACTTCCTTCTTGAAATAGGAATATTAGAAGTAAAGAAGAGAAGTCATCCATAGGGTTAGACCTATATTTCTAAAAAATCAAGGTAAAAGCTGTTTCCTTGAAAAATTAACTACTTTTGTAGAAATTATTCAACTTTGAAATTATATAAAGATGATTATACAACCAAGAACTAGAGGTTTTATCTGTTTGACTGCACACCCAGAAGGTACAGCAGAACATATTAAACAACAGATTGACTATGTGAAATCAAAAGGCAAGATTGCCAATGGTCCAAAGAAAGTATTAGTAATCGGTGCATCCACCGGATTTGGTATTGCTTCCCGCATTACTGCTGCGTTTGGATCAGATGCAGCAACCATTGGGGTGTTTTTTGAAAAACCAGCCTCTGAAGGTAAATTGGGTACTGCTGGTTGGTATAACTCTGCAGCTTTTGAAAATGAAGCTCATGCAGCTGGTCTTTATGCGAAAAGCATAAATGGTGATGCATTCTCTGATGAGATCAAAAAACAAACTATTGAGTTAATCAAGAAAGATTTAGGACAAGTAGATCTAGTGGTTTATTCATTAGCATCGCCAAGAAGAACACATCCTAAAACTGGCGTTCAATATGCTTCAGTATTGAAACCAATTGATCAGCCTTTTACAGATAAAACCGTTGATTTCCATACAGGTGTGGTAACTGATATCACCATTAATCCTGTAGAGAACCAAGAAGACATCGATAATACCGTTGCGGTAATGGGCGGTGAGGATTGGAAATTTTGGATTGAGGATTTAAAGGCTGCTGGTGTATTAGCTGATGGTGTAAAAACTGTAGCTTATTCGTATATCGGCCCTGAATTAACCTATCCTATTTATAGAAATGGTACCATTGGTCGTGCTAAAGATGATTTGGAAGCAACTGTACCTGCATTGAATGATCTTTTGAGTGATATTCACGGTGTTTCATATGTTTCTGTAAATAAAGCATTAGTAACGCAGTCAAGCTCTGCTATCCCAGTAGTTCCTCTGTATATTTCATTGCTATACAAAGTGATGAAAGAAAAAGGAATTCATGAAGGAACGATTGAGCAAATGCAACGTCTTTTTGCGGAAAGATTATATACTGGTTCTGCTCCTGCATTGGACGAAAAAGGTAGAATCCGTGTGGATGACTTTGAAATGCGTGATGACGTTCAACAAGAAGTTGCTGAACTGTGGAAACAAACTACTACTGAAAACTTGGAAAGTATTTCTGATATTAAAGGATATCGTGATGATTTTTTCAATCTTTTTGGATTTAATTTTGATCAAATCGATTACGAAAAAGATACAAATGAAGTGGTACCAGTACCGAGTATCGAAAGTTAATTAAGATATATCCATAAATAGGAGAAGCACTGCAAAATAATGCAGTGCTTTTTTTATTTGATTTCTAATCAACATTAAATTATTCGAGTTTTTGTTAAATAGGGTTTTGTAAAGTCTTGTCTTTCAACTTTATTATCGGTCAATTTTGGATGCTTTTCATTTATTGTATTTCAAAAAAAAATATATTGCTGAAATAAGAACTTTTATTAAATTTATAATGAATTAACCCTTAGATTTGCAGGACCAGCTTAATGTAAAACAAGGGCGAAAAACTAACTATTATTAATTCATGGAGTATCAGACATTTTCTGAAGATAATGCACATTATCTTACTGATTGTATTCAATCGTATGGATATCTTCTGATCGTTGATCGAGATCTAACCTTAGTTAGTATCAGTGAAAATTGTAGCTCATGGTTAACTGAAAAAGTTAGTTCATTTTTAGGAAGTAACCTAAATAATCTTATTACTCAGCATCTCCCGGGAAATTATCAAAACTTGCAGAAAGGTATAGATCAAGTTATATCGGATTACAAAGAACGTGTTTGGTTAGAGGTTCTGGTTAAAGATGAAGAATGCTACTTGAATATCTATAATTTTGAAGATTATATTTATTTGGAGTTTGAAAAGAAGTCATTAGATAATAGTGTTTTCTTTCCAAAATTCGAGAGTTTTAATAGACTTCTAAATGAGAATAAAGAACATATTTGGGAGGTTGTTTGTGGATATATAGCAAAAATAAGTGGATTTGATCGAGTGCGCGTATTTCAGTACGATGAAGATGAGAATGGGATTGTTATTTCAGAGTATATTGGAAATGATGCACTAAAAGGAATTAAGGATTGTTATTATCCAAATATTGATGTTTTTAAATACGCGAAGCAGGTTCATTTAGTCAATGCAAGTCGTTATTCGGCACAGGTAGATGGTCCAACAGTTCGTATGCTTTCTAAGGATGGGATTTCTCCTAGTTTGCAGCAAACAGGGATACGAGCCGTCCTTCCATTACATGCTGAATACCTTATTCGGGACGGGGTGAATTCCAATATGAGTATGGGGATCACAGTCAAAGGTAAGTTGTGGGGTTATATTTTCTGTCAAAGCCAAGAAGCAAAGAGAGTTTCCTTATTGAAACGTGAGGCCATGCTAAGTTTTATACAAATGGCGATGAATGCTTATGAGGATACCCAACGAATATTGGAAAGGAAGTGGTATGAGGAAATCAAGAATTTCGAGTTGCTGCTAAAAGAACAATTAATCTTAAACCGAGACCTTTCTGAAGTATTAAAACAGTTAGGTGAAAAGCTTTGCGAGTTTGCAGATGCCGATGCTATGGTTATTCTTAGCGAAGGCAATATGTTCACTTATAAAATTGAAATTGGTAAAATTAAAGCCAATGCAATAGTAGATCAAATAGCTAGCCTTACAAAAGATCATTATTTTGCTGATCATGAATTTGTTCTAAAATATGGCAAGAAATTGGGTTTGAATTTCGAACGCTTTGCTGGAGTAGCTGGAATTGATGTGTTGCCAGAAAGAGGATTTACGATCCTATTTTTCAAAAGGGAGGTTATTCAGAAAAGAAAATGGGTTGAAAAGCCAGAGGAGTTGATGAATGAGCTAAATCCTTATATGGAGTTTGAAAATGAGCCTCATCCTAAATTTCAAATTTGGCATCAAACTACTTACAGGCGTTCGACAAAATGGACCAAAAATGAATTGTTCTTTTTTGAAAGGTTAAGAAACATAATCACGGATAGTTTTAAGCGATTGGCTCAAGAGATTAGTTTGTTGAATAACGAAGTACTCAACTTAAATAAAGCATTAGACGACTATGCCAATACGGTAAGCCATGATATAAAAAATCCACTTTCTGCTATTAATCTTTCCACCCAAATGATGATGCAAAAGTTGGATATGAATGAGGATTTAAGGTATAAAATGCTGAATAATACAAAAGATGCTGTTAAGGTGATTACCGACATGCTGACCTCCATTCACGAGTTTTCGAAAGTGAAGGGCTATGATTACAAAATGGAGCCTGTTTATCCAGTAGAGTTCATCCCTCAAATTGTAGAATTCAGTAAAATCAGATATGGTTCTGAACTGTTGTCTAGTAATTTTGGAAATCTTCTTCCGATCTATGGAGAGAAAACAATTATTTATCAATTATTTCAGAATTTCATTGGTAATGCCGTTAAATATAGTGCAAAATCAATAGCACCTAAGGTTTCTATCCATTCAGAATTGGATCATGAATTTGTTCGCTATATCATTGAGGATAATGGAATTGGAATTGCAAGAGAGGAATTAAGTAATATATTTGATTCATTTAAACGACTGTCTAACGCAGTAGATTATGAAGGTACCGGGTTGGGACTTTCTATTGCACGAAGAATCGCAGATCGACTTAATGTACAGATCAGTATTGATAGTGAGTTAGGAGAGGGGACAAAAATTGTCCTTCTATTTCCCAATGAAAATTAATTAGTGCTGTGACAATTAATTAATCTCTCGTATTTCTTGTTATATAATTGAAAGATATTAGCTTTTATTCTTAAAATGCTTCATTTAAAACGGGGAAAGCTCGTTTAAAAAAATTATATTTGCGAATTAATTTGAAGGCATAAAAACCTATATGAAGCATATACGCAATTTTTGTATCATCGCGCACATTGACCACGGTAAAAGTACATTGGCCGATAGATTGTTAGAGTTTACCAATACCATTACCCAACGTGAGGCACAAGCTCAGTTGTTGGACAATATGGACTTGGAACGTGAAAGAGGGATTACGATCAAGAGCCACGCTATCCAGATGGAATATGTGAAAGATGGACAGAAATATATCCTTAATCTTATTGATACCCCAGGACACGTGGATTTCTCGTACGAGGTTTCTAGATCCATTGCTGCCTGTGAGGGTGCTTTGCTTATCGTCGATGCTTCTCAAGGTATTCAAGCTCAGACTATTTCCAACCTTTATTTAGCTTTAGAGCATGATCTGGAAATTATCCCAATCTTAAACAAGATGGATCTTCCAGGGGCTATGCCTGAAGAAGTAAAGGATCAGATTGTTGATTTAATCGGTGGTAAACGTGAGGATATTATCCCTGCTTCTGGTAAGACAGGAATGGGAATCCCTGATATCTTAAATGCGATCGTCGAACGGGTGCCTGCTCCGGTCGGTGATCCTGATGCTCCATTACAAGCTTTGATTTTTGACTCCGTATTTAACTCCTTCCGTGGAATTATGGCCTATTTCAAAGTTGAAAACGGCGAAATCCGTAAAGGAGATAAGGTTAAATTTGTCGCTACTGGCAAAGAATACTATGCAGATGAGGTAGGAACTTTGAAGTTAAATCAGGTGCCTAAGGAAGTCATTAAGACAGGTGATGTGGGGTATATTATTTCTGGTATCAAAGAAGCTCGCGAAGTAAAGGTAGGAGATACCATTACCCATAAGGAAAGACCATGTGCGACGGCTATTCAAGGATTTGAAGAAGTTAAGCCAATGGTATTTGCTGGTATATATCCTGTTGATACAGAAGATTACGAAGAGCTTCGTGAATCTATGCACCGTCTTCAATTAAATGATGCTTCATTGGTTTTTGAACCAGAATCATCTGCTGCATTGGGTTTTGGATTCCGTTGTGGTTTCTTGGGAATGCTTCATATGGAGATTATCCAAGAGCGTTTAGAGCGTGAATTCGATATGACTGTTATTACAACAGTTCCCAACGTATCCTATAAAGCATTCTTGACAAAGGATAATGAAGAGGTGGTTGTGCACAATCCTTCAGACCTTCCAGATCCAAGTAAATTGGATAGCATTGAAGAGCCATATATCAAAGCGAATATCATTACTAAAGCTGAATTCGTAGGACCAGTAATGTCTCTATGTATTCAAAAGCGTGGTACCATTATCAATCAATCTTACTTAACCTCTGATCGTGTCGAGTTGGTGTTTGAAATGCCTATGGGTGAAATCGTATTTGACTTCTATGATAAGTTAAAAACTATTTCTAAAGGATATGCGTCATTTGATTATCATCAGATCGGATATAGGACTTCGGATTTGGTTAAATTGGATATACGTTTGAATGATGAACCAGTAGATGCTTTATCATCTTTAATTCACCGTAGTAATGCTTATGATTTTGGTAAAAAGATTTGTGAAAAGTTAAAAGAGCTTTTACCACGTCAGCAGTTTGAAATTCGTATTCAAGCATCTATTGGAGCTAAGATTATTGCAAGAGAGACTATTTCAGCTTTACGTAAAGATGTTACTGCGAAATGTTATGGTGGTGATATTTCTCGTAAGCGTAAGTTGTTAGAAAAACAGAAGAAAGGTAAGAAACGCATGCGTCAGGTTGGAAACGTAGAGATTCCACAGTCAGCGTTTATGGCAGTATTGAAACTTGATTAAACATAAGATAAATCAACCTTTTACATAAAATATGAAGTTACTAGACGGAAAAGAAGTTTCTGCAAAACTAAAAGAAGACATTAAGCGTGAAGCTGCAGAACTAACAGAAAAGTTAGGTCGTAAGCCACACTTGGTTGCTATTTTAGTAGGACATGATGGTGGAAGTGAAACTTACGTTGCCAGCAAAATGCGCAACTGTGAACAAGTAGGTTTTGATTCAACTAATCTTCACTATGAAGACGATATCACAGAAGAAGCATTATTAGCAAAAATCGCTGAAATCAATGCTGACGATGAGATTGATGGTTTAATTGTTCAATTACCCTTGCCGAAACATATCGATCCAGAGAAAGTAACGGAAGCTATTGATTATAGAAAAGATGTGGATGGTTTTCATCCAATCAATCTAGGTCGTATGCAAAGAAATTTACCAAGTTTTATTCCTGCTACGCCATATGGAATTATGTTGATGTTGGATCATTATAATTTGGATATTTCAGGTAAAAAGGCGGTCGTTGTAGGTCGTAGTAATATCGTTGGTTCACCGATGAGTATTTTATTGGCGCGTAATAGCAATCCAGGCAATTGTACTGTAACATTGACGCATAGTCGCACTCAAAATTTAAAAGAAGAGGTTTTGCAGGCTGATGTTGTTGTTGCTGCAATTGGTAGAAAGAACTTTGTGACTGCCGATATGGTTAAAGAAGGTGCTATTGTGATTGATGTTGGTATCAATAGAGAAACATCAACAGAAACCAAATCGGGTTATAAGCTTTATGGAGATGTTGATTTCAACGAAGTTTCTAAAAAAGCTTCTTGGATTACTCCTGTTCCAGGAGGAGTTGGATTGATGACCATTATTGGCTTATTAAAAAACACACTTGAGGCTGCAAAGGGAACTGTTTACCCTAAATAATTTGTGGTATAAATTTTGCGAATAACCCAATGATTAACTCGTAAACATATAAACAAAAATTACAGATTAACATGAAAAAAATTGGATTATTAGCAGCTGTTGCTTGTGCTATCGTAGTATCATCATGCAACAATAACACTTCCACAGTTGACAAGAATCACGATGGTGATACAACAGTTGGTGAACATTTAGATCATTCCATTGAAACAGCTGAAGAGCATGCTGCACATTTGAAAGCGGATGCTGATAAAGCAGTAGCTGACGCAGAGGCTGACATGAAAAAAGCGCAAGCTGATTTAGATGCAGCTGTAAAAAGTGGCGATAAAAAAGCACAAGATGCAGCTCAAAAAGCATTAGATGATGCGAAGACTGCTTGGGAAAAAACTAAAGATGCTGCTAAAGCTGCCGGAGAAGCTGTTGAAAAGGGAGTAAACAATGCTGTTGATGCAACGAAAGATGCTGCGCATAAAACTGGTGAAGCAATTGACAATGCTGCTGAAAAAACAGCTGATAAAGCAAAAGAAATATCTAACGAAGCTGAGCGTAAAGCTAAGAACGTTAAAGAAGCACTAGAAAACTAATTAAATATTTTATTTAAATTGGTTATTAGGTTTTTAATTGAAGCGCCAAATCACATTTGGCGCTTTTTTATGGACTAAAATTTAAATTGAAAAATGAAAATTGATAAATCATGTTGGATTCAAGAAATTACCTTACGTACTGAAGCTCGGTTGAAGGAAATCCTAGCTGCAATGGATTTGGCGAATGATAGTTTGGTTAATGACACCAAAAGCAGTATGGGTGATAAATATGAAACCTCCCGTGAAATGGCACAACAAGAATTGACTAGATTGCAGCAACAGTTAAAACAAGTTGAAAATGATTTGACGATATTACAGCTTCTTCCCCCTGAAAGCACTAATATTGTCGCATTGGGAAGCCTAGTTGTTACAAATCAATTTAATTACCTTATTTCCATATCAATTGGTCAAGTGAAATTTGAAGATGAAGTTCTTATGGTAATTTCTAAAGAATCACCGATAGGCAAGCTTTTATTAGGAAAATCTAGAGGAGATAAAATTGTCTTTAATGGAAATGAGATCATTATTAAAGATTTATTATAATTCGATAACAATTTCTTAAAACCATCTTACTGTTTTTTTGTTTAGATTTAGGTATACATTACTAACATAAAAACATAATTTATGAATCTTAAAAAATTCTTATCAGTAGCGATGGTTTCTGCAGTATTACTGTCGGGAACAGTCGCTTGTAAGTCCAAGATCTCAGATGCGGACTTAAAGGCAAAGGTTGAAACGGCTATTCAATCAAATCCAAATGTTCAGGTGGATGTAAAAGAAGGTGTTGTTACTTTAAATGGTACAGCAGCATCTGAAGAGGAAAAGATTAAAGTGGAGGATGCCGCAAAAGCAGCTGATGCTAAAGGTGTAAAATCTGTAGTTAACAACATTGTGGTAAATGTGCCGCAAATTGAAGTTAATACTAATACAGATGATTTAACTGCTAAGGTTAATGAGTTTACGAAGGATTTCCCTTCCGTAAAAACTACAGTAGCAGAAGGCGTAATTACAGTGACAGGCGAGTTGGAACAGGCTCGTGTACAGGCCTTGAAAATGGGATTAGATGCATTAAATCCTAAAAAAGTGGATATGTCTGGTCTTAAGGTTAAATAAGGAGGAAAATTATGAGTTTACAAAGCAAATATCAAGTATTGATCGATACAGCTAAGGCATCAGGAATTGATGATTTACAAATTGCTGAACAAGATGGCGTTTTACAAGTTCGTGGAACTGCACCAAACGCAGATGTAAAAAACAAATTGTGGGATGTTTATAATCAAATTGACCCTAATTTCTTATCTGGCGATGTGGTTATGAATGTAGATGTATCTACTTCAGTTGCGGGCTCTCAAGTTCGTGTAATTACGGAGAGTAGTAATTTAAATATCCGTAAAGGTCCTGGTACTGACCAACCGATTGTTGGAAAGGCTGCTAAAGATGAAGTTATTACTTTGATTAGCCGTGCTAATGACCAATGGTGGTTAGTAAGAACAAAAGATGGTGAAGAAGGCTATTGTTATGCACAATACCTTGAGCCCATTGGATAAATATTAAAAGTCAAATCTTATTTGACCTTTATTAAATAGGTAAAAGAGATTGAGGTTTATCCTCAATCTCTTTTTTTTAAATCGTTATAAAATATGTAAACAGCAATTAACCGTTTGTTTTCAAATTTGCCTAATACAATTTTTAAATTTTGATATTCATTACTGAAATTCATATTATCACCATCAGAATGATCTAAAATGTACCTTTCTTTATAAAATGTCCTTATGGTATGTTCTTTTTGAACATCTACTACACCGAATATAATTCCAGAATTCGATAACTTTTGATTAGAAAAGGTATAAAATATAGTCTTTCCATAAGCACTTGGACTTTCATATTCTGATACCATAAATGTTTTATTGATCAATTTCCGCTTTTCTTTTGATTCTATTTCTAGAATATCTGCATCTGGTATCAAAATAGGTTCTTGTATGTCTTCTACATAAGGAGTGACTATAATTTCTTTTTCGATTTCTTCTTCATTATGCTTGGCTTTGATAGTTGTTTTGCCTACATGCTTCGCTGATACTAGCCCATTTTGATTAATCTCTGCAACATAGGGATTGCTAGAATGCCAGTTAATTGTATTTTCAGGATGATTTGTGTTTAATATGATCGTTTCATCGTATTTCATTGTGCTCAGATCATTCATAATCTTGAAAGGAATGGGAGCTTTTGTTTTTTGACAAGATACTTGAGTAAGAGGTAAAAGAAATAGAAGGTAAACTAGGGGGGAAGTTAGTCGGTTTTGCATAAAGTTTAGTTTTTTACTAAGCTAAACTTATGATGTTAGGATAAAGAATACATGGTATTAATAATAAGTAAAAAATTATAGCTTAATTTAAATTAATTGTTAATTCTGTTGTTAATTTAAAATGCCATGTTATATACATGGCATTTTAAATTTGAATCCTTATCAAAAGGAAAACTAATTCAAATTAATTGTTCCTAAATCTTTTACTGTTCCTGTCGTTACTTCAATTGGCATAACAGTTTTTTCAGGATAATTACCTGCAGTAGGTTGAACCAATAACTTGTAGGTTCCTTGAGGTACACCTGGGAAATAGAATTGACCTGCTTCATCAGCCAAAGTTCCCAAAGTATCTGGTCCATTAATTAATAATAGGTGAGGGTATGCTTCTTTTGGAGACACTATCCCTTTTACAGTTCCTGAAACAGCAACTGGAACTGCTCTAATTACAGGTTTAAGCATGTACTTGCCATTTCCAGTTTGATGGATGGATTTGGAAGCATCAAAATCTAATAATAATGTATAAGCTACATTTGGAATTAGATCATCTTGTACTTTTAATTTAACTCCTGAAGATTGTCCACTAGGCGTGGTTAGAGGGTGTCTAACACCATCGATGATTACTTCATTACCATCGTCCTCTAATACCAATCTAATTTCTTGGATACGTCCAGAAGGCACATCGTGATGTGCCAATACGGTGTCCTTTCCTAAACGATATTCTAAAATATCAAATGGATGTTCATCAAGATCAATAATTTCTTTTCCACCGGAAGTAAGAATCTCAATATGATCGATATTTAGGAATATCTGATCATAATACCCTGGTGCATCCGTCATTTTTAAAGTAAGTGGTGTTTTTCCTTGAGAGGACATCCCATCATCATTACTACAGCTTACAAAGGCGAAGGCTGCCGAGGCAAGCATTAAAGATAAAATCGTTTTCATAGTTTCAATATTAAATCTATGTTAATTCAAATATTGTACCTATTTTATTGATCTATAAAATTTTAACATTTAACCTAAAAGTAGTTATATATTGGTATAGTCGGTCTTAATAGCTATTAACAAGTAAAAACATGCGAAATTAATATACAAAACAGATAAATATAACTTTCTTAAATGATTTCAATCATATATCAAATTATAATAAAGTATCTTTTATTATAATTATTATATTTGTTATAGATAAATTAATTTAATAAATAGGTTAAGGGGTAAAAAGATAGAAGTTGTGCCTTAAAGATTTTTGAAATTGTGGAAAGTGTGCATTTCATTTTTCATAAAGAGAAAATTATACTACAAAAAAGTTCTATTGATTTATCAAGATTTATTGAAAATTTATCAATGTACCATTGAAAATTAACCGATGTTAACAAATTAATCTCCATAAAAGGGAGAGCTTATAAATGAATCCTAAACATTCATTTAAAAGTCTAGTTCAGTTTTTTTAGTTTTCAATGCTGATGTTTAACAGTATTAATTTATTATTTGAGAAATTCTCAGGTGTACTTAACTATGTCCTTATGAGTTTACAATATCTTATGGAAATCTATATTATTCCTGGTTTTGTTACAATGTCATTTAGATAGTGTCTAAGTGGTTGAATTTGAATGAACTTTTTAAATATTGAGAAATTAACATAGCCAACAATGTTCAAAAATTACAATAGATTTAATTTGTTGATTTCTATCTTCTTTTTGTTATTGATAGTCCATGTTCCATTAATGATCAACAAGTTTGATCTACAGATCGGTTTATTATATGGTCCAATATTGCTTTTTGCTTATTTCTCTTTAAATAAATTATCAGCGAATAAGACAATTGCCACGCTGCATTTCCTTCCATTCTTTTTCTTCAGCATAACCTATTTAACGGCATTAAATAGACTTACTATAACCTATGTAATCATGTTTGATGCAGTAAACTTAATTTCATTGTTGAGCTATTCGATTTATATTTTAAGGAGGACAGTTCGAGACATTAAATTAAATGAAAAGCTGAAAATGCTTTTGTTAGAGATACTCTGTCTTTTTGGATTAGCGGTTAGTTTTTTTCTATCAATAGGTATTGCCAATAGATTTTATAAATTCAATTCTGGAGTAAATACCGAATTTATTATTATTTCAATTTCTGTTTTTTCAATAGTCATTCTAATAGGTTATTTCATTTCCAAATACACAAATGTTAATACTCAAGTTTACTATAAGTTGGCTGAATCTAATGTTACCCTAACTGATGAGCTGACCATTACTCAGAAGAATTATTGTATTGAACGTTTTACTAATTCCATGGAAAAGGACCGGTTATTTCTTGATGCAAAACTGACGGAGGAAAAGCTTCTTAAGTTTACAGGGATGACCGATAAGTGCCTAGATTTTTTTTTAATGCAACATTTAGAGTTGGAATTTGAGGATTGGGTAGCGAAATATCGTGTTAATCATGCTTTGGCTTTACTTAATTCGGATAATCCTGATGTAAAGGTAGAATTCTTAGCTAATCTTTCTGGATTTCCTTCAAAGGCAGAATTCAATAAATATTTTAAATTATATACAGGATATTCCGCAACGGAATATCGAAGTAGAAAAATGATCAAATCATGATTATAGTTTTTATTTACGGTCTCATTATAATGGTTTGCTTAATGGGGTTACAAATTTATTATTTACTACCTGAAAAAAACAGTTTTGATAAGGTAATCATGAGTTTGTTTATAGTCGTTTTGATCCATATTAGTTTTGCTGCAATATTTCGGGATGTTGTAAAAGGCTATCAATTTGTCGATAGAGGAGCCCCATTTGGAATGTTATATGGACCATTGCTTTTTTTTGCTTTTAAGTCATCTCAAGGAAAGCTGATACGACCACTACAGATCTTTCAGCATCTTTTACCATTTTTAATTTTATTAACTGTATTTGTTTATTTTTTAGCATCTCCAACTTTTAGATTGAATAATAGTAGAGACTATTATTTTGCCTTGTATTCGCTATTTGGTCTTTCTTGGTTATTTTATCCAATTCTGTTGCTTTTTCAAGGATCGAGGATAGACCTGGCACTTTTCAATATTAAAAGGATTTTCTATTATTCCATTATCCTTTTATTAATTCTTTCGGCTATTATTTTGCCAATAATATTTTCTAGCTTTTTAAATCAAGAATCAGCAGATACCCCAATTTCAGGGGCCACTGTTTATTTAATCATGCTATTTGGGGCTGTTCTAACCTATAATTATATGTTGAAGGAATTGGCGCAACGTAAAATATTACCTACTAAGATTCTATTAAATGAATTAGTACCTAAGGACATCCAAAATGAATCGGTTGTTGATGAAGGATTTAAACACCTTTTATACGAAGAAAAGGTACTAGAATATTTAAAACAAGAAACCTATTTGGACCCTGAATTTAGCATTGAAAAAATGCAAAAGGATTTAAAGATGAGTAGAAGCCAATTATCTCAATTTTTTAAGGAGTATTATAAGCAAAATGTCCTCAAAACGATTAATTCCTTACGAATACAGGCAGTTTGTAGTGCTTTAGAGCAAGAGGATTTTGACATGAATATTGAGGAATTAGCCCTTCGATGTGGATTCAGTTCTAGAGCATCATTTTATAGAAACTTTAGCTTAGAAAAGGACTGCACACCATTTGAATATAGAGATCGCATTATAAAAAAAGACACCTACCTATGAAATATTTTGTACTGATACTAGTTTATTCCATCTTTTCCTTGAAAACTGCTCTTGGTCAAGAAACGAAATTTGAGGAGTTATTAAAATTGGTGGAAACTAAATATTTCTGGACAGATCTTCAAAAGGCAGAAAAAATTATCGATTCATTAATTAATGCTACTAGCAGTTCCGAACAAGAGATTAGAGCATTATTATTAGGTGCTAGAATTTCGAGGAGGGATGGGAATTTCTTTCTAGCAATTCAAAGAACTCGAATCGCTGAAAGGAAGGCCGAATTATCTGGATATTATGAATTGGCTTGTAAAGCGTCTTGGCTTTTAAGTGATAATTTTTTAGAAACTGGTTTGATAGGTGAAGCAAATCGATATTTACTTCGTGCAAAGAGAAATGCCGAATTAATTCGAGAACCCTCCAAAATGAAACCTATTCAAACCAATCTTCTTCAAGAAGAAGCAAGAGGGTTAATGGCAAAATCTGATTATGTTGCTGCGATTAAATTACTGGAAAGTAGTGCCTTCCAGGTTAAAAGCAATTCAAGTAACTTCTCTTTAAATGTTGAACAACATATTAATTTTCAACATTTAATGGGGGTTTGCTACCTCGAACTAGGTAAATTAAACCTCTCTGGGAAATATTTGTATGAGGCCCTTCAGCATGCAGGATCTTTAAAAGATGAAACAAAACTCGCGATTTACCAAGCTCAAGCAGAGCGTTTATATAAGTTGGGAGAGTTGGATTCTTGTAAGTATTTTTTGGATAAAGCCCATCCTTATGTTTTGAAGGCTGACCCCATTCGTTTAAAAGAACGTGTGTATTGGACCTTTGCGCGGTATTTCGCTAGTAAAGGTGATTATATGAATTCCAATAAATATTTTGAGTTCTTTAATCAAGCAGTTTTAGAAAGAGCAGACCTTGCAGGACAAATTGCAGATGAACTTATTAAAGAGTTTAATAAAGAGCAGCTCAGTATCAAAAAAAGAAATCTAATCCTTTTATGGACGCTAATTGCTTTTATTGTAGTGGCAGTATTCTATTATATTGTGAAAAAACAAGGACCTAGAGTACATCTCCCTCTCGTTGAACCTGATCAGAATAAATCATTACGAATGGATTTGATTGAGTTAGATATTCCTTCTAAACTTCAGATCAAAGAAAATCCTGTAGAGAATGATCTTAATATATCATTAGATACCGAGAATAGATTAGTCCGAGATTTAAATATTTTGGAAACCGATTTATTTTTCTTGGACAAGAATATTACATTAACTAATCTGGCAAATAAACTACAGTCGAATCAGAAATATGTTTCTTATGTTATCCGAAAATATAGGAGTCAAAACTTTAATGACTATGTACTAAACCTTCGTATTCATTATCTAATTGATCAACTTAAAGAGAATGAAGTTATGTTGGATTACAAATTATCTTATTTAGCGGATTTGGCCGGATTTTCTTCACATAGTAAATTCACTATGGCATTTAAATCAGTGGTGGGTATGCCTCCTTCTCAATATATGGAGGACTTGCGCGAATTAATTATGAAAAGAAGTAATTGCTCTTACGTCTTGACAAACCATTAATGGCTATTATCAGTACTTCTTTTTAATTAACGTTCATTAATATAGCTGGATTTTAATTTCTAAAATGTCCACCTTTTCCGTTTAAACCACCATTGACTTTAACAATTTTGTGGAATTTTCAAAGTGGACAATCTCAATTTTGATTTTCGTTTTTATAAAATCGGAAATGAGATTTAAACTCATTTTACGCTAATTACCTCAAAAAATGAAATTCTTCTTGTTATTGGGTTAAATCTTCTTTTGATCATTTTGTTGACTTTTTCATAAAGAAGAATGTTAATCTCATTTTTACTTAAAAAAAATAAATAAGTATGCGTTTTTATGACTAAAATGAGATGTCCACCCCCTAAATCAAGCATTTTTGTGTCTAAAAAAATCATCGTCCTTTCAATTTCTCGAATTTTAATACATATATGCTGTTTTTTATAGATTAAATATTAAACGTCTAATAATCAATTAAATATATGTTAATCATAGTGTCTTGAAAATGAAAATTTCAGTTAAAATTAAATATTGAGACATGCTTTCTATATGATTCATGGTAATTTTGAATTGTCGAATTAGTCGATAGTTTTTGCAAACACGCACAAAACCGCTTATTAATTTTACGGTAATAAATTTTTCAAAATCATTATTAACAAAACAAACTACGATTATGGATTTGAGTTTTTATTTTAAATATTACCTCCTTTATTTAGAGAATAAATTCATGGGGTACCCAGTAGTTATTCGATTGACAGTATTAATTGTCATGGCATTGATTTGCATCTATTTATTCAGCCTAGTAAGGTTTGTTTGGATCAATAGACGAATACGCAAAAAAGAAAAGATCAAAGAGCGTCTGATAAATCGATTGGATGGAAGAATACATTCCATTCTATCGAATAATGATAACCTTTCTGAAAAGAATATTCAAGATCAACTCTCTGACGTTTTTCCGATTATAAAATCAAAGAGAAAGGATTTAATAACCGACTTATTAATTGACATTAGTGATGAATTAAAGAAAGGCAAAGCCCATTGGAATGAGGAAAACTACAAAACGCTTATTTATTCCTTAGAAATACCTATGTTTTGGGAGTCTGAACTGATGTCCAATAGCTCTAGTAGAAGACATGAGGCATTGCGTAAGCTTGATGATTTGGGAAAGGGGTTTACTAGTTCGATTTTAATGCGTTCTACCAATCATAAGAATAAAGAGCTTCGAAAGCAAGCTCGAGCTGCAGTACTTAAATATGATAATATTGATCCATATAAGTTTTTAGATGACAGTTTTGATCAAGACTTTAATGCACTGGATGAAATATTAATTCATCGATTTTTAGCTGAAAAGGCAATAAATGGTCGTCTTCCCGTTCTTTCTCGTTGGGTAAATAACGCTAAAAATGTGAATTTTAAAGCCTTTATGATTAGAGAAATTGGAAAGTTTAAACAAACCGAATGTAGTACTTTCCTTGTTTCCTTATTGCAAGATGAGCTTCCTCCAATATTAAAATCGTCAATTATTTATTCCCTTGGTGAATTGAATTGTTATGAACAAGAGGAAAGATTTATTCAAATGTATCCTATTACAAATTCTGATGTTCAAAAGTCAATTATTGATGCCTTAGTAAATTTTAATACACAGACAGGGCTTGACTTTTTAACTAAACAATTCTTTAAATCTACTGATAACGAACAGAAAGTTCATTTAGCTTATTCCATAAAAAAGTTTGGGGAACAAGGTAGAATAAGCTTAGAAAACCTATCTGCACGTTCAAATGATTTTGAACGTAAAATATTTGATCAGGTAAAATATCAATTAAGCTAAATAAAACTAACCAATTATGTTTGACTTTCTTTTTAGTTTTTATGGTTATGTCATATTCTTTTATGCCACCACCATTACCATCATCTACATTGGTTTAGCAGTTTTAGGCTATTTTAATATTCTTCGTAATCGGGTGAAATATACCAAACGTGAAGAGCAAATTCTGATTGATTATCCAGAAACAGCTCCTGGTATATCAATTGTTGCCCCAGCGTTTAATGAAGAAGTAATTATTGTAGATTCTGTGAATTCCTTGCTTTCCTTGGAATATCCTACCTATGAAATTATCATTGTAAATGATGGAAGTGAGGACAGTACTCTAGATCTATTGGTATCACGCTTTGATCTAATTGAAGTTCCTTATGCATATTTAGAAAAAGTAGCTTGTAAACCATTTAAACGAATATTTAAATCTACGAATCCTTTATATGAAAAATTAATTGTTGTCGATAAGGTAAATGGTGGCACCAAGGCTGATGCAATGAATGCTGGTGTAAATGTCGCAAAGTATGATTACTTCATCAATACGGATGTTGATTGTATTCTAGCCTCCGATACACTAACTAAAGTTATTTTACCAGTACTAGACTCAGACATTCCTGTGATTGCTGTTGGTGCTACGATGCGTATGGCTAATGGTTGTGAATATAGAGATGGTAAGATTACACGTGTAAGACCTCCAGCTGATTTTGTTCCAACTTTTCAAGAGACAGAATATTTACGATCTTATCTTGTGGCTAAGATGGGCTGGTCAGCATTGAATGCTATTCCTAATGTGTCTGGTGGTTTCGGCTTATTTGAAAAAAACACTGTAATCGCTTGTGGTGGATTTGATACCAAATCTCATGCAGAAGATATGGACATGACGCTTCGATTGATTGCACATAAACGAGAAAATAATCTTCCTTATAAAATTGTGCAAGTACCACATTCCCTTTGTTGGACTGAGGGACCTCCAAACTTACAAGTCTTAGCTAGACAGCGAACTCGATGGGGAAGAGGATTATTGCAAATCTTTTTTGTCCATAGAAAATTCCTTTTCAATCGTAAGTATGGTAGAATGGGATGGGTTATCATGCCTTATGCTTTCTTTTTTGAACTCCTAGCTCCAATCATTGAAATATCCGGATTCTTGTTTTTATTATTTCAATTATATACTGAACAAATCAATTTCAACACCTTCTGGTTGATGCTAGCCTATGTTTATCTCATTGGTATAAGTATTTCGACAATAACCATCATGTTTGATATATCTATCAATAAACTCTATAGGAACTTAAATGAATACATGAGATTGGTTTTATTCTCTGCTTTTGAGGCTATGATGTATCATCCGTTTGTCGTCATATTTACTATCCGTGGTTATTTCCAGTTTTTAACCAAAAAAAGTTTTAAATGGGGTAATATGACAAGACAGGGATTTAATTCACCAAAAGATCCCATCAGCACAACGTCCAAAGCAGCCTAATTTATTTATTGTTTTTTTCACAACATGAATCTTCTACAAAATAAATTGAAACGAAGAACCATTTTTTATGCCTTATTTACTTCATTATTTGTTGTAAATCTGTATCCTCATGAACTAATGGCTCAACAAAAACTACATATTTCTGATAAGGGAAATGTAGTAAAAGAAATATCTGCTCTTTTTAAAAAGGGTGACCTTGAAGGTGCAAAACAAATTATCGATAGGAACTTGGCAAAAACACCTAAGGATTCTGATCTTCGAATGTTTTTAGGAAAATATTACATGCTTCGTAAGCATTATGATAAGGCTCGGTATGAACTAAATAAAGCCGTAGAATATAATCCAGGAAACGTCGATGCTAAACAATTACTTGTAACCGTAGAAACTGAGACAAAAAGATATTCTAGTGCCATTTGTTATGTCAATGAATTATTAGAAGTAAATCCTTATTGGCGAGGTTTATGGCGCAAAAAAATCGAATTATATAGGTTGCAAGGAAATAAGGTTGAAGCAGACAGGTTACTAAAAAGGATTTCTCAGATTTTTCCTGATGATAGTGAAATTCAAACAGACATCGTTTACCAAGCGGAACTTTCGGCAAATACATTGCGTAAGAACGGAAAAATTGATGATGCTATTGAAATTAATAAGCTATTGCTTCAAGAAAGACCTAATCAATTAGCTACATACCTTGATTTAATTAATTCTTACATTAAAACTGGTGATTATCCTGCTGCTCTGGCAACAACAGAAAGAGGATTGAATCATTTCCCTAATAATGGTGCTTTAATCGATAAAAAAATAAGCATACTTGATCATGAGAACCGTTATGATGAGATCTTAAGCCTCCTTCAACAGCAAATGAAAATTGGCGGTTCTGCATCCTATACTAGTAAATACAATTATTTTTTAGTTGAAGCAGCACGATATGCCAAAGCAAATGATCCTGCAGTTCTATATGGCAAGATATTGGCCAATGATGAAGGGAATGAGGAAGCATTTCAATATGTCTTTAATTCTACTGTTGCTCAACAGCAGTATGATGAAGCCTTAGACATTTTACATCGATTTATGACTGTCCGAGGTAATAGTAAAGTCTTGTCATTAAAAGAATTGGATGTTTATAAGCTAAAAGGCGATAAAAATAAAATTAATCAAATTACGAAGTCCTTATTCCAAAGTTATCCTACTGATTCAGATATAAAAGCGGCCTATTTGAATGTTTTAACTGGTGAAATCCGTGATCATATGGCAAGCCAAGAGTATAAAACAGCTTTTCCTAAATTGAATGAGGTTTTAAGACATGGTGATCCAGAACAACAAGCTTTTGCTTTGAATGGCTTGTACAATGCGTATTTCCAAACAGGTCAATTCTCAGATGCCCTAATTCTATTAAAGGAAAAAATTACACAAGATCCTTCCAATGAAGATCTATACATCAAGTTAGCCGGAATTTATGAAAGACAACAACAATATGAGCAAGCTGCTGAAATTTATGAACAATTACTTCTGAAGGTAGCAGAAGAAAAGAAATCAAATTATTTGTCAGGATATCACGCATTGGTTCAGAAGATAGTCAAGGAGGCAAATGAAGCTGGGCAATATGCACTAGCCTTTGCTTGGTCGGAGCGATGGTTAAAACATGATCAAGAAAATAAAGATGCTTTAATGTATGCGGTTAATCTTTCATACCAATTGAAGGAATATTCTAAAATGTTAAACTACGCAAGGCACGCAAATAAGGTGTATCCTAATGATATCCAATTTAAACTGAAATTACTAACAGCAAATATGCTAAATGGAGCAGCTGTTAAAGAAATGTACCTTGCAGTTCAACAAGAAATTAACGTATATCCATTTAATGAACAGGTGCAACTAAGTTTTGTTCAGTTTTCTAAGGATTATGGTCAACAGTTATTAAAAGAACGTTCAAATACAGAGTTAATCCAAGTCATGAACAGTGCATTGGTTTATCAACCGGCAGATAAAGAGATGAAGTACCTTAAAGGTCTAGCCTATGAAAATTTGCATCAATTTGATTCAGCCTATTTTTATCAGCGATATTATGAGCCTACCTACTTAGAACAAGAGGATTTTAAAGCTCATTTGAACTACTTAAATCAAAGAGGATTGAAAAACCAAGTTGGATTAAATCACCTTAGGACACGTTTTGGTGATATGAGCAATATACAGACTATTTCAACCTTTGAATACAGTAGGTTGTCTTCAATAGACACTTATACAGCTCGCTTTAATTATGCAGGACGTGAGGAAGGAAAGGGAGTACAGGCACAATTAGAGTGGGGAAGAAGCTGGTCGCCTAAATGGTCAAGTAGAGTAGACTTAGCTTACTCTAAGATGTTTTTTCCAAAGTTAGCCGCTCAAATTGCTTTATCGAGAACCCTAGAAAAGGAATGGGAAACCGAAGTGGCAATAGGCTATCGTAAATTATATACGGAAGAAACGATGTATAATGCAACTATAGGAGTAACCAAAGAAATCAATTCCTTTCGATTAAATGCAAAATATACACAGTTTCTATTAGACGATATTATGTTATTTAATTTCGGCGTTCAAGCTCGATATGCATTAAACTCACCTAAGAATTACATAGTGGGAATGGCCAATGTTGGTAATAGCCCTGATATAGATATTATTAACTACCAATTCGTTAATTCATATTCCGTATTAAATGCTATGGTAGGTGCTGGTGCAGGTCGAATGATTTCCAAAAACCTTTCAATAGGCGTATTAGGTACTTGGTATAACTTCGAGACTAATCCTTCTTATTCCCTTTATAGAAATTTATACAATCTGTATTTACAAGTCCATGTATCGTTTTAATTTCATATTGTTAATGCTGTTCCTCTTGCTATTAAGCTGTACTAATAGCTACAGCCAATTGGCTGCTGACGGTTATGTGATCCTAAATGAAGGTGATGCTAAAAGTGAGAAATGGGCTTCTTATTTATTTGATCATTTAAAGAAAAGAGCTAAGGATACATCAATATTGCAGGTAGCAAATACTGATGCAAATATTCCAAAAGGATATAAAAGCATTTATATTCATTTTGATGAAGATTTAGAACAGGACTATAGCATTTCTAACGTAAGTCAACGATTGCATATTACTGTAAAAAGTGACCGTGTAGCTCTTTGGATGGTTTACCAATTAATTGATCGAATTGCTGAAGTTAATACTAATTTCGATTCTTCGGATATTTCACCAGCATGGATTAACTTCCATGATCATCAGAAATCTTTTGATTTTTCTTATAGAGAACCGCATTATCAACCCAATACTGATTTAGATATAGCGGCTATATGGAATACAAATAACGTAGATGTCGATTGGGGAATCTGGGGTCATAATCTTTCTAGATTCATCAAAGATGATAAAGATGTATATGCCACCTACCAAGATAAATTGAATAAGAATCAATTTTGCTTTTCTAGTGATGGGTTATTCCATCAATTGGAACATTATATTTTAGATACTTATGGAAAAGGAAGGCATGATAAACCTACCTATTTCATGATTGCTCCAAATGATAATCAAATAGCTTGTACATGTGACCGATGTACTGAATTGGGAAATAAGGAAGTTAATAGTACAGCAACAGTAGTCCATTTAATTAATAGATTAAGCGAGAAGTTTCCATTTCATAAGTTTTTTACCATAGTTTATGGACCCGTTAAAGAAGCTCCTGAACATGGATTAGCCGATAATGCTGGTGTATTTATCAGTACAATCGATATTCCTAAAGGCAAACCTCTTTCGGATGGTAAAGCCTTTAAAAGTTTTCAAAATTTATTGTACCAATGGAAGGCCAAAACAGACAATATCTTTCTTTGGGATTATGCATCAAATTTTGATGACTACTTAAGCCCTCAGCCTTCTTTACTTGCATTGCAAAACCAACTGAAAACCTTTAAGTCTTTGGGGATAAATGGTCTTTTCTTAAATGCCAGTGGATATGATTACAGTAGTTTTGATGATGTGAAAAATTATGTTTCAGCAGCTTTGATGTTTGATTCTGAGCTGTCTGTGAATGATCTTGTTAGAAGGTATTTTAAACGCTTCTATCCAAAAACACATGAATTATTATCGGAGTATTACCTCCAATTGGAAAATCAGTCATTTAGTAATAAAAAAGGATATGAACTTTATGCAGCATTTCCTCAAATCACAAAGACCTATTTCAGTATTTCTTCATTTCAAGATTTTAATAAACATTTGGAGTTGGTGTATAAATCTGCAGGTGAAGATGAGCAATCTCGTCTTAGAAAATTACGTTTAGCACTACTTTATACTAATCTACAAATAGCCTACTTCAACGGCCTTCAAAAAGACGGGGCATTTATGAAAAAAAGCGATCGTATTTCTGTAAAACAAGAAATTAATCAATTACTTGATCGATTTGAAGGGGAGGCGAAAGCAACTGAAATTGCAATTTACAAAGAGTCTGAAGGCTCTATTTCAAATTATTTAAAAGATTGGCGATCATATTCATCCATAAATTCTAAAATCAATCTGCTAAACCCTAAAGCATTAAATGCAATAGGGCAAGATCCTGTTTCAGCATCCGAAATAGATCTATTAGCAAATAATGTTTTGGGCTTTCCATCAGATTTTAATCAAGGATGGGTTATTCGAAATCAAGAGACACATCTGCAGTTTAATGTGCCTGATACTAATCCTAAGGAATTAGTTATTCGACAATTAATCCATAAAAAACATCGATTTAATACTATACAATCCATAATAGTTAAGCAGAATAATAAGATTCTACTTAAAAAAGAATTCAAAACCGTTTCAAGTTCTCATGAAGTCATAGAAACAAGATTAAAACTACCAATCCTCCAAAAGGACGTTGCTGTTGATCTAATCCTTGTACCAGCTAAAAATGAGAATCAACGTATAGCTATCGATGAAATTCAAATCCTTAATTTATAAAAACAGCTTATGAAAAAGATACATATTTTGATTTGTTTATTAAGTGTTTCTCTTTTTGCATCATGTTTTGATCCAAAGAATGAAAAAACTCAAATTGAAGTGATTGATAATGATAGACACTATTATCCAATTCAAACCGGACAACCATTAGATGTCGTTTTTAAAGTCAAGAATATCGGGTCACATCCCTTGATTATGACAGATATTATTACTTCCTGTGGTTGTTTATTGATTAATAAATCGACAACAATGAATATTCCGGCAGGGGAAGAGGGGCTTGTTAGTGTAACATATAATAGCACTAAAAATGTAGGCTATGTAAAACATTGGATTGAAGTTTATGGCAATTTTAAAACTGCTGCAAAAGTAGAGCTCATTTTCGATGTCAATGTAGTACCAGATGCACTTTATAGTAAGGACTATGAAGAACTGCATCAGTTGGAAAAAGAAAAAAATGGAAATATAAAGGACCTAGTTGATGGCAAAGCCAATAACAAAGGATATTATATGAGTTTTAGTGAATAACCTAATAATTAACAGATAAATAATCATTAATATTTTAAATTATGGAAAATATTATGCTAAGAGTGCCAAAAAAAGATTACATGAATCTTGAAACAGAAAAGAAAATTTTAGGAGCATTAGCAAATTGGGAGGATCAATTAGCTTATCTTAATCCTGCCTGCTCAATTGCTTCGACAGCAAAGGATATTGGTTGTAACTCTAAATACCTTTCTTTTGTGGTTAATAAAAACAAAAATCTAGATTTCCCTAATTACATTAACAAATTACGATTAGCCTATTTAGATAACTATTTGAAAACGACGGAAGAGGCAAGGAATTTTAAATTAACGTATTTAGCCGCCATCTCCGGTTTTTCTTCATATGGTAAATTCGCTAAATCAATAAAGGATCATAAAGGCTTGAATCCAACGCAATATATTGTGTTCTTCGATTCTCAAATTGCCTAGCTATCGAGAAATATAGACATTTAAATAAATCAATACCTTTAATGAGAGGTTGCATCGTATTATTGTATGCAGCCTCTTTTTATTTGGCTATATTCTTACATGCTTAATAAAAATGTTTAATTTTCAATTGTTGAATATTGAACGTCATTTTTTTTTAATTTAGTTAAAATCACACAACAAACTCTTATCCTTTACTTAAATTTAGCATCTTATGGAAATTATCAAAGCTCCCACGCAACCTGAAGATATGAACAAGACATTTGCCCAGGCCTATAATTCAGGAAATGTTGAAAATATTGACTTATTGTTTGAAATGGATGCTAAAGTGGTAACATATGATAAATCCATTATTTCAGGTCAAAAAGAATTTCATCAAGAGCATCTTAACTTGTTGAAAATAGGAGGGAAGATGACCTCTATTAATCAATCCTGTATCATATTTGAAGATATTGCCTTATTAAGTGCTGAATGGAAAATAAATACCTGGAATGAAGACGGTAAACCTATGGAGATATCGGGGAAAAGTACCGAAGTGATTAGAAAGCAAAAGGATGGTACTTGGTTGTATGTGATAGATAATCCCTTTGGAAATTAGGATTTGATGTTTTGAATAATTTCTAAAACTAAGGTTAGGATTTATTTCCAGCCTCTCCTTTCTCAACTTCAGCGATTCTTTTAATCAACTCTCTCCGGAATTGAATACTTTCTTGAAAATGTTTTTTTCTAAGGAATTCTAAAAAGTAAACTGTTAATGCACCGCCAAAAATAGCAATTCCTATCTCTGATATTACATCTAGAATGACTCTATCAATGAACTCCCCAAAAGCATTGTCATCAAAGAAATAGCGCATTAATCGAACTCCAACAGTCAAACTTAATCCCAAAACAAAAAAATATTTTAAAAATTTAGTCTGAAAGCTCGAATGATTAATAATGGAATCCAATTCTTTTGGATTTTTTCTGTAATACTCAATAATTTCATCTGTAATTATTGGCTTACCATATCTAATCGAGGATTCAATGATTTTATCATCTATGTTCATCTTTTAAGAGCGTTTTAATACTTACTATTAAGTTAAAGGACTTAAAATGAGAAAAGTTTTTATTATTCCAAATTTCCTGGATTTGTTCTTTCAAACTTAAAATAGTATCATGTAAATCCTATCTAAATCTTCTTCCTCTTTCCAAATAAATATTGATAAGTATCATCATAGGCATAGCCCAGATTGTCGATAACTTTAAAATGGAACTTATCTATGTTTTTAGTTTTAATAACCTTAAAATCCTTACTAATGGTATTTATATAATACGCTTGATTCTTATCCTTTGCATAAAATGTATGATCTTGTTCCTGGTAATATTCATCAGTAAAGCATGCTTCTAAAAACTGGAATGATTTAGCATCAGCTTCTGGGACAATTTTATCCCTGAAATAGACGTGGTTTTTATCTTTTGCAACGATTTTTACTTCTTTAGGATGAAGTGCCTCAAAAGTTTGTATATCTACATCAGGAATGAGTTTATTGTAGCCAAAATATACCTCATTTCCGAAAGATTGATAATAGTCTGATAATTCTATATAATCACTAAAATCATGTGTTAATTTCTCGTCATACAAATAAGCATTACTATTTGATGTAGCTTTTCCATTTTCAAAATCCAATATTTTAAAATTTGTTGGATCAGCATCCAATAAAATCGTAAAAGTATTCATATAACTATCTAGATATACATGGTTCTTATCCTTGAAATAGTGAAAAGTAGATCCATTACTTTTGATAATTTCAAAGCTATCAAAATCAATGATGGAGTAAAACTTACGGTAGACTTCAGAATCAAAATGTAGAATAAACTTTTTGTCGATGATAAAGAAGTGATGTCCTATAGCTTTTCTGCTCATACAATTCGCTTTTAGATTATAAATCTCTCTAGATATTCTAAGTTAACTAAAATACCCTTTTAAAGAGAATGACATGCTATTAGTTGGTTATAAAGAAGACAGATTAGGAGTAATTCTGATAAAGCCGATCTCTATTTATCAACTTGAATACTAAGTACAATTAGACTTTTAGGGAGTAAAGTGATTGTTTTTGGTCTTCCCTTCATAACTTGCTAATTCTTTTTTCACTTCATCCACCAATTGTTTTTCCGTTGGCAAGTAAAGTTGGTATTGACTTGCAAAGATTTGTTTTTGGTTGTCGGGTAAAGTAAAGCGTACCACGGCGTCATTCTTATTGGCACAAAGAAGGATTCCTATTGTTGGGTTTTCATGAGGAAGTTTTTCTATACGGTCATAATAGTTTACATACATCTGCAATTGTCCGATATCCTGATGTGTCAATCTAGTGGTTTTGATTTCAATAATGGTAAAGCACTGTAATAAACGGTTGTAGAAAATCAAATCCACAAAAAACTCATCACCTACTATATGGATTCGTTTTTGCCTTGCTACAAATGAAAAGCCGTTTCCCAATTCTAATAAGAAATCCTGAAGATGAGTTATAATAGCACTCTCTAAATCTTTTTCATAATAAGATGCGTGCTTTTTTAGTCCGAGGAACTCTAAAAACATGGGATCTTTAATGATTTCATTTGCATTAGATAGTTTCTTTTCCTTTTTGGCAACAGCCAATACACATTCTCTTTCGTTACTCATTAATAAGCGTTCATACAGATTACTGTAAATCTGCCTTTCCAATTGGCGAACCGTCCAATTGTTCTTTATGGCTTCGGCTATGTAAAATTGTCTTTGATCGTCGGTGTCAAGTCTAATAAGTAGTTTATATTGGCTCCAGTTCAATTGCGAATACAGTGTATTCGTAATTGGGAAAGTCCGATAAAATTGCCTCATTAGTTCTATCTGTCTTTTAGAAAATCCACTTCCGAATTCGGGTTCTAGTTCGATAGCAATATATTCAATAAGGTATTTACCATAATCTGCCCGATCTTTCCCTTCTTGTTCTTCTTCAAAAATACGTTTACCGATAAGCCAGTACATCAAGGTCCTTTGATTATCAACAGCACGAATAGCCTTGTCTTTGGATTGAGCGATGATGGATTTTATATCTGTTATTATAGCTTGGTTGATATTCATGCGTTAAATCTTGAATTTATTAAATTACTTTATAGGTAAATTTACTAATTGTATGGCGCATAAATGGTTTTTGCGGAATTAATAAAGTGATAAGATTAGATTAAAAGAAAGTTTAATGGAATATGATTTTGCGATGAGGTATTGTAATGTATTTGTATCAGTCTTGGTAGGGGTGAGGGATTGGTTTATTAAAGTGTTAAATGAAGTGTGGTTTTGCGATAAGGTATTGTTATGTATTTGTAAAAGACTTGGTAGGGAAGTGATGGATTATTAATTAGAGAATTAAATGAAATGTGGTTTTTCGATGAGATTTAAATGAATTGATATGGTTTTTGTAATGAATGGATTTGGTGAGGGATTGGTTCAGCCGCTCGGATTCCCGCACGCTACCCTGAACCCCCTCCGGGTCGAACCCCGGCCAGCGCAAGGTTCGAACCCTCACTCTACGCAAAAAATCCCTCATCTTTCGATGAAGGATTTTTGTGCGGAGAGTGAGGGATTCGAACCCCCGAACCTGTGACAGTTAACGGTTTTCAAGACCGCCGCATTCGACCACTCTGCCAACTCTCCGCGACAAAAGTAGAAATTTTTATAGTCCTACCAAAACTTATTTAATATTGTGTTGATAATGAGTTCAATTAATTTTAACACTATCTAAATTCAACTGTTTTAAGACAGTTTCCCAAATAAAAAACAGACATTTTTCATAAATTATTTCACACATCCTAACTCATTTCTCATTTCCAAATTATATCAGGAAGATATTCTTTGAACTTTTTGTCCTTTGATATCAATTGAATTTGTTCCGATATCGCTTGAGATATAATTATTCGATCAAATGGATCATAATGATGAAATGGTAATGACGAATTTGTAATAATGTGTTTTGAATCTATTGGCAATATCAAAAATCCAGACTCTTCTATTATGGAAAACAATGAACTTAATGAAATATTTAAATAAAGTCTACCAAGTGAATACTTTATGCTTAACTCCCATAAAGTAGCAATGCTTACATAACAAGTGTTCTCCGTGTCTACTATTAATTCTAATACTTTTTCGGAATTTTATTTTTTTCGCTTACAAACCAAATTACTACATGAGAATCAATTAAAAGTTTCATTTACTATATGGTTCAAGGCCAGGTAAGGGGTCATCAAAATTTGACTTAATTGCAACTTTCCCCTTTGCCTTATTTGGAACTCGTTTAATTGTTGTAAACTCCTTGTTCTGTTGAAGAAGATTGTCAATAAAATGAGCCACTTCTTCTCTTAATGAAGCAGGTAAAGAAGCTATTTTTATGTATAATTGTTCCTTTTTCATCCTGAAAATGGATTTAGTAATTATGTGTAATAATACAAATATTTTAGTTTATTTTAAATTATTAATATGTTAATTTTCAGTGAAATATACTCGTTAACATGAACATTAATTTAAGTTATTGTTTTGTCAATATAAATCTAAATCATGCTTAAAAGAAAGCCCTGCTAGAATTCTCCAGCAGGGCTTCAATACTATCAATTTTAATTGTTTTGCTAACTTTCAATAAGCAAAATCCACCCTTTATTTTTTTCTACAGGTATGGCTTCACCTACTTTGAAGTTTTTAGCTTCTTGTACATTTTTAATAGCCGGAGCATGAATCTTCGCCTTTTTCGGATCTAATCCCAATTGCTTCCAATCGATCTGTAAATCAACTGCACTATTATCTTTTGCCCAACTGGCCACTGCCAACATTGTTTTGCCTTTATTCACATAGCTCGTTACTAAGATGTCAGCTTGTTTGCTCTTCACTGGATTAGATTCTACCCAATAGCCAAGCATTTTGCTGTCCTTAATGCCAAACTCATCCCATATACGCCAAATATCACGAGTATCTTTAGCGCCTTCCCATGGATAACGATTGGTCATACCATAAACCATCCCACGCCATGGATTTCCGCCATCTTGAAGCATTTCACCCATTAAGCCAAATGGAATACCACTAACTTCTGTCATAAAGAAATCTGGTCCATTATTTTCATAATCGAAATACTCACCGAACCACAATTTATTCAAATAGGGGAAATGTTCCATATAAAGGTTGGCGCTATTGTTAAATCCATCGGATTTATTGAATTGATTTGCTGAATGAAGGTCTATGATGCCTGGATGTCCGTTTTTAGTCATGACGCGTTTAATACGTTTCATCGTGATACGGTCAAATGCAACATCATCAAGATAAATTCCATCAATTCCAACATGATCGATCAGCCAATTCATGCCCTCTACATAATAGTTATGCCAGCGGTTCATACCACTATTGATTATTGCCGCATCTTTGAATTCTGGTACATACCAAGCAGCGATGTAATCTTCGTTGATATGTTCCTGCAGCCAAGAATATCCAGCTCCCTTACCCGGAGAAAATACTTCGTGGCCTAAATTTCGTAATGGATATAACTCATATAATCGATTTGAGACCTCCCTGACTGTATTGTATATTTTCACTTTTAATCCAGCTTGGTGTGCCGAATCAATGTAGGTTTTCATTTCTTTTGTTGCCACAAATGGATAGTTGATGTATGGATTTACTATACTACCATGGTGAAGATTAATCACATTGGCACCACTATTTTTAACCTGCTCAATTGGCTTATAGGCATGAAAGAATCGGTTATTCCATTGCCAATCGGTATTGATGGTGTGGAATGGGGTAATCATCAGGTGAAAGTTGAAATATAATGTGTCGCCTTTGGCAAGACTACGGCTTCCACTGTAATTGTTTACCAAAGTTGTGCCTTTATCATCCTGAATCTTGATACCACCTTTATCCGAATTGCCCCATGAATTAGGTAATATTAAAGGCTTTTGTAAGTAAAAGTTGGTGTTTAAAGGTCGAGAATATTGCTCATCTCGTAAGGAGAACTGAATACCTGCATTGACAGATCCAATCCAAGCCCCATCTTGATTCTTATTCTTGACATCCCATTTCCAATCTATTTTATCTTTTCTAAATCCGCCTTTTTCACCTAATCCCATAAAATACTTGCTGAATGCAGGATTTAATGGCAATTCTAATCGTACATCAGAAAGATCCATATTCTCCTTTGCAATTAATTGCACTTGATAATCCATGAATCCATCAAATTCCAAAGAGCCTGCAATAACAACTTGTAATTTATCGGATTCATTTACGGCGTGCCAAGAGTAGAGACCTTCATCTTTTTTATCAAAACTTAATCCTTTGGATTGAAATGCAACATCTTTACCCGATTTATCGATCACTCGAAAGGCTAGGGCCTTGTTTAGGATGTTGTTTCCCTTGTCTTGCATACTAATCATATCTTCAGCGAAGAATGTCTTAATTTGCGCCGGAAGACCATTATTTTGTAATTCTATTTGACGACCTAAGATTTCAATACTGGACTTACCTAGCATTTTTAATGGTAAATAGGGGGGTATAACGGTATTTTCTTGAGCTAAGGTAGAATTTAACCAACTTAAGCGGGTCAAATTCCAAGGCTCATCATAACCTTTATTTGTCGCAACCCGATCAGTCACTTGTAATTGAATTGGAATCTCTCTTGCTTCAGCGTTTGCAACCTCAATTCGGATCTTTCCCTTGTAAACTCCTGATGCTAGGGCTTCAGGAACTTCAATTCCACACCAAATGGCTTGAATAGCCTCTTTTTTGACTGAAAGATCAAATTTCAACGGCTTTCCTGCATAACTTGTTCCTTCCGTATTGAAGCAAGTAAATGATGAAGCACCTAATGCTTTATTCGAGCCCCCTGATTCCGGTTGAAAACTAATTCTAATGTTTTTTAAATCCTGTTTATCAGAATATATACCTATCTGAAATGGAAATAATACACCTTTGTCAGTCGTTCCTTTCAATATATTACCCTCAATATTTTGAGAGGTCCAACGTTGAGGAAAATATTTAGAAGATTTAATTTGATGGCTGATGTTTTCGGGGAATAGTAGGTAGGCTTTTTGGTTATTCTTGCGGAGGAAATCGGCTTTCTCAGTTTGGCTGGCGATTAAATCCATTTCATCGTTGCTGTTAAACTTGTCAACCGATTCGAAGCGCAGTATTTTAAAAGCTTCATTTTCAGGTTTTAAATCTTGTTTTACAACCTGATTATTTTTTAAATAAAGTGCGTCAGGATAATTTTTACTTTTTCCTCCTAATTTGTAAGGTAAGTAATAAACATAATAGATTCCAGGACCAGAATTGGTTTCAAATTGAATAACTCCAGATTCTTCGGAAAATTTACCGTACTGCAAAGGCGAATACTGTTTATTGCTACTGCTGTCTACTACAATAACCTGTTGATCGGCACTAACGTTTCTGTTTCGCCAAGGTAAATTGACTGTAATAGTTTGGCCTTTTTGGTGTACTTGTACCACAGCACGTTGGTTACCCAATTGATCTGCATCCCATTTCGCTTGTTCTGGAGGATAAATATGTGCGTTCTGACCAAATGATGCAGTTGTAAGAAGGGAGAAACAGAGTGTGATTATATTTCTAAACTTCATTTTTTTATGGATTTATCTATAATATATTAAGGAATCATCAGATTTGTTAATGATTCCTTAATCAAATATAGAAATATTCAATAGCTGTGTAAATACTTGTTTGAATATTAATCCTGTTACTTCATCTCCTTAAGGAGACTATTCCTCTTTCATCATCATGGTGTAAAGCTGCCTAAATATATGTTTGAAGTAGTACGACTTTCCCCAAGCGTAGAAAAGAAAGCTAAGTACACATGGAAATTGCAAGGCTTTTGTTCATTCATGTATTCAATTTCCAACCTTTCACTGGCTAAGTGGGCAGAGTGCCAGTATATTTGGGGTAGAAAACTAAACCCTTTTTCTACATAAATAAGAACAATGGATTGAAACAATTTAGCGATATATTTTTTGATAAAATTGATGTCTGTTTTCCAGCTTATCTCGATTTTTTTGTTGGTATGATCTACCTGCATTTTGGCATTTAATGCTGGATTTTCTAATTCTTTACTAAATAAAAAGTTCGGCCAAATAATCTGCTGTTTACCATCGATTAATTGAACGGCTTCTTTCAAATTGTGAGACATAGCAGCGTTATGACAGCTTCGTTTTTCTGTATTGGAGTTAAAACCCAATTTGATAAGCATATTGATTGGTCTTAATAATCGCTGTATTAAAGCAAATTTTTCACGGTGTAGACGTTGTCTTGCCGTGATTTTTCTTCTCTTAATCCGGGTTGGCATAGAACGGATATATACCATTTCTTTGCGTTGACAAATAACGACAGGTCCAATTTTCCCAGAATAACGTTCTAAATAACCTTTACTTAATGTAGCCATACTGCTTTGTTTTAATTATTATTCAATACCTAAAAGTAAAGGATATTAATCAAAACAGTTGCATAAATTACTTTATTTAATAAATACTTGTTTTATAATTAACATTAGCATGATGTTTATTGAAACCACTTTTGTTTGGTTTGGGAATGTTATTGACTTGATTCTCCCTTGTGTTTCCTTCGATACACTTAGGGAATTTCTTTGGATCTGATAGGGATCTCTTTCGGAACTCGTTCGGTCGGAACCGAACGAGTTCCGAAAGAGATCCGAACAAGTTCCGAAGGAGATCCGAAAGAGTGTCGAAGGAAACCCCTAGGAATCCCCTAGGATTCCCTTGTTAAGGACAATGGAAATAGGGATTATTTAGTACTATGTGTATAGGAAAAAGCAAAGGTGAATGGCGCTGAATACGGAGCTAATTTATTCTTGAATTACTGAATTTAAAATTGAGTATTTTTTGATTTGCGGATAAATTTTACGCTAATCCAAGCAAATATTATTTTAGCCAGCAAGGAAGTCCAATGAAAATTTTATTTACCTTAATAGTTCTAATTTCAAGCATATGGATATATCCTACATTTTACGGGAAGAGGATTATTTACAATTTAATCTTTATGTCGCTAGTAATTCTAAAGTTGTGAAAAGAAGACGGATATTGAGCAGATATGTTGTGCCTGCAGCTTATCTTATTTTTGCTTTAATCTCCTTTTATGTGAATGCAATAATTATGGGGATAATCTTATTGGTTTTTTCAATTCTTTGGGTTCTTCTATATCCAGCATATGAGATCAAAAAGTATGTTAAAGCCTATAAAAAGTATATTCAAAGTAATTTATCTCGGAGTTTAAATAATCAAGTGGAATTAAAGGTTAAGGATGATTTCATTTATCTATATGATCATACTAGTGAACATAAAATAAGTTTTGCAAGCTTATATGAATTGGTAGAATTACCAAGCATTTTTTTGCTAAGCTTTGATGTAGGTAAAGCAATTGTAATTCCTAAAGATCAGATTGATGTATCTTTAGTAAGGCAAAATTTAATGGATCTTAGTAGGATCCATAAAATTCCTTTGATTGAAAAATTGGATTGGAAATGGCGTTAAATTAAATGCATGAGGGTTATCTTTGTTTTAAATTTTATATTTTTACCTTTTGAGAAATATTATTTATTACTAAAACTATAATTATGATGCCGTTACGTGTTATTTGCCTCTACTCGATTTTTATTCTAGTGGTTTTCAGTTCTTGTAAGCTTTCCCGATTTGTGTATTATAATACAGCTAATATTACGGATTATAAGATTTTTCCTTCTCGAACTGCAAACAACTCCATTGAGCATTTTAATTTTCTAAATGCTAAACAAACCAAAGTACCTAAGAACATCCAATATGCGAACCAGGATTATCCCTTTGAGGACTTTTTAAAAGAACAACATACGGTAGCCTTCTTGGTTATTCAACGGGATAGTTTGCTGTACGAGCAATATTGGGATGGTTATACGGATTCCTCCATGATTGCTTCTTTTTCCATGGCAAAATCCATTACATCCATATTGATTGGATGTGCAATTGAAGATAAACTGATAGAATCTGTTGAAGAACCGATTACCCGTTATATTCCAGAATTGAAGGCCAATGGATTTGATGCTGTCAAGATAAAGCATTTGCTACAGATGACTTCCGGATTGGACTTTCGCGAGGGATATATTAATCCATTTGGGGAGGTTGCTAGCTTTTATTATGGAACGAATTTGACTAAGGCTATTGGGAAGTTGAAATTAAAGCGAAAACCAGGGGAGGCATTTGAATATGTGAGCGGGAATACGCAGTTATTAGGTTTTGTATTGGATAGAGCATTGAAAGATCGGTCGATTACCAACTATTTGGAAGAGAAATTATGGAAACCAATGGGCATGGAATATCCTGCAACATGGAGCTTGGATCGTAAGAATGGAATAGAAAAAACATTTTGTTGTATTAATGCACGTGCTCGAGATTTTGCAAAATTAGGCAGACTATACTTGAATAAAGGTAATTGGAATGGTAAACAACTTGTTCCTGAGAATTGGGTTGCAGAATCAACTAAAGCAGAATTGAAAGAGGGTAGTGTGTCATATTACCAATATCAATGGTGGTTGCCTTCCAATAATGGTGAGTTTATAGCGCAAGGTATTCTTGGACAATTTATTTATGTAAATCCACAAAAAGATTTAATTATTGTAAGACTTGGAAAGAAGCAAGGTAAAGTGGATTGGTGGAAAGTATTTAGTAGTTTAGGACAGATTTACTAATGTTTAAACGATGAGCAGCATTAAATACTTCATTTTAAGTTTAATAACTTTCTTCAATTTGGCTACCTATGGGCAGGAATTGAAATTTGACAAGAAGTTTTATGATGCATTGGACAAATGGGTTGTAATAGAAGGGATAGGTAATCCTCCTAAGCATGTTTTGGGTTTTATTTATTTAGATCCTTCTGCAGGGATTTCATTTCGACATGAATCCCACCTATTCGTTTTGAATGATAAATTGGTAAAGGATAGTGTGAATAAAGAGGCTATGATTACGGCCAGACTTTCAGAGGGATTAGCTGATATAGCTGTTTTGTCTGATTTACAGATTCAAACTTTAGGACTACCGAAGGAACCGAATTGGTTATCGGTTTATAAGGTCAATGAAGGGACTTCTGCTTATCAAGTTTCTAAAGGTTTGTGGCTTAATTCGGTAAATGCATCCCATTTAGCGCTTCCTATTCTTAAGGCTGTTTATGAAAAAGAACCAAAAGCTTCGGGCTTACAGTTTGAATTGGCATATGCTTATAACCATGTAGGAAGTTTTTATAAGGCAATTGTTATCTTGAATAAGGCAATAGAAGATGAGCCGAATAATTTTTGGTATTATCGAGAGTTGGGTTTTGCATTAAAGCATTTGAATAATCTGAAAGAGGCGGACAAGGCTTATAAGCTAGGGATAAAACACAGCAATGATAAAATGCAAAATGCTGAAATGAGCATTAATATGTTGCAAAGCTATTTTCAGGTAAAAGATCGACCGAAATTTGATGAATGGAAAGGGATTTTTTTAAAACATGTTGAGGAGGGGTCACAATTTCTTGAATACTTGAAATTTTTTGAAGATAACTGGGAAATGGAACGTAAGTAATTTCCTAGTATAAACTCTTAAAACCTGCAATAAAATTGGTAAATTTATAAGATATAAAAACATACACTATGGAATTGATTAAACCGTTTACAAGTGCTAGCCAGGCCATTGATCTATTGGATAATGGTGGGAAATTCTACAATATATTCACGAAAGCTGATGATGATATTATTTCTCCATCAGAGGTTGGAAAATTGGCTGGTGTGACCTTTGAAAAACAAAAAGCTGTATTATATCTACAATTAGCCCTTTCTAAATTAACTAGTCGTGAGCAGTTAGAAGTTGAGGGACGTTTTGATGATACCCTAGCAGATAATTTTCAGAAGTATCACGCCCATGAATTGAATAGTGCAGAGGCTGTTCATGCAGAAAAAATCGCTAGCAATGTATTGGTTAAAGGTTCAGCTGTTAAACTGGAAGAAGAAGGATATGTCATTGGATATGTTCAAATTCCTATTGTAGATACCTTTACATTGATTCCTTTTTCGGAGTCATATACCGTATATGAATTGAAAACAGAAGGAAGCGATACTGGTATCTTGATTGCCCACAATAAAGATGTTGCCGAATTACCTGCAGGTCCTTTGACCATAGCTGGGGTAGTGAAAGAGTTTCAGCTAGAAGAAGGTGAATCAAGCCAAACGCAGAAATTTATTGAGGTTAACTATTATACGGATTAAGCTAGACAATAATATTATTTGTCCATTAAATGAATAAAAATAAAGGGATTCAGCATAACTGAATCCCTTTTGTCGTCAAACACAAAAATCAAGTATTTACTTTATAAAAGCTCAAAGCTTGCTTCTTGTACATCTCTGGAATTTCCACCAATAAATAAGCGGAATTCACCTGCCTCAGCCACATGTTGTAGCGACTGGTTATAGAATTTCAAATCTTCTTCCGTGATGGTAAATTCTACCTTTTTCGATTCTCCTTTCTTTAAGAAGATTTTTTGAAATGCTTTTAATTCTTTAACAGGACGTGTAATCGAGCCAACTACATCTTGAATGTATAATTGTACTACTTCTTGTCCATCATAATTTCCATCATTCTTTAAGGTAATAGATGCCTTTAATTGTCCATTCCTATCGAACTGTTTATTACTGAGTTGTAAATTGGAATAGGTGAATTTTGTATAACTAAGTCCGTATCCAAATGGATATAGCGGGTCATTGCTGACATCCAGGTAATTTGAACGGAATTTTTGAAACCAAGCGTCTTTTGCTAAAGGTCTACCTGTGTTTTTATGGCTATAGTATAAAGGAAGTTGTCCAACATTTTGAGGAAATGTTGCAGGTAATTTTCCTGATGGGTTTACATCGCCAAAAAGCACATCGGCTACTGCCTTGCCCGTTTCTGTACCACCAAACCAAACATTCAAAATAGCAGGGACATGTTTGTCTTCCCATGTCAAGGTCATTGGTCTACCTGCAAAGAGTACTAAAACGACTGGCTTACCGGTTTTGAACAATGCCTCTAATAGCCTTTTCTGGCTCGCTGGGATGTCTAAATTCGTTCGGCTAGAGCTTTCCCCGCTCATCTCTGAACTTTCCCCTAGAGCAGCTATAATCACGTCTGCGTCTTTACTGATTGATAAGGCTTCGGCGATTATTTCCTCCGAAGGTCGTTCATCTCTTGGGATTTCACGACCGAACATCGTAGAACGTTCCTGTAGTTTTGGGTCATCGGTTAGATTGGCGCCAAGATGAGTGACTATTTTTACCTTATTGCCTAGAACTTCACGAATTCCTTCTACTAAAGATTGAGTTTTTCCTAAGTCAGCACTAACACTCCAAGTTCCGGGCATATTTGCTCCTGAATTAGCTAATGGACCAATTACAGCTACTGTTCCTTGTTTTTTCAATGGTAGCGTTTGTTGATCATTTTTTAATAGTACAAAGGATTTTCCAGCTGCTTCGCGAGCAAGTTTTAAGTGTTCAGGTTTTAATATTTCAGTCTTTGCTCGTTTTTCATTGCAATAACGAAATGGATCTTCAAATAATCCTAATTTATATTTAGCTTCCAAAACTAATCGACAAGCTCGATCGATGTCTTCTTGTTTTACTTTTCCTTCTTGTAAGGATTTTTTCAAAGTGGTTAAGAATCCTTCACCGACCATATCCATATCTACCCCCGCGTTTAAAGACAATGCTGTTACTTGTTGTAAGTTACCTAATCCATGATCAATTAGTTCATTAACGGCCGTATAATCGGTAACCACAAGACCTTTGAATTTCCATTGATTCCTTAAAAGATCGGTTAATAGCCATTTGTTGGCTGTTGCTGGAATACCATTGATGTCGTTAAAGGAAGTCATGATGGATTGAGCACCTGCATCTAATGCGGCTTTATAAGGAGGCAAGTATTCATTGTACATGCGGTGTAAGCTCATGTCGGTGGCATTATAATCGCGGCCAGCCTCAGATGCTCCATAGAGTGCAAAATGTTTTACACAGGCCATTAAAGTATTATACTTACTTAAATCGTCTCCTTGATAACCAATTACCATTTCTTTAGCAATTTGTGAAGTCAAATAAGTGTCTTCGCCACTACCTTCGGAGATACGACCCCAACGGGCATCTCTGGAAATATCAACCATAGGAGAGAAGGTCCAGTTAATGCCATCAGCGGAAGCCTCGATTGCGGAAATGCGTGCTGTTTGTCGAATTAATGGCATGTCCCATGTTGCTGCCAAGCCTAATGGAATAGGAAAGACAGTTCGGTAACCATGTATTACGTCCATTCCAAAAATAATCGGAATCTTCAATCTGGATTGGTTAACGGCAAGTTCTTGTGCTTTTCGGATTTTAGTAGGGCTCGACATGCTGAATATTCCGCCTATATTTCCTGCTTTAATTTTCGCCTCCACATCCGTTGATACCACTGATCCTGTTGTGGCTTCACCAGCAGTTACTAAATTTAATTGGCCAATCTTTTCCTCTAAGGTCATTTTTGACATCAAGTCAGCGATGAATTTATCCATTTTGTTAGCTCTTTCTTGAGCTAAAGCAAGGTTTGAGAGAAATAACCATGCTAAACAAAGTATTAATCTAGGGTGATTTTTCATGTGATAAGGGTATGTAAAGTTCCCGAAAAGAGTGTTCGCCTGTGTTGGGTATAAAAAAAAGCTCAGCCTACAAAAGGCTGAGCACTAACCCACCTATTATTTAATATCAGGGCTTGTAAACCCCAACTTTTTTAATCCTTGTTGAATTTCATCTGCCTGCATAAAAAGCTTCCAGATAAGACCAGTACGGTAATTTTCTATCATAACAACAATAGGACCTTGATCGATGGCAAGATAACGTTGTGGATACCAGTTTTCAGTTTCGCTATAGGCATCATAAAAACCATATTTCCCCCAAACTTTATCGCCTAGTTGTTTGAATAAGTAATTGGCAAAGGCTATAGATTCCTTCGGGGTATAAGGCATCGATGATAATGCTGCAGTAGGACTGATTACCGATTTATCATTGTCTGGATGATGTGCATCGTATCCAGCAATGGAATAGCTGGCCGTCCATCCCCAGCCTTTGTCAGGTCCATAACCTTTATAACCTTTTGGGTTGGCTGCACTATAGGCAATATTTATTTTTGTGTGGTTTTTGACAATTTCACTATAATCTACGTAAGCATCCTTTAAACCGATCGGGTCAAGTCCTAAAAATGAGTAGTGAGACCAAAATAAAGGACCTACTTCACCTGGCTTGGCATTATGTTTTGCGGAAATTGGAATGTCAAATTTCTTTAAATCCGATTTTATTTGTCCCGATCTTGCCCAACCTTGATTGTATACCGCTGTATCAATAGCATGAGACGGGGAGGAGGCTGCAAGAACATAGGTTATTAGGCATTCGTCAAAACCTTGAATAGCATGGTTCATTCCAAAACCATGTGTTTTACTCCAATGCCAATAAAGAACATTTTGACCGTTGGTATAATGTTTCCAATTAATTTCCTTCCATAAATCATCTGCAGCTTTTGCTACTATTTTCTGTTGGTTATTACCACTTTTGAAATATTCGCGAACGACTATGAGTGCTTGTGCTAAAAATGCCGTCTCAACGATATCACCACCATTATCTTTTTCACTAAATGCTTTGACTTTACCTGTATCCCCGAAATACCAATGAGACCATGCCCCTTCAAAACGCTCAATTTTTTTAAGATAGTCCATGATTTTGGATAAGCGCTCGGTTCCTTCTTCCTTAGAAATAAATCCCCGATCCATGGCAACTACCATTCCCATGATCCCAAATCCACTTCCACCAATAGTAATGACATTCTGATCGTTTTGTGGGTATTCCCCATCAATATGAATTCTTTCGCGTGCAAGACCAGAGGTTGGTTCTGCAGCTTCCCAGAAATATTGAAAGGTTTGGCTTTGGATTTTAGTTAATAAAGAGTCTGTAGATTGATTAATCCGTTCAGTACTGTCTTTTGCAGTATTTTGTTTTTCCTGGATCTGATTTTGGCAGGAACTAAAAGAAAGTTGTACTAATATTAATCCTAAAGCTAGTGTTTGAATCTTCATGGTTAGAAATTCGGTTATCTATTTAAGCTATTTATTGTTTATTACTGAAGTTCCTAAGAACTTTGCCTTTAAACATACAGGCCGCTCTATTACAAAGATGTGATGAATAGTTTTTGTTTTAAAATTTTGTAGATATACATTACTACTACAGGCATGAATTAGTTTCTCAAATAATAGGATTATGGAGTTATAATCTTTACTATCAGTTGGTTATTTGGTTTGAGGGTTTGCCTGTTTTTTGCGTTCGGTGTGGGATATACACTTTTGAACATGTGAGGTAATGATGTAGTGATTTACTAGAATAAAACAGTAGGAAAATTTAAATTTAAAACAAATTTTCTGTGGTTGGATTGACTTTCCAACAGTTCATTCGTATTGAGTATTGTTCTAATTGCAGATTTGGCTGATTTTTTGTCGATTGAAAGTATGATTAAACACATTCCAATTCTATACCTTCTTTTCATTTTGTTATCAGCTTGTCAGCAAAATAGCAAAACGGATAAAGCAGCTGTTTTGAAACCTCAAGAGCAAAAAACGCCTGATACTATTTTGTTCCAGAATGACACCCTAGCTATTTATAAAATAGATTCTGTTTCTTTTTTTAAAGCAAAGGATCAATTGCATATTCCTCAGGATACTTTAGTTTATTATGAAGATATAGATAATGTGAAGGAGCTTTTGAAGAATCGTGTCACTTTTGCTGGATATAATGCTGGAATAGATAAAATAGATTCTACCATATCAGGGAGCTTTCTATCAAAAATAGTTTTTGAGAATGGGGATTCGTTAGTTGCTGGAAAAAATGATATACTATCAGAAATTGGTTTTTGGAGGTATTATCCGACAGAAGATATTTTGTTATGTGAGGGAGGACATTCTTCAGATTATCCAATTAACCTAAAGACAGGAGAAATGGGAGGAGAGGTAGTCGGAAACCCAGCTTATATTGTCGAATCACCAAATAAGAGATTTCGATTAAATGGATGGTTTCCGGGTCAGGAGTGTTCAGATTATTTTATACAACAAAATCAATCAGGAACATATATTCGGTATGTTGGAATACCTATGGATTTGACAAAGGAATCATTTGACCTCTGCAATATTTCAAGCATATTTTGGGATGGAGATCAAATTATATATTTCAGAAATGATTTTTATAAGTATGGAAATGATCCACGATCTGGATTTTTTAAGTTAAAAATCAAATAATAGGTTCCAATTTATAAAGTAGTACTCCTGAAAAGAGTGCTTTTTAATACCTTAGCTCCAGAATAGTAAGGATGCTTTTATGGGTTTTAATGAGATAGTTACGTGCTTTATTAGTGGTGCAATTTTATTGTTGTCATTTTTGTTTTTAACCAATCCATTAAAAGTAAATGTAAAAGGTGACCTTTATTTCGGTATCTTTTTGCTGCTATGGGCGAGCTTTTGGTTAGATGGATTGATCTTCCCTGGTGAAATTCCAACCTATATTTATTACCCTATACGATTATTACAATTTCTCTGTGCTTTAACCTTCTATACCAGTGTGGTATTTTATACGAATCCAGGATATAAATTTGGTAAAAAGGACAGTTGGATTCTCATTTTACCAGTTATATTTATTGGTATCCTTTCTTTAAAATCCGTTTTAAATCCGAAGATTTATAATTGTTTGTACCTTATCGTATTTTTAGGTCAAGCTTTATTTTATACTGTACTTTCTTATATTAGAATTGTCCGCCACCAAAAGCAAATTGAAGTTTTCTCTGCTAATACAGAGCTAATTAACCTCAATTGGATAAAGTATATCATTTATAGTTTTATGGGGTCATCCATTCTATTGATTATACTGAATCTAATAGAAACTGTTCAATCTTTAAATCTCTATATCAATCTTTACTTTTTAGCTGTAATCTATTTTGTGAGTTATTATGGGATTCGTCAAACAGAGATTTATCCAAAAGGTCTGAATGTTTCTACTGATATTGAGCCAGAAGGAACGATTACTCCTGAGCGTAATGCACTTGTGTCAGCTACTGAGCTTGAAAAATATAAAGAGCAATTGAATTTACTAATGAATGATGAAAAGCCATATTTAGATCCTGAATTAAATTTACCCAAACTTGCCGAAATGATAAGGATTAGTAGTCATCAATTATCATATGTGATCAATCAAGGGTATGGGATGAATTTCTTCAATTTTGTCAATGGGTACAGAATTGCAAAAGCAAAAGACTTATTGAAGGATAAGAATTATGATCATCTAACCATTTTAGCCATTGCCTATGAGTCTGGCTTTAATTCAAAAACAGCCTTTAATAACACCTTCAAAAAAATCACTTCCATTACACCATCCACATTTAAAAACAGTTAAAAATATAAATAAGTACAAAATGTTAAAATCAATTGGTTCAATTCTATAAAGTTGAACTTGTATCCAATTGATAATTAGCTTATTATTTGAGTTTTTGAGATTTGTTCTTTCCTATAAATTGGAACACAAGAGGCTTCAGGAATTGTCATTTTTAAATCGATTAAAATGATTTTAAATATGGCTACTTTAATTTTTGATTCGAATATAAATTCATCTCAGTTTGTAGAAATGATCATCACAGCAAATAAAGGAGATTTGTGGGAGGCGATTTCGGAGTATAAACTTATAAAGCTATGGGATCTTTATCCTGAAAGATTAAAAGAACTTCATATCATAGAAGAAAGGCAGTCGCTTTCAATCTGGGATATAGAGGAGGATAAAGAGCTCATCATAAATTTACTTGAATTGGGTTCTAAAATTAAAATTCAATTCTTGACTTCGGATAGAGGATATTCTTTAAATTTTTTATCCCAAAGTTTGACACGTTTAAGCGCTATGTTTGATTAATGCTCAAGAAATTAAGATATTCCTTTTTATAGCTAAAAGAAAGCTTATTTTTGTGGCTTAAAATCACACGGTCATGAAAAAGAAGTCCTGGTTAGGTAGGAATATTTACGAGATCAAACAGACTATTTTTCCGGATAATCCAGATGACACCCCGTCACAGAGAATGGGAAAGAAGATTGGTTGGATTATGTTTATTCTAATTATGCTATGTTGTTCAGTCGCCATGCTTATTGCCGTATCTTTCGCGCATTAATAACGCTTTTCTTAGATCCTTTCTGTTTGTTTTATATAATGAGCTGGTTTGTTATTCGGTATTTAAGAAATAAGGATATTATTGTGCCTTATTTGAATAATTGGCTAACAGATTTTGTATTTATTCCTTTAATTTTTCATGCTGTTTCTCTAATCGGATTGATGATTTTTAAGGAACGTTATTTCTATAAGTTTCCGCTTTGGATGATCCTTTTTATTTGTTTTTATTGTTCCTTTTTTTTCGAAATTTTGGCTCCTCGCTTTACCAGTTACAATACAGCCGATTGGGGAGATGTGTTATTTTACTTTTTAGGTGGATTATTCTATTATTATGTTCATCAACCTTATTTGTCAAGACGTATTGCCCAACTACAAATTAATTGGGATGGAATTATAAATATAAAAGGCTAACGTTTAAATGTTAGCCTTTTATATTTATGGTAGTTTCTGCTATTTTACTAAGTCTTTATTGTAAAGTTTTGTATTGAGCTGCCTTAATTCATTTGCAGGAATTTTGATTACCTTTCTATCATAGGTCATCAATCCATTGGTTTCAATTTCTACATCTGTGGTTTGCGTATAGACAGCTGCAGATAAACCAAATGGAATTAACCTGCTTAAACTCTCTGTTAATCCACTGTATTTTTTCTTTAATTCGTCCACATTTTTAAAGGATTGGTATCCCCAATTGTCTTTTTGTTGCCATGTATGGCCTTCAACAGGTAATCCTAGTCCACCAAATTCTCCGAGTGCTAAAACATAATTACTGCCGTACAGTTCGGGGCTTGGCATGGCTGCATCAGGATAATTATGGATGTCGAATATGTGGCCAGGAGCATTAAAGTTGCCTCCAGAAGCACCATTAACCAATCGAGATGGATCATTTTTGATGGTCCAGTTCACGATTTCCTTCGATTTAAACTGGCCCCATCCTTCATTGAAAGGAACCCAGATAACAATGCTAGGATAGTTATGCAATTGAGCCATTATGGCTTTCCACTCTTTTCTATAAATAGCTTCTGATTCTGGACTACGATCCTTGTCGTGCTTATCAGAGGTAATTTTGCCTGGTTGCATATCCCATACATTCCCGCCAAGGTCTCCGCTTGGCATGTCTTGCCATACCAACATGCCTATACTATCACAATGCCTATACCAACGAGCTGGTTCTACCTTTATATGTTTTCGAATCATATTAAAGCCCATTTCTTTGGTTTTAATAATGTCATACATCAAGGCTTCATCGGAAGGTGCTGTATGAAGTCCATCTGGCCACCAACCTTGGTCTAGTGGTCCATAATGGAAGACAAATTCATCATTTAAATACATGCGCTGAATGCCCTTTGCATCTTTCTTCATGCTGATTTTGCGCATAGCGAAGTAACTCCTAACTTCATCAATAACTTTACCTTTCCTGAGGACTTTAACTTTTAGATCGTATAAATGCGGGCTGCTAGGACTCCATAGTTTAGGATTGTTGATTGGAAGAGAAATGGCACTTTGATCAATTACGCTTTTTATCTCGGCTATTTTTTGACCTTTGTCAAAAGCTTCTATTAGGATTTCATCGCCTGGCTTTTTTCCTTGGATATCTGCTGAAAACAATAAGGCATTTTTGTCCAGATCAGGAGTTTGTTTGGTCTGACTAATAAATGTTTCTGGAACTGATTCTAACCAAACGGTTTGCCATATTCCTGAAACCGGTGTGTACCAAATTCCATGTGGGTTATTTATCTGTTTACCTCGGGGCTGAGGACCTTCATTAGTTGGATCCCAAACGCGGATTAAAATGTCCTGCTTGCCTGATTTTTTAAGTGCACTACTGATGTCAAATCGGAAGGAATCAAAACCACCTTCATGTTGCCCGACGTGCTGCCCATTTACATAAACATCACTTTGCCAATCTACAGCTTCAAAGTTCAAGAATACTTTGCCTTTATTTACTTTTTTATCAATTTCGATTTGATTGGAATACCATAAAGCTTGGTCCTTATTAATTCGTTTCCCTACTCCGGAAAGTGCTGATTCAATAGCAAATGGGACCAAGATGTTTCCATCGAATGTTTTTGGGAAATTCTTGTCTTCTTTGCTGGAAATCTTATACTTCCATATGCCATTTAAGTTTTGCCAATTGTTCTGACGGATCATCTGGGGTCTAGGGTATTCTCGATGTGCGTTTTGAGGAGTAATCTGTTCAGCCCAGGAAGTCATAATTTTGCTGTTTGTTGGTTTCCAGTCTTGCGCATGGGCAATTGAATGAGCAGAAACAACTAAACAAGCCATGGCAAGTGTTTTCTTCATCATGTCGTTTGTTTTAGTTTAAATTGATAAAAAATAGATGTAACTGTAAATAGGCTAGTCGAATATACAAGAATATTTTAATAATTAGAACATGAAAATAAAGCTTTATGGATGAAAATATGATAATAAGAGGGGAGTGGCTTGATGATCAGATCTGCGAATAAAAATATAGCTTCCCAAATTAGGGAAGCTAATTTCTAATGTTAAATTTAAAAACACATGGTAATTAAAAAGGTAATTTTTGTTGTTTAAGTCGTATAGACCTAATTAACAAAGGGATTAAATTTCATCTTTCGATTAATAAGAAATATGTCTAGATGAGATTTAAATATTTTCTATACTTCTTCACCTTTCATCATTTTATTCCAATAAAGATGAGGTAAAATGTATTTTTTCAGGAGCCACAATCGCCAATGTTCTTTGCTGCTGTCTTTAATAAATAGTTGTTTTAATTTAGGATCGGGTGTGAATTCGTTTTTATAATTGAATTCGGCCAAGACCATTTTGCCATATCCTGTTACCAAAGGACAGGAAGAATATCCTTGGTAGGATTTATTGTCGGCCATTTGACCATGAATTAGTTTTAATAAGTTATCCACTACAATTGGAACTTGCTTTCTAATTGCCGCTCCAGTTTTTGCTGTTGGTAATGCAGCGACATCACCTAATCCAAAAATATCAGGATGCTTTTTATGTTGCATGCTGTTAATATCTACATCTAACCAGCCCGCTTCATTGACGAGACTAGACTTCTGAATGAATTTTGGTGCTGTCTGTGGAGGAGCCAAATGCAAGAGGTCAAAGGGTAACTCAATTGTGTCTAGTTGTTCAGGAGCACCTTCTGTACCATCATCTTTGTTGATAACACAGGCGTTATCTGCGGGATTGATGTTTTTAAAAGTGATTGTTTTATTATCTGCATCAATTTTAATTGGTGCATAAAAAGGTTTAAAGTCGATGTTGTAGCGTTTAATGACCTGCATTAAGGTGTCGGCAATTTTCTTTACGCCAAAAATAACAGAACCTGGGGTAGCAAATGTGATGTTCACCTGATCAGACATATTATTCTTTCGGAAGTAGTCAGCGGCCAAATACATGATCTTTTGAGGTGCACCGCCACATTTTATAGGTGTAGTAGGCTGCGTGAAGACAGCATTACCACCTTTAAAATTTTGGATACACTCCCAAGTATAATTGGGGTCTATATAATTACTACAAACGACACCCTTTTGAACAGCTTCTTCTAGACCTTCAATAAGACTTAAGTCATTGATTAAACCACAAGCCACTATTAGATAGGTATATGATAGATTTGTTCCATCGTTAAGCGTTACTTGATGTTGATCAGGGTCAATCTGATCTACGGCAGATTGAATCCATTTTACACCATGTGGTATTAATTCGGACATGGGTTTAACCGTTTTCTCAAAATCATATGCCCCAGCACCGACTAAAGTCCAAGCAGGTTGATAATAATGCTTCTTAGCAGGGTCGATTATAGCAATGTCTAAGGATTTATCCTTTTTCATAAGTTGGGCAGCCATCATAATCCCTGCAGTCCCACCCCCAATGATGAGAATTTGATAATCCGTTTTCATAGTTTATAATTTTGTTTAATTAAAAATAAGATTATCAGAAGTTTTGTTGTGTAACTTATGTTACTTAACTACAATATTTTATGAGAATAATCATGTTTTTCTTTCCTTCTAATAAATCACTTATGGACTATTCTTGAGAATCTATAATCTGTTTTTTTATTTGCTAACTATTTGGAAAAGAGCAGGCTATTATAATTGATTGTCACTTGTTGTTTTACTTTTAGAAATCATTGTTAATAAATAAATAAATTTTACTTCTCTTACGCTAATTTTATTGTAATTTCATGCTGTGATACAGTATTTTTTATTTACCAATTAAAAAGTGTCCTATATTTTACATGATTTGCATTTGTACTACCTACTGAAAAACTGTTAATCACAAGACGAGAAAGTTAATTTCATAAATTTTCATTGAACCTGTTCAGGGAATCGGATTAATCAAATCTAATTTCTGATGCGAATTTGGTTATTGAAGCATATTGAAAAAAGATCTTAAAATCAATTTGAGGATAAATGGTAAGAAATAAAGCTAAGTCTGATTCTCCAGTGGATAAGGCGCTTGGTTTTCGTTTGATATTGGAGAAATACCTCCATTATTGGAAATGGTTTATTTTAAGTATTGGCGTATCCTTATTTATTGGGTTGTTGAATATGCGATATTCACCACGTATTTATGCGCTATATGCAAAGATTTTATTGCAAGATGAAAAGAAGGCTAGTGGTGATATGGCTGGCCTTTCTGAGCTAGCTAATTTGGCTGGAAGAAGCAGTTCCTCAGCTGCTTATGTAAATGACCAAATCCAAATTTTGCATTCTCGACGAATTATGAGAAAGGTAGTGGATGCAAATAACTTTCATATTACCTATTTCTTACAAGGGCTCATTCGTGAAAATGAAGTTTTAGAAAAGGAATCTCCGGTTAAACTTGTTATTCTTCAACCTAATCACGAAGGTTTATTGAAGCGTAGCTATCAAGTGATTTTAAGAGAATCAGGAGATGGGTTAGTATATGACGATAAATCTGGGGAAAATATTCCAATTAGACTAGGCGATGAGATTAATAGTCCAATAGGGAAGATTAAGTTTGAGGTCGGGTCTTCAAGTTCTTGGAAGGGTGATTTACGGATTTCTTACATACCTAAAGAAATTGCAGTTGATATTTTAAGATCTAAAGTGAAAATTGTACCGAATAAGGATGTGTTGTCATTTGCTATTGATTTTGTTCTACAATATCCCTCTCGGGAAAAAGGTAAACTAATACTAAACTCACTAATTGAACAATACAATAAAGATGCTTTGGAGGATAAGTCAAAGGTTTTTAAGTCTACCACAGATTTTATTAATTCAAGGTTGAGGTTAGTTTCAAAGTCTTTGAATACCACGGACTCACGAATGGAGCAATTTAAGACTGAAAACAAAACGCATAATTTACAAACTGAATCTAAACAGTACTTGGAAGCGGGATTTCTCGATGAGGCAGCATATAAAGCTCACCAAGTTCAATATGAAGTACTAGAAATGTTGGAGAAATTTATTGATGAAGAACCTACAACATTACTTCCTGTCAATTTAGGTTTCTCGGACCAGGCAATTATTGACCTTATTAAAAATCATAACCAACTTCAATTGGAAAGAATGGAATTGTTGCAATCTGCCAAAAAGGACAATCCTGTGATTCTGCGTTTAAGTCATAATATATTTGCTTTAAGACAAAATATTAGGGATGCCATTCAAAATTTAAAGGAAATCATCTCGGCGAATACTAGGATGTATAAGATTCAAAAAGATAATTATAAGAATAGATACGATGTCTTACCGTTTCAGGAAAGACGAATTAAAGAAATTAGTAGGCAGCAAAAAACAATTGAGTCAATCTATTTATTCTTGTTGCAAAAATTAGAAGAGAATGAGATAAATCTTGCTGCCACCCCTTCTCATTTGAAAATCGTAGATGATGCATATGGGACTTGGAACCCTGTTTCTCCACGTAAAACTCTTGTTTTGTCAATTTCAATACTAATTGGGTTTATAATACCTTTTACGGTATTGTATGCCAAGTTTAATTTGGATGTAAAAGTTCATAATCGTGCTGATATATTAGGAGTTATAGATATACCCATAGTAGGTGATGTGCCAAAGTCCAAGCATGAAATTCAACAAAATGGAGATCGATCGTCTTTAGCAGAGGCGATGCGAATATTGAAAACTAATATTCATTTTTTAACACAGGAAAAAAGTTCCTTGGCTCAGGTTTACTTCGTGACATCAACCATTGCTGGGGAAGGAAAATCCTATATAGCTTCTAATCTAGCTAAAATTTTGTCGATGTCTGATAGTCGTGTATTGTTAATTGGAGCAGATATCCGATCGCCTAAAATTTTACATTATTTAGGTTTATCTTATTTAAGGCATCAATACAAGGGGATATCAGATTTTCTTATTAATCCGAAGATGAAGGCTGATGAGATATTAATTAAGGAGCCAAATCAATTGAAATTTGATTTGATATATTCAGGATATATAGCACCAAACCCCGCAGAATTATTAATGAACGGTCGCTTTAAGGAATTAATTTCAGCAGTTAAAAGTAAGTATGATTATGTGTTAGTGGATACTGCCCCTGCTGGTTTAGTGGTTGATACTATGCTATTAGCCGAATTGGCAGATTTAACCTTATATGTTGTTCGTGCTAATTATTTAGATAAGCGAATGTTGCCAGTGATGAGTGAAATATACAGCAAAAAGAAGTTGAATAATATGGCTGTTGTTGTTAATGATGTGGATTTTCAATATGATTATGGTTACGGATATGGATACGGTTATGGTTATGGTCGACAAAACGATGGAGAGAACTTTAAGTCAGCCTTTTGGCGAAAGTGGATGAACATGTTGTTTAAGAAATAGGAAGATGAATTCTTAATATTTTTCTTGTCAAAGAATTTAACTGGATTATGCTAATAAATCATTTTTTTTGATGTCTAGGTATATATTTGTCCTCTTATTATGTGTAAATATTATCGGATTTCAATTGAATAAAGAAAAGTTTAATAGAAATTTAATATAATTCTTGCTATAATCATTTCTTATTATTAAAATTGTTATCATATTCAGAGCCAAGTCTAAATAAAAGATACAAAAGTAAAATATTTGTTTTTTCTCTCCCAGTTTAAGTTTCCTCCATATTTATTAGCTGAATCCTTAAATTTTCAATGACAATTATCCAATTTTTCTTAGTCAACATTGATTAATCAATGGCTAATAATTAGTCCTATTAATATATATTAACCAAAATAAATGAAATATTATGATAAATGATGAAAAAAAAGATTACGTAGTTCCCAGCATGACTTCTGTACTGGTCGAACTTGAACATGGTATTGCAGCAGATTCTGTTACTGCTTCGCCTAATCCTAGCATTAATGATTGGAATGGAGGAACAGGTGGCAGCAATGATGGTGACCTATAAATTTAAATCCTATGAAAAATATTTTGAAAAGATTACAGAATATAAAGCAACCTAAGATTACAATTGTAATGCTAATTGCTGGATTTATTTATTTTTCTTGGAGCTGCTCAAAAATGGGCGCAGAAATAAATAATCCATTAGAGAAGTTAAGTTTACAGGTTAGGGTTTTGGGGATTGATGAAACTGTGAGACAAGGGAATTCAGGTTCACAAGCAAGAATAGGGTTTGAATCTCCAACCTTGGCACCAACACAAGAATTCGCAGGATTTGATGCAACTGTTGAAGTTGACCATCATCTACAACCAAAGGGTAGAAGGGCTATCCTGAAGTCTAGTTCAAAAAACAGTAAGGGTAACAGTTTATATGGTGCATTAATGGATCCTGGCGTAAAGTATAGGTTGTTTTTGTATAAGGCTGATAATTCATTTGTGAGTTCAACTGTACTTACTTCCGATGTTGCTACAACTATTGCTGTGGAGGCAGGTGTATCCTATAAATGGTACGCTTTATCCTATAATTCCAGTGAGTCACCAATGGATATTGATCCACTAAACCCCTCTGTTACTACTTTAAGTATGCCCGAAGGCAAAGATATCCTATATGATGCAGGTACATTCAATGTGCCAACAGGACCTACGCCAATTAATGTGGCCATTAATATTCTCTTTAATCATAAGGTTTCAAGGATTGGAGTTGAGTTAAACAGTATGGGAATGTTTGCAAACATGACTGCAGGTACGGTTTCTATTTCTGGTCTGACATTAAATACAGGAACTTTTGATTTAAGTGATGGTACATGGAAGTCTTATACCCCTTATACTGCAAGTTTAGACTGGACTAAATTTGGAAATGTTGATCCTGCCTACTCTGATCGTAAAATAGCTTATTTTTTTACTGCAAAAGAGGAGTTGATAAGTGGTATTGGTGTTCAATTAAGCGGTTTGGATCTAGCTATTGATGATAATTCTACTCGATCATTCAATACTTTATTGGCAGCAACACCATCAGTGTTTAATTTTAATGTTACTCCACAAGTAGCAAATGATCATAGGCTCTTGATTAATCTAATAGAATCGCCATTGACTATTGGAGGGAAAAAATGGGCAAGGACAAATTTATATTATGTTGCAGGTCATAACGCCTACCGTTTTCATCACACCTATGCACATAGTAATGCCCGAAACACCTTTTTCTCGTTTAAAGGTGTAGTTCCAGAGAATTTTGGCATAAATGGAGATCCATGCGCTTTGGTTTATCCTGCTGGTAAATGGATTCAACCATCAGATGCTGATTTTCGAAATGTCATTACAACATTAGATACCTATACAACAAATGGATCAATTGGGGGCTTAGGTTATTTTGAATATACGAATTCAACGGGAACAGCAGCTCCATATCCTGGGAAAAACTTGCGATTTAATTTTAATGGTGGAAGTACAGATGTAACCGTTTTAGGAGGAGTAGTAAATGTGACCCTAGGAAACTATGGAAATATCGCAGAGATCTGGACTTCCAGTTCAGGATTAATTTTACCACTAGATGTTGCACTAAGTGCATGGCATTACAATGGAAGAATGAACCTAACTATAAAAGAGGATATAGTAGCAGCCCAACTTCTAAATGTTACAGCCATAGGAGTGGATGTTGTTGAGTCTCCATTTAAAAATATACGGTGCATTAGAGCTCCTGGACAATAGGTCCAACTGTTATTAATTCTATCAAGCGGCTGGTCTTCAGCTGCTTGATTTTTCTAATTATACTAACTAAATAAATCCATGAGAATTGATGAAAATATAACGGTTCGTAAAATTGCAGGTGAATACTTGGTTTTACAGCCGGGATTGGAAATGTTGGATATGGCGAAAGTTTACACACTTTCAGAATCAGCAGCATTGATTTTAAATAATTTTAAAGGCATAGAATTTAATAGAGAAGATGCACTTCAGGTATTACTTCAGCATTATCAAGTAGGTTCTGACCAGGCGAAAGATGATTTAGATAGAATCATAAACCAATTTATTAATGAAGGAATGATTCAAGAATAAAAAGGAGATGAGCGACAAGGATTTATGGTTTAATAAAACGTCTGTTAAAGCATTTTTGGCTTTGTTAAAATCGAGTCTATGGGATGTTCCGCTTTCAGATGAATATTTGGAAAGATTGAATTTTGAAGATTGGATTACTATTTATCGATTAGCTTATTTTCAGACTGTGGATGGTCTTATTGCTGAACGAATTACAGATCTTCCTGATGACCTTTTGCCAGAGCAGACTCTTCGGTATAAATTTATGTTGAGGTCACAACAAATTCAAGAGTTGAATGTCCGGATGAACCAAGTTGTTGGTGAAATGACCATGTTATTTAAACTAGTTGACTTAAATCCAATTCTGCAAAAAGGGCAAGGGATTGCTCAATTTTATCCGAAACCACTTCTTCGAGTTTGCGGCGATATAGATTGGTATTTTCCAAAAAATGGTCCTTATGAAGAAGCTTACCTATTAATGGATGAACTCTGCAATAACGTTAACTACCATGCGAATTACAGTTGTGGATATACTTGGAAAGGCATACATGTTGAACATCACCAACATTTAATACAAATTAGAAATCCTTGGAAACAAAACTATTTACAAACGTTGTTAGACCAAGAAGAAAGTATTCAGTCTACTATTCGAATTGGTTCTGAAAATATAGCTATTCCCAAACCTGTTATCAATTCAATCATGATCAATATGCATATTCTTAACCATCAGATTGGCTATGGGATAGGTTTGAGACAAATGTGTGATGCAGCTATGTTATATCAATCTGTTGGGACACAATTGGATGCTGATTACTTGATCCATGTATATAAAAAACTTGGTGTATTAAAATGGATTCATGTCTTTCATCAAACTTTAGTTGATGGCCTCGGTTTAGATGAGCAGAAATTACCTATAACATTAGAAAGAAGGAAAGATTCGACTTGGATGTTGGAAGATATTTTATACGCTGGAAACTTTGCTTTTCATGATCCTAGATATCCAGATATAACTAAGCCTTATGCAAGAGTAAATCGAGTACCTCGTTTGTATTACAGCTTCAAGAGGTTCTTTCCTTTGGCACCAATAGAGACTATTTCTTTTCCTATTATGCAGGTGTTTACTAAATTTCATCGTTAGGAATTACATTAAAAAAAGGGTCTTCAGATTGAATTGGAGACCCTTTATTAATATATGAAGTGTAGTAGTTTAATTGACAAATGAATTGTAGCTGGATACAACGGATTGTGTACTGCGATCTAAAGTCTCTAAATTAGATTCAGATACATTTCCAGTTTCATTTAATTCTCGCTGAATAATACGTAATTTTCCTAAATATTCGTTTATTTCGTCATTAAAGCTGGTAAACCTACGGTTTTCGCTAGCAAATTTCTCATCCTTGATTGGATTATCCTTGCTTTTGTTGTACATGGTTTCCAATTCTTTATATTGGGACTCTAATGTAGCCTTGAAGCTATTCATATCCGAAATTTGATAGGTTCCTTCAGTAATTTTTTGTGTGTAGTCCATTAATTGACGAGCAGTGATAATCTGATCTTTATAAGGGTGATCCTTTAAGATTTTCTCTTCTGCTTTCTCAGCCTCTGGTTTTAAAGCATCAAACAAAGATTTGGAAGCATTTCTATTTTTATTGATTTCTGCTAATGCTCTCACTTTAATGTCTTCAATTTTCTTGCCTTTATCCTCTTTCCAATCTTCAGCTGATTTGTAAGCATCAAGCTCTTTATGGATTCTTTTTAAGGCTTCAAAACTCCCAGTTAGACTATCAATCCATTCGCTATAATTTCCTTTTAAACTGCTAGGAGCTTTTAAATTATCCATTCCACCAACAATGACAGGCGTAATTAAAATAGGAGGAATAGCTACTGCATTTGGATTGGTTAATTTCGTTTGGACAAATTTTTCAAAACCATCTACTGCATTCATAAAATTACGGATGTAAGTATTATGGCTATTTTCAACGCGAACCAATCGGTTATTAAATTCAATAATGGCGTCTGCATCTTCTTTATCGTTACTTGATCCAAATAATCCACCAGAACTTTCTGTAGAATCGCCAGATTCCCCTTTTTTACCAGAATTATTGCAACTGGCAAATAAGGTTAGAGCTAGAGTACTGCAAATGATAATCTGTGTAATTTTCATAATGAGCTGTTTAATAGTTGTACGAAGTATATGTTTATATGATTGTTAGCAAAGTCCATGCTGTAAAAAACATGTTAATCTTATTAATCATGCATCATGCCAAGAATAGATTTGGATTATTCTCTAAGTTTATTTTTTGGAATAGAATGATCCAAAATTGATTAAAAACCAGCTCTAATGGTAATTAACAAGGATTTTAGGGGTAGAATTAACGAAATTCTCAGATTGGTTAATTGGACGGATAAACTTTCCTTTTATTTAAAAATAGTAGCAATCCCTATACAGCGATTTAATATTGTTGTGTCCGAAAAGGTTTAATTTGGGATACTCTATTTAGCCTTTTATGGCATGTGTAATAACGCTGATAAGAATAAATAGTGCAATTATTAATAAAATAATGTAGGTGAACCAGGGCGTTCTTAATTGTTTTCGAGTGGAAAGAGCCTGAGCTTTTAAATCAGGATTCATTTGATTCAACTTTAATAGTTGCTTACAGTGCGTGCAAGTGGAAAAGCTTTCACGCCAAAGTGGAAATAGGGGGATCCAAAATATATGAAAGTATCGTTGGTTATGGACCAATGCCATAGTGTTTTCTTGATGACAGTAATTACAATTCATAGGGATTGGTTCTGCAGCAAGGCGTGTGGTATTCGTTCCGAAAATAAAAAACATAAGCTTTCAGTTTTGGGTTTTATGACTAGTGTTGTTTTTTAAAACTATAAGCAATTATAAGTCCAAATGTTATCTGATTCTTATGTTGATGTTCCGATATTAAATACTTATAGGCTAAGTTCGAAGGATTTTTTCCATTGCTTTGCCTTTTGCAAGTTCGTCAATTAATTTATCCAGGTATCGGACTTGTTGCATTAATTTATCTTCTATTTCTTCTACACGATATCCGCAGATTACACCAGTAATTTTATTTGCATTTGGATTTATTTCTGGAGCTTGACCGAAGAAGTCTTCAAAATTTGTTTTATTATCGAGTTGTTGTTTTAGACTTTTTTCATCGTATCCTGTTAGCCAAAAGATGATTTGATCTACTTCTTCTTTTGTTCGTCCTTTCTTCTCTGCCTTTTGGATATACATTGGATATACTCCAGCAAATGACATTTTATATACTCGTTCTATGTTTTTCATGTTTGAATAAATAGGTTTATACTAATATAAGCATAGAATTGATCTGTCAATCATTTATCAGCTAAAAAAGGTATTGGTAGATAATTTTAATTTTTAATTGCATCGTGGAGTTTTAGGAATTGATACATTTTTATTTTCTAAAAATACGTAAATTAGTTCTAGAAAAGACTGGGAATCAAGTGGTAGATACTGATTCTTATTTAATTCTATCAACTACCGAAAAAAATGAAAGATAACAGTTTAAATCACAAGTTACATTTGCTGTGGAGAGCGGGATTTGGACCTTCCTATCTTCAGATAAAGAGTCTGAAAAATATGGAGTTAACAGAATTGTTCCAAAGCATTTCCGGATTGGATCCATTTCAGCGTATTAACTATGTGGAAGAACAAGTTTCAGAAGTATATTCGGAACAAGAGGGGGATAATGCAGAGCGTAGGAAGGCTCAGCAACGCAGGAATAGGAAACAGAACCTAGACTTAAATCTTGATTTTCTAGACCGAATGGTGCATTCAAAAAATCAATTGAGGGAGAAGATGGCTTTCTTTTGGCATGGACATTTTGCCTGTAGAACAGTTAATCCTAAATATAATAGGCAGCTATTAAATAGTATTCGGCGAAATGCTTTAGGCAATTTCAAGGAATTGCTTTTTGATGTCAGTCAATCCCCGGCCATGCTAAGTTTTCTTAATAACCAGCAAAATAAGAAAGGGCATCCGAATGAGAATTTTGCACGAGAAGTAATGGAACTGTTTACTATGGGTAGAGGGAACTATACGGAGAAAGATGTTCGAGAAGCTGCTCGTGCGTTTACCGGTTGGGCTTTTGATAGAAATGGAAAGTTTCTTGAACGAAAAAATCAACATGATTCTAATGAGAAGACTTTTCTTGGTGAAACAGGAAATTTTGATGGATCAGATATATTAGAAATTATTCTTTCGAAGAAAGAAACTGCTAAGTTTATTACGCAAAAAATATATCGATTTTTTGTTAATGAACAGTTGGATAATAATCGAGTTGATACTTTAAGTCTGGAGTTTTATAATTCGAATTATGATATTATGAAATTGATGAAGTCGATTTTTAATAGCGATTGGTTTTATGAAACAAAAAATATTGGAAATCGAATTAAATCTCCTATCGAATTATTAGCTGGCATGATGCGATTCCTGCCAATGACTATTGAAAGAAATGAAAGTTTAGTTGAATATCAACGTCTTTTAGGTCAGATGCTACTTTATCCTCCAAATGTTGCAGGATGGCCAAGTGGTAAATCATGGATTGATAGTTCTACCTTAATGCTTCGTTTACAAATTCCGCAAATATGGTCAGGCTTGCGACCAATGGATTATGAAGCTCGAGAAGACGATGACCTGGACATGGGATTGAACAATAAAAGAAACCCTTTGAGCAGGCAATTTAAAGATCCCAAGATTGTGATCGATTGGGCTAAAGTGGAAGGGAGTTTTAAACATTCAGAAATTGCTGATTATTTAATTCAGACTAACGATAAGTCTATTCTTAAATTAACAGATCGATTTTCATCGGATAATTTGAAATCTAAAGTTATCAATCTAATGTCCACACCAGAATATCAGTTAATGTAAAAGCCAAAGGATATGATTATTAAAAGAAGAGAATTTTTGAAGATTGGCTCATTAGCTTCAGCATCACTTTTAATTCCTAATTTTTTAAAGGCATTAGAAGGGGACCAATCCTTATTAGCTAGACCTAATGTGTTGGTGGTCTTGCAATTTACAGGAGGAAATGATGGACTAAATACCATCATACCAACCCGAAATGATATTTACTTTAAAGAACGTCGTAAAATTGCGGTTCAAAACTCATTAAAGTTAACGGATGAAGCCGGTATAAATCCTTATTTAAGTGCTTTTAAATCACTATATGATGCAGGTGAATTGGCTATATTAAATAATGTAGGTTATCCAAATCCCGATAAGTCTCATTTTAGAAGTATGGATATTTGGCACTCAGCAAGTAGGAGTGATGAGTATTTGGAAACAGGATGGCTAGGTAGATACTTGGATGAGGCATGCTACGACTGTCCACATCCAACTCAAGCATTGGAAGTGGATGATATGCTTAGTTTGGCGTTGAAGGGCAAGAAAAACAAAGCTTTTGCCTTTAAGGAGCCAAGAAAACTGTACCAACTTAGTCAAGAGAATTATTTTAAAGCCTTATCCGAACAACATTCCCATGAAGAGGAAACAGTTTCTTATTTATATGAAACATTGGGATCTACTATTAATAATGCGGACTATATATTCGAAAAAAGTAAGGTCAAATCAAAACCGGCAGATTATCCAAACACAAACTTAGGTAGAGAATTTAAAACCATTTCTTCTTTAATAAAGTCTGATATTAATACACGGGTTTATTATTTGTCAATAGGTAGTTTTGATACACATGTTAATCAACATGATAAGCAGAGTAAGCTTTTTGAGGAGATTAATGGGGCCGTGGCAGCTTTTGTTAAAGATTTGAAGCAGCAAGGTTTATTTAAAAACACGATGCTAATGACATTTTCTGAGTTTGGTAGACGAGTTGCTGAAAATGCCAGTAATGGTACTGACCATGGTACTGCCAATCAAATGTTTTTCATTAGTGGTGGTTTAAAGAAGAAGGGACTTTTAAACGCATTGCCTGATTTAGGGAATTTAAATGAGGGTGACTTAATATATACAGAGGATTTTAGGAAAGTTTATGCCACTGTACTGAAGAATTGGTTGCAAGCTGATGAAAGTAAGATATTAGGATGGAAGAATGGTTTGTATGATTTTGTGTAGTAGATTAACATATCAATTATTATAATCTTGAAATTCCTCTTTCAACATAGAAAACACTTTAATATCCAAATATTCATCATTCACTAGCTCTGCTTGTCTTAAGATACCTTCTTCTTTGAAATTTAATTTTTGTGGAATGGCTTGGCTCTTAGTATTGTTTACAGCTGCCTTTATTTCAATCCGATTTAGGTTTAGCTCCTCGAAACCATATTTAATTAATCGTTTGCAGGCATTAATGACAATTCCTTTTCCGTTTTTATCCTGATCGATCCAATAACCAATGGCAGCATTTTTATTGTTCCAATTGATATGATGGAGCCCAATACGTCCAACAGCTTCTTCATTGTACAGTATCGTGAAGCTAGCTTCATATTTCTCTTCATTCTTTATGACTGCGTTTGAAATATATCCGTAAAAATCAGAGTCTAATTTCATTCCAGGAACCCAAGGGAGAAATTCACTAAGATAATTTCTATTTCTTTCAATAATTTGAAAGAGCTCTGGGGCATATTTAGATGATGTCCTTTCGAGGACTATATGTTCATTTACAACAAGTTTCATAAACTAATAGATGTTAATTAGGTAATTCTAAAAATTGATTCTTTAGGCGATGTTTAAATATTTGAATAAAGCTACATTTCCTTCCAGATAAAACCTAAAAGATTATTTATCTGATATAGATACAAGTATATTAGAAAAAAATCTTAAATATTTAACATTCTATTTAGTTTAATAATTTAACAAAAAGATAATTTATATACATAATGTTTAATAGGTAATTTTACATCATTAATTCCTATCTGAGTATGCTTAAAGAAGACATTCAAAAACATATGACATTGTGGCTTTCAGGGAAAGAAGAATCTTTTAATAAGCTTATTAAGCATTATTACAAAATTCTGATTCCAAGTTGTATGCGGTTTATTTCAAAAAGAGAGGATACAGAAGAGTTAGTGATGAATGTTTTGTTAAAGGTTTGGCAAAATAAAGCCCGTTTTCAAGAGGTAAATAATATGGACAGTTATGTCTATGCCATGTTAAGACAAGAGATAACTGCATTTTCCAGAAAGAAAGTCCTTGAAATGATAAGCTTAGAGGATATTAATCCTGTAGTAGCAAACTCAACCGATCACTTTGATTTAAGCTATAAGGAGTTATTAAAGCATTATCAGACTGCAATTGAAAAGTTAAGTCCAAAACAAAGAAAAATATATTTAATGATTCGTGAAAAGGGTTATTCGCGCAATGAAATTGCTGAGATAACAGGCCTTTCTGTAAATACTATAAATAATCATATGAATACAGCTCTACGATTACTTAGGAAAGAGTTGAAAGAATATCCAGATCTATTTGTACTATACCTAACGATATCTTCAAGCTCAATCACCTATATCGCTTAACCATTAAATCCGATTATTAATTAATTGCTTTCATAGACGACCTATATTAATTAATCATTAAATCTACTTTTCAGACTAGTCATTTTCTAAAAAATAAACATTCTTATTATCAAAGGCCAGTATTTGGCAAAATGATACTATAAAATGTTTATACCAACTCGTGAATTATTAATTCGTTATTTCTTAGGACAAGCTTCCGAATTGGAAATTGATCTAGTCACACATTACTTAGCTCTTGGGCAAGATGAGGAGTTTATTAACTCTTGTTTAGAGGAGTCAATGATTAAAATTGAGGAAGCTGAGGTCAATTTTAATGAGTTAGAATATGAGTTGTTTCTTAATCGTCTGAATGAAAAAAAGTATCCTATTCCTATATCTTTAGATTCACTAGAGAAAATTAATGAGAACCAACAAATAACTCGATATAATTTTAGTAACCATAACAAAGTCCGTTCCATGACCTGGAGGTTTTTAGGTATTATTGCCGCCTGTTTTATTTGTTTTCTATTAATAGATAAGGTTGTATTAACGAGACTTGAATCCCACGATTCAAAGGGTAAACAGTTGCTAGTCAATGATATTCCTCCGGCAAAAGATCAAGCCACCTTAACCTTGATAGATGGGTCTACTATTGCACTTTCAGAAATTAAACCTGGGAATGTAATAGATCAAAACGGAATTTTAATAGAAAAAATGGTAGATGGAACTATCAAATATATTGCAACCGAAGAAATCGATCAAACTAATTTAAGTAATTCTATTAGTACACCAAATGGCGGAACCTATCAAGTTATACTGCCCGATGGTTCAAAGGCATGGTTAAATGCGTCCTCTACACTTAAATATCCTTTAAAGTTTTCTGATCAAGAACGTAGAGTGGAAATGACTGGAGAGATTTATTTTGAAGTTGAAAAATTACAAAATATCTCATCAGGAAAGCGAATACCTTTTTATGTGAATTCTCCAAGACAAGAACTGGAAGTATTAGGAACAAAGTTCAATATAAAAGCTTATCCAACGGATTTAGAATCTAAGACTAGTTTATTAGAAGGAAGGGTCCAGATAAAATCAATAAAAAGTGGAGTAATTAAACAACTGATACCTGGAGATGAGGCTATAATTGATCATCAATTTGTTTTGCGAAAGGGAGATTTTGAGGAATCCTTAGCGTGGCGAACTGGTGATTTTGTTTTTAATAACGAGCCCCTTCCAGAAGTGCTAAAAACCTTGTCGAGATGGTATAATGTGGAAACAGAGTGTCCGCCTGCTTATAAAAATATTTCTATATCTGGAATGATATCAAGAAGGCAAAATTTATCGAGTGTTTTGGAAGGTATTTCCTCTACACAGAATTTTCAATTAAAGCTTAAAGAAAGGAGGATCATCGTGATTAAATAATTACTACTTCAAATGGCTATTGAGAAAAAGGCGAAAATGCTAGGAACATTTCCGCCGAGAGTTTAGTCATCAATATCTGCGAACAATTATATAATTAACCAAACTAGGTACAAAAGTATGAATTTTTATCAAATCATGGGTGCAATGAAATGTACCATGGTCTTATTGACTTGCCTAATTTTTCAGGTTTCGGCCTATTGCAAAGCTCAAAACATTACTATTAATAGGCAATCGACAACTATTATTGAAATACTCAAAGAAATCAGAAAACAGAGCCATTATGATTTCGTACATGAAGGAAATGTTTTTGATGGTATGCCCAAAGTAAAAATTGCTGTTAAAGACGCTACTGTTGAAGAAGTTTTAAATAAAACCTTTGAAGGGCTTCCCCTTTCCTACAGCTTAAAGGGCACCATAATTACCATACGAAGGATGGGGGAGTTAAATACGCTCAAATCAAATCAAGCGTCCGTAAAAGTTTCGGGTAGAGTAATTGATCAAAAAACAGGGCTACCCTTAAGTGCTGTTTCTATCCGAGTAAAAGGAAGTGCTACAGCTGTAAATAGTGATGCAAAGGGAGAATTCAGTATCCTGATTCCTGGTATTGGTGCAACCTTGGTTTTTAGCTTCCAAGGTTATCAAACACATGAAATACGAGTGAGTAAGGCGATTTCCAATTTGGAAATTAAGTTACGAGAAAGAACAGAACGGATTGAAGAAGTAGAAGTAACCGTATTAGCCAGAAGAAAAGCAAATACTAATATTGCCGTATTAGAAGAACGTAAGAAGGCTTCTATAGTCCAAGATGCTATTTCTGCTGAATTGATTGAAAAGACTGCCAGTATTACCACTACACAAGCATTACAACGCGTTACGGGAGTAACAGTTACTGATGATCGATATGTCGCTATACGTGGTCTTGGAGATCGCTCAGTTATTGGACAATTAAATGGAGTTAGATTAGCCTCTTCAGATCCTGATCGCAGTGCCATTCCTCTGGATTTAGTACCTGCTTCCTTATTAGATAATATCACAGTTTATAAAACAGTAACTCCTGATAAACCTGCTGATGCTGCATCAGGAATAGTGGAGTTGAAAACCAAATCTGTCCCTGATAAGATGACCTTAGAATTTATTGGTCAAACTGGAACAAACTCAAATATTGGGATTGGGGGACAGTACAACAGTTTTTGGAATAGTGAAATGGGTGTTTTAGGCAATCGTATAAATAAAAAGAATTTGTCCCAAGATTTTCAGAACCTCGCTAAGCAATATCCAAATGGGCTATCCGGAATTCATAAAATGGCTGCTTCGAGTCAGTTTAATCCTGAAGTTGGTCAAGAAGTAAATAGGATTAATGGGATTATGCGTGCTTTTGATCCTGTTTTAACGACTGATTTTCAAAAGGCACCGCTAAACCAACTTTATTCCCTAACATTTGGTAATAGTTATGATGTTTTTGAAAACCATAAACTCGGTGTAATACTAGGTGGAAATTATTTTAGAAGAACAACGAATGTTTACCAAGGCGATTTAACGCAATACAGTATTTACCAAGGTGTCGTCACGGGGAATAAAGATGTTCAAAGTGCTCGAAATATTCCAAATTACATTACCCCGAATAGTCTTCATATGGGGAAATATCAAACCTATAAAGAAAATACAGGTAGTGAGACATTAAATTATGGAATGCTTTCTGGATTGACCTATCGCTTTAATCCTTTACATGAAATCAGTTTTCAATATATAGGAAGTTGGGGTGGTGAATCTAAAGCAAGCCATTTGATGGGAGCTTATGAATACACCGGACTCCCTGGTGAAGTATCATCAACTACTTTTTCCTTAAAACAGTCTCGAAGGACTTTAAATACTTTCAACTTTCAAGGAGAGCATAAATTATTGAAGAATAAATATTCTCCTAGGCTGAGTTATAATATTGCACACTCCAATTCAACACATAATGATCCAGATTTTCGATTTGTAAATTTGGTGTCCTATAAGCCAAGAGGTGGAGGATGGTTCACTAAACCAAGGAGACTAGTAGGAGGAGGACTCACTGAAGAGCAAACGTATTCTGAGTATCTATATGCTTTAGGTTCTGGATATGTGAATGGTTATGGTTCATATGGCATAATTCAGGCTGAGCCAAATGGGCGTAGATGGCGAAATTTAAACGAGGATAACTACAATTATAAAGCTGATTTAGCCTTTCCAGTAAACCTATTTGGTAAGGATCAGGAGTTTAAATTTGGTGGTAACTATCTGTTCCGAGAGAGGAGTTTTAGTGAGAACCATTTATTTCTTCCCGGTTCAAATTTTACTGCAAACAAGCAATTGGCTTTATATGAAAACCATGGAAATTTGAATCGCTTAGTAGGTTCAGACGTCATCGGAATTTTAGCACCTCAAGCTAATCGTGGTGAAGGGTCAGGACCTGTTAGTGGATTCCTATACAACAGCCAGAAATCTCCGAATAATTATACTGGATATTTCGAAACAGCAGCTTTTTATGGAATGGCAAATCTGCAAGTAACAAATTCCCTAAAGCTTGTAGGAGGTGTTCGTTTTGAAATGACTGATATCGGCTCTATTGTAGATACAGCGGGGGTATTCTTAGATCCAGCATTGACCACATCAACAGGAAATAACACCATTTCTTTAGTAAATATTGAACCTAATTCGGTCTATAAGGAAAAGTACATGCCTTTTTATTCTGTAAATGCAATTTATACTTTAAACGACAATATGAATTTCCGGCTTGCCTTTAACAGTACATTGGCACGACCTGAACTGAGGGAGATAACTAATGTTTTTGAATTTGATGCATTCCAGATGGGTCTTGTTGTTGGAAATCCAAACTTAAGGAATCAGCAAACCAAAAATTTAGATTTTAGGTGGGAATGGTTTCCTCAAGCTGGTGAAGTAATTGCAATCTCTGCTTTTGGTAAACAAATCGATAATCAGTTGGTCAAGGTATTTGATTTAAAAACTGAAGGACTAGCTGCTTCTTATATGGAATTTCCGACCATACAGTTTCAAAATGATCCAAATAGAGGTCGTGTATATGGATTAGAGTTGGAGTTAGTTAAGAACCTGGGGCTTATTGCTGAACCTTTAAACCGATTCTTTATAGGTTCTAACCTGTTACTTGCACAAAGTGAAATTAAAAAGACTACCGATCGGTACAATGCCAATAGATCATTGGATCGCTTTACTCCGAAGAACAGTCCATTATTTGAACAAGCACCTTATAGCATTAATACTTGGCTGAATTTTAATCATGAAAAATGGGGAACTGATATTACATCCACCTTCAATATGGTAGGGGAACGATTAATTCAAATTAATCTTACAGGTGAGCCAGATTTATACTCCCGTCCTGTACCTGTCTTAGATTTCGTGTTTTCCCAAAGATTATCTAATCGCCTATTATTTAAAGGTTATGCAAAAAATGTCCTCAATCCTGATATCAATACGGTTTATAGTAATCCGAAAACAGGAGGGAAGTGGTACAAAAATGAGTATATCAATCGCAGCTTTAAAAATGGTACAGAAATAATGCTCGGTTTCACTTATAACATCTTGTAATTATGCAAAGACTATCAAAATACATGTTTTTATTATCCTTCACTGCTTTGGGTTTACTGTTTTCAACCCAATCATGTACAAAGGATATTCAAGAAATTGATTTGGATAAGAGGCCAGTTCAAAGAAACTTAAGTTCCTCTTTAATACGAATTGTAAATCTTGGAGAATATAATCAGATCAAGGCGAACGAAGAAAAACTTACTAATTTCATTTATAGGGATCCTGAGGGACCAGATGCCCAGAAGTTTCCAGGCACCTTATATTTTCCATCCAATGGACATTTAGGGAAAATATGGAATGTTCCAAAAGATCTCTTCTCAAAAGCTGAAAAAATTAATGTGGAGGCTTCATTTATTGGGAGGTCAGGCTCCAACTACTCTTTTACTCCTATAAAATTTTTAATGGAGCAAAAAGGAAACAATCCGGTGGATTATTATCTTTTGCCCGGTAGAATTGAAGGACCTTCATTTGCAGAGATTCCCAGAAGCATTACCCAACCAGCTAAACCTGATCATTTTAAAATTAGAATAATCAATTTGATGGCAAAATTTTGCGGTACATCAACCGAAGCTGAAGATTTGACAGGACCAATAACATTAACTTATGCTGATGGAGCGCCAGTATCCCCTTTGACAAGTAAAATATCATTTACCGATAGGGCATCAGAATATGTGGAAGTACCTTACGGTACCTATCAATTTAAAGTGCTCAACGCCAATGATAATCGTCAAATACCTGGTGCTAATGCGAAAAACCCTGACGATAGGTTAATTGATTTTAAAACCTCTTCCATTTCATTAGCGTTTGAAAGGCCTAGTCATTTGCATTATGCTCCGATAAAAACTTACCAACCTGGAGGGGTATACACCATCGTTGTCTTTCCAAGTCGATATAGTTATCATAATACAGCTGTAGAACAATTAACCATTGGAAGACAACATGGCTTTGAAGTGATTGAGGATATTACACCAGCATTAAATTCCTCTTATGCCAATTTACAAGTGGTTAACACCATAGCTGATTTAGGAACCTATAAATTCCAATTAGATAATGAATTATTATTCGAAAATATAGGTTTTACAAAAGCTAGTCCGTATAAATCCATCTCCATAGGAAATAAGGTCTTTAATTTAACAGACAATAACAATAAGGTCTTAGCCAAAATAGAAAGTCAGATTCTTGCTGGACAAAACTATAGTTTCTGGATTCATAAGGATGAAAAAGGAGAGGTTCGAATGAAATTAGTCCAGAATGATTTAAGTAATGTGCTATTTAATGATCATAACATTAAAGAAGATGGAAAAAATGGATATGTAGAACATGATTTTTTAATACGTTATCGGTTTTTCAATTTTTCAGAAGGTAATCCAGATGTTTCGTTCACTTCCAATAATGGACAGTTCTTTAGAGGGGAAAGAGCCGCATTCTCCAATATTCAATTTGCAGAAATCCCCAATGGATATCCCTATGTCCAGGGAAGTTTTAATAATCCTTTTCAAGTATTAACCTTCCGATCCCAAAAGTTGATCGTACCTGGAAAATGGGCAGAGGATATTCCAGCCTTATTGGGAACCGATTTATTAGCTAATCCTGAATTGTATAAGAGGGCAAAAAGACCATTGCCTTATACAGAAGCTGGGGTATTTAGTATTGCTTTGGTTGGCAAAAATTCTTCAGATAAATCGAAAGATTCAAATAATAAATTAATGGTTGTAAAACATATAAAATAATCATGATAAGGAAATTTAAAAATCACAAATACCCAGTTTTAATTGGGAGCTTATGTGTGTCATTGTTTTTGTTATTCCTAGTAAGTTGTACAAAAAACGATTATACACAGATTGAAGATCCAGCTTATTTAAGGGTTTTTAACAGCTTGAATTATAATATTACGATAGAAACAATGGATCATACCTATCCCTATTTATGTATGATCGTAAATCCAAAGTTCGACGAATCAGGTATGCCTATTGGCGGAGAAATAATAGGTGATAACATTGATAAAAGAAACATATATGCACCACCATATCCTACTCATGTAGGGAATAGTACAACAGTTCATAATCCAGAATATCCAGGAAAGGAAAATGTACTTGTTGGCCCAATTTTAAATGGCTTTGATCTTAGCTCTTGGGCACAGATTCCTTCAGGTAAAAAACGCTTTCTTTTTATGTTTCGCCCCAAAAATTCCACACCTTTTTTTGAATTGGATGATAAACTTAAAAGAATGGTGCTCTTAGATACCACACTTGAGTTAAAATCAAAGGAAGTTTATACAATGAATATTTTGCAAAAAGATTTTGGAAAGAAAAAATACGATGTTATTCTTCGACAGGAAAACTTCCATAAGCAAGCTTTTTCTGACTCCCTGGTCTATGTTAACTTTTATAATTATAGTTCAAATGGCTTTTTTGAAGCACCTAAAGCGTTAAAAAATATTAATGAAAAAATGGGAATGCTAAAAGATGGCATCAAAGATGATTTGAATATTTACTTAAGTCTTTATAGGGACACAACTGATTTAAATAGATCCCCTATTTATAGAAATTATCGAAGTGTTTTTCTAGGAAATGTTAAGAGAAATCTCGAAAACAACAATCCTGCTGTATATTACAATTTTCCAGTCTGGGCTGACACATCAGCAAATGGAATTTATACCAATACCTGGCAAAGGTTGGAGTTTTTATTACCTGGAATGGATATTTCCAGTCATCCTTATGCTTTTTTGAGCTCAAGCGGTAATAGTCATGGAAACTATTTCACGGCCAATTTTATAAAAAATGGAGATGTCGTTATTCATGCTTCTGCACATTATGCTAATGGAATTGTTCTTCCCAATTTATTAATTAATATTCATTCCGGTGAACATAATCCAAAGACTTTTGCTTCTGTAAATACTTTAGAAATTATTAATAATTTATTGTATTTAACCACTATCCAACGTAAATATCCAGCACCAAAATATTGATTGCCATGAAAAGATTAGTTCAAATAATCAGCTTACTCTGTTTATTATTAGTATATAGCTGTAGGCATACTGACTTAAGTGTTTTACCTCCTAATGAAAATTTGAGGAACATAGGTGATTTCCTAAAAAACAATTACGATTATAATCTCTTTTATGAGGCTTTAAATTATGCTGGTTTAATAGAGAAGCTAAATACAGAAGGACCTTTTACAGTTTTTGCTGTTCCCAATTTTGGATTCCATAAAAAGGGTATTCTTAACAAAAATGATGTGCTAAAATTAAATAAGGACAGTCTGTTAAAAGCCTTGAATAATTATATTTTACCAATAAAGCTACAATCGAAAGATTTACCAACTAATAGTTTAAATGTGAAATATAAAACAATATCTGGAAATGAAATTTCAATGGCATCTCAATTTGATGATTATCAAAAAGTAGTAAGTTCTTGGGATGTGGAAGGTTTTGGAGTTGATTATTCACGCAAAGATATAAACCTTTTAAATGGAACGGTTCATGAGCTAAGTTTTCATTTTAACTTTTATCCAGAGTTAACTGTGCAAGAATTTTTAAGTAACGAAGTTAAATACAGCAACTTTGTTATTGGGTTGAAGAAATTTGGATTATGGGATAAATTAAATAATAATAGAACGCATACCATTTTTGCTCCTACAAATGGTGCTTTAGAACAAGTGGGAATTACAAAAGCTTGGTTAGACAAAATTGACGTAAGAGAATATTTAGGTAACAGACTTTTTGGTGCCTATATACTCTACAATAGACATTTATTCCTGTCAGATATTTCTTTTTTGGATGCAAATTTTAATAGCTCTATTAAAGATGATGAGTATAGTGTGGATTTTCAAGTTCGATATGAAAATGGCATGAATTACTTTAATCTATTACTTATGAAGCCAAATGTTTTTCTACCGATTTCAACATCATTCAAAAACAACACTTCTATATCGATGAATAATCGTTGTGCGAATGGTATAATACACCAAGTAGATAATGGATTAGTTCATCCGAAAAATTCAAAGACTTCAAATTAATAAATTATGAAACTTCAAATGATACTAAAGAACTGTATAAATGGAATGGCGGTTTATTTGATTTATTCTGCTTATTTGTTTCAATCTTCCTGCAAACAGAATGAATTTATTCCTCCTGCAGTTGGCGAAAAAATTCCATTTGAAAATAAAAGTTTTAAACCTTTCAGCCAAGTAATACGAGAGTCTTCTGCAAATATTTTTAAGACAGCATGGGCTAAAAGCAATATGAATAAAATATTGGATTCCATAGGTAAAGATAAAACAGAATTTACTTTGCTAATTCCTTCTGATCAAGCATTTGAAAAAGTTGGTATAAATCTGCAGAAAGTGAACCTAATGACTTCAAGCTTTTTGGATACCCTTTTATTATACCATACCATTCGAAACAGATTGAATGATGCCGTTTTGAAAAATCGAAATGATAATTTAATAGCCTATTCTCTTCTTTATGAAAAGGGGTATCTCACTCTAAATAGATTTTTTGATATAGAACCTATAAATAATAATTTATATGATTTTGAGCGATATTTTTATAGGCACGCCTTAAAAATTGAGGATAATAATCTTTTTGTTAATGGAGCGTATGTTGGTGAAAATAAGTATGTTCCTACTAGAACTGGTTCTGTTTATTTTATCGAAAAAGTTATTCCTAGAACTGGGAAAACAGTTTTAGAGATTTTAGAATCAACCCCAAAGTTTTCCTTGTTCTTGGAAACCTTGAAATATTCGGATGAACTTTATGAGCTAGAATACGCGAAAAAGAATGAAGGGAGAAAAATAAATCGGCCTTCATTTGCCAACCGCCATTTATGGCAAAAAGGAGAAAATTCACTTGTTTTATTTCAAACTTTCTTTTTTCCAACGAATAAGGCTTTTGAAAAAGTTGGATTTAAAACCATAGAAGATATAAAAAGGTTTAACCAGGAACGATTCGAACCTACTTGGAAACTAGAAGGTGGTAATTATAATATGGAAGGACAATTTCCGATTGATAGCTTATTGGATTATCATGTAAGTCTAGGTTTTTATTCTAAATACTCACGTTTAAATTGGAGGTTTAATAAAAGATCTGATAAAAGATGGATTTATAGCAATCTTTTTTCTGAAGAAAAATTTCTTCAGAAATTAGTTTATTCCAATTCAGATTTTAATTTAAATGAAGAGATATTGTGGCCTTTTATTCACCAAATAGATAATAATGGGAGGTTTTTGATTGGACTTTTTGGTTCGAATCAAATGTCTATGGTGGATGAACCTAATATTCCATCCTTAATGGGGCCAATACATGCGATGGACGATCTCATAATTCCCAAAAATTTCCAATTAAAAAAATAGATATGAGAACATTATTTTACCATATATTATGTTTTTTTCTTCTTCATAGCATGTTTTCATGCAATAAAGTTTCTGAATTAGAGATCAACTCCAAAACGAATAATATCAGCCCGGTTATTGCCGATAATTTTAGCCTCAGTTCATTTCATATTGCTGTACAAAAAAGCAAGTTTTCTGATTTATTAAACTCTCCTGGCCCTTTTACCGTATTAGCTCCTACCAATGTAGCATTCGTGAATAAAGGATATGGAAATATTAGGGATTTAATAATGGAATCACATGACGTTTTGAGTAACCTTACAAGATACCACATTTTAGATGGAGCCTATGATTTCAAAAAACTACCCTTTATGTTCAGTCAAGAACTGGAATCCAGAGGCGGGAAAATGTTTCTAACAAAATGGGTATATAACAAAGACACCGTTATCAGTATTAATGGTTCGCGCGTGTTTTTACATCCTATTTCTGCATCCAATGGCTCTATCTGGGTTATAGATAAGGTTCTGGAAACAAACATTCACCAGAATTTATTTCATGCTATTTCTGCTGATCCTGAATTAACATTATTTGCAAGGGCAATATTTCGTGCAGGATTGCAAAAACAGTATGAGCAAAAAATGCTTCAAACTGTTTTCGTTCCTAATAATAAAGCCATGATTGCATTTGGTTTGAATTCATTGGAAGAAATAGATAAGAGAGAAGAAAAGGAATTAGCCTCATTCGTTAAAACCCATTCCATGATCGATGCACGTTTTTTAGATGAATTTATCTTTACAATTGGTCAATCAAAGGAACGTAAGCAATTGATGAATGATGAACGTTCCATTCTGTTAAAATTAATAAGGGACAGAAATGATCATGAATCCTTAGTCATAAGAGGTATAGCTAACAGCTCAGATATAAAAATTATCAAACCAAATACGCTTACAGGTAATGGCGTTCTCCACATCATTGATTCGGTCATCAAAACTCATCCCTAATCAATTAATATTTTTTTACGAAATCAATGAAATTACTATTTAGGTAAATAGAACTTTTCTAATGAAAATGATACAAGTTAAATTATCTGCAAGCTCAAAATTTTGGAGCTTATGGATACTTATATTCCTGTGTGCTAGGCTGCAGGGGCAAGAAACATCCGGATCTATATCCGGAAAGATTACAAATCAAAATTTGGAAGCTATTCAATCTGCTACCATAGAAGCTATTCACCTTCCTACGAATACAAAATACAGCACAGCTACTGATAAGAGTGGTCGATATTATTTTGACAATATTCGCTTAGGCGGTCCCTATCACATAAAAGCTAATATGCAAGGAATGAAAGAGGAACTAAGAAGCGATATTATAGTCAGATTAGGAGGATCGGAGCAAGTGAATTTTATATTAACAAGTCTATCCTTAGCATTGGAAGAAATAGTGGTGAAAGGAAGGGGCCAGGGGCAAGTCGTTGATCAATATGGTATAGGAAAGTATATCAGTGCAGAGGAGCTCAAAAATCTACCGACGATTAGTCGATCAATAACTGATATGACTAGGTTGACTGCTCAAGGAAGTCGGGATAATAGTTTTGCAGGTTCAAATTTTCGATATAATAATGTAACGATTGATGGTGCTGTTAATAATGATGCTATTGGTTTTTCTCCTTCATTAGGAGGACAAACGGGTACTTCAGGTATGATCGGAAGTTCAACAAGGACCAATCCGATTTCTCTTGATGCCATTCAGGATATCCAAGTCTACTTAGCGCCTTATGATGTTAAGATCGGGAATTTTACCGGTGGATCCATAAATGCAGTCACACGCAGTGGATCCAATACCTTTTCTGGTTCATTTTATGCCTATGGAAGAAATGCATCATTAGTCGCGGCAGATAGAATAGGCTCATTAGGTAAAATTGATGGTGATTTTCAGGATTACCAGGCGGGTTTTCGCTTAGGTTTCCCTATCATAAAAGATAAATTGTATTTCTTTAGTAATGAGGAAATAGTGAGAAGAAGGGACCCGAGTCAATTAGTCGCTGGCAGCATGGAAACAGCTCATATTCTAAACCTGGATGATGCAGAAGCCATTAAAAACACTGTAATAAATAGATATGGAAATATTTTTGATGCAGGAACTGCAGATAATTTTACGAATTGGAGTAATTCGATGAAATTTTTTAACCGCTTGGATTGGAATATTTCCTCAAGCCATCAATTGGCAATTAGAAACAATACCATTAACAGTAAGGCTTCTCATATGGATAGGGATCAACAGGATTTCCGATTCAGTAGCATGGCTTTTGAGCAGCAAAATTTTCAAACAAGTACAGTTGCTGAGCTTAAAAGTAGGTTTTCGAATAATTTGTCATCCAATGCTATTGTTGGTTTTACCTTGGTAAATGATAAACGAAACCCTTTAAGTAATCCTGCATTGCCCCAAGTTCAAATTCAAGGAAGAACTCCTGGAACAACGATTTATTTAGGTACAGATCGCGAAGCCAGCATCTTTGATATGAAACAACGTACTTGGGAGCTTTCGTACAATCTGAAATGGAATAAAGGCATTCATAAGTTGCTTTTTGGAACTCATAATGAATTATATCAAATTCAATATGGTTTTGTAAATGCATGGAATGGACGTGTGGATTATAATAACATTTCCGATTTTTTAAATAATAACCCTTATCGTGTTAGAGGAACTTATAATTATGTAAATAATTCAAGAGCCTATAATCAAAATAATCCTGCCGCAAATTTTAATGTTAATATGTATAGTCTATATGCGCAAGATGAAATCCGTGTAAACAATGATTTGAGTATTACCCCCGGATTAAGGCTTGATTTTACTCATTTGCCACAAAAACCTTTATTGAGCGATAAAATTAAAAATATTGTACCCGATCCAAATTTTGGAAATACCTATTCCTATACACCAATTTCACGTTTAGAAAACGATTATTTTAATAAGGTGAGTTTTTCACCTAGACTAGGTTTCAAGTGGAATGTATTACCAGATGAACGATTAATTATTAGAGGGGGAGCAGGATTATTTACCGGAAGGATTCCATTGGCTTGGATTGCCTATGCTTATTACAATACAGGGAATGGTTATGGTGCCTTTGATCAACGTGCTGATGCGAAAGCATTTGCCACTGGTACTGATGCTATTAAGCCGTCGGAAATGGGCATTGCTGAATTTATTAAAAATAACGGAGCAGTATTAAATGATCCAAATTCCGGAAAAACACAAGTCGATTTAATTGACAATGGTTTTACCATGCCTCAAGTTTTTAGGAATAGCCTAGCAATTGATTTTAAAACAGAACAGGATTGGAAATTTTCTTTCGAGGGGATTTATACCAAAAATTTAAATGATATCCTTTTTCAGCAAGTAAACAACAGAGATTATACGCTTTGGTATGGAAATGATTCCAATAAACAACAACCATTTTACAGCGGAACAGTTGATAGTCGATTTTCAAATGTTTATTTACTGAGCCAAACAAAACAAGGGTATCGTTATAACCTAACAGGTACTATTTCCAAAACTTGGAAGAATTTATTCAGGGGGTCCTTTAGTTATACGTATGGACAAGCCCGTGATCTTAGTAATGGAGTGAGAAACTCCATGGAGAGTAATTGGCAGTTAAACCAATCTTTAATTCCTAATAATCCAAGCCTAGCTGTAAGTAATTTTGATATTCCACATCGCATTGTTTCTAATTTGTCCTATAATGTTTTTTGGAAGAATTCAAATCGGACAAATATCAGTTTATTTTTCCAAGCGCAATCTGGCGCACCGTTTTCTTACGGTATAGTGAATTACAGTGTGCAAGGGTTGCCCCAACAAGTAAGCTTAGTCTATATACCTCAAAGATCGGAGGCTCTTCATTATTTTAGAGATATCCCAGGAGGTCAATCTGCGAATGATCAAGCTAGGGCTTTTAATGAATTTATCGATGCGAATTCGTATTTGACAAGTAGGAGAGGTCAATTCACAGAACGTAATAAAGCAAGAACACCTTGGAACTACCAAGCTGATTTGCAAATAGCTCATGATATTTATTTTAATAAATCAAGTTCAAGAAATTTTACTATCTCCTTGGATGTTATGAACTTAACTAATTTAATCCATTCGAATTGGGGAATCCAATATTTTTCACCAAACACTTTTAACTCGACCAGTAGTATAGGATTGACTCCAACGCTCTTTCCAAATAAACAAAATAAGGATGCTTGGCCAGTTTATACCTTTCAAAATCCAGGAAAACCTTACAGTATCGATTATTTCAACTCAAGAGCACAAATGCAATTAGGAGTTCGATATTCCTTTTAAAAAATGCCAAAGAAAAAATAGGAATGTTAATTATTATAAAATTATGAAATCATGAAAATGAATATATCTGTTCTATTAAGAGTAACTATAGTTTTGTTCTTTTTAGGGGTTATTGTTAATTATGCGTGTAAGAAGAAAGAGGTTTTAGTAAAAAAACTTGACCCTATATTTTCTGAGTTTTATCCAAATTCAGGTGGTCCAGGTACTTTAATTACTATTGAAGGAGAGAACCTAGAAGCTAATTTGGATGCTTATAAGATCAGTATAGCTGAAAACGAAGCAGATGTTGTAAGTGTAACTAAAAACAAACTTGTATTTATGGCACCCAGTAAATCCTTTAGTGGAGAAATTGTTGTTAAACATGAATCTTCCACAAAGAATATTGGGAAGTTTACTTATCAAGATTTAACCATTAAGGGTATTTCTCCTGCAAACGGTTCTTCAGGCACGGTAATAAAGATTAAAGGTTCTGGGTTTGCAGGTGAATTGGATCCCGCCAAGGTTATAATTAATGAGAAGGAATTATCTGTGGTTAGTGCTTCGGATACGGTATTGTATGCTGAGGTGCCTAAAGGAACTGGGACAGGGGCAGTTGAGGTCCATGTAAATGGAAAGGAGAGTAAAGGTCAAAGTTTTCGATATCAGGAAATCTTAGGCGTAAAACCTTTAAAAGGTGGCATGGGAACTCGTGTGACGATTTCAGGAATGGGTTTTGAATTGGACAAACAGAATACAGTTGTGGATTTCAATGGCAAGCTAGCAGAGGTTGTCGAAGTTAGTGAAACGCAAATGGTGGTCATCGCACCAACAGAAGTTAAGTCAGGACAAATTACAGTTGCTTTTGGAAAGTTAAAGTTGCCTGGACCTATTTTTACAGTTACACCGAAGCCTATTATTGAAAAGGTTGTGCCGCTGAGTGGCCCTGAAGATTCTGAAGTAACCATAACAGGAGACTTTTTTTCAACAATTGCTGAAGAAAATAAAATATATTTCAATGGCGTATTAGCCGAGATTACAAAAGTTAACCAACGAGAATTAAAAGTGAAAATTCCTAAAGGGGCATCAAATGGTGATATTTCTTTAGCTGTTAATGATCAAAAAGTGAATTGGCCAGATTTTCTTGTTCAAAATTTGGGATTATTAAATATAAATCCTTCAAATGGAATTTCCGGAGAGGAAATAACAATAACAGGAATGGGATTTTCAAAGAACATTCATGAAAACAAGGTCTTTTTCAACGGTGTACAAGCAAATGTTAAAAGTGCAAATGATACAGAATTGAAATTAAATTTACCTGAGGAAGCAAAGTCTGGACAAGTTACTGTGGAAGTCAATGGTAAAGTTGCTCATGGATTAAATTTTGAGCATACAGGTTCCCTAATATTTGCAAATGGAAGAGACAATGCATTATTTAATAGAATTGACCTAATAATTGCTGATTCTAAAGGAAACATCTTTGTACATGACAATAATTTGATTAAAAAAATAAGTCCAACAGGAGAAATAGATGTTTTTGCAGGAGGAGGAAAAGGCAGTCTCGTTAATGGTATTGGCAAACTAGCAAGTTTTAATAGAATACTTGGTTTAGCTATCGATAAATATGATAATTTGTTAGTCTCTGAATCTTCCTCTAAATTAATCCGTAAAATCACACCTCAAGCTGAGGTTTCAACTTTAACTGAACTCCCATTTAATCCAAATCTAATGAAAAGTGATTTTATGGGTAATGTATTAATATCTGATTCTAATGGAAGACTTTATTTTTTTGATGTTAATTCTGGTCAAGCGACCTTAGTGAAAGGATTCGAGTCAAAAAGAGTAAGGCAATTTGCAATAGTTGATAAAAATGAATTTTATTTTAATGATACCAATAAACCTCGCCAAATCCAAAATTATAAAAATAATGTAATAACAACTGTTGCCACTGATAAATTATATAGGTGGATTGATGGACCTTTAGATGTAGGAAGTGTCATGGTACCAATAAAAATGACTTTTAATAATATTAATAATAATCTATTTTTTCTAGATGGTGTTCGAGGTGTGGCTTTAAGGAAAATAGTTTTAGGAAGTTTATTAACATTAAGTGGTTTAAATGGTTCTGGATTTGAAGTCGGATCTTTAGGTAGAACCAAAATGTCTAGGCCAAATGATATTTGTATTGATAGGAAAGGTAATGTTTATGTATCTGATCCTGGCAATAAGGTTATTTACAAATTTTATTCTAAATAAGTTTAGATTTCAAATATGATTTAGAATATTTTAACTGTCCTTATTTCCCGTTACCAAGGCATTAGGGACAGTTTATTACTTTGAATTCTTTTAGAAAGCTAAAAGAATTCTAGTCCTTAATCGCATAAAAACTAACCTTGACCCTTAGCCATATTTCGAAAACTTAACTTTTGACTTTTTAATAAGTTGATCAATTTTCTGTAGTTCTGAATTATATTCTGACTCGAATCTTGGAAATAATTCCAACAGAGCTTTATAAAATTTATTTCCTTCAACTAGCACGATTTCGTAAAAATCTCTTGCCTGCATGTTGAGTCTATGCTGACCAACTTGAAATATTAATCGATCTTTTACAATCTCCATATTTACCGGCAATGCTTGACTAGGAAATGAGAATTTGCTGTTATTGTTTTCCAGCAATTCATCAAGAGCATCGATAAAATAAGGCCAAAAATAATTTAGATCATCCCAATCACTATAATCCAAAATGGTTTGATCATTATACTTCATAATGATTGCCCCAGTTATATAATCAGGATCAATCTTAGAAGAATCCAATTGACCAACATCATCAATATTAACGAATTTTGATAGATCGATCTTATTTAAAGCTCTAACTGTATATCTTTTGTCAGAAATGATATAGGAAGCTAATGTGAGTTTTTCCATACATTTTAATCGTCAATTAAAGTGCCTGAATTAAATTAAGCTTGAGAATTTGCTTGGTTTCTTTATTCTTCTGAAATACAAAAGATTATTTTATGTCAAGATAAATGGAGCGGAATTGTAGAATAATAATTAATATAAATTTAATGCTACAATGTTGCGTAAACCACATAAATCACTACATTTGCAACAATATTGCATTAACTATATATTTAAGAAAATGGTAAAACTTAATAAGTGGACAACAGTAATTGTCCTAATGGGAGTTCTAGGCGCTAGTTGTCAAAAAAATGAAAATTTAGAGCCAGATAAACCTGAAACTTTTGATATCACTAATCACTATATCGCAGGTACAATAAGCCCAAAGAGTGATTCTTATAAGAGCATTTATTTGATTAAGCTTTTAGCAGATAATAAAGCTGTTTTTATGGGCACGGGTAATGATTTGACAGGTTCATATAGCTTAACGAAAGATTCTTTAATTGTTGTGGTTGAGAATAAGGATAACTTTCGAACTGCCAGATTTGCTATCAATGAAAAGCATGAATTGACCAGTGCTTATTATCGCGCTTTGACTATGGAATATAAAACAACAGGTGCGTTAATTAAGATTCCAGAACAGAATATGTTATCAGGAAAGACCTACAAAGGAGAGGAGTATAAAATGGGACCAGCATTAAATAAATCTTCTTGGTTTTATAAATTCAGTTCTACTGATTTGAATTATGGATCAGCAGAGCAATTAAGTGGATTGGAAACCAAAAATCAATATGAATTGATCAATAATTCAGCCTTTAAATATAAAAATGGTACTACAACTGAAATAGGTTTTGTGGTTGATAAGCAACTGACGGTATTCCGTTCTTCTGGACTTTTTTATTTTGGAGCATACCAACAACAATAGGGAAATTTATAAAAAAGTATGAATAGAAATTTATTGATCTTTTTTTGCCTTTTTTTGCTAATTACTGTTAACTGCCAAAAAAGCGAATTTGAACCTAAAGATTTGGAATCTTTAGAGATTAGGGATATCGAAATCGGCAGTAAAAACAGTAAAATTGTATATGCAGGTTCTGACTTGCATATAGAAGGTCTGATAGAAGCGAAACATGGCCTAGATCAGGTAAAAGTTGAAATTACACCTCAGGTTTCTGGATATGGCTTTGCCTTTGACCGAACTTATAAAGAAGGATTTAATGGCTTGAAGGAAGCTATGTTTCATCAGCATATCTTAATTCCCAAGGGTATAAAACCCGGACTACACAATTTTTTATTTATCCTGAAGGATTTAAAAGGAAATACGAAAATTGTGAGAGATACCCTTAAAATTGAAAACAATCCGAATTTGCCGGAGTTTAATAATGTGAAATTTAGAATAGATGGCAGTATTGTCAAAGTAGAAGCAACCATCCTTGCAAAGTTGAAAATTGATCGAATTGAATTGGAGATTCAATCGTCCGTATGGAATAAGACTGTAATTTATAACCATAATCAGATAAAGGGCGTTACATCCTATAATTTTTCAGAAGGAATTGACATGACGAATGCACCCTCAGCTCATTACCATGTTAATTGCACCGTTTATGATCAGCAAAATAATAAAATTACTAGGTCATTTCATTTTGACAAGTAGAGGATGTAAATAGGGGATAAGGGTAATGTTTTTGAGGTTAGATTTGAACTTGAGATCGAACTAGTTCCTTATTATTGACTTACCTATTCAACCCAATCTTCCTTGTGTTTGCTTCGTATTTCTAAAGGAATATCTTTGGATTTTGGACGGATCTTGTTGGGATCTCGTTCGGTGTGAACCGAACGAGATCCGAAGGAGTTCCGAACAAGTTCCGAAGGAGATCCGAAGGAGTGTCGAATCAAACCCCTAGGAAACACCTTGGAAAGTAGAAAGAAATAGGGATGATACCACTAGAAAGGGCCATTAAAAGTATAGCTAAAATTGGATGATACTTTTCAATTTATCATCAATCATATTATTCGTCATTTAAGTCAAATTAATAGGATAGAGGATGTTGCAAAAATACACGGTTTTAAGTAGAAATATGTTGCAATTAGAAATGCTACAAATTATAATAAGAATCCAAGGTTTTTTCTAGTTGTAATAATATTAGCTGTAAATCTTTATTAGGTACAAGAATGGGCTTTTCTTCTACTTTTATATTTAGGGTATTTTTGTTTTTGAATTCAGGTAGTAAATAGGTTATTTTACCCTTATCAAAATTATTTATATCCATAAATTTCCAGTCGGATTTTTCGTTTTCTTTTATTGCCAATAAATTGGTCATGCTGACTAACTTTTCCTCCCTTCCTTTCAGAGACATAATGATAAATTGAGGAATAATTTTATATTTTATATCACCTAATTGTTCTATTTTTAATTTGTTGTTATTAATCACAGTATCAATTTTAAGGTTATGATCCTTCTCCAATGATAAAAATGATTCCTTCATTAAGCTTAATGCCTTTTCTTTGCCACCCATTATCCTAATAAGGCGGGGAGATGTTGCATCATATATTTCTTGGTAATCACCTATAATTGAAGCTTTTGTCATTTTTTCTAATTTGCTGTTTAGGGAATAGTCTATTTGAGCATATGTATTCATTATGAATTAAAAAGAATGCAATGTAGATAAGTGACTTGAATTTTTTCATCACCAAAATTAATGATTTAAGCATTTGGCCTTTAAGGATAATTTAATTTTTCATTTTATTCGGAATTGGGGTATTGCTTGTGTTGAAGTTGTTTTATTAAGTGAGAGGTCAACTTTTAGGTGCTGGTGAGGGGATGGTTATGTTTTGGTGAATAAATATTAGAGTAATCATTTTCAAGATAAAAAATGCCAATTGTTAATATAACTATTTGAACATCTTCATTAAGTTTATTGTTTTTATATATTATCATATTGATTATTAGTGTTTTATTGATTTGTGAGTCGTTCAAGTTATTTTTATAATAAAAATATTTTAGCTCAGCTGTGATTTATTTATTGTTCCTACGAATAATTAAGAAAATGGATATTTCAATTGAAATTGAATTAATACTGACCCTTTTAACAAAATGAGCGCTTCAAAAAAGTCTGATCTTTTTCTCGATGTTATTCAAACCCATAAGGGCATCTTATACAAGATTGCTAACTCTTATTGTAAAGAATCTGAGGATAGAAAGGATCTGATTCAGGAAATAATTATTCAACTGTGGAAGTCATTTGATAATTATAATCATAAGTATGAATACTCAACTTGGATATATAAAATATCCTTAAATGTCGCTATTTCATTTTATCGAAAGGAATCTAAAAGATTGAATAATATCAACCTTAATTCGGATGGTATTCTTTTTTAGAAGCGGATGAAGCTAATGCTAAAGAGGAAGAGATAGGTCTATTAATAAAATTCATTCAGGAATTAAAAGAATTAGAAAGAGCCTTGATGTTGTTATACTTAGAAGAAAAGAGTTACAAAGAAATATCTAAGATAATAGGGATTTCGGAAACAAATGTCGCTACAAAAATCAATAGAATTAAAAAAGTATTAAAGAGAAGGTTTTATCAAATAAATATTAATTAAGATGGAAGATAATGAATTATTGTATCTCTGGAAGACTCAAAATGATAAGGTTGAACAAACACTAACAATCAATAAAAAACTGCTTTTTGAAACTATTAATCAAAAGGCTAAATCATCTATGGGGTCCTTGAGAAGATTAAAAACCATAGGAATTGTTTCATTTATTCACTATTTACTAATATTAGGATGGTTGTTAGTTTATGCCTTTAGCCATCTCCCGCTGTTTCCTTTTTATTTTATTATCTCACTAACTGCCATCTTTCTAATTAATCTAAGAGGCTTGTTTGATTACATTAAGCATTTGATTTTGGTAAATAACATCGATTACGATGGTAGCATAACTGAAATACAGCAGAGAATATCCTTTCTTCAATTTTCTATAGTCAATCATACCAAGATAATGGTATTGCAATTACCCTTCTGGACGACCTTATATCTGAATGATACTTGGTTTCCTGGACAAGTAGGCATGCCTTACATCATCTTTCAAATCTTATTAACTGGGAGTTTTACATACCTAGCTTATTGGCTATATAGAAATCAAAATATGGAGAATTTAAAAAAGAAATGGTATAGAACATTGATAGCAGGTTCAGGAGGTAAATCAGTGGAACGTGCATTAGCTTTCTATAAAGAAATTGAATCATTCAAATCAGAATAATTTATAAACCTATTTAAATAAATCAATTAAAAAAAAGAATATGATTACGAAAACTTTTTGTCAAACAGCCTTATTTAGCTTACTCTTATTTAGCCTATTTATTATTAATTCATGTAATGGACAAAATAATTCCAAAAGATCCGAGAAGCCAAAGATTGATATCCACACGGCCATTATTACCGATAATAAAGAGATTTTACAAAAGTATATTGATACTAAAACAAGTTTAGCTGAGAAGGAGCCAATGAATGCATCAACTCCATTAATCACAGCTGCTGTTTTTGGAAGAACAGAGATGGTAAAAATGTTGATCGATGCACCTGTAGATTTGAATACACAAAACAAAGATGGATCTACAGCATTACATACAGCAGCATTTTTTTGTAGACCGGATATTGTAAAATTACTCTTGAAGAAGGGGGCAAATAAATCCATTAAAAACAAATATGGACAGACTGCTTACCAAACTGTATCTGGGCCATATATGGAGGTGAAAGAAATTTACAAAGGTTTAGCAGCCATACTTGCACCTGCTGGTCTCAAATTAGATTTTAACTATATCGAGAAAACTAGACCTCAAATTGCGTCTTTGCTTAAATAATGATGAATAAGAAGCCTGAAGTGTCAAATAATAGACGCTATGATATTGATGCATTGCGAGTAATCGCAATTGGTCTTCTCATAATTTATCATACCTCCATCGGTTTTCAAGGTTGGGGGATCATGATCGGATTTATAAGTAATGATCCTTCTTTACCGAATTTATGGGCAATCATGGCGATTTTCAATATCTGGAGAATACCTTTGTTGTTTTTTATTTCCGGTATGGGCGTTTATTTTGCTCTTCAAAACAGAACTTGGAATCAGCTTTTTTTAGAAAGAGGTAGAAGAATTCTTATTCCGTTTATCTTAGGAATTTTTATCCTGGTACCAGTTCATAACTATATTTTTCAATCCTTTTATGGAACTGAAATTAGTTATTTGCCAAATCCAGGGCACTTGTGGTTCTTAGGGAATATCCTTTTATACATCTTAATCCTCTTTCCATTGTTTGCTTATTTTAAAAAGCCTGCAGGAAGTCGATTTGTCCTTGTATTTAAAAAACTACTTGGTTCGCCATTTGGACTGCTTATGGTAATTCTGTTTTTTATGATTGAGGTTGCTTGGGCAAAACCAGCGATTTTTGAATTGTATGCTATGACTTGGCATGGTTTCTTTTTGGGGTTATTATCTTTCTTTTTCGGGTTTTGTTTTGTTATGGTCGGCTCCAAATTTTGGGAAATGCTGAAAAGCTGGAGGTACATCTTATTAATTCTAGCGATTATGTTATTAATACACAGATTTTACATGCCACAAATGAAGGTTAACAACCTGCTATTAGTGTTAGAATCGAATATTTGGATATTTACAATTTTTGCTTTTGGTTATAAATATCTTAATAAGAATTGCAAACTGTTGAAGGTTTTGAGTCCTACAGTTTATCCTATTTATATGATTCATATGATCGTGCTGTATTCCATATCTTCTTTGGTTTTTCCTATAGAAATAAATGTTTGGTTAAAATTCATAATCGTTATAGTTGGAACTTTTATGGGCTGCTTTATTTGTTATTATTTATGGATAGCTCTCTTGAGATTTATAAAAATGTTGACATAAATTTGTTGGAATAATCAGCTAATCCATACACACACTGTTTAGGATTAGTATGTCTATTCCTAGGTATAAAGGGTTAAACCAAAAATTATATTTCTACTTTTTAATTTTCAAGAATATTAATCAACTCTTTATCGATTAATGAAGACGATTCAGTAATTACGAAGATTAAGGTTGTTTTTTTGGAAAAGATAGGGCGCAATGAAGGATTATCTAATTACACTAAAGTGCTGACAATCAAAACAACGCTTATTACCATTAATCCCCAATAAACATATTTGAAAAATGTACCATCTTTTAATTTATGATTTAGATGCCTGCCTAAAAAAATGGCCGGAATGGTAGTAATTAGAGAATAGAGAAAGTAGGTGTTAACTTCTCTCGTAATCAATCCCTTTGAAAAGTATCCCACGACGCTTAATAAGCTTACAGGTAAAAAGTATGCTTGTAAGGTCGCCCTAAAGTGTTTTGCACTCCATTGCCTTAAATTTCCATAAACAACCAATGGCGGGCCATTCACACCATATGCGCCTCCAAATACTCCTGATAAAAAACCACAAACGAATAGCCAGAGCTTATTGTCTTCTTGCAAGGTCTTATTTCTTTTAAAATAGAGCGAATATATTGAATACGAGATAATGAGTAATCCAAGACCAGTTTTAACGAATGTTTCATTTACATAGGTCAATATTAGAATTCCTAAAGGCAGACCAAGGATAGCATAAATAATCAACCATTTGGCACTGTGAAAATGGATTTTTTTATGGTCTTGTATCACAACCACAAGGGCAATCACGATGGACAACATAACTGCCAAAGGAACTGCTACATCTACTGGCAAGAATAAAAGGAAAAACGGAACTGCTATTAAAGCCTCACCAAACCCTAAAGTTGATCGGACTAATGAAGCTAAAAAGCTAATAATAAGAATGAAAATTATTGTCAAAACAGGATCTAGTTAGATGTTTTGTGAATACTCTAATTTACGAAAAATAAGTCGGAATAGCCGGAAAATACGAGGATTATTTGAGATTAATTCATACAAATTCAATTGTTCTTTCATAACAATTTTGAAGCCTATGACAAGGTGATTTGTATAGGTTTTATGAGTCTATATTGCCAGTAAAATAATTCCGCAGGAAGTTGCCTCAGCCACTCTTGTCCCGCACGCATACCTTGAGGCCCCTAACGGGTCGAACCGGCTTCGCAACGTTCGAACCCATCGGATACAAAAAAAGCCTCACATTTCTGTGAGGCTTTTTTTGTGATCCCGCTGGGATTCGAACCCAGGACCCATACATTAAAAGTGTATTGCTCTACCAGCTGAGCTACGGAATCTGATTTCTTATGTTAAGAACCACTTCGTTGTTTGAAGTGATGCAAAGGTAGGGTTTTCAATTAATATTGCAAATAAAAAGTTTAAATAATTCCAACTATTCCTAAAACCCCCTCATACTGAAAGAATTAATTTTATCACCTTCTAACCGCTACTCAAATAGCAGAAACACAGTTTTTAGTAATTTCTCAATATTTTGTTATAAATAATATTCAAAATAATTGATATATTTATGATATCATTTTAATATCAATAATATCTTTATAATGAAAAAGATTATTAAACCAACTTCAGGATATTTAGCCTTAGTATTCCTGTTTATCTCCTTGTTTGCCATTGGGTTTTCGTTTTACCAGATTGCAGCAAATGAATCCTACGGATATGGAATCCTTATCTTAATTTCTTTTATTGTTTTTATTGTCATTGTTAAAGGATTGATCATCGTAAATCCAAACCATTCACGTGTTTTAAACCTATTCGGTAATTATGTGGGTACAATAAAAGCGAATGGCTTATTTTTTATCAATCCGTTTTTCACGGCTCAAAAGATTAGCTTACGTTCAGAGAACCTACAAGGACAAACTTTAAAAGTCAATGATAAGATGGGGAATCCAATTGAAATTGGAGCTGTGATCGTATGGAAAGTAGGGGATACCTTTAAGGCAGCGTATGATGTGCAGAGCTATACCGATTACGTAAGGGTACAAAGTGAGGCTGCCGTACGTCATTTGGCCGTTAGTTTTGCTTATGATAATCTAGAAGATGAAAATGCACAGCTTACTCTACGTGATGGTGGTGAGGAAGTAAATAGGATATTAGAGAATGAATTGTCAGAGCGTCTTGCAAAAGCAGGAATCGTAGTAGAAGAAGCTAGAATTAGTCATTTGGCTTATGCACCTGAAATTGCGGGAGCCATGCTACAGCGTCAGCAAGCATCTGCTATAGTAGCTGCACGTGCAAAGATCGTCGAAGGGGCTGTAGGAATGGTTGATATGGCGCTGAAGAAACTTTCTCAGGAAGGTATAGTAGAACTTGATGATGAAAAGAAAGCAGCCATGGTGAGCAACCTTATGGTTGTATTATGTGGTGAGAAAGCTGCACAACCAATAGTCAATACAGGAACACTTTACAATTAATCATAAATAATAGAAAATACGAAACACAATGAAGAAAAGTTTTGTGATCAGGATCGATGAAGATGTGTACAAGCTATTGGAAAAATGGGCACAAGATGAATTTAGAAGTGTAAATGGTCAGATAGATTATATTATTCATAACAGCTTACAAAAGGCTGGGCGAATGAAAAAATCTAAACAAAGTCCTCCTAAAAATGAAAAAGGCTCAGCTGATGAAAGCTGAGCCTTTTTCTCTTAATCTCTTCGTATATATTCCCGATCTTCATCAGTAAGATCGTCGTCTTGTCTTATAAATTCGGAATCCTCATCAGATAATGTTGGACCATTTGGATTAGTGACGCCGTATTCTTTAGGATGCTTGTTTTTCCTTCTGAAGACAATTGCACCAACCAATACCCCAATTAGAAAGAAGGCCCCTAAGATGAAAAGTTTGGAAGTTTTGATGTCTGTAAATAACCAAAAGCTTGCTTCTTCTTTATTGTTAAATAAAATAATCAAGATTAAAGCAATCACAATTGCACTGATTATAGTTTTTGGTTTCATAGTAATATGTTTTAATACCACAAAACTATAAAAATAATTGAGTTGCGGAAATGGCGATTTTTGATAACCATACTTTATGGAATATTTTTATTATCTTAATAGTATAAAATCCTATTCTAAAGGTAAAATGTATTATTTGAGTTACAAACACCTGAATTAGTACGGTTTTTGGGAATATTCTACTTGTTATGATAGTTATAATAAAATAAAAGCTATTTGCTTTCGTTTATTGAGAAACAAAACCTTAAATATTTCAGGAGAAAAACATTGATAAAAGACAACATTGGAAACACCGCATTAGTGGAGCATGAGGCTTTAAGTAGGCAATATGGCACAGGGATATGGATAAAAGAGGAATTTCGGAATCCTGGTGGTTCCTCTAAAGATAGGGTTGCCTGGTATATGGTTCAAGATGCTATCCAGCATAATAAAATCCCTGATGGTGGTGTTTTTGTCGAAGCTAGTAGTGGCAATACAGGAATTAGTTTGGCTCTTATTGCACGTGAATTGGGATTTCAATGCAAAATATTTGTATCTAAGTCCACATCTTTAGAAAAGATCCTTATGCTACAACGCTTGGGTGCACAGGTGGAAGTTTGTTTGAATTCTAATGGGCCACTGGATGAAAATTCTACACAATTTAAAGCAAAAACATTTGCTGACCAACATCCAGAAGCATATTTCACCAATCAATACTATAATGAGGCTAATATCGAGGCGCATTATCAAACAACAGGTCGAGAGATTTGGCAGCAGATGGAAGGTCAAGTTACACATGTACTAATTGGTATGGGGACAGGAGGGACGATATCAGGTATTGGTAAATATTTAAAGGAGAAGAATCCAAATATTCAGGTATGGGGAGTAGAACCAATAAATTCCATTTATCAACTAATAGTACAGGATTTGCCCATTCCAGAAGATCAACCAAAATTTGATCCCATAGAAGGAATAGGGAGAACATTTATACCTGGATCATTTGATCCATCGGTGGTTGATCAGGTATTTCAGGTATCAGCAGATAAGGCTAAAAAGATCGCACATCTATTTAGTCACCAGAATAAACAGTTAACTGGGTATTCCAGTGCAGCGGTCTTAGCAGCTTTAGATGAACATGTTGATGTAATGAATTTAAAAAGTTCGGATCGAATGGTTTTAATATTTCCAGATCATGGCGATCGATATTTAGAAAAATTGTATTCCAATAAAGCAGGTAATAAAAACGGAGATTTAGGTTTTAAACATGTATAGTTATCAAGATATTGCTTTACCATTAGCTTGGCCCGATCAAACTGCTCGGGGAGATGAGATATGGATGGCTATCTTGAAAAAGATAGGAATTGTAAAAAATCTAAACTTTAAAGTCGGTCATGCAGCTATTGTCTTGATCGAGAGAAGGACTGGTGAACTCCGATATTTTGACTTTGGACGTTATTTAACTCCAAGAGGTTTTGGAAGAGCACGTTCTGCCATGTTTGATCCTCGACTAGAACTCCATACGATAGCTAGATGCGACAGTGAAGGGAAATTAACCAATCTGGAAGAAATCCTTCAAGAGCTCAAATCTAAAGAATCTGCGACTCATGGAGGAGGCATGTTACTTTGTTCGCTAGCCTATGGTGTTTCTTTCCAAAAAGCAGTAGCATTTGCTGAAATATTGGTGGACAAAGGACCTGTCCTTTACGGGGCATTGGCACCTAGTAATAACTCCTGTTCTCGATATGTGGCACAAATATTATGTGAAGGAATGCCTAAGGATGATAAAAGAATTAATAAGATTCTTTATCCTGAAAGCTTAAAGGCAAGTCCTACCAGTAATGTAGTCAATGCCTCCAGCGATAAGTCCATTGTTCGTTATCAAGATAATGGAATAAACCATTGGGATTTAAATCGATGGGAATCATTAAAGTACCAAATTCAAATATTAAAGCCTAACTTTAGCAAATCAGCATCTAAGGATTTACCTGATGATGATCGGCTAGGTCATATTCATGAACCTTTAAGACCTGCTCATATTCCAAAGGAAGCACAGTGGTTAGGTGGGCTAGGTGAGGGGGCTTGGTATTATTTAGGAAAAACAGGAATGACTTTTGAAGTTTATAAGTTTGATTATTTAGGAAACTTAGAATATCAGGTTCAAGCCCTTCCAGATCAAATGTTCGCCTATGATTTACCTTATGAGTTCACATTTGATATTCATAATAACAAACATGTATTGAAACAAAGTAATCAACAAATAATTTTTAAATCTATAAATCTGGCGGACGACGCCATTAAAAAATCTATCTAAGTATAAATTCTATGGAATTAACATTATTAAAAGCAAAAATACACACCGTAAAAGTAACTGAAGCAAATGTAGCCTATAATGGCTCGATCACGATTGATGCCGATCTATTAGATGCAGCAGGAATTGTTAAGTATGAACAAGTTTATATCAATAATGCTGTGAATGGAAGTCGTATCATGACATACGTGTTGCCTGGCGAACGTGGAAGTGGTGAAGTGTGTATGAATGGAGGTGCAGCATTACATGCTAAAGAAGGGGATACCGTACATATATTATCATTCATTAATTTAAGTCCGGACGAAGCAGAGACTTATCAACCTACTTTGGTTTTTACGGAAGGTAATAATCAAATTAAATCAGTTGAAAAGTATTCCTATTAAGATTTTTTGAAATAAAATAAAAAGACGGTTTCCTATTGAAACCGTCTTTTTTTATACACTTATTTTTATAGCGTTATAGCTACAAATTACCTTTGAATTACCTTATTTATATAAATAATCGATATAAGCCATGTAGCTAAGTCAAGGAATTTTGTAGCTTTAAAACATTTATTAGCAATATTGAAGTAGCATTATTTCCCATAAAAGAGATTTCATTTCTACAATGGTATTTATATGTTTACTTTTGCAAAACATACATATGAAAAAGACACTAACATTTATTCTTTGTATCCTTATCACCTTATCATTTACCTCTTGTTTTGATATAGTTGAAGAAATAAATTTAAAATCCAATGGCTCTGGATCTATTCAAGGAACTTTAAACTTGAGTAAAAGCAAAACGAAGGCAGCATCATTAATGAAGTTGGATAAGATTGACGGTATTAAGATTCCTAATCAGACTGAAATAAAAAAAGAAATGGCTGTTATTGTTCAATTATTAAAAAACACCAAAGGAATCAGTAATGTACAAAGCCGGTTAGACTTTAATAATTATATTGCTAGTATCTCCTGTGACTTTTCCAACGTTGAGGCATTAAATGCATACACACAAACTCTTTCCAGCCACTTTAAAGCCAAAATTAACAGTTATTCGAGCTATGCCTTTAACAAAAGCACAAAGGTGCTGCAAAGGAGCTATAAACATAGTCCTGAAGCCAAGAAGGAATTCGAGAAACTAAGACCTGAAAATAGAAATTCATTTAATCAAGCATTCTATACCTGTATTTACCGTTTTGATACTGCTGTAGAAAGCCAAAAGAATTCAGCTGCAAAGGTTTCACCAAATAAACAAGCCGTTATGCTTAAAGTAAGTGTTCCTGACCTCGTGAACGGAAAAGCAAACTTGAGCAATACAATTGATCTTAAATAAACATTAACCCTATAAATAAAAAGTATGAAGATCGTAAAACTTGCGATATGTTTAATTATCCTTGGGATAGGAGGAAAGCTCCAAGCTCAGGATCTCCTACAACGTGTTCCAGCTGATGCTAAGGTTGTTATGGCCATTAATGGCAAGGCATTCTTTAAGCATGTCGATGTAAGTGAGATGAATAATCTTTTTAAGAATTTCGGATTTTTCAAAAACGTAATCGGTAAAAAAAGTAAAGTCACTTCTGAAAACCTAGAAGATTTTGGAATTGATATTAAATCAAAAGCTTATGTGTATATGCAGTTGACCGATAGTGTACAATACGTTGGTTCTTTGATTCCATTATCTAATCCTTCTCAATTTGAAGCATTGATTCCAGACAGCAAAAAGATTGAAAATGTAAATGGTTTAAAAACCATCTACAACAATAATAAAACAATGCGTGTATCCTGGGATAATCAAAATCTATATATCTTGAATGGGATAGCTATGGATATTCATTTCTCTAGAAAAGTTAACCAAGATCGTTATGGTTTGCTAGAGGAAAGTACCTATGATGATGTTGTAGCAACTGATGATTATAGTGTAGTAGAAGCAGTACCGGATACTGTAGTTACAGAAGAATGGTCTGAGACAGAGTTGGAGGCTATGGAAGAAGCTGCAGAAGCTGCAGAAGAAGCAGCTGAACAAGCAGAAGAAGCTACAGAAGTGGTAGAAGGTACAAATGAGGAGAATGTTGTTGTTCCTCCACCAGCAGCTCCACCTGCAGTTATTGTATCTCCAGATGACTTTGATGCAGTTGATTCTGTATTGGATAGAGAAGAATATCAAGATGATTATTATCTTCAATATCGTAAAATTCAAAATCATAATGATAGTATTAAGAATACTTTAGTAGCAAAATGGGTTAATGAGCACTTTACTCAACTACTAAGCAATCAAGGGAATTCTTATCAGTCCAAAACTTTACAGAACTTAAAAGACAATGAACTGGTTCGTGTAGAAGTAAAGGAAATCAATGATTTCTATAAATATTATTATCCGATGGATATTATGTACAGTGCTTTTGGGACTGCTTTTAAATTTGATACCGGAATCAAATCATTAGCCTCATCTATTGTTGTTGATGGTAATACGATGAAGATGGTTGGTGATATGGAAGTAGACAAAGACTTAACTAAATACTATAAAGAAATTTACAAACATAAGCTGAATCCTAAATTTTATAATTTCTTGGATGAAAAAGCATTGGGGTTTGCATCTATCAATATCAATTCTGAAGCCTATATCAAGCATCTTCCTACTTTAGTTAAAAAATACTATGGCTCAATGGGAGATAACAAGGTTGCTAAAGGAATCGAATTGATGTCAACGATCTTTGATGTAGCCTTAGATGAAAAAGCCTTAGCTAAAGTAATGAAAGGTGATCATTTATTGGTATTTAACGGAGTAACTAAAACCGAAGTTACTTACACAGATTATGAATACGATGATGATTACAATGCTAAAGAAGTACAACGTACTAAAACTGAAAATGTACCCCAATTCATGTGGATGTTCTCTTCTGATGATACAAGAATTTATCAGCAGATCCTAAATTTAGCTAAATCTGAAGGTGCAGGTACTGATCGTGATGGTATTTTCGAATTGAAATTTGATAAGTCAACAGGCATTGTTCCTCATATATTAATTGACAAAGGAATTGTTTTCATTTCCAATGATTTAGAGAAATTACAAGCAATTAAGAACAATCAATTCCGTGGTAAAGGTCATTCAGAGTTTGTGAACATGGCGAAAAAGAATAATATCGCTGTTGTATTCAATACCAAACAAGTACCTGTGTTAATTGATGAATTGGATTTGCCAGTTCACCGTAGCATGGAAGAAACAGTGAATGAGTTAAGCCAATATGGAAACTTCTATTACTTAAATGGAAAAATGAAAGGTAATCACCTTCCTTTTGAATTAGGATTAGATTTCCCGAAAACAAAAAGCAATGCGGTATCTTTTTTGATTGATGCTTTGAATAAAATTTCATTGCGATTAAATGACTAGCCTATGCGCATTATTAAAATAACAATATTTAGTTTACTAGGACTTATGGCAGTACTTGCCATAAGTCTTTTTGCTTATAAGGCTTTTAGGGCCTCACAAGCAAAAAATATCCGAATCCCTGTAAATACTCAGTCTGTCTTAAAGATGGACGTAGATGAGCTTATTTGGGCCATGGGAAAGAATTCTTTGAGTAACTGGAATGAATATTATGGAGCTAGAGAAAGAGATGCCACTGGAACCAAAAAGACCAAAGTTTGGAACATAGGTGTGGAATTGCCCGCTAACTTATATTTATTCTCTTTAGATCAAAATGCTAATCAATATTATGCGGTACTAAAGGTCACCAATGGTGAAAAACTACATCAGTTTCTAACTGATAAGTTGGAATTAACAGTGGATAGTGCTTATCGCAGTTCAGATAAAACACAAAAATTATATAGTAAAAAGCATATTCATATTCTTGTAGACCAACAAAAGCTATTGTTTTCACTTAGCAAAGATAGAATAGCAGATACTGCTATGATGAGTAATCTATTAACATCTGATCAACAGGATTGGCAACTAGCAACTGCGTTTATGGATAAGTTTCCTGCTGATCATCGTTCTGATATTACTTGGTTTAACAAGGACAACAATTGGTTTTCTGTGCAGTTTAACAATGGAACAGCAGATATACAAGGAGAGATTAGTTCCACCTTGTTTCGTTTTCCAAAACAAGCCAATAGTATTTTTCAGGATGATGGAGCCAATGACATAATCCGGGCAGAAATTAATAGTGATTTAGCTTTGTTGTTGAAGAGCCAACAAGCACTTGTGGATTCCCTAAAGCTACCCTTTGATAGCTTAGAAAGATATGTTGGAAATTACCTTAGTATTCGGATGAGCAATAAGGAGCTTAGTCAAACCGATACGATTATCAGCTATGATTATGATGATAATTTTGAAATGGTTGAAAAGAAAGAGCTTCAACAAACTCAAGTGCCAGATCTAACCATTAATTTAATGGCTTCTCCACACTTGTTAAGTTACCTGCCTGAAAAACTATTTTATAAATTCAATAAAGCAGCACAATCTAATCTGTTGCGTATGAGTACTGGATCATTAGCACTTGATCAAGCTATTCCTTGGAAACAACATGCAAATGTTCTAAATCTGCAGTACAAACAACACGCAGTAGGAGCGAAGTATCTTGGATGGCTCCCGGCATATGATAAAATAAGTTCGTTTAATTTATTTGCTGTAGCCGAGACAGATCAAAAAGCTAAAATAGAAGGTCAAATGACCTTCAATAACAAAGGTCTAAACGCATTTTATCAATTAATAGACAACTAAAGTTTAAACATTTAAACCTCTTCAGAATTATATTGTCCAATATTTGGCTTGGTATTTGGTTTATCATGCAATATTAACAAGAATTGAAGACTATGAAACGATTTTTAGGATTACTTTTAATAGCGATAATGGCATTTTCGGTGAGTTCATGTTATGTACATGACCACAGACACGGACATTTGCCTCCAGGACAAGCAAAAAAGAGATATGGTGGTAAATCCGCCAAACGTTATGCCCCAGGTCAACAAAAGAAACACCATAAGGCAAACAACGGAAAAGGAAATAAAAACCACCGTCAAGACGTATTTTGGGATCAACTTAGACGGTAAAAGAAGTATTTAGTATTAAGTATTTAGTATTTAGACCTATGGTTGATACTAACGAGATATTAAGATATAATGGAAGAGCGATAGAGATATCGCTCTTTTTTGTGGAGAGAGACCGTTGCACTATTAGATGTGAGTTATGAAATAGAAAGAGTATTAAATGTGGGTATTAGGTTGGTTTTTCCGTTTGATGTAGGGGCGATGCATGCATCGCCCGCCAAGCAAAATTATCTTTTAATAACTTACAACTCAGAGCGAAGCGAAGAGTCTTTGTTCTCCCCCTACAAGACCACGCCATCCAGAATCGAAGATGATGGAACTTCATACTATAAAAGGATTTTTAATTCGTGCTATAGGCGGTCGATGCTTGCATCGCCCGCTTAACTTTATTCTTAACAACTTAACAGGTCTGGTTTCTGATGTCTAACATCTGTTATCTCCAAATAAAACTATCAGACATCCCATTCGTTCTCGTCAGTAATAATTTCCTTTCCTTAAACTCACTCAATTTTGCCCTTATGTATGCCTATCAATTAATAGCCGCCGAGCGTAGGGGCAGCACTAAGCGCAGCGGAATATCTGCCCGAATTAAAATTATGAGACCGCTTTGCTAATAGACATGAGATTTGAGAACGCTTCGCTGTTAGACTTAAAGAGTGTTAGGTCATTTCCAATACATAGCAACCCTTAAAAACAAAAAAAGTCGTCCGGATGGACGACTTTTCTATGTTTTTGGGTAAATAGATTACTCAGCAACAACTTCGAAAGGAACTTGAACTTTAACCTCTTTGTGAAGGTTTAAGTTAGCTACGAATTCACCTAAAGTTTTAGGTTCAGTTTCGAATGTGATACGACGACGGTCAACTTCAAAGCCTTGAGCTTTAAGTGCGTCAGCGATCTGGATGCTGTTCACTTTACCAAAGATTTTACCAGACTCACCAGCTTTAGCTCCGATAGATAATTTTACCGACTCTAATTTACCTGCTAATTCTGTAGCATCTTTCTTGATTTTCTCTTGTTTGAACTGAGCTTGTTTGATGTTCTCAGCTAATACTTTCTTTGCAGATGTTGTTGCCAATACTGCAAATCCTTGAGGGATTAAGTAGTTACGACCATAACCTGGTTTTACTACTACGATATCGTCTTTCTCTCCAAGGTGTTTAACATCTTGTCTTAATATAACTTCCATTATCGTATCCTCCTTATTTTAATGAATCAGTTACGTAAGGTAATAGTCCGATGATACGCGCACGTTTCACCGCTTGAGCTACTTTACGTTGAAATTTTAATGATGTACCAGTCAAACGACGAGGTAAGATCTTTCCTTGATCATTTACAAACTTTAATAAGAAGTTCGCGTCTTTGTAGTCGATATACTTGATTCCGTTTTTCTTGAAACGGCAGTATTTCTTACGGTTGTCCTCTACTTTAGGGGCAGTTACGTATTGGATATTTTCGTTTGCCATTAGTTTGCTACCTCCTCAGTTTTAGTTTCAGCTTTCTTGTTGAATGCTCCGCTACGTTTTTTCTCGTTGTAAGCAACTGCATGCTTGTCCAAAGAGATTGTTAAGAAACGCATCACACGCTCATCACGCTTGTATTGAACTTCCAATTTTTTAATTAATTCACCTGGAGCCTTGAATTCAGTTAAGTGATAGAACCCAGTCGTTTTCTTCTGGATCGGATACGCTAATTTTCTCAAACCCCAATTATCTTCAGCGATAATTTCGGCTCCGCCTTCTACTAAGATGTCTTTGAATTTTGCGATTGCTTCTTTCGCAGCATCTTCTGAAAGCAACGGGGTAAGAATGATTACAGATTCGTACTGTTGCATTGTTTAAATAATTTTGTTTATGAATTCTTGCCGTAGTTATTTTAACGGACGTGCAAAAATAGACATTCCTTAGTAATTTGACAAACTTATTCGCTTATTTATTTCACTTTATCCCAGCCATTTCTCCAGAATTTCCATTTGTAGCATTTCCTTGACAAGAATTATTATTCTTAATCCTTATGCAGGCATAGTAAGAAGCCTTTTCGGATATTTGTTCGTAAATACATCTAATCAGCGTTATTTATGAAATTCGCATACAACCTGCAAACAATTAATAGATTTCCGCTTTGGGTAAAAGTCACTTTTGCCGTTTTAACTGGAGTTCTTTTAGGATGTTTAATCGGGGAATTGGTCTATCGGACCATCGTGTAACAAGTACCTGCCTGAAAAAGAGCTTACCAAGCTGTTTCTGGGGGTAGGAAAATGGAGATTCTAATATTTATTTACTTTAGTAGTACATACTAGGCTTGGTCTTTTGACCGAGCCTTTTTCATGCATCCTACTTTTATTAAACAAATCGGGACTCTAATGTTATTTAGAATCCCGATTTTTATTGATTATTATTAGTTTTTCTAACTTAATTTAAATTAGCTAATGCTTCTTTAATTCTTTTTAATGCTTCGATTAAACTCTCGTCAGAAGCAGCGTATGATAAACGGATATAATTATTATTTCCGAAAGAATCTCCACCAACGGTAGCAACATGGCCGTAGTTTAATAAATATAAAGCTAAATCTGCTGAGTTCTCAATAACCTTTCCATCTGGATCGTGCTTGCCAAAAAAGGAGCTGATCTCCGGGAAGAAATAGAAAGCACCATCAGGTAAGTTTGTTTTTACTCCCGGGATATCGTTCAGTAAATCGTATACCAATTGACGACGACGAGCAAATGCTTCTTTCATTTTCAATACGCTATCTAATCCTTGTTCGTAGGCAGCAATACCTGCACGTTGAGAAATAGAACAAGTACCAGAAGTCGTTTGACCTTGCATTTTATCGTTAGCTGCAGCAATTTCTTTGTTAGCTGCAATATATCCTAAGCGCCATCCAGTCATAGCAAAAGCTTTGGAGAATCCATTCACTACAATTACACGATCTTTAACTGATGGGAATTGTGCGATAGATTCATGACGGTCAACAAAGTTGATATGCTCATAGATTTCATCTGAAATGATGAATATATGTGGGTGTTTCTCGAAAACCTCTACTAATGCTGCTAATTCTTCTTTGGAATAAACCGATCCAGTAGGATTACACGGTGAAGAGAACATGAACACCTTGCTTTTAGGTGTAATTGCTGCCTCTAATTGTGCTGGAGTAATTTTAAAGTTGGAATCAATATCCGTATCGATAAATACAGACTTACCTTCCGCCAAGGTTACCATTTCAGAGTATGAAACCCAATAAGGGGTAGGGATGATCACTTCATCACCTGGATTTACCAAGGTCAATAATACATTAGATAAGGATTGTTTAGCTCCAGTTGAAACAACAATTTGCGAAATATCATAATCGAGACCGTTTTCTTCTTTAAGCTTTTTAACAATAGCTTGGCGAAGGTCAGGGTATCCCGGAACAGGAGAGTAGCGGGTGTAGTTTTCATCCAATGCCTTTTTTGCTGCCTCCTTAACGTTGTCAGGCGTATTGAAATCCGGTTCACCGACACTTAAACTGATAACATTGATGCCTTTAGCCGCTAGTTCGCGACCTAATTTAGTCATCTTTAAGGTTGCTGATTCTGATAGGTTATTAATTCTATCTGATAAATAAGATGCTGTACTCATGATATTGCAAATATATTATATACTATTTATTATTGGTGTGAAAAAGGTAATAATTTCAAAGTTTATCTGTCAAATTTAAAAAACTTATGCGCATTTAGCCGTTCATGAAATAAATGATAGCTTTGTATCGCACATGAGTAAATTGTTCAAACTAAAATTAGACGGTTTTATATTGGCGCTCATCGCCATGATTGTCCTAGCCTATATCTATCCCCATGCGATTGAAATATGGAACGGTAAATTGATTAGTTCCCTCAGTACCATTGGAGTAGCTTTAGTTTTCTTCTTTTACGGCCTAAAGTTAAGCTTTTCTGAGATTAAGCATGGTATGAAGAATTGGAAACTTCACCTTTCCGTGCAACTTTTTACCTTCGGACTTTTCCCTTTGCTGGTTTTGTTGTTTCGCCCCTTAGTGCATACCGAAACACAAGAACAATTTTGGCTGTCATTTTACTTTCTCGCAGCATTACCTTCAACAGTTACCTCTTCCGTTGTTATGGTTTCCATTGCACATGGAAATATGCCCGCAGCTATTTTCAATGCCAGTATATCGGGATTGATTGGTGTCGCAGTAACTCCGCTATTGATGCACTTCTTTTTAGAGGTTGAAGAAGTTAATGTCTTTGCAGAGCTATATATAGGACTTCTATTTGAAGTGATACTTCCTGTAATTCTAGGTCTGATGATGCAGAAATATTGGGGCAATTGGGCGCATAAATACAGTAAGCACCTCACCAATTTTGATAAAGGCGTCGTACTTCTAATTGTATACAGCAGTTTTTCTGAATCTTTTATCAGTGATGTGTTCCATACGATTGGTTCAACATATCTGTTAGGACTTTTCTCGGCTGTGGTTGTTCTCTTTTTTACATCTTATTTTATTATTAAGTTCATCGTTCGTTACTTCCTGAAATTCAATAGAGAGGATCGAATATCAGCGCTGTTTTGTGGATCTAAAAAATCCCTAACACATGGTAGTGTATTCGCAAAATTCCTCTTTGCCAATAATCCAAAAATGGGACTTTATTTTTTACCTTTGATGGTTTATCATGCCTTTCAGATATTTGTAGTAACCATAATTGCACAACGATTAGGTAAGGAATACGAAGAGCAAAAGGAAAGAGAATTATAAATTTAATTTATTTCTTCTTAGAAAAATTGTTTCTTTGCAAACTTAAAATTTAGCACCATGTCTAGACAAATGCGGTTGGTCACACTTTCTTTAGTCACAGGTATAATCCTGATGCTAATAAAGTTTATTGCGTATTTTATTACGGGGTCTAATGCTATTTTTTCCGATGCTGCAGAGAGTATTGTGAATGTAGTAGCATCAGGATTTGCCTATTATAGCATTTACCTAGCTTCCCAACCGAAGGACGAGAATCACCCTTATGGACATGGAAAAGTCGAATTCTTTTCCGTATTCGTGGAAGGAGGAATGATTTTTATCGCTGGAAGTGTCATTTTAATCAAATCCATCTATAATATCTTCTTTCCAGAGCCTATTGAAAATGTTGAGGAAGGTATGTACTTGATTTTAGTGACATCTCTTGTTAATTTGGGTGTTGGGTTCTATTTGATGAAACGTGGTCGAAGCCTACGATCCTTAACAATTGAAGCCGATGGAAAGCATCTTCAGGTCGACGCAATCAGTTCCTTTGGATTAATTGCAGGTCTCTTAATTATGAAATTCGCTAAACTTCCTTGGATAGATATTGCCTTATCCATTTGTTTAGGTACATTTATCTTATATAGTGGTTATAAGCTACTTCGTAAATCCATTTCTGGATTAATGGATGAGTCAGACCAAGAAGCTATAGAAGAAGTCGTAACAGAATTAAACAAACACCGAAAATCCGATTGGATAGATGTACATAACTTGCGTGTTCAGCGATATGGCCAAGAAATGCACATTGATTGCCACCTAACTTTACCCAATTACTACGATTTAAATCAAGTTCACGATCGTATTTCAGAATTTGATGAAATATTAAATAATCAACTGGAATCCAAATCCGAGTTTTTCATACATGCCGATCCATGCATGCCGGAATGTTGTCATTATTGTCAAGTTGAAAACTGTCCCATCCGTTCCGAAGAGTTCAAGAAACTTATTGAATGGAATAGCAGCAACATTACCAAAAATATGAAGCACTTCCGCAAATCCTAAAACAATCATTTAGAAGGTGGACACTCTGTTGTACTAATTTTGAATGAATACAGAATTCAGATAGCAGAAAACAGATTAGAGAAAATTTTGGATAGCGGGCGTTGTATGCATCGCACCTACAAACTATCGTGATTTTATTGTTCATTACCGTAATAACTGTAGGGTTGAAGCATGCTTCGACCGTTTCTTCTTACTATTTCTGTTGTCTTTTGTCTGTAATCTCATCGTCTTTCCTAGGGGTTTGCTAGGGGTTTACTTAGGGTTGGATTCGATACTCTAACGGAACTCCTTCGGAACTTGTTCGGATCTCCTTCGGATCTCGTTCGGTTCCGACCGAACGAGATCCGAAGGAGATCCCTATCAGATCCGTGAAAATTCCTTAGTGTTCTCGAAGCGATATGGAGCCAAACACGAAGCAATATGTACTGAATGTATAATTCATTACTGAGGATACGTGAGTTTAACAATTGCTTAATCTAACTTCTATCACAGCTGATAATCTTTCCTTCTTGTGAAATTTAATTCAGGTATTTTTAGTAGATTTATTGAATAATAATAGCTTTATGATAAAACATTTGATCATTCTTCTGTCCTTGACTTTTTCAGTTACCGTTGGATTTGCACAGAATAGAAATAAGGAAGTTAATCAGGTAATGGATTCTTGGCATCAGGCTGCTTCAAAGGCCGATTTTAAGGCGTATTTTGACCTGATGGATGCTGAGTCTGTATTTATTGGTACAGATGCGACTGAGCGTTGGGACAAGCCTAGTTTCATGGCCTATGCAAAACCACATTTTGATAAAGGTAAAGCTTGGTCATTTACCTCATTGGAAAGATTTGTGAATTTTTCTGCGGATGGTAAAACCGCATGGATAGATGAATTGTTAAATACACAGATGAAAATCTGTCGCGGATCAGGAGTACTGGTGAATAAAGGAGGGAAATGGTTAATAAAACATTATGTGTTATCCATGACTATACCCAACGAGTTAAGTAATCAGGTAATTCCTTTGAAAGCGCCAATAGAAGATAAAATAATTAAGGATTTAAACACAAAAAGGAGATAATATGCTAATCAAACACGAAGAAAGCGGAAATAAAGGTTCCTTTATCGCAGAAGAAGAAGGAAAACAAATTGGAATTATGACTTATTCACAGGCAGGTCCAGGGAAGATCATCATTGATCATACGGAGGTAGATCCTGATGAGAAAGGCAAAGGGATTGGCCATTTGTTACTTAATAAAGCAGTTGAACATGCTCGGGCAAATAATGTGAAAATCATGCCTTTATGTCCATTTGCAAAAGCGAGTTTTGACCGCGATGTCAATATTCGTGATGTACTGTTTTAACAAAGAATTATAATTTAATTCCACATGAAAGCTGTAGTTATCGGGGGAACAGGAGCAACAGGAAGAGAGCTTGTTTTGCAACTTCTGGCAAATCCACAAGTCGAATCTGTGATTGCCTTGGTTCGACGTGCCTTTTTTCCACCAGACCCTAAATTACAAGAAATCATTGTGGACTTTGACCGATTGGAAGAATATGCCGCATACATCGTTGGTGATGTGGCATATTCTACTTTGGGTACTACATTAAAACAAGCTGGGGGTAAGGAAAAACAATGGCAAGTGGATTATGAATACCAACTGCACTTTGCCCGAATTGCTCGCCGCAATAAAATATTCACCTTTGTCTTGCTTTCTGCTAACCAAGCACACCCAGATGCTCGCATATTCTACAGCAGGATGAAAGGAAAATTGGAAGAAGCCATTATTTCCTTAGATTTTCCCAAGTTAATTATACTTAGACCTGGATTTATTGCCAGACCGAATACAGATAGAAGAATGGAGAAATTCAGTTTAAGTATTATCGGTTTATTTAATAAAATGGGTCTTTTCCGGAAATTCAGACCAATCAGTACGGTTGACTTGGCTGATGTTATTTTAAATTCATCCCTGAATGGAAATGAAAGGGATGTTGAAATCTGGGAATCAGCTAAAATCCTGTCGTTTAAACAGACAGCTTAAGTCGTAAACTGCATTATACATCACTAACTTTATCATTTTATAGATCAATTCTATTCATAATAGACAATGATTTTTTAATCGCTGTCATTATTTTGTCTTTTGTGGCTAATTAATTTTCATTTTGTTATCTTTAGGCGAATTTTAAAAATAACAGGCAATCTAATGCCGAGTTTTTCAAAACACAGCAAAATAATATCATTTCTATAGAAAATTATGTCATCTAAAATCATTTACACAAAGACAGATGAAGCGCCATTATTGGCAACTTATTCATTTCTACCTATTGTACAAGCATTTGCTAAAACAGCGAATATTGAAGTTGAATTAAGAGATATTTCTTTAGCGGGACGTATCCTAGCTAATTTTAATGAATATTTAACAGCAGAGCAGCAGACTGTTGATGCTTTGGCAGAGTTAGGCCAATTGGCAACAACTCCAGATGCGAATATCATCAAGTTGCCAAATATTTCGGCATCTATTCCACAATTAAAAGCAGCAATTGCTGAATTGCAGAAAGATGGATACGCGGTTCCAAACTATCCAGATGCTCCAGCAAACGCGGAAGAGGAAAAAATTAAAGCGACCTATGCGAAGATTTTAGGTTCAGCTGTGAATCCGGTTTTACGTGAAGGAAACTCGGATCGTCGTGCACCAAAAGCAGTGAAAAACTACGCTAAAGCTAACCCGCATAAAATGGGTGCTTGGGCGAAAGATAGCCAAACGAAAGTAGCGTCGATGACAGATGGTGATTTTTACAGTTCAGAAAAATCATTGACCGTTGCAGAAGATTCGCAATTCAAAATTGAATTTGTAGGTGCTGATGGTACTAGCAAAGAATTGAAAGGCCTAGCAAATTTAAAAGCTGGTGAAGTAATTGACTCATCGGTTTTACATATTACGCAATTGAAAGATTTTGTTGCAAAAGCAATCGAAGAAGCAAAAGCTGCAGGTGTGTTATTGTCAGCACACTTGAAAGCTACCATGATGAAAGTTTCCGATCCTATTATTTTCGGAGCTATCGTTGAAGTATATTTCAAAGATGTTTTTGCAAAATATGGTACCTTATTTAATGAATTAGGCATCAATAAAAATAATGGATTAGGCGAAGTTTATGCGAAGATTGCTGGTCAGCCACAAGAAGCTGAGGTGAAAGCAGCTATTGATGCAGCGATTGCAAATGGCCCCGATCTAGCGATGGTAAACTCGGATAAGGGTATTACCAACTTACATGTTCCTTCTGACGTTATCGTAGATGCATCTATGCCAGCTATGATCCGTATCGGAGGTAAAATGTGGGATAAAACCGGTGCTGAACGTGATACTTTAGCATTAATTCCTGATCGTTCTTACGCAGGTATTTACGAAGCAGTTATTGAAGACTGTAAAATCAATGGAGCATACGATCCTAAAACAATGGGTTCTGTTCCTAACGTTGGTTTAATGGCTCAAAAAGCGGAAGAATACGGTTCGCACGATAAAACTTTCCAAGCGAGTGCAAAAGGTGTTATTCGTGTAGTTGATGCTTCAGGAGCTGTATTGATGGAGCAAAATGTAGAAGAAGGAGATATCTTCCGTATGTGTCAAACCAAAGATGCACCGATTCAAGACTGGGTTAAACTAGCGGTAAACCGTGCTCGTCTATCGAATACTCCGGCAGTTTTCTGGTTAGATGAAAACCGTGCGCATGATAGAGAGATTATTAAAAAAGTAAATGCCTATTTACCTAATTACGATACTACAGGATTAGATATTCGTATTCTTTCTCCAATTGAAGCTACGAAATTCTCTATTGATCGTATCCGTAAAGGAGAAGATACTATTTCGGTAACAGGAAACGTGTTACGTGATTACTTAACAGACTTATTCCCAATTTTAGAATTAGGAACTTCAGCTAAGATGTTATCTATCGTTCCATTAATGAATGGTGGTGGATTATTTGAGACTGGTGCTGGTGGTTCTGCTCCAAAACACGTTGAGCAATTCTTGGAAGAAGGATACTTACGTTGGGATTCATTAGGTGAGTTCTTGGCACTTCAGGCTTCTTTAGAGCATTTGGCACAAACTCAAAACAATACAAAAGCGCAAGTATTGGCAGACGCTTTAGATGAAGCGAATGCGAAATTCTTAGCTAATGATAAATCACCTGCTCGTAAAGTAGGTCAGATTGACAACCGTGGTTCTCATTATTATTTGGCGAGTTACTGGGCAGAGGCATTAGCAGAGCAAACTGCAGATGCTGAATTGGCAGCTAAATTTGCTGGCCTTGCTAAGTCATTAACTGAACAAGAAGCAAAAATCAATGAAGAACTGATTGCAGCACAAGGAAAAGCACAAGATATCGAAGGATACTATTTCCCGAATGATGATCTTGCTTCCAAAGCAATGCGTCCTTCAGCGACATTAAATGCAGCAATTGACAGTTTATAGTCAATAGAAAACATATTCTTAAAGGGGTTGTTCAGCATCAAAGAACAACCCCTTTTTCATTAAATAGAGGTAAATAGCTGATGCTAATTATTGTATTAATAGCTTGATTTCATTATTTTTAATAATCCTTAAATAAACCTAATTACATGAAAGATAAGCATCATCCCCGCCGTTCCTTTTTGCAGAAAAGCCTAATAGGTACAGCTGCACTTCTTAGCCCATCAGCTTTGTTTTCTTCTGAAAATAAAGTAGACCTTCATGCTTTAGCCAATAATCTGCCCCTAAAACTTGGAATTGCTGGCTACAGTTTTGTGAATTTTAATATTGATCAATCCTTAGCCATGATGAATAGGATGGATGTACGCTATTTATGTATTAAAGATTTTCACTTACCTTATTCCAGTACGGTAGAACAAATTGATGCTTTCCATAAAAAATTAGCGAGCTATCAGGTTACTGGATATGCTGTAGGACCAATTTATATGAAGACCAAGGAGGAAATCGACAAAGCCTTTGAATATGCCAAGCGTGTATCAGTTGATCTTATCATTGGTATACCCTTAGTGGAAGATTTAGCTTATGTCGCCGAAAAAGCTAAGGCCTATCACATTCGATATGCCATCCATAATCATGGTCCCGAGGATAAAATTTATCCCAATGCCTCCGTCGTCATGCAACATATCAAAGGATTAAATTCCTATATAGGCCTGTGCTTTGATATGGGACACAATATGCGTGATGGTCAGGATCCTATTAAAGATTTAATTCGATATAAGGATCGAATCTTTGATTTGCATTTAAAAAATGTAACTGCAGCTGATGCCAATGGGAAGACTTGTGAGTTAGGTCGTGGTGTGATTAATATTCCTGCTTTTGTAAGGACATTGCAGAAAATTAAATATACTGGTTCATGTAGTCTAGAATTTGAGAAAGATATGAAGGATCCCCTTGCAGGTCTAGCCGAGTCAGTTGGCTATTTTAGAGGTGTTGTTGATACGCTCGGTAAATAAAGACAAGTAAATGTACAAAATAGAAAAAGAGTCCTTTTAAGAGGGCTTTTTTTGTTCTTACACGAAAAGAATCTTTTGATAAATAGAATAGGCTAAAGAAATTTTTAGTTACATTAGAAAAATAAACCTATTGAAATGAAATTGCTGCTGCTGATATTGTTTATCATGAGTTCTTTTTATGTAAAAGGACAGCAAACTTTTCATTTCATTAATCCGAAAAAAAATTCATTTAAGTTCGAGATATCGGGAAATTTAGTGATTATTCCGGTCAAACTCAATGGAGTCGCCTTATCCTTTTTATTGGATACGGGTGTCAAAGAAACGATGTTGTTTATATCTGACACTGATTCTATTCCTCTTGAAAATGTACATCGCGTAAAATTCTCGGGGATAGGTATAGAAGATGGTATAGAAGGCATTATGGCGTTGAATAATGAATTTGTTGTTGGGGAGACTATTGCTGATTTTGGCCACGATATTTATGTTATCGATTCTAAAGAATTGGATGTGTCTAGCCATGTAGGTTTACCGGTACACGGGATTCTTGGAAGTCGTTTTTTCGAAAACTACATTGTACAAATGGACTATTTGAGAAATAAAATTCATTTGTATGAATTTGGGACAGATCTTAAAAAAAAGACAAAGGGTTTTGAAGCTGTTCCAATGACTATTGAGCGAAATCGTCCATACGTTCAAACGAAGGTGAAGCTTTCTGCGACTCGAACAGAAGATGCTAAAATGTTGTTGGATATGGGCAATTCTGATGGAATGCTCATCTTTCCATTTTTAATGGAAAACTTTACGATCAATGAGCCAAGTATTTATGATTATATCGGAAAGGGATTTAATGGGGAGATATATGGAAGACGAAATCGGATTGAAGAATTTGATTTGGCGGGTTTTAAAATTAAGGAACCTATAGTTTCCTATCCAGATTCTAATGCCATACGATCTGCAAAGCTTGCGGAAAATAGAAAGGGGTCAGTTGGCAATCAAGTTCTTCAGCATTTCCACATATTCTTTGATTATGAACAAGGTGTTTGCTATCTAAAACCCAATAAGAAATTTGGAAAGACATTTCCGATTAATATGGCGGGTATAGAAGTCAAACACGATGGCATGATATGGTCAAAAAGCCGAGTACCAACTAGTCTCAATATAAAAGACAAGGAAGATCATAGTCCGGGTATACGCGTGAGTGTGGGGGAGAGTTTTCGATATGAATTTAAACTATTGCCTATTTATGTGATTGCTAATATACGAGAAGATTCACCAGCAGAGAAAGCAGGATTATTAAAAGGGGATGAGTTGGTTCGAATAGATGGTCGAAAAGCAGAGTCCATGAAGTTACAGGATATCGTAGGCAAATTTCAGGAGAAAGACGGTAAGGAGTTGCGTATTGTTATCAAGCGGGATGGGGAATTAAAGAGTTTCGAGTTCTTGTTGAAAGATCCAATTCCCTTTCGAAAGACATAAAAAAAGCCTCGAATATTCGAGGCTTTTTATTTAATAAGTTATGTTATTCATTAACAACGCCCATTTTACTGAACTTGTCAATTCTTTCTTGAACTAATGTATCGGTGTTCTTAGCTTTTAAGATGGCTAAGTCTGCTAAGATTTTGTTTTTCACATTCAGCGCTGTAGTTTCAGGATCTTGGTGTGCACCACCTAAAGGTTCAGGAATAATCCCATCGATTAATCCATTACCTAACATATCCTCAGCAGTTAATTTAAGCGCTTCTGCAGCACGTTCTTTCTGATCCCAGCTTCTCCATAGGATAGAGGAACAAGATTCAGGAGAGATTACGGAATACCATGTGTTTTGCAACATATATACACGATCTCCAATACCTATACCCAAAGCACCTCCAGAAGCACCTTCGCCAATAACGATACAGATAACCGGTACTTTTAATACCGACATCTCTAATAAGTTACGTGCGATAGCTTCACCTTGGCCACGCTCTTCAGCTTCAAGACCGGGATAAGCACCCATGGTATCAATTAGGGTAATGACTGGTTTGTTGAATTTTTCAGCCATCTTCATTAAACGCAATGCCTTACGGTATCCTTCAGGGTTTGCCATTCCAAAATTACGGAATTGACGTTCTTTGGTATTTTTTCCTTTCTGATGTCCAATGATCATAACTGATTCGTCACCGATAGATGCAAAGCCACCAACGATAGCTTTATCATCTTTTACCGTACGGTCACCATGAAGTTCAACGAAATCATTACAGATTAAATCAATATAATCGAAGGTTTGAGGTCTGTCGGGATGTCTGGACATCTGCACTTTTTGCCATCCAGTCATGTTATTATAGACATCAACTTTTGTTTGTTCTAGCTTCTCTTCCAATTCACGGACAGTAGCCCCCATATCGACCTTGGTCTTCTCTTCGACCTGTTTTACTTTCTCGATCTGGGTTTGCAAATCTGCAATGGGCTTCTCAAAATCAAATGTTGTTTCCATATTTACCTGTTTGCTGCTATAAAAAGCGAAGCTAAGTTACTTGTTTTTTAAGAAATTTAAAACGTTAATTAGCCAAAAGGACACAGTAAGTTAATATTAAGTTTATTTACTGCTTGATTCTTAGTGATATAACTATTACAACGGATAAGTTGTTTTGTTCCACAGCTAAAAAAATAATATCTTCAAAGCCATGAATGCAACATTAGAGGAAAATAAACGCCGGTTTCCCTGGATATTTGTCGTTAAATTGATTTTAGTAATCATTTTGACTACAGTAAACATTCAATTTCCAATGGAAATTAAAGCGGTGAGCTGGTTGCCACAGTTATTAAAAGGGGTGCTTTCATTTTTAATCCCGAGCATCATTCTTTCTTTTGTACGTTTCATTATTATCATCCTTTATAACACTAGACATAAGCATAGGCCAGTACGGGGAAATTTTGTGTTGGGTATCAATAGGTTGACCGCTGTACTCAATACGGTTTTTGCCATCGTGTCCATAATGATCACTTTTGGTATTGATCCTAGGGATTTTATTACGAGCATGACCATTGTTGCCATGGCAATAGCGGTTTTGTTTAGGGATTACATCACCAATATGATTTCCGGATTGATCATTATGTTCTCAGAGCAGTTATCAGTTGGAGATCGTATTAAGGTTGGCGACCATAAAGGGCGAATCATCGATATTACATTTGCCAATTTGGTATTACAGGATGAAGAGGATGATATTGTTATGGTTCCAAACAACTTTGTATTCACAGCAACATTTATGAATTTATCAGCACATCAATCTAGTTTATTTTCGGTGCGCTTTGAATTACCACTTTCTGTATCCGTACATATTCAAGAATTGGAAGAGGTGCTGAAATTAAGTTTAATAGCACATCCTAACTTACGTTTTGAAGAGGATGAATTCTACTTGAAAGTAGTGGAAATCGGTAAAGATTTCGTGCGCTATAAATTAGACCTGTATGCTGTTAGCAACAGTAATCGAATGCACCGTCAACTGGAGAATGAGATTCTCAAAGAAATCATAAAATTTGAAGGGAACTACCTTAAATCTTCCTAACCTTAATTCTCTTTACAAAGTGCTGCGCACTTTTCTTTAAGATAAGATCTGCACGATATCTTGTTGGTAAGATATTTTGATGAAGATTTGGCTTATTAATCTCATTCCAGATATTGATTGCCATGGCTAAACTTTCCTCTGTAGTCAAGTTGGCGTATTTGTGGAAATAAGATGCTGAGTTTTGGAATGCTGTCGCACGGAGCGATTCAAAGCGATTGATATACCAGGAAACGATGTTTTTTTCATCAGCATCCACATAAATGGAATAATCGAAAAAATCCGATACGAAGACACCATTTTTACGTGAATTTACCTGAAGTACATTAATGCCTTCAACGATTAGAACATCCGGTTGGGAAATGACTAGTTTCTCGTTTGGCAATACATCATATTCCAAATGCGAGTAAAGAGGAACGGTTACTTGGGATTTTCCTGATTTAATGTCCGCTAAGAACCGAAGAATCTTTTTGGTATCATAACTTTCCGGGAATCCTTTTCTATTTAGTATATCACGTTTAATGAGCTCTTTATTTGGGTAAAGAAAACCATCAGTAGTGACCAATTCCACCTTTGGTTTGGATGGAAGTAATGCCAATACCTTTTTGAGAACACGGGCTGTCGTGCTTTTACCTACAGCGACAGAACCTGCAATACCAATGATAAAAGGCAGTTTTTGATGGTTTCTTTTGAAGAATTCATTGCTGCTGGCATGAAGTTCCTGAAACTTGCTAATATGCAACTCTAGTAGGTGAGCCAAAGGTATATAGACCTCTTCGATTTCCTGCATTGTTAGAGGCTCGTTCAAGGCATGGAGCTGATCGAGATCTTCTTCGCGTATGCTATGGCTTAATTGCCCATTAAGGCGTTTCCATTCCTCCCGACTAAAGTTTCGGAAAGGGCTCGTAAAAGTATGCTCACTACTGGTTGACATCTATAATTCGTATTTCAAGCCGCAAATATACAATCCTGTTTGATTTTCTTAGGTATTTGTATCAATTAGATTACTTTCTACGACAATAGGATTCTGCAACATCTTCTGAACAGGACATTTTTCACCTATGGTATAGATCCTTTTCTTTTGATCAGCATCTAATTCACCGTCTATAAAAACATTGCATTTAATATAAGTGGTTTGCTGTTGTTCGCTCTTTTGGACTTCACTGCTTACTTTAACCTCAATCTTGTTTACTTTCCATTCTTTGCGATTAGCATACATACGCATGGTAATGGCCTTACAAGCACCGATGGATGATAATAACAATTGGGTAGGGGCAAAGCCCTTATTTTGGCCTCCTAGTTCTTCAGGCTCATCAGCGATCAGACTTAGGTCTCCATATTGAATTTGTGTGGTATAACTTTCTTCTCCTATGCTTACTACTACTTCGTTTTCCATGTAAATATTTAATCTAATAATCCTTTAATAATTAATGATCCAGTTGCTGGGTTAGTGGCTAATGGCACGTTCCATAAGTCACAGATACGCATGAGCATTTGAATATCGGGCTCGTGAGGGTGTTTGCCAAGAGGATCGCGGAAAAAAATAATTCCATTGATCTTGCCTTCTGCCGCCATAGCTGCAATTTGTGCATCTCCACCTTTGGGACCACTTAATTTAAGTTCGACTTCTAATCCGGTTTGTTGAATGTAGGAACCTGTAGTTCCTGTAGCCACTAAATGGGCTTGGGAAAGTAATTCTTGATGGTCTTTGACAAATGCTACCATTTCAGCTTTTTTACCATCATGGGCAATTAATGCTATTGTTTTAGCCATTGGATTTATGTTCTTTTTCGAAAGTTTTTAATATAACAAAAATATAGCTTCAAGGTTAACAAAAGACTAATAATTTGTCCTTTTTTTGCTATTTTCTAGAATTTATCCTTTAGGAATTTCCATACGCCATTTTCTTTCTTTTGACTTTTCTTTTCCTTGTCATGAATCAAATCCAATACCAAAGCATCGAGCATGGATTCGTTATCTGAAATCAGTTTGTCGGCAAGAGAAACTATTTTTTGGATATTGCTTTTAGAGGCATCATCCAAAGCGGGTTGTATAGAAGACATATTGGATGGCTCAATACGGATGTAATTTGCGCTATGTTGAACCGAACGGAAAAGCTGTCTTAGGAAGTAATCGTTGCTTTCGGATGAGCTGGATGTCATAATATCGACCAAAGCTGGCCCGATGGATATGGCTTTTTGTTTCTTGAAATCTTCATAGCGATAAGCATTCTTTGCTATACCAGTACCCAAGGATAAGATATGCACATCGTCAATTTTAAAGGTTTTATAAGTCTTTAGAACCTCTAGGAGCGCTGATATGGCTGGGTTGTGAGCAAATACTCCACCATCGACCAAAGGGTATCTGGTGCCTGCAATGGAGTAAATTTCAGCAACGGAGAAATAGGTCGGTGCAGCTGAGGTAGCTCGACATACATCTTTTAGGTAAAAGTCTCTAGAGTCACCATGTGATATTGCTTTCTGTTGTCGGAATAAGTGGTTTTTACGAAGTTCGATATTATATGCTGTGATGATACAAGGTTTGATGAGCTGACTTAATTTGAGATCTCCAAAATAGCTTTCAAGGACTTTTTCAAGGACATGTTCATCGTATAATTCGGAAAGCAATCCAAATTGATTTAGAAATCGTCTCCAGCTACTGGTTGTGAATATTTCAGTTCCATGTTCGACGTAAATATTCAAGGCGTCTTGAGCGGAGAATCTGGGTTTTGTAGGGTCATCTGGATGCGGACAGAGTAGGATACTGGCGAGAATACCACCAGTACTAGTACCTGCAAAAAAGTCAAAATATTGTGAGAGGTGAGCTTGCGGATCTTTAGATATCCGTTTTATTTTATCTTCCAGGGCGACCAGTAGCATGCCTGGGATAATACCTCGGATTCCTCCACCATCGATTGATAAAATTCGCTTCATAGTTGGTATTGACTAATTTAGGGAAAGGAAATCAGAAAAGTTAAAATTATTTGATTTTAAATACGTGGAGAACGCATAAAAGTTATATATTTGCAGCCACATTGACATGGAGAGATGTCAGAGTGGTCGAATGAGCAGACCTGGAAAGTCTGTATACGGGATGACTGTATCGAGGGTTCGAATCCCTCTCTCTCCGCCAACCAAATCAAAGCCCATCGTCAGGTGGGTTTTGTTGTTTATAGGGGTTGCCAAACTTGTTTGAGCAACCCCTATAAACAACAAAACAAGCGAGCACAGCGAGCGGCTTTGATTTGGTTGAAGCCACCCCCTAAAGGGATGGTTCAGGGCTATGTGCGGGAATCGCGGGGCTGAACCAATCCACTCTCATTACTTGTCAATCATACAATACTTTCCTTTGGACTTACAATTCAATCTGCTCTAACTCTTTTCATCATTAAAATCCACACAACTTGATTTGGTTGAAGCCACCCCCTCTAGGGATGGTTCAGGGCTAAGTGCGGGAATCGCGGGGCAGAACCAATCCTCTCTCATTACTTGTCAATCATACTATACATTTCTTTGGACTTACAATTCAATCTGCTCTAACTCTTTTCATCATTAAAATCCACACAGATTGCTTTAGTTTCTTCCATTCCCATACAGTGATGATTCAACTCCAATAACATATCATCCACTTATCAACTTGCAAGAAAATTTTATATCTTGTAAATACTGAGTAACTGCTATTATACAATGGACACTAACATTAATAAAATAGTTATAGAGGATGGATTTTGTTATCCTTGTTATCCTATTCTAGATGAGGGAAATCTTTTTATATGCCTAAAATTTACTGAGCTAGATTCGCCAGAACACATTTGTAAATATTCGGAAGTAAGGTGCATTAATTTGGAGACAAAAAATACTAAATGGATTTTCAAGCTAAAAGACGAAGAAGACTTTGTTAACTCAACTCCAATTCTGTACAAAGACAAATTTATATGTACTACGAATAAATACATCATTGCTCTCGATAAAAATAGCGGAAATATATTATGGCAGGTAGAAGTACCTTATAAATTATGGACCACAAACCTTAGTGTAATAGACGATTTACTTTATTTATATTTTGAGAAAGAGTTAAAGGTTTTGAATTGTGAAAATGGGAAAACTTTGAAAACAAAGAAATATAAGGTGCATTGGTTATGCGGCAGCATAGTAAAGTATAATGATAGACTATTTGTATCAACCTCCAATTCAAAAATCATTGGATTAAATTTGGATACACTTGAAATTGAAAATGAATACAAATTTCCTGGAAGTTGGTCGATTGATAGCACTCCTAGTTTTACTAATAATTTAATGTTATCAAACTCTTATTCTGCATATGCAATTTGCTTTGATTTATCGACTAATGAACCTTTATGGCGCGTAAAAAAAACAGCAGGCTCTCAACCCAATCAGCTGCTTGATGATCAAAACCAATTGTTTTTTATAGTTGAGGCATCATTTTATAATCCGAAATTATCAGCAATCAATATAAAAAATGGAAAGAAACTTTGGAATCAAGATTACTTTATAAATGATTTCAAAAATTTAGATAATAACAACATCATAGGACTTTTGAAAAATGAAAGTGGTCAATATTTTATTGCTTGTATTAATAAACAGAATGGAATGCTTGAGAAGGAGTTTTGGCTTTCAAAATATATTTTTGACGAAAGGTTTGAACATATGCTCTGGGATGGTGCAGAAATTATTGTCGAAAAAGAATTAGTTTTAATAACTTATAGTCCAAATGAAATCTTTGTCATAAATAAAGAGGATATTATAAATAATTAAATTACTATTATTCCACTTATGAACAAGAATCCCGATATAATACTTAGAAAAACAGAAGTTTCAGACTTAGATGTATTATTTAAATTTCAACTTGATGAAGAAGCTTGTTCTTTGGCAGCCTTTATGCCTGAGGATCATACTAATAAAATAGCTTATATAAGCAAATACACTAGATTTTTAAATGACCCTTCAATAAATAATCAGACAATATTGGTTGATAATAGCATTGTTGGAAGTATTGCCAAGTTTACAATGGATGGTAATGTAGAAATTACCTACTGGATAGATAAAAAATATTGGGGACAGGGAATCGCGACAAAAGCTTTAAGTGAATTTCTTGACCAAGTTAAGGAAAGACCAGTTTATGCGCGAGTAGCATTTGATAATTTTGGTTCACAAAAGGTTTTGATAAATTGTGGTTTTACTAAAATCGGTTCCGATAAAGGTTATGCTAATGCTCGAGAAAGTATTATAGAAGAATTTATATATAAGATTGATTAACTAGCTATTGACACTAATTAAAAAGACAAGTAAAACCTATTCAACTTGAAACTTAACCCAGTAATTTTACTTTTCCTCATTATTATCACAGCTTTTGGTTGTAATAACCAAACTACCGAAGTTCATACCAACTATTACCGTGCAGTAAATGGATCGGATACTGCAGATTTAAAATTGAGTACTATTGGAAATCATTTTTACGGTCAATATGAGATTCGTAAGAACTGGTATACCTATCGCACGGGAAATATAGAAGGCAAAATCATGGGAGATACTTTGATTGGAGATTTTTATTATAGACCCTTTAGTGGAGGAGTTAAGAAAAGAATGCCTTTTGCACTTTTAAAAAGAGATGATGCATTGCATGTAGGAAATGGTTTGATATCAAGCTATATGGGGGTGCCTTTTTTTGTTCCAAGTGTGCCAATTACCTATGATAGTGCAGAATTTGTTTTAGTGAAAGTGGAAAAGGAGTTGCTTGATTCAATTTTTACCAAATAGAAAAAACAACTAATTCTAGAAAATATCTTCATCGTGTAGATAATTCTAAAAGTGGTTAGAATTATTAATTGGTATAAAAGTTGTCCTATTAACTTGATGTTGAATCAAATACGAATTAAAATAAGAAGCTATAAATCTCCGATATGAAAAAGTCTCTTTACACTAACTTACAAGTCCTATTTACCACATTAATCTGTTTTTTTGCTAATTCGTCCTATGCTCAAATGGCTATTGTGCTAAGTAATGACGGTTATTCGAATTTAAGATCAGCAGGTTCTACAAATGCTAAAATTATTTCTCCACTGCAGAACAATATTGTTGTTTTAGTGGATGAGTTGTATGCTGAAGAACACCCGAATGATAAATGGCTAAAGGTGTATGTCGGTTCAGATCCATATTGTTTGAATTGTAGTCCCGATTTAAGTAAGCATAAGACCGGATTTATACATGAATCTCAATTGAGATTTATAAAGGATCTTAAGAAAGCTGCATCATCGGATATTAAAATGAGCTATACGATTAGTCCCTTTAAAGCCACTGGAAAACAGATTAAATATGTTGATAATCAAAAGACAGTGATAGGTTCCATAAATGGTAAATCTTATTTTGGGGCAGATTGTGGTATTCCAAAAACAGAAATTCAAAAGGTTGAAGCAACAGTAAGGGGTAAGAAATTCAATGTTCCATTGGATTATATCTGGAGTATTATACATGCTCAGAATAACTTCCAATACTTTCAAAACGACAATAACTTCTTTGCTATTCAAAGTTTAGGCGATGGAGCATGCTATTCTGAAGTGGTATGGGTATTTGATGCAAAAGGACTAAAACAGCGAATGTTGGGTTGGAGTTATTAATTAATAATCTGCCTGTATATTAAAGTCAATATTTCCACCTCCTAAAACTAAATATTATGAAAAACTACCTACTTATCATACTCTTCCTTCTTACTTTCCAAATCCATAATGCTTATGCCCAGGAAATAGAAACAAAGCCGAAAACAGAACAAAAAAACAACACACTAACCTTTCCTGAACAAATAGGATATGTGAATGATTTTGCAAAAGTATTTGATAGTTTAAAGGTTGTCTCATTAAATGAAAAACTTAAAAAATTTGATAAGCAAACAACAAATCAAATTGTAGTTGTTTCCATTAATGATGATAAGTTAAATCAGGATAATTTTGATGATTATGTAATAGATTTATCCAATCATTGGGGAGTAGGAACAGCAGAAAAGAATAATGGACTTACCTTCGTGTTTAGTCCAAAATTACGAAGAATGCGAATTACCACTGGATTAGGTACACAAGAGATCATAACAGATGAAATTTGTACCGAGATAATAAAGAATATTATAATTCCTGAGTTTAAAAAAGAAAAATATTTTGAAGGGATTTATAAGGGAGTAGATGAATGTATTCGTTTATGGAATGAGGCAGAACAAAAATAAAGGAACTGTCCATTACGAACAGCTCCTTAACATCAACCTTAAATTTATCTAGCATTTATCATCTTTACAACAATCCATTTCCGATTGTACACCCATTAACTTCAAGATATTATTGAGCATGCACCACTTGGTAATGGAGAATTGAAATAAGTTAGCTCCTACGAAAACAGCAATCCAAATCCAATTGATGTTTAAAAAGTAGGCCCCTAAACTGGATATTGAAACCATTGCTCCGGCAATCATTTTAATGTATCGTTCTCTTGTCATAATTTTTATTTTCTGGGTTAATTTGATTTTTCAATCGATGTAATGGCTATATGCACTCTTGATTGCATATCATTTATTTTATTCAATTCCTCGACTGAGTGAAAGATATTGTCTGATAATTGATCAGGTACCATAGCAAAGAATAGAAATGATTCTGTTTTATTCATTTCTGAAGCAAACCAATTATCTTCTACGGCATCTTGCGTACTATCCCTATAACCCGTTACAGGATTATAGGAATAGGTGATCACTTGATTTTCTGCTAACAGTTTCTTGACACTGTTCTTATAGCCGCTTGCAGCTGTTATGATTAATAATTTCATACGATTAGATTTTTTTGTTAACTATATATGCTCTAACTCTGGTTCTCATCTTTATTGGATGACCATTTTTTCCGTTCAACGATGTAGTAAACTAAAGGCACTACAAATAGGGTTAAGATGGTTGATACGATGGCACCCCCAACTAATGAGATAGCTAATCCTTGGAATATCGGGTCAAATAAGATAACTGAAGCCCCAATTACCACAGCGCCTGTCGTTAGTAGGATAGGAGTAGTACGCACTGCTCCAGCATCTATAATGGCTTGTTTCAATGGAATTCCATCCTTTAACCTGATTTCGATAAAATCAATCAACAATACCGAATTACGAACCATGACACCCGCTAAGGCTATCATCCCAATGAAGGATGTCGCTGTAAAAAATGCGCCTAATAGCCAGTGCCCTAAAACAATTCCTATTAAGGACAAAGGTATTGCCACCATCATCACGATAGGAGTTTTGAAATCTTGGAACCAGCCAACTATCAACATGTAAATAATGATGATAACCACCATAAATGCAATTCCAAGATCGCGGAATACCTCCAAAGTAATTTGCCATTCACCATCCCATTTAACGGTAAAGTTGCTGTCATCCTTAGGCTGTCCCATATAAAGATCACTGACCTCATATCCTTTTGGAAGTTTCATCTCTTTCAATGTTTTCTCCATGCCAAGGATAGCATAAGCCGGGCTTTCTAAATCACCTGCCATATCCGCTAAGACATAAACCACCCTTTGTTGATCTTTTCTACTGATGGATTTCCGTAAGGTATCCTGTTTCACTTGGACGATATCCCTTACTGGTACCATATTGCCTTGCTGACCTTTTACCTTAAGATTTTGTATATCCTCTAAATTGGTTTTATCCTTATCGTCTAAAGCCATTACAATACCTACCGGATTGACCGATTTTTCATCATAAAGATTCGAAATTGGATACTCTCTCAATAGATAAGTTAGATTCCCTACAACCTGCTGAGGGGCAATGCCATTCAGCATGGCTTTTTCCTTATCCACTTCTAATTTATACTCGGTTTGAACATCCTCAACACCCCAGTCTACATCCACCACATCATTGGTCTTTTTCAAAATCTCTTTAACTTGATAAGCCACCTTAATCTGCTCCTGATAATCTGGACCATATACTTCTGCTACGATGGTCGATAATACCGGAGGACCTGGAGGAACTTCCACAAGCTTCACATTAGCATGATGTTTTTTGGCAATGGCTTGAATAGCTGGACGGATCCGTTTAGCAATAGCATGACTCTGCTCATCCCGATCTGTTTTATTAAGCAGATTTACTTGAATATCCGCCATATTGCTTCCACCTCTTAAATCATAGTGACGAACCAAACCATTGAAGGTAATAGGGGCAGAGGTACCTACATAGTTTTGATAATTCACCACCTCAGGTACTGTGGTTAGGTATTGAGCAATTTCTTTAGTCACCGCAGCCGTCCTTTCTAAAGTTGTTCCCTCAGGCATATCAATCACCACTTGAAATTCATTTTTATTATCAAAAGGAAGCATCTTAACAGCTACCGATTTGGTAAAAAACATTCCAACGGAACCAAATAGAAGAACTACGGTTAATCCTAATACCAACCAGCGCTTCTTAGAATTGTCAAGAAGAGGCTTTTCAAACTTGTTATAGATTTTATAAATCCAGCTCGTCTGATGACCTTTTTCCTCTTTCTCATGTTGTTTTTCTTTTTCATTCAGTAGGTGATAACCCAAATATGGTGTTATGGTCAAAGCCACGAATAGAGAAAGCAACATGGCAATGGATGCTCCAATCGGCATAGGGCTCATATAAGGCCCCATCATGCCCGATACAAAGGCCATTGGTAATATGGCTGCAATAACTGTAAAAGTCGCTAAGATCGTCGGATTTCCCACTTCATTGATCGCGTATATAGCAGCATCCCTGAATGGAAGTTTCCTCATCTTGAAATGCCTATGCATATTCTCTGCAATGATGATACTATCATCAACCACAATTCCGACGACAAACACCAAGGCAAATAAGGTAATCCGATTCAGCGTATATCCTAGGATATAGTAACTGAATAAGGTTAGGGCAAAAGTTAGTGGTACGGAAAGAAAGACCACCAAACCACCACGCCAGCCCATTGCCAACATCACTAAGGCCGTAACGGCTACAATCGCAACGCCTAAGTGAAATAACAACTCATTTACTTTATGCGATGCGGTTTCCCCATAATTTCGGGTTACCTCGACTTTAACATCTTTAGGAATGAGGTTGGATTGTAGTTTTTCTACATTGCTTAAGATTTGCTCGGATATCTGCATGGCATCGGCTCCTTGAACTTTCGCTATGGAGAGTGTCACTGCCGGATATTCAGAAGCATTCTCAGCATATTTCTCATTAAATTTACTGTAGCCAAATGAAACATAACTTTTGGCGGTTCCAGAACCATCAGTGACTTGAGCTACCTGTTTCAAATAAACAGGCATTTGCTTATTAACACCTACCACTAGATTCTCTACATCTTCTTTTGTAGATAAGAACTGCCCAGTGGTTAATAAGTATTCTTGATCTTTTTGAACAAAGCTACCCGATTGCATACTGCCATTATTGGCTTGAATCATCTGCATAATGCCTAAAGCATCCACAGCATTTTCTGCCATTTTATCCTTATCCAGCGCAATTTTCAACTCTCTAGTCCGTCCACCGATCTCTCGAATGGTAGATACATCCTTTATTTTCTTGATTTCGGTAGATACTTCTTCAGCTAATTGACGAATCTGGAAATCATCGTATTTATCGCTCCATAAAGTAAGAGCCAACATCGGAACATCATTGATCGAACGCGTTTTAACCATAGGTGGGTAGACGCCTTGCGGAAAAATATGTTGGTTTTTTATGAGCTCATCATATAACTTGACATAAGAGCGTTCAATATCTTCACCTACGTAAAACTGCACGATGATCATTGCCTGACCATTCATGGCTGTACTGTGCAAATGTTCAACACCCTTAATATTGGAGATTATCTTCTCCAGAGGTTCTAAAACCCGGCGTTCAACCTCCTCTGGACTCGCTCCTGGATAACCAACCATAATGTCAGCCATAGGAACATTAATCTGCGGTTCTTCTTCTCTTGGAATCAAGGAAGAGCTATATACACCGATAATCATTAACCCAACCATCAACAAAATCGACAGTTTAGAGTTTAAGAACATCGAGGCTATTTTACCTGATATACCACTTTGCATTATTCTGTATTTTTATTTTATATAAGATCCCTAGGAAAGGGTATAATCTTATTTTACCTTGATTTTCACTCCATTAAATAGCTTACCGTCAGCATGAAGGACATAGCGTTCGTTTGCCGATAATCCTGACAAAACCTCTACTTCATTGCCATAAGTCTTACCAAGTCGAATCCATCTCAATAAGGCAATATTTTGATCGTTTAACACATAAACTCCCTTCAGTTGTCCTTCTTCAATCAGGGCCTCTTTCGGAATTAATGGCAAACTGGAGTTGCTTGTTGTTGCTGCCGTCCGATCTATAGGAAAAACAGCTTGTACAAACATCCCCGATAATATATTTCCAGGATTCTCAAGATCAATTTTTACGATGTATTGCCCTCCGGTATTTTGTGCCGAACTACTCATTTCAGCCACTTTACCTTTTATGGTTTTCTCCAAAGATTTGATGATTACATCGGCTTGCATGTTGTTTTTAATGTTCAAGATTTCACTCTCAGACACCATGACTACCGCCTGAAGTTTTGAAGCTCCTTCCATACTGATGATAGGCATTCCAGGATTGGCCATGTCACCTTCTTTCATAAAAGTTCCGGTAACCACACCTGAGAAAGGTGCAGTGATATTGGAATAGGAAAATTGAGCCATTACCTCATTACGCATTTGTTTGGCGGCTTCTAAACCTGCTTTTGCCATTTCTAGATGTGTGCTCATATCATCCAATTCTTTTTGGCTTGCACTCTTCTGAGCAAATAATGTTTCAAAGCGCTCGTAATCCTTACGCGCACTGTTGTATCCTGCTTGAGCTTGTGCAATACCAGCTTCTGTTTGAGCCTTTTTTGCTTGTAGGTCTGTATTGGAAATACGAGCTAGCAATTGTCCTTTAGATACATGTTGTCCTGTTTTTACCTGTATTGCTGTCACAAATCCCATCATCCGTGTACTGATCATGGCACTGTTTTCCGCCTCAACCTTACCGCTGGCCGTAACATATTTACCATGATTAGAACCGGCAGTCTGTCCAATACTAGCCGCTACAGGAGGCAATTCTACAGTTTTCGGGTCTTTGCTGTGTGAACAGGAAGAGAAATAACCTATAAGCATGATTAAGCTTATGGAAGTAAGTATTTTATTCGTTTTCATTCTGTTAATTCGAACGTTGAGTTAAAAAATTGATTTGTATAATAGAAAGGTTATAGTCCTTTATAGCCTCTAGTAAGGCAACTTGTTTTTCAATGGTTTTTGCCTGAGCAACCAATAGATCAGCTGTTTTCTCTAATCCTTGACCATAACGGTTCTCTAAGATTCTTAAAGATTCATCTGCTTGCTGATGCGCTGTCTCACTTAAGGTTATTTTGGCTTGATTAGCTGTTAAATCGCGTTTTGCTTTTTGCAATTCCAGCTCATTTTTCTCCACATAAACCTGAAGCTCAGATTCTGATTTAGCGTATGAAATCTTGCTTTGTTTAATTTTGTTGTTCGTTTCATTGCCATTAAAAAGGTCCCACGATAAGGAAATACCAGCTAAATATGCATTTGAACCAAAACCAATTATATTTTTGTCATTGAAATTATACTCTCCAAAAGCATTGATTCTTGGAAGGAGTTTTTTCTTATTCATATCAACCATCTGCCATTGAGCCTCGAGGCCTGAACGCATAGCTTTTATATCTGCACGATCTTGGGAAAAGACCTGTTGATCATTAGGCAAGCTTTTTTTGACCAAAGTTTCAGTAGGGATGTAGATTTCTTTTGATGGCTTACCCATTAACCAATTGAGGTAATCGGATAGATTTGATATATTATTATCAATGTCGATCCCCTTGTTTTGAATCTCCGATAATCCAACTTGCACCATAAGAACATCCGATGCTTTTGCATAACCCTGTTGCTCCATATTCTTGGTGTTTCGCAAAACCTCTTGATAAGCAGCTTGTCCTTTTTCAACGGCTTGTTTAGCCTCATATAGAAATTGTAGGTTGCTATATGCTTTCTGAATTTCCACTACAAGCATATCTTCAGCAAATTGTTTCTGGAACTGGTTAGCTTTAATTTTTTCCTTTAGAGCCCTTCTAGCAGCATATACATCAAAATTTAATATTGGCTGTTGTACTGCTAGCTTACTGTTGAAGTGCGTCATATCATCCGGATTGTTTAATAAAGCCGGATTAAAATCTTCCATGGTTACAGCCTGTTGTTGCAGTTTAAATCCAAAAGCATTCAGTGGGTCATTTGTGAAAAAAGCAGTATGACTTAGAGATACCTTTGGAAGAAAACCAGATTTTGTTCCTTCCAATTCGGCATTAGAGAGATCAACTTCCTTTTGTTGAACGCGAAGCTGACTGTTGTTTTGCTTCATCTGCATAATCGCATCCGCCAAATTCAAAGGCTGCTGTGCCATTGATTCCGCTGTAAAGGAGGAAATGATTATAATTAGTAATATAAATCTTTTATACATACCTGATTTTGTTTAATTATTAATGCAAAAGTCAGATATGTTAAAGAGTTCTACGGTTACAGGTGTTACACAAGAGTAAATATTTATGCGTATTTTTTAGAGGGGGAATTATTAAGAAAAATAAAACATCTTATTGTTGGAATAAGATGTTCTTTTGATTAGTCATGGTAGAAGTTAAAAGTCTTAATGCTTTTTTGATCTATTATTAATATAATCTATACTTTTTTTTAGTTCTGAATATGCATTTTCAAATGGGTAGTCAAGTTCAATGAACATTACTATTTCTGGAAAATTATTTTGTATTAATTCAACTACTTCTAAAATTTTAGTGTCTCCTTTGCCAAAAGAAAGAACTTTTCCCTGATTCTTTTTTCTATCCCGCAAATGAAGGGAGCATATCCTAGCGTGATTTTTCCGGATAAATGATAAACAATCTTCATTTGCTGCGGTCATATGTCCAATATCTAAATTTATTTTAAAATGAGTTGGATTGATTTCAGTTGCTCGAATTAAACTAGCACCAGATGCAATATAATTCTCATCTTTTTGGATAGAATGGTTATGGGAGGCGATTAAAAAGTGATTTTGTAAAACATAACTTTTGATTCTTAGCAATTGATCATATTTAGCTGATGTGGTAATAATGGATGTTTTTAATCGCTTAGTCACATCAAAAACTTGATGGATTTGATCATCATCATCCGATTTGCTAAAGGAACCATTATAAGAATGTATGCTAATTCCAGCAGCATTAAATTTATTATATAATTGATTTATGCTTCTTAAATCTAATTTTTTTGACCAGTTTTTTAACTCTAAAATTCGTAGATCATTTTCCTCTTTGCTCATCCCTTTACGCCACATTAAGTCATATGGCTGTATATGACCATCCCAAAGTTCACATGTTTTGATATTTAGATCCTGGAGTAACTCTAATACCTCATTTATTTTAAATTGCTTTAGACTGTAGGTTTGTAATCCTATTTCTTGAATTGGATTAAACTTTGTTTTTAATTTTAGAAATGGATGGAAGAATATGTTTCCTACTCCATATGTAAGAGCAAAATTAATAAAATCCTTTCTGTTCATTTTTAATTGCCTTTTTTCATTAAATGAATAGCCTGTTAGTTGGTTGTGTTATCATAATTTGGAGTTCGCTTTTTTAAAGGAAATTCTGGATTATCAGTTCGTGTATTCAACATAATTTCCTTTATTTTATTTACTATTTCTGGATATTCTTTTGATAGATTATACATTTCAGAGGGGTCATTCTTAATGTTAAATAACTCAAATTGTTTTTCATGAAATTTAATTCCTTTCCAATCCCCAATTCTAATAGCTTGTATGGGGCCTTTCGATTCATTTATTTCCCAATATAAAAAGTCATGATATTTTTGCTCACCATGATTTAGTATACTTGGTAAGAATGAGATACCATCAATTTCTTTATCTATTTTAACATCTGCGATATGACTTATGGTACTATAAATGTCGCAGAAATGAAATGCAGAATCAATTTCTCTACCAGATTTAACTTTCTTTGGCCAAGATAAAACAAAAGGAACTCGTATTCCTCCTTCATAAAGTTGTAATTTGCCACCTCTAAAGGGACCCGAACTCTTAAAAAAACCATTGTCAAAACCAGGTCCATTATCACTAGTTATAATGATAATTGTATTTTCAATTAATCCTTCTTCTTCTAATGATTTTTGAATTCCTCCGATATAGGAGTCAAACCTACTCACCATACCTGCGTAGGCTAAATTTCCCTCCTCATCGTGAAAGTAGTGACCAGATTGCATGTGTCTTTTTGGCCATCCCAAACCTTGGTATTGTTCTTTAGAATCATTCGGTACTGTAATTTCATTGTGTGGTACTGTAAATGGTAGATATAGAAAAAATGAATCATCCTTGTTCTCCTTAATAAATTCAATTGCTTTTGTGTAAAATACGTCATTAGAGTATTCACCAATCTTTTCTTTTGGATTGTTACGGGGTTGCTTTATTTTAATTCCATTTTCCCAATAATATTCCGGGTAATAATGATGTGCCTCAGTATGAGTTTTAAAACCAAAAAAATAATCAAATCCTTGTTTATTAGGCATTCCTGTTCCTGCACCTTCTTCTAAACCCCACTTTCCGATAATACCTGTTTTATAATTTTTCTTTTTTAATTCCTCTGCTAAAGTAATCTCTTCATCTTTTAAATCAATTGGATTTCCACTTGCCGTCCAAGCAGAAAGCTCCCTAATATGGCCATGAGCAGTGTTCACTCCTGTGAGGAGTGATGCTCTTGAAGGAGCGCATACAGAAGATCCTGCATAGAATTGATTAAATTTTAATCCTCTATTGGCTAATTCATCAATATTTGGAGTTTTAATTTTCTTTTGACCATTGTATCCAACATCGCCCCAACCCAAATCATCTGCTAGAATGATGATTATATTGGGGCTGTTTACTTTGCGTTTGAAACTCCTTTTTTAGAAATGTTATTTAATGATTCTATAGCTATAATGCCCAAATCGGCTTCAATTATATCAGCTCCAGAATGGATTAATTGATGGTAACCATTGCTTAATTTTTGTTGGTCAATTTTGCCTTGAATAAATTCCTTGTCAATATTCCTTGAACTTCCAACGATGCATTTAACATTTTTTTTATGAATTAAATCTGTTATATTCCTGGAAATAGGAGGATTGTGTCCAACGAAAGCCACCACATTGCTCCAAGGTATGTTAAGCTTTTCAAAGGTATCAGCCATTTCTATTTTGTCCATCATGATTTCCATCATAATATCTTTGTCCAATTTATATGAAAGGCTGATATCTTCTGGTTTGTAGGCTATTACTAATGCACTTGCTTGCGCATTATGCTGCTTAATTTTATTTACTCGATCTTCTATTGGAACATCTTTTTCGTCAATTACTAATATAGTTTTTCCTTTTGCCCAAACTAAAACCTCATCAAGAGTTGGTATTTTATAAGTCGTTACTTTTCCAGTTATATCCTTTAGAAATAGCTTTTGAATCTCTGCGTATGTGTAATCGGACACTTTGCCGTGTCCATTGGTCGTACGATCTAAGGTTTGGTCATGCATCAAGATAATAATACTATCTTTTGTATACCTTGGATCAATTTCCAATAGGGCAAAGCCATGTTTTAGTGTGTTTTCAAATGTTGCAATACAATTTTCAGGAAAACCTTCCATTGGTCCACCACGATGAGCACTAACTATGGGAAAATTATTACTTCGATAACTTAAGAATTTCTTTAAATCATTTGCGGACTTCGGTACATCTACTTTGGTCTTAAATTTTTCAATTATCTGATTTTGTTGAGCTTGCGTAGTTTGAAATAACAATAGAAATAAGAAGAATAAACTTATTGCAGTTATTTTTTTAATTTCAAAATTTAATTCTCTCTTCATTGCATTAATAATTAGGGTTTTGATCAATTTTTGGATTTAGTCCTCTTACAGTTTCAGGAATTGGCATTAAGTAATTTTTACTTGCATCAAACTTAATTTTGCCTCCGTCAATAGCAATTTTATCAAATACTAATGTTCCATTATTTACCGTTATTTTCATTGCACGAAGCGGTTTGCTAAATACCTGTTCTGCTGTTTTCCAACGCCATAAATCAAATAACCTTTTACCTTCAAAAGCTAGCTCAATTCTCCTTTCGTGTCGTATTTTAGAGCGCATTTGGTCTTTATTGAGGCCAAGTGGAAGATCAGGTAAACCCGCTCTAGTCCGAATTTTATTGATTGCATCATAGATACTTTTATCAGGTTGTCCTAAAACTTCATTTTTAGACTCTGCATAGTTCAATAAAATTTCTGCATATCTCCATACAATTGAATTTTGACCACTACTTACGCCTGGAACAACTGCAGGGTTAACCTTCTTACGTAAATAATATCCTGTTCTAGTAGCACCAGAATTGCCGAATTGGTTTTTATTATTGGGAATGCCAAGTCTACTATTAATTACCCCTGTTTTCCATGAAGCCCCATCATAAATAATAGAAGCATAAAAACGCTTATCCCGATTTTTGTATGGATCATTTGGATTAAATTGGGTGGAGCCTTCAGATTCCGTTTTGCCATCTAAAAATTCATATTCGTCTATAAGGTCTTGGGTTGGATTAACTGCCTGCCAACCTGTACCATCTGTTGTTTGGGTTGGATTCCAATATTTCTCGGTAATTGTTCCTTTTATTTCTGCTGCGTATTGAATATCAAAGATGACTTCTTTATTTCCTTCATTTTCTTCAAAAAATAAAGTTCCGTAATCACTAAATAAATCATATCCAGCTCCTGAGTTCATTATTTTAAGACATGTTTCTGCCGATTCAGCATATTTCCCAACTTGAAGTTGAACCTCTGCTTTTAAAGCCCAAGCGGCACCTTTAGTGGCTCTGCCAATATCCTTCGCACCAGCCTTTAATGGTAAGTCAATTGCAATGTCTTCACATTCTTTCTCAATAAAAGTTACACATTCAACTAAAGTGTTTCTCGGTTGGAAAATCGCTTCGCCATCCTTTACACGGTCTAAAACCTTCGTGATCAATGGAACTCCTCCATAAAGTTGCATCAAACTCCGATAATAGTAGGCACGTAAAAATCTCCCTTGAGCTACAAGAGACTTTTTCTTGTTATCGGGGAAGTTAGAGTTTGACACCTTTTCTATTAATAAATTACACTTTCTAATTTTTGCATATGAATCCTTCCAAAAATTATTATAAATAGGTATGGAGGGGCTTTGAGCACCTTGAGTGAAGACTTCATAGGAAGGAATTCCCGCTAAATTTCCACTGACACTATTGTCAGAAAAATTATCAAGTGGATCATTACTGATTTCTGATGGTAAATTTGTCCATACAGATGAAACTGGACCTGGATTTAATTGGTTATAAATATCGTTTAAAAATAAACCTGCATTTTCTGCATTTTGCCAAACAGTAACATCAGTTAATTGATCCGTTGGTGAAATATCTAATGATGAATCATTACATCCTATGTTGATTAAGAAAATGCTTGCTAATATAAATTTATATGATTTCATGGTTCAGAAGATTAAAAGTTAATGTTTAGACCGGCAGTGAATACTTTTTGTTGAAAGTAATACCTCGCACGTTTACTCGCACTGCTTACACCAATTTCTGGATCTAAGTATTTCTCAGAAGAAAAGGTTAGTAAATTTTGTCCGGAAACAAATAACCGTAGATTCTCAATTTGTATTTTCTTAAGAATGGAGTTTGGTATTTTGTAACCTAATTCTATATTTTTCAATCTTAAATAATGACCATTTCTAATCCACCAAGAAGATACTTGTGTACTGTTGGGAGTTGGTGCAGGCATAATCACGGGATATTTTGCATCTCTATTATCTTCTGTCCAATAATCTAATTGTTCCTCGAAAATTTTTGCGCCATTAAAATATGGATTTGAAGCTTCATTAGTCAATTGAAAGCTTGACTGGGCAGCACCTTGCCACAACATATTTAAATTGAAATTTTTCCATTCAAATTGTCCTGTTAAACCAAAGATTAATTGTGGGAAGGCTGGTGCACCTATTACTACTTGATCTTCATTGTTAATTACATTATCTCCATTGATGTCTTCATATTTAATATCTCCCGGCTTAACTGTACCAAACTGCTTTGCCCATCCATCAATTTCTTCTTGTGATTGAAATAATCCTAGTGCCCTTAAACCAAATTGTGTGTCAAGTGGTCTTCCGGTTTTACGTCTATTTTCATTATTATAGGTCTCTGCACCTTCCATTATTTCAATTAATTTATTCTTCGCATAGGATACTGTTACTCCCCAATCCATCAAAAACCCGTTTTCAAAAAGATGTCTTGAATTTAAGGCTAAATCAAAACCCTGATTATTCATCTTACCACCATTTATTTGCGATAAACCAATTCCATATTCAGCAGGTACCTTCGCACTTGGTTGTACCAACATGTCAGATCGTTTTTCCTTGAAATAATCGAAATTTATCCCCAATTTTCCACCCCATAAAGTAGCATCAAAACCTAAGTCTAATTTTTGAGATGTTTCCCATGTGATATATGGATTAGGCTCACTACGTTCAAATACGCCTTGATACTGTATGCCTCCAAAAATATAACTTGGAGAAAGACCGTATGAACTTAAGTATTGAAATGGCCCACCGGCCAAATTCCCAGATTTACCTACCGACCCACGTAATTTTAAATGATCTATCCAATTAATGTTATCTTTTATAAATGACTCCTCCGATATCACCCAACCTGCTGAAACAGCAGGGAAGAATGCAAATCTTTTTCCTGGAGCAAAATAATAGTGTCCATCATAACGACCTGAAAATTCAAAAAGATATTTTTCCTTATAGTTGTAGGAAGCCCTATATACAATACCTGTTTGAATAGAAGAGCTTGATTTACCTCCATTGCTTAAATCATTTTTTGCAGCAGAACCCATATCTAATTCATCCAAGTTCACCTGATAATTTATTCGCTCTGCGTTTAATTGGTTAGAATTTCCTCTGCGTTGCTCAATAACAGTCAATAAGGAAACTCCATGATTACCAAATGTTCGTTGATAAGTTAAATATCCTTGTAGTGTGGTATTAATACGTTCCTGGAATCCTTGATTTAACCTTGGAGCTGTAACACCAGCCTTAATTTCATCGTATTCTTCTTTACTATTTAACGTATAATAAACATAAGGTATTTGCCAATTTTTATTTGTTGAATATGATTTGTCATAAGCGAATACTCCTTTGATGGATAGACCCTCTAAAAAAGGTAGTTTCTGTTCAATGGATAAATGAGAGAAAAACATATTTTCATGACGTCTATTATACCCACTTTCGTAAATTGAAGGCAACATAGTGTTTCCTGGTTTTCCATTTGTATAATGTAGAGGATTTACCAGCAATGGAGGAAGTTTTGTTACTTGGGTATAAATACCAGTACCATCAATGGAACCAGGGTTCTTCGTAACCTCAAGGCTAGCTCTTAGGTCTAGGGATACTAATGTAGTGGGAGTTGCATTGACATCAACATTACTTGCTAAATTATATTTTCTATAATTGATTACATCAACAGATCCTTGTTGATAAAGATGGCCTAAAGAACTAAAGAATCTTACTTTTTCAGAGCCCCCTGTAAACAGTAGATTTTGATTCGTGATAGGTGCATTAAAATCTATTACATCGTGAAACCAATCGATGTCTGGATAATGGTCAAGATCACTTCTATCCTTATATTTTTGCAATTGTTCTTCTGTATATTGTGGTTGTAGTCCAGCATTTTTGCGAGCAACATTAAGGTGATAGGCATAGTCGTATGCATTTAAATAATTTGGATATTGTGTAGGACGTTGAAATCCAACCCAAGTATTAAATCCTAAATCTACCCGACCGGCCTTACCCCGTTTAGTTGTAATCAATATAACACCATTAGCTCCAGCTAAACCATAAGGAGCAATAGCTGCAGCATCTTTTAATACAGATATATTCTCAATCTCATTTGGGTTTATTTGTGAAAAATCTCTTGGAATTCCATCTACAATGGTTAGTGCTTGGTTATTTCCTCCGATTGTACCAATACCTCTTACTCTAATGTTTGCCGCGTCAGCTCCTGGTTCGCCGCTTCCTTGAAAAGATAATAATCCAGGAACTCTACCTGCTAAACTATTATTAATATTCGCCACTGGAACATCAACAATATCTTTGGAACTTAAAGTAGAAACTGCAGCTGTTAATTGGCTTTTTTTCTGCGTTCCATATCCAACGACCACCACTTCATCAAGATTTCCAATTTTAGATTTTAGTCGAACTAAAATTGTGTTTCTGTTAGAAGATGTGGGTACGAAATTGCCAATCGAATCGGCAAGATAACTTACATGGTGTGTCAAAATACTGTATCTCTCACCAATTATTATCGGGCGTAAGGTGAATATTCCTTCATTATTTGATGAGAAACTTTGTCTATTGTTAGTACGATGGTGTATTAATTCAATAGTTGCTTCTGAAATAGGTTTTCCATCAGCATCTACGACTTTTCCAACAACTTCGATGTTTGATTGACCATAAATCAGGGTACAAGACATGAAGCACATTGCTAGAAAGACCAATCTAGTGATGAGTTGTTTCATAATTAAAATTCAAGAAAGTTTTAAATTCAGTTAATAAGTTCTTTGATGTATCTATAAAATATTAGTTTGTTTACTTCGCTTTTATATAAATCATATTTTGATCAATTGAGAATGAACAGCCATTTAGTTGACAGAAGCTACTTAAGAAACTGGAGATGTTTTCCTCTTTCTTTACACTGCCTGTAAAATTGCCCATCACAATCTGCTTATCTTCTATTTTTATAGAGAAGCCATAAATACTTCTTAAGACTTCAGTTAATTGTATGTTTGGTACTTGATGTAGGTTAATTTGTGTTGATTCCCATTCAACTTGTCCATTTTTAACAATAGCACTTATCTCCTTTTTAAGGGATGCTGTCCATAATTTGGTCTTGATAGGGGAGGCTGTCGAATCTATTATATTATATGAATCTGTATTAAGGTTAATTCTAACTTTTCCATTGTTCTTTAGAATAATCGGAATCCCTGATTTGAATGTGTTCGGTGTTACAGCTATGCTCCCATGTAATAAAGAAATTAATATTGTGCTGTTTTTTTCCTCTTTAATAGTGAATTTGGTTCCTAATGCTGTTGTTTTTGTTTTCTGATAAATAACAGAGAATGGGTTTTTCTTATTCTTTTTGACTTCATAAGTAATTTCACCCTCCAATTGATTTATTTCACGGTTTGCCAAGTAGTTAGAACCGATAATTAGTTTACTCTGGGGGCTTAGTAGTACGATAGAACTATCAGGTAAATATTCTTTCAGTATATTCTTTCCGTAATTGGAAATAATTAGTTGATTTTGATCTAATTTAGTTGATTTGAAAAGAGGAGATAACCAAAGGAACCCGAATACAATTCCAATTAAAGATGCAGCGACACTAATGAATTTTATAATTTTTATATATTTTCTTTTTGGTTGTATATGGGCATACAATTGCTGAAGGTGAGCATTATTAAATTGAAATAAATCTTTTTCAGATAAATCCTCAAATATTTTGATTTGATCAAGTTTTTCTGGATTAGCTTCATAATAAGCCATGAGGAATTCGCATTCTTCTGCTGAACACTTATTATTAAACAGCTTATTTAATTTATCCAGATCCACAACTTTTTGTTTTTATTATATGTACGTTTCAAAAACAAAAACTACTCACTCGAAGGAAAAAAATTATTGAATAAAATGGATAATGGTTATTAAGGCTAATATCTTCCTCAATTGATTGAGTGCTCTGTGTTTGTGATTTTCTACTGTTCTAACAGAAATTTGAAGTTTCTCTGCAATTTCTTTATGAGTCAATCCTTCAAAATAGGCTAAGGAAAAGACTTCTTTGCGCATAGGTGATAAATGATTTATCTGGTTTTTTAACAAATCCATCATGTCAGAGTTTACCTCTTCTTTAGGAACCTCAATTTTACTTAATTCCTCCAAAAGCTGTCTTTGTCTAGCTTCCATTCGAAACCAATCTATGAGAACTAATTTTCCCTTTCTAAAAAGTTGGGTCCTTAATTCAATCGTAAAATCAATAGATTCACGGTATTTCCAAAATTTTATAAAAGTAGCTTGAGTAAGTTCTTGAGCTGTATCATAGTCTTTTACCCGATTAAAGAATCCGCTGAATAGCTGATCATAATGCTCGAAAAATAATTCTTTAAATGAAGTTTCATCGAAAACATTCATGGTTTTAGGATTTGATCAATTAAAATTAAACAATTCAATATACAATCAAGACATTGCGCAAAAAATTAACAATTAACTAAATTAATGTTAACACAGCCTTGTTTGTTTAAACATTTATTTTTGTATAGTTATAAGGAAATGAATTAATTTATCTATTGTAGAACTTTTAATTTTAAATTTTATTGGAATATGTATTTGAATATCTCAAATCTATATCCTTTCCCCCAAAAAAAATCTCCTCCACATTACCAGAAGTGAAGGAGCTATTGTTGAATTGATTAATAGAGTACCCAAATCTAGTACTTATCTATTACCCCAATATTAACCGTTTATTAAACATCCGTTAATCTTATGATTCAAATCATATTTTGAGGAAAATATTACACCCAAATTTGTCTTAGGTTTTAATTACTATCTATTTAGAAGCTCCAAATCCAATTATTTGAGCTAATAAATTAGAAACAAGGTAATTGTTTTTCATTAATTACGTTATTAAATTACGCTGCATAACTAAATTATAAACGCTATATGGGACTATTTGATTTTTTTAAAAAAGACGAGGAAAACCAAAAACCAAAACTGAATCATGAGGATTCAAATGTGCTCTTATCAATGCCTATCTTTACCAAGGGCAATAGGTACCAACTAGAAAATTTAGTGTCAGGCCTTCGAAGCGATTGGGGATTAACTATCTCGAAGATAGATGGCAATGATGATTCAGCAGTATTGACAATTGAGGGAGAAATGGTGGCAATCGCATTTATGTCTTTTCCAATTCCTACTGAAGAGATTGAAAATACAGCTTATTATGCTTACAATTGGCCGAATGCGCTTTCAGAAGTGCAAAAAATCGATGGTCATGCTATCGTTTCTGTGATGAGTAGTAACAATAGCACCCTAAATCGTTTCATACTGCAAACCAAGATCCTTATGAGCATCTTGAACCATGGAAATGCATTTGGCATTTATCAAGGAAGTCAAACACTATTATTTCCCAAAGATCAATATATCGCTTTTGAGTCCCATATCAAGGAAGGAAATACGCCAGTTCCTTTATGGGTTTATTTTGGAGTGCAATCTACTGAAGAGGGGAATAGTATGTATACCTATGGACTTAAGGAATTTAACAAGATGGAAATGGAGGTTTTACATGCTTCAGATTCATTGGAGAATATACATACCTTTTTACTGAACATTTGTTCTTATATCATTAATAACGACGTTTCTTTCCAAGATGGGGAAACTTTGGGCTATACCCACGATCAACATGTATTGATTAGTAAATCCAAAGGACATTTTCTAGATGGAGAAACCTTAAAACTGGCTATATAATTAATTTTTGCCGCTGTAGTTATGATTCAAAATAAAGAAGCGATTCCTTGTCCCAATTGTAATCGTATTAAGTTTTTTGAGGGGCTGTGTTACTATTGTAAACAAAGGGAATTTCGATTAACTATTGAAAGTCTAAATGAAGAAGAATTGCAACTTATGCAGGAAGATATCCTTCAAAATTTAGACGAAATGGATAAATGGGGAGAGGTTTTTAAGAATTTCAATTCCTTAGTGGCTTATCGGGATATCAATACCTTAGAAATTGCTCGTGCTGCTTTTGAGAAAAATATCTTTTACCCTCCCGCAATTTATAAAGATAGTGATGCAGAACTGCAGGAGAAACTTATAGCATCATTATTAGATCCCGATTCAAAATATCCAAGTCGTATTTTAAGTTGTCTTTCGCAGGTACCTTCAGAACGTGTATTGGATGTATTTTATGAATTGGAGCTACATCCACTTCCTTGGCGTAAGAACCTGTATGTCGGTCCTGCTCGATATGCCGAACAGGGTGGTTGGACCTTTGATCAGGAAAAGAATAGAATCCAATTGATTTACCCAACATGTTATGTGTTTATAGAAGATGAGTCTGCAAATCAAAGTACAAAACTAGGACAGCTCTTGGAGGAAAATTGTCCCAATTGCCAATGTAATTTAATGAATTTGATGACGATTGATGGAACAGATCCTCGTTTGGCATTCTTAAATCTTCCGGGTATAATTTCTATTCCAACTTGTCCAAACTGCTGTTCTTTAAGTGATAAGACCCTCATTCGCTATCAGTTAAATGGTGAAAGTAGCATGGAGCTAATTGAACCTTATGGCGATGAGAATTACCTGACAGAGGAACAATTAAAAGAATTAGCAGATCACCAATATGTCCTTTCCCCAACGGCTAAACCGACCTATTACCCTTGTGGTGAAGAAGAGATGGCTCATATAGGTGGACATTCTTATTGGATTCAAGATTTTCAATACGACGAATGCCCAGATTGCCAACAGAAGATGAAGCTTTTAGGTTCTGTACCATTGTCTACTATTTTAGATGGGTTAGAAGGGACCGAATACATCGAGATTTGTACAGATTGCCAGGTTATCAGTGTCTTACATCAGCAGACCTAACCTTAGGTTTATAAAGCTTCCATATTTTGCCTTGATGCCTCTTTTCAATTACGTATTTTAGCGGAATGAAAAAGGAAATTACCATTGATGGTACTAAAATCTTCGATAAAACTTCGCTATATGCCGAGATAAATGCCAAATTTATGCAAGATGAATCTTGGCAATTAGGCGAAAGTCTAGATGCTTTTGATGATCTGCTATACGGAGGATTTGGTGCTTTACAAGAGAATGAAGCTGTTGACCTTATATGGAGAAACTTTGAGGAGAACAAGGCGGCCTTAGGATATGATTTTACCTTGGGTTTTTATGCAGAGAAATTAGAAGATCCTGAACATTTTGATGCTGCTGGAATACAAAAGAAAATTGAGCTATTAATGGCAGGAGAGGGGCAAACCTATTTTGAAATCATTGAAGAGATTATTTCAGAGCACGCTAATATAAACTTGATCAAACAATAATTCTCAGTTTTACTGTTTGATCAAGTTAGCTTATTAAGGGATGTCGAAATAACCGATACCTCCAGAAGAATTAGCCAGCAAAACACGTTTTCCTTTTTTGCTAAGGCTTATTACATTATAGCTAGCTGTAGAAATTGTTTTCCATGTATTTCCGGCATCAATTGATATATCTGTTCCAGAAGTTCCAGTTGCTACCAACATGGTTGGACTAATGTATTTTACACAAGAACGGTAACCACCAACCGGAACCTCAGGTTTCACCCAAGATAGTCCGCCATTTTTGGTTAAGAGTATATTATTGCTGTTGTTCTTATCATCCATATAATTTCCACCAACCACTACACCTTCCCGTTGGTTTAAAAAATCAATGGAAAAGATCCCTGTACCAGCTTGTCCAGTCCAGATAGGTACATCTACAACGTCCAATTTTGATTCTTTTTTATTGCGTTTCATTAAACTCGAAACACGTCCTCCTGTTCCTATGTACAGCCAATCCCCAATTATTTGAATAGAGCTTCCACTTGCCGCAAAAGCAGCTTCACCTTCGTCTGCCAATAGTATGATCTCTTCACTCACATCTTGCCAGGAATTTCCCTTATTTGTACTCTTTAGCAATTGAAATTTACCATCCATTGGGTCACCAAGGATATAACCCTGTTTACCAGAAAAATCAACAGCATCTAAAAAGATATCTGCATCATCATTTCGATAAACTTCTGTCCAGGTTTTCCCAGCATCTTTGGTTTTAATAATCACTGCTGGACTTCCTGCAGATACGGCTAATGCCTCCTTTGCACTGAAGGCTACGATATCTCGAAAATCAAATTTTTCATATCCTTTCGGCTGAAACCATTCCCAAGTATCCCCAGAGTTTTTGGACAACCCAATCCAACCAGAACTACCTGAAACCCATACTACACGATCCTTATAAGAATCCATGCCTCGGAAACTACTTTTAGGACCTTTTGCCAAGTCCTTAATTTCTTGAGCTTGAATAAAGTAGCCTGCAAGTAGGAAACATATGATGACGCTTATTTTCTTCATGTTATTGTTTTAAGACAGCTCAGCCATCAACTTGTCAAAAGCTGCTTGTAAAGTGCTTAACTGTGTTTCTAATTGTTGAACTCGTTCTTCCAATTGGGCGTATTTACCAATTGGAGCTTCATTTTCTGAAGCGCCTTGCTCTTCGTAAGCTTCTTCATCAAAAGGACTAAATAAATGAACAAATCGTGCCTCTTTTTGACCTGGACGTTTAGCTAACTGTCTCACATAGGCAGGCTCGTCTCCACTCAATTTTTGAAGCAATTCCTGCACCTCATCCAAGGTTTCAAACTCATATAGCCTTCCTGAATTACTGTTTATCTCACCTGCTGTTAATGGACCCCGCAAAAACAATAAACACATCGCCGCTAACTCCTGCGGTAGTAATGGGAATTGAATAGCCAAATTATGCTTATACTTCGTCACTCGACTACCTCCACCAACAACAGTCGAAACCAATCCTTTCTTCCGTAGACTATCCAAGGTGTTTATTATCGTGGACTCATCGTAATTCACAACCGGTTTTCTTGAGCTTTTCTGATTACAGGCTGTCTGCAAACTATTTAAAGTCATGGGATAATATTCAGGGGTGGTTTTAGATTTCTCTAACAGAGAACCTAATACTCGAATTTCTTCTGCGGATAATGTGGGTAAGGTTTTGTTTTCTTCCATTCTGTTTGATTACTAATTTATTCGTTACGCTAAATATACAGTTTTTAAGATTATTACAGTTCAAAATGACAGAATATGACCCAAACTGACTGTTTATGAAAGCATAATCTACCTTGGAAAAACACAGGAATAAATGTAGATTGCCTACAAATTCAACCTTTAACCAAATCTACCATGCAAAAATTAACCCCTTTATTGCTAGGCCTTGGTCTGCTTTGCTTGAACTCCTGTGCAGTAAACCAAAAAATGAAAGATAAACCCTACATTCTTCTCCAAAAGGAAAACCGAGAACAAAAAACTTGGAAACTCGTCTGGGAGGATGATTTTAATGGGCAAACATTAGACACTAACAAGTGGAGTAGGGTACCTGTTGGTCCTTCCGATTGGAACCGACATATGAGTACAATCGATGAATGCTTCGAAATGAAAGATGGAAAAATTCACCTCTTGGGCATTAATAATCCGGATAAGAACCACGATCCACGTCCGTTCATTACAGGTGGTATTTGGTCCAAACTTAAATTTGCCTTTCAATATGGACGTGTAGAAATTCGTGCTAAACTAGGATCGGCTCAAGGTGCTTGGCCGGCCATGTGGATGCTCTCCGAATTCGATAAATATGGTAAATGGCCGAAAAGTGGCGAAATAGATATCATGGAACACCTCAACTTTGATAAGATCATTTACCAAACCACACATTCGGACTACACTGTCAATAAAGGTCAGAAAACAAACCCACCACATGGTGGTACGGCTAATTTTAATCCAGATGAATACCATGTCTTTGCCGTAAGTTGGTATCCTGACAAACTTGTGTTTCAATTAGATGGAAAAACCACTTTTACATACCCTAAAATGAAGGATGCAGATTCATCACAATGGCCATATGATCAACCCTTTTTTCTCATTATAGATCAACAATTAGGAGGTAAATGGGTAGGAGAGGTGAATCAGAAGCAACTTCCTGTAAAAATGGAGTTAGACTGGGTAAGGGTGTACCAATAGATTTATAAATTTTAAACATAGATAAACAAAAATAATTAGAGAATTCGGCATGGAATCAGATAGGTATTTGCTTCGGTATTAACTTGACTTAAGCTTGATATTGCTTCGAGAACCCTACGGGATTGCTAGGGATCTGATAGGGATCTCCTTCGGATCTCGTTCGGTTCCTACCGAACGAGATCCGAAGTAGATCCGAACAAGTTCCGAAGGAGATCCGTTAGAGTCTCGAATCCAACCCAAGTCAAATACAATGAAAACCCGAGTCAAATACAAATAAAACGCCTTAAAAACCCAAAGAAATCAATTATTGTTTTATATCTTCAACAAGATTTAAAACCTTGTATTTATTCATGTAATATTTATATGGATTTATAATAGAATAAATTTACTTATAGCGTATAAATCCAAAAATCTCCTTATCTTTAGGTTAATAATTATTAAAATGAATTGCTTATGAGTGAAAATTCTCCCGGTAAAAAGATCGGGATTAAAGAGATTGCCAAATTAGCTGGGGTATCCATAGCAACCGTAGACCGAGTTTTAAACAATAGAAAGGATGTTTCGGAAAGTACCCGAAAAAAGATTAAAGATTTGATAAAAGAGCATAATTATCAGCCTAATATTTACGCTCGATCTCTTTCTGTTAAAAACAACTTGAGTTTTGCTGTATTAATACCTAAGACCTCCCAACAAACGGGCTATTGGGATCTTTGTCTCCAGGGAATTAATAAAGGAATTCAAGAATACAGCAATTTTGGTATTAATATCCAAGTTTTTCTTTATGATCAGGAGGATGTAAATACCTTTGAAAAACTGTATGCAGCTGTTTTATCAGGCAACTTTAATGCGGTAATTATTGCTCCAATTTTCATCAAGGAAACGGAATTATTTGTAGAGGAATGTAAGAAACAGAAAATTGAAACCTTATTTATCAACTCCGATATCAAAGGTTGCTCATCTATGGGATATATCGGTCCAGACTTGACAAGTACGGGCCGTCTTGCAGCTAACCTGACCAGCTATTTGGTAAAGGGAAAATCGACTTTGCTTATTTTAAATATCGCTCGTGGATTACAGAATTACGCTTATTTAAATACGAAAATAGACGGATACAGCAATTATTTAAAAGATAAAAGTGCGGACTACGATATTATTGTTAAGGATATTCCATCCAATAATTATGATGAAATTGAAATGGCATTATTGCGTCTTGAGAATGAAATAGATCCGGATTTAATTTTCGTGACGAATTCTCGTGTATCGGTTGTAGGTAAGTTTTTTGATGAACATACGGAATTGAGTAAACCTGCAATTATTGGATTTGACTTCCTCCATGAGAATGTTAATTACCTTGCTAAGGGTACTATCGACTTCTTAATTTGTCAGCGCCCCGACAAGCAAGGCTATATGGCGCTCAACTACTTATATCGCTATTTCTTATTGAAAGAGGATAAGGAAAACTTCAAACCCATGCCTATCGATATCTTAACGATAGAAAACTATTTGTTCTACGAAAATTAAAAATAATTTTTGAAGACCTTCTCTAGAAAACCAATTTCAAGAGATTAGCACCATAATCTTTTCCAAATAGTTACTTTAATAATTCATAAAGTAGGTATCCATACTAAAATACCCACTTATACATTCCTCTCATTAATCTTCATACTTTATTTGTTAACTTAATAGAAATTAAAATGTTGGTTAATCAGAAATAAAGATATATGCGAATCGTTAAGCTGTGTTGGTCTTTATTTATAGTATTGATTCCATTAGTTAGCCAATCACAAGAGATTAGGCTTGTCAAAGACAGCTTGTTAACGGTTTGGAGATTGGAATCTGGCAAAATCAATACTAGTCCAGAGTATAATAAAAATCTTGTAAATAGCTTATCTAAAGAGATTTTCAAACATGTAGATTCCTTTTTTAAGGGTAAAGATTATCGAATCAATAATTCTATTCAAGTAAATCAAAGACTTTTAGTATTTGAGTTGATAAAAGATTCTGTTAGTTCGGACAGTCTACAAGTTTTAGCCTATAATATTGCTTTTATAGATAAGCTAGGTGAAGTTAAAGGCTTAGATACCCAAAAATTTGTAAAATTAAAGCAAGGTCCATCAAAAATGCCTGTAACTCGTTATTTAGCTAAAGACAAGTACGAAAACTTAATTTTGTTGGAAATTAACAATGGATTGGTTTTAGATGAGGCTGAATATGAAAGGAAAAAGCAATTGTTAGGGCTTGTTTTTAAATGGATGTTGAAGTAGGGGATGAATAATTAAGTAGCTAGTAATCCTAGTCCTTAATATTATTCAATGCTCTTTTTATTTTTTATAAACATCCACTAAAATTTATTCCTTCAATAGCCCTGTTATTTTCTCATCACTAGGTCTAGGAGCATCTTTATTGATTAAAGCTCCATTCTTATCAAATATCATATACCTCGGAATCATGTTTACTTCATGTTCAGTAAGAAAATCATCTGTTTCTATATTGGCAAATAAAAAGCTATTGCTTTCCTTTAATTCTTCAAATTGCATAGCTTCTAGCCAATCTTTTTGAACCTTATCCAGTGATAAATACAAAAAGACAACATTAGGAAATGATTTCTCTAATTTTTTAGAGCTTGGCATTTCTGCACGACAGGGAGCACACCAACTAGCCCAAAAATCTACATATACTTTCTTACCCTTGTATTTAGCCAAAATATCATTTAATGTGAATTTATCGCCTTTTTGATTTATTAAGATATTCTCTCGAGCAGATGCATCTTTAAAAGTTGGTTCAAACCGATCAGCCAATAAACTATAATAAGTCGTATCATTAAATTTACCTTTCAAATCCTTTAAACTCTGATTAGCTCCTGCAGCATCCATATCAGCCAAGGATTCCTTAGCAAAACGATAAAGCACATAATCCTTTGTTTTGCCAGTAAACAGTGTGTTGGCTAAATTTAAAATACTTGGAATAGCAAGGTCTTCTTGAAGATCATTAGCCATAATTCTGTAAACAAAAGAACGATATTTTGATAGGTTTAAGTTCTCATCAATATTAATATGGGATGAGATATCTCTATTACCATTGAAAATTTTCTTGTTTTGTTGTGCATATAATTTGGCATATTCCATTTCCTTTTTAATCCAATTTTCAAACTCTCCTGATACAGCACCCACTTTATAAGAACTATCGATGTAATGATTACTTTGCTTAAAATGGTTTTCTAAAGTAGCCGAATCAGCAATGACTACTTCTTCAAAAATTGGTGTTTTCCTTTTTAAGAGTTCTGTTCCAAAATTAATTTCCAGATTATTAAATGTAGAGTTTGTTACTTCTAAATGAGGATAATCATCTTTCATTGAAATAATAATGCTATCACCACGTTGAATAGGGAATAGGGTTCCAAAAGGAATGTCAAAACGTTCGAAACTACTTTGTCCCGTATAAGAATAAGCAGTAAAATTGGTGTCTGGTCTAATTTCTTGAAGCTCCATTTTAGGATCCGAAATGACCAATTGAAAATTTGTACTATTGATTATGGTAGGATCGTATTTTACATAAATACTATCAACGGAACTTTTTTCTTTATTTACATTTTTGTTGTTGACTTGCTTAGAATTATTAGGATTACAGGAAAAAAGGAAGGCGCCAATTATAATTCCCAAGGCAAAAGTGTATCTCCTCATAATATAGTGATAATTAGATCTTGTGGTTTTAACTTACTCTAATATAAGTAAATAAAATCTAAAATAACCCACCACAGGTCTATCTACTAAATAGTAAATACTATATACTAAAAAAGCTCGACTACTGTCGAGCTTTTTTCTGTACCTAGGGCGGGAATCGAACCCGCACTCCCTTAACGGGAACAGGATTTTAAGTCCTGCGTGTCTACCAGTTCCACCACCTAGGCAACTGAGCGAAAGACGAGATTCGAACTCGCGACCCCAACCTTGGCAAGGTTGTGCTCTACCAACTGAGCTACTTTCGCTTGACGTGGTGCAAATATAGATATTTTCTTATTCGATGCAAAAAAAAAGTGAAAAATAGATGCAATATTTTTTATAAAAATCTCTCCCTATTGGCTAACAAGCTCATTTTTTGAGGTTTCCAAAATCACTAATTTTGTAATTATTCTTCGTCAGAACTACCAAGCTTCCTATAAATCAAGTCTTGCTCGTATCCTTTGCCCATTAAGAAGCGAATTAACTTACCGCGTTCCATATAAGAAAGTTTTGAAATCGGCTTGTTGATCTTCTTTTCAATGATATCTTGCAGTTTCTGTTCGTAATCATCTAAATCAATCTCACGTAAGGCAATTTGAATTAAGGGCTTGGAAACACGTTTTTGTTTTAAGTGTTGAACGATCTTTATTTTTCCCCAACCTTTCATTCGAAATTTTCCTAAAACATAAGCTTTAGCAAACCGCTCTTCGTTCAGGAAATTATTTTCTATTAAGGTGCTGATCGTGCGTTCTACATCCTCCATATGTAATCCCCATTCATAGAGTTTATCCCTAACTTCTTGTTGCGCACGCTCTTGATAGGCACAGTAACTCTCCGCTTTTCGCAATGCAGCTAGTGGTGTGAGTTTCTTTTTATTTGCTGAAGCATCATCCATAATGCAAATCTTCAAAAAATGAGGAACTTTTAAAAAAAATGATGAAATTCGTTGCATATTTTAAAGAAGATGTACACGATAGGTTTTGTAAGTGAGATAATAACGCTAGAGGAGCACAAGATCCTTAATTTTGAGCAACAAATAAGCGAATTAGTCTACGACAGCCGAAAAGTAAGCCTGCCAGAAGAAAGTTTGTTCTTTGCATTATTGGCCACCAGAGATGGCCATGATTTTATTCCTGATGCATATTCCAAAGGAATCCGAAGCTTTGTTGTCAATCACCAAACGCCATTTTTAGCTGAAAAAGAAGATGTCAATATCCTGATTGTCAAAGACAGCCTTATAGCCATGCAGCAATTAGCGAAATACCATAGAACACAATTCCCTAATCCCATTATAGGAATAACAGGGAGCAATGGTAAGTCCATTGTCAAAGCCTGGTTAACACAAATGCTGAGTCCAGATAAAAAGGTTTACCAAAGTCCTAAAAGTTATAATTCACAATTAGGTGTGGCCTTATCATTATGGAACTTACAAGCATCTTATGATCTTGCTATAATTGAGGCTGGGATTAGTGAACCAGGAGAGATGGATAGCTTGGAGGAAATGATTCAACCAAATATTGGAATTTTAACTAATATTGGAATAGCACATTCCCAACATTTCGAAAACAAGAAGGCCAAGCTTGAAGAGAAATTAAAACTCTTTAAACGTACTGAATTAGTCATTGCAGGTAGTAAATACATTTCGAAAGAGGAATTACCAGCTCAGGCATCTTGGAGGTCTTGGGGAGTTGAAGAAACAGATTCTATTCAGATTCTTCAGCAGGAGGTTCAAGGTAATCAATCGCTCTTGAAATTAAGGGTCAACAATGAAGTTGTTGATTTCATAATACCATTTACAGATGAAGCTTCCATCGAGAATGTATTAAGCTGTATTTCTTTATTAATCTATTTGGATTATTCCTTTCCTATTATTCAAGATCGTATTTTGGCTTTAAAGCCTTTAGAAATGCGTTTGCAATTGAAAAAGGGTATAGCTAACAGTTCCATTATAGATGATTCTTACTCCAATGATTTAGCATCGTTGAAAATATCATTGAATTTCCTCCAACAGCAAAATCAGCATCAAAAAAGAACTCTGATACTTTCTGATATGGACGGTTTAAAGGAAAGCGAGAAATTACAGCATAAACTAGTCGATTTATTAAATACCCAAGCTTTAGATAGATTGGTGTGGGTAGGCGAGAAATACACTTTCTTAGAAGATATACATATCAATGATAAGCTTCTTTATCCAGATACATCATCTTTCATCAATGATTTATCCAACCAGGTATTCGAGAACGAAAGTATTCTGGTGAAAGGAGCGAGGATATATCAATTTGAGCAGATTGTAGAACGTTTAGGGCTTCGATCTCATGGTACAGTCTTGGACATCAATTTAAATGCACTGACCAACAACTTGATGGTTTATCGTTCTTTAATTCCACCTCATGTGAAGTTAATGACGATGGTCAAGGCATTTTCTTATGGAAGTGGCAGTTTTGAAGTTGCAAATTTACTTCAATTCAGTAAAGTGGATTACCTAACGGTTGCCTTTGCTGATGAGGGAGTAGATTTAAGGATGGCTGGAATTAGCTTACCTATCATGGTGCTTAGTCCTGATGCGGACACTTTTGAATCATTAATTAAATACAATTTGGAGCCTGAGGTTTACAGTATGCGATTCTTAAAGGAATTTTTACTTTTCCTTCAGGAAAGAGATATTCAGGATTACAAAATCCACCTCAAGTTAGATACGGGTATGCACCGTTTGGGATTCTTCCCAGAAGAGATTCCTGAGGTTGTGGAGATACTTAAAAAACAAAAACTTGTTCGTGTTCAATCCTTTTTTACGCATTTGGTTGCTTCCGGAGACCCGAACCAAGATGACTTTACCAGATATCAAATAAACACCTATTCAGAGGCAGCTCAAGTGTTGAAAGAGGGCTTAGGTTATTCTTTTATCCGACACGTTGCCAACACTTCGGGGATAGTCAGATGGCCAGAAGCGCATTTTGATATGGTGCGCTTAGGGATTGGTTTATATGGAGTAGATATGGATAGAAAGTTGGAAAATCTGGAACAAGTAAGTACCTTGCGTACTACAGTTACCCAATTAAAAGACCTAAAGGCAGGGGAGACGGTGGGATATGATCGCAAAGGAGTATTAACTCGGGATAGTAGGATCGCTACGGTCAAGATTGGATATGCCGATGGATATAACCGTCGATTTGGTATGGGCGTGGGCAAAATGGAAATCCATGGACAACAGACAGCTACTGTAGGGAGCATCTGCATGGATATGTGTATGCTGGATGTTACTGGCCTAGATGTGCGTGAGGGGGATGAAGTCATTGTGTTTCCAAATGTAATGCAAGCAGCGAAAGATGTAGGAACAATTCCCTATGAGTTATTGGTGAATATATCTGGACGTGTGAAAAGAGTTTATTATTACGAATAAGATGATACGTAAGTTTTTTCAGAAGTTTTTTTATTATTTAATTAAGGGCACATTGGTAGTTGCGCCTGTTGCAGGGGCTATTTTTGTCATTGTGTGGTTGGTGGCTACCTTGGATGGTGCCTTGAATATTACAGAACATTTCCTAGAGGATGAAAGTGGTCACCCTTTATACATTCCTGGGATTGGTATTCTTTCGGTTATATTACTTTTAACCCTAATTGGACTTATTTTTACCACATTAGTTACAGCACCAATTCGTGCTTGGTTGAATAGAACCATTAATAAAATTCCTTTATTCAACACTTTATATTCTTCCATTAAAGACTTTACCGAAGCTTTTGTTGGGGATGCAAAGAAGTTTAATGAACCTGTATTAGTCATCGTCAATGATATGGGGCTAAAGAAGGTAGGCTTTTTAACACAGAAGGACTTAACCTCAATTGGTCTTCCAAATGAAGTAATTGTTTATTTTCCTTATTCCTATTCTGTCGCTGGTCAGATAGTTGTTGTTAGTGCAGATAAAGTCATCAAATTAAACATGTCAGCTACAGATGCCATGAAATTAGCAGTTTCTGGAGGGGTAAGTGGATTAGAAAGCACAAAAGGTCCAGCTATCGACCCAGCAAAATAATACAATCATGTTTTGGTCTAAAAAGAATAGCAGTAAATCGCAAGAGTTTCAGGAAATACTAAAACTCCGATCTGAACTATCATTTAAAGAAATTCAATTTGATGTAGCCTTGTTTCAATTGTTGACTCCACTATTTGATGAAAAGCCTTTATTATTCAAAGATTGGAAAGACCTCCAAAATAAGGTTTTACAGGCTGTAGAAGAGAAAACTTGGACCATTCAGGATGAAATTGAATTTATAGAATCCTATGTTAATCTTTGGAAGATAGCCAAATCTGATGAATTGAATACGCAACTTACCATTAAAGGAAATCAAAAAGATATCCAATTATTTCCATTGATTACCTTAGGCGCTATTCAAAATGCTCTACAACTAGGTTATAATAGTATGCAAGAGCATCCTTTGAAAATTCGTATTCAGCTAAGTCAATCAAGTCTTCAACTTGAGGTAAGTAATCGAGTAAATCATTATTTACAGAATCAAGCTGATAATATGCAGTTTGAAAATTGGAAGAGTAGACTTGAATATCGGTATCCAGAAAAACATCAATTGTTTGTAAATAGTAATTCAAATATCTTTAAGAGTACTTTAATATTACAGATCAACTAATGAAGATATAGAAAAAGGGCATCTAAAATTAGATGCCCTTTTAAAGTTAAATTATTCCTGTATATCGAAAATCTTAATCACGTTTACACTGAGCTGTCCAGACTTTGCTGTCCTTGCTATAGGTAATGTCCAAATCATTATTATCAATAGTTATAGAGCCTAAGGCCTCATCACTAAAGAAAATTTTAGTGTTACTTCCTTTTTCCATTTTAATACCAGTAATGTTTGGAATTCCACGGTCAAAACGGAAACTGTAGGTATCACCAACTTTGGTTACCCATACGGTACCCGCACCTTTAGGAACATCACCATCTCCATTCAATACGGTATAACTGATGTCGCCTTTGTAATTATCTACAAAGAAATCATTATCTGCAGGATCATCATCCTTAGAACAGGCACTCACTGCCACCATCATTACAAATAAAAAGCTGAATAGTTTTAATGTTGTTTTCATAGCATAATTGTTTATGTTTTTCAATAGTTATCAGTAGTTATAACCAATTTAAATGCCATAACACTTGCAACATACCCGTTACAATCTAATTTTAACATTTCTTAACACTTAAAAACCAAATAAATTCAGCTGATTATCTATTCGATTATTGAAGTGTGAGCTATCTAAAACCATGGGTTTCAAATTCAATTTATTCCGCTTGCAATGTAATTTAAAGCTGTTATTAATGATATCAGCCAACTGACCAGATCCTCGCATTCGATTACCAAATTCACTGTTATTGACCTTACCTTGGTGGCAACTTTGTATGCTGTGCCATATTTTATTGGCACGATCAGGATAGGCTTGAAATAACCAGTCTTGAAATATCTTTCCTATTTCACCATTTAATCGCACATTGGTATAACCAGCCCATTGTGCACCAGCATCTGCAGCGGCCTTTAATACTTTAGGTATTTCATGATCGGTGAGTCCAGGTATTACAGGTGCACACATGATTCCCACAGGAATACCATGTGAACTAAGTTTTTCAATTACCTGTAGACGTTGTTTGGCTGTAACTGTCCTTGGTTCCAATAATAACCGAGTATCTTCAGTAAGGGAATTGATTGAAATAAATACAGCGCTGAGATTTCGCTTTGCCATTTCCGCAAGGATATCCATGTCACGAAGAACTAAACTATTCTTGCTAATTATGCTAATGGGTTGTCCAAACTCCAAAGCAATTTTTAAAATAGCTTGTGTCAATTTGAATTTGCGCTCAAGAGGTTGGTAGCAATCTGTATTGCCTGATAACGAAATGGTTTCTCCTTGCCAGGTTTTCTTTTTTAAAAACTCACGAAATAACTTTGGTGCATTTTGCTTAACCAAGATCTTGGTTTCAAAATCTAACCCTGCACTCATTCCCCAATACTGATGAGAATTTCTTGCATAACAGTATATGCAACCATGCTCGCAGCCCTGATATGGATTTACGGAATAAGCCATCCCCACATCAGGACTATCTACTTTATTGACTATGCTCTTGGGATGAACTATGCTGAAGGCGGTTTTTGGCTTGTCTTGTTCCCACTCATCAATCCCTTCTATATGTTCTTGTACATATTCATCTTTGAAAAAAACGTTGTGAACGTTCTTTTGAGCACCACGACCTTGAATATACGATCTCTCCATCTCACTAATATTTTTACTAAAATACTAAAAATATTAGTAACATGTTTATGTTTTATTCTTCTTCAATCTCTTTTTCTTCAACTATCTTCTTAGGTGCTAAATACTTATAGATTTCAATTTGCGAACGAAATTCAGGTTCATCATTCTGAACATACTCGTTGTTTTGTTTATTATTTAAGATTCTCGCTTTCACGTTATCTTTTAATTGAATATCGAGCATGTCTTTAAGTTCCTGTTTCAATTTTCTGGAATTTACTTTTACAGCCGCTTCAATACGATGATCTAAATTTCTAGTCATCAAATCTGCAGAAGATAAATAAGTGAATTCTTTACCGGCATGATAAAAATAGAAAACACGAGCATGTTCCAAGTATTCATCAACAATGCTTATTGCTCGAATGGGTTCTATAAACTTTTTCTGGTTCGTGGCACAATATATTCCGCGAACTATCAAATCAATTTGTACACCTGCTGTAGCTGCTTCATATAGTTTTTTAATACACTCCTTATCGCTGAGTGAGTTTATTTTAATGATGATATGAGCTTTTCTCCCAGCTTGTGCTTCAGCTATTTCCTTGTCGATTAATCCATTCAATTGAGAACGCATATCGATAGGACATACCATTAAACTTTTATTGTTTTTAATGGTATCTGTAAGTACAGCTTTTGGTCTTTGTAATGCCGTAAATACTTTGTTGATATCAGCCATGACACTTTTATTGCTTGTCATTAAGCAATAATCGCCATATAACTTAGCTGTTTTCTCATTGATATTTCCAGTGCTTACAAAACCATATTGAATGGTTTTATTGTTAACTCGCTTTTTAATGATACAAAGTTTCGCGTGAACCTTTTTATTTGGTATCCCAACCAATACTTTCACACCTTCCATTTCAAAGCGCTCTTTCCAATCAAGGTTTTGTTCTTCATCAAACCGCGCCCTCAATTCCAACATCACCGTCACTTCTTTTCCATTACGAGCAGCATTGACTAAGGCGTTAGCAATCTTGGAATTGCTTGCCATGCGGTAGATGGTAATTTTAATGGTCTTCACATCAGGGTCCATGGCTGCCTCTCGCAATAAATCAATCATTGGTCTAAACTCATGATATGGAAAGGAGAGAAGTACATCTTTCTTCAGAATAACATCAGTTATACGTTCCATCCCTGCAAAATCAGGATGTTCGAAGGATGTTCTTTCAACCAATTTTTCATATGACCCAAACACATTTGGGAAATCCATGAAATGCTTGAAGTTGTGAATCTTTTGCCCCGGAATGATGCTGTCTCTTTTACTTAGACTGAGTTTTCGGATTAGAAACTCCAATAGTTTTTGATCCATATCCTGGTCAAATACAAAGCGAGTAGGCTTTCCTTTACGACGATTTTTGATACCCTTACTGATTTTTTCAACCAAACTGGTATTCACATCGTTGTCAATGTCAAATTCGGCATCCTTAGTTACTTTAAAGGTATTTGCATTGAATTGATCAAAGCCAAAATAAGAGAAGATATAAGGTAAATTGACCTTGATTACATCTTCCAGGAGAATGATATGTTTTTGTTGTTTAGGAGATGGTAAAATTAAGAATCTTCCTAAATGACTGGATGGTAATTCTATAATAGCAAATTTGGTTTCATATTGCCATTCTTGTTTATACATGGCTACACCTAAGTATAAACTTTTGTCACGAAGATAGGGAAGAGGCTTACTTTCATCCAATAGCAAAGGAATAATACTGCTTTCTACTTCTTCCTCAAAATACTCCTTAACAAATTTCAATTGATTAGGAGTAAGATCTTCTGCAGATTTGATAAAGACCTTTTGTTTGGCCATTTCCTTTTGAACCTGATGCCAAATTTTATCAAATTTTCTTTGTTGCTTAATAACAAGCTCAGTTATCTTATCCAAGATAATGCTTGGACTTTCATAAAAATAGCTGTTGGCAACTTTAATATTGAGTTCAGAAGCTCTTTTCAATGCCGCTACACGAACGCGAAAGAACTCATCCAAATTATTGGAAAATATACCTAGAAATTTAATGCGCAAAGGCAACGGAACATCAGGGTCTGCCGCTTCTTGCAATACGCGTCCATTGAAACTTAACCAGCTGATGTCTCTCGGTATGAATTTAGTTGCCATTTGTAGTATGCTCATAATAGCCCAAAGATGTGAGGGCTTTGTTTGGTATAAGTTAATGAAATATTAACAATTTATTAAATAATATATGAATCCCTTTTTTTAATGCTAAGTACGATACCTAGCTTAATAATTGTTCGCCTAAAATAATACCATGCTGCCTTTGCAACAAAATATTTCAACGAACACATATTATTAAAGTCTATTATTTATCAAATTGTTTGGTAAAACATGTTCCCAAGCAAAGCTGTTATTTTATATTTTATTTGTTCTTGTTAATTGTTGGTTGTGTCACGAGGGTTCCAAACTGTTGAAAAATGAAAGCAGTTGGAGTTAATAATAGTTGTATGTGTGGAGGAACGTACAGTTCCTTTGATTTTTGGCAAACTTTTTTTGGCATATTAGCTTAAATCAAAATTTTATTTAAAGTAACCGACCTCCTTAAAATCGTCAATAAATAACGAAATAAGAAAAATCATTAATCCAAAGGTAATAAAAAAGTTGGTTTTAAGCTATAAATGTTATATTAAATAATTGTTAACAAACAGAATGATAATCTTAAATTAACATGGAGCCTGTTTGTATGCAGGGTGTATTATTTATTTACCCCAGTTCTCCTTTGTATACTAATAGCCTCATATTTAGTGGTATCATAGTGTGGTTCCTCTAAAGTTAGTGTAGTAGGGTAAGGCTTAAGCTTATCAAAGAAGTAGATTTTAGTGCTGCTTCCATAATCATTGACAGGAAACATATCTGCGCATTGATCATAGGCGGCATTCTGTGGATCACCTACACTTACTGCGTAAATACGGATTATTCCACCTTTGTTATTTTCATTTCGTACAAAAGCAACCTCTTCAAAGTCGCCTGGAAGTTCTTTGATAGAAGGTTGAGAGTAGGCATCATAAATAAAATACCCAAGAATTAAAATTAAAGGTATGGCAAAGAACCATACCTTTTTAGTGCTTTTTTGCATAATTGCTTATAACGTGATTTTTATGTCTAATAGCTGGAAGAACTCCTTTAAGATCGCTTGATGCCCTGGCCAAGCTGGCGAAGTAACTAAGTTACCATCTACAACGGCTTGATCTGCCGGAATATTTTTCCAGGTACCACCTGCCAATTCAATATCTGGTCCAACAGCTACGTATGCTGTCAAGGTACGTCCTTTTAATACTTGTGCCGTGGTCAACACCTGTATACCGTGACAGATTGCTGCAACAGGTTTGTTTTCCTCGAAGAAGTGTTTGGTGATTTCAATAACGCGTTTATTCAAGCGAATATACTCTGCAGAGCGTCCGCCAGCAATATATAGACCGTCATAATCTGCTGGATTTACAGCATCAAAATCTTTGTTAATGCCAAAATTGTGGCCACGTAATTCCTTATAAGTCTGATCGCCCGTGAAATCATGAACAGCAGTAGGTACCACATCTCCTTTTTTACGGTCGGGAGCGATAGCATCTACCTCAATTCCTACGGCACCCATTGCTTGAAATGGAACCATTGCTTCATAATCTTCTACATAATCACCTACGAGTAATAATACTTTTTTTGCCATGATCTTGTTTGTTTATTGTTGTTCTTTTGTTGTGTTTAATCGTTCGGACATGATGCGCTTTGTTTTTCTAACCGTCGCCTCTAAGGAAGCACGAAGACTTGGGTCAATAACCCCTTTACCTTCTTCAAAATTCTCATAAAAGCTTGGTAGTGAATAAACAGCTAGGAGATCTGCACCATCCCTAGGCATACGTTTTTCTGCAGCCTCAAGTACTGATTTAGCTCCACGAGCACCATCACTTGTCCCTAACAATAAAATGGGTTTATCCGCAAATAGCTTGCGTCCTTTAATCCGGGATGTCCAATCCATTAAGTTTTTATAGGCAGCTGAATAACTGCCGTTATTTTCCGATAAGGACATTAAAATTAAATCTGCCCAATCTATTTGCTTAGCAAATGCATATGCCTGTTCTGGAATACCTGTTTCTGCTTCACGATCTACCGAGAAAATCGGCATCTCAAAATCATTTAAGTCCAAAATAACAACCTCATCATCTGCCTCCTTATAGTATTTGGATACACTCGTGACAAATTTCTTGTTGATGGATTGCCTGCTGTTACTGCCTGCAAAAGCTAATATCTTCATATTCTAAATTTAAGGAATTTTTGCCGAAGAAAACCTAATTGCAAGGTCTAAAATGAAAGAATTAACCTTATTTTAATATATAGAAGGACTTTCATGGGGAATTGTATTGAAACCAAATTATTTGGAAAATAAAAAAGCCTTGAATCTTTCATTGATTTGATTCAAGGCTTTTTCTGATTATCTCTAATCAGAGATATTTAGTTCTCGATTTTATTTAACCTAAAAGCTTTTTATTTCGGACTTACCATCTCTACCGGGAGAGCCAGAGTATATTTGTCCTTGCGGTAAACCTCTTAAACCAGTGGGTGCCATGGCTATCCTCGAATAAATCTGTCTCACTTCAGAACTAGGATTTACACGCAATCCTCCCGGTGTTACATCAATAAACACAAAGTTTTTTCCTTTTTTATTGCTGGTTTGTGGCGCCAATCCTTTAGCATCGTAGGCTAAGGTTACTTTCCCTCCATCACCATTCGGGAATGTTTTAGTTCCGTTGAAAGCGTCAATTCCACGTGCAATAATAAACAAAGACCCTAACTGATTGAAGTTTGCTTTTATATCAAAATTAGTTGCATTGTTTTTACTGTCCTGACCAGTAATTAAAACATTGTTTCCAATTTCTGCATAACCAATTTCAAGCTTCACATCTTTTTTTGCATAAAAATCTAGTTTTGACTTATCTTTCATAATCAGGGTGTCGATTCTGATGATCATGCTAGAATCTCCTTTGTTAAAGTTTTTCTTTTCCTTTTTCCCTAGCTCTAATCGCTGTATATGTAGGGTTTCCTGAGCAAAGCTGAAAAGACTTGCCATTATTAACCCTAAACTTAGTAGATATCTCATAATGTTATTCTTCCTATGTTGATTAGACAATTTTTTAGGTAAAAAGTTTAATTTTCTTCCCTCAAATACTTGACGATAAGTTTTGCTGTTTTCTCGGATGCACCTGGAGTTCCCATTTTCTCCATTAAAACGTCGTAGTTTTCCAATACACTTGCTCGATGTTCTTTATCGGTGGTTAATTTACCCAATTCATCAGCAATATTTCGCGAGGTACAATCTTCTTGGATCAATTCAATGACCGAAAGGTAATTATTGATTAAGTTCACCAGAGAAATGAATTGGACTTTGACTACACGTCTAGCAATGGCAACAGAAATAGGATTAGCTTTGTAGACTACCACCTGTGGAACACCTATCAAAGCAGTTTCTAAGGTGGCAGTACCAGAAGTAACCGCCGCAGCTTCAGCATGCTTAAGCAAATCGTAAGTTTGATTGAATATAACCTTGATCGGGTAATCTCCAATATATTGTTGGTAATAATCCAGGTCAAAGTTAGGTGCTCCAGCTATAACCAATTGGTGCAATGGAAAGTATCGGTGCAATTTCACAAGCTCTGGTAAAATATGTGCAATCTCCATTTTCCGACTTCCAGGTAATAAAGCAATGATAGGAAAATCATTCAATCCATTATCTTCCTTGAAGTTTGGGTTAAATTCATAAGTTGAAATCGCATCCAAAAGGGGATTACCCACGTAGTCAACAGGGTAATGATATTGTTTGTAAAAATTTACCTCAAATGGTAGAATACAAAACATATGATCCACCACGCGCTTGATTTTATATACCCGTTTTTGGTTCCAAGCCCATATTTTGGGTGAAATATAATAGCAGGTAGTAATGCCTAATTTCTTCGCAAACTCAGCTATTTTCAGGTTAAACCCGGGGAAGTCGATGAGTATAACGGTATCGGGCATGACCTGTTGAATGTCAGCTTTTACTTTCTTTAGGTTTCGGGCAATGCTTCTTAAGTTCATCAAAACTTCAATAAAGCCCATAAATGCCATTTCAGAAGTGTGAATCAATACAGGTACGCCTGCCGCAGCAGCCATCTGATCGCCACCAACCAAATGAAATTCCGCCTCAGCATCTTCCTTGCGGATTTCCTTAATTAAATTTGCGCCATGTAAATCGCCGGATGTTTCACCAGCAATAATATAATACTTCATAGTTGATAATAACGCTTAAAGATAAGCATTCTTAATTCTATGATGCTATTAAGCTCATTTTTCCATATAAATATGGTGAATAATTTTCTGCAAATTTTTATGCTTCTTTGTTTTTAAAGCACTTATTCTCCCAGTATATTAAGAAGTATTGATGCCAACAACCCTTTTGTTGAGGATAAGTTATGTTCGTGTTTCAGTATAGTTGGGTTCGAGTTTGCTTTGATACTCTAACGGAATTTATTCAGATTTAATGCGGATCTCCTTCGGATCTCGTTCGCTTCTAACCGAACGAGATCCGAAGGAGATCCGAACAAGTTCCGAAGGAGATCCGTTAGAGTGTCGAATCCAACCCTTTTGAGAGACAATGAGACAACAGACAAATGACAACAGATATAGAAAGGAAAAAGAGGAGAAGATTAAAGGAAAAAGGGGAGAAAAGCAAAGTAGATCTTTGGAGTTCAATGATCCTAGTTGGATAATAATTGTGTTAAGCACTAAACTCATTCAAAGGTCCAATGTTCTATAAATACAGCTTATTGAAAAATAAAAAGGTCGGAAATTTTTCCGACCTGATTAAATATTCTTGATTAAGGAATTAGATCCCAAGCTCTACTTGGAAAATTCCTCCCCAAATGGCTTTTTGGTTGTTATTGTTGAAATGTCCATCTCTAAACGTGTAATTTGCGTTTAATTGGAATTTTAAACGGTGTGCTTTCATGTATTTTGTTAAGCCTAGTTCGATAACTTCTGTTTGTCTTTCCAGGTCTTGAATGTCTTTATGTGGTTGAACCAAGGTGTAACGACCTGCAATTTCGTATCCCTTGTTCATCAGGTAAGAAACTTGTTGATTAACACCCCATCCTTTATAGGCTGAAGTTTCTTGTGGATCGTCTTCAACAGTCCAATTTAAAGGATTATCTACATCACGACGCATATACTCAGCTTGGTAGGCAAATCCTTGATATTTGAAAATCATATCTGCGAAACTGGTCTTCAATGTCATTGGGTTTTGCACATAACGACCGGTTTGACCACCCTCACGTGTAGTTCTGTCGTTGTATGAATATCCACCGCCAATTGACAACTTAGGAGTTTCTTCGCGCTCTAAATCACCTTCTTGATAATCATTCTCATTGGTGAATTTACCAAGCGGAAGGAATTCCACACGACCAGTATAAGCAAGGCCATCATCCGTGGAGTTTGCTGGTCGACCTTCACCTGTTGAGATAGCACCTTTAGCTACAAATGCTACTGATCCTAAATCTTTGCTGTAGTTAAGGGAAATACCAAAATCACGGTCAACTGTAAAGTTTGAGTTGACTAATGAACGATCCGCAAATTGCAACTGTCCAGAAGAATTTACCCTTTGACGGTTACCTGGTAGCTTGTTTTGTCCAAATGAAATATAAAAATCGTCTGAAAAGTTATAGAACATCACCGCGTCACGAACGATATTTGGTACTCCTGTATCATCATAATCCTGGTCACTTCTTGTGAAAGCTAGCTGAACCGAGTAAGAGATTTTAGGCGTATAGATATAACCATCCATACGCATTCTAAGCCTACGGATTCGAGCATCAAACTTTCCATCATCTTCACCATTCAATTCGTTGGAAAAACCTAAACGGTTCTGCATACGAAAACGAAAGTTGGTATAAAATAAAGAATCCTTGGATTTGTATTGTATCCCTTTAAAATTAAGAATGGTGGCACGGTCATCACGTTCCTGAGCATTCACATGCTGCATACCGAAAAATACTGTTAATGATAGGAGTAGGAGTCGAAAAAATGGCTTCATACGTAAAGATTAAATTATATTTTAGGTTCTTGTTGACTTAAACAGTGGAAACTTCCTAATCCCCAGATGATATCGACCGAGTCAATGCCGATTACCTTACGGTCTGGGAAGCAAGATTGAATAATAGTTAACGCACGTTCATCGTTTGCATCATTGAAAATCGGAACAATGACAGTTTTATTTGCGATGTAAAAGTTTGCGTAAGAAGCAGGTAATTGTTGATCTTCATAAATTACAGGCTTCGGCATCGGTAATTCAACAATTTTCAATGGTCTACCATCCAATAAACGCATGGACTTTAACGTTTCCAGATTCTCCTGTAAAATTGGATGATTCTCATCGTTTGGATCTTCTTCAATAACTGTTAAAACGGTGTCTTCAGCAACAAAGCGCGTAATATCATCGATATGTCCGTCTGTATCATCTCCAATGATACCATCACCTAACCAAAGAACCTGATCTTGGCCATAATAGTCCAATAAATACTGCTCAATTTGTTCTTTAGTCAAATGTGGGTTTCTATTTTCATTTAATAGACAAGCTGTTGTAGTAAGGACAGTTCCTTTGCCATTGAACTCAACTGATCCACCTTCCATAACGATCGGAGGTGTGAAAAGTTTAAGGTTAAATTCTTTGGCAATTCTTGTAGGTACAACATCATCTAAGTCAAAAGGAGGGTATTTGCCTCCCCAAGCATTGTATCCCCAGTCAACGACTGCTTTTTCACCAGTTTGATCATTGATAACGAAAGCTGGTCCGTGATCACGGCACCATGCATCGTTAGTTGGGTTCATGTGGAAACTGATGTTTTCCATGTTTGCTCCAGCAGCTTCAATATGCTTTGTAGCAAAGTTTTTCATTTCTTCATCAGCCACATTGATTCGCACCAATTGATCATCGGCAACTAATTTAATGAACTGTGCATAGGGTGCATAGATGGTTTCTAATTTTCCTGGCCAAGATTCTTCTTTATGTGGCCAACTTAACCACAATGCTTCTTGAAGTTCCCATTCGGCAGGAAATCGAAACCCCAATGCCTTAGGTGTTTCGTTAATATTGTAAAGGGATGAATTGTTATTCATAGCTTAAAAACGTAGTACTGTTATCTGAGAGCCTTATTATTGACTTTTGGCGAAGTTTTCAGACAACTCTACTTAAATATTAATGGTATTCTAGTTAATATAATGAGCAGTAGTCTTTTGAACTACTGCTCGAAGGTTTTTTGTTTAATCTTCATCAATGAAGCGTTTCGTAATAGGCGCATAGGTTTCAATACGTCTATCGCGAAGGAATGGCCAGTGCTTACGGAAATAATCAGACTGGTTCAGGTCAATATCCACAACTTCCACTTCTTCTTGATCATGTGAAGCTAGGTAAAGTAATTTTCCTTGTGCATTTGCCACAAAGCTACCACCCCAAAATTTCATTGCACCATCTTGCTCGAATCCAACGCGGTTTACCGAAACGACTGGAACACCATTTGCCACGGCATGGGAGCGTTGAATGGTTTGCCAAGCATTGTATTGATCCGTGTTTGTTTCTTCATCTTGATCTGTAGCCCAACCAATAGCAGTAGGGTAGAACATAATCTCGGCACCCATCAAGGCTGTAATACGAGATGCTTCAGGATACCACTGATCCCAACAGATTAAGACACCAATGGTTCCAAATTTGGTTTTGAAGACTTTATATCCAAGATCACCTGGTGTAAAATAGAATTTCTCATAAAAAGCAGGATCATCAGGAATGTGCATTTTACGGTATTTACCTAAATAAGTTCCATCAGCATCCAATACTGCGGTTGTATTATGGTAAAGACCTTGCGCACGCTTCTCGAACAAAGAAGCGATAATCACCACACCTAATTCTTTCGCTACAGCAGATAATGCATCGGTGGAAGGACCAGGAATAGCTTCAGCTAGATCGAAGTTATCATAGTCTTCCACATCGCAAAAATATAGGGAAGTAAAAAGTTCTTGTAGACATACGATTTGCGCACCTTTTGCAGCGGCTTCACGTACTTTAACGATTGCTTTGTCCAGATTTGCTTGTTTATCTTTCACACAAGACATTTGAACCAAACCAACTTTAACTTTGCTCATTTTTCTAAATATGTATGATTTAGCTGCAAAGATACTATATTTTACTGAGCATGAATACTTGTTAAGGACGAGCATCACAATTTTTGACGAAAAAATGTGTCTTTAAAGCTTAGGACAAATGTTTTATTTTGCTTCATGGTATATGCTTATCTTTGAATCATGCGGAAAATCATTCACATCGACATGGATGCCTTCTTTGCTTCAGTAGAGCAAAGAGACTTTCCGGAGTTTCGCGGGAAGGCACTTGCTGTGGGTGGTTCGCCAGACGGGCGTGGTGTGGTGGCAACGGCCAGCTATGAGGCCCGTAAATATGGGGTTAAGTCCGCTATGTCCTCTCGGATGGCATTACAACTGTGTCCGCATCTGCTTTTTACATACCCTCGATTTGATGTTTATAAAGAGGTTTCTAATCATATTCGAGCCATTTTTAAACGCTATACAGATATCATAGAACCTTTATCCCTAGATGAAGCTTATTTAGACGTAACAGAAGATAAATTGGGGGTAGGATCAGCAATAGAAATCGCCAAACAAATCAAAGCAGCCATTCGTGATGAACTTAATCTAACGGCTTCTGCAGGGGTATCTGTCAATAAATTTGTGGCTAAAATAGCTTCAGATTTGCAAAAACCTGATGGATTAACCTTCATAGGTCCATCAAAAATTGTCAAGTTTCTGGATCAACTACCAGTAGAAAAGTTCCATGGTGTAGGTAAAGTTACAGCTAAGAAAATGAATCAGATGGGAATCTTTACTGGACATGATTTAAAGCGCTTTACGGAACAGGAGCTTATCTTTCACTTTGGTAAATCAGGTAAATTCTTTTTCCACATTGTTCGTGGTGAGGATGATCGACCTGTAAGACCTAATCGGATCAGTAAATCAATTGGTGCTGAAGACACTTTTGAAAAGGATTTATTCGAACTGGAGGATTTAAGGGAAGAATTAATACGCTTGGCTGAAAAGGTTTTTAAACGAATTGAACGAGCAAACAAACAAGGGAAAACCATTACACTAAAGATAAAATTCGCTGATTTTACCCAAATAACCCGAAGTAAAACTTTGCTTAATCCATTTGAAAAATTAGAGGATATTGAACTTCAAGGCTTGGATTTATTGGATAAGCTGGAATTGCAAGATAAAAGAATCAGGTTGTTGGGCTTGACAGTATCTAATTTTAAGGATGAGAAGGAAGAGGAAAAGGTATCAGCGCAATTGAGGTTGTTTTAGGATATTATAGATGAAAGGGATAATTGGATTTAGTTATTAAACATCCCTAAAAAATAAAACAATTAAAATATCCTTTAAAGTGCAATTTCTTTAATATGCATGATTTTGGAAGGAAATGCTAGAGCATAGTTATCAGCCAAATTATTCATGTAATAATTACTTATCACTAAGTTTTCTTGACAAATTATTTCTTCGATATCTTGAATTTCCATTTCATTATCAATGAAACCTAATGCATGTACTTTATTGTCTTTGAAGTAGATATAGCTTTTCTCTGAAGTATTTCTTCCTCTGTCGATGATGATATAGGATCGTTTGAAATTTATTAAATCTTCTAATGCTTGATATGCTCTTGAATTGTAGGATTCTACATCTGGAAGCTCCGTTTGATTGATGATATCGGTTCGTTCCCTGGTGCTGTTGCCGGCGTTGAAGAAACTAATTAATCGGTAATCTAATTCGTGTTGTTTAACCAGACGCATTAGAAATTGGGTAGATTCGTGAACCGTATTGAAAGCATAATGTGGGTACACATGTTTCCGAATTTGGCAAATAGAAAGCCTTAAATACCCTTTTTGATCCTCATAGGATATTAACCCATATTTGGCTTCATATTTTTTAAGAGCGCGATTGTAGATTGGCCAATGCTTTTTTATCAGATCACATTCCATTAATAGGGCCATCAATTCAGTTCCTGATTCTCTAAATTCTATGTCAGCAATCTCATTAATGAAGTTTTGCCTACGTAGTCCTTGGTTATTGCCTGTAAAATGAGAGATTACTCTTTTCTTGATATTAATTGCTTTCCCTACATAGATGATTTTACCACTCGAGTTTTTAAAGATATAAACACCAGCTGTTCCTGGAAGAGATTCAAAGACCTCCGTAGGAATGTTTGTAGGAAGTCTTTGTTCTTTGGCATTTGCTTGAATAGCTTTATTTATGAAATTCTCTGCATCATTCTCATAAATACGCTGAAATAAGGTAACCGTTGCTCGAGCATCACCTGCAGCTCGATGTCGATCGGTTAAAGTGATTCCTAAGGATTGACAAAGTTTTCCAAGGCTATACGAAGGTAGTCCTTTAAAGGTTCTTCTGGCTAATCTTACCGTACACAGTCGTTGTGCCTTCCAATCGTAGCCGGCAGCTTTGAGTGAAGCCAATAGAAAGGAATAATCAAAATGAACATTGTGTGCTACAAATATTCGATTTTGCAATAAATCGAATATTCTTTCTGCTACCTCTGGAAAGGTAGGGGCATCTTGTACCATCTCATCATTGATGCCTGTTAGTGCTTGAATATGAAAGGGAATGGGCTGAAGGGGGTTAATTAAAGTACTGAATTCTTCAATTACCTCCTTGCCATCAAATATAAATATTGCTACTTCGGTAATCTGACTTGCGGCAGCATATGAGCCTGTAGTTTCAATATCGACAATAGCAAATTGGGCTTCCTTCATAAAACAAAAATACTACTAATAATTTTATTTACTAAAATTATTAGTAGTATTTCAATTTGTTAGAATACTTTTTTATTAAAGTAGTTCTACACCTTGGTCTAAAAGGGTTTCTTTACGCTTAGGATCCCAAATACTTACTTGTACTTCACCGATATGTTTAAGTTTCAACATAAACATACAGATTCTAGATTGTCCAATACCGCCACCAATGGATTCTGGTAGTAAATCGTTTAATAACATTTGGTGGAAAGTAAGTTGTTGTCTATCCAGGCTATTTCTGATTTCTAATTGAGTCATTAGCGCTTTTTTGTCTACTCGAATTCCCATAGAGGACAATTCAAAAGCGGCATTTAGGATAGGGTTCCAGACTAATATATCACCATTTAATCCACGGTAACCGCGTTCATTGCCAGTACTCCAATCATCATAATCCGCTGCACGACCATCATGAGGCATACCATTGGAAAGATTACCGCCAATGCCATATAAAAATACTGCTCCATATTCTTTCGCAATAGCATTTTCACGCTCTTTTGGTGTAAGGTCAGGATAAGTTAAAAGCAACTCTTCAGAGGAAATGAAGTGGATATTTTCTGGTAATACTGCCTCAATATGCGGGTATTGTTGAGCAACGGCTTGTTCTGTACCATAGATTACAGCATAAATATCTTCTACTGTCTTTTTAAGGAAAGTCAGATTTCTATGATCAGGTGTTATGCAACATTCCCAATCCCATTGATCTACATAAATAGAATGTATAGGCGAATAATCTTCGTCAGGACGTAAAGCACGCATATCGGTCAATATTCCTTCCCCTGGTTCCATTTCTAATTCACGAAGACGAATACGCTTCCATTTAGCTAAAGAATGAACAACAACTGCACGTTGATCATCTAAGGATTTTATAGGAAAAGTTACTGGTCTTTCGATGCCATTTAGGTCATCATTAATACCTGTACCATCTAAAACCACGATAGGTGAGGATACAGGGGTAAGATTTAGGGCTTTCTTTAATCCAGCCGCAAAAGTCTCCTTAACAAACGTAATCGCTTGTTCTCTTTGTAAAATATGACGTCCCATTAAGTCTTTACTTATTTATTAACATAGCTGTGTGGTTTAATAATAAACCATAGTCTTATAATTGCTTACAAAAATACAAAAATGTTAATGATTTGAATGATTTATTGAGAAAATAATTACAAAACTTTGTAATTGATGTTGATTTATTCAACAGAATTGCTAAGTGCTTGAAGGATAGCACTTGCTTTGGTTAAACACTCTTGATATTCATACTCTGCTTGTGCTTCTATAGTAATGGCACCGCCGGTACTGAAGGATAAGTATTTATCTTTTGCATTATATAAAATGGTACGAATAACCACATTAAAATCAAAATCACCATTGGGCGCAAAGTAACCTATTGCTCCGGAATAAACACCGCGCTTGGAATGCTCATATCGATCGCACAATTGCATGGCTGATAATTTAGGCGCCCCAGTCATTGAACCAGCAGGGAAGGTGTTTTTAATTAAATCCGTGGCTTTTGAGTTTTCTGAAACCTGACATGAGATGGTCGAAATCATCTGGTGTACATGTTTAAAGCTATAGATACCAAGCTTTTCAGTTACTTCAACAGTTCCTGGAATAGCACTACGGGTGAGATCGTTGCGCACAAGGTCAACAATCATAATGTTTTCAGATATCTCCTTTGGATTATTGCGGAGGTTTTCTTTAAGAATTTGATCCTCCTCTGGAGTTTTTCCTCGTTTAGCTGTTCCTTTAATGGGTTGAGAAATTAAGGTCTGTCCACGCTTAGCCAAAAAACGCTCAGGAGACGCACTTAAGATGTAATTATTTTGCCATTTAAAGAACGAAGCAAAAGGAGTAGGAGATATTTTGTTTAATTGCAGAAACAGCGCTTCAAGATTTGAGATTTCTGCATCATCATCATAAAATTCCTGACAAAGATTGACTTCATAGATGTCACCACGCTTGATATGGTCCATCATCTGGTTGAAAGCCGTTAAATATGCTTTCTTGTCCATCTTAGGTTTAACTTGACCTGTATAAGAAAATACTTCTTCCAATGTTTTGGTAGATTGGATGATGTCAAAAATTTCTTGGGGATCATCATCAGATTCAATGATTACCTCTTTTTCTAGAAATTTAATGGTTGTTTTCGGAACGAAAAAGTAAGCATCAGGAAATGCTAATGGATTAGGAAATTTACTTTGTAAATCTTCCAGTTCGTTCTTAAGGTCGTAAGTAAGAAATCCCGGTATCCAATGATTAGGATATCGGGATTTAAAATTTTCTATTTGAGCAAATGCTTGACCTACATTCGCGATAAGTTCATCTTTAGCATCGATGGCTAAAAGGCTCTGTATTTCAGAATAATGATCTTGAAAACCATTAGAATGGAATAGACAAACCTGTTCGAAGCTTTTAGACCATTGTAAAGCTTTTTTTAGAAAGATAGACGTATCGGTATGAAAGCTGGCTTTAGCCATTTGCCTATAATTCGATCGTTTGCTTACGGTCAGGTCCTACAGATAGATATTTGATTGGCACATTCAATTCTTTTTCTAAGAAAGCAATGTAATCAGCTAAAGCAGTAGGGATTTCAGATTTACTTTGGATACCAGTTAAATCTTGGTTCCAACCTTGTATTTCCGTATAAACCGGTTCTGGTTTATTGGTAATAATCTCGTAAGGCATGTAATCAATTTGTTCACCTAAGTAATTATAGTGTGTACATGCGTAGATTTTATCAAAAGTATCCAAAACATCGGCTTTCATCATAATCAATTCAGTAACACCATTGATCATGATAGCATATTTTAAAGCAGGAAGATCAATCCATCCGGTACGACGAGCACGGCCAGTAGTAGCACCAAACTCATGTCCCAATTGACGTAATTTTTCGCCTGTTTCATCTTCTAATTCTGTTGGGAAAGGACCTCCACCAACGCGTGTAGCGTAAGCTTTGAAAATACCATATACTTGACCAATTTTATTAGGAGCAATACCTAAACCAGTACAAGCACCAGCAGTAGTGGTATTAGATGAAGTTACAAAAGGGTAAGAACCAAAGTCAACATCTAATAAAGTACCTTGAGCGCCTTCAGCTAAAACACGTTTACCATCTTTCAAGTATTGGTTAACTAAGTGTTCTGAATCAACGTGAGGAATAGATTTTAAGAATTCAATAGCATCTAAGAATGCTTTTTCTTTTTCTGAGAAATCAGGGATTTCACCGTAATGAGAAAGCATAGAAAGGTGTTTTTGCTTTAATTTCTCATAACGTTCCTGGAAGTCTGATAAAGTAGTATCACCCACACGAAGACCATTTCTACCGGTCTTGTCCATGTAGGTAGGACCAATACCTTTTAATGTAGATCCGATTTTTCCAGCACCCATATTGGATTCCGAAGCGGCATCTAGCAATTGATGGGTTGGAAGAATTAAGTGAGCTTTACGAGCGATTACCAAATTACCCTTTTCAACAGGGTCGAAACCAGCTGCTTTAAGGTTATCTAATTCTCTCTTAAGGATGATTGGGTCAATAACCACACCGTTACCGATTAGGTTTAGTGTTCCTTCATTGAAGATTCCAGAAGGAATGGTGTTCAATACGAATTTTTTGTTGTCAAATTCTAAGGTATGTCCGGCATTTGGACCTCCTTGGAAGCGAGCGATTAAATCGTATTTTGGACAAAAAACATCAACGATCTTTCCTTTACCTTCGTCACCCCACTGTAAACCCAAAAGCACATCAACTTGCATAGTATTTACTGAATTATATAGTTAAAATTATTGTTTGATTATCTATTAAAAATAAATGTTCGGCAAAGGGATATGATGGATAGCCATTTGCCGAACAAAGGTATATATTATTCCTTCGAATGTTAAATTAATTTGAAATAACTTCTTCCTTTACGGAGGATTCACTGGCCATTTTGCTTTTTCTGCAATCTGCACATATACCATATAGATTTAGGGAGTGGTGTTTAATGTCAAAATTTAACAAATCCCCAATCATAGATTGAATCTGGTGAATGCGAGGATCACAGAATTCAACTACTTTATTACATTCAATACAAATCACATGGTCATGCTGTTTATAACCATAAGATTTCTCAAATTGAGCCATGTTACGCCCAAATTGATGTTTGGTAACCAAATCACAAGATACCAGCAGTTCTAGGGTATTGTATACCGTAGCACGGCTCACGCGGTACTTCTTGTTTTTCATATGGATATATAAGGATTCCACATCGAAGTGATCCGATCTAGAATAGATTTCTTCCAATATCGCGTAGCGCTCTGGAGTTTTTCTTAGATTCTTGTTTTCTAGGTATGCTTCAAAAATCTTTTTAACAGTTTCGTAACTTTCGCCCTGTTTCATATGATTCCTTAAGGTTAAAGATTCAAAATTACCATTTTAGAATGGCATTCACTATTTAATTCTGTCAGCTGCTTGTAAGTCTTTAGTTCTCTGATTCATATCGGGTAACCCCTGTGATACCGGATATCTGTTTCAAGTTGCGGATTAGATTGTCCAATTGCGCAGTATCATTCACAAACACCATGATATCACCTTCAAATATACCCTCATTACTTGATATTGAGAGCGAACGGATATTCACATGGAAATCGTGCGAGATGACGGTAGTAATCTTATTTACCAATCCGACATCATCAATACCCACGATTTTCAATCCGGTTAAGAATGCAACATTGTTTTGAAGAGATGCCCAACGAGCTTTTAATATACGGTAGCCATAATTTGCCATCAGTTTAGAAGCATTTGGACAGCTGGTACGGTGGATTTTGATACCGTCGTTAACGGTTAAAAATCCAAAGATGTCATCACCCGGGATAGGATTACAACAAGGAGCAAGGGTGTAATCAACTTTCTGCCCGTCATCACCAATTAATATAGTGTCCTCTTTCTTGTTGATTTTCTCCACCAATCCTGTAATATGCGATTGGAATTGGTTCTGGTTAGCATCTTCAGATCGTTCATTGGCCACAAATTCCCTGAGGTTTTTAATGTCAATGCTACCTTTTGCTACATTATAGAATAAGTCCTGCGAACTCTGAAATTTAAAATAGTTGGCAATTTTATTGATGTTGTCCGTATTGTACGTGATTTTAAGGGATTTTAGTTTTCTCTCCAAAATCTCCTTACCATCCTCAGCAACCTTACGTTTTTCTTCTTTTAAAGATGACTTGATCTTAGATTTTGCTTTCGCCGTTACAACAAAGTTTAGCCAATCTTCTTTAGGTGTTTGCTTGTTGGAAGTAATAATTTCCACCTGATCACCATTCATTAGTTCATGACTTAAAGGAACTAATTTGTGATTGACTTTAGCACCAATACATGTTGCGCCAATATCCGTATGAATTTCAAATGCAAAGTCCAGAGCTGTAGCACCATTTGGTAATTGCACTAAAGTACCCTTCGGGGTGAAAATGAAAATCTCATCAGAGAAGAGGTTCATTTTGAAGTCATCCACAAAGTCCATGGCATTGGTCTCTGGATTGCTTAAGATATCCCTAACTTTTTGAATCCATTGATCTAATCCATTATCAGAATTGGACTCTTTATATTTCCAGTGCGCTGCAAAACCTTTCTCTGCGATTTCATTCATTCGTTTCGTACGGATCTGAACCTCCACCCATTGCCCTCTAGGACCCATTACGGTTGTGTGTAAGGACTCATATCCATTTGCTTTAGGTGAAGACACCCAATCACGCAATCTGTCCGGATTTGGTCTGTAAAGGTCAGTTACGATAGAATAAACCTTCCAACATTCTGTTTTTTCTTTTTCATCCACCGTGTCAATAATGATACGGATAGCGAATAAATCGTATACCTCTTCAAAGGGAATCGATTTCTTACGCATCTTATTCCAAATGGAGTGGATAGATTTTGGTCTACCGAATACAGAGGCAGTAATACCCTCTGCACCTAATATTTCTTTAATAGGACCAATGAAGTCAGCAATAAACTTTTCACGTTCTGCTTTCTTTTCATTGAGTTTCTTTGCGATAAATTTATAGGTATCAGGGTCAGTGAACTTCATGGAAAGATCTTCCAATTCTGACTTGATAGCATATAATCCTAGTCTATGGGCTAGGGGAGCATACAGGTAACTGGTTTCTGATGCTATTTTTAATTGCTTATGGCGAGCCATAAACTCCATTGTTCGCATGTTATGCAAACGGTCGGCTAGTTTAATGAGGATAACACGGACATCGTCAGCAAGCGTTAAAAGCATCTTACGGAAGTTCTCAGCCTGCATGGAGCTATTAGGATCAAAGATTCCAGAGATTTTCGTTAATCCATCTATGATACGCACAACCTTTTTCCCGAATTGCTCCTCAATATCTTGTAGGGTCACGGAAGTATCTTCCACGACATCATGAAGCAATGCGCAGACTATGGATGTGGTTCCTAAGCCGATTTCTTCTGCAGCGATCTGGGCTACAGCAATAGGATGGTAAATGTATGGTTCGCCTGATTTACGGCGCATATCCTTGTGACTTTCGAGTGCCAGATCGAAAGCTTTACGGATCTGTTCTTTATCACCTTTTTGAAGTGTCGGTTTACATGCTCTTAATAATGCACGATATCTTTTACGGATTTCCTTGTTTTCTGCCTCAATATCAATCACGTATTCTTCCATAAAACTTCCTCAGTACTAAATTGATGTTAAAATAATTTATTAATTTTAATGTACTAAAACCAATGTTTTTTAGTAATTTGTGTAATGTATAAATATACGGAAATATTTTGACTTTTAACGATAGAGAAATAATAAAAAAGGTTGCAAGGGTAGTATGAAAAAGTGGATTTTGATGTGTTTGATAGGTATGCTTGTGCCATGGATTGGACAGGCCCAAACGCTTATTAAACCGCAGTATGGTGGAGGAAAAGGAGAGGTGGTGGAACATTATGCTACAGATAAATTGGACAACGGTGAAATTGTTCCCTGGTTTCCTATTCAAGAAGTAGTCATCGTTGCTATCCGTCGCTTTAAGACGGAAGAAGAAAGACAGAAATACCTAAGGTTAAAGCGCAATGTCATTCGGGTATTGCCTTATGCTATCTATGCACAGCGAAGATACGAGCAGTTGGACCGTGATCTAGCAGTTGCAACATCCAATCGAGAGGAGAAGCGTTTAATCAAAGAATGTGAGAAGGAAATTAAAGATAAGATTACATCAGAGGTAAAGAACTTGAGTGTTTCTCAAGGAAAAATCTTGATTAAATTAATCGAAAGACAAACAGGTAGTACCAGTTATGAGCTTGTTAAAGATATGAAAGGTAATATATCAGCTTTTTTATATCAAGGAGTAGCAAAACTATTTGGACACAACCTAAAAAGCACTTATGATCCACAGGAAGACTATGAAATAGAAAGTATTTTGCGTGAATATGAACGCTCAAGACCAATGTTAAACCAATAAAAACACATGTATATGAATAAAACGATCTATGATTTTACTGCTTTAGAGTTTAATGGCCAAAAGAAATCCTTACGAGATTTTGAAGGAAAGGTGGTGTTGGTAGTCAATACAGCCAGTAAATGTTTCTTTAATAAGCAATTTAAAACCTTAGAACGTCTTTATCGTAAATACAATGAAATGGGCTTTGAAATCTTAGCATTTCCTTCCAATGACTTCAGAAAACAAGAACCATTAACTGGTCGAACTTTAGAAACCTATTGCCGTATTGGCCAACAAGTTTCCTTTCCTGTGTTTAAACGAATTCACGTAAAAGGTGAATTCACAGACCCCTTATATCAATATCTTTCAGACAGTAAATTGAATGGACAGATTGATTCAGTTCCATTATGGAATTTCCACAAATACCTTATTAATCGAAAAGGAGAGGTTGTGGACTATTTCTACAGTATTACCAGCCCAATGTCAAAGAAAGTCCATAATCGTATTGAAGAGCTCCTGTTGGCAAAGGTTTAGCAATAAATTTTGTTAATTTTGGACCAAAACGAAAAATAATGAAGTTAGATTTACTCGTAATGACTGTTCACCCAGATGATGCTGAATTAGGTGCTGGAGGAGTCATTGCAAAATATGTGGCTGAAGGAAAGAGCGTAGGTATTATTGATTTAACCCAAGGTGAATTAGGGACGCGTGGTACTGCTGAAACTCGTTTGAAAGAAGCGCAAGATGCTGCTGATATATTAGGCGTGGTTGTTCGTGAAAACCTGAAACTTCGTGATGGTTTTTTTCAAAATGATGAGGAATGCCAATTAACAATTATTCGAGCAATTCGTAAATATCAACCTGAAATCGTCATTACCAATGCTTTAGATGACCGCCATCCCGATCATGGTCGTGCAAGTAAATTAGTCAATGATGCCTTATTCTTGGCAGGCTTACGTCGAATTGAAACTGAATTAGACGGTCAAACTCAAGAAGCTTTCAGGCCAAGATTACAATTGCAACTTATCCAAGATAAATATATTCAACCCGATATTTTAATTGATATTACTGAGTTTTGGGATATTAAAGAAAAATCTATTCTAGCATATAAAACACAGTTCAATGTTTCCGACTCGAATGATGAACCAGAAACATACATCTCTAATCCTGATTTTATGCTTTCTACTCGTGCTAGAGCACAAGAGCTAGGACGTTCCATTCAAGTGAAATACGCAGAAGGATTTACCTCAAGAAAATTATTAGGAGTTAAGGATTTATTTCAATTACATTAAAGATAAAATAAAAAGGAGCTTAAAACTAAGCTCCTTTTTATTTTACGCATATTGTTCAAAGAAACTGCGGATAGCAGTTTCATCTTTTTTAATCTGTTCCTGCATCAATTCCAAGCTTTCGAACCATTGATCGTGTCTGATGAACTCTAGGAATTTAACTCGTACAGTCTTTGTATACAGATCATCGTTGAAATCCAATAAATTGACCTCAATCTTGCGGCTCATTCCATCAACAGTCGGTCTTGTTCCGATATAACACATGCCTTTAGCTACGCGTTCAGGCTCTGGTTGGAAATAATGGCCTGTTTTAATTTCTGTAGTACAAGGATAAATCTCAACTTCAACGGCATAAATTCCGTAAGCAGGTATAAGCTTATGGGATTCATGAATATGAAGATTAGCTGTTGGGAATCCAATCTCTCTTCCGATTTGATCTCCACGAATCACAGTTCCTGTCAATTCAAAAGGATAACCTAAATATTTATTTGCTGTGATAATATCACCTTTAATTAAGGATTCACGGATTCGTGTGGAAGATACAGCAACATCTTCGATGTCTTGCTCTGGGATTTCTTCAACTGTATAATCGAAAATCTGCGAATTATGAATCAAATCCTTGATAGTACCTTTACGGTCTTTGCCAAAGTGGTGATCATAACCAATTACAATCTTCTTACAGCCGATTTTATTGACCAATACATTTGAAATATATTCTTCAGGAGTTTGAATCGAAAAATCTCGAGTAAAAGGAGTAATGATGAGGTGGTCAATGCCAGCAATTCCCAATCGTTCTACTTTTTCTTCGATGTCGTTGATTAATCGTAGAGAATCATCGTCTGGATTGATAATTAATCTTGGGTGTGGATAGAATGTCAATAACACGGTTTCTCCGGTATTATCTTTTGCTAACTCCACTAATTTATTTAGAATCTTTTGATGACCAACATGCACACCGTCGAAAGTACCAATGGTCACTATGGCATAGTCCAAGGGCTTGAATTCATCTAGATTTCTGTATATCTTCATTTCTGTTTAATAGAAGGTAATTACAGCAGGATAGGCTGTTTTTTCTGTTTAACTTGGTTGATTAATTCCATGAGATCCCAAGCATTATCCACGTGGAAATCACCACTTTTAGTTCTCCTTAAAGAAGACAAGTGAGCACCATTACTCAATGCCTTTCCAAAGTCATGTGCAATGGAACGGATATACGTTCCTTTCGAACATTGAATTCGAAAATGAACAACTGGTAACTCTATTTTTTCAATCTTAAAATCAGTAATATTAATTCTTCTGGCCTTTAATTCAACATCTTCACCACGTCTCGCTTTTTCATAGACACGCTCACCCCCAATTTTTATGGCTGAGTGTGCAGGTGGAAATTGGTCCTGCTCACCAATAAAGTTTAATGCTGTCTGTTGAATTTGTTCTTCTGTGATAGAGGATATATCAAACGTCTGGTCGATTTCAGTTTCCAAATCATAAGAAGGGGTAGTAGCACCTAGTGTAATTGTCCCGGTGTATTCCTTATCCTCAGCTTGAAATCCATCTATCTTTTTGGTCATCTTGCCAGTACAGACGATTAATAAACCTGTTGCTAATGGATCCAATGTTCCAGCATGACCAACTTTAATCTTTAATGGCTTAAGACTGTTTCTGAGCTTGCCTACCACATCAAAACTTGTCCAGGTGACTGGTTTATCAATTAAGAGTACTGCGCCTTCAGCAAAGTTAAGGTCCTTTATTATGCTTTCTTTTGTTGTAATATCCATCCGCTACTTGCTATTCTTGATTTTGAAAATTCATTATTGTTGGCAGAATCTCTAGTCAAGGATACTTGAATTTTCTGCAAAAATAAGAATAATAATTAGTATTGATAGGTTAGCTTAAGCAATTAGACGGATAATAATAGCAATTTTACCGCAGTTTGAATTTCTAAATTCCGTAAAAACAAAAAAGGGATTGTAAAACCAATCCCTTCAAATATCTTGTGTGATGCTTTTAATTGTTCCAAAAGAACACCAATAAGGCAATACCAATAATAATACGGTACCAACCCCAGAACTTGAATCCGTATTTAGTCAATACGGAAATAAAGCTCTTTACAGCAATCATTGCAACAATAAAAGCTACTACATTACCAATAATGAAGATTTGGATGTTCTCATTGCTCGCCATGATCATTTCATATCCTTTTTGCGCATTGGCAGTTCCTTCACCCCAAGTTTTTACAAAGATGGAATATACAGTAACAGCTAACATCGTCGGAACAGCAAGGAAGAAGGAGAACTCAGCTGCTGCCTTTCTGTCCAATCCTTGTGTTAAACCCCCAATAATGGAAGCTGCAGATCTGGAAGTTCCTGGCATCATTGCCAAACACTGCCAAAATCCAATGATAAATGCTTTCTTAATAGGAATTTGCTTCTCATCGGTAATCTTTGGATTCTTAAACCATTTGTCAACGAATAAAAGTACAACACCACCTAATACCAAAACAGTAGAGATTGCAATCTGGTTACCTAATACTGCTTCAATCTTATCATCCAATAACTTTCCTAAAACCAATGCAGGAATAACCGCAATAGCTAATTTTACATAGAAAAATAAGTTCTTGAAATCGAAAAATCTACGCCAATATAAAACTACGATTGATAGAATAGCGCCGAATTGAATGGATACTTGGAACATCTTCAGGTATTCACTCTCTTCCATACCCATCAAGGCAGCTGTAAAGCCCATATGAGCCGTTGAGGAAATCGGTAAATACTCCGTAAGTCCTTCGACTATCGCTAGGATAATCGCCTCTAAAATACTCATTGCTTAGTTTGCTTTGTTTTTCGGTTTATATAAAATAGCTACAAATCCAACAGCAAACCCGGCAACCACCACCAGTGGTGCAAGCGTAATTTTTGTAAAGCTGTAAATATCCTCTGTGCCCATCATTAATAGGAAACCTATTGCAACAATGACAATGCTGAGAATAAACAACTGATAATTTATTTTTTGAAACACAAACTGCTCTTGTTTTGCAGCTTCATTTCCAGTTTTAGTCTTTTTAACGGTTTGATTCATGATCTTTATCGAATTAACAATTGATTAACGGTATAAACTTGCTGACTTAGCACGCAAATATTTAGTAACGGCAAAATATGTACTCAATCCAGAAATTAAGATGCCTAATCCAATCACAATGATAAAGATTAAAGCAAATTGTGTCCAATTGCTTAACAAGACCATCTCCGGTACTTGCTTCTGTGCAAACTGAAGGGTTAACACCAATAACAAAATAGCTATTAAGGATCCAATCAGACCATGTGCTATTCCATACATGATGTATGGTCTACGGATGAATCCTTTAGTAGCACCGATTAATTGCATACTCTTAATTAAGAAACGTTGCGAATAGATCGCTAAGCGGATGGTGTTATTGATTAATGCCACTGCAATGATCAATAAGATCACCGCAAAAGCTAGGATAACAATACCAATGATACGGATGTTGTTATTCACCATGTCGATTAAAGACTCTTGATAGACAACCTCTTTTACTTTATTGTTTTTACCGATTTTATCGATGAACATCTTGATGCTGTCGCTATTGGCGTATTGTTCTTTCAGGTAGATATCAATAGATGGAAGTAGGGGGTTATGACCTAAATATTCCACGAAATCTTCACCTAAATCTTCTTTTAGGTTTTTAGCGGCAAGTTCCTTGCTCACATATTCAGACCTGGAAACAAATGGATCTTTCTCCATATCCTTCTGTAAACTCAGTACATCACCTTCATTCACATTGTCATTTACAATGACATTGAGAACGATATTTTCTTTTACAAAACGGGAGAGGTTCTTAGCATGGACTAGGATAAGTCCTAATAGACCTGTCATTAATAGTACCAGTGCAATACTGATTACTGTAGAAACGTATACCGATTTAGTTTTTTTTCTTGGCGAACCCTGTTCGATCACTGACATATAATTTCCTTAATATTATGTGCGAAAGTAAGTAATTCGATTGAATCCTTCCTAATTAAATCCACATGAATAACTAGAAGTTCTTTACTTTCACTAAAAATCTAACAACGAATATCAGAAATTATTGTATAGAATAAAAAACTTTTATGCTGAAATTGCCTCAAAATAGCTATTTTCGCAATTCTTTCAAAATCCTTTTTATAGATAATCATGGAGTATAATCATCTTACGATTGAGCAAAAGTGGCAGAAGTTTTGGGCTGAAAATCAGACATTCAAAACAGAAACTAGTACAGACAAACCCAAATACTATGTACTGGATATGTTCCCTTACCCATCAGGTGCGGGCTTACATGTTGGGCACCCACTTGGTTATATTGCTTCCGATATCTTTTCTCGTTACAAACGTCTGAAAGGTTTCAATGTATTGCATCCTATGGGATACGATTCTTTTGGCCTTCCAGCTGAGCAATATGCCATTCAAACTGGACAACACCCAGCTATAACTACGGAAACAAACATTAACCGTTATAGAGAGCAAATGGATAACATTGGTTTCTCTTACGATTGGTCTCGTGAAATTCGTACTTCCAATGCCGATTATTACCATTGGACTCAGTGGATTTTCATGAAATTATTTGATGCTTGGTATAACAAAGACACAGATAAGGCAGAGCCTATTCAGACTTTGATTGATCACTTAAGTACAAAAGGTTCAGCTGGTATTCATGCTGAAGCGGATGAAGACGTTCTTGAGTTAACCGCAGAACAGTGGAATCAGTTAAGCGAAGAGGAGCAACAAGTTGAATTGTTGAAATATCGACTTGCTTATTTACGTGAAAGTACAGTAAACTGGTGCCCGGCTTTAGGTACAGTATTAGCCAATGATGAAGTAATCAATGGTGTATCTGAGCGTGGCGGATTTCCAGTAGAACAAAAGAAAATGATGCAATGGTCCATGCGTATCACAGCCTATGCTGACCGTTTATTACGTGGATTAGATACGATCGACTGGCCAGAACCATTAGTTGAAATGCAACGCAATTGGATTGGCAAGTCAGTGGGAGCCAGTGTGAAATTCCCAGTGCCACAATTGGACACTAATATTGAAGTTTTCACGACTCGTGTAGATACTATTTTTGGAGTTAGCTTTATTGTATTAGCGCCAGAACATGAGCTTGTCGCTGCTTTAACTACTGAAGAACAACGTGCTAATATTGAATCTTATATCGATAAAACATCCAAAAAGTCGGAGTTAGACCGTATGGCCGATACAAAAACTGTGTCAGGTGCATTTACAGGATCTTATGCTAAGCATCCAATAACCGGAGAAGATGTACAGATATGGATTGCAGATTATGTATTAGCAGGATATGGAACAGGGGCAGTTATGGCTGTACCTTCAGGTGATCAACGTGATTATGTGTTTGCTAAACATTTTAATCTTCCGATTATTCCTATTTCAGATTCTCAAGATATTACTGAAGCTGCAGACCCTAATAAGGATGGAAAATACATTAATTCTGATTTTATCAATGGCTTAACCTATCAGGAAGCTGTTCCAGCTTTAGTTGAACGTTTAGAGTCACTTAAGTTAGGGAAAGCTAAGGTGAACTTCCGTATGCGTGATGCTATCTTTGGTCGTCAGCGTTATTGGGGAGAACCTGTTCCAGTTTATTTTAAAAATGGTTTACCATATTTAATCAAAGAAGAAGAATTACCATTGTTATTGCCAGAGGTAGATAAGTATCTGCCTACAGAATCCGGAGAGCCACCATTGGGCCGTGCTGAGGATTGGAAATATCAAGATCAATACGAATATGAATTAAGCACCATGCCAGGTTGGGCTGGATCTTCATGGTATTGGTTCCGTTATATGGATCCGCAAAATAAGAATCAATTTGCTTCTCCAGAAGCTGTTGACTATTGGAAAGCGGTAGATTTATATATCGGTGGTTCTGAACATGCCACAGGACACTTATTGTATTCCCGCTTTTGGAATAAATTCCTAAAAGATATGGGGTACCACAATGAGGAAGAGCCATTCAAAAAGTTGATCAATCAAGGGATGATCCAAGGTCGTTCTAACTTTGTTTATCGTGTATTGGATGAAGAGGGCAGAGGAACGAATAAATTCGTATCATTAGGTTTAAAAGATCAATACAATTGCATTCCATTGCATGTCGATGTGAATATTGTACATAACGATATATTGGATTTAGAGAAGTTTAAGGCATTCCGTCCTGATTTCAATAATGCAGAGTTCGTTTTGGAGAATGATAAATATATCTGCGGAACAGAGGTTGAGAAAATGTCAAAATCCAAATTCAATGTTGTCAATCCAGATGATATTATCAGCCAATATGGAGCGGATACATTGCGTTTATATGAAATGTTTTTAGGTCCTTTGGAACAAGCGAAACCTTGGAATACCAATGGTATCGAAGGAGTTTACAAATTCTTACGTAAAGTATGGCGTTTATTCCATGATGCTGAAGGAAACTTCAATGTATCGGATGAAGAACCTACTAAAGCAGAATATAAGGCATTACATAAAATCATTAAAAAGGTAGAGGATGATGTTGAGCGTTTCTCTTTCAACACATCTGTATCAGCGTTTATGATCTGTGTGAATGAGTTAACAGACCTAAAATGTAATAAACGTAAGATTTTACAGGATTTAATTATCTGTCTTGAGCCTTATGCTCCGCATATTACCGAAGAGTTATGGGCGAAATTAGGAAATGCACCTGGAACTATATCCTTTGCTGATTATCCTAAATTCAATCCAGAATATTTGGTGGAAAGTGAATTTGCTTATCCGGTATCAATCAATGGTAAGATGAAGATGAATCTTCCTTTAGCTCTAGACTTGGAACAACCAGATGTAGAAGCTATTTTGAAAGAAAATGCAGATATTCAGCGCTTTCTAGATGGTAAAGACATCAAAAAGATCATCTTTGTAAAAGGTAAAATTATCAATATGGTCGTTTAGTAATTAAACTAATAAATTATAGATAAGAGGACTTTATGTCCTCTTTTTTTATGCAAGAATTTTTATGAGGTAAAATATTTAATTATTTAAATGAGGCCTTTTTTACTAATACTTCACTTTTAGCTTAACAAAGTGTTGTTTAAACTCAATAGTGGCTGTTTGTTGGTCGTTTTTCTTAAGAGATAGGCTTTAACTAGTGATTTATGTAGTCATATATTTACAAATATAATTAATCAATAGGCGGTAAGTAGTATAATAAATGTTCATAATAAGAATAAAAGTAAATATATATTAAAAATATATGATAATCAGATTTTATTGTTTAGTTATATTATTAAATTAAACGTTTTAGTAAATTATTGGTATTTCTATAGTTAATTTAGAAGTATGTAAGGTTTAACCTAATAATTTCATTAATCTTTCAATCGATACTATATTTGAATAGAATTTGAAAATGAACTAAAAGAAATTATTCACACTAACTATTTTAATTCAAAACTCAAACTTATCAAAGTTCAATAAGGTCGGAAGCTATGTTTAACATTTACCTTCCGACCTTTTTGTTTTTATTGAAGATCACCTGGAATTAACAATCCTTCTAATCTGGTGTCAATGGATAAATGTTCCTGAGAATTTATCGGCTGTTGATTAATCCGAAACAATTGAACTTACTAATTTTGAGAATCCAATATTATAATGATCATAGCTTCTTTTAAGAAAGACTTGAAGAATATTTTTTAACAAATAGTTTCTCTCCAAAACATACTGTTTACTATCAAAAACCCATAGAATCCTTGATAATTAGCGATGTAGTTGTATGCTTACAAATATAAATTAACCCAATTGACAGAATGTGACCTAAATCACACTTTGATTTAGTGTAAATAATCCTAATAATTAAAAATATATTTATTTGAATATTAAAATTTATTCGTAACCCTGTTTTTGCAAATATTTTGATGTTTTTGTATAAATAAATAAGAAATATTTGTTCGTCTATAAGTGGTTGTTGATTTTTTTGAATTAATAATTTCCAATTTATATTTGTCTCGATTTGTATGGATTTAAAAGGATTATTCACACTAACTTTTACTTCTTCGAATTAAAAAAGCTATTCATACCGGTTTGCTCAATTAGATGAGGAAGCATTAGGTATGATATATATAGAATTAATTAATTATCCTTCTTATTGTATTAAGAAATGAACAAAAAATTATTAGCCATTGCCTTAGGATTAGGCATAAGTGCAGCGAGTTATGGTCAAACCCTAACTGTAAAGCGTGATTCTGTAGTTACAGAGGATAGCGATAAATATTCAGTTAAGACTAATCGTTTTTTTGACAACTGGTTCTTCGGTGCAAGTGCTGGAGCTCAAATGTTTTTTGGAGATCATAACAAGCAAGCTGAATTCGGAGATCGTATCTCACCTTACTTCCAAGGTTATGTTGGTAAATGGTTTACTCCAGGTATAGGTGTTCGTGCAGGTGTCGATGGATTTAAAATTGTGGGATTAACCCAGAATGGAAGCCACTCGACTGGACCTTATGATAAACTTCCTTGGGAAGGTTATGAATTAACACGTCAAGAGTTCAATTATTGGCATGTAAGAGCTGATGTGTTGTTCAATTTAACAAACATTATTGCTGGATATAAAACAGATCGTTTTTATAATATCAGCCCTTATGCTGGTTTAGGATGGATGGTAACCACTGAAGAGCCTATCGAACGCGAAGTAAGTGCTAATATCGGTTTATTTAACACGTTCCGTTTGGCAAAATCGTTGGACTTAACCTTAGATGTTCGTGGTGCAATGGTTAATGACCGTTTTGATGGCGAAGATGGCGGACGTAGAAACGAAGGTCAATTGTCTACTAGTTTAGGTTTGGTTTATAAATTCAATAAACGCGATTGGAATAGACCTACTACAACCACCATTACAGAAACTTACGATCAAGCTGAATTTCAGAACCTGATCAATCGTTTACAGAAATTAGAAGCTGACAACGATGCTCTACGTAAGCTCTTGGCTGAAGCAAAAGATACTACAATCACCAATATCAATGTTAAGAAAAATCTATTAGCGGCTCCTATATTAGTGACTTTCCCTATTAACAAGAGTACCGTTAGTACAGAAGCTCGTGTAAACTTAGGTTTCTTCGCTAAATTGATTAAAGAAACAAATTCAGATTTTGTTTATTCCATCACAGGATATGCTGATGAGGGAACTGGTACTCCAGCAATTAATGAGCGCTTAAGTAAGGAACGTGCAGAAGCAATCTACAATGTATTGGTTAATGAATTTAAAGTAAATCCTAAGCAATTGAAAACCATTCATAAAGGTGGTGTGCCTAACATGTTCTATGACGATCCTAGATTAAGTAGAGCTGTTATTACGATTGCAGATATACTCCTAAAATAATTTTACTACCTTCCAAATTAAAGTTTTAGGCAGTGAGGTTTTCTTACTGCCTATTTTTATTTTTAAAAGCTACATCTAAATCCTGTAAATCTCTATTCAACTTTTACCTTTCACCTTATTTTCCTTATTTTAACTTGAAATATGATAAACATGAAATATTTGAGTTTTCTTGCTGCTTCTATTTTGTTGATTTCTTGTCAACAACAGAAAAAAGCAGATCAAACTAGCGGAGCAACAGAGACGCCTTCTACTTATCAAGCCCCAACAGCTCCTGCACAGTATACTACGCCCGAAGCAAAATCAGAATACGTATTTGAACATTATTGGGACAATTATAACTTCCAGGACACTAGTCTTAGTTTAAATAATGACTATACAGAACAAGCTGTTGTCAATTACATCAATATCTTTGATAAGGTAAAGCCTGAACAATTAAATGATGGGATAGAAGACTTGTTAAATCAAGCAAAGGCTGAACCTAAGACATTCAATTTACTACAGACCATATTCGATCGTTATTTAAGTGATCCGAACTCACCTATGAGGAATGATGCTTACTACGAAGTGTTTTTGGTCAATCTTTTGAAATCGAATCATCTGGATGAAAATCAAAAAATAAAATATGATTCAAGGCTTAAGCTAACCCTTAAAAATAAGGCAGGTACGCGAGCTGCAGATTTTAAATTCCTTAAACAGGATGGCCAAATCTCCAGTTTATATGCTGAACAGGCTGACTATTTGTTCCTCATGTTTTATGAACCCGGTTGTAGTTCTTGTGAGGATGCCTTTGCTTATTTGAGATCAGATGATGGGTATAATAAGATGATTGAAAGTGGTAAACTAGAAATCTTAGCTATTTATCCCGATGGGGACCGTGATATCTGGGAAGATTATAAAAGTAATATTCCTAAGAATTGGGTTAATGGGCTTGATCAAGAACAAGTGGTGGTAAATATGGGACTGTATCAGATTTTAGCAACTCCAACAATCTATTTGCTTGATAAGCATAAAAATGTCCTGCTAAAGGATGCAACTATACCACAGGTCTCAACCTATCTTTCAGGAGTTACTAAATAATAACAAAACAAAAGTAGGAAAAATATTAAAGCCCTTGTTGACGACAAGGGCTTTCTTATTATGCTGCTTCTGATTTTAATTTCTCGGTACTGATTAAATGATGCAAGACTTCGGTAGATAAACCATGGAGTACCAATCTAAATCCTGCTCCATACGTAGGGAGAGGGATCATAGGGTGCTTGTTATTCAATGCCACTAATTTCTCCGGACAGCTCATAATCGTGGCGGCATATACGCCGATAACCTCATCTAGCTGTAAGGAATTGGATGCTCGCCAAAAATCATTGTCCGTCAAGAAAAATTGATAAACCGGTGTGAAGATTTCTATGGCAGAAGCCAAATCCAGGAAATTCGTCCAACGGTTAGGAAATTCCTCAAATGGAATTGGCTGTGGACCAATAGCCGTAAAAACAGGATTGCTGACCGGATGAATTTTTAATCCTCGTTCTTGGATAGCCTTATTTAAATTGATAATAAAATTATAAAGATTTAAATCGTGCTCAAGAAATAGATTATCCTTAACCGCATTAATACTTAATGGTTTAAGTGGATTCATTGGAATGTTTTCTGCACCATCCACATTATCCTTTATGAACCGTAACACTTCGGACCCTAAATAGAAATGTCGCAATATTAGGAAGTTCGCTTCCGGTGAAACCCAATATTTCATTCCCCAATACAAAAACCGATGCAATGTTTTGGGTGCATTGATGAGGTTAGGGGCAATGGCTTTAAATATCTGAAAGAAAATAATGGTTAATCTTCCAAATACCCGAAGAAAGGGCAATAAGAATTGTTTACTTTTTCTACCGGAATCATATAGGAACGCTGCTTTAGCATCCTTATGAAACGGAACAGAATTGTCCAGAAACAAGGCATGCCAATGGTTGGGATCCCGTGGGTTATTTTCTTTTGTTTCGAAATATTCGCTGTTGTGTAACATAAACTAAAACTAATAATTACCAATTTCTGCTAATTGCATTTGGTAGAGTTTTGCTACCACCTTAGCAGTCTTACTTATTCTTTTGGCGATTTCCTCTGTCAGCAATTCAGAATCCAAGGCCTTTTCAAAACGCTCAAAATGATTGTCATTACTATCGCTTGTCTCATGATAAATAAAAAACGATACTTGATCATCCTTTAATTCTAATTGCTGTTGTATTGCACGACCCCATTTCCCAGCCAATCGATTTCCTAGTCCTTCAATAATAAACATACCACCCAATAAATCAAATGGGTTAGGCTGGCTAGCTTTATGAAACATATAGCTGCTTAGGGCATCAGAACCCAGATTCTTTTCACCTGTGTACAATTCCTCATGTGTTCCACCACAATTGATGTAATTCTTTTCCAAGATTTGGTAATCCCGATGTTCATCTCTTGAATGAGAAATGAAGGAGGAGCGGATATCGAAATATTCCATACTCACATTAGATGCTGCCCTTGCAATCCATTGGGATCCATCAATTACTTGTTGACGTAGGTTCAATAATAATAACCTGTAGTCTTCCAAGGTTATAGTCCCATTGTATATGCGGTCAATGATAGGGGTATTTCGTAAGGACAATTCAAAATCTACCCAGGTTTGTGTCAATTCACGAACCAACTTTTCCTGTATTGGTTTATTGGCAATATGAATCTCTGGAGCTAAGATTTCATCTTCTTTGGAAATTAGAATCTCCTTGGTTTCGGAACTAGGCGCTATAACTTTCAATTTCATAAAGGTCGTGATAAACCGACCGCTTTCAGGAACCATGCATATAAGCTCTTGTCCGGCTTTTAATTTTCCACTATAGAAGAGTTCCTCCAGCATAATATAGATCGATGCAGAGCCTGTATTGCCCTTACTGTGCAAATTGCTGAACCACTTGTCATCCTCAATATGTAAACCGCCCTTTTGAAGTAAATCAATGATGGGCTGTTTGAAATATTCGGAAGAATAATGGCATAACAGCCAATCCATAGTTTTAGGATCAATCTTACCACGATCAATTAATTCGAAAAAATGCTGTACACCCAGGTTGACTGTTTGATTGACCAATTTGATATCTTGTTTCAAATTAATAGCTGAATCAGCATCGGCTGCCGAAAAATTAGGGTAATCTAACCAATATTGGCCTGTAGTACCATCCTTTTGTTTATTGGTTCCGGCATACATACAAACGCCAAAGCTATTGGCATAAGATTTTACATCTATCCATTCAATTTCTAAACTTAAACCTTTGCTGTTTTTCTTGTCGGATAATAACATGCTTCCGGCACCATCAGAGAGCATCCAACGTAAAAAATCGGTATCTAGAGGTAAACCCTTTTCTTGAATTTTTGGTTGTGTTTCAAATCTTGAAGCCTTAAACATGCGGCTAGGCATATCCGATGCACAAGATAAGGCACGTTGATATTCTCCCGATTGAATTTGGAGAAAGGCACTTTTTAAAGCCATAATACCTGCTGAACAAACACTTTGGTGTGAGGAGATACCACAAACGGGCAATGCTGCCTCTGCCTGTAACATACTTGCGAATCCAGGAACTGGTAGGTCGGCTTGTGTTGTTCCGGCAGTCAACAGTTGAATGGCGGATTTATCCACTTTTGCTTTATCCAAGCAGTTGTTGATGGCTTTTGCTGCCATTCCAGCTACAGAATCGGTTGCCTGTTGAGCTTTATCCAAGGCGTAATAACGCGTATGGATTCCATTCTGTTGCAACATCCGATCTTTCGAACGCGAAGGTTTTCCTCCAATTAATCCTAAATAATCTTCCATTTCATCATTTGAAATGGCCTTGTTGGGTAAATGAACCCCGATAGCGGTTATATAAACAGGTTTTTTCTCGTTCATTTTTTCTTATTCGTATTTACTTGTGTCTGAAAAATTTTATCAAATATGGGTAGCATAAAGCCGAAATTACCTCGGCTAGCTTGGTGATGCATACTATGTCTAAAAGTGAATTTTGAAAATGATGTGCTGGGTTTGTCACTTGGAAATTCATGATTGCAATGGCCCAAAAGGTTAATGATAATACTCATTACAGGTAAACTCAGCAAGCTTATCAGTTGGAACTCATGAAATAAAACGGGGAAGAAGATGACCGTGCCTAGCATAAAAGCTTCAATCCAATGGAAGCTATAAATGGAATAACTGCTCGGCTCTTTGGACCAGTGGTGTGTTTTATGCACGTTTTTGAAAAACCATCGTCGATGTAAAATCCAATGCATGGTATAGAAATGTAGTTCATTCCACAAAAACAAAATCGGAATTTCCCATAGACATGCCCAAGGATTATCAAATCCTACTTTAAAGTAACCATGAGCATATAGTAGTTGAAAGGGAATAGCCTGAAGGCTAAAAACAAATATGGAAACAAAGGAATTTTGAATCTCCTTTCTTGTTTGACCAGGTTTGTGGGCATGCACAATTTGCTGAAGATTCCATTTACGCTTATAATGCCGTATAATCCATTCGCTTGTATATGTGCCAAGCAAATACAAAATACTAAAAAAGACAAAAAAGAAGGCGCTGCTATAATACCACTTGGACAATACAAACGCAAAAATTTGTTCTAAATAGGCCGTCATTCTATATAATTCGGTGTCAACGATTCAGTTCCTCCATTACTGGAAAACTTAATTTCTTAACGTACTATTCTTAGCGGTATTTCTATAAATATAAAAATTTATATTTAATAGTACACAATTATCTTGATAAATTCGGTTCCCCGATAATAATAGAACAAATCCATCAAGAGATGGTTTTTTCGACTATCGCAATTATATAATTACTATAACCAACGCTTAAAATCACAAAACGATTTTGAAATATATACGTTCTATTTTTATTCAACATCAAGATTTATTTAAACAACCTTATTTTTTAATCATGAAAAAGAATCTAATCACACAACTATCCGTATTATTGCTAACTGTATTTGTATTAGTTGCATGCAGCTCCAAACAAAAAGGTGACGTGTCTGATGATCCCAAATATGCTGATATCGCCAATAATATCTTTTTTACAAAAGCACCAACGTATTATTACGAATATACCCAGCAAAAAGAGGGAGGGAAGACCGGTAATTTTCTATCAAGTCAAAATGGAATGCCTACAGCAAAACTTATCGCAGAAATCCCTGTAAGATCCCATGTCCACATCTCCAAGGTTCTCGAAGTGCCTCAGGAAGATGGCTCAGTAAAAGTGATGGTAACAGGAAAAGTTTTCCCAAACCCTCAAAGTTCAGGCGAAGAATATATGGCTATCCTAGAGGATATCAAACCTGCATTGGAATTAAACAAGTAAGACTTCATATAAATAATTAGAAAGGGAAAAGTAAAATGGAATATCCGTTCCATTCTACTTTTCCTTTTCCTCTTTTTGCTTACCACATTTTTCTTTTTCCTTTCCAATTTCTGTTGTCTTTTGTCTGTAGTCTCTTCGTCTTTCCTTAGGGTTTTCCAGGGGTTTAGTAGGGGTTTAGTAGGGGTTGGATTCGAGAACCCTTCGGATCTCCTTCGGAACTTGTTCGGATCTCCTTCGGAACTCGTTCGGTTAGAAGCGAACGAGTTCCGAAGGAGATCCCTATTATATCCTAAGAATTTCCCTAAGTGTATCGAATCCATATCGAAGCAAATAGTAGCTTGAATCCTGTTTAATACTAATGCTTCTTTAACTTGAAATATAACTTTTAGAACCTATTTGTCTTCACAAAGTCTAAAATGATTTTTATATAGGCTTTGGTTCAAATAATTTATAGCTTTGAATGCTTTTCAAACAAAATATGTTTTAGAAGCTAAACAGTATTATTTTTCATAGTTAATTTCCCAATGCAGAAGGCAACATTCGCATACGATTCCACAAAAACGGCTTACCCAATTCTTTTAGCCATTTGCTTAGCCCACCTTTCAAACGATTTAATTCAAGCCATTATTCCAGCATCTTATCCGATCCTGAAAGAGAACTTCCATTTGAATTATGCGCAGATAGGTGTTATTACTTTATGTTTTCAATTGGCATCTTCTTTATTGCAGCCAGTGGTAGGTGCTTATACCGATAAGCATCCGCAGCCATATTCGCAGATCATAGGGATGATGTTTAGCTTTTTTGGGGTGATTGCTTTAGCCTATGCTAACAATTATGCTTCCGTATTATTTTCGGTCACTATGGTTGGGATTGGTTCTTCAATATTCCATCCTGAGTCTTCTCGGGTAGCTTACCTATCATCCGGTGGAAAGCGCAGTTTAGCACAGTCAATCTTCCAAATTGGAGGAAATACCGGGGCAGCATTAGCACCTTTGTTATTAGCTTGGATCGTATTGCCAAATGGGCAAAAGTATATTATCTGGTTTTTGGCGGTTGTGGTTATTGCACAATTAATCTTAGGCTATATAGCAACCTGGTACAAAAAGGTATTGCATGCCCAAAGGGGACAGGCTAAAAAGGCTATTCGCATACCAGATCTTTCTTCATCAAGAGTAGCCATATCCATAGGAATTCTATTGTTATTAATATTTTCTAAATATATCTATATCGCTAGCATAACCAGTTATTTACAATTTTACATGATGCAGAAATTTGGTATTACTGAGGTTGGTGCGCAGGTTTACTTGTTCTATTTCCTAATCGCAATTGCCTTAGGGACATTAATTGGTGGTGCGCTGGGCGATGTTTTGGGAAGAAAGTACATCATTTGGCTTTCGGTACTAGGTTGTGCTCCCTTTACCTTATTGCTTCCATTTGCCAATTTATTTTGGACTGCTATATTGGTGTCCATTATAGGCTTTATTATGGCATCCGCTTTTCCATCGATTTTGGTGTATGCTCAGGAATTATTGCCTAAGAAAATAGGAATGGTTTCTGGCTTGTTCTATGGCTTTGCCTTTGGAATGGGTGGAATAGGAGCTGCCATGTTAGGTTGGTGGGCGGATCAGACCTCATTGACCAATATCTATAATGTTTGTTCCTATTTGCCACTGATAGGCATTATTGCTTATTTCTTGCCAAATATGAAGAAGATTAATTTCAGGACAGAATAAGCCTATTGAAGTTGAGCCAACCAAATACATGCATTTCCACAATCTGGATCTTGCATTTTTTGTTGGATGATTTGAAACCCATGTTCTTCCAATAAGGATTGGTATTTTTCAGGAGATAGGGAAGCATGGTAAACCTGTTCTCCATCCAGTGTACCCCAAGCTTCACCAGCATCTGGTCCTGCTGTAAACAAAAGGAAACCTTCAGGTTTAAGATGTATTTTGAAAATTGGAAACATCTTAATCTGATCATCTTGATTTAAGTGAAAGAAGCTATGCCAAGCGATTAAGGCATCATATTTTCGATCTAGGTCTAACTTTCGCATATCTTCCAAGATAAATTCGGTATCAGGAAAGTTTGCTATTGCTATATCCAAGATTGCTTTACTGGCATCAACGGCAGTTACTTGCATATCATGCTCCAGGAGGTAGGAAAGGATAGGTTTTCCAGTGCCGCAGCCTAAATCTAATACATGACTTTGTTTTGGAATGGATTGTATAATATAATCTAAATACGCTTTTTCCATAAGGTCTTGCCCTCGGTTTTTATCAAACCAAGAGGCAATCTTATCATATACCTTAAATACATTTTGCGTTTCTTTCATTTCGAAGAGTGCTTACTTGAAAGATAAGCTTACTTTGCTGAATCCCAATGCTTCAATTAGTGGTTTAAAGACGTGCATAGCATTATTCTGCGTCTGTTGTAGAATATCTGAATTCTTCACCTGTCTATGTATTTCTTCTTCAGCAGCTTTGTATGCTTCATCTACCAAAGTTGCCTCCCTAAAAAAGGCCATTTTCGTATCATAAACCTTAGAATCCTTATGATCTATTTTCACATAACAAATTTCTGGTTTTGGAAGTGTAATGGAAACAGAATCTCCTGACACTTTGACATCTGTACTATCTAATTTGGTCAAGTCTATACATCCCACCGCATCCGCCTTAATAATTAAGAGGACACTAGCTTCTGGTAAATATGCTGTTATGTTTTTGTGTTCAACGACATCCGATAATCGGTATTTAACAAGCTCTAACTTGCCCATAGCCTCTATACGCTCAATTAATACCTGATGCCTGGTGTCTACTGTTGTTCCAGGTTTAATACGATCCCATACAAACCAAGTGACACCAATGATGATAGCCAAGGTCAATAAAATTTTAAGTAATTTTCCCATAAATTTATTATTCTCAAAATATAGACCATTCTCGACATATTTTGTCAAGTCCATGTAAGTGTATTTCTTAAATGATTATATTCGGATGATATTTCTTGTAAAAATGATATATCATTTCACACTGAACAAAATTAGTATATGATTCAAAATATCTTGCCGGCCTGGAGAATTCAACTCTTCCTGATCGTCCTTATGTTGTTTTATGGGACAGCTACTGTTAAGGGACAAGAAATCGAACAGATCAGTAATGCATACGCTGTTGATCGTGTTCCAAATCCAAAAGATCAAGGTCAAGATAATTTTGTATCTAACCCAGATGGTATTTTAAATTCATACACGGTCCAAGAATTAAATACCATATGTCAAAACATAGAGAAGCATTCAGGGGCAGAATTTGCCCTAGTAGTGGTCAATAATTACGACGGAGATGATGATTTCACCTTTGCTTATGATCTATTTAATCATTGGGGAATAGGTAAAAAGGAATCGAATTCAGGTTTGCTTTTGTTTGTAGCCAAAGATAGGCGAGAATACCGATTTATTACAGGATATGGATTAGAATCCTTATTGACAGATGCTCAGTTAAAGCGTGTTGGAGAGAACTATTTAGTTCCTTATTTCCAGGACGGGGAATATAGTGAGGGCGTGTTGGCGTTGGCAAAAGTTATTGAAAGGGTTTTAACTTCTGATGATGCAGCCAAAGAACTGGAATCTTTTGCACCAGCAAAGAAATCATTTTTTTCTTTAAAGAATGATAACTTCTCGAATTCACTTATCGTGCTTTCGATCCTGCTCTGTATTTATCTGTATGTTCATTTTGTTGGAAACAGTATTTTAAATGAATATCAACATATAGGATTGATTAAGCCGGTGCTTTATGGAATGGGTTGTATGCTGCTGCTGATGTTCGTGTCCGTATTTGTCTTTGCTTTTATATTTAATAATATTGAAGATGTTTATCAATCGAAGAATCTTCCGTACTTCATATTTGCTTTTGGATCTGTGGTAATTGCTATTAAGATTACGCTCATCCGAGAGCGGATAATGAAAGAAACACGTGATGAGGAGGATAAACAAAAGTTGTTGCGAAAGTTATTAGGCCGGATGATAGTGCCCATTCTCTTATCTCCAATTGCTTGGATAGATCTTGGTATAATTGGTACCCGCATGTTTCAAAATTCAAAGCGTTTCAGTCCGCCAGATTCTTCTGGGGATTGGGTTCGCATGAATAGGCTAAAGGATGCTGCTATAGTAAAGAGTGTACTGGAGGCTGGAAACAAAACGGAGGAGCGCGTAGGGTCACGGAGATATGAAGTCTGGAAAAATAACAAAACCGGGAAGTTTGAATTAGTGCCTTGGGAAGTGAGCCGTTCCTTTTCAGTATGTCCTCAATGTGGGTTTTATACCCTAAAAGTGAATGATACGAAAACCATTAACCGTCCAACTTATTCCAGTGAAGGAAAAGGCGAGCGATTTGATAAGTGTTCCCATTGTTCCTATTACTTACATAAAGGCTACTTTAGTATAGCCAAGAAAACCCGTTCTTCCAGCAGTAGTTCCGGTGGTGGTAGCTCTTCAGGAGGAGGTGGTTCATCATCCGGAGGAGGAAGTTTCGGTGGTGGTAGTTCTGGTGGAGGTGGAGCAGGTGGTCGCTGGTAGGCAATCCGCTTGCTAATGCTATACTATAGTTCCAATAGAAATTCCGTTAAATTCTTGCTCGTTGGTAAGGCCAGTTTCTTTCTTAATCGGTATCTACGAATTTCCACGCCACGAGTACTGATATTTAATAGAGAAGCTATTTCCTTACTCGACATATTCAAGCGTAAGTAAGCACATAGTTTAAGATCATTTGGAACCAATTCTGGATAATCTGTTTTAAGCTTTTTAAAGAAATTCTCATGTGCTTCATTGAAGCTTTTTTCAAATAGATCCCAATCTCGATCATCCGAATGTGCCTCATCTATTAGTTTATTTACTTTACGTAATTGCTCGTTGCTTAGCTTGTTACCATTTGAATCATTCAGGTTTGTCAACTCATGGTGTAGGTTGTTTAACATCTCATTTTTGTAGACGATGTTCATGGCCGCATTGGCAAGCTCACGGTTTTTAATTTCTAATTCTTGCTCGAGTTGTTGGTTTTTTAAAGCCATTAATTTTCGTTCATTCTCTTCGGCTTCCCGAGCCATGCGTTCTTCATGCTCAGCCAATATTTTGTCTTTGATCTTTCGTTGATGCTCCAATAAGCGGCGTTCATAATTCTTTCTAAATAGATATACTAATGCTAGAGCCAATAGAATATATAGGATAATCATTGGCCAGGAGAAGTACCAAGGTGCTTGTATACGAAAGGTAAATGAGCTGATTTCTGATTGTATTCCATTGGCAGTCATGGCTCGTACCTTGAAGGTGTATTTGCCAAAGGGTAAATTCGTGAAATCGCGATAAGCAACTTGATCCCAAGTTGACCATTCATCTGTATAACCTTCCAGCAAATATTGATATTGAACGGGAGCAGAGGAGTACCAAGGCGAGGCAAAGGCTATTCGGATATTATTCTGCGAATTGGGAATTTTCATTTCGTCCACTATCGCTGATGGATCAGAGGTAATATTCCATAAATTGGTAATGATAGGTTTTGGAATCTGTTTGCTTGCAGGATATTGATTGAAATACAAGGCGAATCCATTGTCTAGACCTATTAATGAAAGATCCTTATTGACGTTCAGGATATGCTCATAATTGTTCATCATCCTTCCTTTTAGACTGTTCCAAGAACTGGAATCAATACGAAGATTACCATCATTAGGGAATTCTATTTTGGCAATATGCGATTTCTTAATTAACCAGTATTCTTTATCTTGAATTGGGATTACCTTGTTAGCATTGGAGAAACTACCTAATTTGCTGTTCAATTCATCATAAGCCTTGAATTCATTGGATACATTATCATAGCGGTAAAAGCCCGAGTCAGTGGCAAAAACAGTGTTATTGGCAAGATTGTAAACACCATGTACCCTTGCATCCTTTGGTAGTCCATTGGATAAATCTTTCCATTCTTTGACTTCATCATAATTGGAGCTTAGAATAAGGTTATATACATGCTGTTGGTTTGTAAGCCAAAAGTTGTTTGGACCATCTTGCAGAATTTCTCGAATCGGTTCTTTTCTATTTTGAAATTGCTTTAAGAAAGCAATTTCCTCCTTAGCTTGCATTAAGCCTAATCCGGTATAATTGCCTTGTAACCAATAGTTCGTATTGATTATTTGAAGGAATCTCCAGGCGCCAGTAACATTTGAAATTCGTTTTAAGCTATTGTTTGTTAACTCAAAAGTTCCTGAGTTATGACCAACAATTAGCTTTCCGGCTATATTAGCGAGCTGCCAAACCTGTCCTTGGGAACCTGGGATAATACTAAATTTTAAAGATTGATAATTGGAAACTCCTTTCCAGTCGCTATAAAAGAGACCTTGATTCGTTCCTAAATAGATTCGATTATTATAGATAATGGAGGAATATACAGTTCCTATATTGACTGTAAGATCTGAAAAATAATATAGTGGACTGTTGATGTCAATTCGATCAATCCCATTATCTAAGCCTGCCCATAGATTTGCCTGTTTATCAACGGCCATACTAAGCACCGTGTTGTTTTGTAAGCCATTGTTCTTGTTGATGTGTTGAATAGTTTCCCCTTGACTATTAAGTATGTATATACCATTTTGGATGGTGCCAAATGCATATTGGTCAGAATACAACTTGACAGCATTATTGATTTGAAAACGCTTCAGCTCATCATCTGCTTGAACTGACCAAGAGGAGATTTCTCCTGAAGGATTCATTAGGAATAAGCCATTATTAGCTGTTGCGATTAAGGTTTGATCTTTCCCATAGGGGAGCATACTTAGGATATTTGCTTGCTGGAGTTTAGAGGCATCAGGTATTCGCTGTAATTGTTTTCCGTTCAGTTGATGTAATCCGGAGGGAATCTGCTCAAAATAAATGTTGTTTCTTACCTGGTGACCGAATAGGAAAGGTTCGCCTTGAGCTGTGATAGTTTCTATTTTGCCATTTTGATAACGATAGCTTTTGGAAAAGGCATGGAAATAGATGGCATCTTTATCTATAATAATTCTCCAGATGTCATCATTACGTAGAAGCTCTTTATTCTTTACAGAATCAGATATACTGCTATAATTCATCTTACCGAATTTAGATCGTGTCCAGAATCCAAATTCGCCTGCACCGCCAACATAAATTTTCCCATCTGTATGAACCAATACACTTCTTAAGCTGCTGTGTCTAGGCATGGCGTATAATCGCCATTCTTGTCCATCAAAAGACAATAAACCTTCTGTATTGGCAGCATATACAAAACCTTCAGGGCTAATGGATAAACCCCAGTTTTGATTGCCTGCATGGTAAGCAGATTTATTGTACTGTTGAACAAATGGAGAACCCACTCGAGGAATGTGTTGCGCATAGATTAAACTGCAACATAAGACCAAGATAAAGGTGCTAAGAATGGTTTTTATAAACATAGGTTTTAACTTCCATTCCAAATATAATAAATACTAATTAAGTATATCATGCTGTGTATATGATATATAATGTCTTTGACAAGGAAGCTCTATGTACTTATCTGAAGTAATACTGCTGAAAAAATAGCATATTTGTATATGCTGAAATTCGCAAATGCTAAGATAAACATAGGGCTACATATCACTCGGAAACGTGAGGATGGATATCATGATTTGGAAACAATATTTTATCCAGTAAAGCTTTATGATGTAATAGAAGTAAGAAAGGCTGAGGAACTGGGGCTTTCCATCTGGAATTCTTCACTTGTTGCAGATACTGATAATTTATGTCTGAGAGCCTATAACTTGTTAAAAGCGGATTATGAAATGCCTTTGGTTCATATCGATTTGCTCAAGAATATTCCTATAGGTGCCGGATTAGGAGGTGGTTCTTCCGATGCAACTGCGGTTTTGGGTCTTTTGGATGATATGTTTGAGTTGAAACTATCCATTGAAAAGCTAAAGGAATATGCAGCTCAGTTAGGAGCTGATTGTTCTTTCTTTGTTGAAAATAAAGCACAATATGCAGAAGGTATAGGAACTGAGTTAAAGGATATTGAATTGGATCTCTCGGCTTATCATATCGTACTGGTGAAACCAGATATCCATATATCAACCGCAGAAGCTTATCGTGCTGTTATACCTCAAAAACCTGAAATAGACTTGAGGGATGCCGTGCAACTCCCTATACAGGAATGGAAGTATACGATTAGAAATGATTTTGAATTTAGTCTCTTTGAAAAATACCCATTGATTCGGGATATTAAGTCAAAATTATATGAATTGGGAGCAGTCTATGCATCCATGAGTGGCTCGGGCTCTAGTGTTTTTGGGATATTTGAAGATCAAGTTGATTTGAGTGAACTGAATAAATATGCGGAGGTATACCCTGGGACGGAATTATAGTAATAGAATATGAAAAAATTGAAAAGGGCGGTTATGATGAATAACTGCCCTTTTTAAAAATATAACACAAGCTAACTATATAGCTTTTTTCTCTTTTTTGAAGTTTGGTTCACCAAGAATCCAACTTGGCTTTGGTTCTTTCAGTTTGATAACCTTATTCGTATCGGCATATTTATAGATATGATCTACTGCCTCCTGAATATCATCTGTAAATAATAACAGATCTTGATCTTCAGGGCTAATAGTCTTGGCTTCAATCATCAATTCAACATGTTCCTTAATATTTTTATGGTATTCTAAACCCATGATAACAATCGGGAACTGAGATATTTTCTTAGTTTGAATTAAAGTTAAGGTTTCAAATAATTCGTCTAAGGTTCCGAATCCTCCGGGCATAATTACAAATGCGAATGAATATTTACGTAAGAGTTCCTTACGGACAAAGAAATAGTCAATATTGACAAATTTATCCATATATGGATTGTGCATCTGCTCATGAGGTAATACAATATTGCAGCCTACAGATGCACCATCAACATCTTTAGCACCTCTATTGGCGGCCTCCATAATTCCAGGGCCACCACCAGTCATAATGGTAAAGCCAATATCAGCTAATTTAGCTGAAACAGATCGAGCCTGTTTGTAGTAAGGATGGTTTTCATCAAACCTCGCTGAACCAAAGACTGTAACGCATGGTCCCACAAAATGCAGTGTTCGGAAACCTTTCATAAACTGAAAGAAAACACCAAATACATATTTAAGTTCTAAGAGTCGATTTCTAGCTCCTTTAAAAAAGCTAATTTCCTCTCTTACAAATTTGTTACTCATGATTTAATGGACTATTTATTAATTCATTTGCTTCCTGCAAAATGCTGTCTTTTTTATTTCCTGCGACTTGAATGCGATCTAATACTTTTGGGTCCCGAATCAGGTCTTTTACTAAGATACATTGATTCTTTAATAACATGACTTTATCTTGCTGTGTTAGTGTAGTTAAACAGGTAACTGGATATTCACCATTGTTATCCACCCTTGCTTTAATTGAGCTTCCACGAGGGTAGTCCCAGGATAGTAAATTCATCTTATAATAACGACCAAAGTCAATAGAATCACTAGTAAGGTAAGCATTGGTTACTAGCCAGCCAGCTGTAAATTGTCTTTTCTGATTAAAGAAATTATAGTCAATCCCACTGATGTCTTCAAATCGTGATTTAAAGTACATGGGCGTTGTGACCGATATTTTGGCATCTGCGTCATTTCGGAACTTACACTCCATCGCTAAGAATGTATCATCTTTTAAAGCAACGACATCTATTTCATGGGAAACTGCATGACCTTGTACTGTTTGCCCCGTTATTGCTTCAAAACCATCTTCTTGGAACATTCTAGCTACCCACTTTTCAAAATAAAAACCTTCCGGGCCTAATTCACGAAGCGCCTTTTTAAGGCTGTATCTTGCTGCATAGGAGTTTTTCTTTGATTTCAGAGCTGCAAAGGCAAGTTCATAAAGTTCCCGTGTAGTGATACCATCATAAACAGCATCCTTGATGGATTGGTAGACCATTTCAACTTCTTTGTCACTGGCTCCAGAGCGAGTTAAGGAGCGACGAAGGGCGGATTCATCAAAAGGAACTAATTCGCCAGAGTATTTCTTTACTAGCATACGTAGATAAGGGTTTAAACGTGAATGTACAAAAATTAAAAATTTAAGTATTAAAATTTATGTTTTTCACGAAACAAAACTCTAGCCAAAACGTTTATTAGATAACGATTAATATAGATAATTATGAGCGGAATAGTAAATTATGCATTTGATAAGTTGAAAAGCACGTTAGATGAGAATTGTGAAGGAAACAATATCAGCAAATCAGAACGTGTTTTATCCGTAGTAGCGGGAGGTTTTATTCTTGGAATGGGCCTTAAGTCATTACTAAAACGTCCGATGACAGCTATTTCAGGTGTTACCTTAGGTGGCGCATTGATTTATAGAGGTGTCACAGGATATTGTGCTGTTAAAGATACATTTGACAGTAAAAAAGCAGAAGCAACGGTGATTGAACATCGTTATTTTGTTAAATAAAAAAAGCAGCTATTTTATATTAAATCCGGTTCCAATTTTTTTGGGAGCGGATTTTTTTTGTTTTTTAGGTAGTAAATAAATAAAGGTAATATGAAAAAATTGGTGGTATTTACTGGTGCAGGAATTTCAGTTGAAAGTGGATTACCGACTTTTAGGGGCACTGATGGGCTTTGGGAAGGATATCGTGTAGAAGATGTTGCTACGCCTGAGGCTTGGTTGAGAGATCCGAAACTGGTGCAAGAGTTTTATAATCAGAGGAGGTTAGCTTGTATGGAGGCTAAGCCTAATAAGGCGCATATTAAGTTAGCTGAATTGGAAATGGATTTTGATGTGCGGATTATAACGCAAAATATTGACGATTTACATGAACGTGCTGGAAGTACTCATATTTTGCATTTACATGGAGAGATCATGAAATCACAATCCTCCAAAAATGCTGAAATCGTATATGAGCTAGATGGACCAACAATTAATATGGGGGACAATTGTGAATTTGGCTCACAATTAAGGCCGCATGTTGTCTGGTTTGGAGAGGCAGTGCCTAATATGATTCCTGCAACTAAATTATCCAGAGAGGCAGATGTATTTGTAGTAATAGGGACAAGTCTCCAAGTTTACCCGGCAGCAAATCTTCTTTATGAAACTAATCCTTTATGTAAATTGATTTTGATAGACCCGAATGCCGATAATTATAGGGTGCCTCCAAATGTGATCAAAATAGAGGAGTCTGCAACAAAAGGTGTTGATTATTTGGTGGAATTGTTAAGCAAATAATATTTTGTATGTATATTTAAAACACGATATATCAGTAATTTACACTTTTTATGCTAAATATTATATTTATCTGAATGGTTACTACATCTAAAGAAAAACCCCATAAGACAAAATTATATTTTGTCTTATGGGGTTTTGTATTTTTAACAATTAATTGTCAGTAAGTTATGATGCTTATGTCTATTAATTATTGATATTTATTGTAGGTGTCGATTATTGCCTTCCGCATTTGATTAAATAGTTCTAACACCTGATTGATAAATGCTTCATCTAGCATTTCAAAGACTCCGTTAATTCCACCGACAACATCAACTTCAGCTATTTTATAGGATTGTTCCAAGGTTCCTTGTTCAAATTTTATGATGAATTTCTGGTTCATTCCAAAGATGCTGATCTTACAATCAGGATGTGGTAGTTCTGCTAGTACGCGCATAAGATTAAGTATTGAAATAAAAAAAATCCAAGAACACTTACTTTGTTCTTGGATTTCAAAATTATGAAATAATAGCCTATTATACGACTCCTTGGGCTTTCATTGCTTCAGCAACTTTGATAAAGCCTCCGATATTTGCACCTTTCAAATAGTTTATATAGCCATTTGGTTCTTTTCCAAAGCGAACACAAGTTTTATGGATGTTTTCCATAATCAACTTTAAACGATGATCTACTTTTTCAGGAGACCATTGTTGTCCAATAGCATTTTGCGACATTTCTAATCCGGATACCGCTACTCCACCTGCATTTGCTGCTTTTCCGGGACCAAAATGAATCTTTGCCTGTAAGTAGATTTTAATAGCTTCAGCAGTGGAAGGCATATTTGCGCCTTCAGCGACAATCTTACAACCCTGCTCAACCAGTTTCTTAGCATCTTCTGCATTGATCTCATTCTGTGTAGCACATGGTAATGCGATATCACAAGGAAATTGCCAAGGATTCTGCTTATCATGAAAGCTAGAAGAGGCATATTTTGTGGTATAAGCTTTTAAATCGCGACCTAAGCTGCCTAAGTGTTGTAATCTTTCTAAAGTAAATCCTTCAGGATCGTAAATCGTCCCTTGGCTATTGGAAAGGGTAATTACTTTAGCACCCAATTGAATAGCCTTCTCCGCAGCATAATAAGCTACATTTCCTGCACCCGAAATGGAAATGGTTTTGCCTTCAATGCTTTCGTTGTTATAGTCGAGTACACATTGTACAAAATATAATAAACCATAACCTGTAGCTTCTGGACGAATGTATGATCCACCCCAATGTATTCCTTTGCCAGTTAATACACCAGTAAAGTTGTTTTGAAGGCGTTTGTACTGCCCAAATAAATAACCCACCTCACGCGTGCCTACTCCAATATCTCCTGCAGGAACATCTGTTTCTGCACCAATATGTCTTTGTAGCTCGGTCATAAAACTCTGGCAGAAACGCATGATTTCATTGTCAGATTTTCCTTTAGGATCAAAATCTGAACCACCTTTACCACCACCAATAGGTAATCCGGTTAAGCTATTTTTAAAGACTTGTTCAAATGCCAAAAATTTCAATATACTCAGATTAACATCAGGAGCGAAGCGGAGACCTCCTTTGTAAGGTCCTATGGCTGAATTCATTTGCACGCGATATCCACGGTTGACTTGTATTTGGTTGTTATCATCTAACCAAGCCACACGAAATGAAACTACGCGCTCAGGTTCGACCATGCGCTCTAAAATCTTTAAGTCAATAAGATCTTGCCTATGCTCATTAACATACGGAATAAGATCTTCGACTACTTCGGTAACCGCTTGTAAAAATTCTGGTTCACAAGCATTCCTGTGTTCTACTGAATTGATAAAATTTTTAAGGTTTAGGGACATTTATTGAGAATTGTTTATTAATAACCTCACAATATTACAAAAAATATGGTTAAAATCCCAATTTTTTAGTTTTTTAATCACTCGATTTAAATCCTTAAATTCGAATATGAAATCAATATCAACCTTCGACGAAAAACTTCTAGAAAAGGGAGTAGATCGTCTCATATTATTAAAAAATCCTTCAGAAATATTGTTTTTAACAAGATTAAGTGCGGAATTGGGTCATCGTATTTATGTAAAACGTGATGATTTGTCCAGCATAGGTATGGGAGGAAATAAATTGAGGAAATTGGAATACCTTTTGGCGGAAGCAAGAAGAAAAGGAGCTAACCGGATCATTACGGTAGGAGCAAGACAATCCAATCATGCGCGATTAACCGCTTATGCAGCTAAGATGTCTGGATTTGATGTAGATCTGGTTTTAAAAAACAGTGTGGCTAATTCCTCCGAATTATATAGGAACAACGGGAATATCATTTTAGATGAGTTGGTAGATGCTAGAATCCATGAGATTCCTAATGATCATCGGGTTTCTGAATTTATTGAAAAGTTAGTACACGATTATCGAGAAAAAGGGGAGAAGCCTTATTTTATTCCAGTTGGTGGTTCCAATACTACGGGTGGATTAGGGTATGCTCGAGCAGTTCTAGAAATTGAAGAACAGGCTCGATCAATGGATTTGGACTTTAGTCATATTGGAGTGGCCTCAGGTTCTGGTGGTACTCATGGTGGGTTATTGGCTGGAGTGGTTTATATAGAAAAGGATATTCAGATCCAAGGATATAATGTACAATTGGATAGGGAACCAATTCTAGAGGATACAAGAACTATAATTAAGGAGATAGCCGGTCTTTTAAATGATCAAGAGCATATTGATGAATCAAAAATTCATTTAAGTAATGACTATGTAGGTGAGGGTTATGGCTTGTTAAATGATGAAACAAAAGCTTGTATTAAGAAAGTAGCACAGGTTGAAGGGATGCTTTTAGACCCTGTTTATTCAGGAAAGGCATTTACTGGCTTTATCAATGATATTAAATTAGGTAGGTTTACTAACAGTCGAGATTTCTTATTTATTCATACCGGGGGTACACCTAGTATATTTGCATATGCGGATCGATTTTAATAATAATATTTCATGCTATTGAGTAGAAATATTGCATTTAAGATGCTTTAATAAATAAAATGTTGTATTTTCCCAGCAGAATTCTTGGAAATGGTCCACATTACTTGTAATTCCTAAACCGACAACCCGATTAAAAAACACACATGTTAAGAAAAGAATTTCTAAAGAACATCTCTCTGCTTGCAGGAGCAGGTCTTGCTGCACCTTTATTATCTAGTTATCAGACAAACTCATTCGCTAATTTAAAGATCAAAAAAGGTCTTGGCTATTGGATGATTCAAGAAGACCTATCTATACTCGATAAATTTAAATTAGTTAAAGACTTAGGATTCCATGGAATTGAGTTTAATGCGCCTTTAGAGGTTCCTATTAAGGAATTAATCGATGCTAGAGACAAAACAGGTATAGAATTGCCAAGCTTAGTCAATAAAGATCATTGGAATAGACCACTTTCTGATCCGGATCCTAAGGTGCGTAAATTCATTGTTGAGTCTGTGGTAAAAACTGTTCAAGAGACAAAGATGCTTGGAGGAAATACAGTTTTAGTAGTTCCAGGTATAGTTAATGAAAAAGTATCTTATGAAACTGCTTGGAAAAATTCCATTGCTACCATTCGACAAATACTTCCAAAAATAGAAAATACAGGGGTAAATATAGGAATAGAGAATGTGTGGAATAATTTCTTAATCAGTCCTGTTGAAGCCAAGAAGTATTTAGAAGAGATTAATCATCCAGCTGTAGGTTGGTATTTTGATATTGGTAATGTCATGCGTTATGGATGGCCTGAGCATTGGATTGAAACGCTAGGAACAAAGATATTGAAGTTTCATATCAAAGAATTTAGCCGACAGAAAATGAACAATGAAGGGCTTTCAAAAGGCTTTGGCGTAGAATTGACCAAAGGTGATATTGATTGGGCTAAGGTTATGAAATCAATTCAGGATATCAAGTATAAAGGGGAGTGGATGACGTTGGAAGTAGGGGGAGGCGATAGGACTCATTTACAGAAGTTATCAGATCAGTTTGATACAATTTTAGGCCATATTAACAGTTAATTTCAAGGAAATATTACCTTTGCTTATCGAGTATTTTATATGATAATTTTTATTTGATTTCTAAAATATTTCTTTAATCATTAAACTTTTTATATTACTTAAAGTCTCTTTAAAAAGAGCGCTCGTAAAAGGCTTTTTTGCTTTTATAACCAATACTAACTAATTATTAATGAGAATTATTTCCCTAATTTTTTTATTGGCTATTTGTTCAAATAATATTTTTGCACAAAGGCTACTTTACTCTTCCGATATTCCAGTTCAAAAACTTAGAATTATTCCTGAACAACTTAGAGGAGGCACAGTCAGTGAGCAGTTGTCAGATTTAGAATATATACCGCTTAATAGTGGCAAAAAGGATGTTATCAGTAGCATAAGTAATGTAGAAATTATTGAAGACAGAATTATTTTTTTCGATTATCAAAATGGTGGGGTTTTTATTTTTGATTTTAAAGGAAACCTAATCAAACGATTAAAAGAGATTGATGGGTATAAACGTAAAAATGACTGGCATTACTACTCATTGGGTAAGGAAGGGAACCGTTTTATTATTATTGGTGAATCACTTAAAGCTCAGTTTGATAAGAATGGGGAATTAATTGAATTGGACAAGAGTTATAAATACCAAAAGACAAGTCCAAAAACCAAAGTTGGTTCTAGTTATTATCAATCCAGTCAACTATTCATTGCTAAGGATACTATCGCAGATTATGCCTTGAAATTCCAGGATAGTGTACTGATTAAATACGATACTCGAGATAGTATTAAATCTTCTTATAATTCCTATGTATCCGTAGTGAAGGTTTCTGAAGATAAAGCTTATGCTGTCTTTCCTAATACTTATCAACTATTTGAACTTGGACAAGAGGGAATTATCAACCGAACACAATTCATATTTCCATTAAAAAATACAATTGATACTTCTGAGTATGTACATTTTGAAGATTCTAGAAAATCATACGATTTCTTGACCAAAAATAGATCGAAAATCTACGGGGTTGGTCGTCCTATTCCATATAAACAATATTTAATCCTTTATATTTCGAGCTTTGGAACTTCGGGTTGGGTAGCTATGAACTTGGAAACAAATGAGATCATTAATCTTACTAAAATCTTACCGGATAAATCCAATGATTATATGGAGTTTTTAAACTATAACTTCTTAATATCTGATGGGGAATATCTGTATAGTTGTATTTATCCAAATTCGATTCAATCTGCTAAAGATAAGTCTCGACAGGAATCTCATGAAATTCGGAAATCATATCAAGAGTTCGCCAAATCACCAAATCCAATTCTAGTACGTTTTAAATTAAAGTAAGGAATGCACCTAAAACCAATTATTACACTAATTCTACTAATGGGAGTTAGCTTATGTCTTCATGCGCAAACCAAAATTCAAGGTGTCTTGGTCGATTCTACCTATAACAAAGTATTGGATGCTGCGGGGGTATCCTTATTCCAAAAAGGCAAAACATCAGTAGATAAAGTCACGTTGACTGACCGATATGGTAAATTCGAGATCACTGAATCTGCTATTGGGAAACCAATGATATTGGAATTCAGTCTTCAAGGATATGAGAAAGTAAAGATCGAATTTCAACTTCAGGCCAATGAAAAAAAGGATTTTGGACGAATCAATATGAATCAAGTCACCAATGAAATAGAGGCTATTGATTTGATTCCTCCTGTTCGGATGAATGGAGATACCATTGAGTTTAATGCTGATGCCTTTGAATTGGATTCTAATGCTGTGGTGGAAGATCTATTAAATAAATTACCCGGAATTGTTGTCTGGGGTGATGGTGAAGTAACTTACAATGGCCGTAAGGTTCCAACCATTCTTGTAAATGGGAAACCATTTTTTGGTTCTGACATGGCAATTGCTTTGCAAAATATAGATAAAAAGGCAGTTAAGAAGCTTCAGGTATATGATAAAAGGAGTGAGGAGGAAAAGAAAAAGAATCCTCTGGATGAAAAAATGGAGATGAATGTGGTTATGAAGGAGGGTAAAGAAAACATGTTTTTTGGTAGTGTGGGAGCAGGGGCAGGAACTAAAAAGCATTTGCAAGGTCATGGAAACATAAATAAAAGCACATCAAAAACACAGTTTACCATTGCTTATTCTGGAAATAATGTCAATAAGGACTTATATAATATTGATCAATTATTAAGGAATACCACCTTTAAAGGTATTGGTGTGAATGCAGATTTTGACTCTGATTTTCAGAGACAGGGAATATTAACGCAACATGTGGCTGGTGGAAGCTATCAATACGATTTCTTGGGTACTAATACCGTATTCAATAAGCATTTGATTAAAGGCGATATTTCTTCTAAATGGAATAATAATTTAAATATTAACGAATCAACTAGTTTTTTATTAAATCCAGAAGATAAGGAACATAATACCAGGAGCTCCAGCTCAATAAATGATAATAATTACCAGATTCAGCAAGCGAATGTTAAATATGATCGCCAAAATAATCGAATGGAGTCTGGTAAAAGAACCTTCAACTATTCAGCTAATATGAACTTGCAAAACAGCAAGAGTGATAATAACTCGACTAGTAATACATTGTATGATTACCAGAATAACCAATCGAAAAATAGTATTGAAAATGCTGGTTCGAACTTGAACCAAACATTAGGCTTTAATGCTAACTTAAATGTTTCGACTAAACAAGAGGTTTTTATGGACAATAAGGAAGCTAAATCTTTTTTTGAAAAATTAAGCTATTCTTTTCAAATTGGAGGAAATTTCCAAAATAACAAAGACGAATCAATTAAACGTGGAGAGTATACAAATTTCACTGATGCTGCACTGAACCGATTGAGTAATCGAAATTACGATATCGATTTTGAGTCTAGAAGACTTAATGGAGGATTCAGTGTATCACTTAAAAGCTTTACATTTAATAATAATATCTCCTATTATAGTACTGATAATAATGACCAGGTTGTAGATTTAATCAATTCAAGCCCCCAAGTAAATAAAAGTTTATCTCATATTTCTAATTATCATGAACTGGTTTATGAGCCATCATTGAGTTATGATAAGAATTTAAAAAATAAATATTTGGATGGTCGATACTATTATAATTTAAGCCTTTCTTCAGAACTTAAAGGTAGATTCCACCGAAATGAAAATCAATCTACATTGGACTATCGAAACCTGAAGCAACAATTCAATAGTTTTATTCCATCGTTAAGAATGTCCTACAGCTATAATAAATTAGGGGTCTATGGTTTTAACCAAAGTATAGCATATAACTATAATGAAGAATACGCATTTTTAAATAGATTAAGACCTATTTATGATGATATCAATCCTGGATATCGAAATTATGGAACAGATAATAAATTAAAACCTACTGGAGTTCATTCTGTTAGTTTAAATGGGGCATATTATCAATCAAAACAATATGCTACAAATGTTTTTTATTTTGCTAACTATAAATATTACATGGACGGCTTGACAGATAGCATTGTTTATTCAGAAAATGAACAACAAAATTATACAGCTCAAGTACCTAATGGAATGCATGCTTTCAATTACTCTTTGAGTTTTAAAAAACCGTTTTTTATTAAGAAAGATCACACCATGAGTTTGGAACTTAATATGAATGGTAATTTAGGCAATAAATTCCAGTACATCGATGGAAATATGCAAGAGATGATTAACATTCGTAATGGATTGGATCTAAAGATTTATTATACCCGACTTAACAAGTTTCAGTTAGCTTGGAAAAATGATTTAAGTGCCTATAAACGCTACGATAAAAAAGCTGAGGATGATAAAAACAATTACAACTCCATAACATGGAGCTCAGGATTGGCAGCAGCTTACTTTATAACGAAGAGGTGGGTCGTGAATACGAATATTGATAATAGATCTAGCTTTTCAAAATTTCAAGATAACCATGCGGTAATATGGAATGCGAATACTACTTATAGAATGTTAAAAGGTAATAATCTAGAAGTTAAAGTAGCAGTATATGATTTATTACGACAAAATAAAGGCTTCTACTTTAATGATGGTGTAACTGAATTCACCTCTGGATATAGAAATATCTTAACACAATATTATATGGTCAGTTTAAGCTATATGCCTAGGAAGTTTGGGAAGTAAGGAGTAAGGTAAATTAGCTATTCAAGAAGATTATTTGAAAAGTAAAAAGAACATGCTTTTCTGTTTTAAGGTATTAAAAAACAAAGGACATAAAATCAATTATGTCCTTTGATTTATTTTATCCTATTTAGCATCAAAAAGGTAGTTTTTATAAGCCTCTTGAAAGCCTTTTGCGGTATAGATATCAAGTTGATGTGTATATTTTCTGCCTTCTTTGGCTTTTCCATATAATTTACTGATGGTATAATATACAATATCACTGTTCTCCAGATTACTCAAAGCCTTATTATTGGATTTCTTTCCATCTATCCACACACCATATACATTTGGGTTTTTCCAATTTTCAAACGTGGTCTTATTTGGAGATTTCTTTTTAGGTCTAGTATTTCTTATTATAAAAGTAGAAGGGTTTAGAAACATATTATCTTTATTCGTTCTTGCCTCTCTTTGTTCTTTATTCATAACATAAGCAATATATCCCATCCTTCGTTGATCTAAACTAGAAATATCAACGAATCGTTCATTAGGATGATTCTTTTTATACTCCTTAATTTTATTTAAAGCTTTGTCGTACTCAGCTAATTGTTCTTTACTTGCACCTATCCCTTCAATAGTATCCTGAGGAGCTTGAAGATTAAGGGCTGTATTGGCCTTTGATAGCATACTTTCTGCAATAGATTCATTTTCATCAGCATTCTTATTGCTAAACAATAAGGTTGATCCTGCGATCAGCATAATCGAAAAGCTTGCTAAGAAAGCTTTTCTTTTCCAGTTTTCAGTTTTGTTCATCATGATTATTCTCGTTTTTAGTTGGTTAAAATCTAAATGACTCCCTAAGGCCATAACTTGTTTATCGCTGTTTAAGCCGATTAATAAGTATTGATAGGTCTGAATATTCTCCGGACGACGGATAACAAAATCGTCAGCCAAACACTCATGGTTGTATTTGATGGATTTTTTGGCGAAGTATAATACCGGATTCCAATAAGCAAATATGAATTGTAGTTCCAGTACCAAAACATCAATGCTATGTAATTGCTTGATATGGGCCATTTCATGCTTCCAAATCAGAGGATCAAGACCATTGTTATATTCCTCCTTATGGACAAAAACATAATTAAAAAAGCTAAAGGGACTTATAGCTGAGTCTAATAGTACAACCCTTACTTTTCCTACTTGTACAACTTGATTTTTTCGAATTAATAGGTTCATTTTCCAAAGATTCTTTAAGAATCTAAGGGCGAAAATTACTAGACCAGTAAGGAATAAATACCAAATAACTAATTGATAATCTATTGTGCTGGTATTTGCTTCTTGTGTTATTCTTGTTGAAGTCTCCGCGATATTTTCAAGAGTTACTAGCGACTCATTTTGGAGAAATTCCAATGGTTTTACTTGTTGCTCTGAATAAGTTGGCAAGGAAATAAAGGGTATTACTATTGGTAGTATCAATACCAATATAAGGTAAAACCTCTTCCATGAATGGAATTTGATATCCTTAAACCATAGTTCATATGGCAAATAGAGACATAATGAACAGATCAGGTATTTTAAGACGAATAAAATCATGATTGTTTCTTTTTAAGTTCATCATCTATTATTTTTTTCAGTTCAAGCAATTGTTCCTCAGAGAGATTACTTGATTTGGTGAAAAATGAAGCGAATTGTAACGGAGAATCATTAAAGAAATCCTTAATTAATCCATTCACTTGTTTTCCAAAATGCTCTTCCTTAGGCACTAATGCAAAATACTTTCTTGAATTTCCCAAAGTCTCGAATCCTACGTATCCTTTATCCTGCATACGCTTTAACAAGGTCAATACAGTAGAATTAGATGGAACTGGCTCTGAAAATTGTTCCATAATATCTTTCATGAATGCTCCATCTAAATGCCAGATGATTTCCATTAGTTGTTCTTCAGTTTTTGATAAGGCCATGTTTACAATTGTCTATGTATATCTACAAATGTAGATTAAAATATTTATTAAACAAGAATCTTTTGAAATAAATATTTTTAGGTAGGTTAGGGGAGCTTCTAAATGGAAATAAGGAAGCTGTAAAGAATTCCATCAAATATATTACAATGTAAGCAATCGATTGATTAGCTTGTTTTGTCTAAAAATGGCTTTGAAGTGCTAAAAAATGGTTTTTTGACAGGTTCATTTTTATATCTTAGGCTAAATCAACAGAAAACCTTTATGAATAAAACCTTATTAACATTAGCTGCATCATGTCTTTTAACGAGTTCACTTTGGGCTCAATCGGCAAAAGACTTTAAACAAGCCTATCAAAATCTTTCCGTATTTGATGATGCATTAGCCACTAAACTAAAACCTGGTATTAAGAAAAAACAGATTGAAGCAATTACTGATCCTAATATTCAAAAATTAGCTTTTGATATTTTGGCAGGAAAGGACAAGAACCAATATCGATTGGCGACCTACAATGCTCTGCTTTCACCGAATACCTTAGGTCATCAATTAGCTATTGGAGACGGTTATAGCAAATATGAAAATGTGACTGGTGTTTATTTACCGATAGGTAAACACGTGATCATTGCAGAAGGAATTGAGGAAGGTAAAGAAGTAAAATTACTTGTTCCAAATTGGATGCGTAAAGCTCCAAATCCGGAAGAACCTACTAAAGATCCCAAAGGTTGGGGTATTGAAAAGAAGGAATTTACGCTTCGTAATGGCGTAAATATCATCAATTTAACTGATTTTGGCAGCCTTGCATACATCAGCTACTTTTCAAATGAACCATCCAAGGAAAAACCCATCACAGTAAACTTTGTTACCGGCCAGGAAAATGGCTATTTTGATATCAATAAGCATAAAAATGCAGATTGGGATAATATGCTTTCTAAAGCCGTATATCCAATTTTAGATGCAAAGGGAAAGCATATTCAAATTGCTTATCCAGTGGAATCATTGCAAAAATATGCTGCCGGAAAAGGAGAGGAGCTCATCAATAATTATGACTCTCTAGTCTATCGCCAGCACCGCATTATGGGATTAATCAAGTACAATAAAGTGCCTGATAATAAAGTTCTTGCTCGTGTAAACTACAATTATTACATGTTCCGAGATGGTGACGGTGTGGCTTATATGGGCGATAAAAAAGGATATGCAATGGCAATGGTAACAAAGCCTGAATCGGTAATCAATGGTGATCCATGTTGGGGATTTAGCCATGAGGTTGGCCATGTTCACCAAACTAGACCGATGTTTAATTGGGGAGGTCTTGGTGAAGTTAGTAATAACCTTTTTTCCTTATATGTCATGCGATCCTTTAATAATGAGTCAAGGATCAAGAATCAGGATAATTTCAATAAAGCAAGAAAAAATATTATAGAAAAGAAAATATCGTATTTACAGGATCCAGATGTGTTTAATCGTTTAGTTCCATTCTGGCAATTGCAATTATACTTTGAATCTGCAGGTAATAATCCAGATTTTTATCCGGATCTTTTTGAAGCATTCCGTCAGCAATATTTAAAAACAGTCAATAATTCCCGTAGAAACCGTGCTAGTTGGAATCCAATGAATAATCAGCAAGAAAATAATCCTGCTGTACATCAGCTTAATTTTGTAAAAACTGCTTGTGAAGTCTCCAAAACTGATTTAACAGATTTTTTTGATCAATACGGATTTTTCTTTGTTGGCAATATGAAATACAACGATTATGGTGACTATAAATACGAAATGACACAGGAAATGGTTGATTCTTGTAAAGCTGCTATAAAAGCTATGAATCTACCAAAACCTAAAGTTGATATCAGTAGTCTGACAGATTAATAAATTATCTAATAAAATTTTAAAGCGTTTGAAGGTTTAGAAAACTTCAAACGCTTTTTTTATTTAAGCTGTCAGTTTATGTCAAATGAAGTCAGCGTGTATAGTTGATTAAAGGAATGATTAATTTAGCGCTGTAGTCAATTATTCTTATCAATTCCCTTAGATATCTATTATTCTATATATTACTTATAATTTATATTATGTTAAATAGATATTTACGGATATCCCCTTATTAGGAATATCCTTATCCATTTTACCCTATGGAAATATAACTGCACCTACTGTAATGTTTGTTCTAGGATCTATAATTATCGCTCTAGAATTCTCTGGGAAAACTTCTGCTGAATCATACACAATCTCTTCAGCAGATTTTATCTGTATTTTACCAATATCATTTAGTCCTAAAGTTTGATCAAATAATTGTTCTTGCGTATGCACATCATATTTGAATAAAATTTCAGGAATTTTTATTTTACTCACTTTACTATGTTTTTGCAACAAATAGATTTGTTGAACATCCAGATGTTTGTTATCAAACCAAGCGATATTGGCTTCTAAATTTCTTTCTGTATCTGCCGGTGAATCCGAGCTTACAATAATATCGCCTCTAGAGACATCCACATCATCTGCTAAGTGAATAACAACGGAAGCACCGTTTTCAGCAAATTCTAAAGGATTTTGGTCAAATTCGATTGATTCTACTCTAGAGCGCTGTCCACTTGGAAGAATGACAATCTCCTCACCTACGCGAAGCCCCTCTCCTAACACTTGACCTGCATAGCCTCTATAATCATGTAAATCAGTACTTTGAGGTCTAATGACCCATTGTACAGGAAATCTCCAACCTTTATTTTGATTAGTTTTTATTTCTACATTTTCTAAATATTCCAATAATGATGGACCTGAATACCAAGACGTATTTTTAGATGGATGAACAATATTATCACCTTTTAATGCAGATACTGGGATAAAGTCTACATCATCCAATCCTAACTTTGCAGCCAAGTTTAAGTAATCAGATTTAATGTTCTCATATACAGCAAGTTCATAGTCCATCATATCCATTTTATTGATACAAACCAATACCTTCTTCAAGTTCAATAGTTTAGCTAAAAAAGAATGCCTTTTGGTCTGTTCAATGACACCTTTACGGGCGTCGATAAGGATGATGATCAGATCCGAATTAGAAGCACCGGTAACCATGTTTCTGGTATATTGAATGTGTCCAGGTGCATCTGCTATGATGAATTTACGTTTTTCTGTTTGGAAATATTTATATGCTACATCGATGGTGATACCTTGTTCTCTTTCAGCTTTAAGTCCATCGGTTAGAATAGCTAAATCTACAGTACCATCATCGTTCTTACGATTTGCCTTTTTTATAGCCTCTAATTGATCATCTAATATTGAATTAGTGTCATATAGCAACCTGCCAATTAAGGTGCTTTTTCCATCATCTACGGAACCTGCTGTAATAAATTTTATAATATTCATGGAAATAATAATCTAAGTGATAAATAATTAAAAATAGCCCTGTTTCTTACGTTCTTCCATTGCAGCCTCAGATACTTTATCATCTAGTCTTGCCCCACGTTCGCTAACTGTTGAAGCTTTGATTTCTGCAATGATATCGTCTAACTCAACGGCAATAGAATCTACTGCAGCTGTACAGGTCATGTCACCTACTGTCCTGAATCTTACCGATTTATTTTCTACAATATCTTCATCATCAATCTGTAATACTGGGTCTGCTGCCATCCATTGACCATTCCTAAATACAACATCTCGCAAATGACTGAAATAAATAGAAGGCAATGCAATTTTCTCTCTTTTGATATAATTCCATACGTCTAATTCTGTCCAATTGGAGATTGGAAATACACGAACGTTTTCACCTTTTTGTATCTTTCCATTAAAGATATTCCATAGCTCCGGTCTTTGTCTTTTAGGGTCCCATTGTCCAAAATCATCTCGAACAGAGAAAATTCGCTCTTTAGCCCTCGCCTTTTCCTCGTCACGTCTAGCTCCTCCAATACAAGCATCAAATCCATGCTCAGCAATGGTATCCAATAAGGTAACTGTCTGCAAAGCATTTCTACTTGCATTCTTTCCCTTTTGCTCAACGACTTTTCCAGCATCAATGCTATCTTGAACATGCCCAATTATAAGTTTCTCACCAATTTGCTCAACTAACCAATCCCGAAACTCTATTGTTTCCGGAAAATTATGGCCAGTATCAATATGTACTAAAGGAAAAGGGAATTTACCAGGTCTAAATGCCTTTTTGGCCAAATGAACCAATGTAATGGAATCCTTACCACCAGAAAATAAGAGTGCCGGGTTTTCAAACTGTCCTGCTACCTCTCGTAAAATATATATAGCTTCTGCTTCTAAATGATCTAAATAATCCATGTCGTTCTTTTTTATTTACTTATTTGATGTAAACCACACTCCTTTTTGCTTTGATCTTCCCACCACCATCTGCCTGCTCGAAAGTCCTCTCCTGCAGTAATTGCTCTTGTACAAGGTTGACAACCTATGCTTGGAAAACCCTTGTCATGTAATGGATTATATGGTATAAAGTTATCCTTTAGATAACTTTCTACTTCAGCTAAAGTCCAATTAAATAAAGGATGTATTTTAATGATTTGATTGCCTTCGTCCCACTCTATGAATTCCATCAGATCCCTATTAGCCGATTGATCAGCTCGTATGCCTGTGATCCATATTTGAAACCCAGCAATCGCGCGTTTCAAGGGTTCTATTTTCCGGATATAACAGCATTCTTTGCGATCTTCTACCGAATTGTAAAAGCTTGAAGGACCTTTTTCTCCAAGTAAGGCCTGTACCGCTTCCGTATTAGGATAATATGCCCGGATGGGCATTCGATAGATTTCCAGGGTTCTATTCCATACGTAGTAAGTTTCCGGAAATAGCCTGCCGGTATCCAATGTGATTAGTCTGGTAGCACTCTTATTCTCTGCTAACAAATGTGTAATCACCTGATCTTCTAAACCAAAAGAAGTGGAGAATACTGCATTTGAACCAAATAGTTGATCAATCTCCTGCAGCATTTCCTTGGCGCTTAGTCCTTGTAATGTTGTTTTTAATTCTTCTATTTTAGCCTGCATTTTACCTGATTAATGATTCTGTATGCGCATTCAATACCTCTATTTTAGCTTTCAAGTCTCCTTTTAATTGTCTTCTATAAGAAGACATCAATGCTAAGGTCTCGTCGATTTCTTCAGGGAGTAAATCCTCTAAAAGCTCTTTAATCCGCTTGGCAATGGTTGGTGATTTTCCATTTGTTGAAATACCAATCTTTAAATTACCCTTCTGTACCACCGAGCCTAAATAGAAATCGCATAAGGCTGGTTTATCAGCTACATTTAATAAGATGTTATTTTTCGCAGTCAACTCCCGTACATAATCATTAAAAGTTGGATTGTTGGTCGCTAATATCACAATTTGTTTATCCCAGAGATCTTCTTCCACAAATTCCCTAACCTCCAATTGAATATTCTTTTTTCCATCTATAAACTCCAATAAAGCAATACATACATCCTTTGCTACAACCTTTATTACAGCATTTGGTGAATTTGCTATTAGTGCTTGGAGTTTTTCCAAGCCTACTGGACCTCCACCTACAACTAAGGTTTGCAGTTGATCTAACTTTAAATAAATGGGGAAAAGATGATTCATACTAATGACTTATGCTTACTAATTCTTGACGAAGCTTATTAAACTCTTGATGTTTTGCGACAACCTCACCAATAATAATGATGGCAGGAACTCCTACTAAGGATTCCTCAGCAGCAGTAACAATGTTGTCGATTCTTCCCATTACCAATTTCTCATTGGCTAATGACCCGTTTTGAATTAATGCGATTGGTAAATCACCTCTTCCAGCTTGTTGGTAAAGTTTTACAATCTCTTTCAGTTTACCGAATCCCATAAGAACAACAACGGTAGCATCGGTATTAACTGCTGTATATAAATCGGCAGATATATGGCCTTCTGTGGTCGAACCGGTAATAACCCAAAATGATTCTGCAATCCCTCGGTAGGTTAATGGGATTTGTTGTAAACCACTTAAGCCAACGGATGAAGATATACCCGGTACAACTGCAGTTTCAATCCCATACTGACGTACATAATCTAATTCTTCACCACCACGGCCAAATACGAATGGATCTCCTCCTTTCAATCGAACAACATGTCCATGCGTTAAGGCATAATCCACCAATAGTTGATTGATATAATCTTGAGAAGTAGACAGACGTTCTGCTCTTTTTCCTACATATATTTTGGTTGCATTAGCTGGTGCATGATCTAATATCGATTCATTCACTAAGGCATCGTATAGAATAACATCAGCTGTTGCAATGGCTTTAATTCCTTTTAGGGTAATTAAATCAGGATCTCCAGGCCCTGCTCCAACTAAGGTTACTTTTGCTTGTATTTTCGTCATGTAATGTTGTTTTTTAGTTATTGTACCACCTCTTTCAATTCCTCTCTTCTTTCCGCTGCCTCTAGGCAGAATGCCTTAGACTGCAATAGATAGGTTTCAGCAAACTCTTTCGAGGGTTCATACTTGTTTATCTGCAGAACTCGCTCACTGAAACTTGTCGGTAAAGTAAAGAGTTCTTCAGAAATGAAATGCTGATCAAACTCAGTTAAAACCGCTGCTTGTGTAGAAACACTTAATCCTTTATCTAGCAACAAAGCTTTTGCTGTCCATACAAATGCACTATATGCATGGTAAATGGCATCGGCATATTGTCCTTTTACAAATGCCAAGTCTGCTAAATCCAATTTCTCTTCGGCTTCGTATAATAAGGTTGCTACTAAATCGATCAACACACCCGCACATTCTCCAACACCAATAGCGGTTGCAAAGGTCTCCTCATGACCCCAGTCTAAATACTCATCCGCAGTTAGGTTACTCAAGTCAGCTAGTGGTTTTAATAGCTTGTAGAAGTAATCTTTTCCTTGTTGATCGTAATACGCGTGAAAATTTTGTCCTGTAGCCTGATTGTTTTTGAAGTCGGACAATAAAAGGTCAAGTACCTGTAAAACACGTTTGGTGGGTACTTTGATTACACGTTCAGCCACTCTTCCTTCACCATTTCCTACAGTTCCTCCGCCTAGCATCACTTGTGCTGCAGGAACAACAGCTGACCCCGCTTTTACCGAGCTACCATGAAAGCCTAGGTGTGCTAATCCATGTTGACCACAGGAATTCATACAGCCCGAAATCTTAATCTTAAATTCCTTTTCCTGGATAAAATCCTGATGAAATTCATGGATGTAGTTTTCCAACACACGAGCCATTTCAGTTGAATTTGAAATTCCTAAGTTACAGGTGTCTGTACCTGGACATGTAGTGATGTCAGCTGTACTATTATAACCTGGTTTTCCAAATCCTAAGGCTACCAAAGCTTCATATATATGTACTAAAGACTCTTTTCGAACATATTTAAAGAGTAGGTTCTGGTCTTGTGTAATACGGATATCATCAGCAATATGATCCCTTACTCCTGCTATTAATTTTCTGGCTTTTTCGGTTGAGATATCTCCAGTTTGAACATTCACATAAACCCCATAGAAGCCTTCTTGTTTCTGTTGGAACGTGTTTGTGCTCTTCCAAAGCTCAAAAGCTAAAGGATCTTGAGGATCTATTTCGCGAACCTCTTTTGTCGGTAAGTTTGTTGTTATTTGACTCTCCCGGTCTACAACAACCGTTTTATTCTTGATAGCCTTTTTCTCGATTTCTATTAAAGCTAGAACCTCTTCTAATCCGAGCTTTTGAACCAAGTACTTAAATCGAGCTTTATTACGATTATTTCTTTCTCCATGTCGATCAAAAACCCGTAAGGTGGCTTCCATATAAGGGATAATCTCCTCTTCTGCTAAGAATTCATGCACAGTTTGAGCCAATATCGGTTGTGCACCTAATCCACCTCCAAGCATCACCTTAAATCCTCGAATTTCCTTTCCATTCTCTATTCTAACTTTTGGAATAAATCCAAAATCATGGATATAGGAGAATGCTGTATCTAGCTCACTTGATGAGAATGAGATCTTAATTTTCCTTCCCATTTCAGCACAAATAGGATTCCGCAAGAAATAAGTGAAAGTTCTATGTGCATATGGGGACACATCAAAAGGTTCGTTGGGATCAACTCCTGCAGTAGCAGATGCTGTGACGTTACGAACGGTATTCCCACAGGCTTCACGAAGTGTGATATCGTCCTCCGCTAATTTTGACCACAATTCAGGAGTCCTGTCTAAACTGACGTAGTGTAGCTGGATATCTTGTCTGGTTGTTAAATGCAGATTACCACTTCCATATTCATCCGCGATATCCGCAATTTTTAATATTTGCTGAAATGTAACCTGCCCAAATGGTAGTTTAATCCGTACCATTTGTACCCCCGCTTGTCTTTGTCCATATACCCCTCGAGCCAAACGCAAGGACTTGAATTTCTCCTCGGGCATCTCCCCTTTTCGATATTTTCTAATCTTCTCCGCTAACTCAATAATCTCCTGTTCAACGATAGGATTTTCTAATTCTGTTCGAAAACTCTGCATAGTATCCGCTATTTGTTTATAAATTCTATAAGGTATCTCCTCTTATTTTGTGGAATTTGTAAATCCCGTCGACAAATGTATAGAATAATTTTTAATAAACTATATTAAATCTACTGAATTAGTATATATTTGTACCGTATTTGATTTTTAACTCCTAGTAAGTAACAGTTTGAATAAATTTAAGTATATAGTAATTAGTGTTTTAGCTGCTTTATCTCAAGCTTCTTGCTCGCCTAATGTGGAAGGAAGTTTTGAAAAAGAGTCGAATTATTCGGGTAGTTTGTCCCTTTCTGGCGCATTTGCTTTGTATCCTTTAGCCATTCTTTGGTCGGAGGATTTTAAGGAAATTTACCCCAATGTTCGTTTTAATATTTCTGCAGGTGGAGCTGGTAAAGGAATTGCAGATGTGTTGACCGATATGGTGGATATTGGATTGGTTTCTCGGGAACTACATCCTCAAGAAATAGCAAAAGGAGCCTATCCTATTGTTGTAGCCAAAGATGCTGTTATTCCTACCATTAATAGCCAGCACCCAAATATAGATTTAATCTTAAAACGTGGATTAAGTCAAGCTGAACTCCAAAATATATTTATACATGCAAAGTATAAAACCTGGAAAGATATTGATACACGCTTTGTAGACTCACCCATTCAAGTATATGTTCGTTCGGATGCAGCTGGTGCGGCAGAAACATGGGCTAAATTCTTTAAAGCAAATCAGGAAGACTTAAAAGGTATTGGCATTTTTGGTGATCCCGGATTAGCGCAAGTTGTTAAAGATGATCCACTAGCTATCGGTTTTAATAACCTCAATTACGTCTTCGATTTAAGTACTAAACATGCCGCAGAAGATATTCGGGCACTACCAATTGATCTTAACGCTAATGGCGTTTTGGATGAAAACGAGGACTTCTATCAAAATCTAGACTCTTTGACCAATGCCATTGCAAAAAACAAATACCCTTCACCTCCTGCGCGAGACCTGTTTTTTGTGCTTAGAAAAAACGCGTCAAGTAAATTAATTAAAACCTTTTTGACTTTTATACTTCAAAAAGAAGCGCAAAAACAACTTTTAGCCAATGGTTATGTCCCATTGGACGAAGAGCATATTCAGGAATCATTAAAGAGAATAAAAGATGAAAATAACACGTCTATTAAAAGATAAACTTGCCAAAGTCAGTTCAGCAGTCTTATTAGTGGGTGTGGTTATCCTCTTGTTCGTTCTGTTTTTGGGATTGATTTACAAATCTACTCCGCTGTTAACGGAACATTCCCTATTGGACATATTGACCAATAGTGTTTGGGCGCCTATGAAAGGAGAATTCGGATTTCTAGTATTTATTTTAGGAACCTTATGGGTAACCTTATTGGCTTTACTCATAGCAGTGCCCTTATGTGTTTTGGCCTCCATTTATTTGGTCGAATATGCATCTGATCGTTTGCGAAATATGGTGATGCCGTTAATCAATGTTTTAGCTGCAATACCACCTGTACTTTATGGAGTTTGGGGTGTATTGTTTGTTATTCCGTTAATTAGTCAAGTGATTGCACCCTTATTTGGAATAACAGTTTCAGGTTATTCTGTAATTGCTGCCGGCTTTGTTTTAGCAGTCATGATATTCCCAATCATGTTGAGTATCATGGTTGAGGTACTGCAAACTATCCCACAAGAGTTAAGGTCGGTTTCCTTATCCTTAGGAGCTACCAAATGGGAAACAATTAAAAAGGTAATTCTTAAGAAAGCTCGTCCAGGCATTATGGCGGCCATTGTATTGGCTATATCAAGAGCCTTTGGTGAAACCATTGCTGTTTTGATGGTATGTGGGAATATACCAAAGATCCCTACCGGAATCTTTGATGCTGGCTATCCATTACCAGCTCTAATAGCCAATAATTTTGGAGAAATGATGTCCATCCCGCAATATGATGCAGCCCTAATGTTTGCAGCTTTATTGTTGTTCGTGCTCATTTTCGGATTTAACCTAATTTCTAGAATAATATTGAACAGATTGGAGGCAAAAGTATAGATGGATAAAGTAAAAAATAGACTACGTCAGGAAAGATGGGCTAAAGTATTTATGCAGATATCGGGCATCATCATAACCGGATCTTTATTTCTGATTATTGGAAGTATTCTTTATAAGGGATTACCTTATTTGTCCTGGGAAATGGTATCGCAAAGCCCCAAAGGTGGCTTTTATCTGGGGAAATCGGGAGGAGTATTGAATGCTATTATTGGATCCTTGTATTTAGCAGGACTATCCACTTTGATTGCCAGTATTATCGGTATCCCTATAAGTCTTTTCTTGCATAATTATGTTCATCCTAAGTCCTTTATAGCTCGATTGTTAAAGTTATTCTTTGATGTATTATTTGGTATTCCAGCCATAGTTTATGGAGCTATTGCATTCAGCATCATGGTTGCCCTAGGTATTCGAGCATCTCTATTGGGCGGTGTGATTACCATCAGTCTGTTAACAATTCCTATTGTAGTAAGGACCTTAGATGAACTATTGAGCAGTATTCCCTCCGATCTTAAACAGGTCAGTTCCTCCTTAGGAGCTACCAGATGGGAAACGGCAAAGCTTATGCTCAAATATATAAAGCCAGGGCTATTTACAGCTATATTATTAGCGTTTGGGCGTGCCATTGGTGATGTTGCTGGAGTCATGTTGACTACTGGTTTTTCTGATAATATTCCTAAATATCTGGACGAACCAGCCGCTATGCTACCATTAGCCATTTTCTTTCAGCTCAGTAGTCCTATCCCTGAAGTACAGGGACGTGCTTATGCGTCCGCATTAATATTGACATTACTTATTTTAATTATCGTGATATGTACACATTTCCTATCCTTGAAGCAGAAGAAACACAAATTGTAAGCACAGCCTTACAACCGCACATTCAAATCCGGGATTTGAATGTACATATTGAAGGTCGGCAGGTTTTGAAGGATATTAATTTAGAAATACCTAACAATTCCATTACCTCTATAATCGGTCCATCCGGTTGTGGAAAGACGACTTTATTGAAAACATTGAACAGGCTGTTGGATGATCATAAAGAAGTTCAGGTTATTGGTTCTGTCCTGGTTAATGGCGAAGATATATATGCCCCGGATGCAGAAGTAACGCATATTCGAAAGAAAATGGGTTTATTATCCCAGAAGCCATTTCCCTTACCTATGTCCATTTTTGAAAATATAGCCTATGGTCCCAAGATCCATGGAATAAAGGATAAGGCCAAACTAAAAGCCATTGTAGAACAGCAGTTACGTAATGTGGGGCTATGGGAAGAAGTTAAGGACCGTTTGGATGCATCTGCTACCCGATTGTCTATAGGACAACAGCAAAGGCTATGCTTAGCCAGAGGATTGGCTGTAGAGCCTGAAATCATCCTCGGTGATGAATCTACATCTGCATTGGACCCGATCTCCACACAAACTATAGAAAATCTGCTGATCGACCTTAAACAGCAATATACCATCGTGCTTGTGACGCATATCCTTCGTCAGGCTCGAAGGGTATCTGATTATATCCTCTTTCTATACCAAGGTGAAATTGTAGAATTTGGTAAGACGGAAGACCTATTGCTTCATCCTAAACATGAAATCACTAAGCAGTATATAAAAGGCTTTATTTCTTAAACTAGAAATTGCCATAATTTAAAAAGGAGCCTATTCACATGATTAGACTCCTTTTCTTATTAATTCGTATATCGTCTTAAGTCCGAGTTTCGCCTTCAGGACCTTCTTCAATAGTTTCTGCGATTTCTTCTACACCATCTGGATCTGTTTCCACACGGAATGGTGCAGCTTCATCAAATTCACCTTCCCATTTGGCAACTACAACAGTAGCCAAACAGTTTCCTATTACATTCACCGATGTTCTAGCCATATCCATCAATTCATCAATACCTAAGATTGCAGCAATGACAAATACAGGCAAGCCAAATTGATCTGCAGTTGCAATCAGGATAATCAATGAAGCTCTTGGTACGGCCGCCACACCTTTAGAAGTAATCATCAAGGTAAAGGCAATCATCAATTGTTGACCGAATGATAGGTCAATTCCTGCTGCTTGAGCCACAAAGATGGAAGCTAAGGAAAGGTATAAGGACGTACCATCCAAGTTAAAGCTGTACCCTGTAGGGATAACAAATGATACAATTTTACGAGGTACCCCAAATTTCTCCATCGCACTCATAGCCTTTGGTAATGCCGCATCAGAACTTGTTGTTGCAAATGCAATAGAAACCGGCTCTTTAATTGCATTGATAAATTGCTTGATAGGAATTTTTAAATATAGAGCTACCGGCAATAAAATTCCACATAAGAAGAATATTAAGGCTAAATAAAGCGTTGCCAATAGCATAAATAGATTCTTGAGGATATCTACACCTAGGTGCCCCACAGTATAGGCCATTGCAGCACCTACCCCAATAGGTGCAAAGAGCATGACGAGGTTGGTAAACTTAAACATGGCCTCCGATAAACTTTCCGCAAAATCCACAAATGGTTTTCGCTTCTTCTCTTCCACCATCGCTAATCCGATACCAAAAATGACCGCAAATACGACAATCTGCAATACCTTATTCTCATAAACTGATTTTACGATATTCTCTGGAAAAGTATCACGGAAGAAGGATGTGAATTTATAAATGCCATGTGCGCTTTCATCAATATGACTTAAAGCCACTTTATCTCCTTCTGATAAGGCAGAAGTTTGCGGTAATTCTTCATGCGGCATATGCTCAATATCGATACCTACACCTGCTTGAGTCAGGTTGATCGCGGCAAGACCGATAAAAATAGCACAGGTAGTAGCACAGAAAAAGTACAACATGGACTTCCATGCCATACGGCCAACTTGTTTTAAGTCAGAGTGTCCGGCAATACCAAATACCAATGTGGAGAATAAGATAGGTCCTACAATGGTCTTAACCAATTTGATGAAACCTTGACTTAATGGTTGTAAAGCCTTAGCCACGTTTGGAAAATCAAGCCCTACAAATATCCCCAAAACCATACAGGTCAAGATCCAGGTTGTTAATCCTTTTCGAACAATAGCGTTTAATACGAGAACAATTGCCGTTATCCAGCGAACAGCCATCATGACCGTTGGAGGTACTGCAACGATATCAAATTCGTATAGTAAAGTAATAATTGAAGCTAATGCTATGGTTACCAGCATTAAATATCCCGTTGTTTTTTTTGACATGCGGTTTAATGGGTTATTATATATTTATTTATTCTTAAAGACCAACAAAAATAAAAAAATACCCGTGCAAACCAAATTATTTCCTTTCCACAGATTATACCTCAAACTAATATTCTGATATATCCTATCCAATTTAATCAGCTTAAGAACAAATGTTTAGTTATGCTTTATTTTATTGCATCTTGAATAGCCATGTATTGTATTTATTTGTTTACATAAATCGATGTAATTAAATGGATGATGTTGAATGCATTGTTTGATTAGCTATCACTAAAGTATTCACTTTTAGCTATTTAAATATTTCTATATTAGATAGATGTCACCAAAAACCATTTTGACTTATAAAATAAATTTCTGTTCATAATTTAAGATATAATATCTTATCGGTCTTAATCTATTTTATTTGATATCAGTTCGTATTCCGGTATTTCTTGACTATACTTTAAGTTGGTACTCTAAGGGAATTTCTTTGGATCTGATAGGGATCTCTTTCGGATCTCGTTCGCTTCTAACCGAACGAGATCCGAACGAGATCCGAACAAGTTCCGAAGGAGATCCGAAGGAGTGACGAATAAAACCAAAGAAAATAGATATGAGATATGAGACCGCTACGCTATTAGATGGGAGACAAAAGACAATGAAATGAAATGATAAAAGAGATAAGAAGAAAGTAAATTGATAAAGGAGATTTGCCATTTACAACTTTGAGCGAAGCGAAGATTCCCTAATTTCCCGCTTGAAGACAAAATCTATTATCGAATGTGGAAGATCTTTAAACTATGCTTTAGACAATAGACAACATAGAACAGAAAACAAAGAAAAATAGAATAGTGGAGGTTCTTTGAAATTGATGAAATTAAAAATCATCTAATTAACTATTAAACCAAGATAGAAGACCGTCTTTGAAGGTATCTCCTATTGGATAACAATTTCCATTAGCATGTCGTACTTGATTTCCTTCAATACTTCTAATGGAACTTTTAGGTAATATATAAGATCGATGAATTCGAATAAACCGTTGTTCGGGTAATCGCTGTTGAATATCTTTCATCGTTTCAAGAACTAATAGCTTTTGATTCGCTAGGATAATTTGAATATAATCCTTCATTCCTTCTAACAGAACAATTTCGTCGAAAGCGATTCGGTAGTCTTTACGGTCCGCACGTATTTGTAAGTAATCTTTATCCGCTATTATAGGTTGTAGGGATTTCCAATTGATATATTTAAAAATGGCTTGGTAAAAACGATCTAAACTAATAGGCTTTAAAAGGTAGTCAACAACCTGGAATTGAAAACTTTCTAAAGCGTATTCACTATAAGCGGAACTTATAATATACTCATATCGAGTACCCAATAGCTTCATCAATTCGATTCCATTTATTTCGGGCATCTGAATATCTAAAATGATTAGTTGAATATTTTCTTCATGTAGATAGTTCAAAGCCTCTTTTACGGAAGTACCAGCATAGATGAGGTTCAAATTTGGCATCGATACGGCATAATCTGCTAACAATCTAGCTGCCATAGGTTCATCATCTAGAATTAAACAATTTACATTTCTCATTCAAAGTCAATTTGTAGTCTAGCACAATATCTTCCCTGATCCTCAATGCAACTTATGCTATGTTTCTCTGGATAATAATGTTTTAAACGATTATGAATGTTAATTAATCCTATACCTGCTTGAGCGTCTTTCAGTTTATCTGATACAGAATTCTTGACTTCATAGCAGAGTTTGTTGTTCCTGAATACGAGTTCAATAGACAAAGGATTTTCTTTATTTACGATGCCATGCTTAAAAGCATTTTCAATAAATGGTATTAATGTAAAGGTTGGAATTAAGATGGTTTCATTCGGGATTTCAGCTTTAAAAAAGATACAATCATCTTCGGTATTTCTTAAAGCCTCAAGTTTTAGATAAGACTCGATATATGTTTTCTCTTCCTTTATGGATATCCATTCTTTCTCACTATTGTAGGTGCTATACCTCATTAACTGCCCAAGTTGATCTATAGCTGGTAAGGCCTTGTCGGATTTAAAATGCACTAAAGAATAGATGTTATTTAAACTGTTGAATAGGAAATGAGGATTGAGTTGTGCCTTGAGAAACTTGATTTCTGTATTTTTATTCTCTTCAATAATACGCTTATGATACGATAATAGCCGTATAACATAAATGACTAACCAAAGAACTGTGCTTAATATAATGGGATGCAATCCATAATAAAAGTTATCAAGAATATAAAAAGCAAATGCTTCTTGATCGCTATAATTTCGGATATGTAAGAAATATGGAAAGATCAATTCTTCGATTAGATATCGAAAACTAATGAAATATAATAATCCGATAAAGAGAAATGCTATTGGTTTTACGGGATGCCATTTCTGAAACAACCTAGGCATAAAAAACAAATAGTTCAGGTAGAAGGTGCTAAATATCATGAAAAAGCTAGAGAAACTAATCGGCGTCAATTCGTCAAGGACAATGGAGTTAGATTCCCATCTTAACAAAGTGAAATAACACCAGATAATCCAAAATAAGATATGGATGATGATTTCCTTTGTTTTAGAAATGATGATTTCGTGGTTTTTCATGAATGAGATAAAGTTAAGGAATTCATGATTGGCCAAAAATCTATTTGTCGATAAATTGAGGGCATTAGTCGATAAAACTTGAATTATATGAAAGATGCACTTACCATTGTGCTGTCTTACCTAAATTATATGATAATGAAATCTTTTATGCTATTTGCTTTAACATTTATTTTAAACCAATTAGTTCATGCCCAAGAGCAGCAATTTAAAACAAAATTTGATGATGCCATTCCGGTATTGAGTGTAGGAACTTTCCATATGGGATATACCAGTGACGCAACCCGAACAGAATTTAATCCACGAGATCCAAAAAGTATTCAGGAAGTACATGATCTGGTAAAAAGATTCGAAGCCTTTAGGCCTACTGTAATGATGTTAGAAGTTTTGCCTGAACAGCAGAAAAATCTGCAAGCACGATACGATGCATATCTGGCTAACCCAAAAATGACCTTTAAACATCCTTCTGAAATTGAATTGCTTGCCTTTGAATTAAGAAGACGCGCTGGGGTAAAGAAAGTATATGGTATTGACTATGCCGAAGGTTATAATTATAATGTTTATCAGGAATTGAATGTAAAAGTGGATAGCCTAACTATCCCGAGATACGGAGAATTAATTCGACAAAATGAAGCGAATTATTTAAAGCATTTAAACAGAAAGCCCAATGTAATCGATATGTTTCGTGTAAATAATTCGGCTGAATATTTAGATTTCCTAATCAATATCAATGCAGATATGCTTTTATATGCTTCCAGCCCGGCAGGACAAGAAGGTGCCGAGGAAGCTGCAAAATTCTACCATAGAAATCTACTGATGTTTTCTAATGTGAATAAAGTTCCTTTGCATAAAAACGATCGTGTATTTGTATTGTTGGGAGCTACGCATACCGCATTCTTTCGGGAATGGTTTAATCGGTCACCAAAGTATAAATTGGAAAATACCTTAGAATATCTAAAATAACAATTAGGTCATAAAAAAAGGTGCTTCATGTAATATGGAGCACCTTTTACGTATTTCTTAAAAATATCTTATTCTGCGTGAAGCCAAGCTTTCTTCGCTAATAATTCATCTTCTGATTCGACTACATCTTCATCCTCCACACAGCAATCAACTGGGCATACAGCAGCACACTGTGGTTCATCATGGAATCCAACACACTCTGTACATTTATCAGAAACAATATAGTAAACTTCGTTCGAGATTGCATCTTGGGACTCGCTTGCATCAATCGTTACGCCATCTCCAAAATCAATAACACCATTCAAGGCCGTACCATCAGAAAACTTCCAAGGAACACCTGCATCATAAATTGCGTTGTTCGGGCATTCTGGTTCGCATGCTCCACAATTTATACATTCATCTGTAATTTTAATTGCCATTTATGTCCTTACAATAAAATAATAAACTAATTTTGTGTATTCAAAGTTACTACTTCAGCCATAGACTTTGAAGAAAAAGTATATAACTTTAGTAGTTATTTACAAATTGATGGCAAATATACGGCAAAATATTAACAGAATAATTCTAAATAATAAGATTTTGACATTACAGCAAAGAATTGAAGCCTTCGCAAAACTTGGTGAATACCTGCAATCCAATGACTTTGAAAATTCCCCTTTTTTATTTTCTGTCGCTCAACGTAATCCTTGGTATACAAAAGAAAATGTTTTACAACAGACTAAGGCTATTGGTTCAAACCTACAAGTAGATAAATTACAAGTCTGGTTAAAAGATTTCCCGGAAATAAAAACCGATAAGGTTGTCGGTTTAGTCCTAGCAGGTAATCTTCCTTTAGTAGGATTTCATGATATCCTTTCGGTATTGATTACAGGCTTCCATGCAGAGATTAAAGCTTCCTCTGAAGATGCTGGATTAACAAAAGCAATTTTGGACATCTTGGTAGCAATTGAGCCTGAATTCTCCAATTATTTCAAAATAGTCGATAAATTGACGGAATACGATTTAATTATCGCTACGGGTAGTAATAATTCATCCCGTTACTTTGAACACTACTTTGGTAAGAAACCACATATCATTCGTAAAAACAGAAATTCGGTTGCAGTTATTTCTGGGAATGAAACTAATGAGGAACTTCAACAATTAGGACACGATATATTTGATTATTTTGGCTTAGGTTGTCGCTCTGTTTCTAAGATCTTCATACCAGAGAACTACGATATCGCAAAATTATATGAACCTTTAGAGCATTTTGCTGGGATTAAGGATCACTTCAAGTATAATAACAATTACGATTTTAATAAATCCATTTATTTAATCAACAAAAATGAGCATTATGACAATGGCTTTTTATTGTTGAAGGATGATGAGAACCTTGCTTCTCCCCTTGCTGTTATCCATTACCAACGTTATAAGGATATTCAAGAGGTGGAAAGTTTTATTCAATCGCATTTAAATGAGATTCAATGTGTGACTGCTGAGCGCGAATTAAATGTTGATGCTGCGGTCTTTCCATTTGGGGCAAGTCAATGTCCAGCATTGGATGATTATGCAGATGCAGTGGATACCTTAGCATTTTTAAAGGCAAACCAATAAATCGCAATTTGTGGCGTTATATGGTTATGAATTCATAAAAAGTTATATTTTTGTTCGACTATGTATGTTATAAAGGTTAAGGGCGTGGCCAAAATCCCGGATTATGTGCAATTGCGTGATGACGCATTCACCTTATTAGCCTATTTCCGCGTGGATCGACCTGATAAATCATTAGATAAAATAGGGCTTGCAGATAAAGCAGAATATATCATGGATATCGTTCGCGAACTGCCATTTGGCCAAATAAAAAAAATTGACGTATAAGAAGTATGAGAGAAACAAATACGGTTATCCGATTAAAAAATGTCGATATCTATCAACAAAAACACTTGGTACTATCCAATGTAAACTTGGATATCGCACAAGGTGAATTCCTATACTTGATCGGGCAATCTGGATCTGGAAAGAGTAGTTTATTAAAGATTATTTATGGAGACCTTTACATCGCTAATGGTGAAGGTATGATTGCTGGTTTCGATCTTAGGAAGTTGCATGAGAATGATGTTCCTTATTTACGTCGTAAATTGGGAATTGTATTTCAAGATTTCCATTTGTTAAATGACCGTACCGTTGAAAAGAACCTGGAATTTGCGCTTAAGGCTACAGGTTGGAAAGAAAAAGGTTTAATTGAGAACCGCATTCTAGATGTACTGGAAAAGGTAGGTCTTCGTTCAAAATTGAAGAAGATGCCTCATGAGTTATCCGGTGGTGAGCAACAGCGTGTTGTTATTGCCCGTGCCCTATTGAATAACCCAGAGATTATATTAGCGGATGAGCCAACAGGGAACTTAGACCCTGCTACATCAGAGGAAATTGTATTATTACTTCGTGATATTGCATCCTCTGGAACAGCCGTATTAATGGCAACACACGATTACCAAATTATTAGAAATATGCCAGCCCGTATTCTGCGTACAGCAGATGGATCCTTACATGACAATGTAAGTATTTAAGGACTGACAACCACGATTAAATCCGACATTCTTGCCAGTAGACTTCAAAACAGACTGACAGCATGTCGGATTTTTTGCGTTGGCAGTATAATTGATGACAGGCAATTAACATTTAACTTTCTTAGCTGATGATGAACGAAAACGAAAATACTCAAGATCAAGAATTGAATCAATTCGAGGAGAATGTGGAGAATACAGCAGCGGAGGCTGATGACTTAAACCAAAAATTAGCGGAATCTAACGACCGCTATACGCGTTTAGTAGCTGAATTTGACAACTACAAGAAACGTACTTCCAAAGAAAAATTAGAGCTTATGCAATCTGCAGGAAAAGATGTAATTGTAAAATTACTTCCTGTAATGGATGATTTTGATCGTGCATTAGGCCATATGAAAGACATCTCTGATGGAGATGCTATAAAACAAGGTGTGGAATTGGTAAACAACAAATTCCGCAAGACCATGGAACAATTGGGTGTTAAAGAAATGGATGTATTGGGCAAACCATTTGATGCAGAATATCAAGAGGCCATTACTTCTATCCCCTCACCTACACCAGACATGAAGGATAAAGTAATTGATGTTATCGAAAAAGGATACCTTTTAAATGATAGCGTAATCCGTTATGCAAAGGTTGTAGTAGGACAATAAGAATATAAAAAATGTCAAAGAGAGATTATTATGATGTGCTTGGAGTCCAACGGACTGCAGAAGTAACTGAAATTAAAACGGCATATCGTAAGCTTGCGATAAAATTTCACCCGGATAAGAACCCAGGTGATAAGGAAGCTGAAGACAAGTTTAAAGAAGCTGCCGAAGCCTATGAAGTACTAAGCAACGTTGAGAAGCGGAGACGTTATGACCAATTTGGTCATGCTGGTAATTCGGCTTCAGGTTATGGTGGCGGCGGCATGAATATGGAAGACATATTCAGCCAATTCGGTGATATCTTTGGTGGTGGAAATCCATTTGAGAGTTTCTTTGGTGGTGGCGGCGGTGGTTCTCGCGGAGGACGCCGTGTGCAACGTGGAACCAACCTGCGCATTAAAGTGAAATTGACACTGGAGGAAATTGCCAATGGTGTTGAAAAGAAAGTAAAAGTAAACAAACAAGTAGTTTGTCATACCTGTAGTGGTACAGGAGCAAAAGATAAAAGCTCGTACCATACTTGTAATACCTGTGGTGGTAGCGGTTCGGTAAGACGTGTTACCAATACTATTCTTGGTCAAATGCAAACTACAAGCACCTGTCCTACCTGTAATGGTGAAGGTGTGGAAATCACAGCAAAGTGTACTACCTGTAAAGGTGAAGGTCTAGAGCGTGGCGAAGAAACCATCAGTATCAATATCCCTGCTGGAGTTAGTGAAGGTATGCAACTTTCCATGACTGGAAAAGGTAATGCTGCTCCTCGTGGTGGTATCCCTGGTGATTTGATTATTCTTGTGGAAGAAGTTCCGCATGAGACTTTAAAACGTGATGGTATCAATGTGATTTATGACTTGTATATCAATTTTGCAGATGCAGCTTTGGGTACTAGTGTAGAAATTCCAACCATCGATGGTAAAGCAAAGATTAAAATAGATCCAGGAACGCAAGGCGGAAAAATCCTTCGGTTAAAAGGTAAAGGATTACCTGAAGTGAATTCTTACCATAAAGGCGATCAATTGGTCTACGTGAATGTATGGACGCCTAAAACCGTAAATAAAGAGGAAAAAGAGTTGTTGGAAAAACTAAAGAATTCAGCAAACTTTAAACCTCAACCAGGGAAAAGTGAGAAATCATTCTTTGAACGTATCAAGGAATACTTCGAATAAAAATTGTTTATCAATTTGTTTATTTAATCAATACAATCCTTCAAGGATAAAAAAAGGAGATTTTTATAAATCTCCTTTTTTTATGTTATAAATACGGATAGCTATACGTCGTATTTGCTATTCTATTCTACAAAATAGCTTCGCGGATTCGAATTAATTGCGTCAATAAGTCTTCTAAACGGTCAAGGTGAAGCATATTAGCACCATCTGACTTGGCATTTGCTGGGTCGGGATGTGTTTCAATAAATAAACCATCTGCTCCTACTGCAATTGCTGCTTTAGCAATTGTTCCGATTAATTCCGGTTTTCCACCTGTAACACCTGATGTTTGGTTAGGTTGCTGTAAGGAGTGCGTACAATCCATAACCGTAGGTACACCAAAAGATTTCATAACAGGTAAACCGCGATAATCTACGATTAGGTCTTGGTAACCAAAAGTATTTCCACGATCCGTTAAGAATACTTTATCATTTCCTGAATCACGTACTTTGTCCACAGCAAAAATCATAGACTCTGCAGAAAGGAATTGCCCTTTCTTGATGTTTACTACTTTATTTGTTTCAGCTGCTGCTACCAAGAGTTCCGTTTGACGACATAAGAATGCCGGGATTTGTAATACATCCACATAAGCAGCAGCCATAGCTGCTTCATGGCTTTCGTGGATATCGGTAACCGTAGGTACTCCAAAAGTCTTCCCTACTTTTTCCAAGATTTTTAAGGCTTTCTCATCACCAATTCCTGTAAATGAATCAACACGAGAACGATTAGCCTTGCGGTAAGAACCCTTAAAGATGTATGGGATATTTAATTTGTCTGTAATAGTAACAATGCGTTCTGCTATTCTAAGTGCAATTTCTTCGCCTTCGATAGCACAAGGACCTGCCATTAAGAAAAAGGCAGATGAATTGCCATTTTTAATCGATGGCAAATATGTATTAATCATATAAATGTGTTTAATTTCCTAATTCTGACATAAATTTAATGCGCATCAGCTGAATATCTTCAAAGGAATAATCTTCTTCGCCTAATTCATCTAAAGCAACATCGATACCATCGCATTCAGCAGATTTAAAGTAATCATATACTTCATCCTGACGATCTTGATCAATCATTTCATCTACAAAATAACCAATATTAAGCTTCGTACCGGAATTGACAATAGACTCCACTTCTTTCAATAAATCCTCGTAAGATATTCCTTTGGAAGATGCAATATCTTCTAAGCTGATTTTACGGTCGATATTCTGAATGATGGAAACCTTTAAAGCTGATTTATTAGCTGTGCTTTTAATCACTAAATCTTGTGGACGGTCAATATCATTCTCTTCCACATAATTCTTAATCATTTCTAAGAAAGGTCCACCGAATTTCATGGCCTTCCCAGAACCAACACCTTGAATTTTCTTTAATTCCTCTTGAGTAATCGGATAGTGAGTACACATTTCATCAAGAGAAGGGTCTTGGAAAATAACAAATGGAGGTAATGAGCGTTGTTTCGCTAATTTCTTACGAAGTTCCTTAAGCATCTTTAACAGCTCCGTATCCAATGCTCCAGAAGAACCTGAAGGCTCATCTCCTGAATCTGATTTGGAAGCCTCCATCGGTCTGTTTAATAGAAACTTTATGGCATAAGGATTGGCAATGTATTTCTTGCCACCTTCCGTAAGTTGTAATAAGCCGTAATGATCAATATCCTTTTTAACGAAATCCGCTAATTCCGCTTGACGAATCAAGGAATTCCAATAATTGACACCTAGATCCTTTCCAGAACCAAATAAAGGATGGCTATCGTGTTTGTAAGAAGATATAGGCTGGTTGTTTTGACCAATCATCACATTGATAATGTGCTGATCATCAAACTTATCACCTTGTTCCTTAATGAAGTTCAATACCTTTAGAATATTTTCTTCGGCATCGAAATAAGTTTTCTTTGCACGGCAGTTATCACACATGTTATTACAGCCTGTTTCGTCAAACTTCTCACCGAAATAATGTAAAATTTGTTTTCTTCTACAAACTGCCGACTCTGAATAATCGATAACTTCCTTTAATATTTGGGTGCCGATTTCTTTCTCAGATACCGGTTTATCCTTCATAAACTTGGTTAGCTTTTCTACGTCTTTTTCTGAGTAGAAAGCCAAACAGTAGCCTTCACCCCCATCACGGCCTGCTCTACCAGTTTCCTGATAATAGCCTTCCATAGATTTAGGGATATCATGGTGGATAACATAACGAACATCAGGTTTGTCAATTCCCATACCGAAAGCAATCGTAGCAACAATGACTTCAATCTCTTCCATTAAGAATTTATCCTGTGTTTCTGCACGTGTTTTAGCATCTAGGCCAGCATGATACGGTAAAGCCTTAATGCCATTGATGTTCAAGACTTCAGCGATTTCCTCTACCTTCTTACGGCTTAAGCAGTAAACAATACCAGCTTTACCTGAATTGCTCTTGATAAAGCGAACAATCTCTTTTATCACATCCTGTTTGGTCCTAACCTCGTAATATAAGTTAGTCCTGTTGAAAGATGATTTGAATAAAGCAGCATTGTTCATCTGTAAATTCTTACGGATATCCGATTGTACCTTTGGCGTAGCAGTTGCAGTTAATGCAATAATTGGGATCTCAGGTCCCACCTCATTGATTACTTGGCGGATTTTACGGTATTCTGGGCGGAAATCATGTCCCCATTCCGAAATACAGTGCGCCTCATCTACAGCGACAAAGGATACGGTAATACTTTTTAAGAAATTGACATTCTCCTCTTTAGCAAGTGATTCAGGTGCTACATAAAGTAATTTTGTTTTACCTTCTGTAACATCTTGTTTCACACGTTGGATCTCTCCTTTGGTTAAGGACGAGTTTAAGAAATGAGCAATGCTATCCCTACCCCCAAAAGCACGTAGTTGATCCACTTGATTTTTCATAAGAGCAATCAAAGGAGAAATGACAATGGCAGTACCATCGCTCATTAATGCTGGAAGTTGGTAACAAATGGACTTTCCTCCACCTGTTGGCATGATAACAAAGGTGTCTTTCTTGTTTAAGACGTTGGTGATGATTGCTTCTTGATCACCCTTAAACGTATCGAATCCGAAAAAGTCTTGTAGATTATCGAAAAGTGATTTTTCTATTTCCATTGACAGGGCAAATAAATAGATGTGTTAAGCGTAATAATAAAACGTTTCAAATAATGTATTTTTGTAACGTTCGTTCATTTTTTAATATATAAAACTACGGAAATATTACGTGAAAAACAACATCGATATAAAAATGCTTGCAAAGGAAACCTTTGAATTGGAGGCTTCGAATGTCTTGGCATTATCAGAAAAAATTGATGATGACTTCGTTAAGGTGGTTGAGTCTATCTTAACTTTAAAAGGTCGGGTTATCATTACAGGAATTGGAAAAAGTGCAATCATTGCTCAAAAGATTGTTGCAACACTTAATTCAACAGGTACTCCCTCTATTTTCATGCATGCAGCAGATGCGATTCATGGCGATTTAGGAATTATTCAAGAGCATGATTTAATCATTGCTATCTCCAAAAGTGGAAATACTCCGGAGATTAAAGTGTTGATCCCATTCTTAAAACAAACAGGAAATACCTTGGTGGCCATTGTTGGTAACAATAGCTCCTACTTAGCAGATCAAGCTGATTACATCTTAGATACTACGATAACGCGGGAAGCATGTCCAAATAACTTGGCGCCTACGACAAGTACAACTGTTCAATTGGCAATGGGAGACGCATTAGCCGTTTGTTTACAAACGAAAAGACAGTTTTCTGATCAAGATTTTGCTAAATATCATCCTGGAGGTGCATTAGGAAAACAACTTTACCTAAAAGTTGGTGATTTATCGGATCAACGTGGATTGCCTCAGGTTCAAGCAGATTCGAATGTTCGGAATGTACTCATTTCTATCACTAAATTCCGCCTAGGTGCTACAGTTGTGGAACAAGATGGAAATATTCTAGGAATAATTACCGATGGTGATATTCGTAGGATGTTGGAGAAACATGAGGATGTATCTGAATTGAAGGCGATTGACATTATGTCTAAAAATCCAAAGACGATTGAAAAGACAGAGTTAGCAGTCAATGCTTTACATGAAATGCGTCAGAATAGCATATCCCAATTGGTTGTTGTAGATGAGGGCGTTTATGCTGGAATAATACATATACAGGATATTCTGAAAGAGGGAATTATTTAATTGTATATTGTAAAAATGTTGTTGATTTAAACCAATAAGTTTTATTTATATCAAATAGTTTATAAAATTGGTCTTAGATTTGATTGAATCAACAAAATACTAAAAAACAGAAACAATGAGAAAAATAGCGAGTTTGGGTGCAGTGCTGATTGCGTTTATCAGTTTAACAGCGATGACCTTGTTGACACCGGAATTTAAATTTGATAAAGAGACGCATGACTTTGGGAAAATTCCATTGAATAAGGATGCTTCTTTCGAGTTCACCTTTACTAATTCTGGCTCTGACGCCATCATTATTCACGATGTAACACCTACTTGTGGTTGTTCCGTTGCGGAATTCACAAAAGTTCCAGTGAAAAAAGGCGAGTCAGGATCTATCAAAGTAACTTATAATGCGGCAGCATCTGGTCCATTTACCAAAACATTCGTCGTAAAATCGAATACTAAAACTCCAGTGAAAACATTGACCATCAAAGGTATTGTTGAATAAGGAGTTGTAAATAGCAATAATTAGGAAAATAAAAGCCATTCTGCATAAGAATGGCTTTTATTGTTAGCTTGCTTGTCAGAATATTTGTATTTTTGATAAAACTAAATAGTAATATTTTAATAATGCCAAGAATTTCTCAGAAAGGCATCAATATGCCTGCATCACCTATTAGAAAACTAACTCCATTTGCTGATCAGGCAAAACGTGAAGGAAAGAAAATCTACCATTTAAACATCGGACAACCAGATATCGAGACTCCTGAAGGAATGTTAAATGCCCTGAAGAATATCGACTTTAAAGTGTGGGCTTATACCCCATCAGAAGGTACTTTGTCCTATCGTACTAAGTTGGCTGAGTATTATAATAAAATCAATTATAATATTACCACCAATGATATTCTAGTTACCAATGGTGGTTCTGAAGCTATTACGATAGCTATGCAAGCTTGTTTAAATCCAGGTGAAGAAGTCATCATTCCAGAACCTTTCTACGCAAATTACAATGGATTTGCTTGTTCTGCGGATATCGTGGTTAAACCTATCATGTCTTATATTGACAATGGATTCGCTTTACCTAGTATCGCTGAATTTGAAAAGGTAATTACCGATAAAACGAAAGCAATTGCTATTTGTAACCCGAATAACCCAACGGGTTATTTATATTCTCGTGAAGAACTAGAAGCCTTACGTGAATTGTGTTTGAAATATGATCTTTATTTGTTCTCAGATGAGGCTTATCGTGAGTTCTGTTATGATGGTAAAGAATTCATTTCCCCTATCCAATTAGAAGGATTAGAGCAAAACGTGGTTATCTTCGATACAGTATCAAAGCGATATTCTGCTTGTGGTGCTCGTATTGGATGTATCATTACCAAGAACAAAGAATTGTATCAAACAGCATTAAAGTTTGCTCAAGCGCGTTTAAGTCCTTCTTTGGAAGGTCAGATCGCAGGTGAAGCTGCAGTTGATACACCAGATAGTTATTTTGAGGCTGTATCTAAAGAATATACCGCTAGACGTGATACTTTGGTGAGTGGCTTAAATAACATACCGGGAGTATTCTGTCCTAATCCGGGAGGTGCATTCTATGTGGTTGCAAAACTGCCAATTGATAATGCCGATAAATTCTGTCAGTGGATATTGGAATCATTTGAATACAATAACGAAACGGTCATGATGGCTCCTGCTACAGGATTTTATTCTACTCCAGGTGCCGGAACTAATGAAGTTCGTCTGGCATATGTCTTAAATCAAGACGATTTGAAAAAAGCATTAGTATGCTTAGAAAAAGCATTGGAAGTCTATCCAGGGAGAACAAATTAGTACTTTAATCTTATCAAGATTGCTATAGAATAAAGGTCATATCCACGGATATGACCTTTATTTTTGCGTTTTATTAACTTGATTTATAATGATTTATTAAATTCTTGCAACAATTTAAGACTTTCAGCGTTATATATGTAGAAACTAATGAGAAAGAATTTATGGATAAGTTAAAGAAATTCGATTTAATGGAGAAGATATCCAGGGAATTAGAAGACATTAGAAACAGTCAGCAGGCTGTTTTGGAAAAGATTGCGAAAGTTGAAATCGATAATATTGAATTAGGCGATAAAACTATCGAGTCTAAGATCCCTGAAATCTATCAACGTACGGCTGATAACTCAGAAGCGATATTAGAGATCTTGAATTCATTTCAAGAGAAAACCGATGATTTCGGAAGTAAAAATAATATTGACAAGCTGAGAGAACAGCAAGAAATTGATAATATGAAATAATAGAAAAGCCCTCCTAGGAGGGCTTTTCTTATGTTTCGGTTGTTTAGTTTAAATTTTATTTAGCCTTTGTTTCACTAAATCCAATACAAAAGCTAATTGCTCTTCTTGATTCAGATCACTGTTGTCCAACACTATGGCATCTTCTGCTTGACGTAATGGACTTTCCTCACGAGTACTATCAATATGATCTCGATGTGATAAATTCTCCTTCACTTCTTCCATTGTCACTAATTCCCCTTTCGCTGTTAACTCCGCATATCTTCTTTCTGCACGAATCTGTGGACTTGCAGTCATAAAGATCTTCAATGCTGCCTCAGGGAAAACAGTTGTTCCAATATCTCGGCCATCCATCACAATATCACGCTTCTTACCCAATTGTTGTTGCTGATGCACCATCGCTTTACGAACTGATTTAATGGCACTTACTTCGCTTACGTAATCTGATACTTCCATAGTTCTGATGGCATCAGAAACATCTTCACCATTCAATAGAATTTGGGTTTTATCAGGATTTGGTATAAAGTCAATATGGATTTCTTCTAAGGCTTTTTGAATAGCATCTTCATCTTCCAATGCAATGTTATGACGTTGTACATATAGCGTAACTGCCCGATACATAGCACCAGAATCAACAAATACAAAGTTAAGCTGCTTAGCAAGTGCTTTAGCAACTGTACTTTTCCCACAAGAAGAAAAGCCATCTATCGCAATGACAAAATTCTTTTTGCTCATTTTAGTTGGTACCTCCTATCATAACTCCTGGTTTGTTAACCAAAGGAATCTTTATAAGGTTTTCATCAACAATGCTTTCCGGTAAGAAAATATATTTTTTATCGTAAATCGTACCGTCAATATAATAGCTCAACCAATATTCATTAGTTAATCCAAATACCTGTATATCTATTGCTTCAATTTTAGAAGTAGAATGTGCTTCCATATCCCCAATGAAATGTCTCAAAGTAGTGGTTTTGACTTGCTTGCCATCCTTTTCTCCATAGCCTTTGGAGGAAACCAAGACATTTTGAATACTCACTGGCTTTTCATTAATCAAATAGACATTCCATACTTTTGCAGTTGGTGTTTCATTTTCCAATACAATGGCAATAGAGATATCCTCTACAATATTTAAAGGGAGATCCTTTTTCATAAAGTACTATTTCTTTTTGGCTCTAGTTGTTTTAGTAGCCTTTGCTTTTTTAGCTCCAGCACCTTTACTGTCCTCTTCAGCCCATTTTATAACATCAGCATAAGAAATGGTAGTAACATCAGTTCCTTTTGGTATTTTCAGATTTTGTTTACCAAATCTAACAAATGGTCCCCAACGTCCATTCTCAATTCGAGCTTCCGCATTTTCTTCAAATACACGGATTACTTTATCCTTATCTTTTTGACGTTTTTCTTCTATGATTTCAATAGCTTGACCTTCTTCCACATCTAAAGGATCCAATCCCTTTGGTAAAGAATAAAAACTACTGTTATGACGGATATATGGTCCAAATCGACCAATTGCAACTGTCATTTCTTTTCCTTCAAATTCCCCTACTTTCTTAGGTAATTTGAATAATTCCAATGCCTCTTCTAAGGTAATGGTCTCGATCATTTGACCTTTACGTAAGGAAGCAAATTGTGGTTTTTCCTCATCATCAGCCGTACCAATTTGTACTAATGGACCAAATCGTCCCACACGTACTGAAATTGGTTTTCCACTTACAGGATCAACCCCTAATTCTCTTTCGTGTGTAGCACGATCAGCATTCTCAATGGTATTCTGTACTTCTGAATGGAAGGGGCCATAGAAATTAGACAACATATCTGTCCATTCCTTGAAACCTTGAGCAATCTCATCAAATTCCTTCTCTACTTTAGCTGTAAAGTGATAATCTACAATACCTTTAAAGTGTTGAACTAAGAAGTCATTTACTAATACACCGATATCTGTAGGGAACATTTTACTACGTTCAGCACCAGTAATCTCTGTTTTAGTTAAATTACTGATCTCACCGTCTTGTAGAGTAATCGTCTGGTATTGTCTTTCTTTACCATCACGATCCTCTTTCACCACATAACCACGATTTTGAATGGTAGATATGGTAGGTGCATAGGTGGAAGGTCTTCCTATCCCCAATTCCTCTAATTTCTTAACTAGAGATGCCTCTGTAAAGCGAGCTGGAGGTCTTGAGAATCGCTCGGTAGCTTGCATGGTTTTTAGATCAAGTACTTGACCTTTAGCCAATGCTGGTAATAGGCTGTTATCTGCTGAATCATCTTCTAGGTCATCCGTATCATCATCAGATGATTCAAAATATACCTTTAGGAAACCGTCAAATTTCATCACCTCACCAGTAGCAACAAATTCTTCAGAACGTGTTGATACTTCAATATTTGCAACGGTTTTCTCAAATTCAGCTTCACTCATTTGAGAAGCAATCGCACGCTTCCAAATAAGCTCATATAATCTTCTTTCGGAGTTATCACCATCGATACTATGTTCTGTAAAATACGTCGGACGAATAGCCTCGTGCGCTTCTTGAGCACCAGCACTTTTCGTTCTGTACTGACGTTGTTTATGGTATTTAGTACCGTATGCTTTGGTAATTTCTTCTTGAGCAGCATTTAAAGCTGTATCGGATAAGTTCACCGAGTCGGTACGCATATAGGTAATGCGTCCAGCTTCATATAAACGCTGAGCAACCTGCATGGTTCTAGCAACAGAAAAACCTAATTTTCTACTTGCCTCTTGTTGCAAGGTGGAAGTTGTAAAAGGAGCTGAAGGCGTACGTTTAGATGGTTTAGTCTCTAATGAATTTACCGTAAAAGCCGCAGAAGCACAATCAGCTAAAAAGCTCTTGGCATCATCAAAAGAAGCAAAACGCTTCGGTAACTCTGCTTTAAATTGCTCTTTTCCTTTGCCCGTTTTAAAGATAGCTACAACTTTGAAACTAGCTTCAGCAGAGAACTTATTGATTTCACGCTCGCGCTCTACGATTAAACGTACAGCTACCGATTGTACTCGACCTGCTGATAAAGAAGGTTTAACCTTACGCCACAATACTGGGGATAATTCAAAACCTACTAAACGATCCAATACACGACGTGCTTGTTGCGCATTAACTAAATTAAAATCTATTTTACGAGGAGATTCTATCGCTTTTAGAATGGCTGGCTTTGTAATTTCATGAAAGACAATTCTTTTGGTATTATCATCTTTCAAGCCTAAAGTTTCATATAAATGCCAAGAAATGGCTTCTCCTTCGCGGTCCTCATCGGACGCTAACCAAACAGTCTCTGCAGATTTAGCCAGTTTTTTTAGCTCAGATACGATTGCCTTCTTATCTGAAGGAACCTCATATTTCTGTTTGAAATTATTATCCGTATCGATGGCATCATCGGTCTTAACAAGATCCCGAATATGACCATAACTTGATTTTACTAAAAAATCTTTCCCTAAATACCCCTCAATTGTTTTTGCTTTCGCTGGAGACTCAACTATCAATAGATTTTTCGCCATTTACTTTTAGATTTCTTGCAAAGAAAACGATTTCAAAATGGAATGCAAATTAATTTTTACCCCTACTTCTAAAAAAGTGAGCAAAATCATATAGCATTAGAACAGGATATCCAACAAATAAAATACGGCAAATACCACTGAAGCAATACCATTAGCCGTCATAAATGCTCGATCTACACGACTTAAATCTGTTGGACTCACAATTCGATGTTGATAGATCAACATTATACCATAAATTGCTACTCCTATATAATAAAAGATGCCTGTTGGCATAAACCAAATCGGCAACAATACAAATATAAAGGAGAATATATGCAGCACTTCGGAAATCCTTAATGCTGTTTTTCCTCCAAAATTCGCCGGAATGGAATTTAATCCATGCTCCTTATCAAATTCTTCATCCTGAAGTGCATAAATAATATCAAAACCACTCACCCAAGTCAATACGGCTAAGCCATAAAATATAGGTACAATGTGAAAATGACCTGTTACAGCTAAATAAGCACCTACAGGTGCCAACCCTAAGCCTATGCCCAATACAATGTGACATAATGGAGAAATCCTTTTCATATAGGAATAGAACAGGATCACAAATAAAGCCACCGGAGACAGCATCAAACACATTGGATTGATAAAATAACAAGCAAGCATAAATACCAAGCAATTGATAATGGTAAATGTCAAGGCTTGTTTTGGAGCAATACGGCCAGCTGGGATATCCCGAACAGCAGTTCGTGGATTAAGGGCGTCAATATCGCGATCAAGGTATCTATTAAAGGCCATGGCAGCATTTCTTGCTGTGACCATACATAGAAGCATCAAAAGGAATAACTTCCATTCAAAGCCATAATTCGTTGTATGAATAGCCAAGAAAAATCCGATAATAGCAAATGGTAAAGCAAAGATGCTGTGTGCAAATAGCACGAGCGACATGTACTTTTTCATAGATTATTCTACCGGAGATTGAAAGTTCTGATTGATTTCATCAATACTTGCCAAAATCTTATCACAGCCTAGTCGTGTTTCCGCAGAGGTTAAAAAGTTCGGCGGAATCTCTTCGAACCATTTCTTCAATGCACGACGGAACTTCGCTACATTTTGGTCAGACTTTACACCAGACTGTTTATCAGCCTTTGTGAAAATCAACATAAATGGGATTCCCTCCTGCCCTAACCAACAACAGAATTCCAAATCTATCTTTTGTGGCTCATGACGGCTATCAATTAACACAAAGACACATTGCAGGTTTTCGCGTTGTCTAAGGTATTGACGAATGAATTTCTCCCATTCAGCACGACTCTTCTTGGATACCTGTGCAAAACCATAGCCTGGTAAATCCACCAGATACCAAGTGTTATTAATGATGAAATGATTAATTAATTGTGTTTTTCCTGGTTTCTGAGAAGTTTTAGCTAAATACTTTCTCCCAGTCATGGCATTAATTAAAGAAGACTTACCTACATTGGAACGGCCAATAAATGCATATTCAGGCTTATCTGCTGCAGGTAATTTGTTGACTTCTGTATTGCTACTGACAAAATCAGCTTGTTTGATGATCATAGCACAAAGGTAGTATTATTCACATTAACTTCATTTCTGAACGGGAATTTGAAAAAAATATTTACTTTCATGCTTATTAAAACCCTATTATGCTAGATATACGACATATTGTAAAGCAATACGCAGATCATAAAGCCCTTGATGATGTGTCCTTTTTAGTGCCTAAAGGCAAGATTTTTGGTCTCTTAGGTCCTAATGGAGCCGGTAAAACATCGCTAATCAGAATCATCAATCAAATAACCGCGCCAGATGCCGGAGAAATTTATTTTGATGGTGAACCGCTATCTCCAAAACATATTGAACGTATTGGATACCTCCCAGAGGAACGTGGTTTATATAAAAAGATGCTCATTGGGGATCAAATGATCTATTTAGCGCAATTAAAAGGTCTATCCAAGTCAGAAGCAAAAACACGTATCAAATATTGGTTCGAAAAATTGAATATTGAATCTTGGTGGGACAAAAAGGTCGAAGACTTAAGTAAAGGCATGCAACAAAAGGTTCAATTTGTTGTCACTGTTTTACATGAACCTGATTTGATTATTCTCGATGAGCCTTTCTCTGGCTTTGACCCGGTAAATGCCCAATTAATCCAAGATGAAATCCTAGAGCTTAATAAAAAAGGTGCTACCATTATTTACTCTACCCATAGAATGGAATCGGTGGAGATGCTCTGTGACAACATTGCATTGATAAATAAATCAAAATTGATTTTAGAAGGTTCAGTAAGAGACATAAAAAATCAATACAAGAACCAAACGTATAAGATAGCTTACCAACTCAAGCCAGATCAACTTAACCTGGTACATCAATCTGATATTTGGGAACTTCTTGAACAAAAAGACGGAGAAGAAAATAGTATGACGATAAGACTGCGTGAAGGAAAATCCTTAAATGATGTTTTATATCAGTTACTTCCACAGATCGATATACATCAGATATTCGAAATTATTCCTTCCATGAATGAGATCTTTATTAAACAAGTTACTTCAATCCGTTAATTATCCTAAATAGTTTAAAATGAATAAGATCATACTCATCATACAAAGAGAATATTTAAGTCGAGTAAAAAAGAAATCCTTTTTATTGACCACCTTTCTCGTTCCATTATTCTTTATTGGTATTTACGTTGGAGCATTTTACTTGACCAAAAAGAGTTTTGAAGACAACAATGCCTTGGTATATGTTTTGGATGATACCAACGAAGTTGGTAAACTCCTAAAAAACAACAAAAACATAAGCTTTACGCATTCCACAGAGGAATTGGACCAGGCATTGAAAACGATTAAAGATGCCGAGGACAATACCAGTTTATTGTTGATCCCAAAGGATTTCTATGAATCAAAGAAAATAGAATTCCTATCTAGCGGAAAGCCAAATATCAATACGCAATCGGAGATTGAAACCCAATTAGAAGCAGTAATGCTGAATTATCAATATGAAAAACTAAATATTGATCCCGATAAGATTAGAAATATTGATAGTAAAGTTCGTATTGCTGCCAAAGAGATAACCGATTCTGGAGAAGCCAAAGATAGCGACACCCGTATTTCTATGGGGATAGCAATGGCTTTATCTGTCTTAATTTACCTATCCTTGTTTCTTTACGGTGCTCAAGTTATGCGTGGTATCATTGAAGAGAAATCTAGTCGTATTGTAGAGGTTATCATTTCTTCGGTGAAGCCTTTTCAATTGATGATGGGTAAAATAATCGGTATTGGATTGGTTGGTATTACCCAATTTCTACTTTGGATTATTTTAAGCTTCGGATTAATAAGCATTGCGACATCGACTTTGATCAATAAAGAAGAGTTTGCTAATCAGGTTGCTGAACAAAATTCGGTACAGACTTCAGAGAACCAATCGGATATGTCTATGATGGCGAGCTTAGGAACTGCCATGGATTCTGTGAATTTCCCGGAATTATTGACTTGTTTCTTTTTGTTCTTTTTAGGAGGCTATATGCTTTATAGCGCCTTGTTTGCAGCTGTTGGCTCAGCTGTCGATAACGAAACGGAAGCCAATCAGTTTACCATGCCTATTACTGCCCCGCTGTTATTGGCTTACGTGCTTTCTTTTGGGGTCCTAGTGAATGATCCGCATGGTTCAATAGCCACATGGTTGAGTTTTATCCCACTTACCTCTCCTATTGCCATGCTTGTGCGTGTGCCTTTTGGTGTTCCAGTATGGCAAATTGCTCTATCCTTTGGCCTTTTGGTTGCAGGATTTGTTTTTACCACTTGGGTAGCTGCAAGAATTTATCGTGTTGGAATTCTAATGTATGGTAAAAAAGCAAGTTTAAGAGAATTGATCAAGTGGTTCGGCTATAAAGATTAATATCAAAAGCTAAACGATATATAACCCTGACAGCGATTTATTCATTGCTGTCAGGGTTTTTTCTTTAGATGGTATTAATTGTATAAATCGCCTTACAAATCCCATTACTGCAATCTTTTTTCTACCTTTACCGCTTCAAATCATTGCAAATCATCTTAATTAAGACTAACTGCTCTCATGGCAAAACTCATAAATTTGACAGTTTTTAAGAAGTTTCTGTCCTCGAATACTTCTGGAGGTATCCTTCTTATCATCTGTGTATTAATATCTATTATCATTGCGAATACGCCTTTGGCTAATGCTTTCAGTAATTTATTGGCTACTCCGCTTGGATTTGAAAATGAAACCATTCAATTGAAATATTCCTTCAAGCAATGGGTAGATGATGGCTTAATGGCCATTTTCTTTTTATTGGTAGGTCTAGAAATCAAACGTGAACTGGTAGAAGGAGAACTTTCCTCCCCTAAAAAAGCTGCTTTGCCTATTATAGCAGCTATTGGTGGAGCAATAGTACCTGCATTAATTTATACCTTTTTAAATAAGGGCTTGCCAACAGAACACGGTTGGGGAATTCCTATGGCCACTGATATAGCCTTCGCTTTGGCTATTATGACGTTATTGGGAAATAAAGTTCCAGTTAGTCTAAAGATATTTTTGGCAGCTCTAGCAATTGTGGATGATTTATTGGCAATCCTGGTCATTGCTATATTCTATTCGACGGATCTTCATTACAACTACTTAATGTATGCAGCTGCTATATTAGCCCTGCTAGTAGCCTTTAATTATTTTGGTGTTAAGAATCTATTTGCTTACTTGATTCCAGGGGTGTTTATCTGGTATTTCATTCATCACTCGGGCATACACGCTACTATTGCCGGGGTTTTAGTGGCGATGACATTGCCAACAACGGTAGATGATAAAGAATCACCATTAGAGAAATTAGAGCATCTATTGGCTAATCCGGTAAACTTTCTGATTATCCCACTATTTGCATTAGTGAACACCAATATTACCATTCATCACGAAATGGTTTTAGGCTTGTCAACCCCATTAGGCTTAGGTATTATACTGGGGCTTTTTTTTGGAAAAACATTCGGGATATTTATCACCTCCTGGATATGTGTTAAACTTCGCATTGCGAACCTTCCTGAGAAAGCCAGTTGGAATCAAATGGTTGGCGTAGGGATGTTAGGCGGTATTGGATTTACCATGTCCATTTTTATCTCCATGCTATCCTTTAAAGACCCTCTATTTATTGAAGAGGCTAAGTTTGCCATATTAATCGGATCCCTATCTTCTGGATTCATAGGATATCTTTGGCTCTCTACGATCAGTAAAAAATATCAACTACAGTCTGAAATGGAAGACGAATCAGAAAATTAGTTGCCATCTAACTTATTTATACAAGAAAAGCATCAAAATTCCCTTTGATGCTTTTTTATTTCTGAAATACGAGTGCGCGCGAATAAGGGTCTGGGAATGAATTGGATGATGTGCGGTAATTTTCTTTAGAATTAGTTTCATTGCAAAATCCCATTTTTAGTATAAAAACGCTAAAATCATTCTAAACTATCGTTTGGGTAAAATAACAGCTACAAAATTTCGGGAGTTTTTCAGATAAAATGGCCTTAAAAAGATAAAGCTTGAGACAATCGGGCGATCGCTCAAGCTTTAAAAAATAACCTCTTATGAGGTAATCAACCTAAACCTATGACAAAGGTAGATAATTTATATCGATAATACCAAATGTTTTTATGTAATTAACTAGTGTAGTCTTGTCTAAAAATTTTAACTTTCTGGAAATGAGGAAATTAAAAATAAAAAAAAGGTTTTCAAACGGGGAGAATGAAAACCTTTAATAACCAATTATAAACCTAAATTATGATGACACAAAGATAGTGTACAATTTACACTTTTCCAAATATATTTTACTTTTTTTCTAAAAATGCCCTTTTTAACCCTAAAAAGATGGTTAAACAGTGTTACAATTATTTTTAGGTATTATTTTTACTTTTACTTAGCTATTTTAAACTCGTGGCATGATTTAGGCGCAAAAAGATATTGTTAACTTTGTATAAATAATAGCACGTATGTTTACAGGAATTATAGAGACTTTAGGAACAGTAAGAAAAATAGAAGCTGAACAATCCAATTTGCATTTTTTCATCGAATCACCAATTAGTCATGAACTAAAGATTGATCAAAGTATCTCCCACAACGGGGTATGTTTAACTGTTGTTGGGATTGAAGGGCAAATACATCAGGTTACTGCCATTAAAGAAACATTAGATAAGAGTTCCTTAGATCTATTGAAGGTTGATGATGTTGTCAATCTTGAACGTTGCACTCAAGTGGGTGGTCGATTAGACGGACATATTGTTCAAGGACATGTAGATCAGACAGCTATCTGTGTTGCTGTAGAACCTCAGGATGGAAGTACGGTCTTTACTTTTGAGTACGATCCTAGCCTACAAAATATTACAGTTGAAAAAGGATCTATTACTGTCAATGGCATTAGCCTTACTGTTGTCAACTCGGGTGAAAGTCAGTTTTCTGTAGCTATTATCCCTTACACGCTTGAACATACCAACTTGAAATCAGTTGAAGTTGGGTCAACAGTAAATTTAGAATTTGATATTGTAGGAAAATACGTAAGTAAATTAATGGCACTTAGAAAATAAGTGCCATTAATCATTTATAAAGCGAATCCCATAACCTCCTTCTTGCGCTTTGTTTTAAAACGCTCAGGTACGATTTGAAGGATTTCATTTTTCAATAAGTTTATTGCTTGCTTTTTAACGTAGTTTTGTGGAGTCACTAAGCTAATCTCACGTACAGGTTCTGGAGCTTTGAAGTAGCGAACATGTGCGATCTGATCTTCATCATAAGTGCTAATACTTAACTCTGGTAAAATGGTTAATCCTCCATTTAAATCAACCATACGCTTCAATGTCTCGACACTACCCGTGTTATAATCAAAGGTTCCTTCTTTGGCCTGGTTGTGTTTGTAGTTACAGATATTTAATACCTGTCCACGCATACAATGCCCTTCGTTTAATAACCAAAGCTTCTCATCAGCGATTTCCTCAGAACTCAACATCTTCTTATGAAATAATGAGCTGTTCTCAGAAACATAAGCTACAAATGTCTCGTAGAATAATGGGATTTCTTGAATCGAAGAATCATGTAATGGTGTGGAAAGAATACCACAATCCAATGTTCCTAATTTCAATTCCTGAATAATCTGTTCCGTGGTGTATTCCCAGATTTGAAGTTTTAGCTTATCGTGTTTCTTTAAAAAGGTAGAAATCACATTGGGCAACAAATATGGTGCTACAGTAGGGATTACTCCAATTCTAAGATCGCCAGTTAACTCCCCTTTCTCCGCTTGCAGCAATTCATTTATTTTCTTGCTCTCGGTCAATACTGTTCTTGCTTGATCGATTACCTTCTCGCCTATTTCTGTCGGTACAACCGGTTGACGACTACGATCAAATATTTTTACACCTAATGACTCTTCCAATTTCTGGATCTGCATACTTAATGTAGGCTGCGTTACATAACATTTTTCTGCAGCGGCTACAAAGCTTCGGTAAGTATCAACGGCTATAATATATTCTAATTGTACAAGTGTCATTATATCAATTTTAACTATACAAAAATACGAGGACATACTCGCTAACGCTACATTTACTTTTTAAAATTCAATAATTCTACATGAATATTACAATGCTATCAGCGTAAAAAGCCTGACGGTCAGTGCGTATACTTAAATTTAGTTATATGGATTTTAATAAATAAAAGGGCTGAACCATTCAATGGCTCAGCCCTCTCATCTTACTATACTATCAATCGCTAGTGTTCTTTTCGGTGTCTAATTTCCAACTCAAGAATGATATCTCGTTTTTTCCCTTCTAAGAAGGATAAATTTCCGGAAACAAAAACACCTTTTTCACCTGTTTTGGTGTTTCGTATGCCATAAACTGAAGACTCATCATCCGGATTACTCATACCTTCGTATCGGTATAAATAGTCTATGGTATAATCAGACGCGTCACTTACTAGATGATCGAATTTAATATTATAGTCTTCGGTATAACCTAGGGCTTTCAGATTTTCTAAGGCAATGTCAGCTGATTCATATTTATTTTTAGTTTCCATATCGTTACGCTTTTCTATTAAAACAAGTAACTTTGGCTATTGTTTTATAAAGCAAATTTTTACAGACTAAATATCATCTTACTATATGGCTATCACTCCTCCAGAACCGAAATTTACTGCCTCAGAAGCATTCGAAAGATTACTAGAAGTATTGTACACCCTTCGTGTAGAATGTCCTTGGGATAAGAAACAGACGATGGAGTCCCTTCGTCACCTAACTATTGAGGAGATGTATGAATTGGCGGATGCCATTCTGGAAGAAGACCATCAAGAAATTAAAAAAGAACTGGGTGATATTCTAATGCATTTGGTTTTCTATGCCCGAATAGCTGAAGAAAAACAATTGTTTAATATCATTGATGTCCTGAATGCTATCTGTGATAAATTGATTTCTAGACACCCTCATATTTATTCGGATGTTGAGGTGAAGGATGATGAGGAAGTAAAGCAGAATTGGGAAAGTATTAAACTAAAAGAAGGTAATAAATCGGTATTGGCAGGTGTTCCCAAAAGTCTTCCTGCACTCGTAAAGGCTTTCCGAATTCAAGATAAGGTGCGTGGTGTAGGCTTCGATTGGGATGATAAAACACAGGTATGGGCAAAGGTCGAAGAGGAAATGTCCGAGTTCAAAGCTGAATATAATATTGAATCTGGCGAAATCGATCAAGAAAAAGCCGAAGCAGAATTTGGTGATCTGCTGTTTTCGCTAATTAATTATGCGCGTCATATCGGTATCAATCCGGAAAATGCACTAGAGAAAACCAATAAGAAATTCATCCATCGTTTCACCTATTTGGAACATAAAGCAAAAGAAGCAGGACAAAATTTGCAAGATATGAGCTTAGCAGAAATGGATGTATATTGGAATGAAGCAAAGAAGATTAAATAAATGAAATCTTCAAGAGATTTTCTTAATTTAGAATTGCTAATCCTTATTTATGAAGATCCTGCTTAAATTTTTCAAATGGTTAGGAATCATTATTGGTTCTTTACTGCTCTTACTTGTTATTTCCTTATATGCTTTTGGAGTAGACTACATCCTCAAAGGGGTTTATGTGATTTACATGAAAGGCCATACTACCGCCTATTTAGATGATTATCATTATTTTGATAACCATGTGGTAAAACATGGAGAAGGACAAGCTTGGGCAAAAGCACAGGACTATAACTCGGTTCCAATCACCGATTCCTTGAGCAGAATTCATAAACGTCTAGGTTCAGTTGCTTATGTTATCATTCACAAGGACAGCGTTTGGTTTGAAGAATATTATGGTGGTTATTCCGATTCTTCCAAGTCCAATTCTTTCTCTATGGCAAAGAGTATGGTAGCAGCCCTATTAGGGAAAGCAATAGAAACTGGTCAAGTAAAAGGAATTGATCAAAAAGTAAAAGAATTAGTCCCTGAAATTACTGGTCCTTATGCTGATTCATTGCGATTGGTAGATCTTGTATCCATGAGCTCTGGCATGAAATGGGAAGAGAAATACTATGATCCTTTTTCCATAACAACACGTCTGTATTTTGATAAAAATATTGTAGGAGCTTTAGAGGCTATGCCTATTGATCAATTGCCCGGACAGACATTCAAATACCAAAGTGGTGATACGCAATTGCTGGGTATAGCTTTGCAACGTGCGACTAAAAAATCACTTTCTGAATTATTGTCCGAATATTTTTGGAAGCCTATGGGCGCAGAACACGATGCTTTATGGCAGGTGGATAGCGAAAAAAACGGAATAGAAAAAGCTTACTGTTGTATGGCCAGTAATGCTAAGGACTTTGCCCGATTTGGTAAATTATACCTTCAGCATGGGAAATGGAATGGTCAATCCATATTAGATTCTGCCTACATACAGCATTCCATCACGAATCGATTTGCCGATTCTCCAGAATATGGCTACGGTTGGTGGATGGGTAGATACCAGGATAAACCATACTTCTACATGGATGGTCACTTAGGTCAATTTGTTATTGTGGTTCCTCAAGACGATTTAATTGTGGTTCGATTAGGCCATAGTATGGATGGAATTAATAAAACAGATCCGAAATCAGCATTTTACAACTTCATTCATCAAGCTTATTTGATGCTTGGAGATCGTATTAAGGATTCATCTAAGAATCCTTAATACGGACAATATAGGAAAACATCCTTCGCTAATTTTGATTAACTTTGCGGCTATGCAAGATATCGCCGTAATTTTCGATATGGATGGAGTTATTGCTCATACCAATCCTTATCATGCTAAAGCCTTTGAAGTTTTCTTTGACCGTCACCAGATTGCGTATTCGGATGCAGATTATATCCAACATATAAACGGTAAACATAACAGCCATATTTTTTCTCATTTCTTCAAAAGGAAGATCCATGGAGATGAATTGTTGACATTAGAGAATGAAAAGGAAGGCTTATTTCGTGAGATCTATCAACCGGAAGTGAAGCCTCTTCCCTATTTACCGGAATTTCTAGCGGATCTTCATGAAAATGGATTGCAATTAGGGGTTGCCACCTCTGCTCCTTTAGCCAATATGGACTTGATTTTGGATACTTTAGATATCCGTAAATATTTTAAATCTACCCTTGGAAGCGAAAATGTCAGCTTGCATAAACCACACCCTGAAGTTTACTTGAAATCTGCCAATAATCTGGCTGTAGATCCTTCAAGATGCTTTGTGTTTGAGGATTCTTTCTCCGGAGTAACAGCAGGCTTAAATGCTCAAATGCATGTTGTTGGAGTTCTAAGTACAAATACCAAAGACGAATTACCTCCTTGTATTCGCTATGTAGAAGATTACAAGAATATAAAAGCCCAAGATTTATTGGATTTTATGGCTCAACATGTGGTCTGATGCTATAGCATTATTACCCAGTCCTCAAGCATGGCTGCTGTACTTTTTCTGCGCCATGCTGATTGGTATATCTAAAACTGGAGTTCAAAATGTGGGGACTTTTGCGGTTCCTATTTTTGCATTTTTATTTGGCGCAAAATATTCCACAGGTATTGTGTTAATACTTCTATGCTTTGCTGACCTCATTGCCGTAATCTATTATCGCAAAAAGTTTATTTGGAAAGAAGTTAGGTCAATGTTACCCTTTGCATTTTTTGGATTAATAATTGGTCTTTTCGTAGGTGAATTTATAGATGATAAGGCATTTAAATTCTTAATGGGTTTCTGTATTCTTATCTCTGTATTACTAATGCTCTGGGGAATCAATAAATCTAAAAAGGAAAATGGTATCCAGGATTTTACCAAGCATTGGTGGTATGCACCTTTCTTTGGTCTATTAGTTGGGTTTTCTACCATGATAGGTAATGCCGCTGGACCAGCTCTAACCATTTATTTACTGACTAAAAAATTAGATAAAATAAGTTTAGTGGCTACTGGCGCATGGTTTATCATGATTCTTAATTTCTCCAAAATACCCCTTCAATTATTTGTCTGGAAAAATTTGACTTTGGAAGGATTGGCATTAAATATCATGGCGATCCCATTTATTCTGTTAGGTGGATTTTTAGGGATAAAACTCGTTAAAGTTCTTCCCGAAAAGGAATTTAAAATCATAATTCTATCCTTGGTTATAATATCAGCTTGTATGCTGATGATAGGTTAAATATCTCGCTTTTAGATTTTCAATTGATTTTATTCTCTTTAACTGTTTTTGTTTTTGGTTTAGGACGACTCTTTTTAACCAATAGAATTGAGATTGTTTTAGATAATATTTCTTTGTCTTTCCACCATACTTCTACCCTGTTTCCTTAGAGTTTGATTAGGGTTTGCTTAGGGTTGGCTTAGGGTTGGATTCGAGACTCTAACGGATCTCCTTCGGAACTTGTTCGGATCTCCTTCGGATCTCGTTCGGTTCCGACCGAACGAGATCCGAAGGAGATCCTTGTCAGATCCCTAGAAATTCCTTAGGGTTCACGAAGCTAACCCCTAGTAAACTATAGCTTAACCCCTTTTCATATCCAAGCAATTCTAATCTTGATAACAATCTTATTAGTTTTTAAGACCTCCTAGATTTCTTGCACGGCTAAATATTGACTGTCCCGCCTATTTTCAAGAGCTAACTGTCATTTTTTCTTGTCCTATTTTTTATTTAGAATATATTGAGAATCAATACTGTTAAAATGACAGTATCTTATTGGTTTTCACTGCCTTTATGGCATTTTTACTTTATAAAAACCTAAAGGCATCCCTTTTGTTAAATTGTTAATACAATTAAATTAGAAATAAAAAATACTGACTATATATGAATTTTAACAACTATACAATTAAGGCCCAAGAGGCCATACAAAAAGCTTCAGAAATAGCCGTGGGCAATCAGCAACAAGCGATTGAACCGGTTCATATCTTGAAAGCGCTATTAACGGTAGATGAGAACGTCGTTTCTCATTTGCTGAAGAAACTGAATGTCAATTTGAACTATGTGAATGCTGAGGTAGATAAGCAGATTGAAGCCTTACCTAAGGTAAGTGGATCTAATGTCTATTTGAGTAATTCCAGCACAGCTGTTTTACAAAAAGCACAGAGCTACCTTAAAGAGTTCAATGATGAATTTGTATCCATTGAACATATTTTATTGGCCTTACTATCCGCAAACGATAAAACTTCTGCTTTATTAAAAGATCAAGGCGTAAATGAGAAGGATTTAAAATTAGCCATCAAGGAATTACGTGGTAATACACGAGTAACCGATCAGAATGCCGAGGCAACCTATAATGCTTTAGGCAAGTATGCGCGTAATTTGAATGAATTTGCTGAATCTGGAAAGCTTGATCCTGTGATTGGGCGTGATGAAGAGATTCGTCGTGTTATGCAGATTCTATCACGTAGAACTAAGAATAACCCGATTTTGGTTGGTGAGCCTGGGGTTGGTAAAACAGCCATTGCTGAAGGTATTGCACATCGTATTATCAAGGGTGATGCGCCTGAGAATTTGAAGACCAAAACAGTATTCTCCTTGGATATGGGAGCTTTGATTGCTGGCGCGAAATATAAAGGTGAATTTGAAGAGCGTCTAAAAGCAGTAGTAAAAGAGGTATCGGACAGCGATGGTGAGATTATTCTTTTCATTGACGAGATTCATACCTTGGTAGGTGCTGGCGGTGGTGAGGGTGCAATGGATGCTGCAAACATCTTAAAACCGGCCTTGGCAAGAGGTGAACTACGTGCTATCGGTGCAACTACACTCAATGAGTACCAGAAATATTTTGAAAAGGATAAAGCTTTAGAACGTCGTTTCCAAAAAGTAATGGTTGATGAACCGGATACGCAAGATGCGATTTCCATCCTACGTGGATTGAAAGAACGTTATGAAACACACCATAAGGTTAGAATTTTGGATGAGGCGATTATATCAGCAGTTGAATTATCGCAACGCTATATCACCGATCGTTTCTTACCAGATAAGGCTATTGACTTGGTGGATGAGGCTGCATCTAAATTACGTTTAGAGATGGACTCCGTTCCTGAGGCTGTTGATGAGTTAGATCGTCGAATTATGCAGTTAGAAATCGAAAGAGAAGCTATTAAGCGTGAGAATGATGACAAAAAAGTAGCTGAGCTTTCGGAGAGTATTGCTAATCTAGCTTCCGAGCGCGACTCCTTAAAAGCGTCCTGGCAGTCAGAAAAGACTTTGGTGGATCAAGTCAACCAAGAGGCGCAAAACATTGAGGATTATAAGTTAGAAGCTGAACAAGCGGAGCGTGCTGGTGATTATGGTAAAGTAGCGGAATTACGTTACGGTAAGATCAAAGAAGCACAGGATCATGTGGAGCATTTAAAGAAAGAGCTTGCTGAGAAACAAGGTAGCAGCAGAATGTTGAAGGAAGAAGTAACTTCAGAAGATATTGCTGATGTGGTTTCGCGTTGGACAGGTATACCTGTAAACAAGATGATCCAATCGGAAAGAGAGAAGTTGTTGAACCTGGAAGAAGAGTTGCATAAGCGTGTTGCTGGACAAGAAGAGGCTATTGAAGCCATTGCAGATGCTATCCGACGTTCAAGAGCTGGATTAAGCGATGCAAAACGTCCAATAGGATCCTTCATTTTCTTAGGAACAACTGGGGTTGGTAAAACAGAATTAGCTAAAGCATTAGCAGAATTCTTATTTGATGATGAGCAAGCATTAGTGCGTATCGATATGTCTGAATATCAAGAACGCCATGCGGTATCACGCTTAATCGGTGCGCCTCCAGGATATGTTGGTTATGATGAAGGCGGTCAATTAACTGAAGCCGTTCGTCGTAGACCTTACTCGGTAGTATTACTGGATGAGATCGAAAAAGCACATCCGGATGTATTCAATATCCTGTTGCAAGTATTGGATGATGGTCACTTAACTGATAATAAAGGTCGTGTGGTGAATTTTAAAAACACCATCATTATCATGACCTCTAATACAGGATCGCATATTATCCAAGAGAATTTCTCGAAATTATTGGAAGGTAATCGCGATGAGATTGTGGCTAAAACCAAGGATGAGGTATTGGATCTATTACAGAAATCCATTCGTCCAGAGTTCTTAAACCGTATTGATGAAATCATCATGTTTACTCCACTTTCAAGAGATGAAATTGGTGATATCGTGAGGATGCAGTTTTCAAGAGTTCAGCATCAATTAGCCGAGCAGAATATCTTTATAACGGCTACAGATGAAGCATTAGACTGGTTAGCACAATTGGGATACGATCCAGTTTATGGAGCAAGACCTTTGAAACGTGTTATTCAAAAACGAATCCTAAACGAGCTGTCAAAAGAGATTTTGTCTGGTAAAGTTTCCAGAGATTCGGTGATTGAATTGGATACCTTCGATGGACAATTTGTATTCCTGAACAAAAACAAAGATCAAGAGAATAATTAAGTTCCTGCTTATTTTTAATAGAAAGGCTGTTTCATATCATGGAACAGCCTTTTCATTTTTAACAATAGGATTATATAAAAATGCCTAATTTTCAAGATAATTTTAGAAACATATATCATGGAAGCAAGAATGAATATTTCCGCTTTGGCTCCTCAGGGCTATAAAGCCGTAATAGCTATGGAAAACTATTTACACCAATGTGGTTTAGACAAGAAACATATTGAATTAATCAAAATCAGAGCTTCACAAATCAACGGATGTGCATTTTGCATTAATATGCATACAAAAGATGCCTTAGCAATGGGTGAAACGGCACAACGTATTTTTTTATTGGATGCTTGGCGCGAAACAAGTCTGTATAGCGAGGAAGAGCGTGTTCTGTTGGCTATGACAGAAGAGATAACGCATATTTCTCATTCAGGATTGACTGATGAAACTTTTAAGAAAGCTAAGGAAGTATTTGATGAGGCTTACATTGCCAATATAATTTTGGCTATTGCGACAATCAATGTTTGGAATCGTATTGCGATAAGTTCATTGACGCAACCTGCTTAAAACAAAAAAATGCTGCTAATGATTAGCAGCATTTTTTAGTTATTCATTTATTTTAAATTTCATTGGAGAAAAGGTATCTGATTTCATCACGTAAGTTATAGCGCGATGCCATCACTTCGCCATAGGCCCCTGCGGTGCGCAAGGCGATAAGATCTCCCCTTTCGGCGTATGGAAGCTCCACTTCCTTGCCAAAGCAGTCTGAACTCTCACAAATAGGCCCTACAACATCGTAGTTGATTTGCTGGGCATCAGAAGAGTCGCCTAATTTTTCAATCTTGTGATAAGCTTGGTATAATGCTGGACGCATTAACTCTGTCATACCCGCATCTAGAATCAAAAAGTTCTTTTTAACCCCGCTCTTTGTGTATAGAACACGGCTCACTAAAGTTCCAGACTGTGCAACTAAGGCACGGCCTAGTTCGAAATGTACTTCCTGATTTGGATTACGTTCTAAGAATTTATCAAATACTTCAAAATAAGCATTGAAATCAGGCATTGGATTCGTGTCAGGTTGGTAATAATCTACCCCTAAGCCACCACCTACATTAAGTACTTTAATGGTTGTACCGCGCTCCTCGAACCAGTTTTTCCATTCATTTACCTTAACACAGAGACTCTTAAATACATTCATGTCGGTTATTTGTGAGCCAACATGGAAGTGAAGTCCTAATAAATTCACGTTTTCACAAGAACGTAGGACTGCTGCTGCATTTTCCAGTTCTGAATTGGGTACTCCAAATTTATTCTCATCCAATCCAGTAGTAATGTAATGGTGCGTATGTGCATCCACATTTGGATTGATGCGCAAAGATATATTGGCTTTAACACCAACTTTCCCTGCTAACTCATCGATGATCAGCAATTCTTGGATAGATTCTACGTTAAAGGCGAATATATTTTCCTTTAATGCCAGGATGATTTCTTTATCGGACTTTCCCACGCCAGCAAAAGTGATTTGCGATGCTGGGAATCCCATATCCAGGGATTTTTGTACTTCATTGCCACTTACACAGTCTGCTCCAAATCCTTTGGATTGGATCAATTGCAAAATGCGATCATTAAAGTTTGCTTTTAAAGCATAATGTATATGAAATCCATACTTATCAGCTGCAGTTTTTGCGGCATCCAAGGTATTAGCCAGAAGCTCCATGTCGTAATAATACAATGGAGTTTCAAGCGATTTCAAGCGGTTTAGATCAACTTGATGTATATTCATTTCAGGTTAAAATAATCTATTGTGTAAAGATCTTAAGGCTTCGGTTTTGTGACTTGAATCCAATAGTATGGAAACATTGTAATCCGAACCACCATAAGAGATCATTCGTAATGGTAAGTGTTTTACAGCATCCAATACACGTGCTGCATAGCCATGCATATTGGCTCCAAAATCACCTACAATACAGATGATAGTTTGATTTTGATCGACACTTACAGATCCAAAATCTTCGACCTCACGAATAATGTCAGTAAGGTTTTTAGTGTCATCAATGGTTAAAGAAACAGCAACCTCTGATGTAGTGATCATATCAATCGGTGTTTTATACCTTTCGAAGATCTCAAAAACCTTACGTAGGAAACCATATGCCAATAACATACGAGAAGAATGAATATGGATAGCAGTAATTTCATCTTTTGCGGCAACAGCACGAATAGCACCTTTTTGTCCACCATCTTTAGAAATCAAGGTTCCATAAGCTTTTGGATCCATGGTGTTTAGGAGACGAACAGGCACATTATATCTTTGTGCTGGGAATACACTTTGTGGGTGAAGGATTTTGGCACCAAAGTATGCAAGCTCTGCTGCTTCATCAAAACTCAAGTTGGCAATTGGTGTCGTGTTTTTTACGATTCGAGGATCGTTGTTGTGCATGCCATCGATGTCAGTCCATATTTGAACCTCATCTGCCTGTATTGCTGCTCCGATTAAAGATGCGGTATAATCTGAACCACCACGACGAAGATTGTCAATTTCACCGAAGAAATTTCTACAGATAAAACCTTGGGTAATGAATAAAGTATTGTCTGGGTGTTCAGCTAAGATAGCTTCTAGTTTTTCTTTGATAAATGGAACCAACGGTTCATTATCCTCATCAATTTTCATGAAATCCAATGCCGGTAATAATACGGAAGGGATTCCTTTCTCTTGTAAGTAAAGATGCCACAAAGTAGTGGACATCAATTCTCCCTGAGCCAAAATGATTTTTTCTTCAATTGGTGTGAAAAGATCATTAGAAAGTGAACTAATGAGGTTAAAGTGATAATCAATTAATTCCTTGCCGTGCTTATATCCGTTCTCTGTGCTGAAGAGTTCCTTGATCAAGGCTTCGTATTTATTCTTATGATCAATGATTAACTGTTTGGCCTCGTCCTTCTTACCATTTAGGTAAGCTTTTCCGATTTCAACTAGTACATTGGTAGTTCCAGCAACAGCTGAGAGCACCACAATTTGACGTTCCTCTGGATTGACAATGTCAGTTAGCCCTTTGATACGTTCAGCACTTCCTACGGATGTTCCTCCGAATTTTAGAATTTTCATATCTACTTTATAAAACTTAATTTTTTTGCGGGTGTGAATATAAGTGTTTTCATAAAAAAAGCGGCACAAATGCCTTAAAAGGTTTTGTGCCGCATAGTATTTTATGCGGAAGAACTACTTCTTCAGGTTCTCGATCAATAATTGAGCGAGCTCCTCACCTATTCTTTCTTGCGCTTCATTGGTTGCTGCACCAATGTGTGGCGTCAAGGAAATTTTCGGGTGGTTCAATATCTCAGCACGCGGTGTCGGTTCGCTATCAAAAACGTCCAGACCTGCAAATGAAACCTTTCCACTGTTTAATGCATCCACTAATGCCAACTCATCGATAACCCCACCACGAGAAGCATTGACTAGACCTACACCGTCTTTTAATAGTGCAAACTCTTCTTTTCCAATGACCGGTTTGTCCGTGAATGGCACATGTAATGAGATGAAATCAGCTTTAGCAAATACCTCTTCAATTTCACCTTGTGTAACAGGAACTTCTACTTGTAAACCTCCTGAAAGCGTTAGGGTAAGTGATTTAGGGCCTTCAAATAGATCGGAGTAAATAACATCCATTCCTAATCCTAAGGCGATTTTCGCTGTTTCTCTTCCAATCCGACCAAAGCCTACAACACCTAAGGTTTTTCCTTGAAGTTCAGATCCAGCAGCATAAGCTTTTTTCAAAGCACCAAACTGGGTAGAACCCTCAACTGGCATCTTACGGTTGGCATCAAAAAGGAATCGAACGCCGTTTAATAAGTGTGCAAACACCAATTCGGCTACAGAGTGAGATGAGGCAGCAGGTGTATTAACAACAGCTATACCCTTGCTTAATGCGTAATCTACATCAATATTATCCATTCCAACTCCACCACGACCAATAACTTTAAGATTTGGACATAGGTCGATTAGAGCTTGTCTAATTTTTGTTGCGCTACGGACAGTAACAGCATCGTATTCGTTCAAGCGAGCTGCTAGTTCTTCTTGCGGTATGTGATTGGTGTCGACTTCAAAGCCGGCATCCTCTAATATTTTTTTGCCGATGGGATCAATACCATCGTTTGCTAAAATTTTCATTAATGTACTTATTGGTGATTTTCTTCAAATTCGCGCATGGTATCAACCAATGCATTGATGGAGCTAATGGTTAAAGCATTGTAAATAGATGCCCTAAATCCACCTACTGAACGGTGACCTTTAATACCTACTAAATTACGCTCTTTAGCTAATGCTAAAAATTCAGCCTCTAATTCTGGGGTATCCATTACAAAAGTCACGTTCATTCTGGAGCGATCTTCTACCGCTGCAGTTCCTTTGAAGAAAGGATTACGATCGATTTCATCGTATAAAATACGAGCTTTGATGATGTTTTCTTGTTCAATAGCCTCTACTCCACCTTTGGCTTTTAACCAGCGAAGGTTTAGCATGGACACGAAAATTGAAAATACTGGAGGTGTATTGTACATGGAGCCAGCTTTAGCATGTGCTTCATAGTCAAAAATGTTTGGAAGTGTTCTTCCGGATTTGTGAAACAAATCGTCTTTGATAATTACCAATGTTACTCCTGCAGGTCCCATGTTTTTCTGTGCACCGGCATAAATCAGATCATACTGCGAGATATCAATGCTGCGGCTTAAAATATCCGAAGACATATCTACAACAGTAGGAACTGCTGTTTGAGGTTTTTCAAATACTTCTGTACCATAAATGGTGTTATTGGAAGTATAGTGAAAATAGGAAGCGTCCGAAGGAATTTGATAATTCTTCGGGATATAAGAATAGTTTTGATCGCTAGAAGATGCGACAATCTCTACTTGTCCTATCTTTTTTGCTTCTTTGGCTGCTTTGGTAGCCCATACGCCCGTATCCAAATATGCTGCTTTTCCGTTTTCAGGAAGCAAGTTCAAAGGAACCATAGCAAATTGTTGACTAGCACCGCCCTGTAAGAAGAGAATAGAATAACCCATAGGGACATTCAATAATTCTCTTACCAATTGCTCAGTCTCCTTTACTACTTCTTCAAACTCTTTGGAACGGTGCGAAATTTCTAAAATAGATAAACCCGTATTGTTGAAATCAATCACTGCCTGAGAAGCCTCTTGGAATACTTCTTGTGGCAAAATACAAGGTCCTGCACCGAAATTATGTTTCATTATTTACTGTTAATTTGTTTAAAATGAGGTAGATAATTGCGAGTGGTGAACAAGCATTATCTTAAGAAAGTCCAAAGGTAAAATATTTTTAAAAATTTTTAAAGTAATTTCCTCATTTGTTTAAAATATTTTAAAACAAATCATACTTTTCTATCATTTTGTCATAGAATTGAAATAAAAAACCCCATTATTCATATAGAAAATTCTACTAACAATTTGGATTTCTTGTGGATATTTTTAATGGTTTTAATAGTACCTAATGCGATAAAATTTATGTATCTTCGCCTTCTAAGTGTCTGCAACAAAACCGGGCACTTTATTGTTTGATCGAAACCAAAAAATAATGGCTGAAGAAACAGAAAACGAAAACAACTTAGTTCCTGCTGAAAACAGGATAATCCCGATCAATATTGAAGACCAAATGAAAGCTGCCTACATCGACTACTCGATGTCAGTTATCGTTTCTCGTGCATTACCTGATGCACGTGATGGTTTTAAACCAGTACACCGCCGTGTGTTATATGGTATGTTGGATTTAGGGGTAACCAGTGGAAAACCATTTAAGAAATCTGCACGTATTGTCGGAGACGTATTAGGTAAGTATCACCCACACGGCGATACTTCGGTTTATGATACGATGGTTCGTATGGCCCAGGATTGGTCTTTGCGCTATCCATTAGTGGATGGACAAGGTAACTACGGTTCTATTGATGGTGACCCACCTGCAGCTATGCGTTATACGGAGGCAAGGCTTCGTAAGATTGCTGAGGAAATGTTAGCTGATATCCAAAAGGATACCGTAGATTTCCAGTTGAACTTTGATGATTCGTTGCAAGAGCCAACGGTATTGCCAACACGTATTCCAAATTTATTGGTAAACGGTGCATCGGGTATTGCGGTGGGTATGGCCACGAATATGGCTCCTCATAACCTTACTGAGGTTATCGAAGGTACCATAGCTTATATCGATAATCGTGATATTGAGATTTCAGAACTAATGACTTTTGTTAAAGGTCCTGACTTCCCTACCGGTGGATTGATCTACGGTTATTCTGGTGTTAAGGATGCTTTTGAGACTGGTAGAGGTCGTATTGTAATGCGTGCTAAAGCGGAGATCGAAACAACTAAATCTGGTAAAGAAATTATTGTCGTTACAGAGATTCCTTATCAAGTGAATAAGGCAGAGATGATTAAACGTACTGCTGATCTTGTTCATGAGAAGAAAATTGAAGGAATATCTGAAATTCGCGATGAATCGGCCAAAGATATCCGTGTGGTTTATGAGATTAAACGTGATGCCAATGCAAACGTGGTATTAAATAACCTATATAAATACACCGCATTACAGACTTCATTCTCGGTAAATAACATCGCTTTAGTAAAAGGTCGCCCGCAATTAATGAATCTTAAAGATATGATTCATGAGTTCGTGGAGCACCGTCATGATGTAGTAATCCGTAGAACAAAGTTTGAATTAGCTGAAGCAGAGAAAAGAGCGCATATATTAGAAGGTTATCTAATTGCCTTAGATCACTTAGATGAGGTTATTAAATTAATCCGTAATTCGGATACACCTGAAGATGCTCGTGTTGGATTAATGGAGCGTTTCGGTTTATCAGATATACAAGCTCGTGCTATTCTAGATATGACTCTAAGAAGGTTAACCGGACTAGAGCGTGATAAGATTAAAGATGAATATGCGGAATTAATGAAAACCATCGAATACTTAAAAGAGGTATTGGCGGATGAAGCTTTACGCTTTAAAATCATTAAAGAAGAATTAGAGGAGGTTAAGGAGAAATTTGGAGATGAACGTCGTTCTCAAATCGTGCATTCTGCTGAGGATATGCGTATGGAAGACTTTATCGATGATGAAGAAGTGGTTATCACGATTTCACACAACAGTTACGTTAAACGTACTCCATTAACCGAATACCGTCGTCAAGGTCGTGGTGGGAAAGGAGCCATTGGTTCTTCTACCCGCGATGAGGACTTTACAGAACATATTATTACGGCATCTGCACATAACTACTTATTGTTATTTACAGAGGCAGGACGTTGTTTCTGGCTACGTGCATTTGAAATTCCAGAAGGTAGCCGTACTTCAAAAGGACGTGCGCTTCAGAATATCATCAATATTCCTAAGGATGAGAAGATCAAGGCCTACATCAAGGTGATTAACTTGAAGGACAAAGATTACTTAGAGAATAACTATATCATCATGTGTACGAAGAAGGGTACTATTAAGAAAACTTCTTTGGAGGCATATTCACGTCCAAGAGCGAATGGTATCAATGCGATCAATATCAATGAGGGTGACCAATTGATTGAAGCGACATTGACATCAGGAACCAGTGAAATTGTGATGGCTTTACGTTCAGGTCGTGCGATTCGTTTCAACGAATCAACTGTTCGTCCAATGGGTAGAACAGCGACTGGAGTACGCGGAATTACGCTTGCGCATGAAAAAGATGAGGTTGTTGGCATGATTAGTGTTAATGATCAAGAGACCACTGTATTGGTAGTTTCTGAAAAAGGATTTGGAAAACGTACCGATATTGAAGATTACCGAATTACAAACCGTGGTGGTAAAGGTGTAAAAACCATTAACGTTACGGATAAGACCGGTGAGTTGGTTGCTATCAAAGGCGTTACTGATGAGGATGATTTGATGATCATCAACAAATCTGGTATTGTCATTCGTATTGGCGTTGAGAGTCTACGTGTAATGGGCCGTGCAACTCAAGGGGTGAAATTAATCACTCTGAAAGAAACTGATGAGATTGCTTCTATTACAAAAGTTGATCGACAAGAAGAGGAAGAATTTGATGGCGAAGAAACAGAAAATCAATCTGAAAATAGCTCAAGTAATCCTGAGAATGAAGAACAAGAATAATCTATTAACAGGAGCGTTAGCTTCTCTATTTGTATTATTTTCACTTGCTTCCTTTGGGCAATCTGCCTATAAGGAAGCAAGTAATGCTTTTGCCCTATATACCCAAACTGGGCAAATCAAGAATTTAGATAATGCCATGAAGCAACTTGGCAATATCTATAAGACAAAGCGTGATTCCTCAAAATCCAAAGTAAATGTATTACGTGCAATGGTTTTGAGTTCTATCGCTTATGCTGATTCCAGCAGGACTATCAAAACAAATATCAACAAAGACCCTATCGATTTGACGATTCAAACTTTAGATTTGATTTCTTCTAAAGATAAGGAAGGTTATCCTGGTGAGTTAGATTATGTGAAACAGAATCTAGCAGCAGCCTTGATTACTCGTGCAAATAAGTCTTTGAAAGATAGTAAGTTCGATGCGGCATATCAAGATTTTACTAAAGTAAATGAATTGAATGCGAAGTCTGAAGATGTGACTTATAATTTAGCATTATTAGCTAGTAAAACTGGTAAGCTTAAAGAATCAGTGAATTTCTATAAATCCATTATAGATTCGGAAAAAGCTACTGCTAATCAATACATTGAGCTCGCTAATTTATATGATAAACAAGGTGAAAAGCAATTGGCTCTTTCCACATTAGAAACGGCAAGAACCAAGTTTCAAGATGATAAAGCAGTTTTATTTTTACTGATAGACAAATATTCTAAGAACAAAGCATATGATGCAATTGTTCCTTTAATAGGATCTGCATTAAAATATGAACCTGAGAATGTTGAATTGAATTATTTAGCAGGATATGCAAATGAAAATGCAAATCAGATTCCGGTTGCCAAGACGTATTATGAGAAGGTATTGGAATTGGAAGCTAATAATTTTGAGGCAAACCTCGCTTTAGGTTTAATTTATTTAAAGGATTATCTAGCAGATTCTGAAAATCAAGAGGCGCAATACCATGCTCAAAGTTTTTTACTGAAAGCAAATGAGATTAAGCCTTACGAGATCAATGCATTAAAATCATTGGCCATGTATTATGAAAAGGCTAATGATGCAACGCAATTGGATCGTGTGAATATGTTGTTGAATCAATTATCTAATTAACAAACAAAAATATATACGATATGAATTTTAAGAAGTCAATATTTATCGCAGGGTTACTTTTTGCTTCAAGTACCACTGTCGTTTTTGCCCAATCAAGTAATGTTAAGAAAGCGAAGACTAACATTGTGAAGTTTGAGGAGCTTAAAGGAGCCGGAACAGCTGCTCTAGGTAAAGCAAGTTTAACAGCTGCACAAGAAGCAATTGATGCTGCTGTATTGCATGATAAAACTAAAAATGATCCTGAAGCATGGACTTATTATGCTTTGGTTTATTCTAATATTGCATTTTTAGATAATAGCGATGATGCTGCTGCAAAAGCAGACGAAGGTATCAAGAAAGCAACTGAGCTAGATACAGATAAAAAACATGCAGAGAATATTACAGTAGCTGGTCAAACCTTAGGACAGTATAAATTTAATAAAGGTGTTGCTGCTTGGGATAAACAAGATTATAAAAATGCTTATGCTGATTTCAGTGGTGCTTTAACTTATCTTCCAGGTGACACTACCCTAACCTTTTATTCAGGTTTAGCAGCAGTTCAAAACAAGGATTACGATAATGCTATCGAGAAATATAAAACTTTAATCCCTAAAAAGGAATTCTCTAATCATAAAACAATTATGTTAGATCTTCCGAAGCTTTATATGTCTAAAGGAGATACTACTGCTGCATTAGCTGCTGCTGCTGAAGCTGCTGTTGCTTATCCTAATGATAATGACGTAGCGGTTCAGAACATTGAATTTAACTTAATCACTGGTAATGAAGCTAAGATTCTTAAAGATATCGATGCACAAATTGCTAAAGATCCTACTAACAAAAACCTTCATTACTATTCAGGTTTAGCGTATGGAACTTCTGGTGATTCTGAAAAAGCATTAGCAGCATACCAAAAAGCTTTAGAAATTGATCCTAATTACATCGAAGCTAACATTAATGCTGCTGTAGTTATCATGAACTCTGGTAGAGATGAAATCTTAGCACTTAATGAGGATAAGAAAATCACGACTACTGAATACAATAAGAAAGTTGCTGAAGTAAAAACTAAAATTGCTCGTGCACTACCTTATTTGACTAAAACTATTCAGTTAGAGCCAGAGAACAAAGATGCTTTACGTAGTTTAAAAAGCTATTACGACTTTATGGATGATCAAGCAAAATCAGCTGAAATCCAAGCGAAGTTAGATGCTATTAAATAATTAGTATCACTTAGATAAAATAATAAAGCCACCTATATCAGGTGGCTTTATTATTTTATAAGAATTCTTTATTATCCTAATGCGACATCCATCATCATCATTACCACGAATCCTAAAACGAATCCAAGAATTGGGATATCGGAATGTTCTTCTTGCTGTGTTTCTGGTACGACCTCTTCAATGACTACATATATCATTGCTCCTGCAGCAAAGGAAAGCGCGTAAGGTAATATTGGTAAGAAGAATCCAACAGCAAATGCTCCTAGCACAGCGAATATAGGTTCAACAACAGCAGATAGTTGACCGTATTGGAAACTCTTCCATCTTGATAAGCCCATACGGCGCAAAGGCATAGAAACAGCGATACCTTCTGGAAAGTTTTGTAATCCAATACCCATTGCTAATAAAACGGCACCAGCAACACTAGCATCTGGTGATCCGGCAGCAACAGCACCAAATAATACACCCACAGCTAATCCTTCAGGGATGTTGTGTAAGGCAATGGCAATGGTTAGTAAAGTCGTTCGATGTAAGGAAGACTTTGGTCCCTCTGATTTTAAGAAATTCAAATGCAAATGTGGCATTAACTTATCCAAACCAAAAATAAACAATGCTCCTAAGGAGAAACCAATTGCAGCAGGCATAACTTTAGTAAAGCCCTCTCCTTCGCTCATATCAATTGCTGGCGATAGTAAGGACCAAAAGCTGGCAGCTATCATCACCCCTCCTGTGAATCCAAGCATTCCGTTTAATAATTTCTTATTTACACCTCGAAATAAAAATACCGCTGATGCACCTAAGGCTGTAACCCCCCAGGTAAATAATCCAGCAAGCAAAGCTGCCGTAACAGGATTTAAAGTACTTAAATAGGCTATTAATTCATCTAACATGGGATATTATTCTATAAGACGCAATGAAATTAACTATTCTTTCGCTTAATTCGATGCTTTAACCATTAACAATAGTTCTAACATCTAGTAGATGAATGTCCTTATTTTATATTTATGCTTTATATTGGGAAGGTTAATTATCTATATAATAGGTGTATATAACAAAACAGCCTTCATTTGAAGGCTGTTGAAAACTATATAAAGATAGATCTTATTTTAAGTGAGAACGAAGCATCCAAGCAGTTTTTTCATGCTTCTCAAGTATTCCTACTAAGAAATCTTCTGTTCCTGCATCTTCGTGTTTTTCTGCTTTTTTAATATCTTCTCTTAAGGAAATAATTAAACTCTCATAGTCATTTAAGATTTCCTTAATATAACCAGCTGCATCATTTTTTCCATATTTCATTTCCGTTAGTTGGGTAATTTCCAACCAACCTTTCATAGTTCCTATAGCATAATGACCAATAGAACGAACGCGTTCTGCTATTTCATCAATTAGTTCAGCTAGATCACCATATAATTCTTCGAAGAAAATATGTTGAGCATGGAAATCTGGTCCTTCAATATTCCAATGTGCATTTCTAACTTTTGTATATAGCACATTTTCATCTGCTAATAATTTATTCAATAATTCAGCTACTGCTGCTGAATCCTTCTCTTTTATACCAATATTTGTTTTCATGTTATTATATTTTTTGTTAAATTTTAATATTCGCTTGCCTCATTTAGTTTCTGGATTGCATCTTCTCCAAATCTGATCTGTAAAGCTGCTTGAAAAGCTTCTAGATGAGATTCTTTGGTTGCACTTGCAATAGGTGCTGTAATGCTCTCTTGTGCCAATAACCAAGCTAAGGCTACTGAAGAAGCTGTGGTTCTATAGGCATTTGCTACATCATTTAAAGCTGCTACAATTCGTTGACCTCTTTCATTCCAATAGCGCTTTTGGATTCCCTCTCCCCTTGCTGATTTGGCAAAATCATCATCTGAAAGGTATTTACCACTTAGAAATCCACTAGCTAATGAATAGTACGGAATAACTGCCAAATTGTTTTCTAAAACTAGAGAAAGGTAATTTTTCTCGTAATTCTCACGGTCGTATAAATTATACTCAGGCTGTAAAGAAATATACTTCGGTAGATTTTGTTGATCAGAGATCTCTAGACTTTCCTTTAATCGCTCCTTTTTAATGTTTGATGCGCCTATATATTTAACCTTGCCCTCTTTAATCAAATCCTCATAGGCTCTTAAGGTTTCCTCAATGGCCGTTGATTCATCATCATAATGCGTTTGGTATAAGTCAATATAATCTGTTTTTAGGCGATTTAAAGAAAGTTCTACTTGCTCTTTGATGTAAGCAGCCTTTGTATTTGGTTTGGTATCATATCCAAACCTACCGCCTACTTTGGTCATTAAAATGAACTTATCTCTATTTCCCCTTTCTTTTAGCCAATTACCAATAATAGCCTCAGATTCACCGCCTTTATTTCCAGGTACCCAATGGCTATAATTATTTGCTGTATCGATCGCATTAAATCCTTTATCTAAGAAACTATCCAGAATTTCAAAAGATTGTACTTCATTTAGTGTCCATCCGAAGACATTTCCACCAAATATAATAGGAACAATCTCGAGGTCAGATTGCCCTAAAACGCGTTTGTTTTCCATATTATGCCCGTTATTTAATGAATACAATTTACCAATTTAAATAGCAATAAAAGATGTTTCTAGGGCATTTTATTGTCATAATCTTGCCTATATATTCGTTCATTTCCGTACGCTATGCTTACTTTTGCGAATTAGTTTTTAAAATTTCATGCAGTCCTTGCCATTATTCTTGCACGCTTTCAATAGTTCTATTGATCATCTATCAAAACCGGATAAGTTTACTTTTCCATTTTGTTATGAGCCACATCCTTTAAGTTTGCTGGCAGCACAGCAGGTCCAAGATTATTTACAAACCCAGCAAGATTTCGAACATAACTTTGGTTTGAATAGTGAACAAAGTGGATTAATCATTGGAAAAATGTTTGGTGTTCTTGTTGTGGAGCAAGAAAATGGTCAATTAGGTTACTTAGCAGCCTGTTCTGGTAAACTAGCTGGAACTAACAATCACCGCTACTTTGTGCCAGCAATCTTTGATATGTTGGATCCTGAAGGCTTTTTTCTAAAAGAAGAAGAGCAGATAAATGCCATTAATAGAAAAATTGATGAAATTCAATTATCTGGTCGATTGAAAAGTATCAAGCAGGAAATTGAATCATTGGCTAAAGAACAAGCTGATCAATTAGCGTCCTTAAGAAAGCTGCATAAAGCCAATAAGAACGAGCGTAAGCTAATAAGACAAACACAAGTAGCCATCTTGTCAGAAGAAGAATATAAAGCCTTAGAAGTCGATCTAATAAAGCAGAGTTATAGAGATCAGCACGAATATGATGTAGCTAAGCAAGCTTGTCAATCAGCAATGCAATTATTGGAAGATCAATATAATGAGGAATTTCAGAAGATTGATGATTTAAAAACTGAACGTAAAACGCGATCATCAGCCTTACAGAATCAGCTATTTGATCAATATCAATTCTTGAATGCGAAGCATGAATATAAATCTGTACTGAGAATTTTTAAGGATGCGTTGAATCTACAGCCTCCTGCTGGAGCAGGTGAATGTGCTGCACCAAAGCTTTTACAATATGCTTTTCAGAATAATCTGAAGCCTATTTGTATGGCTGAGTTTTGGTGGGGAGCATCTCCGAGTTCAGAAGTGAGAAGGCATCAATACTTCTATCCTGCATGCCGTGGTAAGTGCGAGCCTATTTTAAACCATATGTTGATAGGTTTGTCGGTAGACCCAAATCCTATGTTAGAAAACCCAGCAGTGGATAAGGAACTGCCGATTATCTATGAAGATGAAGCGATCATCGTTGTCAATAAACCAGCAGAATTTCTGTCTGTACCCGGAATTAATGTTCAAGATAGTGTACAAACTAGGATTTTAGCAAAGTATCCAGATATAGATAGTCCATTGATTATCCATCGATTGGATATGTCTACTTCAGGGATTTTGGTTTTAGCAAAAACTAAATCAGCACATCAATATATTCAAGATCAGTTCATCAAGCATACTGTTCAAAAGCGTTACACAGCTTTATTGAATGGTGAGATTGATACAACATCTGGAATAATAGATTTACCATTGCGAGTTGATTTAGATGATCGGCCTAGACAAGTAGTTTGTTATACCTATGGGAAACCTGCTCAAACAAAATATGAAGTGCAGGAAGTAAAAGATGGAAAAACTAGAATCCATTTTTATCCTTTAACTGGCCGTACGCATCAATTACGTGTTCATGCTGCACATAACAAGGGTTTATCCTGTCCTATTGTTGGAGATGATCTTTATGGTAAAAGAGCAGAACGATTACATCTGCATGCAGGCTATATTTCCTTTATTCATCCCATTAGTCTTGATCGAATAGAGTTTACTGTAGCTGATCCATTTTAGAAACTTAGAACAAATTTCTATCTTGTTCTAAATTTACACTTCTATGGACATCCTCCAACATGCCTATCAACACCCCTCATTAGAGAAGGCGGATTTAGATATTATTTTTGCAGTACACAAAAGAGTAGAGATACCCAAAGGGGAATTCCTTCTCAAAAAGGATGAAATTTGCAATGAATATTACATTGTAGAATCGGGTTTGGTAAGAACTTACCTTTATGATTATGAAGGCAATGAAATTACTACCGGATTTTCGGGTGTTAATGAAGTAGTGATTGAGGTAGCATCTATTTTTCAACGCATTCCTACTCCAGAATATATACAGTGCTTAACAGACTGCGTACTGTGGAAGATTGATTATGAAGATTTTCAAGATCTATTTCATAAAATACCTGCCTTACGCGAATGGGGTCGTGCCTGGATGGCATTTGAATTATACCTTAGTAAAAAGAGAGCTACGGAAATGATTACAGAGCCAGCTAAATCCAGATACTTACAGTTGATGAAAGAGAAACCTCAAATAATTCAACAAGCTCCATTAAAATATATTGCCTCCTTTTTAGGGGTCACAGATAGTTCCTTAAGTAGGATTCGAAAGGAAATCCTTCACGATTAACACATTATTATGCCAGATATCCCCTATTTTGTAGATCAAGACTATAAGCAATTAAACGCAAGCGATCTAATAGAACCCGCTGAATATGAATATTGCCGTTTTGAAAATTGTAATCTAGAAAAAGCAAATCTTAGCAGCTACAAGTTTGTAGATTGTACTTTTAAGCATTGCAATCTTAGTCTAGCAACGATAGAACATGCTATGTTTCAGGATTGCAAATTTCAGGATTGTAAACTCTTAGGATTGCGATTTGATAGTGCTAATCAGTTCAATCTTAGTTTTTCATTTGAATCTAGCATCTTGGATCATTCTTCATTTTATAATTGCAAGATAAAGAATACACTATTTCAATCTTGTAAAATGCATGAGGTTGATTTTGAATCTTGTGATTTAAGTCAGGCTAAAATGTCGGATTGTGACTTGCTTCATGCTAGTTTTGTACAGACCAATCTTGAGAAAGCCGATTTGTCAAGTTCTTTCAACATTCAATTGGATCCTGAGAATAATCGCTTAAAAGGTGCTAAATTCTCTAGCCAGAGCCTTGCAGGACTATTAACTAAATACAAGATTGTAATAAAAGGTTAAGCTTATGGAATCTATTGATGATAATCGCGTAGTTGAAGCTAAAAGAAGAAAAGAAAAAAATCTATTAGCTGAATTACAGCAATTGGATATTAAGGCTGATAATCTTGAAATACTTTTTATCGCTGTAAAAGAAGCAAAGATCCTTGAAGTTTATGTGAAAAGGAAAACACAGAAGCAATATCGATGGTTCAAAAGCTATCTATTCAGTACATTTTCTGGTGTACTTGGACCTAAAAAACAAGAAGGTGATAAACAAATCCCAGAAGGATTTTATCAAATTACTCACCTTAATCCAAAAAGTAAATACCATTTATCATTGGGCCTAAACTATCCTAATCCTTACGATCAAGCCCATGGATTTACAGGTTCTGCTATTTTGATTCATGGAGGAATGGAATCTGTTGGCTGTATTGCAATTGGGGATGATGCTATTGAAGAAGTATATGTGTTAACAGAAATGGCCCAACAAAATGGACAAAAAGATATTCCTGTTTTGATCTATCCCTATGTTATGCATGCTGAGAAGCATAAAGAGATGCTGGATACAACGGATGAAGCTACAGCTCATTTTTGGAATATATTAGCCACCTCTTATCAGTATTTTCAAGAAAATAAGGTTCCTCTGTCTTATGAATTTAAAGGCAATCAGATCGAATACTTGACTTAAAAAAATGGCACCAAAGCCTCGCGCTTTGGTGCCTACTCTATTGTTAAAAGACAATTAAACTGAATATTTAATTGGAGTTTCTTTAACTAAACAGCTATTGCCGGTTGTTTTAAGGCTGCTTTCTTGACCTTGTTGATTTTCAATTGCAATAAGATAATCGATAGTACCAAAGTCACGGCTGCAATAACCGCCAATCCAATTACTGGTCCATGAATATAATCTGCAGTTCCTTTCTCAATGATCAATGTTCTGAATATTTGTAGATAATGCGTTAATGGAATTAACTTCGCAATACCAACTACCCATTCAGGCATTTGGCTCAATGGCCATGTAAAACCACTTAAGATAAAACTTGGGGTTGCAATGACCATCAGAATCTCAGTAGCCTTCAATTGACTTGGAATAGCGATACTGACTAGAATACCAATAAAGCTAACCGCCAATAGAAATAGAATACTGCTTAAAAAGAATGCTGGCCCATTAACATCCAAAGGCATCCTGTACCAAATGGAATAGCCATAATACAAGCCATAAATCAATATCGACATCAAGATATAGGGTAATATTTTGACCAATATCAACACAAAAACATTACTTGATCTTTTAACCAATTCAGAGAAAGTTCCGTTCTCAAATTCAGACGCAAAGCTTAATGCCAATCCCAACATCATGACTTGTTGCAAAACAGTTAACAGTACACCTGGCAACATAAAATACAAGTAGTTACCACTACGGATATTCTGTTTGATAATCGTTGTTTTAAATGGTTCGTATTGCTGTGATGCCACATATTCAGGAACACCTTTCTTTTGTTGAGCTTTGATTTGTATACCTGCTTTCATTGTACCAGCAGCCACATTAGCTGCCATCATCGCATAATTTGAGGTCAAAGTGTTTGAAGCATTCACAAACATGGTGACTTCAGTACTGCGATTATAGTTTACAGCAGATGAAAACCCCTTTGGTATTTGAACCACAACAGTAGCTTCGTGCTTCATCGCCTCATCATGTGCTAAGAAAGGATCGTTTAAGACCTTAGCTACATAGATAACCTCACCATCATTAAACATATCAATCAATTGTCTACTTAAAGGACTTCTATCTTCATCCACGACAATAATCGGAAGGTTCGTTACTTTACCTTTTTTATAAACTCCGCCAACTAATACCCCATATAATATGGGTGCTCCGAGAAATAGAACAAGCAGAACTTTATTTTGAAAGAATAAACGAAATTCCCTTTGTATTAAATTCCAAAAATTCCTCATGATCCCTCTCCTATTTATCTTGTTTAACTAAGAATGTAGCTTTAGTTAGCAGCTCTTTAGCTTCACTATCATTTTTTGGCTTCAATCGTACTTCAAACATTGTTTCTTGTTCTTCAAAGTCAGGATAAGCCGTACTGATATTGGCATATGCAGTTAGTGGTTTTACCGTTTCTATAGTTGTCAAAACCTCCTTATTATCCAAATAAGGAATCACAATTGTTTTTTGACTACCTTTTTGAAAATCTTTCACCTTACTTTCAGGAATAGTAACTCTAAAGTAAGTGCCATCTGTAATATAACCAGACACCAAGCTATAACCTGCTAATGCTAACTCTCCAGTCTTCAAATTGATGTTTTCAATACTCATGTCCTGAGGCGCAATGATATAGCGTTCTTTAGCAGCTACATTCACTTCCGAAACAGCACCCATAGCACGTTCTTTCTGTCCTAATGCCATACGTTGTTGCTCCACACGAGCGCCATGTTGTACATCTGCTAATTCAGCTTGTGCTGCTAAATATTGATTCTTTGCACCCTGATATTTCGCATAGACTTCATCGTATTTTTGTTGAGCGATTAAAGAGTCTCTCAAAAGATTATTCATACGATTTAAGGACTTTTGTGCAAAGTCATATTGTTCTTTTAGACCATTGACTTTGGCATGCAATTGTTTCATTTGTCCATCAGTAGCACCTTTAACCGCCATTTCATATTGTGCCTGTGCAGCATCTAATGCACCTTGAGCCTGCATGGATTTAGCATCCACTTCTGGTAGCTCAAGAATAACTAATGTATCTCCTTTTTGAACAAATTGTCCTTCTTCAACGAGTACTTTCTGTATTTTACCAGGTATTTTTGTAGTGACTGCTATTTGATCACGTTCTATTTTTCCTTCTATTTTGCTTTGTTTCTTTTGTTCGCTGGAACAACTTTGTAATAAGATTAAGAAAGCAATACTATATGTTAGATTTTTCATGATTATCGTGTAATGGTTTGATATAAGTTTCCGTTAGCTTTTAATAATTCTGTTGCTGCTAAACGCTGATTCAATATCTGATTGTAATAATTGAGCGATTGTTTGTAGAACTCATTTTCTGATTCCAATCGTTCAGTAACATCAGCCAGGCCTTCCTCGAATTGACGGGAAGCCAAGTGCAAATTGTTCTTCGCGATAGCAACTTGTTGCTCATTGACTTTTGTTTTCTTTAAAGCCAATTGATAATCAACTTCTGTTTTCTTTTGTAATAGACTTAACTTCTCCTTCGTGTCAGCTAGTTTATTCTCATTGATCTGAAGATCTAATTTTGCCTTTTCAACAGAAGTTTTATGTGCTTTACCTTCAAATATCGTCCATTTCATTCCCACCCCTACTGCAAAGTTTGGAGTCATCCGTAAATGGTTGCTTTCAAATTTAACATCACCTAAATGTGGTACATCTTTCAAGGTTAAATCCGTTCCAAAGGCATTCAGATAAGAAACATTACCAAAAGCAAATACCTGAGGTAGCTTAGCTCCTTTCTCCTTTTTTAATACATAATCGTATGCTTTGGAGGATGCTTCTAGAGCTTGTAGTTCCTTACGGTTCATTTGCGTAGCCTCATTTAGATTTAAGGACAATTCATCCAATTGATAAGTAACCTGACGTAATTCTTCTTGTGATAAGCCTGTTAATTCTTCCAATTTGAATAATAGTAACTCTCGATTACTTTGAACTTCTGCCTTTTTACTTTCTAGTTCTAGCATGGCTAATTTAATCTTGTCACGGTCATAAGGTATGGCAAAACCATTCTCAATTCCCTTAACAACTTTCTCGTGTTCTTTATTTAGTCGCTTTTCTGAATCATTGATCAAAAGGTCAACTTCCTTCAATAACATCAATTGATCAAAACTATGGATGATTTCTTGAGCTAATTGATCATATCCGGCTTCGGTCAATAGACTCTGTGCCTTGAACTTTTGCTCTAAAGCTTTTTGCCCATTGGTAATTTGAAATCCGCTGAATATGACTTGAGTTGCAGTAACACCGGCCATTCCAATCTGTGTGGATAGATTCATCTTTTGCGAACCATCAAAAATTGGGGTTCCTAAGATAGGAAGCTGTTTAGTAGGTAGATCCACATCCGCTGTACTATTCAAATAGCCATACATGGCATTTGCTGATACCGTAGGAAGGAATTTGCCTTTTACATTTTCCCGATCTAATGCTACTTTTTGGTTTTCTAACTGAGCATTGATGATGGTCTTGTTATGTAAAACCGCCTGCTCTACTGGATTTTTAAAGCCTCCCAAGTCCAAGCTCTGTGCATGAAGACCAAATCCGGTCCCCATACAGATACTTAAACTAAGTAAGCCTCTTCTTAACTTGTGGTTTCTCATTTCAGTTTGTATTAATCTTTTAACACTACAAAGGTCAGAAGGTTTTGAGTCATTATTTTTTAGATATCTTAAAAAATAACCCCTAAAACCTTTTTTAAGGACGATTTTAAATGTGAATGTCACAAACTAGATAGGTGTAAGTTAAGAGCAGGTTAAGAAAATATTTTTCCGGAACCTTTATATATAGGTTAATAATGCCAATAAGAAAGAGATGGATTAAAAAAGTATAGGTTTAATTTTTCAGCTATTTACCACGAATAACCGAAAGGGTTGGTTGGGAAATACCAAGATAAGATGCAATATGTCCAAGGCTTGCATTCTGAAACAAAGCTGGGTTCTCCTCAATCAAAGTTTGATATCTCTCCTGAGCCGTTTCAAATTGAGTTTTATAGAAACGATTAGAGAAATTGATTAAAGAATCTAATAAGACTTTTTGTATAATTTGATTAACTGTTATATCGGTTTTAGCTAATTCAGCTATTGGATTGAATGGAATCATCCAAATTCTAGATGGAGCTAATGCCTGAAAGCCAAAGATGGACGGCTTACCATAAAACACACTCTCTATACCCGTACTAAAACTATTGGGACCAAAGAAATAATGTGTAATGTCTTTACCATTCTTGAAGTAATAAATGCGTGTAAATCCAGATTCTATAAAGTAGATATAACGCAAATGACTATCAGGCTCAAATATGATATCTCCTTTTTGAAACTCCTTTAATTCCATGTGTTGATCAAAAAACAACTCTAATTCGTCATTGATTTGATAAGATTCACGGAAATAATCAAGAAGGGTCATACAAGTAGTGCTGTTGGATTAATTAAAGCTTGAAAATATCAAAAATATCTGAATTTATTACCCCAAAGTGCTATTACTTGATCAAAACGATTACAAAACAATTCTTATTATTTTTCAACTGATAATACAAATAACCTTTATGTGCTTCAATTATAGCTTTAGAAAGGGATAATCCAATTCCTGCTCCATCTTTCCGAGTGGTATAAAAAGGTAGGAATATTTTAGAAACTATAGTCTCGTCGATGATTGGACCTGAGTCTGTAAATTCGATGAATATCCTAGAATTATTTTGATAGATATTAATTTCAAGTAGCTTTTGTTCAACCTCAGTTAATGCATGAAGACTATTGGTAAATAAATTCACTAAGACCTGTTCAAACTGTGATTGATCCAGTTCTGCGTAAATATTAGGTTCTATCTGAATTTTTAATTCGATTTCCTTTTTGCTCAATATCAATTGATAATTACTGGTCATGGAATGAACAAGAAAGTTTAAATCAACAGTAGCGAGTACAGGACTTGGCAGCATGGTTAATTTACGATATCGATCAACAAAATCCTGTAAATGATTGCTACGATTAATAATTGTTCCGATACTTATTTTCATGTCTTCTTGGTCTTCTATGGACCATTTATCTTGTTTTAAGATATCATCCATGTTTTGTGCTAGCGCATGTATTGGGGCCAATGAATTCATCAATTCATGTGAGATTACCTTCATGACGCTTACCCAAGCTTCATTTTCTTTGCTATAGATTACGCGCTGTATTGAATCAATTAATACGGTATAATACTTTACTTGCTTAATTTGAGTTATAGAAGTTTGAATAACAAAAGTTTGTCGTTCTCCTCGATCAACTTGAATATCTAATGTCGTTTTAAACTCTGTAAATTCACGACTTTCTAACAATTCATAGAAATCACCAAGATAATTAGCCATTAATTTCCAATCCCTTAAAACTGGAACTGCAAAATATTGCTGGAAATATTCATTCATCAGCATAATTTCTTGATTTTTTTTGCTCAGATCTAATATGATAAGTCCTGAGTCCAAACCATTCAATATCTGGTCATAAAGCATCTTTTGAGAAACAGCATCCCGGTCTTTCTCTTTCAATTTATAATAAAGTTTATTGGCTTTTATTAAAGTCTGGTTCTGGTCATTGAATTGATAATCTACCGTAAAATCGTCATATAACATCGAAGAGATCACCTTATCAATTTTATTGAAATAGCGTTTCAGAAAATAATGCCCTTCAATCACTATTATCACTACAAATACAAATAACATAAATCCAGTAAAATAGAATTCATGGATAAAACAAAATCCCGCAAGAAATGTGCACGACAGAAGAAGCAACAATCGAATGAATAGATGAACTGATTCTTTTTTTTCCATCTTATTATTTTGTTTGAATCTGGTATTTTTCCAATTTCCGATATAAAGCTTGTCGTGTTAAACCCAACTCTTCAGCCGTACGTGATATATTTCCTTGGTATTTAATCAATGTTTGTTCAATCTTCGTTTTCTCTAAATTGGAAAGTGTTGAATCCTTATTTTCTGACTGAATCAACATACTATCTGAAATACCTAAGCCATTCAATCCTATAGGTTCCTGATCAGTCATTATGACAGCTCGTTCAATTCGATTTTGTAACTCTCGAATATTTCCGGGCCAATTATATTGTTGTAGTTTCTCTAATAAGAAAGGCTCCAAAGAAGGTACTTGCGTCTGGTATTTCTCGGCATATTCCGTCAAAAAGTAGTGAATCATACCTTCTAAGTCTTCCGGTCTTTCCCGAAGTGCCGGAATCTCCAAGCTGATGGTGTTAATACGATAAAATAAATCTTCACGAAATTCCTGCTGTTCTACTGCTTTCGATAAGTTTTTATTAGTTGCTGTTATGATGCGAACATCTAAATCCCTTAGTTTTGCTTCTCCAAGTCGAATGCTTTTTTTGGATTGAATAACTTGCAACAGTTTTGTTTGAAGATGTAAAGGCACATTTCCAATTTCATCAAGAAATATTGTGCCCCCGTTTGCGGCTTCGAAACGACCTGGTTTATCTTGCTTCGCATCTGTAAAAGCACCTTTTGCATAACCGAATAGTTCACTCTCAAAAAGGTTTTCATGGAGAGAGCCCAAATCAACATGAATGAAAGGTCCATTCTTTCTCTCTGATTGTTGATGTATGTATTCTGCCAACACATACTTTCCTGTTCCGTTTTCTCCTAATACAAGTACATTTGCGTCTGTTATAGCCACGCGTTTTGCCATCCTGAAGGTTTCCTTTATTTTTTCGGATACTCCTTCATAAAATGAGCTTTTCACCTCCTTTGGGTTTCTTTGTGCTCTACGGAATTGTTGTACAGCTTGTTTAACATTCTCCAAGAGCTTCTCATTGTCCCAAGGCTTCATCATATAATCAATTGCGCCCAATTTAATACCTTCTACTGCACGTTCTATCTGGGCATAGGAAGTCATTAGGATAATTTTGACATGAGGAAAATGTTCTTTTACTTCTTGGAATCGATATATCCCCTCCTTTCCATCCTCATATCCCACACGAAAATTCATATCAAGCAATAGGACTTCAATTTGATGTTCGGAGATGAAATTTAAAATCTTCTTAGGATCGTTCAAGGTGAATACCTGTTCGAAAGATCTTTTTAAGATTAATTTTGCTGCTAATAGCACTTCATCTTGATCATCTACAACGAGTATGGAGCTTTGTATCTTCTTCATAATTATTAAACTGTACGCTTCTGTACGGACAATGTCCATTATCGGACAAGTGTAAATTTTAATGGTTTTATAACTTCCTATGACTTAATGTATTGGAAATTATAAATCTATTGGCACAAATCTTATGTGTTTATTATCAAGAAAATTAATAAACTAATGGATACCATAGTACCTCGTAAAAATAGAAAAAAACAATACATTGCAATAATTAGCCTTATTTTTTTAAGCCTATTAGGCATGGGTACTTTCTTGGCAACTCGTCCAAAAACTCTGAAGGTTAAATCTGCTGAAATATTAATAAAACCTGTTAAAACGGAAGCCTTCGAAGATTTTGTGATTTTTCAAGCTCAAGTCGACCCTTTAAACTCTGTTTTGGTCAATGTGATCGAAGGGGGATCTGTTCAAGAACTATACGTTGAAAACGGAGCTATGGTTACTCAAGGCACTCCTATTGCCAGAATTTATAACCCCAATACGGAATTTAACTACCTGGCTCAAGAAACTGGTATCATAGAACAAATCAATCAACTCAATGTAGCCAAATTGAATATACGAAATCAAGAATTGGAACTTTCTAAAGAATTGGTTTTGATTGAGCATGATTACAATGCTGCTAAAATGGAATCTGATCTGAATAGCAAATTATATAACAAGAAGATTCTAGCTAGGAATGATTATGAAGTAACGCAGGAAAAATTACGTTATCAGAATGAACGTAAAAACATTATTCAACGAAGTATTCAACGTGAGAAGGAAACAAATTCCTTACAGTTGAAACAGATTAATCAGGCTTTGGGAATAATGGAGAAGAGTTTAGAAACACTTCGTAACAACAAGAAGAATTTCTTAGTGATGGCACCTGTTTCAGGACGTTTAAGTTCTTATGAGGCTAATCTTGGTGAAAATATACAAGCCGGTACAGCACTTGGAAAAATCGATGTCTTAAAAGGCTATAAATTGACTGCTATGGTAGATGAATTTTATTTGGATAAGATCAATACAGGTCAAAAAGGGAATATAGAATTTAAGAACAAATCAACAGAGGTTAAGGTTATTAAAATCCTTCCAGAGGTAAAAGCAGGTCAATTTAAAGTTGAATTGGAATTTGAAGGAAAACAACCTGAAGGTTTACAAGAGGGACTCTCCTTTGGCGTGAAATTAATCTTGTCTGGAAAGGAACAGAAATTAGTCATTCCAAAAGGAAGCTTTAATACCGTTGCACAAGGCAAATATATATTTGTTGTCAAAGATCATGTAGCTACCAAAAGAGCCGTACAATTGGGACGAGAAAACCCTTATTATTATGAGGTAGTTGATGGGCTCAAAGAAAATGAACAAGTCATCATCTCAAAATATGATGATTATAAAAACATTGAAAAAATAGAAATAAGTAAATAAATACCATTATTTATAAAACCTTAATGAATTAAGAAGAATATGATACAAATAAAAGATTTAAACCGAGTTTTTGCTACCGAAGAAGTGCAGACGAAGGCATTGAATAATATTAATTTGATAATAAAAGAAGGTGAATTTGTATCCATTATGGGTCCTTCCGGATGTGGGAAATCAACCCTTCTGAATATTATAGGATTATTGGATGAAATCAGTTCAGGTTCCTATCAATTAGTTGGTAAAGAGGTTGCGGGAATGAATGAAGTGGAAAGATCAAGATTGCGAAAAGCAAATATTGGATTCATCTTTCAAAACTTTAACCTAATTGATGAATTGAATGTGTATGATAATATCGAGTTACCATTAATATACAATAAGGTGCCTGCTTCTGAACGTAAGGAGCGCGTTAAGGAAATAGCCGAAAAGCTGAATATTTCCCATCGCTTGCAACATTATCCACAGCAATTATCAGGTGGTCAACAACAACGTGTTGCTGTTGCCAGAGCCTTGGTCTGTGATCCAAAAATCATCCTAGCAGATGAGCCGACTGGTAACCTGGATAGCTCCAATGGTAATGAAGTAATGGAATTATTAACCAAACTTCATGCTCAAGGAACAACGATCTTAATGGTTACCCACTCCGCACATGATGCTGCCTATTCTGAAAAAATAATCAGTATGAAAGATGGAGAAATCCTTAGTGAAAAATTAAATCAAAAAGTGGTTGATATCTTTCAGTCCTAAATAGAAACATTTATTAAATCAAAACAATCAAAATATAAAACACCATGAAAACATACATCATCATTGCCCTTTTAGCCGTAACATCATTTGCAAAAGCACAAACTAAGGAAGTTCGTAAAATTCAACAACCAAATAGCATTTCAGTAAATACCGGTATACATGCTGTCATTGTTAATTCTAACAGAAATGAGGTTGTTGTAGAAGCCGATAACCAAAAGAATATAGATAAAATCCTAACAGAAACTAAAAACGGAAAGTTAGTCATTCAAATAAAGCCCAACTCCCAAATACAAAATGTCAAACAGTTGCAGATAACAGTTTATACCAACCCAAATATGAACTCGTTTGAAGTTCAATCAAATGGAAGTATTGAATTATCAGAAGCCATCAAAGTAAGTAAGGTTGATATCAAAGTAAGTTCAAATGGAAAAATGAATGCTAAATCTATTACTACTGGTCAAGCGGAGGTTCATGTTAGTTCAAATGCTAAATTAGACTTGCTCCTAAATGCAGATAATCTAGATCTAGATGTGAGTAGTAATGCAAAAGCGAATATCTCAGGAAATACGCAAAGTTTAGTTGCTAATAGCACCTCCAATGCGACCGTAGATTTGTCAAATCTAAATGCTAAAAATGTAAAAGCAAGTGCCTCAAGTAATGGAACACTGAAATTGAATGCTTCTCAAAAACTTGATGCCAATGCTAGCTCCAATGGTCGTATTAGTTATAGTGGCAATCCTAAAACGACCAATTTTGATAAGAGCTCTAATGGCCGTATCAGTGCAAACTAATATTAAAATTTAAAGTCATGTTAAAGAACTGGTTTAAAGTCTTTTTATACAATTCACTTCAGAACAAGTTATTCTTCTTGTTAACAGTCTTTGGTCTTGCCATAGGCATGACAGGAGTTATATTAGCCATGCTCTATTGGGAAGATGAGCATGCTTATAATAATTGGGTGCCTGATAAAGAGAAAATTGCGGAAGTTTCTATTGATTTTAATGAAAATAAATGGGCTTCGATGATTGCTCCGGTCGGTACTTGGTTAAAAGAGAAAAGTCCCGAATTAGATAGTTATTTATATTATGCCCCTAAACAGCTGAATGAACCATACCAAATTGCTGGGAAATCAATCTACATCAAGGATGTTTTAAATACACAATCGAATTTCTTTGAATTTTTTCCATTTGAAATCATCAAAGGAAATGTGTTGAAATTTAAAGGAGAGGTCAATTCTGTAGCTTTGGAAGAAAATACGGCCATTCAATTATTTGCAGATGAAGACCCAATAGGTAAGACTTTAACCTCTCCTTCAGGGACAATGCTAGTTGTAACGACGGTTTACAAAGGCAATCCAAGTACCTCTTTTCGCCCTAATATGGTTTTCCACTTGTTGGATGAACAAATTAGAAATGGGGTAGCGAATAACAACACCGGCGATTTTCTTTACGGATTGCTAATTAAAGCAAAAGATGCAACACAATTGACCGCTATCCAAAATCAGTTGAATAGTATAATGGATGAGTTTTTAACTAGCCCCCGTGCTAAAAACGCAGGCTTATCCAAAGAAGATTATATTTCAAAACATGGCACTATTGCTGTTAACTTGATGCCATTAAATCATGTTCGATTAAATAATACAGATTTACCTTCAGGGCTTCCTGCAGGCAAAGGAAATTACACGTTCTTATATATTAATGTTGGATTATCCATTCTGATCTTAATTATTTCCATCTTTAATTACATCAATCTTTCTACGGCTTATGCTATGAAACGAGCCAAAGAAATAGGTGTTAGAAAAGTTGTAGGTGGCACAACCAAGAATATTGTATTTCAACTGATATTTGAAACAGCAATAACGACACTTATTTCCATAGTTTTAACTTTGGCATTAGTAGAGGTTCTTTTACCATTTTATAATTCCTTATTGGATAAGGATCTTCATGTACAACTTTTAAACTATGTCCCTTTCTTTTTAGGACTTCTCCTCCTTGTTATTTTGCTTGCTGGTGTTTTACCAGCCATGTATATTGCCAATTTTGAAATCTTAAAGGTTATTAAGGGAAACTTCTCCAGAAGCCAATCCGGTATATGGATACGGAATACCATGATTGTCTTGCAGTTCTGTATTGCTACATTTTTTATCATATCTGGAATAGTGGTATCCGTACAAGTCAATTATGCCATGAAGAAAGATTTAGGATTTCATGCTGAACAAAATATCAGTATCGATTGGACAAAACGTTCAGACCATAAGTTGCAAGATTATGAATTGATGAAACAAGAATTGAAAAAAATCCCAGGAGTAAGCGATGTTACTGCTGCTACATTTATCATCGGTCGTGGCGCTTCTTCTTCTACCAGTTTCAATTACAATGATAAAACTGTCCAATCTGAAAATATGGGTATCGATTTTAATACCTTGGACATGTACAAAATTAAGGTTGTAGGAGGCCGAAACATAAAGGTAAACCTGGCTTCCGATACGATTGATGCCGTTTTACTCAACAAAACAGCGGTTGAAATGATTGGTGAAAAAGATATATTAAATAAATCCATAAAATGGAATGGACGTGATTTGAAAGTTATTGGAATTGTTGATGATTTCCATTTATCAGGGCTAAACAATAAAATACCGCCAATGGCATTTTTTCATCTCAAAACTGTGTCTTGGTTGCAATCAAACTTAAACAGCTTGATTATTAAATTAAAGCCTGAAGATATGGATAATACCATTTCACAAATCGAAACGTATTGGAAATCTAATGTAGATGCTGAAAGACCTTTCAATTTTGAATTTGTGGATCAACAATTTGCGAAAACCTATGCTCAATATGTAAAACAACGTAATGTCTTCAGTATTCTAACGGTTGTTGTTATTAGTATTGCCCTTTTAGGTTTATTTGCCTTAGCATCCTATACTATTGAACGTCGATACAAGGAAATTGCCATCAAAAAGGTTCTAGGTGCTGAAACAAAAGAATTAGTTTTAAATCTTATCAAGCAATACATCATTCTACTTACTGTTGGTTTTATCCTGGCGATTGTGCCTAGCTATTACCTAATGCAGAAATGGTTGGAAAACTTTGCCTATCGTATTGATTTACCATTATATGCTTTCTTTATGGCCTTAGTCATGATGTTTGTTCTAACCATGCTTATCGTATTGGGAAAGGCAATTTCAGCAACACGTATTAATTCACTCACCTACATCAAATACGAATAACATGTTAAAGAACTGGTTTAAAATATTCTGGTATAACTGTATGAGGAACAAGTTCTTCAGCTTATTAACAGTGCTCGGTTTGGCGGTAGGTTTTGCCATCAGTATGTTGGCTCTATCCTACTGGACAGCAGAAAAATCCATAAACCAATGGAATCCGGAAAAGGAGAATATTTATCAAATTGTGCGTACTCCTTTATCTAAAGAATATTTTACAGCATACCAACCTAATATCATGTCCTATTACCTCAAACAGAAGGATTTGATAGCAGATTACTGTTATTTGGATGGATTTTATCATCAAGAAAGTTATGCTTTCAAAGGTAAGGTTGTCAACACAAAAAAGAATTTCAGGTCTCAGGGGAATTTTTTTGAGTATTTCCCTTTTGAAAAGATATCTGGAAGTTATCAAGGGTTTAAGGAAACTGTCGATGCAATCGCTCTGGAAGAATCTTATGCCATATCTCTTTTTGGAAATTTAACGGCTGGGATTGACCAAATCATTACAGATAGTTACGGCAAAGCATGGACAGTAAAATTAATTTATAAGCTGAACCCGAAATCCTCTGTACTTCCAATAGCGATCAATACCTATTGGAATAAAAATGTACAGAAAGAAGATTATGGATGGTTTAATTTTGGTGCAGGCTCTTTGATCAAACTAAAGGAAAATGTATCACAAGAAACATTAACTAAAGAGATTTATAGTGCCTATGAAAGCCACCTTTTAGCCATGAGTGCAAAAAATAGAGGAATTAGTCTGGAAGCCTATAAAGAAGAAGGTAATGATGTATCTTTCGCCTTAGAGCCCTTATCTACATTGTACCAGGAAAGTAAGGCCTCTTTCCTTCCAGAAGGTTTAAGCAATCACCTTTTTCTCTATTTGAATATTGGTTTTGCTGGATTGATTCTTTTATTGTCACTCATCAATTTCATTAACCTTACAGCTACCCAAGCTTTAAAACGTGGAAAAGAAATGGGATTAAGAAGGGTTATGGGAAGTAATTCATGGACATTTTACTTGCAATATCTTTTTGAAACAAGCTTAATTTTTGTTAGTTCCTTTGTACTTGCACTCGTTTTGGTGGAGTGGACTAGCCCATTCTATAATCAATTATTGAACTTCGATATAGTAGTTGGACTAAAAGAAATATCAATTTTCTTTATTACCATGATCCTTATGGTTCTTGTTGTAAGTAGTTTTCCAGCCATCTTCTTATCGAATATACACTTGCAAAATATGCTGAAGGGGCAATATGGAAGTAGTAAGGCTGGCAAATTTGTCCGTAATGCTTCCCTGGTACTTCAGTTTGCAATTGCCACCTTTTTTATTTTGGTGAGTGTAAATGCCAATAAACAAATCGATTTCTTAGGTAAAATGAATTTAGGTTTTACAGGAGATCAAATTATCCGTATTAACTTTCAACCTAATCAAAAGAAGAATGCTTTTGAGTTTTATAAGACATTTGAGCAGGAACTCCGGAAAGTACCTGGTGTCCAGGACTTGTCCGTAACGAACTTCTCCTTATCAGATGGAGTGACGGTCAGCAGTACCACTGTAAATTACCAGACGAATACCTCTCAGGTAACTAATATCGGGATGGATGAGCATTTTTTGGACATGCTTCAGATCAAATTAGCTGCTGGCCGTTCATTTGATTCTAAATTGGCATCAGACTCCTTGGAATCTATTCTCCTTAACGAAACAGCTGTAAATGAATTAAAAATGGCTGATCCGCTAAATAAAGTCATCAAATGGTGGGGTAAAGACCGAAGAATCATTGGTGTGGTCAAAGACTTCAATTCTTTCGACCTGGAACAAAATGTGAATCCCATGATTTTTGTTAACCTCAATGGAAATTCTGATGTAAATGCCTATGTAAATTCCATTTACGTAAAGATGGATGTTAGCAAATTTGAAAATGGTATTTCTGCATTGGAAAGCTTTTGGAAGAAAAGAGTGGATCAATATTTCCCCTTTGAATATGAATTTGTGGATAAAGCATTTGCGAATACGTTTGCCAAATATGTACAACAACGTAATTTATTCAATATCCTAAACGGCATCGTGGTATTTATTGCTTTACTTGGCTTATTTGCATTGGCATCCTTTACCATTGAGCGTAAGTTCAAGGAAATTGCCATCCGCAAAGTACTAGGCGCTGAAACACCAAATCTGTTAAAGCAATTGACAATGGTTTACTTTATACTGTTTCTGCTTGGATTTTTACTGACCGTAGTTCCCTCCTATTATTTGATTCAATCTTGGTTGGAAAACTTCGCCTATCGCATTGAAATATCTTGGATTTCTTACCTCATAGCTTTTGTCGGTTTGTTACTATTAACCATGGTTACTGTTCTGAGCAAAGCTTACAAAGCAACGAAAATCAATACTTTATCTTACCTAAAATATGAATAGGTTTATTACAATATTTTGTTTGAGTTTAGTTAGCCTTCTCTGTGGAATGCCAACGTGGGCATTCTCACAGACCAAGGTGTTAACCCTAAACGAATGCATACAGATCGGTTTGGAAAACAAACTTGACTTTAAAATCGAAAAACTAAAGGTATTACGAATGGAGAAGGCAAAACGTTCAACTGCCAGCAGGTTCCTTCCTCAAATCAATGCCTACGGTTCGCATCGATATTTGTTTGGATCATCCATTGATCCTGCCTCAAATACCCGTGTTAGTTCCAACATACAGTCGGATAACCTGGGAATTGAAGGTTCAATTAGCTTATTTAATTTTAATGAACTATGGGAGTCAAAACTTAGTAACGATGACTTTTTGATCGCTCAACAAAATAAAGCAGTAATCGAACGTGAATTTATACTTCAAGTTATTCAGAAGTATTATGATGCCTTGGCGGCTCAGGAATGGCAAAAAGTTATTGAAGGTCAACTAGTAAATTCCAAACAACAATTAGAAAGGATTCAGAAGGAAGTCGAAGATGGTGCGAAGCCAGAAAGTGATGAACAAGATATACAAGTGGTCGTCATTCAAGAAAAAAAACTGCTCCTCCAAACACAACAAGAAGAGGCTAATCAGAAGTTGAGCTTAATGCAATTGATTAATAATCAGGATTTATTGCCTGATAACATAACTTTAGTATTTAACAAGGCAATTGCTGTTCCGAATACCCTGGAAATTCAAAATCATCCAGCTATTCAATTGGAAAAACTAAGATTGGGCAAATTAGAGCACGAGTATACACAACTATTTGGCCCTATGCTTCCTAGAGTTAGTCTATCCTATGATTATGGAACATTTTATTCCAATAAGATTAAAGATATTTTTGATACCTCCTTACAGTTTGGCAGTCAATTAAGAAATAATAAAAATCAATTTTTAGGCTTGAATCTAAGTATTCCTATCTTTTCTCGTGGAGATCGTCTACAAGCTAGACGTTTAAAGAAAATGGAATTTTTAGAGCAAGAACAGCTGATTTCCAAGACTACTTTAGATCTAAACAATAAACTTCAATTAGAAAGACAGAAAATCAAACAGTTCGACGAATTGCAACCCAGTTTAATTGAACATATGAATTTTGCCGAGAAATCATTAGAAACAACACAAACAAAATTTGAATTCGGAAGAGTAGATATATCTGCCTATAATGCTGCTAAAAATCAAGTGCTTAATGCTTCTTATGATTATCTTAAAAATCAATTATTCAAGGCAATGTCTATCCATATAATGAAAACAATGATAGAATAATAAATCGCTGCTAAACAAAGAATTGAGATCTTTTACTGTTTATACTGAATGACCGTCTAATTTCAAGTTTGACGGTTTTCTTTTTTAAGAATCTCTTCAACTCTTTAAAATAATTTCAACAATTAAAGGTTAAATCCCCTACCAATTATCTTCTACTTTCAAACTAAATTCTCAAATCTCATGTCTCATATCTCATCGTCTCTCACAGGGGTTTTATTCGACACTCCTTCGGATCTCCTTCGGAACTTGTTCGGAACTTCTTCGGAACTCGTTCGGTTAGAAGCGAACGAGATCCGAAAAAGATCCTTATAAAATCCTTTGAAATTCCCTATATGTATCAAAGCAATATGGTGTTTGATACCTACTTGTTTATAGTCAGTATAGTAATAATGCAGATTCAATAGCTTATTATAATTGATGCACTCCCCTATTTTTATATTGGACTATTATTGCTTATTATTTTTAAAAATTTCCGATTATTAAATTAAAATTTCCTTTCACGTCCTTTAGTTATTTGGAACAATTCTAAACAAGACCTATGTTTGTGTCATTGTTTATAATGATTCTAAATAATGTTGTCGAAACAAATATATATTCTTTCTCTACTTCTGTTTGCAAACAGTGCTATACATGCTCAAACTAAAGATTCTATAGCAATGAATAAGCAGATAGATGAGGTTGTGGTAACTGCACAGTTTAAACCAACTTCACTAAAACAATCTGTTTATAATGTGCGTGTAATTAACCGAGAGGAAATTATTCGACGCGGAACAGCAGATATGCAGACGATATTACAAAACCAATTAGGTATTCGATTTTCAAATGATTTGATATTAGGTGAATCGGATATACAATTAATGGGGATGTCTGGACAAAATGTAAAGATACTATTAGATGGCATCCCTATAATTGATCGTGGAAGTACAAAACAGAGTCTGTCACAAATCGATGTGAACAATATAGAACGAATAGAAATTGTTGAAGGTCCAGTTTCTGTATTATATGGCACAGACGCTTTAGCAGGTGCTATTAATATCATCAGCATTGACCCATCAAAATCGAAAAAGAAATGGAATGTAGGATTGCGAATGATCGAAGAGACGGTCAATACAGAGTATAGACCGGGTGATAAGGAAGGAAAACATAATTTGCATGTTAACCTTCAATTTCAAGATAAGGATTGGTATATAAACTGGACAGGTAGTCGCAATACTTTTGGTGGATATCAAGGAAAGGAAACAGGAAGGGCATTAACTTGGCAACCGAAGGAACAATGGTTGACCAGTGCTAAATTAGGATTTCAGAAAGACCATCTCCATATATTCTATCAACTTCAATTTCTAAATGAGGATATTTTTACACCTGGGGAAATTTTGCCTAGCTATCGATATACCGATAAGAATTATTTTACAGATCGATTTACCCAAGTTCTTCAAGGAAAATGGTCGCTCTCTGATCGGTTCCATTTATTGGGGTCACTGACTCAACAAAACTATAAGCGGTCGACCGTTACTAAAATACATAATTTGGAAACAGGTACCGTGGAATTGGGCACACAGGCTGGAGAACAAGATATTTCTAAATTTTCACAAACATTTGCACGGTTAACTGCTAACTATCAGCTGCATTCTACCATAGACATTCTTGCTGGTTTAGATTTTGATTTTGACCGAGGATCTGGGGCTAGAATACAAAAAAATGCAGAGCTTTATGATGTAGCAGCCTATATCTCTGCAGATTATAAACCATTCAAATGGTTTTTGGTTCGGCCTGGGTTACGGTTTATTCATAATTCCATTTATGACTCCCCTCCTATTATTCCATCCATCAACAGTAAGTTTATCATCAATTCAGATTTTGATATGAGGCTGTCTTTTGCTAGAGGGTTTAGAGCACCAAACTTACGCGATCTATATTTCAACTTCTTTGATACGAATCACCAAATTGAGGGGAATACAAATTTGAAAGCAGAAAATAACAATAGTTTTATTGCTAACCTCCATTATCAAAAGTCCTTATCGAAAGACTTCCTGTTAAAAAGTTCCATCAACGGTTTTTATAATCATTTTAATAACCTGATAATATTGAGCTTAAAACCAGGAGATAATAGAATAAATACCTACCAGAATTTAGATTTCTATAAAACTACTGGTGGAAGTTTAGAGAATCAACTTCACTATAAAGATAGTCGTTTAGATTTGGGCTTAGCTCTAGTAGGAAGATTCAATAGGCTTAAGGAACAGTATCCGGACTTAAAGGAATTTTTATGGACCCCGGAATTGAATGCTTCATTTTCGCAGGATATACCAGCTTGGAAATCCAACATTTCTATTTTCTATAAATTTAATGGAAAACGGCCTGGCTTTGAAACAGTTCAAGGAACAGATAATCAAATTACTGCTAGACAGACTTCAATTTCAGCATTTCATCAGTTAGACCTTAGCTTGAACAAGGATCTTTTCCGAGGATTAAGCGTCCAAGCGGGCGTACGAAACCTAACAAATACAACAGATATCAATAATACAGCAAGCACCGGTTCAGGAGCACATACATCAAATGTATCGTCGGTACCCATTGCTTATGGACGCTCCTACTTCTTTGGATTACTCTATAATTTGAATAAATAAACAAAATGAAAACAAATACTATTTACTCTGCCGTAGCTTTATTAGCACTTATAACTTTTGGATCCTGTGAACGAACGGAAGCTCCAATTCCGGAAATAAAGCCTTCTGATGGCAATAAATTGACCTTAAATGGTGGAATTGGCGCATCGGACGCAGCAAATGCAGTTTATGTAGACCTTAGTTCTGATAAACAAGATTCTGTAAAAAGGAAAGATTGGTCACTAGGATTTTATTGTGCCGCTGAATTTCGGGTAATATTAAATTATCAAGTTGGGATGTCTGCTATCGAAACTTCTCAAACAGATATAAAAGCCGTCAACTCTTCAAATGTTGATCTCAGTAAATTGGATTATGACATGAAACCAGAAAAGATTAAGCTTTATGATGATACCGCTGGACGTGTAAATCAAAGTGTCATTGCAGCGGTAAATGCGACGGAAAATCAAAACAAGGTGTACATCGTAAATCCTCTATTTGCTTCAGTAAAGAAGGATGAACTATGGAAAATTAAAGTCACTAGAAGTGGTACAAATGCCTACACCTTGCAATATGCACCAATAGATGCAACCAATATTCAGACTTTAACCATTACAAAAGACAATACTTTTAATTTTAAGCATGTCTCCTTTAGTAAAGGTGCGGTGAATGTAGAACCTAAAAAAGATGATTGGGATTTTGTATGGACTAAAGCAAGTTTCTATACGATGATGGGTCCAAACACTCCAGTTCCTTATGCCTTTTCGGATTTAATATTCTTGAATCATGAAACTGGCGTTACAGCTGCTGAAGTAGTTTACTTGGATAAAGAAGGAAAGACAAATGGCAAACCATCCTATGATGAGTTTGATGCTAGCAAACTAGGCTCCATAAGCTTGAAAACTGGACGTAATGTAATTGGTTCTAAATGGCGCAATACCTTAGGAACAGGAGCGCTAAAGGATAGATTTTACGTCATTAAAGATAAAGCGGGTAACATCTACAAGTTAAGGTTTATTGCTATGGGTGCAGGAAAAGATGGCGGAAAAAGAGGTTACCCTGAAATTGAATACAAACTAGTAAAAGGAAAATAACATGAAAAGAATTAACCCTTTATTTTTCTTAGGCATAATCAGCCTTGCTATATGTTCATGTAATATTTCCGGAAAACAAGATAGCGGAAATATCGAAGTAGATTCGCTGCGGATTGTCTCCTTGAATGGTACAGTTTCTGAAATTCTTTGTGATGCTGGCTTAGAAAAACAATTAGTTGGAGTAGATGTATCCTCCACCTACCCTATAAGTCTTAAGGATGTTCCCAAGGTAGGTCATAACAAAAAGATTCCGGTGGAAGCTGTTTTGGCACTTAATCCGAATATAATAATCGGAACTAAGGAAGTGCCAGAAGAAACGGTTGAACAGTTCAGACAAGCAGGAATGCGTGTAATCCTTGTAGATCAGGAATATAGTATTCCTGGATCTAGAAATATGATCAAGTCTCTTACTGACTCTTTGAAACTTAAAGAAAAAGGCGATTCTATTTTGAAAAGATTTGATCAAGATATTCAGTTGGTACAAGCATTTGAGGCTGAAAACCCTAAACCTAAAGTTCTATTTATCTATGCGCGTGGTACAGGTACGATGATGGTTGGTGGAAATAATACACAAGTAGCTAAAATGATTCAATTGGCAGGTGGATTAAATGTAGCCAAAGACTTTGAAGAATACAAGCCATTGACACCAGAATCCTTAGTGAATTATAATCCTGATGTCATTCTATTGTTTAGTTCTGGTTTATCCAGCTTAGGTGATAAAAATGGATTTATGGAAGTGCAGGGAGTTAAACAAACTCGTGCTGGAAAAGAAGGAAAGATCATCAATATGGATGGGCAGTTATTATCTGGTTTTAGTCCTAGGTTGCCTAATGCCATAAAGGAACTGCATACTAAAATTCATGAATGATAGAAAAATATAAAAAGGTCTTCATTATCTCTCTACTTTTATTTCTATTTAGCTCCTGCACACTCTCCATATGTGTAGGAGCGATAGAAATACCTTTAGAAAGTTTAGGGAAGATCATATTAAAACAATTTGACATAGGCAATTCAGAAGCCATCTATAATCAACAGGAAGCCGTATTGATGGCTATTCGAATTCCAAGAGTATTATTAGGAATCTTAGTTGGCGGTACACTTGGTATTTCGGGTTGTGCTATTCAAGGGATATTTAGAAATCCACTAGCGGAACCAGGTCTAATAGGTGTTTCATCTGGTGCATCCTTGTTTGCGGTGATGTTCATCGTTATTGGAAACACTCTTTTTGAAGGTTTGACTTTGTTTTTGGGTTATTATGCCTTAGCTGTTGTTGCATTCATTGGAGCCTTATTGACGACTTCATTGCTGTATAAATTTTCAGTGAGAAATGGGAAAACGGATATTACCACGCTGTTATTGATAGGTATTGCAATCAATGCTTTAGCAGGGGCATTAATAGGTTTAATGACTTATACAGCAAATGATGAACAGTTGCGAACCATTACCTTTTGGAATATGGGCAGTTTAGGTGGTGCAAATTGGAAGTCGGTTTTGACCATATTACCTTTTGCTTTGATAAGCATGGTTGGTTTAATGATTTTTGGAAAGTCTCTGAATGCAATGACTTTAGGAGAATCACAAGCGCAACATTTGGGTATTAACTTACAAAAGACCAAACGTTCCGTAGTTATATTATGCGCAATTGGGGTTGGTGCATGTGTTGCATTATCGGGTATCATAGGCTTTTTAGCTTTGCTCGTACCACATTTATTACGAATGGGAGTATCTGCTGATCATAAGTTCTTGCTTCCTGCCTCTATCCTATTAGGCGCAAGCCTATTGGTCTTAGCCGATCTAATAGCTCGTACGATTGTAATTCCTGCTGAGTTACCAATTGGAATATTGACCGCGTTCATGGGTGTGCCAATGTTCATTGCCATTATATTAAAATCAACTAAAGAAAGGAGGATATAGATGATTGAAGTAAAGGGATTAAATTATAAAATTCAACAGACGGAAATCTTACAGAATATAACTTTTCAGGCTTCGGCCTTTGAGTTGTTAGCTGTAATTGGACCAAATGGTGCTGGAAAATCCAGTTTGCTCAAACTGATCAGCAAAGAATTATCAAATCAAATTGGGCAAGTAATGATTCACGGGAAGGAATTAAGCAGCTATAAGATAAATGAATTAGCCAAATTTCGTGCAGTACTCCCTCAAAATAACAGCATGAGTGTTAACCTACGGGTTAATGATATCGTAATGATGGGAAGATATCCTCATTTTGATAGAAACCCATCTCAGCATGATCAAGAAATAGTAGATCTTTATTTGGAGGAATTAGGATTACAAACCTATAAGGAACGACTAATTTATACACTTTCTGGAGGAGAACAACAACGCGTACATTTGGCTCGAATTCTTGCACAGATTCATAATCAGGAAAATGCAGTTCTTTTAATGGATGAGCCCATAAATGGACTAGACCTTCAATATCAACAGATTATTTTGGAGAAAGCGAGGAAAATGGCAAATGCAGGAATGATTGTTATCTGTATTCTACATGATATCAATTTAGCTGCTCAATATGCTGATAATATCTTGTTATTGGAGGATGGAAAGATCAAGAAGTGGGGACCTCCCAAGGAAGTCCTAAGTGAAGAAACTATATTTAATATTTACCACACCAAGGTGAGACGAATAAATGATATGAGCCTTGGTTATCCAGGTATATTACCAAAAAATTAAAACATACAATCATGGAACTAATAAAAAACACAAGCGTATTATTTGAACGCTATCAACAATATAAACTTGAAAACCCAAAAATAAGAATACGTGAAGCAGCAAAAGACCTAGGGGTTACAGAGCTTGATTTAGTCAATTGTAATGAACGTAATATTCAATTACATGCAGATTTTAATCTTTTACTGAATGATTTAGGAAATTTAAAGGAAATCCTGGCAATAACACGTAATGAATATGCGGTACATGAGCGAAAAGGAATATATACTAAAGCTACCATAAGTAGTCATATCGGATTGGTTGTTAATCCGGATATAGATCTCAGACTATTTATGGCCAATTGGAAATATGCATATGCTGTTGAAGATAATAATCGAAATAGTATACAATTTTTTGACAAGTATGGAATAGCCATTCATAAAGTTTACTTGACAGAAAACAGTGATCCAATAGCTTATCAAAAATTCTTAGAGAAACATGAAAATAAACTGAAGGAGGATTTATCTATTTTACCATTAGATGGTAATAATAAGATAGAAACTCCGGATATAGAAATTGATGTTTTAGGGTTTCAAGCTGCTTGGAAAGATTTAAAAGATACTCATGACTTCTTTCCTATGTTAAGGGATTATAAGTTGTCCAGGTTACAGGCGTTACGATTAGCTCCAGAAAATTATAGTCATCAGATTCCAAATAAGAAGATAGAAAGTCTATTGAATTTAGTATCTTCATTAAAGCTTGATATTATGGTATTTGTAGGAAATAATAATTGTTTGCAGATACATACTGGACCAACAGAAAAAATTGTTCGTACAGGTCCATGGCTGAATGTTTTAGATCCAATTTTCAATTTACACCTAAAAGATGAGGCAATAGATCAAGTATGGATTGTTAAAAAACCAACGGATATGGGTTTGGTTCATAGTGTGGAGGCTTTTGACAAAGAAGGAAATTTAATAATCCAGTTTTTTGGTAAAAGAAAGCCAAATATTCCTGAAAGTGAAGATTGGCGTTTAGTCATTCAGTCCTTAGAAAATGTAGTATGAGAAAAATAGGTCTGCTTTTTATATTAATATTCTCCAGTTTATTTACTTGGGCTCAAGATTCCATTACGTTATTGGATCAGTCAGGTAAAGAGGTCAATCTTGAAGTTATTGTTGATGAGGCAAAGGTAAAACCATTACTGTTTTTTGGTGAATTACATGATAATGCAACAGGACACCAGCTTGAAATGAAGTTGTTGCAAGAATTGCATAAGGCTTATTCCAAGCAGGTCATACTCGCTTTGGAAATGTTTGAAGCAGATGTTCAATTTGTAATTGATGAATACTTTGCAGGATTAATAAATCAAAAGAGTTTTGAACAAGAATCACGTATTTGGCCAAATTACAAAGAGGATTATAAGCCCTTGTTGGAGTTTGCTAGAGAAAATCAATTGAAGTTAGTTGCAAGTAATGTCCCAAGGCGTTATGCGAATGCTGTCTATCATAAGGGCGTACATGTGTTAGGTGATTTTCCAAAATCTAGTCACCAATGGATGGCACCATTGCCATTGAAGGTAGACACTACTTTGAGTACCTACCGTGAAATGAGTGCGATGCTTCCTGGACATGACGCCAGCAATATGATTTATTCACAAGCATTAAAAGATGCTACAATGGCTTACTTTATTGTTAGAAATTGGAAAAAAGGTCAAGTATTACTGCATATTAATGGAGCATATCATAGTAAGAATAGAGAAGGAATTATCGCTTTCCTTCCTAAGAAATTACAGGAACTGAGCATCACTATAAACAGCATAAAGGAAGCTGATTTTAAGGAGGAAGATTTGAAACTAGCAGATTATACCTTGTTAATAAAATAGGTTTATTAAGATATTTTATAAAGGTCAACAGGTAATATTGTTGACCTTCTTTTGTATAAAATATAATATTTAGACATTGTTTCTTATTTTTATCCGATTATTAATAAGCTATGAAAATCGCCTACTTTGTTGCCTTCTGGATTTGCCAAATCAGTTCAAGTATTTTATTTAAATATGGTGGGATAAATCCTTCCTTCAAATGGACAGGCTTAATTTTAGGCAATGTGATATTATTATCGGCATCCTGGTTTTTAGTACAATTATTCAAAACCGTCCCTCAACCAATTGTTATTGCCTTATGTTCTGGAGGAACTTTCTTAACTGTTCAATTGGCCATGGCACTATGGTTTAAGGAATCTTTAAGTTGGATGCAGATTCTTGGATCCTTGATTATTATCGTAGGGATGGTTATGGTAACTTTTGGCAATAAAACGCCAATAAATCAGTAAAGCCAATACATTGGTTCTGACCTACTCTCCTATTTTAATTCAATAACAGTATCGCCTACGATGGCAAATAATTGGTTTTTTCCATTTACTTGAAGGATATGAAGCCCTGTATATTTACCAAATGCGGGCATGGTCAATAATTTACCTTCTAAGTGAAAACAGGGTAATCGTAGTGTTTGCCTTGCCCCTGCCTCCACTAAACAACCGGGATGTATATGTCCAACAATATTATACAAATGATCCTCTAACCCTAACAATGGTTCATGAGAAAAGACTATTCCTTCCGGTAAAATATGATGTTGTTTCAATTCTAATGCTGTATCCTTAAAATGTCTTTCTTCCAAAATATCGTGGTTGCCTACGGTTAATATGAATTGAATTTGATATCTATAGTTATGGATAAAGGATTTAAATAAATCCCAATGCTTATTCCACTTGGAATGAAACAAGTCGCCCAGGAATACAATTTCTTTTATTTTCAGTTCTTCGATTAAGAGCTTTAGTTTTTGGAATTCTTCTTCAGGATCAGGTGCCGGAACAAATATACCTTCTTGTCTAAAGTGCTGCAGTTTACCAAGATGCCAATCTGAAATAACAAGCAGATTATATTGTGGGAAATATAAAGCTTTTTGAGCTAATAGATAGACATCAAGCCCATTTAATACGATCTTTTTACTCATTTAACAATTGCATTTTCACTTTTTCCAAACGGCTTTGCCAATCTTCGTTACTGTATTTTTCACGGAATGATTCTGCAAATATCGGAAATGAAAATGGAGTGAGCTTATTTGGCTTACTAAAAATTATTTTATGCGTAGCTATTCGATTAAATGCCTGTTGCATTCTTCCTTCCTCCAATTGAAAATCAAATACTTCATCATATGCTTCCCTTAATAACAGGTTATTGGGCTCATAATCACTGAAAACGGAGAAAAATAAGCTAGCATTAGCCTGTAAATGTTTGCTTTTCATTTGTTTTCCAGGAAATCCTTGAAAAACTAATCCTGCTATTCCTGCAATATCTCGAAATCTACGTCTAGCAAGTTCTTGAACATTAATTCCCGAATTGATATCCTGATGTAACTTAGCAGGATTGAATAATTCATGAAGTAGATGTTCATTTAATTCATAGTCTGTATCACTTAATAATTCAAAGCCATATTCATTGCTGGCAATACTAAAAGTGGCGGGCTTGATTTTTCCTAGTCGATAGGCTATTACTTGCGCCATACCTTCATGTACAAGCTTGCCATCGAATGGATAAAAGAAAATATGATTTCCGTATTTTGTTTGAATGTATTCAATTAGTAATTCATCTTCCTTAGGTAAAGCAGATAATCTTTTTTGTTCTTGAAATAAGGGTTTTAGATAGGCGATTTCTTCAGATATGCCTTTCGATTTATGAATGCTGTTAAAGCTATGCCGAATAGCTACCCCTAAGTCTGGAGAAATGGCAAAACGACCACCCATCCAAGAAGGCACAACACCTTTCTTTTTCTCAGAGGCTTTTACAATGGCATCATTTGCAATAATTTGAACCAGTTCCAATTGTCTGCCCGAAAACCAAAATACATCGCCTGTATTTAATTTGGCTATAAAAGATTCTTCAATAGAGCCTAAATACTTTCCAGAAAGAAATTTTACCCGCATCATTAAATCTGATACAATAGCTCCAATAGAAAGTCTATGACGCATGGCTATCCTTCTGTTAGTCACTTTATATTTTCCATCAACAAGCTCTAGACGATGAAAATCATCATAAGCTTGCAGGCTTGTTCCTCCGTGAATTAACAAGGCCATGCATTGATCAAATTCTTCTTGACTAATACTAGCGAAGCAATGTGTCTGGGCTATTTCCTGAATAACCTCATCAGCATAAAAACCATCCCCAACTGCTAGCGTCATTAAGTACTGTATGAGAACATCAAATGATCTGACGTAAGGTATACGACTTTCTACAATATGGTTTTCTACGGCGTACTTGAGTGAATCACCTTCAATAATTTCCAAAGAATTCGTTGGAACATAATAGATTATTGAAGTTGCATCAGGACGATGTCCTGAGCGCCCAGCACGCTGTAAGAACCTAGCTATACCTTTGGGTGACCCAACTTGAATGACACAGTCTACGGGTCTAAAATCCACACCTAAGTCAAGACTACTGGTGCAGACTACTGCTTTGAGTTTTCCTTCATGTATTGCTTCCTCAACCCACATCCTAACTTCATCACTTAAAGAACCATGATGTATAGCTAATAAACCGGCAAATTCAGGGTATTGACTAATGATTTGTTGGTACCATATTTCTGCCTGAGATCTGGTATTGGTGAATATCAAGGTTGTTCGATATTGATGGATAATATCAACTACTTTATCTAATAATCGAATGCCTAAATGTCCAGCCCAAGGGAATTTTTCCAAATTATCGGGAAACACCGTTTGAATCTGAATCTCCTTATTAATATTTGCTTGTATTAAAACACCTTGATTAGATTGGCCCAATAAAATCTCTTTGGCCAAATCGAGGTTACCAATCGTTGCAGATATTCCCCATATCTTAAGATTAGGATTAATAGTTTTGATTCTACTAATGGCTAACTCGATAAGGACTCCCCTTTTTGAGCCCATTAATTCATGCCATTCATCTACAATGATGAATTCTAAATTACTGAAATATTCCTGTCCCGCCTTTGTTGCTAATATGAGATGAACACTTTCAGGCGTAGTTATCAGCGCATGAGGAGGCGTTTTACGTTGTTTTTGACGTTCAGCAGTATTTGTATCCCCTGTTCTAAGTTCTATTTGATAATCGAGGTCGAGATCCATAGAAACTTGATTTGTAGCCTTATGAATTTCTTTGGACAATGCTCTTAATGGTGTAATCCATAAGGCATGAGGACCTTTTCGTTTTTTAGATTTAGCAGTTTGGGCTTCTTGATTTTGGGAATAATAATGTTGAATGATACCAAACCAAATAGCAAAAGTTTTTCCGTAACCTGTTGGAGCATTGAGAATTCCTGATTTTCCTTGAGCAATAGCCTCCCAACAATCTTTTTGAAAAGGATGGGCCTCCCAACCTTGATTATAAAACCATACTTCTGCAAACTCATTCTTCATTTTAATACACTTCAATTATTTTATCGGTAGATATTTCCTAAAGCTAACTAACAAATACCTGAGAAAGTTGTTATAATAAATATAAAACAAAATGTTATGGCAAATAAACAAGTAGGAATTTTTGTTGGAAGTTTAAGAAAAGAGTCCTTTAATCGTAAGATTGCAAATTATATCATAGAAAATCAGCCTGAAGGATATGATTTTCGAATTATTGAGATTGGCGAATTAGCCATGTATAATCAGGATTATGATGATAGTCCATCACAACCGTCAAATTATTCAAGTTTTCGAGAAGAGGTGAAAGCATTAGATGCTGTTTTATTCGTTACGCCGGAGTATAATCGTTCTATGCCAGCAGTTTTAAAGAATGCGATTGATATTGCATCTAGACCTTATGGAAAATCGGTCTGGAATGGAAAACCGGGAGGCGTGATAAGTTCTTCCATTGGTGCAATTGGAGGTTTCGGTTCTAATCATCATTTAAGGCAAAGTTTGGTTTTTGTTAATGTATTGACACTAGCGCAGCCAGAAATGTATATCGGGAATGTTGGTGATAGCTTTGACGATAAAGGAAAGTTAAGCAATGAAGATACCGCTAAGTATTTGAAGAAATTTTTAGAAGCTTATATTGATTGGATTGAGTTGATTAACTCAAAGAAATAAGACCATATATTAAAGAAAGAGACGTATTATAAAATAATACGCCTCTTTTTTATGCTATTTAAAATAATTGTCTTATCTAAAATTGATCTTTCCAAAGTAATTGGGCAGGTGGAAATTAGGGGTTGGATTATCGATGAAATTCCAAGAAATAAAATGCGGTTTTGGTAAACTATCTCCACATTTATAGAAATTCGCAAAAGCAGATGTTCCTTTAAGAGCATTGAGTTGTAACCCAAATATTTCCACTGGAATAGCAAGGATCTGTTGCCAGGTTTTAGTACCATTTAAGGTCCTCACTTGACTAAAGGTATCAACTTTTAGAATTTCTTTGTCTTCTAACCTTGATCTTTCCTCCTTAACTGCAGGACCATAACCTATTAAACCCGTTCCTAATACATTAAATTCAGCATTATAATAGGTTTTCTTTTGGTCGAATGAAATAAAGAATTCTACACAGCTGTCCTCCCAAACACTTTCATTTGGTCGAATATTGGCTGCTTTAACAAATTCCTCCTCTACATCATAGTGAACAAAAATATGCGAACTGGAATAAGCGATTTGGAATCTAACCTTAGGTATGTAAGGGAATTCAGCTTTCCAACTAGCTTCATCAATTCCATGCCAAGCTTGATCTTCCAATATACTGGCCATACTGTGGTAATCCAACTGAATATGGTTCGCATTTATCTCACTTACTTCAAGATGTTTCATTTTTTATTTTGTTGTGAGGTACTCAGCCAAGATTTCTGATAATTTATCATGATTGGCTTCTAATTCTTTAACTAACTTTAATTGCGCTTTAGTTCTCACTAAATTATGTTCTGGATAAGCTATTTTATAATAGGTATCACCATCAATATAATCTGTTAAGAAACGTACGGCTTGCATATAAGGTAGCAAATGTACTGCATATATCAAAGAATCGACTTCATCGTCTGTTAAAAACTCTTTAGCCTCTGATAAATAACCAGCGGTGAAAGATTGAAACAAAGGAATATTTAATTGTATTTTATCTAAATCTGCTTCGTCTTCAGCAGCTGAGTTGATAATCGTTCTGATGGCATCCCCAAAGTCATAAGCCACATAGCCTGGCATAACCGTATCTAGGTCAATAACACACTGTACCTGATCATTTTTATCTAAAAGGACATTGTTGAATTTGGTATCATTGTGAGTGATGCGTAATGGCAGACGGTTGGCACGTCCCATTTCAAGTATCCAACGCATTTTATCTTCTCGTTCAAAGATGTAATCCAATAGGTCTTGAACTTCAGTCACACGCTTTACAGGATCTTTTGCAATAGCTTCTCTAAGGTTGTTCAAGCGAAATTCGATGTTATGGAAATTTGGCAGGATTTCTACCAATTCTTTAGGATCTAGATCACTTAATTGTTTTTGGAATTGTCCAAATGCCATACCGCCTGAATAAGCTTGTTCAGTAGTTTCAAGGATGTCGTAACTACGAGTATCAGGTATTAACAAAAAGATTCTCCAATAATCACCTTCTTCATCCTTATGATATTTTTTACCATCTAAGCATGGAACTAAGGTCATTGTTTTCTTCAAAACTTCCTCTTCACCTAAATGTGCCAACTTCATTTTAAGGTGGTTACATACGGCTTGAATATTATTCATTAAACCATCTACATCTTTAAAGATATGGTGGTTTATTCGCTGCAATAAATATAAATTATTGGAAGGTGCGTTTGTTGTTATTTTAAAGGTATCATTGATATGCCCTGATCCAAAAGGAGTGGCAGAAAGTACTTCTCCGTTGAGCTTAAATTTTGTTGCCGATAAAATGCTTTTTTCAGTTTCTTTGGTTGACATTACTTCACTTTTCATTCATAATTCTATGTAAGTAAACGCAATATCTACATAAGCAATCAATAAATAAAATATTTTTTTTAATCAATCGGTTGCATGAAATAGCTAAGATTTTAGTTTTCTTTACGCAAATCATAATAGATTTTACAGTTATATTAAAATCAAAATAGAAATATATCTGCATTGCCTAGAAAATTTTGTATTTTGGAGCTTAAATCGTGCATTCACATTTATGATCACTGAAATAGTTATTATTCTTATCCTTATCGTTTTAAACGGAATCCTCTCCGCATCTGAAATTGCAATTGTATCAAGTCGTAGAGCTCGCTTAGCAGCACATGCTGATAAAAATAAAGGTGCTAAAACAGCATTATTCTTAAAAGAACATCCTAATAGTTTCCTTTCAACGGTTCAAATTGGTATTACGCTAATTGGTATTTTGACAGGTTTCTTTTCTGGAGGGACAATATCCACTTATTTGGCAACACAATTGGCAAGTATCCCTGCCCTAAGCCCTTATGCTAACCAGATTTCCGTAATTCTAGTCGTATTGGTTATTACTTACCTATCATTAGTAATCGGTGAACTGGTTCCCAAACGTATTGGTATGGCTATTCCGGAGAAATATGCAAGTTTTATTGCTGTACCTATGTCTATTTTGAGTGTTATTGTCAAACCATTCGTATGGTTATTAAGTGTATCAACAGACTTTATCGTAAAGCTTTTTAATATTAAATCAAATCAGAACACTGTAACGGAAGAAGAAATCAAGGCCTTAGTAGATGAAGGTGTTGATAGTGGTGTGATTGAAGGTATTGAGCACGATATGGTGGACCGAGTATTGAGCCTTGGTGATAAAAAGGCTATTAACTTAATGGTTCACAGAAGTAAGATTACTTATTTAGATATACAGCGTACTTTTGATGAAAATAAGGCCTTTATCTTAGCCGATGAGCATACAGAATATCCTGTTTGTAATGGTAATTTTGATCATGTAATAGGTTTAGTACATGTGAAGACCTTATTTAAGGAGTATTTAAGTGGTCGACAGCCTGATTTGACGGAATTAATACAACCAATTCCTTATGTCAATGAAAATACCTATGCCTACAATGTATTACAAACATTAAAGTCCTCAAAGGTACTTCAAGCAGCGGTAGTAGATGAGTATGGTAGTCCTCAGGGAATTATTACGATGACAGATATCGTTGCTTCATTAGTTGGAGGGTTTGATTCTCCAGAAAACGAAGAAAAGAAAACAATTCGCAAACGTGAGGATGGATCATTTGTAATAGATGGAAGTTATCAATTAAATGACTTTATCGAATTATTTAATCTAGACCTTAATGAGGATGATGAAGATGAGATTGGAAATTTAACCACTGTAGCGGGCCTTGTATTCCTACTATTAGATCATATACCTCAAGAAGGCGAAACAGTAGTCTATAAGAACCTGGAGTTTGAAGTTCTTGATATGGATGGACACCGTATTGATAAATTAATATTAACCAAGGTAGATCCATCCTCTGATGAAACCGCTAATATAGATTAATCTATAATCCCATAGTATTGAAATATGGGATTATAAATGTGACTTTATTAAGCGGATTAATTCGTGTTTTTGCTGTAATCCACTTTGACGCCATACCTGAGTTCCATTTTTATATAAAATTAAGGTTGGAACTCCTTGGACTTGGAATTTAGCAGCAACTGCTTGATTTTTATCTACGTCAATTTTAATTATAGTCAGTTGATCCCCCATTTCATCTTTTACTTCTTTTAAAATTGGTGCTAACATTTGACAAGGTCCACACCAACCTGCAGAGAAATCTATTAACACGAGTGCATTACTTTGAATTATTTCATTAAATGATGCCATATTCTTATTCTAATTAATTTATAGGAAGACAAAGATCTTCCAAATCTTCAATATCTCCAGAAAACATATTTAAGTCTACTGGTCCTTTAATTCCTTTTACTGTTCCTTTCTCAGAGAATTGCCATATATTCCAATGTTTCTTAGGCTTCTCAACCCAAAAATTGTAATTAGCAATCCATAAGGTATAATCTCCAAACTCTTTTTCTAGAAAATCTGCAAAATATTTATCACCTGAATAAAGAACAGGTTTTACTTTATAATGTTTTTCTACATGGATTAACCAACGTTTAAGCCCCATTTTCAAACTATCCATGGATTGATTTCTGGGCATTTCTTCAATATCCAAAACAGGTGGTAAATCTCCGGGTTCTAAATCAACCATTCGGATAAAGTTTTTTGCTTGTTTTACAGAATTTTCATTAGGTCTAAAATAATGATATGCACCTCGAAGTTTATTCTTTTTCTTTGCTGCATTCCAATTCTTATTGAACTTACTGTCTTTTGCAGATTCGCCCATACTTGCTCTAATGTAGATGAAATCAATTGGAAATTCGTCATTGATAGTCATCACCTCATCCCAACTAATGTTACCTTGATATTGGGAAATATCTATTCCGTAGATTTTGTCATCATGCCTCCGCATTAATTCAATATTGCGAACATCATATTTCCCTTGGTCTTCTTGACTGATCTTCTCTTTTTCAAAGACTTTTATCCAAAGGTAAGCAAGGCCCGCTCGATGTTGCCAGGCAAATATGACTAAAACTAAAAATGCAGGAATAACAATGCTCCAAATCAATAGCCGTTTTTTATAGGTCTGATCAGATATTACTTTTCGCTTGACAGTTTTCCTGTTTTTTGTCATATTGCGTGAAATTAGAGTATTTCTGACTATAGTCAAAGAAAAATTTGAATGATTGTATATAACCCGAAAGATTGGCTCAGCACAAGTATTTATCTCCATACGTTTAAGATCTTCAAGCGTCTTCTACCCTACTTAATTATATCTATATTATTCTCCTGGGGTATTGCCTATTGGGAATTGGAATATTTAAAATTATCCGATAAGAGCTGGCTAAAGAACATCAATATTGTTCATAATTTATTGGGGTTCGTATTGTCACTATTATTAGTTTTTCGAACAAATACAGCCTATGATCGCTGGTGGGAAGCAAGGAAACAATGGGGAGCTCTTACCAATACAAGCAGGATATTGGCAATTAAGATGCAGGCTTATCTAGAACCTGATGATAAGGTAAATCGAAGCTTTTATAGGAAATCGATAAGCTTATTTGCTGAAACGCTCGCTGAATATCTTAAATCAGATTATACAAGATTCATGTTAGATGAAACTGCACATCCTGAACTTAAAGAATTAGACGATAAAAAACATGGCCCAAATCAGGTAGCCGCATTAATCTTTAAAAAAACGAATAAGCTTTATCAAGAGGGAAAGTTATCAGGTGAGCAACTAATTACACTAAACAAGGAATTAAATGCCTTTACAGAGATTACAGGGGCTTGCGAACGAATAAAAAATACTCCAATACCTTTGGGTTATAGTTCATTTATCAAAACTTTCATCATACTATACACAGCGACACTACCAATAGGTTATGTCTTCTCATTGGGATATTTTGTTATTGCAGCAGTTCCATTTGTATTTTATGTATTAGCAGCTTTAGAAATGATTGGAGAATCCATTGAAGAGCCCTTTGGGACGGATTCAGATGATTTACCGATAGATAAAATGGCTGCAAATATTAAGAAACATAGTCAAGAAATATTGCTTCCTTAATTAAGTTTAAAAAGAAAAGCCCCACCGTTGGAGCTTTTCTGTTGATCATAGGTTCTACAATTATTGAAATTTTAATTTCTTACGCATCTTACATTAACACGTCCACCCCAAGAAGAGGCAGACCATTCTCCCCATACCTTTTCTCCAGAGATAATATATTGCCTAGAATTACTTGCTTTAAACATGTAAACCCCACCAAATAATCCCCCTATTAAAGTCCTTGCTTTTGAAGAATACAAGTAAGCGTTATCTCCATCTTCCGTAACTCCAAACATTTGGCCGACTGGGTGTAAGTATCCAATTTTGTTAATCCTTAATTTATTACTTGGATATGGGCTCCCTACTCCAGAGGCTTGATATTCTGCAAACTCATTGTTATCAACACGCCCATTCTGATTAACAAGGTTGTCCACTTCTCCATCTGTTGGCATTCTCCAAACTCCTTTTGGATATACTTTGGTACAAGGGTCTTGAGTACCGATTTGTAATTCACTTGAACCCGGGAATGGAGTTTTAAATTTCCAATATTCATTTGGATCTCGAGGATACACATCTTCACTTTGATGTCTAAAACGATAAGCCAAATCAGGATCACTGAAATAAAGATTTGCTCTAGCCCATCTGGTATTTGCTATGAATAATGCGGATTCCACCATCACCACTGTGCCAGTTAATCGAGTACCATGTGTGGGAACTACAGTAAAAGGATAGCTTGTAGCAGTAGTGAATGTTCTTGTATCACCTCTATCTAAAGCAAGTGTAAATGAATTTAGATTAAAGGTGAAATTATTAATTGCTGCTTCATCTGCTGTAAAATAAGAAACGCGTTTAATAGTGTCTTTAAATTCCTCATGAGTTCTAAAAAAGTTTAATGGACCAGTAGTAACAGTTGTCAAATTGGTCATATTACCTGTTTTAATATCTAAAGTGCCCTTTTTGAAATAATTGCCAGCAAAAGTTGCTTGTACAGTATTTAACCCGGCAAACAGGCCTTGAGCATTTAACTCCATTACTATATTGGATACTTTATGTTTAAACAAAATAGCCAATGGTTTTTCAATATTTCCTGCTCCATCTACTTTTACCGTTCCATTAGCATATAATAAATCTTTGCTAATACTTGATTCAATTGTTGGATTAGCAGCATTATTTAATGCAGGCATATCGGCTGTTTCATTATACGAATAGGCATACCAATTATATTCAACACCCTTCCATACTTCGATGGCAAGCTTTTGATTGGATTTTGCTTGAACAGATTTGAATAAGCTTCCGTCTGGGTTGTACAGTAGAATTTGATAAGTAACTAAATTTTCCATGGGTTTTGCTTCTGCTTTATTGCTGCCAGAGGTATTGGAAGATCTATCGAACCCAATCTTCAATTTCTTATTATCAGTAATTGCTCCTGATGTCGATTGGACGAATGCATCAAAGTCTGGGAGTTCATATAAACTACCTTCCGCAGTATTCACCTGGGGTTTTAAAGACTGACCTTTAATCATTACTCGACCTGCTATTGCCTTGCTCTCCATTTCCTTATCCATTGGGTTTTCAATTCCGGCAATAGAAACGGATAAAACGGCTTCTTTTCCCAAAGGGATTGGACCGTCAAAATCACTAACTTCTTTCCTAGAACAAGCAGAAAAGAATGTAATCAGGAATATTGCTGTTAATGAAGTGATCCTAATATAGGATTGTAAATTTTTATTCGTTTTCATAGTCTTGGAATTAAAAATCTTGTTGATGTACTTGTGTCTCGTCCTTCCAATCTTCAACCTCAGGAGAATAATTGCCTGACTGTCCATTTCCAGGAACAACTGTTGCAGAAGATGCAGCAATACCATGTTCTAGATATACACCCACAACTTTGATATTAGGTTTCTTATATTGTAGTTTCTGTTTCATTTCGAGTGATGTGAATTGATATTTAGGGCTTAATTATCAGCAATTGATATTACCGCACGACTTAATTTAGGGTCATTGTAATACATGTTTTCCACGCCGCCTTTATAGTCAACTTTCAACTGTTTTGGCGAAACATGAAATTCATTTACTAAACATTTATAAACTGCATTAGCACGTTCGCTGCTAAGTCTTTCATTAATTTCTGATGTACCTGTTCCAGCATCAGCATATCCCGTTACGCGATAAACTATATCAGGATTTCCTTGTTTAATCACTTTAGCAAAGAATCCAAGATTTACACGCGCTTCATTCGAAAGGATGCTTTTATTGATTTCAAAAGTTACTAGTATAGGTGCCGCTAATACTTTTTTCTCAACTACAATATCAGTAATGGTTTTTCCCTTAGCTTCTGCTAATTGTTTTGCTAAAGCGTCATTATCTTTTGCAAGTTGATTAACACGAGCAATTAATTTTTTATGTTCTTGCTCATCATAGGTGATAATAGTTTCTTTTGGTTTATCCCAATCTCTTTTCTTAAATCTATAAGTTAACCCTAGTAAGGCAGCCACTTGACCTTCGTTTCTTCTTCCACCAATCTCACCATCAAAGCGATCATTTACCATAGCTCCACGAATGTCTAAAAATAGGTCCAACCCTCCTGATAGATTTAATGATTGATAAAATCCAAGATTCGCACTTACTTCACGTTGTTTTGGTTCTTCAGACACCATCCATCCCAATCCCAAATAAGGACTTATATTGTATTTACGATCTGGATTATACCCTGAAATAAGATTGGTAAGATTTAATAATGCATCCGCATTGGCATGCCAATATTTAAATTCTTGATGCGATAAAGATTGGCTTGCATCATAAACCTCCCCAGTACTGTGAGAGCCATTTTGTGTTAATCCTTTTATCTGGTAGCCATTAACACCGATACGGCCTGCTACTAAAGGAGAAAACCACTTACCGAAATGTAGGCCAAAATATGGGCTCATCATTTCCATAATCTTTGCCTGGCGATTATGATCTCCAAAATAATGTTGAACACCTGCACCTCCTTGAATAAACCAGTTATTCATAAACTTATTAAGGATGATTTCCTTAGAGTCTTTATGCTCTATTAATGTCGTGTCAACTCGAATGGTTGTTTCTTGACTGTGTCCTACTAAATAGCAGGCAGAACAACCTAATATGATAAGTAATCGTGTTTTCAATCTAATTATTGAATTAATTGTTATTCCAATCTGTTGTTTAAATATTACAAATCAAAAATATAATTAATAATAAATCAATATATCAGCAAATGGAAATTTAATAATTCGTGTAGTATTTACATTACACCACTAAGAATTATTTTTATCTTAAAGATAAATTAAGGAGGTTTGTTGTAATTTTAGCATATAATAAATGCTATTTTTTCTTTGTATTATAAATCAAAGGGATATTTGAAAGTAGATAGGTGTTATAATGAAAGATTTTATCTAAAATCATAACAATAGCTGTAAAAATAATTTGATATGAAGTAAAGTTTATATATAATTAGGTTAATACTATAACAACTTTACAAATTGCCTAAAAAAACGGATATTCTAAAAGTAACTTACCTCATATAAAATTATGCTCAATAGCACTTAAACGAAATGACTTCACATAAAAAAGGTCCATCGAAATGAAAGACCTTTACTTTTTGATATGTAATATAATTATTTAAACCAATTGAAAATTGATTTCTTTTTCTTTTCATTACCATATCCATAGCCGTAACCATATCCATATCCTCCATAACCATAGCCATATCCGTAGCCATATCCATATCGGGAATCGTTAAAGTTTATACCATTTAATAATATGGCCATATTTGTTAAGTCACCAGACTCAAAGATATTTTGTACCTCTGGTAATTGTCTTCTGTCCATTTTACCAGCTCTAATAACAAATACAGTAACATCAGCAATACGATTAACAATTTTAGCATCTGCGACTATACCCAAAGGAACATTATCTACAACAATATGATCGTATCGTTTTTTCAGTTCTTGAATTAACTCATCTAAGCGCTCGCTCAATAAAAGTTCAACTGGATTTGGAGCAATAGTACCAATTGGAATGATATCTAGCCCTGGAGCAATTCTATCTTTATAAATGATATCATCTACCGTTACGTGATTATCTGATAAATAATGTGTAACTCCTTTTGACATTGGAACTTTGGTTTTATTACTTAAGGTTCCCTTACGTAAATCTAAGTCCAATAAAACCACCCGTTTTTTCAAGAAAGTTATAGAAACACCTAGGTTAATAACAGAAAAGGTTTTTCCTGCTCCTACATTGAAAGAAGTAAACATTAAAACTTTCTGTTCTTTCTCACCAGCTGACATGAATCCTAAATTAGTCCGAAAGATCCTAAAAGATTCAGTAACAGAATCTACACCTTGTTCTTTTACGACAATTTCATGAGGCATATTCTTTAACTCTTTTGAATACGGGATTTCACCAATAAATGGTACACTTACAGCCCCTTCAATATCGCGACGAGATCGAACTTTTGTATTAAGCATAAGCATCAGTAATAAAACTACTGCTGGTAATGCCAATCCAATTGCTGTACCTAATGCTAGCTTTTTGAACTTACTTGGTCCAATTGGTGAATTGCTACCAGATGCAGGGTCAATAATTCGAATATTATCTTCCGTCATAGCCTTATTGATCGCATTCTCTTCTCGTTTATTTAATAGGTATAAATAAAGTTCCTCTTTAACCTTCTGCTGACGCTCTACGGAAAGCATTACTCGTTGTTTCTGAGGAATGGCCATTGCTTTACCTAGAGCTGATCTTTCCTCTTGTCTGGCATTTCTAGCTTTTATTTCCAATCCAGCTAGAGTATTATCAACAGCACGATCAATGTTCGAGCGAATAGATCCTAAAACTTGGTCAAGATCTTGCACCACAGGGTTAGCAGTACTACTTCCCTCTACCAATCGATTACGTCTTAGGAGTGTTGCATTATACTCGCTAATTTGACTTTCCACACTTGCATCTACCAATCCGGTGTTATTAGGTATTAATTCAGACTGTCTTGATCGATTATTAAGGTACTCACGCATCATTAAAGCAAGCTTTATATCTGTTTCAATCTTAGTGCGTTCGCCTTGAAATTGTCTACTTTCTGATAGGTACATTCCACCAGCAGATCCAACATCTACACCTTGGTTTGCAATTCGTAGTTTTTCAATATCCGTTTCAACTGTCCCTAGCTCTCTTTCGATAATCGCTAATCTTTCTTGAATAAAGTCTTCTGTATTAACGGCAATTTGTGTTTTATCTCGAAGCGATATCTCATTATATACAGTTATCATCTCCGTTATTAATTCTGAAGCTCTATCAGGATTTTGGTCTTCAATTACAATTTGAAGTAAGGAGGCATCATCTTCCATCTGCGTTACAGACAAATTACTCATGAAATAACCAACCATATTCTCCCGTTGATTTTTGGTAACTAAGATGTCTTCATTATAATATACTGCAGAATAGTAATTTGTAGGGATAATTTTAATCTTTCCTAAGGATGTATTAATCTCTTGATTCAATCTAACCTTAATTTGATTATGTTTCTTGTCGCTACTTAAGTCAGAGATTATAACAGTCTGTGGATCTAAAGGAGTTACTTTTAAGGAGAAATAACTTTCTGGCTTAACTCCATCAACAACTATAGTAACTGGTGATTTCTTGTATAATTCAACCGTTCTTAATTTGTCTTTGATGCTATAACTCATTTCCGCACCAATCCTACTAATTGTTTGACGCATTAATTCAGCAGATTTTAACTGTAGAATTTCTGAGGCAACACTTACCGAATTGAAAGCTTGATTCGTTCTAGTAATCCGAGCGGTTGTAGGTGTATTCTCCGGTGTTTTAATCATGACAGTCTCAAAGCGACTGTAAACCATTGGAGACTTGCTGTACTGATAATAATAATATCCTCCAAAAATCAAAACCGATAACAGAAACCATTTCCAATTTACCAGAAGATATTTTAAAACATCGAGTACATTAATAGTTCCAGATGAATTATTCGAACTGCCGTTATTCGAAACCTTATTAATCATATTGAATTATATTATTTGATTAAGGAAATGATGGAAATAATTAAGGTAGCTGACCCTAATACAGTAGTTAAATAACGCCAACCTCGCTCCTCTTTTGGAGTAGTCGCTGCAGTAACCGGCTCAACATATACAATATCGTTTTGCTTCAAGTAGAAAACAGGTGATTCGAAAATATCTTTTGATTCAATATTTGTAACATATTGTCTTCTTACGCCATTTTCTTCGCGAATAACGGTAATACGGTCTGGGGCCGCATTTGTAGTTAATCCACCAGCGTTAGAAATCGCTTCAAGCAAGGTAATTCTAGAATCAGGAACAGATTGTATTCCGATTCTACTAACTTCTCCAACTACATTAATCTTCAAATTCAACAGATCAACTTGCACAGTAGCATCGTTAATTAATTTCCCTTCAATCAGCTTTGTTTTAATAAGGTTTTCTATCTCCGGAATTGACTTGCCTTCAACTGAAATGGAACCTAAAATTGGGTAAGTTATTTGACCTTGTGAGTTTACCAAATACCCATGCGTAGCAGGGCTTGTGGTTGAGTTATTTGCTGAACTTATTTGTCCAGTTTCTCCAACAATATAACCTTCAGAACCACTATTGAAAGGAATAGTTAATTCAGGAGTTTTGGAAGATACTCGGATTTGTAATCGATCAAATTTTTGAATTTTGATCTCTGGAATTTCCGCTGCAACATAATCTACTTTGGGTATCATATCATTTATATATACCACCTTTCGAGAACTGACACAGGAGTTTAACAATAACAAACCTAAAAATAGGACTGTGTAAATAAATTTAGCTTTCATTATTTAATCTATTAATCGTTCATAATTTAATCGAGCAGCTTCTCCATTAGGCAAACATTTTAAGTATGCTATTTTCGTTGCTGCTAATATTTCTTCAAGATTATCCAACATTTTATTATAAAGGTTGGCATTCCAACGTAATCCAGTGCAACTAGGCAAAATTTGAAGTAGTGCCTGTTTTCCATGCATTTCTATCCAATTATTTTCAGGAGCCTGTTCGAGTCGAATTAAAGCTTTTAAAGGTGCTTGTTTGTTTTTATAACAAGCTGTTTTACCGCTCCACGGAGTACCAAAAATCATTACTGATTCATCTGGCATAATCCGAATCATTGGATTGTCGTCATTTAACAATTCAGTATCTTTTAAATGTTCTAGCCACATTCGACTATGGGTACTTTTTCCAGTTCCACTTTTACCTAAAAACCCAAACCCAAATCCATTCTTAAGAATGACTGAAGAATGAATCAAAATTCCTTTATGAAATATTGCATGTTGTCCAAAAGCCACCATTAATAACCAAGACAAATGATTGGATTGTAAATCTTCAATTTCTCCAACATATATAATGGATTTCTTAAAATCCTTTTGACTATGCATTTCCCAGGGATCACCTTTTCCCGTTTTAATAGTAGTAATATAATTATCTTCTGATTCTTCCAATTGAAATCTATCTCCCCACACCTGCGAAATATCGCTCAATAACTTATACTCTTGTTCATTTCTATTTGGTTTCTCTAATGTCACTTCAACATATATATCCCAATTATTTAGGTTTTCGCCCAAATAAAATGGTTTAAAAGAAAACAAATAATTAGCCATTGGAAAGCCTTCCGGATAGCTAATGCAAAGTATTATACCTGCAATTTGAAAATATTTTTCTTTATTCTCAGTTAACTTCATAAACCCTTAACGAATATAAATTGTTTGTGAACATTGATCCGCCAGTTCTAAATCATGAGTTACAAAAACAATTATTTTATCTGTTCCAAAAGATTCTAATCTTTTTAATAATGTCCTAGACGTTTCAACGTCTAATGCCGCAGTAAGCTCATCAAATATCCATACTGATGAATTTCTAAGTAATGCTCTTGCTAAAGCGATACGAACTGCTTGTCCTTCAGATAATCCATAACCCATTTCACCAATAGTAGTGGTTAATCCTGCTGGCAGATCATATACAAATTCTGCACATGCCAAATAGATGGCTTCTTTTAATGCTGCCTCTGAAGGTTGTTCGATGCCAACTTGTAAATTGTCTAATATACTACCACTAAATAGTTTGTCACCTTGAGGCACATAAGCTATTTCCTTTCTGTGTTGAGATCCTAAAGTTTCCTCCCCCTCTTCAGCTATCCAAGATATCTCACCAGAATTTACAGGAATTAAATTAAGCAATAGACGAATTAAGGTAGTTTTCCCTTTTCCACTGGCACCAACAATAGCAGTTGATTCACCTTTATTAAATTTAATATTCAAATCTTGAAGGACATCTAAGTCATCGTATTGAAATGAAACTTGTTTTAATTCAATCTGCTTTACATTCTTCAATGGTTCCTTATTATTCTCGACTTCTTGTTCTACTTGTAATAATTCTTCAACACGTTCAGCAGATGTCCGATACTTAATGAATAATGGAACAAAAGCCATTAACCCTAGAATTGGATTTTGTATTCTTCCTACTAGTTGTAAAAAGGCGGTTAAAGTTCCAAAGGTTATTTCTTGGGAATGCAACTTATATACACCCCAAATAAATGTCACTAAAAATCCAATATTAACAGCTAGTCGCATCATACCTTGGGATACAGTAGAGAAATTCAATAAACCTTGTCTATTAACTAACAAATCTTCTTGAGTATTCTCTGTTTTCATCCAACGTAACTGATGAACTCCTAAAGCACGGATTAATAACCTAAACCGTAAATTTTCTTGAATTACTTGTCCTAATTTACTTTCAGAATCCTTAACCAATCGATTTAATCGTCTAAGTCTTTTGAAATATAACTTTGAAAAAAATAGTAGCGGTGTTATTGCAAGTATTAACCAAGCTAACATAGGATCCATTAGCCATAATAATCCGAAAGAACTGATAAGACGGATAAGCGTCAAGACAAAATTCAGAAAATGGGAACTTAAGAGTTGTGCGATTTCTTGGCAATCGTTTTGAATCCTTACCTGAACATCTCCACTGTGAAATTGCTTGACATAATTCCAGGTGGCAAGCATCTGTGATTTAATGACCTTATTCTGCAAATGCTTTAAAAGGTTTATTCGGCTCCTTTCATTAATCCAAGAACTACCTATTCGAAGAAACATCCCTAATAATAGTGCTGCTGCTGTTAAATATAGACTTGTTGTTAAATCACCAACTATTTTGTGAGTAGCAATATCAATTGATTGTTTGGATAGGAGGACAAATATTAATGAAAGTGCTATGGCAATTAACTCCAATACAAAATACAACAATAGTCGACCACGTTCTCCTAATGTTTGTTTCCAAGACCATCTAAGCTGATATGATAATGTTGCGTTCAAACAATTGGTTTATTTAATGGCAGTCCTTGAAAAATAATGCGCTATAGGAAAACTTATTGCCTCCATCGGAGCATAAGGTAAATATCTGAAAATATTTCCACTGATTTTTTTAAAAGTTCTACGACGAGATAATATTCCTGTATTTTCGTATTGAATGTAGTCACTATCATAATATCCAAAATTTCCAGATTGTAGGATATCTTTCATCATCCAATCTGCATTTTTAGTGCTATATCCAACGTTTTTTATAACTTCTGCAGGTAGAGCTAAATAATCAATTAATAGTTTATTCAATTGTTTTATCCAAGAATATATATTTAGTCTTTTAAATATTTTAGGTAATCCTAATGTTGCAAGCTGATTGGAATAATGGTAATAAAGACGAGCAATATCGCATAATTGACGAAGACCTATCCCGAATGATAGTAGGTGTTTTAATATATGTGAACTAGTTTGTACTAATTGAATTGCAACTGAAGGTAATTTAATTTTCTGATCATGAACTGCTAATAAAGTAAAGCTATTTGATTCTTCCAGTTCAAGTTTTTTTAAATAATTACGGTTAAATGGATTGTGGAGATCAAATAACTTCTGATGTAAGTCTATTTCAAACCCATTCCATATAAAATTTGAGCTATATTTTGTATCACTTTTAACATCAAATCCGCGTGTATTTAAGTGATTTATTAGTCGGTGATAATCATCTTTCACAGGCAAATACCAATCTATATCACCACAAACCCGTAGATTGGGTTGAGAATAACAGTTGGCAAGACCTTGTCCTTTTAATAAAAAGGCATTTATCTTTAAATCATTAAAATATTTCCATTGTTCAGCAAGAACATCATTCATTAAGAGATTTCGCTGTTCTATTTTTTCAACTCGCACAGCTAGTTCAAATAAATGTGCTTTTGATCCCGTCAGATTCATTGGTAATTTCTGAATACCTTGAAATAGCAAACCCTCTACAGTATGAATACGTCCTTGCTCCAAAACCCAATTCCATTCATCTTGATTTAATGGGAATAAATCAATTCGATCTATGTTGTTTTCCCATAAACCTGAACGTAATAAGCTGAAAAATGCCGCTTGTTCTCGAGTTTCCACTTCAAAGGTATTTATATAATCAATCCAAATTTATGAAATTGATCAATTAGTATTCGAGCATCTGCTTGAGCAATTTCTTTAGAAACCTCATAATTTTCCAGCAAGAGTGCTACGATGTCTTCTTCGTTAAATTCTTTCCCTTGAAGCTCCTCCCAGATAAAAGCCGACGTTTCATTAAAAGTAAAGACTTTAGACATGTCAACCATATCCTTTCCAGGATCAACAATGATGTATTCGCCTGCTACTTTACGCAAGGTAAGATCGTTTCTCAGCTTCATAGTAGGTTCCATATCTTTTTTAATCGTATAATAAATAGCCGAATCCCTCGACTATAGTACCAACTGAGACCTAAAAATCTAGGGATTTTACCTTGCATATCTTTTTTTTTGCCATCAAAGGATTTTATCCTTACAGCTGCAAAGGTATCTTCCAGGCTTACATATTCAAGTTGACTAATATTTCCATCTCCAGCCAAAACCAATACATTATTTTTGATCTTCACTAAACGATGCAAGACATAGCGTCCCTCATGTAATGCTAAAAGAATCATTCCTAATTTTAAATGTCTCTTTTGAAAAGCTTCCAATTGAACACAGTTTCCCTCTTTAATAAACGGTTCCATACTATGCCCACGGACAGGAATTTGAATTTCCTTACCTGAAATTAATAATCGCCGTACCTCTTCGAAATATTGGAGATTACCTATTGTTTTAATTTCATTGGTAGCTTCTTTCATTTGGATTACTACAAAATCATTATCTTAAACTAAAACGCTACTTCGTTATTTTAGGCAGAAGAATTCATTGTTTTAATCCATCGCAAATGTACTTCTAAACCTATTATACAACTAATTTGAAAGGACTTTTCGATATAATTGTAGACACTTTCCTACCATTTTATCTCTAGAGAAAAATTCATGGTATCGGGATAAACTACCTTGAATACATTTTTCACGAAATTCTTTATCCTCTTCTATTTTTTTGAAAGCATTAGCCAATGCTTGAGGGTTTTCTGTCGGTACGACAATACCTGAAATTCCATCTTTATTTACCCAGCTTACACCTGATCCTGGAATATCTGCTGTAACTATGGGTTTACCTTTTGCCATTGCTTCAATTTGTACTATTGCAAAGGCCTCTGTTTTCCAAATAGAACTTAAACAGAAGATATCGCATATAGCAAAATAAGCATCTACGTCCTCATCAGATAAAAAACCAAGCAGTTTCACTTTTTCTGTCAGTCCTAAGGTTGAGATTAATTCTTTTAATTCACTTTCTAATGGACCTTTCCCTCCTATCAGAATTTGGAAATTGTCTGGCAATAAAGTGGCGGCTTTAATCAAATATTCAAACCCTTTATATTCAACCAACCTCCCTAAAGAGAAAACTATAAACTTTTCAGGATATTGTATTTTTAGTGAATTTTCTAATACATTGTCGCCTGTTTTAGCTTCAATACCTATTGGAATATAGTCTACCTTGTTTTGTACTTTATCTAAGAAAATTGATTCTTTCACATAAACTGGAGTAGTTCCTACGATTAGATTTGCTCGTTTAATTATCCAATTCTGTAAGGGTTTATATAATTTAAGTAATGTTTTTTGTTTAAGAATATCCGAATGCCAATGTAATATAACTTTTCCTTTGTAACCAGATAAAAAGAGTGCTAAAGTTGCCATTGGATCAGGATGGTGAATATGAATGATATCATACTGTTTGGCAATTTTTCTTAATTTAATTACCATGTTTGGAGCTAACATGGTTGCAGCAACTTTGATATTTGTAGGCATAACCATTAACTTCGCATGCTTATTTAATTGTATTTCTGCGGCAGGATGATTTTCCGTTGAAGCACATAGCATATCACAATCAATACCAGCAGCTGACAGACCTAACATCAAATCATACATGACTTTTTCCACACCTCCTCTAATGGGATAGAATTTCCCCAATTGCAATACTTTCATAACTATTCAGTTAATCTCTCAATAAAATAGTGAACAATTCATTCCAATTATTGGCTATTGGTTCTTCAATCTTTTGTAATGGAATTGGTTTTAAATCCTTTTCATCTCCTTCGATTAATCTCTCCATAAGCATCGCTAATTCCTCAGCATCTTCTGGACTAAAAAATGCTGTTTTATTACTCCCTGCAGCTGTTTCTTTAGCATATGGTAAATCGGCTAATAGCATTGGTTTATTATAAGCTGAAAACTCACTTATAGGCAAACCCCAAGATTCTACCTTTGAAGGATAAATCAAACAATTACTTTGTTTATACAATTCATTTAATTCTTCCTTTTTTACAAAGCCCCGGAAATTTATAGCTTGAATTTTACTCCAATTTTTATATAGCCAACCAGCATACTTATTTTCTGAACCAGATACCGTCAGAATAATTTTATAAGGTTTTGAAATATTTATTTTTTCTAGTAGTTCAGCAGCTTTACAGATTACTTCAAAATTTTTATGACTATTGGGTGATGCTGGAAAAAGAAATTGATATATATCTGAAGAACCTAAATCATTTGCATTAGTAACTGTATCTATTATAGATTTTTTAAAATGCGCTGGGGCAACTATAATATTTTTTTTATTGATTTTGAATATTCTCGACATCGCCTCTCGAAACCAATTTTGTTGGACAACCAAATAATCATTTTTATGGATATTCGTCTTGTAAATGTATTTGGTAAACATGGCGAATAAGGCAATTTTAGGTGCAAATATTAAATCATGTAATTTCCAGCGATAAAAGGAATAGGAATTATGACAATAAACGGCTCTACGATTAGCAATCACACTAGGACTTGTATCATGTAAAGAGAACCAAACAAAAACAGGTCCGATTTCTTTAGAAACCTTTTTTAAACTAACATATTCATACCATAATCGATTAACCCATCTCTGTTTTGGCCATGTTGTTTCGATGTAAGTGATATTTTTAAAATCAGCTAAAGACCTTTTATGAACAATAGCAATGATTTCGACCTCCTCATTTTCAGCTAAATTGGAGAGACAAGTTAGGCACTCCCTTAGAATTGCTAAGGTTCCAGCTTCAACTATATTTACGGCAGAAATCACTATCCTTTTCATGCAAGAAGCTTATTAAATAAGGAAATCCATTGTTGCATTACCTTTTCCTCTTCAAAGTTAGAAGATAACCTCTTGGCTTCACCTCCCATTGTTTTTCTTTTATCCTCCTCTTGAATAAGGAAAACTATTTTTTCGGCCATGCTTTTCTGATCACCTTCTTCAATTAAATAACCATTGACATTATCTTGAATAACATCTTTCGGCCCACATTTACACGCGTAAGCAATTAATGGTAATCCGCAGGCCTGTGCCTCCAATAAAGTCATTGGAAGGCCTTCATATTTAGAAGTCAACAGACACATCGAACTTGTTAAATATGCATTTTGGATATCTTTTATTGGGCTACATAGTTGAATCGATGTTTCTAAATTACGTTCCTTAATCATTTGCTCAAATTTAGATTGCAATTCGCCTTTTCCATAGATATTCAATTTCCATTCTGGTTCTTGCTGGTGGACTAATTCCCAAATGTTTATTAAGTCATCAAATCCTTTTTGATAGTCATATCGACCAACAGCAATGGCTTGTTTGTTAATTAAATCTCCCCTTTCATTTATAACAAAACTATTCGCGTTAGGTATTACGGTGATATTTGGTAGATCTCCCCAATAACCTTTATCCTCCTGTGTTAAGACAACAAATGCATCGTATTGCTGAACTAAAAACAAGTCATGTTTACTTCTATATTTATCAATTAAACCCATGATTCCACTTCTTCCATATTGAAGTCGTTTAAATCTTGAAAAGTGAATTTCTACAATCTTTTTAGAACCATCTTTAATTTTATAGAGAAAACTGACTTCATGATCGAACATAGAAATAACGATATCTGCTTTTAATTGCATTAATAGCTCATTCAGTTTTCTTTCATGGACCATCTGCTTTCTTTTATAAGCAGAGGCTTTTTTAATAAAATTTGCATTAACAGTATCACAATAATTAATCCCAAGGTCAATTTGCTTTATTGCATTACTCAATTGAAAATACGGCACTCTATTCTTTTGATCCGAAGTAACGATAATGATTTCATTGCCTAGATTTACAAAGAAATTGGCCTTATTTGCTAAGACCCGCTCCATTCCACCAGAATTATAAGTACCAGCAATACAATAAACTATTCTCATTCCTCCTCCGGTTTTTTATAGAAGTTGGAATAAATATAGGGACTCCCCATGGAAAGAAACAAAGCATAAACTAGAAATAAATCCGTAGAAACCTTTATCCAATTAATCATAACTAAGGCAAAAAGTATAAAGAAAAATTCTTTGAATTCTAAAAACTTATGCCATAATGCGTAAGAGAGGTAAATAAAGAAAAAGATAAAGATGGATAATCCTATTGTACCACAATAAAATACAAATCGACAATATCCCACATCAGTTTTTGCAAAAAACCAGTCCGAAAAAATACCACTTCCTATTAACCAAGTTTTTGTATCGTTAGATGCTGGCCATATCCACATTTCTGTGTTTAATCGGTCAGTAGAATCCGTACGCCATTCCCCCTTTTCTACGAAATTGAAAAATCCTTCAAATGCAAATCTTAATAATTCATGAACATCTTTATTTGTTTGATATAAAAAAACACCTAATCCAAACATTAATAAAGTAGATAAAATAATTATTGACCACAGTTTAATTTCAGAAACAGCAATCTTTGATTTTATTACGTTATTTGCAAAGATTAAATATATAAGGGCGATAACCATCCCCACAGAAGTTGTTCTAGCCATCATATTACCAATACCGGCAATCAAGAAAAATGATAAGGTATAAATAAAAATTTGAAGATTGTTTTGCTTAGCTTTTTTATCTGTTGATAAAAGGATAGCAATCATGACCAATACCACAGAAAACCGTATTCCAGCAACATCTAAGGTAGCTCCTATTCCATATAAGCGATCGACTTCTTCCAAGAATTCTCGAATTCCCATGTTTACATATCGATCCACAACTATTTTAAAAGCGGGTACAAACTCAATTAATAAGGCGGAAGCACATTGGAATAAACAGACTCCAATCAAATAATTGGTTAATATTTTGAAGGATATTTTACCATGCACTAAAGAAATGGCTGTACAAACCACATAAGAGGCTGATAACCATACCCACATCGAACTTATATATGTGGCATAAGCATAATCGTTGGTATTATTGACATCTGTTGAGTAAAAGCCTACTAAAGAAAATATTATTGCGATCAATGAAGCGATTAAGATTTCTTTTGAGAGTACTACATTTCTCAATAAGATCATATGATATCCCATCAAAGGAAGCCCCAATACTGCCAACATGAGCTTTGTATTCAATCCAGGGGGCAGGAAAGTAAATTCTATCGGGAAATAAAAAATACTTGTTAATAGACCTAACAAAATTATCTGAACTATACGCATAGATTTTTAACGATAGATAATACCATATACTAACCTGATAATTAAGTGATAATGCATTTTAACTTTCCAATATTGTTTATTTAATGCAGCTTTTTGAATAAATTTTATTCGCGTATTAAATTCTGAATTTTTATCGATGTAAGGATTAGCTTCAGGATACCATGCATTCCATCGATCATATGATTTTCTATCCGAGCTTATTAAAAAAGGAAGTTTAATATTTAATTTGAAATAGGCTAATTCCTCTTTTATTAAATTTGGAAACTTGGTCTGTAAAAATTGCTCAATCTCTGAAGCATTATACTTTATTTGATCAAAATGAGAATCACTAGGCTTTTTTGTAAAAGCCTCATTATTCATTTGTACATAATGATAAAGAGCCTTAGGCAAATAACTGATTTTGTTAGCATAGCTAAACAATTTAATCATGGTCATATCTTCTCCCATCCCATAACCATCCGGAAAACTAATAGAATTTTTAAAATATAGGTCCCTTTTGACTAGCTTATTCCAAACATTATATTTTAATTTTCCGGACAACATGAGCTTCATGATATGAAATCCATCCATTTGAACATTTCCAGGATCTTGAGTCATATATCGCTCATTGTTTTTAAAAGACAGATACCAATCGCAGAAAACAATTTCTGATTGATCTGTTATGGCTTTATTATAGAGTAATTCTAAGGCATCCGTTTCTAGCCAATCATCTCCATCACAATGAAAAATGAATTCACCTTCAGCGTGTGTTAAACCAGTATTCCTTGCGCTAGGTAATCCTTTATTAAATTCATGTCGAATTATTTTAACATCCTTTTCTCGAATTGGAAATTCTTTAAGAACTTCTTTTACAACTAAACTGCTATTATCAGGGGAACAATCATCAATAAATATGTATTGCAAATCAGTTAGGCTTTGTGTAAACAATTGTGTTGCACATTTGCCTACAAAAGCTTCAACTTTGTACATAGGAATAATAACCGATACCCTGTATTTCATCGTTATAGTATTCTTTTAGTTAATAAAAGATCAGAAGCTACCATCTCTTTTATTAATCCCATTAAATCGTACTTGGGTTTCCAACCTAATACAGTTTCCGATTTAGTGGGATCTCCTATTAATAAATCCACCTCTGTTGGGCGATAATATTGTGGATCAACTCGCACAACAACTTGCCCGATTTCAAGTTGATAATCAAGATGATTACAAGCAACTACCTGAGCGTATTCTTCATCTTCCTTTCCTTTAAAAGCTAATTCTATTCCAGCTTCTAAGAAAGCCAAACGAACAAATTCACGAACAGCAGTTGTTTTTCCTGTAGCTATTACATAATCATCTGCTTTATCCTGTTGTAAGATTAACCACATGGCTTCTACATAATCTTTAGCATGTCCCCAGTCGCGTTGTGCATTTAAGTTACCTAAGTAAAGGCATTCTTGTTTGCCCAAGGCAATTGCAGCTACTGCCATGGTGATTTTTCTTGTAACGAATGTTTCACCACGTCTTGGGGACTCGTGATTGAATAGAATACCATTACATGCATACATGTGATAGGCTTCACGATAGTTTTTAGTAATCCAAAATCCATATATTTTCGCTACTCCATAAGGAGAACGTGGATAAAAAGGTGTTGTTTCCTTTTGAGGAACTTCTTGTACTAAACCATATAATTCGGAAGTTGAAGCTTGATAAATCCTAGTCTTTTTCTCTAATCCTAATATGCGAACGGCTTCAAGAATTCTTAGTGTTCCTATTCCATCTACATTTGCAACATATTCTGGAGAATCAAAAGAAACTTTTACATGTGACATGGCACCAAGATTATAAATCTCATCCGGTTGAACCTCTTGGATAATACGGATGATATTAGTTGAATCTGTCAAATCACCGTAATGAAGCTTGAAATTAACATGCTCCTCATGTTGATCTATATATAAGTGGTCAATTCGTTGCGTATTAAATGAGGAGGCTCTACGCTTTATCCCATGAACCATATAGCCTTTCTCTAATAGCAATTCTGCTAAATAAGACCCGTCCTGACCTGTGACCCCGGTAATTAATGCTATTTTCATACTAATTTTTAAAATATTTTAAAGGAGCCAATTAAGCCCATATACTATTAATTATTTATTTCAAAATGGATTTTATCTTTCCAATTAGGTTGTTACCAAATATTCTCCTCATTGCACTTTTAAAATCGATTAGTATTCCATCTTTAAAAGTTCTTGCACGATACCTAGTTGGCAAAACTGCTGCCTGATTTATTGTGTCGAAGTTTTTAGGCAATATCATGACTTCATCTGAATAGAAATGTGCTAATGGAGTAATTAATGATTGATCATGTTTATGAAATGACAACTCTGAATTTTTATAATCCGCATCTTTCTCATGATTATCCATAACTAATTCTGGATATTTTAATGTTAATTCAAGCCACTTATTAATAAAATTATTGTTTAGACCTTTACAAATCATTAAACCTCCCCATATTTTATTATACTTTTCACTATAATTTTCGTCCTGCAAAAGATTATTGAAGAAATTGATAGTTAATCCTTTCGTCCAATATTTAATTTTACTAGAAGTTTGTCCAAATTTACTCCAAACCTCCATTGTATCATTGTATTCAAAACAAATTGTATCCTTTTCCTTGATAAGATTGAAATATCGATTCCAATCATCAGATTTTTGCAAACTACAACCCGCATCACAATAAACCACCATACAGTCCTCAGAATAACGCTTCAAAGTTTCTGCAATAATAACTGGCTTCCATGCCCAATATCCTCCACCTCGCTTGAATTGCATTAATTCAGATTCCCTAATATAAGAAGGAAGATCATTGGGTCTCCATAATATAATGTCATCGAACATTTTTAAACTTTTCGCCTGCTTACCTATTCTTCTTAAGGAATAAGCCATATTTTCATCAGCATACGAAATGAATATTTTTTTCATTTTCGAATGGATTTTAATAATCTAAAATAGACTTTAGGAAAAAACAACTTAGAATACCCTGCTAGCAAAACTGGTATATAACGATATGGAAAACATCTTTTTTGAAAAAGTAAGGTGTTTTTTAAATTATAACCCAATGGAGAATTTAGATATTTTTTCCTTTCTTGAAAACTTAACTTCGTAAAATCTGACCCGCTTTCATCAATATGATCATTTTCACATATTCCTACATAATCTCGTAAAATAAAAACAGGAAAATTATGCTTAAAAGCTAAATAAGAGTAATCATGATCACCACCACTATGAATATATTCATCACAAAATACCCCTTCAGATTCAACAACATTATTTGAAACATATGTTATGTTTCCATGTGCTGCTTGACAATTCTGAAATCTGCCATTTGGGATCAAAAATTCGTCCAATAAAGTCCATTTGTTTACAAAATTAAATCCACCATAAGTCAAAGTAGATTTATCGGCGTTATAAGTCGAGCCGACATAAATCCCACCCTTTCCATATGTTTCTATTGAATATGCATCTGCTGCTAAAATTTCATCCCATAAATTCGACAAAATAATACTGTCATTATTTAACCAAAGATATCCATCGAATCCCCCTTCCCTTATTGCCTCGCGCCAAGAATTATTCATCCCCCCATTCCAATATAATTGACCATTTCCAGGTAAAATTTTTATATCTAAATGAGAAAATGATGCTAAAATTTGCTCCTTCGTCCCATCGGTACTGCCATCATCTGTCAGAAATATTTTTATTTGCACATCTGAATGATTAACTAAGGAATTTCTTAAACTTTCGAAACAAGCTAATGTTTTTGCTATCCTATTAAAAACCGTAATAATTATTGCTATTCTCATTTTATTGTTTCCTATTCTTGATGTTAATCCAAATTTTAATAATACCCCACATATTTTTCGATGTTAACCAAGCAATTGTTTTTAAATGCAATGGCAATCGGTTAGTTTGGAATGCTTGATCATTTACTTCTGGATAAATGGTTATCCATCGTTTAAACGAATTAATTTCCGTTGAAAATAGTAATGTTTGTTTGGCAGCAAATTTTAAAGAAGCAATTTCATTTAAATATGTTTTATTTGAATTTGCGGCCAAGAATTCTATAATAGCTTGACAATGAAATAATATATCCTCTAATTTCTTTGGATTATTTCTAGAACCTAGAGAAGAACTATTGAATTGTACATAATGATAATAAGCCTTAGGTAGGTAAGTTATTTTGGTTGCAAAATGAAATAATTGGATATTAAGATACAAATCTTCCCACATATCTCTATTTGGAATAAATTTTATCTTGTGATCTTGAAATAAGGAAAATTTATATAGTTTATTCCAAAGAGCTCCATGAACCTTTTCTTGCAACAAGTTTTTAATAAATTCATTTTTATCTTCCACTACAGCTTGAATAGATAATTTTTCAGAATCAGGATATGAATAATAAAAGTCAGTCCAAAGAATGTCGGCTTTTGAACTTTCTATGGCATTAAACATTTCTAGAACACCATTTTCATCAATGGTATCATCCCCATCACAAAAGGTCAAATACTTCCCTTTTACGATTTCTAATCCCTTATTTCTTGAACCAGAACTTCCTAAATTAGATTTGTTCTCTAAAATAGTTATATCCTCAACTCGATTTGGGAATTCATTGATAAGCCTTTTTAGTAAATCCAAACTAATATCTGTGGAAGCGTCATCAACAAAGATATACTGAATAGATTCGAAACGTTGATTTAACAAAGATCGAGCAGATTTTTCTATGAATGTAGCGACATTATAGAAGGGAATTATTATAGATACTTGATATGGATAATTCATTTAAGACCTAACTAAAAAATATCGCAATAATATCTTGATACGTTTCATCAAGGGTAAATGATCATACTCCACCAATTTATTATGATAAAATTCAAAATAAAAGGTAGGATCAAAATAAATTGATTTACGATAATATTCCCACCAAATATCAAAATTATAACACCATGTCTTCCAAGGTTTGGCGCCATTATAGTGAATAGTTCCATGATTTAAAATATCATAAACTGTTTCAGTATCATAATATTCTTGATTTTTATCACTTACTATTTCATTAACAGTTCCTACTACACCGAACCAAGGTGGCAATAATTTGATTTTTTCCTTGCACACAAGATTTAGAACATCTTGATCCTGGTATTTCCAATCTTTTTCAGCAGCCTTCTTAAATTGGGGTACAACTTTGTCTTCTAACATCTTTTTAGAATTCATTAAAATTGTTCCTGAACAAATATAACCCAATGGGTTCATCTGTATAGTTTCTTTTACATATGCATCCAAGTCCGTATATGGTGTGGCAACACCTGCGACATAAAAGTTTTCTAAATTTGTATTCTGGTATATCTTAGATAGATCTGATTGGAAAATAATATCTACATCAAAATAAAATATCTTTTCATATTCTTTGATCACTTCAGGTATTAATAGTCGGTAATATGCTGCTTTGGTTATCCCTCTTATTTCAAAAGCCTTATCAAATGAATTTCCAATATTTCGATATTGAATCTTAAAATTCGAATAAACATCATGCAATCGCTCTAAATGATTGCTTGTTGGAAATTTACTTGAATCATCATGGAGGATAAAAATATCGTAAAATGTGTCTTCATTCGCATGTTGTAATAATGAGCTAATACATATCCCAGCGGGCATGATTAAATTGTCATCGAAACAAAATGTAATTGGAATAATATTCATTTATTTATTTTCTAAAAAATTATAAATCTGGAACCTATTTAAAAAAACTATAAAGTATTAATCTATATTACTATAATAATTAATTTAAACGATCCCGGAACAGCTTACCCATCAAACTGTTCCTATTTATCAAGCTTAATTGCTCAAACTTATTTAACAACCCCCTATCCATACCAGTAAGTTTAATTAAATCAAAATCCTGATTTTTATAAGGAATTCTATTTATCATATAACTTATTTTTGCTCGATTCCAATCAAATTTTTCATGAATAAAAAACGCACAATCTTCAACTTTTTTAAGATAAAATGTTGTATTTTGATGTTCTCTCTGAGCAATTTGGCAGGCTAAGTAAACCAATAGGTATTCTGGTGGTTCTATTAATTGTTTTATTTCTAAATAGTCTATTCGCTCACGGAGTAAATTAAAATAAAGTCTACTACCCATCACGCCCAAAGGCTTTAAAACTTCCAACCACTTTCCAATAAATTCATTATTTGGATAAGCAACCAAAAACCAAGTTTCGATGACTGGATATGTAAGATTATTCGTCGTTTGTTCCCTGTAAAATCCTATGATATCATAGGATGTTTCTTCACTAATTAAATATACCCATTCAATACTTTTTTTAAAGATGATTGATGAATCCAACCAAATCCCACCATAAATGTAAAGTAATTCTAAACGAATTAAATCTGTCTTATTAGCAATGGGCATTTCTCCATTTATCTTAAAATTTGGCAGATAGTTCGTTACGCTTAATGCGCTTAACATTCTAATTTCATGATCAGGATTAAGCTTTTGAATATTGTTCACAAAACAATTTATGGAATTTGGCAATTCTGCTTCTTCCCAATACATCCAAATAATTTTTGGAATTGTTCTTTTTGATTGACCTTCTGTACAAATCACCTTTACTTGTCTTGGAAATTCAATGAAATCTTTGTTCATTCTGAACCAACCAAAAGCAAAAGATTTAATAACATTTTTTATACTCCCCATATGTATCTAAAATTCCATTCACCTAAACATCTTACTATAAGAACTTTAAACATCATTAATTTTGATTTGTTTTATCTTGGCCAACTGCTTTTAAAGTTTTTTCACTCTATGTTTTATTTGTTATCTAAATTATTTAGAATGATCCGATATTTATCTTTCAATCCAAATGGCATACTCCTTAATAGTTTGAATTGTATATTTTGAAGTGAAGCCTTTATTAAAGAAATATCTTTATTGTTGTTGAATTCTTCATGCCATTTTCCTTCATTACTTAATAGATTTTCAATATTTTCAAAACCGTTATATTTAGGAATTTCAACTGAGCTAAAATAATCATGAAACTTAAATCCATCAGTACCTATATTGCCATGTTTTATCCATAATGCTGGTATTTGATAAGAATGGGCAACAATTATCCCATGTAAAGAACTCGATAAGATGTATTCACAAGACGTAATTTCTGATAAGATATCCTTTATATTATTTGATCGCAAATCTATAACATGATGTTGTTCACCATATGTATCTTTAAAGTATTCATATTCTGACCAATGTGGAATAATACCTAATTTATACTTCTTAAATTTTTCGGGTTTAATCCATAATGGAAGTAATAATGCAGGATCACCATAGATCAACTCCAGTTTATGCCCTTGCAATTTCAACAACCTTTCGGTTAATTTGCCTCTAACTGCTAAAATTTTCCCTCCCTTAAATTTTTCATTAGAATTCATAAAACCAGAACCCCAAACAATAGTGCCCTTTGGAAGCCAACTTAATATTGATCCAATGGAACTGAAAACTTTTTGATGAGGGAAATAAATCGTATTCACCTTTTTTAGATCTAGTTTTAATACTGCCTTTAGTCTATCTATTCTGTTTATCCCTATATCCTTATATTGTACTTTTCTACCTGAAAATTCCTCGATTAAAGCAGGACCTAATTCATCTCCAAAATTTGTGTTTTTCCAATATATAAGATTAACTCTGTTCATATCAATTGTCAAATAAGAAATACTATAGTAGTATTTTATATCATAGTTCAAATAAAGCGAACCTTCATCTTAACTGTTTTAAATATTTTTAATATTTTAAAAATTCAATTTGTTCTTTAAAAAATTGTATCCTAATTTTCGTTCTTCGCGTGTCGTTCCAAGTATAATTATATAGAGTATAAATATTACTTCTATTAGAAACATGTAATAAAACATGCTCCAAATAGAAATTGGATGATTATTATTTCCAAAATAAAAGGCACTAAAAACAAATAGGAATACCAATGTGATTTGCTTAAAATATTGGAGCAATATTTTTGAACCAAATTGTAGTTCTTTATTAACTAAAACAAACCTCACGGTTTGCATTAAAAATGAAATTGTAATTTTAGTAGAAAAAACCAGTGCGATAGAATATCCATTTTTAATTAATAGCCAGGCTATTGGCAAAGTAGCATACTCAATAATAGTAATAATTATATTATATTTTCTCATGTTCCCTATAGCAGCTATAGCCATCCAATATGGTCCACCAAGTGATTCTAGTAAAGAACAAAATAAAATAATCTGTGTAAATGAAACAGCATTTCCAGGAATTATGTCACCTAACCACAATTGCAACAAATTAGTCGTAAAAAATAATATCGGAACAGATATTATAGCCATCAAGTAAAATGAAAAACGTGAGGTATTTAAAGTTAACTCTCTAGTTCGACTATATTGTTGATTGGCAAAAGATTGTACTATCTGAGGTTGAAATGCAATTTGAAAATTGGAAATGAAACCAAATACGGCATTATTAATCTGACTAGCAATTCCAATGGCTGCATTAATGATTACACCATAAAAGATATTTAACATCATCGATAAACCTTGATTTGCACCTATGGCCGACAGTTGCCCAAAAATTGTCCAACCGGAAAATGACAGCAGTTCCTTATTCTTCGCTTTATCTGATACTTTTGTTAGTTGTATAAATTCTCGAAAATATTTATTGCAATAAACGTAGAATAATATATTATTAAGGAAACTAGAAATAAAATATAGCAAGGCATATAAAATCAGATGGTCTATATTTTCAACTGTTAATAAGGCAATGATGATTAGAATTTTATTCACTGTTTCTACTATTCCTAAAAAAGCATAAAATGACATTTTTTCAAAAGCTAGAATGACAGCTCCATAAGGCAATCTTAGAATATCAAAAAAGGTACTTAACAATGAAAATTGGTAAACCATATTAGCTGCAAAAATTCTTTCACTGGGTATAACCAACTTATAATTTAAAAACCATAATCCAATGGTTTCCCCTAAAATCAACACTAAAAATGCTATTAGGAAATGATTTTTTAGACTTAAATTAAAAATTACATTTATTTTTTTTAGGTCGTTACTAGCTCGCTCAAAATTTATAAACCGTTGAGTCGCCGCACTCATTGAATTATTTAGAAATGAAAGCATTGCCATTACCCCTCCAACTAAATTATAAATACCAAAATCTGTTACTCCCAAAACATTTAATACAACTCTAGAGGTATACAATGCCACTAACATGTTTATCAGCATTCTTGTATATAAAAAGAAGGTATTTTTTGCTATGGTTTTGTTGTCAGACATTTAATATGTAATTCAATGTGTATTGATATATAGCTTTTGACAAAAATTTCACAATATGAAAACTAAGGAAAAAGGTTATTTATAAATGTATTCTCCTTAAAAACTTTAATCACAAAATAGCTCAGTATTAAGCAGGATAAAACTACGATGATATATTGTAAAGCAATATCAAGTGTTTTTAAATTAAGGACATATAAAATAATAAAGTAAAAAATCATATGCGATAAATACATAACAGTACTTGTTTTACGAAAAACAACCGTACTTTTTATATGACTCATTCGTATTCTTTTAGATATTAGGAACAAACAAATTGTGGCTAAACCTAAAAAATGAAAAGTTAAAAAATTATGGAAACATGAATTTATCAATAAAAATATAATTGTTATAATTATCAAAATAATAGATGAAATTTTCAAGGTATTCTTTGCTAACAGGAAGCCAGAAGTTATTATTAATAACCCATATAGTATCCTCAATCCTGCAAAATGATAGGTTAAAAACTTCTTGAATTGATAAAGTACGGAATGTTCCGAACTCTTATAAAATATTATGGATAATGTAATAAAAAGAATATAAAAAGATAAGAATAAATATTTGGGTTGAAATTTTAATTTAAATGAAATTAGCAGAGAAATTCCGAAATATACTAAAGTGAGTAAATACCAAAGTGGCCAAGAAAAAAAGTTTTCTCCTTTAAACACGATATTCTTGATAACAAATAGACCACTTTTAATATTCAATTCATCATTAATAACTAACCCTGCCAGAGTTATTGGAAGATAAATAAAGGTCCAAATTAAATATAACTTTATACTTGATTTTATAAAATCTACTATGACTTTTTCTTTGTTTTCCGGGTATCTATCCATTTTTTTTGCCAATAGAAATCCGCTTACAAGGAAGAAATAAGGAACAGCACAATCTAAAATACTTTGAATCAAAGAATTGATAAATTGTCCATCTTTTGGAACAGGTATTACATGTATAGCAACCACAAGAAAAGACATGAATACTTTAAAGATATCGAATCCCTTGTAGGTATTAGGATTTATTAAAGTATTTGACTCCATAATTTACTTTCCGAACTCGGCCTTTAACATTCTTCTTAATCCTTCTTCCATACTAAATGGAGGAATAAAACCGGAATTCATAGCTTTTGATGAATCATATTTTGTAACAGCACAGAATTTCTTAACCCGAACCGAGCTTATAGACAATTTCTTTCTGCTTATAAATGCCAACACATCAAATCCATATCCGCCCATCATTCCGAGCCAAAATGGAATATGTATAGTCGGAATATTCTTACCTAAAATCTCTCCTGTATGATAAACCAAATCATTAGTAGTAAAATCTGGCTTGTCGACATAATTAAACACTTGGTAGCCTGTAGTACTTTCCTCGATTAAGAATTTAAGGAAAGCAACAATATTACCGACATAGGACATAGATTTTTGATTTTTGCCATTTCCAACCATCATAAATTTACCGGAAGCAATTTGATTTAGCAAGTTGAACACATTCCCTCTATTTCCCTCGCCAAATATTACTGTTGGTCGAACAATATTAATATTCCAGTTTTCATGGCTTTTATACCATTCTTGCAATACTTGTTCTGCTTCCCATTTACTTTTTCCATAATGATTAAAAGGATCTGCAGGAAAACTTTCATCAGGATTATCTTTATCCAAGCCATAGACCGCGACCGAGCTCGTGAAGATTATACGGGTGATATGATTACTCTCCATCGCTTCCAAGGTATTTTTCATGCCTTGAACATTTACATCGTAATATGCTGAAATCGGACTTACGTCATCTCGGTGTTCTGCGGCTAACAGTATAACTAAATCCGTTTCTGATAATTGTTGGCTTAATTTATCTTTATCAAGAACATTTCCAATTTGACTTATCAGGGGAAATTGATCACTTGGAGCCTTATCTATATTTAGAAGGCCATATGCTGATTTATCCAGTAAACATTCAATCAGTTTTGTTCCGACAAAACCAGAACCTCCAATAATGGAAATTTTCATGTGTGAAATTAATAGTTGTATTTGTTGACAAGTGGAAGAGAAATCTTCTTTTCTACCAGGCTCGTCTTATTATTAGGCAATTCAGTAAAATCTCTTTTGGCTTGTTTTACTTTTTTTTGTTTCACCACAAAGTTAAATACTAATGTAAAACTTATCCATAACACTAAATCTAGTAGTATAACCACATTATTACTAATGTATTGAACCATAATTACATTGAATAAACAAAAAAACAAGGATAAACCAACTATAGATAACATAGCAGATTTATGAGAGATCCCAGAACGCAAAAGTTTATGATGTATATGACTACGATCAGCTTTAAATAAAGGTTGTTTATTAAACCAACGAACTATGATCACACGGATAACATCAAATACCGGGACAATTAATGTTGAAAATGCCACCACTATTGCACCTTCTGAAAAAGGTTTGATATGGTTGTTATTCATTGCAAAACTGATAGTAAGAAACGCCATTGTATAACCTAAGGTCATACTTCCGGTGTCACCCATAAAGATTCTACGTCTGCGCTTGGATTGACCAAATACATTGTAATAAAAAAATGAAATCAAGATACCTGTAGTAATAAAGGCTAATAGCGCATGAATCCAAGCTTCATAGTAAGCGAATAACCCCCCAAGGACCAAACATCCAACTGCTACTAATCCAGAGCATAGGCCATCCAATCCATCAATCAAATTAATGGCATTAATTATCAAAACAACGGCAAATACAGTTAAAGGCATGCCTACCCATGCTGGTAGATTAACCAAAAATAAAATGCCGTATAAATCATTAATCCAAAGGCCTCCCAACGGAAACAGACAGGCAACCATAATTTGAGCAACAAACTTCCATTTATAACTTACGCCAATTAAATCATCTGCAATGCCAATAATATATAACATCACCATTCCACAGATAAGCATGATAAACATGGGAAAAACCTCACTGGTATGAATATTAAGGTTTACAAAGTTGACTTTATAAACTATGATGACTGTTATGGCTAAAAGTACACATTGAATAGGTACAAATGCTACTCCTCCTAACCTTGGTATTATACTTTGGTGTAATTTTCTGTTATCAACTGGATCAAATAATCTTTTCTTATACGTAATAAGCATAATGTATGGGATAATTACCTTTCCAAGGTAAATAGCAAGAAGAAAAGGAATTAAGAGAATTAAGTATTCCATAATTTTTGCTTATTCGTTTTAGTAGGTATTTATCATTATAAAAGAATGAATTAAATATTCTGTTCGCATATTTAGATAATTCTTCATTTCAACGCCACTATTTTGAACAAAGTTAAAACAATATTCCACCTTGAAGATCAGCTTTAACTCCAAATATGCTTCTATTTATTTTTTTGTAGTAAATGGTTTACAGCAACTTTAACCCATGTTTAAAGATGGATTTTACTTTAAACAGCAGTTAATATTTAGGCAATTTAGAGAATTATAAAAATATCTTTTACTTCCGTAGAAAACGGATAAATTCCTTTTATACAAAATTATATTTCAATAAATAATTGGTAAGATATCTAAGAGAATCTTAAAAAACTTTAGTGGTTTTCCTAGCAAATTAACATACAAACAACAAAACACAGCCTGAATATTTTACTTTTACCCGTAAATACACTAACCTTTATCCTTTGTTTTCAATACACAAAACATTGAATTTTTCAGTGGATTGCTAAAGGTTTTCTAGAAGTTTTCTTCGTATCTCATTCGGATCTCCTTCGGAACTTGTTCGGAACTCCTTCGGATCTCGTTCGGTTAGAAGCGAACGAGATCCGAAATAAGTCCGAATAAGATATGAGTAAATACCGATGCATTCAAGAAGGAATACTTATTTAAACCTGTAGATTAAACAGATCTAAATAAAGTGAATGCTTTAATAAATAAATGAGAAACTATTTGCGAAGTAACTTTTTACCAAAATTTATTCCGTATCGTTCCAAGGTATTTAAAGATAAATTACCAATGAAATAAGTAATACCTGCTACTAGAATGTAAAAAATGAAAAAATTTATATTATTAAAAGAAAGTCCTAATTTTTTGAAACTATAATCTACTAAGTCTATAACCAAAAAATGAAATAAATACATGGAATAAGAAGCTCTACCAATTTTACCTAAAAGATTTATATTAATTTGATCAGATTTCCTCATGATTTCCATTAGAAAAACAAATGAAATTGCTGATGTAATCGGTATAACACTAAACAAATAATCAATTTTTAAAGACCATAGGGTAATAGATAAAATTGTAAAGAGTATAAACAATAGAACATCTATCCAAAAACTGTATTTGAAATTGTATTGTTTTAATAAAAAGTAATAGCTTATTCCAATAATAAAAACAGGGAATTGATTTATTATATTAAAATAGACAAAAGAGTTGTTTGACATTTCATAGCCAAATCTTCCTAAAATTACCACAGCTAATTGTGATAATATAATAGCTAAAAGAAGCTTAATAAGTAAATTAAATAATGTGAATTTATATTTTTGATAAAATGAAAATATAAAGGGAAAAATCAGGTAAAAGGACATTTCTGTACTAATTGACCAACCTCCAGGAACGATCTTACTTAATACACTTGGAAAATAGCCATTTAAAAAGAAAAGATTTATAATAATTGCCCTCCATTCTATTTCAGCTATTTGCTGAAAAGTATAATGTTGATTAAAATAGGTGTAAATTGTATATAAAAATATTGCAAAATAATAGCCAGGGGCTATTCTAAAAAATCTTCGAATTACATAGTTCCAATTTTTATGTTTTTCATTCTTTCTATTCTCAAAGGATAGACATAGTGTAAATGCAGAAGCAATGAAAAATAATTGGACGCCCATTTGACCATAAATCGAAAGAAAATAAGAAATTGGATTTATATTTTGAAAGGACGCAATAACATGTGTACTAATTACCATCAGGATGGCAATTCCTCTAATACTATCAATATATTTTAGATTCATTAATTAGTAATTAGTATAAAACACAATAACTCACATTGCAAAAATGTGTAGATATTTTATTTAATTACTGTTAAAAAATAAAAAATCTTGATTTATTTGATTACTTGTAGCTAAATCTTTCTAAAAAACACTTACCACATCCCTACTTACTCTTATACAAATGGCTCAACAGCATAAAGCATATTACAAAGCTCATGATGAAGCCGAACCAGGAAAGGACTGGTATGCCTCCAATAAGATATCCAACGCGTCCATGCGCGAGGATACTGGCCCCTACGCCGAAGGTCATGGCCAGTATGGATAATAGGAACTTGTTACCCATCCGGTGGAGGATCAATTGCAGATTATCAAAGTCCTGCATTTTATGATTAAGCATCACCTTATCATTTTTTACTTTCTCTAGTAAATCCAGTAAATCCTCAGGTACTTCGGTTAATACATCTTTAGCGAACTTTGCCTTTTCTTTTAATTGGGCGATCAGGTATTCGGGAGATAGCTTTTGGGCTGCTATCTTTTTCGCAAATGGAGCAATACTTTCAGGGACATTTAATTCAGCATCAATCTGTCTACCTGTTCCTTCCAATATAGAAACACCACGTAATAAGATGTAAACAAAATCAGGAAGAAGGATATGATTACTTTGCAAGACAATATTCAACTTATTGAGCATGACAGAGATATCAATATCATCTAAAGCATTTTGTTTTATCATTTCAAAGATTTCATAGGCATCTCTTTCCAGACGTCTTTCATCTTCAATATGATGGACTATGGCTAATTTTTTAATATTCTTAATCAAACCCTTGGCATCATTGGCTAAAAAATCCAATACCATGGCTTCAATAATATTCCGATCCTCTGGAATCATAAAGCCCATGGAACCAAAATCAATAAATACCACCTGCCCTTTCTGGTTTACAAAAACATTTCCTGGGTGCGGATCAGCATGGAAGAAGCCATGCATAAGAACCTGTTCTAAATACAGGTCCAATAGATTCTGTAAAACGGACTTTGGATATAACCCATATTGTTTTAATCCCTCTTCATCATTGACCTTTACTCCATCTATAAATTCCATACAGATTAGCGTATCTGTGCTGTATTTACGGTAGACCTTAGGCACATGAACTTCCTTATTATCAGCAAAATTCCTTCTAAATCTTTCTATATTATTAAGTTCATTTGTAAAAGACAATTCATTCAACAAAGAGCTTTCAAAGGAAAGGACAATCTGATAGAGGTTCATTTTATAAATGACCTCATATTTTCGCTGCAATAGTTTGACCAAATCTTTAATGAAATCTAAATCAGCACGGATAGCCTCATCAATTTGGCTTCTTTTGACTTTAAATACGACCTCTTTGCCATTTAATAATACGGCTTTATATACTTGAGCAATTGAGGCAGAAGCAATTGGAACAGGATCAATTGATAAGAAATGGTCCTCAAATCGTATTTCTAAATCATTCTCGATACGTATTCTGATATCAATGGATTCGGCCGGTACATCATCTTGTAATTTAATAAGCTCTTCTTGGAGATCTTCAGGAATAATATCTGGTCTATTACTGAGCAATTGCCCTAATTTGATAAATGTTGGACCTAATTCCTCAATTGCTAGACGAATGCGCACATTGAAATCGTCCTCAAATATTTTACGAGCATGATTATTCCAAAATAAAAAGCTATCAGGTAGTATTCGGTCTAGATTAGATCGTGAAATAATTTCATCAAAACCATGCTTAGAAAGTATCTTTAGAATTTGTCCTACGCGTTTGATTTTCTGAAATCCATTAATGTGCATCATAAACAAGATAATTTAAAGCTCCTGTTTTAAAAGAACCCATTAAAAATAACAAAATTTGCTCCGAAAAGATTTAGCCAAGTGGTAGTACTCTAAAATATTACGCCTTATGGACAATTAAATCATTTATGATTTACGTGTAAGATCAGTAACCAATAGAGGATTATTAACTTTCATATCCTGAATAAAGCTAGCGACTTGTGCTTGTGAGGGCGCTTCCATAAGAGAATCTAGTTCGTTTTGAGTGATTCCAACTAATTGAATAAAAGAAACCTCTCCATGAGCTGTTTGGATTTTACCTAATTCTGGATCAAGTGAACAAACAAAGCCAACAATTTCGGTATCTGTATTCAATCGAATAGGACCTTTTGCTGGAATAAATTGGTTTTCTTCGAACCAACGGCCACTATTATAGACATATCTTGCTAAATTATTGAATACCTGCATCGCCCAGAATGGATCCTTTTCATCTTCAGCAAATGGCACGAGTCTGAAGGTAAATTCAAAGCCCCATTTAGAGAATTCTTCCTTTACTGAATCTGGAGAATAGTATAGCTGACTCATTCCATAGGTTACTAAGTGGTAATGAGCTGGTGGGCCTTGATGATCATAAACACTTATTCCGTCAATGGGATCAGTGCCACCTGCGACATAATGAATGCCACATAGTGGCCCATAATGTCTTGGTTCTAATTCAGGATAGATGCGTTTTAAATTTTCATCAATTGCCATCCATCCTACTGCATCATCAGCATGATATAATTTCTCGTATTCCTCTTTAGTCATATTCCATGTATTTTTATTAAAACGTTTAAGACGAAACTTTAGTGCCAGAGAATCCTAATATACTATACATTTTTATTTCATTTTATAGGTAGAAATAGTAATATTGTATTACAATTTTTAAGCCATGATAGCACAACAATTAGCCTCTGCTTTAGGGAGAAAAGATGAGCAACCCAATATAGATTTGGCAATAGCCATTGTCGATAAAAACGATCATCAAGCTGTTGTAGCTTTAATTGAACTAATCCAAGGAAAGAACAAAGATTATCAAAATGATAGCATAAAAGTTCTATATGAAGTAGGTGAAAGAAATCCTAACCTGATAGTCGAATACATTCCACAATTTATGGCCTGCTTAAGTAGCAAAAATAATCGTTTACAATGGGGCTCCATGGCAGCTTTAAGGTCTTTAATTAACAGCAATAAAGCCGAACTTTATGCTGAATTAGAGAATCTTCAGGATGCTGCTAATAAAGGATCCGTGATAACCAAGGATAATTTTATCGGCATATTAGTAGGTTTAATGGGAAATCCCGATTATCATGATAAAGCATTTGATTATTTAATCAAACAATTGGAAACTTGTCCTACCAACCAGTTACCTATGTATGCCGAAATGGCGCTTTCTCAAATAAACCAATCTACTAAACATGTCTTTATGGACACTTTAAATGCTAGATTAGATGAAATCGAGAAAGAAAGTAAAAAGAAACGTGTATTAAAAGTTATTCAAAAATTGAATAAGTAATTTATTTCTTTCGATAAATCTGACATCCTAATTCTTTTTGTCCTTCAATTCCTGAAGTTTTCGTTTCATAAATTCTATTTCTCTTTTTTGGGCTTCCAGAATCTCCTGTTGTAATTGTATAATTTGCGGATCTTTCAGAATAGCTTCCTCAGACATTAATACGGCTGCAGAATGGTGTGGGATCATTCCTTTTAAATATTCTGAATCGCCAATATTCATCTGCTTGCGTATCCCTACCCATGAAAATGCCGCAACAATGATCGTTAGAATCACAATACTTAAATTCCAGACCTTCTTTTGATACATCTTTAGCATAAATCCTAATTCAATTAGAATCATAGCACATACCATAAGTAATGTCATATAAAGATTGTTCGTATGGAAATAAAAGTCACCCATTTTATCAATCATAGCATACATTAAAAAATACATCACCACAAACATGATGATCATCATGTAGAGGAACTTTCTATACGGGTTATCTTGGTGTTTATGTGGTTTACTGTGTTGCTCATGATGGTCCATAGTTATATCCTTTCTATTTTATATATAATTACTATCTGAACAATCTCTAATGGAAAACGATTTATTATTCTTTGAAAATCTCGAATTGTTAAATATAGATTATAGAAAGGAGCTGCTTAATATATTCTTCTGTAGCCAAACTTGGAATATAAGGATTTAAAAAAAACTAATTTCTTATCATAGATCAATGTCGATAAGAAATAAAACATGGAAATTTGTCTTAAATAAAATTAAAAGAGCAGAATTATGAAAAAACTATTGAGCTTAGTAATTGGATTTATATTCATATCCAACTTAAGTATTGCACAGGAAACGTGGTCAGTAGACGCGGCACATAGTAATGTACGTTTCGAAATTGGTCACATGGGCTTATCCTTTATTGATGGACAGTTTAAAAAGATCGCTGGAAACATCGAAACTAAAGATGCTACTAATTTTGATGGCGCAGTTATTAACTTTGATATTGATGTTCAATCCATCGATACACGTATTGAGGCAAGAGATAACCATTTAAGAAGCGATGATTTTTTCTCAGCTGAGAAATTCCCTAAAATCACTTTCAAGAATGCTGTTCTTAAAAAAGAAAATGGCAACAACTACAGCCTAACAGGTGATTTAACAATGAAAGACGTTACGAAAAAAGTAACATTTAAAGTTGTTCAAAATGGAAGTATTGTGACCGATCAAAAAGGAAGATCCAAAGCAGGTTTTACTGCAAAAACCACGATTAATAGAACTGATTTTAATTTTAAAGCAGCGGATAAATTACCTTCTGGTGCAGAATCTATAGCCTCAAACGTAGATATCACCGTGAATGTTGAAATCAACAAAAAATAATATAAAAGATATTTTCAAACACTAACTGTTAATGAAGAAAGGTCGGCAATAGCTGACCTTTTTTTGTTGACAGTGTTTTAATAACGGGCTCCTAGAATAGTTTAAAGATCTTTCACAATAGGTGAAAGATGACGGCAAATTGAGAAGTGAAGTTTAGTGAAAGCGGTCGAAGCATGCTTCGACCCTACATTTTTGAACCACTAGAAATAACTCGCTTTATGTCTAATTACTTCATACTAACGATCCAGCCCGCAGGGCCACGTTTAATATCTCATATCTCACATCTAATAGCGGAGCGGTTTCATATCTACCGTCTAATAGCGTAGCGATATCATATCTCCTCCTCGTAACTCCAGGATTTTAAGCGTTCTTGGAAGATTCTGGAGATTTTGTTGAAATAGCGTTTTTGTTTATAGCCCATCACCCACTGAACACCTTCTACGGCATTTGTACAAAAGATTTCATCCGCTACTTTTAGAATCTCTGGTTTTATTTCTGCTTCAACGACCTCAATACCTTCTGACTGAGCAATATCCATAATAACACGACGCATAACACCTGCAATACATCCCTCTGAAAGAGCCGGGGTATATAGTACCTTATCGTAATAAACAAAGATATTCGATGATAAGGCTTCACATAAATTGCCTTGTTGGTTTAGAATCAACACTTCATCAAATGCATATTTTTTACGATATAGTCCTGCCATCACATAAATCAATGCATTATTGGATTTTATTTTGGACAGTTCCGAATAAGGTTTCTTATACTCCGTATAAACATCGATAATTAAACCAAGTTTTTTATCTCGAAGACTTTCTGCCTTTCTTGCAATTTGAATGATATAGCTAGGTTTATTGCTATCTGGACCATAAAGCCCTCCTCCTGAACGAAAAACTATTAACCTTACACGTAAGGTTTGACCCAACATATTATTTTTACGAGCAAGTTCTTCTATTTTTTGACGAATAAAATAGGTGTCAAATTGTTCAAAGTCTTCAAAATAAAGGATCTTCATGCTTTCTTGTAAGCGTTCAACATGGAAATCCAAAAACCGGATATCACCATCCTTCCATAGCATGGTTTCAAATAAACCATCACCATAACGAAACGCTCGGCTATCGGCAGTTAAAATAGACATGTCTTCTGGAACTATAGCTCCATTAAAATTGATATATTGAATTGGCATATTATTGTTCTTGGTTGTTCGTGTTATAAGATCTCCATTTCTCTAATGCTAAACGGAAATCTTCCGGCATTGGTACTTCGAAGTGTAAATATTCTTTGGTTTTGGGATGTATAAAGCCTAAAGATTTGGCATGTAAAGCTTGACGGTTTAATAAAGAAAAGCAATTCTCTACAAACTGTTTGTACTTTGCGAACTGAGTTCCTTTAATAATTTTATTGCCACCGTATGATTCATCGCTGAATAAGGGATGGCCAATAGATTTCATATGTGCACGAATTTGATGGGTTCTTCCTGTTTCTAACTGGCATTCAATCAAAGTAACATAACCCAATCGTTCTAAGACCCTATAATGAGTAACTGACCATTTTCCTTTTTCAGGGTCATCATATAAGTCCATAATACGACGATCTTTAATATTACGACCTATATAGCCAGTCACAGTTCCATCTTCCTGTATATCCCCCCAAGCTAATGCAACATACTTTCTACTGATCGAATGCTCGTAGAATTGTTTAGCCAGAAAAGTCATAGCCCATTCATTCTTCGCAATTACCAACAGGCCTGAAGTGTCTTTATCAATTCGGTGGACCAATCCTGGACGTCCAGTATTTCCTGGTAAAGTAGGTAATTGGTTGAGGTGAAATGTTAGCGCATTAACTAAAGTACCCGTATAATTATTGAAACCAGGATGTACTACCATACCCGCCTCTTTATTAACCAATAAGACATCATCATCTTCATAGATGATATCTAAAGGAATATCTTCTGGATAGACTTCTGTATCACGAGGTGGATCTGGTAAAACGACAGTGATAACATCAAATGGTTTTACTTTATAGCTTGCCTTGATTTCTTTCTCATTCACTTTAACTGAACCAGCATCTATTGCATTCTGAATGCGATTTCTAGATGTGTTCTCCACACGATTCATTAGAAATTTGTCAATCCGCAATAAGGCTTGGCCTTTATCAGCAACTATTCGTAGATGTTCGAATAACTCCTGTTCATCTTGCTCATTTTCCAATTGATCTAACATGCTACAAAAGTAGTATTTTTAAGCTGCTATCAAACGCAATAGACAAAAAAGCTATCTTTAGACCATGGTTTTTAATCTTCCGATATATAGTCCTGAAGAGGAACTGCATGATCCATTATTCATTGAGAAGCAAATACAGGTTTTTGTTAAGCGAGATGATAAGATACATCCCTTTATTTCAGGTAATAAATGGCGAAAATTAAAGTATAATTTAAATTATGCTCACCAACTTGGAAAAACGAATCTAGTTACTTTTGGTGGAGCATGGTCAAATCATATCTTGGCAACTGCTGCGGCAGCAGCACAATTTGGATTTAAATCGATTGGTATTATCCGTGGAGAAGAGGTTAAGAACCCAGTACTGCAAATGGCACAACTTTTTGGTATGGAGCTTCAGTTTATAGATAGGCAGCTCTACAAAGATAAGGCACTACATTTCCAAGAGCACTTTGATGAATCAAACCATTACTTTATTGATGAAGGAGGTCGATCGACATTAGCTGTTAAGGGTTGTGAAGAGATCATATCGGAACTAACACAAACCTATTCCCATGTTTTAGTGTCAGCCGGAACAGGCACAACAGCAGCTGGATTAGCCATTGGATTGGATTCACAAAATTTAGCCACAAAACTATTGGTTGTCCCCGTTTTGAAAAATGCTGATTTTATTCTTGAGGATATTAGAGAATTGAACGCCCCTATTGATAACATAAATTTGTTGACGGAATACCATTTTGGTGGATACGCCAAAACAAAAAAGGAACTAAACGATTTTATTAAAGACTTTGTTTCCAAAAGCGGTATTCTCATAGAGCCGACTTATACCGGAAAGCTGGTTTACTGCATGTTTGATTTGATAAAAAAAGATTACTTTCCTGAAGGAAGTCGGATACTATTTATTCATACAGGTGGCTTGACTGGCTTACTCGGCCATTTGGATAAAATGAATTTAGATTAGAAATCTAATTTAATGGTAACAATCCTTTAGCAATTGAATGGATTTTCTTCATTTACATGAAATTAATCCTAATTTTAAGGAGAATTTAATATCACCTTGAATACACTAATTTAACATCAGGAATTCTACACGACATATGGCATTTCGGCACTATCTTCTCCCCTTTCTTATCTTATTTTTCAGCAATTCAAATGTTCATGCACAGGTAGAAATTCAAGATACAATTACCACAAAGTTAGAAAGAGATACCCTACATCCCACCCAGCAGTTATATGATGTAGTAGATTTATTTAAAGATATAAATCCATTTAAAAAGAAGGATCAACAATCAAGTTCAAAAACCAATAAACGATCAGCTATTACCTACCTTCCAAACCTAAATTATAATCCATCCATAGGTGCTCAAATTGGAATTAAGGCAGTAGGTGGTAAAGTTCTAGGTAATCAGCCAAACACTGCCATGTCCATTGCGGCTGCAGCGGTAAGCGCTACAACACGAGGGATTGTTGTTGGCTATTTCATTCATGACATCTACACACCTGGTAACTCTTGGAATATCAAGGGAAATGTGATGGTTGCTAAGGCTGTTGGTTTAGATTACGGGATGGGAATTGGTGGAACACTAACAAATCCTACAGAGGAGGAGATGATCATGAACAATCCTGAAAGGAGTCGTTATGTCAATAAATTCATGGTCTACTCGGTTAGCGAGCGGGTTTATAAGAATCTATTCCCCGGTGCTTTTGTAGGCGCTGGTTTTTTCTTTGAAATGAAACGTGATTTTCAGACTGTGGGTAGCCAGGAAGGAATGGCTCCTGTAGAGATATACAGCCGATGGAACAACTTTAACCCCAATCGAGTTAATAACAATGGACTTATGCTGAATATGCAATATATGACTAGAGATAATCCGAATAGCGCCTATAAAGGATACTATGTAGATGTTGTTTTAAGAATGAATCAATCATGGATGGGCAGTGAGCATAATGCCTATCAATTGCAAACGGACTTTAGAAAATATTGGCAATTATCTGAAAATAGACCGAATCATGTATTGGCATTTTGGAATTTTGGATCCTATAATTTAGGCGGTACTTTACCTTATGTAGATCTTCCAGGAACAGCCAAAGATCCTTACGCTAGAAGTGGCCGTGGATATACGATGGGTTATTTTAAAGGAAAGTCCTTCTTTTATTCAGAATTGGAATATCGTTTTCCAATTCTTAGAAATCAATTTTTAAGTGGAGTTGTCTTTACGAATGTTCAAACAGCTAACGACCAAATGGGAACCAAGCTCTTTAAGATATGGCAACCAGCCGGAGGTGCGGGATTGAGGTTATTATTCAATAAAGCAACCCGAACAAACCTTTGTATAGATTATGCTTTCGGTAAATTCGGACAACGCGGTCTTTTCTTAGGACTTAATGAAGCATTCTAAACCTCTTTTATAATCATGCAAATGAAATTTTCTATTAATAGAACTTATTACTTTACTGCCCTATTTATTTTATTTGGAAACACATTATTAGCTCAGTCTGAGAAATCAACAGATCAAGACAGTAGCATAAATGCCATTTCACCAATTGATGTAAAGATTTATTTCAATGCTCAGCCTGCAAAAAATCTGACCAATAGTAGTCGTGTTTTAACGAAACGTTTGTTAGATGCACAAAGCACTTCTACAATAATATCAGCAATAAATGCTACTCCAGGTGTCCGAATGGAAGAACGCTCGCCAGGAAGCTACAGATTGGCTATGCGCGGAAGTATGATTCGTTCTCCCTTTGGAGTTCGAAATACAAAAGTCTATTTGGATGAAATACCCATGACCGATGCTAGTGGAAATACTTATTTAAATTTGTTAGATCCAATAGGTATACAACAGATCCAAATTATGAAAGGTCCTGATGGATCATTATTTGGAGCAAATTCTTCAGGTGTAATTCGAATATTACCTAACGGATTTCATCAACCTAGCAACGAGAAATCTCTATTGGTTCAGGCTGGCTCTTATGGTCTTTTTCATGAACAATTAACGGTTCAACATCAAGTAAACGAAGCATATAATTTTTCTTTTGACCAAGCATTCCTTCGCTCTGATGGATACCGTGTGCAAAGTGGATTAAATAAGAAGTTTTTTCAAACAGCTCATCAATGGGCATATAATAATTCTGGAAATCTTAAACTTTTTGCCCTATATAGTGATATAGGTTATGAAACCCCTGGTGGATTAACCCAAGCTCAATATCATGAAGATCCAAGCCAAGCTAGACCTGCAGGAGGTCCTTTCCCAAGTGCTAAGGATCAAAAAGCTGCCATCTATAATAAGACTTTTATAGCCGGATTAACGCATGAATATAATTTTGATTTTGGTATAAAGCATGTGATAAGTGTATTTGGCACCAATACGGACTTTAAAAATCCTTTTGTGACCAATTATGAGAAACGGAAAGAGAAAAACATTGGATTAAGAACCTTTCTCTCCTATGAGCAGGCTGACCATGAAGCTCTAAATTGGGAGATGCAATTGGGAACTGAAATTCAGAAAGGTTTTTATGGAATTAAAAATCATAAAAACAACCTAGGCGTAATGGGTGAACTCACCGATCATGATTCTTTAACTGCCAATCAAGCTAATATATTTTATCGTGCAAAAGCTTCCTTATATAACAAGGTTTTTGTTGAAGCTTCCATTGGCTTGAATTTGAACAGGTATTATTTTAAACGTTTTTATCCTGAACTAAACCCAGCAGAAGGAAACATTCGCTTCAAAAACACATGGATGCCAAGGATTGGATTATCTTATCAAGCATGGAATAACCTGGCGTTTAGAGCCTCTATTTCTAAAGGTTACTCCCCACCTACTATTGCAGAAGTTCGTTCATCCGATAACAGTATTAATGAGAATTTAAACCCAGAAACAGGTACTAATTATGAATTAGGGCTTCATATAGAATCAACGGATAGAAGGGTTATAGCTGATTTTTCAGCTTATCATTACTCATTGACAAATGGTATTATACGACACCTGAATGAAGCGGGGCAAGAATATTTTGTTAATGCTGGCAAAATAAAACAACAAGGTATTGAAGCTAGCATTTTGACACAACTCATCAAACCAAATCAAGCGTCGTTTTTACAAGGATTAATTTTCTCTTCTAACTTAACTTATCAAAAGTATCGTTTTGAGGATTATAAAATCGCTGATGAAAATTATGCAGGGAATAAAGTAACATCCATTCCTGAATGGATTTGGGTGAATACATTAGCATTCCAATTTGCGCAAGGAATTCAATTTAATGTATTTCACAATTATACTGGTAAAATACCTTTAACCGATGCTAACAGTTTTTATGCGAAGTCATATCAATTATTACAAGCTAAGTTAACTTGGAATAAGACATTTGTTGACAAATACAACTATAGTGTTTTCGTTGGGTCGGATAATATCTTAAATCAAAAATATTCCTTAGGAAATGACATTAATGCTATAGGCAATAGATTTTTCAATGCCTCAGCACCTCGTAATTTTTATTTGGGTATGAAGGTTAGTATTTAAAATACATTGTTTATTTAGGTCATACAATCGGAGTAATTGCAAAACAAGTTGTTTATTTAAATCTAATTAGATAAATAACTTGTTTTGACTGTAATATTAGCAGTTTTACTTCTGGATGTTGTATTAAATGCACCTCCGTAGGAGTACTCCTCATTATCATTTTGCCCTGTTATTTGAAAGATTCCTAAATCTGCCTTTACCAGATCACCTAATGATGAACCAGCTTCTTTTGCAATGTTCTCTGCTCTAGATCTTGCGTTTTGGGAAGCTTGAGAAATCAGTTTTAATTTGAGATCTTCTAATCCTGAGAAATAATAGCTAGGCTGATTAGAACTCAATTCAATTCCTTGAGAAATTAAAGCTGAGATCTCACGAGAAGCATTATCTACTTTATTTATTTCTTTGGATTCAACACTAACGTTTTGTGATAAACTATATCCTGAGAAAGTACTGTAACTATTCCCATTTTGGTCGGTCTGCGTATTAAACTCTCTATTTATATTTACTGCATTAAACAATATTTCAGATTCTTTGATTCCTTGTTTTACAAGAAAATCTCGAACTAGATTTCGGTCATTTTTCAATTGCTCGGAGGCTTCACTTAATATCATTGATTTTCTACTGTAGGAAGCAGACCATTTTACAATATCTGATTCAAAATCAGTTTTAGCATTTCCAGTCACATTGATTGTATTTGAATTTTTGTATTTATACTTATATGCATTCGCAAATACAACCGCAAAAATTATTAAAGCTAGACCTGAAATTATACTTATAATTACCCCTGTTGATTTCATAGTGCGTGATTTTGGATATTTATAATAAAAATGTTATAGTTTGTTTAAGCCTAAGTTAAGATTATTTTACCTAATATTGAACCTCCAAACACATAATTTATGAAACGAAGTTCTAGCATTTTATTAATTAGTTTTTTTGCATTAAATGCAGCATTTGCACAGAAAAAACCAATTGACCATTCTGTCTATGATCAATGGAAATCCATAAGTAGAGCAGAAATTAGTAAATCTGGCAACTTATTGTACTATACCATTAATCCTCAAGAAGGAGATGCATTAGCTATGGTTAAAAACAATAAGGATCAGGTATTGTTTCAAATTCCTCGTGCTACTGATATTAAGTTATCTGAGAATGAAAACTTCATAATCACAACTGTAAAACCCCTTTTCCAGGATGTTAGACAGGCAAGGATTAAAAAGAAAAGACCAGATGAAATGCCTAAGGATTCCTTATTTGTCGTTGATATATTAAAAAATAACATCAAAAAGTATCCGGCTTTAAAGTCTTCCCAAACTGCTAGAAAGGTTAATAATTATGTTGCCTTTGTTTCTGAGATTATAGTCCCAAATGCTAAGGACAAAAAAGAAGCAGCGGATAGCACAAAAACAACAGACAAGAATGAGAAGGCAGAAACCGATAGTATCAAAGTTAGAAGACCAGTAGCTAGAAAAGAAAGACCGACACCTGTTCTACATATTTTGAATCTGCAAACTGGTGATACGGTTCAAATTCATAAAACAGACAATTATTTTTGGAGCGATAATGAAGCCTATTTATTATACACTAGAAAAGGTGCAGCAAAAGACACCGTAAATGAAGCTGGATTATACATTTATGATGTTGCAAAAAAGACGCATAAGAAAATCAGTAATGGAAAAGGCACTTATAAGTCTTTTCGTTTTGATGATCAAGTAAATCAACTCAGTTTCTTAGCGGATAAATCGCCAGAAAAATCCTTATTGAAAGAATATAAATTATACTATTATACAGCAAAACAAGATACAGCGTATATAATTGCGGATAAGAATAGTACAGGAATGCCTAAAGACTGGTATGTATCAGGCGACGGAGGTACATCTTTTAGTAAAAGTGGAAAACGACTATTCTTTGGTTTAGCACCTATACCACGCGTAAGAGACACAACTTTGGTCGACTTTGAAACAGCCAAATTAGATATTTGGCACTGGCAGGATGATTATTTGCAACCAATGCAATTATCAAACCTTAGAAGAGACATGTCAAGAAGTTATACGGCAATGTTAAATTTAGATGGTAATCGTGCTGTTAAACCTTTATCAGATGAAACTTATAATCGTATTAATCTAACTTCAGACGGTGATTCTGAATGGGCATTAGCTACAAGTGACAATCAATATAGAATAGCTTCTCAATGGGATGGCGGCATGAAATCAGATGTATATGTGGTTTCTACTATCACAGGTGAACAACAGTTAGTAGCTGAGGCTCTATCTGGGATGGCCTTGTTGTCACCAAATGGACAATATGTTTTGTACTTTAATAGAGATGAAGCGTCTTGGAATAGCTATAACATTAAAACCAAAGAATCTAAAAAATTGAATGAAGGTATTGAAGTTAGTTTTGTGGATGAGGAAAATGACGTTCCAGCACTTCCAGGTCCATATGGGATAGCGGGATGGTCGAGAGATGGAAATACAGTGTACTTAAATGACCGTTTTGATGTATGGAAGGTGAGTTTGAATGGCAAAGAAAAGAAAATGATCACTTTGGGTAAAGGTAGAGAGCAATTAATTAGCTATCGCAATCTTAATGTTTCCAGAGAAGAAGATCCTAGAGATCGTAATACTTATATTGATGAAAAAAAACCAATCTATTTAGCTGGATTTAATAGAACAACTAAAGAAAATGGTTTTTATAAATTGGGTAAAAGAAATATAGATGTTCTTTGGTCTGGTCCATTTACTTATAGAATGGTAAATGCAGATGAGAAATTAGATCAAATTATTTATACCAAAGAAGATTATCAAAGTTCACCTGATTTATACTTACGTAGTAACTTAACCAAAGAAACTCGACTAAGTAACATCAATCCGCAACAAGCAAATTATAATTGGGGAACAGCCGAATTAGTAAAATGGACTACTCCAAAAGGTCATCAAGCCGAAGGAATCTTATATAAACCTGAAAACTTTGATCCAAATAAGAAATATCCAATTATTGCATACTTTTATGAATTATTGAGTGATGGTCTTTATACCTATCAGGCCCCTGCCCCTACTCCATCAAGATTAAATATTCCATATTTTGTAAGTAATGAATATTTAGTGTTTGCTCCGGATATCCGTTATGAGACTGGATATCCTGGACGTTCAGCTGAAGAGTACATCAATTCAGGCATGCAGTATCTTGCACGCAATAATAATTGGGTAGATTCTACTAAAATGGGTATACAAGGTCAAAGTTGGGGTGGTTATCAAGTTGCCCATCTCATTACAAGAACAAACATGTATGCTGCAGCTTGGGCTGGTGCTCCAGTTGTCAATATGACATCAGCATATGGTGGTATCCGTTGGGGAACTGGAATGTCTAGACAGTTCCAGTATGAAAATACCCAAAGTAGAATTGGTAAACCTTTATGGGAGGCATTAGACCTATATATAGAGAATTCACCTTTATTCTTTATGGATCGCGTAAATACGCCAGTAGCTATTATGAGTAATGACAATGATGGTGCTGTGCCATGGTATCAAGGAATTGAATTCTTTACGGCATTGAGACGTTTAAATAAACCAGTTTGGTTATTGAACTACAATGGTGATGACCATAATTTAATTCAAAGACAGAATAGAAAAGATATTCAGATTCGTGAAGCACAATTTTTTGATCATTTCTTAAAAGGCACTCCTGCTGCTAATTGGATCAAAAAAGGTGTCAAAGCGACAGAGAAAGGTATTGACTGGGGATTAGAAGTCAACTAAAAACCTATTTATCAAAATTTCAAAGGCGGACTATTGTATAGTTCGCCTTTTTATATTTATAAAGATTTCTTTAGTCTTATTTCCATAGCAAACCGTGTGTTTCCATATTATTTAACAATAAATAATATGAAACACCCATAAATTTTTATATTCAAATCAATTTTTGCCCATAAAAATTGATTTTTATATTTAAAAACAGTAGAAAAATAAATTTTTAATGAGTGAAATGTTAAAATTTTATATTTTTTCATCAAAAATTAGTTTGAAATAATTTTTTTACAGTATTTTTGAATCAGTTTTTAAACAAAACGGAAAAATAGAGTTTAATTTTGCATTAACTTCAACAACCAATATGTCAAACTCCAGATTTGCAGCCGTAGAAGCAGCAACCAAACACCACTTCAATGTAACTAATGCAGTGAAATCAGAAAGGGCCATTGAGATTTATGGCAAAAATGTTTTTACACCATCCAAAATGAGGTATTATTTACCGAAGCCTACTTTTAAAGAATTAGAAAGCGCCATTGATGGTGGCAATAAAATCAGCAGAGAAATGGCTGACTTCATTGCTCAAGCCATGAAAGCATGGGCTATTGAAAATGGAGTGACTCATTACACACACTGGTTCCAACCATTAACTGGATCAACAGCAGAGAAGCACGATGCTTTCTTTGAGCCAGATATGGATGGTAGTGCAATTGAAAAATTTAATGCAGATGCTCTTGTTCAGCAAGAACCTGATGCATCATCATTTCCTAATGGTGGAATTCGTAATACGTTTGAAGCTCGAGGTTATACTGCTTGGGATCCTTCTTCCCCAGCTTTTATTTTTGAAACTGCAGCTGGTAAAACACTATGTATTCCTACTGTTTTTGTTTCTTATACTGGAGAATCATTAGATTATAAAGCTCCATTATTAAAAGCAATCGCAACAATTGACAAAGCAGCTACTGAGGTTGCTCAATATTTTGATAAAGCGGTTACAAAGGTATCTGGGTCCTTAGGGATTGAACAAGAATACTTTTTAGTGGACTTATCTTTATACAATGCACGTCCAGATTTACAATTGACTGGTCGTACTTTATTTGGGCATATGTCTGCTAAAGGACAACAATTGGAAGATCATTATTTTGGTGCTATTCCAGAGCGTGTATTAGCATACATGGTTGATCTAGAAAATGAAGCATTAAAACTGGGTATCCCATTAAAAACTCGTCATAATGAGGTTGCTCCTTCTCAATTTGAGTGTGCACCGATGTTTGAGGAAATTAACCTTGCCATCGATCACAACCAATTATTGATGAATGTGATGGAGCAGGTTGCTATAAAACATAATTTCAAGGTATTATTACACGAGAAGCCATATTCTGGTGTAAATGGATCTGGAAAACATAATAACTGGTCGCTAATTACCAATACAGGTGTTAATTTGCTTTCTCCAGGCAAGACTCCAAAAAACAATTTGATGTTCTTAACTTTCTTTGTAAATACAATTAAAGCTGTATTTGAGCATGCAGATTTATTAAGAGCTTCTATTGCTAGTCACTCAAATGATCACCGTCTAGGAGCTAACGAAGCACCTCCTGCTATTATTTCAATTTTCTTAGGTTCTCAATTGGATGAAATCTTGGAAGAAGTTGAATCTGCAAGAGTAGCTAAGAAAGTAAAAGCTGATGCTAACTTATGGCATGGTATTCCTAAGATTCCAGATTTGAAATTAGATAATACGGACCGTAATAGAACTTCACCTTTTGCCTTTACTGGTAATAAGTTTGAATTCCGTGCTGTTGGTTCATCTGCGAACTCAGCACTACCAATGACGATCTTGAATGCGATTGTTGCCAATCAATTAATCGAATTTAAAATTGAGGTTGATAAACAAATCAAAAAAGGAATTAAAAAAGACTTAGCAATATTAAACGTAGTTCGTAAATACATTAAGGACTCTAAAGCAATCCGATTTGAAGGTAATGGTTATAGTGAAGAGTGGGAAAAAGAAGCAGCTGTAAGAGGATTATCTAACATAAAATCTACTCCAAAAGCTTTGGATGTTTATGTAACTGAAGAATCGCTTACCTTATTTGAAAACTTAGGGATTTTTAATAGACGTGAATCAGAAGCTAGACATGAGATTCTTTTAGAAAACTTCTTTAAGAAATTACAGATTGAAGCTCGTGTTATCGGAGATGTAGTTACCAGCCAAATAGCTCCTGCATGTATTATTTACCAAAATGAATTAATTCAAAATGTTAAAGGATTAAAGGAAATTGGTTTAGGTAAAGAATCTTATAGCTCACAATTGAATTATATTGAGCGGATTTCTAAGCATATTAATTTGATCCTTGAGAAAGCTGAAGAGATGCGTCAAGCACGTAAAAAAGCAAATAGTGTGGAGGATATGCGTGAGCGAGCAATCATGTATGACGAGATTGTTAAACCTTTCTTTGACGAAATTAGATACCACGTTAATAAATTGGAGAAAATTGTCGATGATTCGAAATGGCCATTGCCGAAATTACGCGAATTATTGTTCATTCATTAATAAGAGTAATAACTCAATAAATAAAGAATCCCTTAGGCCTACTAAGGGATTCTTTATTTAACATCAATTCCATCTAAAACGAAACAAAAACTGATTGAAGAGATTGTTTTAATCGATAAATATTTGCCACTCCAAACATAAAACCTCAAATTTATAGAACTATAATTTAATGCCGCAAATATAAAAAGCATGAAACTACACAGTATTGATACCGGATTTTTCAAATTAGATGGTGGAGCCATGTTTGGTGTTGTTCCAAAATCAATTTGGCAAAAAACCAATCCTGCAGATGATAAAAATTTATGTACTTGGGCAACTAGATTGCTGTTAATCGAGGATTCTAATCGATTAACACTTGTTGATACAGCTTTAGGAGATAAACAAGATGATAAATTTTTCAGTCATTATTTCCTACATGGTGATGATAATTTAGATAAATCATTAAATAAACTTGGCTTCCATAGAGATGATATTACTGATGTAATCTTAACCCATTTACATTTTGATCATTGTGGAGGAGCAATTATACGCGAAGGCGACAAACTTAGTCCGGCATTTAAAAATGCACGTTTCTGGTCTAATGAGAAACATTGGGACTGGGCTACCAATCCAAACCCAAGAGAGAAAGCATCCTTTTTAAAAGAAAACATCCTTCCAATTCAAGAAAGTGGACAATTAAACTTCATAGCTGAAGAAAATCCAGTATTTGATAAACATATAAAGATGCGTTTTGCAAATGGTCATACCGAATCCATGATGTTGCCTCAAATAACTTACAAAGACAAAACCATCCTTTATATGGCTGACCTCTTACCTTCAGTTGGACATATCCCTATTGCATATGTCATGAGCTATGATGTTAGGCCTTTAGTAACGATGCAGGAACGTCAGGATTATTGGAAAGAGATTGTAGATGGAAAGTATATATTATTCTTAGAACACGACCCGGTATATGAATGTTGCACATTACAATACACCGAAAAAGGAATTCGACTTAAAGACACATTCAAACTTGCCGATATTTAATCACATTAATTATGTCTGTTGATATAAAGAAAAGATTTGATCGCATAGTTGATATACTTATTCAATTACAATCCAAAAAGATTGTCAAAGCACAAGATTTAGCAGATCGTTTTGAAGTAAGTCTTCGTACCATTTACCGTGATATTAAAAGCTTAGAACAAGCTGGTGTTCCATTGATTGGAGAGGCTGGGAATGGTTATTCAATTATGGATGGTTATAAACTCCCTCCTGTCAGTTTTACGCGAGACGAGGCTTTATCTTTTGTGGCATTAGAAAAACTTGCTGAAAAATACTTGGATAAAGAAAGCAACAAACAGATTCATTCAGCTATGCTGAAGATTAAAGCTATTTTAAAAAGCAATGATCAGGATATGGTACATAGTATGCAAGATCAAATAATAATGAGAAAACAGAACTCTCCATTATTTCTTGATCAAGCTCCTGAGGTTTTGAGCCATGCTTTAAATGCGATTGCTCATCAAAAACAAATGGAGATAACTTATCAAGGCATACATGATGATATTGCTCAAAACAGAATAGTTGAACCTATTGGGATTGTTCATGAGATAGGCTACTGGTATATCGTTGCTTATTGTCTTAAGCGAAGCGATTTTAGACAATTTCGCAGTGATCGGGTCATTCACGCTCAATTATTAGATTCCTCATTCTTAAACGTACATCCAAGCATTGATGATTATATAAAACAACATCCACCGATAGAGTATCCGAAAACTAAGGTTAGTATTGCTGTCACTAGAGATTTTGCTCCTTACATCCGTTGGCAGAGAAATCACTATGGATTTATTATGGAAGAAATTATCAATGATAGAGTGATCATGCATTTTGAATCCAGAGATGTTCATCATGAATTCCCTAGATGGTTATTGATGTTTGCAGATCATATCGAAGTTATTGAGCCTGTTCATATGCGCCAGACATTGCAGAACCTCCTATCTGCAATGAGCAAAAACATGTCAGTAAATTTATAGGGATTACTTTTCATTAAAAAATAAAGGCTGTCAGAAAATCCAACAGCCTTCAAAATTATCTGATAAATAGATAATTAGATATAATAGATTGGTTAAATCCGATAACTATCACGCATAATAAAATATAGTTTTTCTGCTTTATTTAATTTTTGAAGATTTAATGGACTAAACAAAACTACACGACCATTAAAATCAAAACTTTCACCATCATAAGAAACTTTCCAATTTTCTGCAGTATAAGGGTTAGCACAAACAGCACCTTCTAATACAACCATATATTCCCTTCTTTTTTTCAAAAGATCACAATTAAAAACAATAATGTTTTCTTGGTGTTTCTGAAGAATCTTGAACAAATGTTTAGGGCTCTTTACTTCATCAATTTGTATGGCCACTTGATGTTCCTCTAACAAACTCTTGCAAATAGCTTCTTGTTGTTCTTCAGTTAATTCTACTTGTAGAAATGCCCTATTACTCAATTGAACATTACGCAGTGCTTGGCTAATAAAAAAAGATTTCGGTTGACTCGCTTCTAAAGTATTCATGGCTGAAGATTCCTAAAACGAAGGCAAGTTAGGCAGAGTATAGTGCAATACTTTACGGGAATCCGTAAGTTTATCTAAATAACAGTAATTTATTTAATTTTTTAGGGAATAAAATAACCTGATTAGGTTTGTTTTTCGAATTTCACACTGTCGATTACAATTTCTTGTTCTTCTAAGTCTGAAGGTATTTGTCCTTTATATAGCCAAAGATTTAACCTTAGTCGTTCTTTATGTGCAGATGGCACATCTGGCCCCGAATAACTCCATTGTGCTAACTCCTGCTTATTTGCTGTGTTCTTACCACTGAAAAAATGTATTGCATTACTCTTCCAATCGAATGAATGAATGGTAGGTCCAGCATTCTCAGGTAAATCGAAACGGTTAATATTCCCTGGCTTTGAAGATGGTTGAACTGCATATTGTCCGATCATGTTCTCTTCTAAAGACCATTTCGAAAATTCTATATCTATTTCTTGCGAATCATCGTAATAAGTAAATAAACCTGCCACAACATTCTTGTCTAACTTCGTAACATCGGAATTAACATAGAATGTATATTTTCCATGACCAAAACTCTTCTTGGAATATACACCTGCACAATACCACTCACCTTCGCGGTGTATAATTTTTAAATGCAATTTACCATTATTATCAACCCAGACATTCTCCTCGGAATCTGAAAACAAATTAGGACCAGGACCCTTTTTTATTGTTGGATTTGTCCTTACAATCCAATCTAATCCCGAGAATTTAATTACTCGATCTTTAGGTGCTTGGGTTGACATATTAACAGGTATTGTACCACAATTCAATAATAGTATGAAAGTGAAAGCGTAAAAAATTTTATATATTTTGAGCCTAGCCATTATATTTTAGATTATTTTTTAATTCGACTCCACCTAAATCTGATATAAAGATTATTTTACTAAACACTAATATGGAAAAATCGCTACTAACCTTCAACAATTCTTAAATTTCTCCAATCATCCAAAAAGTACGTACGAAACCAAAGGTAAAAATTAATTCTATTACAAGTGCTGCGGATCCCTTTTGGTTTACTTCTTCATTTATTAACTTTTATATACGGTACCAATTCCCACAATAATATTGTAGGTTATTGTAGTTAAAAGGCAAAAATCATTGTACGCAAATTGACTAGGTCTTGCACCTAAACCACTGTCATCCTCTCCTCTTCCAAATCTACCTGATACATTTGCTGCCTAATAAGTTCTTCGCTGTAATAGGAATCCTTATTTAATTCAGCTAGAAACTCTCTTTGTACTTGAAAGATCTCCTTAAGCAAACCCCTACTCGTATCATCTAACCAATTCGAATCCTGAAGATTTGCCTGTTCCTCCCAATGCTTAAGAATTCTTTCTGCTCCAAAATGACCTTCTGGCGAAGAAGTAATTCTAACCTTTAAAAACTCATAAACATGATTTTTTAGGGCTGCTTTCATAATCTTTCTCGCTTCTTCATCCTTGGCTTCCTCATCTTCCTGCCCTTGTGCCAATTTGAACTTACTTATAAAATAAGGCAAGGTTAATCCTTGAATCAGAAGAGTGAGCAAAATAACAATGAAAGTGATAAACAAGATCATATTACGATAAGGAAAGGCTTCCCCTGAAGGAAGTGTTAAAGGAATAGCCAATGCTGCAGCGAGTGACACTACCCCACGCATGCCCGTCCAGCCTAATAGAATCGGGATGAACCATCGTCTTCTACTGAATTGATTTTGATGTGCCACCTGAGGTCTAAAAATAATGGTTGCCAACATAGCTACATAAGCACTAATAATACGAGCCAAGATCAATACGCCTGTTACCACTACCCCATAAAAAATTGCTGTATTAAGTGAAATCCCTTTCGAACGTATCCCAACCACGATTTCCGGAAGATCCAATCCTATAATTAAGAACACAATACCGTTCAGTAAAAACACGAAACTTTCCCAGACATTGGTACTGGCAATTCTACTGCTGCCGGATAAGTAGGTTAATCGCCTGGAAGACATAAACAAGCCTCCACTTACTACTGCCAATACACCTGAACATTGAATTTGCTCGGCAATCCAATACATGAAAAATGGTTCAATTAGTGTTAAGGCAATATCCGATGGAGTATCCGTTGAAAGATGTCGATGAATCAAAATAAAGATATAGCCGACTAAAATACCTACAGCAACCCCACCAAGTAACATCCAAAGGAATTGTAAACCAGCTTCCTGCCAAATAAACTGTCCGGTACCAACTGCTACTAAAGCAAAACGAAAAATAATCAGAGAAGAGGCATCGTTCAACAGGCTTTCCCCTTCCAAGATAGCAGTAGTTGACCTCGGGATTTTGACAAATTTAGTGATGGCACCTGTACTTACAGCATCAGGAGGAGAAACAATACCACCTAGGACAAAACCTAAGGCTATACTGAAACCTGGTATCAGCTGATTGGAAACAAGAGCGACCAATAAGGCTGTAAAGAAGACTACCAGAAAAGCAAAACTGCCAATGATTCTCCACCACTTTTTCATCTCTTTGAAAGACACCGTCCAAGCTGCCTCAAATAACAAGGGCGGTAATATTAAAAAGAAGATGATATCTGGATCTATTTGTAAAACAGGTAATCCCGGAATAAAGCTGATTAATAATCCTGCTAATACTAATAATATAGGATATGCAATTCTTAGTTTTTTGGCCCAAATGGTTAATAAAACGATCAATAAGATCAAGACCAAAATAATTGGCAACAAGTGATGCAGCATACGTGTGTGATTTTTCTAAGAATAAATTTAGAGAAATACCTAATCTCTTTAATATATTCTTAGAAAAAAGTAGCTAATTCATGCTCGCAGGGTATTCCAACAACAAAAAATGCTGAATATCTATTTATAGAGCAGGTATTTTTTACGCATGTTTTTATACTTGGTTAAGCCCGGTTCCCAAGTTTTACGAATCTGCTCTTCGGTCATCCCTTTCTTAATTTGCTCTTTGAATTCCGAAACGCCAACCAAGAAATCAATGTTTCCAATTTGTCGATGCGAACTTCGATCAAAAAACTTAGCCTTATTGGGATGTTTAGCATATAATTCAATCATCCATTGCAAATTGATCTTTTTAGATTTCACAAGCTTAATAAGATCAGTTTTCATTAAATCTAATCCATAACAAACCTGATCTTGATATAGCGGATCTTCTGCTCTTCCAGGCATCGATACAGGTGTGAAACTAAAACTGTAGATACCTTTGTACATAGGACCTCCGACGCGTGTAAATGGATAATTGGTTCCTCGACCATGGTTTAAAGATACTCCCTCAAACAAACAAGTACTTGGATACAATAAGATACTTTCAGGAGTATTCAGATTTGGGGATGGATTTACAGGTAGCTTGTACAACATATCATGCTTATAATTAGCGTTTTTAACCACACTAAGCTTACATTTTAAATTATCTTCTAACCAACCTTCTCCATTCACCATTTGTGCGAACTCTGCAACCGTTAAACCATGTACAATAGGGATTGGAAATTGTCCTATCCCTGACTTATTCTTCATGTCTAATATAGGACCATCAATAAAATAGGCATTTGGATTTGGACGATCTAAAATCATCAACTCCTTACCGTACCGAGCAGCTGATTCCATAACATCACGTAAGACATTGATGTTTGTATAAAATCGACAGCCTACATCCTGAATGTCATAAATTAAAATATCCACATCCGCCAAATCTTCCTTTGTTGGCTTTCTCTTGTTTCCATATAAGGAAATAATCTTTACCCCCGTATTTTTATCCTCCTCATCCCCTACGGTCGTACCATTACTCGCATTACCTCGAAACCCATGTTCAGGACCAAAAACCTTCACAACTTGCACGCCTCTTTTAACAAGGCTATCCAATAAATGACATTCGCCAATAATACTTGTTTGGTTAGCGATCAAAGCAACCCTTTTTCCTTTTAGCTTAGGAATATATTTTTCTGTTTGTTCTGCCCCTGTCTTAATTGTAGCGTTGGAATAATAGATTTGGGAAAATAATGCAGATGGAAATAATAGTACAAAAATGAAGAGTAATATGGTTTGATTTTTCATTGTTATGTTTGGTGATTTTAGATTTATAGGTCTAAGTTACTGAAAGCATATGTTTTATCAAAAGCCTCCATCTCTATATCTTATTGTTTTATGATGGAATATAATTATAAATCCAATTGCTTAAACTAAAGCTGAAATAGTATCTTTGCGGCAAAATAAAACCTCGCATATCGTGATAAATGTAAATAACATCTCTGTTTCATTTGGTGGAACTACCCTATTCTCTGATGTCTCATTTTCCATCAATGAAAATGATAAAATCGCCCTTATGGGTAAAAATGGAGCAGGTAAATCTACCTTATTAAAAATTATTGCTGGAGTTGGTAAACCAACAACAGGAAATGTAACTGGACCTAAGGAGGCAGTTATAGCTTACCTTCCACAGCATTTATTGACAGAGGACCATTTAACAGTATTTGAAGAGACTGCAAAGGCTTTTGATGAGGCACAAGGCATGCAAAAAGAGCTGGAAGAATTAAATGAGCAATTGAATATCCGTACGGACTATGAATCCGACGATTACATGAAACTCATTGAAAGAGTCTCTGAGTTAAGCGAAAAATTCTATTCCATAGAAGAGGTAAATTATGATGCTGAAATAGAGAAAGTCTTAAAGGGCTTAGGCTTTGAACGTACAGACTTCAACAGAATGACTTCTGAATTTTCTGGAGGATGGCGCATGCGTATTGAATTGGCGAAAATTCTATTAAAGAAACCAGATTTAATCTTATTGGATGAGCCTACGAACCACATGGACATAGAAAGTATTCAGTGGTTAGAAGATTTCTTGGTAAATCAAGCAAAAGCTGTAATCGTCATTTCCCACGACCGTGCTTTTGTTGACAACATTACCAATAGAACCATTGAGGTCACTATGGGTAAGATTTATGATTATAAGGCCAAATACAGTCATTATTTAGAATTACGTAAAGAACGTCGTCAGCATCAGCTTAAAGCTTATGAGGAACAGCAACGTTTTATTGCAGATAATCAAGAATTCATTGATCGCTTTAAAGGCACCTATTCAAAAACATTACAGGTACAATCCCGAGTTAAGATGTTGGAGAAATTGGAAATTATCCAAATTGATGAAGTTGATACTTCTGCATTACGTTTAAAATTTCCACCTTCTCCTCGCTCCGGAACCTATCCTGTTATGGTTGAGGACTTATCAAAGTCTTACGGAGACCATGTAGTATTTAAGAATGCAAATATGGTTATTGAGCGTGGGCAAAAAGTCGCTTTTGTAGGTAAAAACGGCGAAGGTAAATCAACCATGATCAAAGCTATTATGGGGGAAATAGATTATGAGGGCACCCTTAAAGTAGGTCACAATGCGAAGATTGGGTATTTCGCCCAAAACCAAGCTTCTCTATTGGATGAAGACTTGACGGTTTTTGACACCATAGATCAAATTGCCTTTGGCGATGTACGCGTCAAAATAAAGGATCTCCTAGGAGCTTTTATGTTCAGCGGAGATGATACCACCAAAAAGGTGAAAGTTCTCTCAGGTGGAGAAAAAACACGTCTAGCCATGATCAAATTATTGTTAGAACCAGTGAATGTGCTTATCCTCGATGAGCCAACCAACCATTTGGATATGAAAACCAAAGATATTATCAAGGATGCCCTGCAAGACTTTGATGGAACATTAATACTGGTATCTCACGATCGTGACTTCTTAGATGGTTTAGCAACTAAAGTATTTGAGTTTGGAAACAAACGCGTTAGAGAACATTTCGAAGACATTAAAGGCTTCTTAGAATATAAGAAAATGAGTAGCTTGAAAGAAATTGAGAAGTAAATGGAGATATGAAAATTGAGATGTGGGATATTTGAAATTCTATTCTCATTTACTTTGGAATATATCAACAAACAAAGGGCTGTAAGATTAAACAGCCCTTTGTTTGTAATAATAAATTCTTTTAAAATTCCGGAGCTTTTACAATGACCAACCAATTCCCCTGTTCATCAATTATGCCTTTGGTAGTTTTAATATTATTATCTATGAATTCATGTAGTGAAGCCAACATTTTTCCATTTGCATAGTCTTTTAAGGCGGTATACTTAAAATCTAAAACGACATTTCCTTCTTTATCTACTAAACCATAACTATTACCATGCATGAAGATACCTTTACCATAATCCACTAATTGTCGTAACGTTTCAGAACAATCATAGGTAACCTCTATGTTTTTATTTGAATAACTAGGTTTATAAACACTATTATCGATAAAAACAATTATTTTAGGAAACTTCACCAATTCCTTACCAGTGGAATCAATTAATTGAGCCGGAGTATAGTAATCTTTTTTTACTAAGGCATAACCCTTATAAAAGTCAGTAGCCCGTTCATAATCAGCAGGGATAACTATTTCACCTAATTTATTAATATATCCGATTTTCCCATTCCGGTTAATAACCAAAGCTAATCCTGAATGAAAATCACGAGGTCTAATTGAATAGGTGAAATCAATTATTTGCTTCCCATGAGTATCTATAAATCCCCACAAATTATTTTCATTAGCCACCGCTGCTAACCCTTCAGAAAAACGGGATACAGCAGTATATTTAGCTGGAATAACTAATTCCAATTTCTTATTCATAAAGCCATCAAGCTTATTATCGTAATCAGAAACTTTAGTTAGCCCATCTGCTGAATATGGGGGATAATCAGCATGTGATAAGAATACTGTACTGGCAATAAACATATCACTACTTGAAAATCCACCAGCCTTTTCGGATTTATTCGTGATTAGTTTATAACGTTTCTTATCAAACTTATTAATTACCTCTCCTTTTTTATTGATATAGCCAAACATCCCATCATCAAATTTCACAAAAGTATTATCAGTAATAAAAGACAAACCACTTTTATATTTCCCAGTTCCTACCGTTTTTCCATCAGTATTCATTAGGCTATAAGTCAGATCTTTATTTTTTATTAATAAAACAGAATTCTTCAAACTGATATATTTTTCTTCTAATGAATTGCCTATGGTAATTCCATTTGCAAGTTGATCACCTTTAGAATTATAGATTGCGAATCCTTGATTGGTTTCAATAAAAAATTTATCATCCACAAACTCAGATTCAATGGTATTTCCCGACATTGGAAAAAAACCTCTAATAATTTTAGGTTGCGAAAATGCAAGCGAACTCAATAATAAACCCGTAAAAGTTAAAGAAAATGCGCGTAATTTCATGTTAATAGCAAATTAGTTTCGAATTAATATATATATCATCTAATTTAGGAAAATTAAACAGCTAGGCATATAACTTTTTGCTCCAATGTAGCTTGATGCTGATGCTTATCCTATCCATTAATTTCGCTTCCTATTAACTACCTATTTGCATACTATTTCGCTCCATATTCCTTTGATACTCTAAGGGATTTGCTGCGGATCTGATAGGGATCTCCTTCGGAACTCGTTCGCTTCTAACCGAACGAGTTCCGAAGGAGATCCGAACAAGTTCCGAAGGAGTTCCGAAAGAGTGTAAAAGGAAACCCCTAGGAAACCCCTGTTAATATCAAAGGAAACTCGACGATTAGACATCAAAAAACAGAGGAAAGAGAATTGAAAATCCAAAAGAAATTGAGGAGAAATACCTAGCTTATTTTTATATTTTATAGTTATAATATTATTTATATTTGACCACAATCCCAACCAAATAGCTGTATTATTACCCCATTTTACTACATCATTACTACACAATAATACTAGTGTATTAAAAACACTATATATCAAAAATGTATAGGTTAAAAACTTTTATAACTTTCTGAACATCAGAACGTTATATATATCTAATAAACATAGTGAGATACCCACTCTTTACTGATGTAGTAATGTGTAAATAATAAATTTGTTTTAAAACATATACGTCATAATCTTTGTTTAGATAAATAACAAACTATTCTAGTACCAATATAAATCGAAATTACATGAAGCATTTATTTACTCTATTATGTTTCGTGCTTTCTGTACACCTACTTTTTGCACAGAACACGATAACAGGAACTGTAAAGGACGCGAGTACAATGGCGGTAATTGCGGGGGCGACAGTTTCGGTTAAAGGAAAGGCAGCAGCTACCCAAACCGATGATGCTGGTAAGTTCAGCATTGAGGCAACAGCTACTGATGTCTTACAAATTGCCTACCTAGGTTACACGGCTCAATCTGTCACCGTTGGTTCCCAAAAGGATTTACAAATTTTCTTAGAAAGTACAGACCAAAAACTGGAAGAAGTGGTAGTAGTTGGTTATGGTACGCAACGTAAAGTAGATTTAACTGGAGCCATTGCTCAAGTTAAAGGTGAAGAGATTGCCAATATGCCTAACACTAACCCAATCAGTTCATTACAAGGTAAAGTAGCTGGATTAACCATCAGTAATTCAGGATCTCCAGGTGCAGCACCTACTGTACGGGTACGTGGTGTTAATAGCACGAACAATTCAAATCCGCTATACGTCGTTGATGGAGTTTTACATGACAACATCGACTTTATCAGTCCGCAGGACATTGAAAGCATGGATGTTTTAAAAGATCCATCTTCCATAGCCATTTACGGACTTCGTGGTGCGAGTGGTGTCATTGCTATTACCTTAAAAAAGGCTGCAAGAGGTCAAACAAATGTTAACTTCTCTGGATCTTATGGATTCAATCAAGTACGCGACAGGATTTCAGTAACCGATGCGGAAGGATTTAAGAAATTGTATAATATGCAATTAGCCAATTTAGGCTCAGCAGATTTTGATTACAGCGGTTATACGGCTAATACCAATTGGCAGGATCTAATTTTACGTACTGCATTCAACACCAATAATAACTTAAGCATCAGCAATTCAAGTGAGAAAACCACAACTCATATAAGCCTAGGATACAGTAAACAAGAAGGTGTGGTTAGAAATGGTGATTATGAACGATTTGTTGCTCGCCTAAATGAAGAAATCAGAATTTCTGATCGCATTAAGGTAGGTGGTGATTTATCTGGATCTTATTGGAACATGACACCTACTAACGTAAGCATTACCAATGCTTTATGGGCAGCACCTATTGTTCCTATTCAATATGATGAAAGTACCTACTACAGCATGCCTTCTTTCCAAAGAGCACAAGTGGGAAACCCAATGGCAACCTTGAATAGATTGGCAGGGACCTCCCTACCGCGTGGTTACCGTTTTGTAGGAAGCTTATTTGCTGAAATTAGTATACTAGACAACTTAAAATGGAAGTCCACTGTGTATGCTGATTTAGGTTTTAATAACTCTCGCGGATATACACCTCTTCCATTCCATTACATGAATATTGGTGAAAATGGCGGTCAAAATGTGATCACATTTGATGAAAACCAAAAAACTTCCGTCTCTCAATCTTCAGAAGAATTCAGACGCTTTCAACAGGACCATACTTTAACATTTGAAGAAACAATTGATGAAGATCATCGATTGACTGCTGTTGCCGGTATGACCACTGTTTATAATGATCAAACAGGAATGAATGGTTCTCGAAGAGATACAACCTTAAATGTTCCCAATAACCCTGACCTATGGTATTGGAATATTATCAACCAAACCAGTAATCCACAGGGTTCTTACAGTGGTTATGGTTCAAAGAGCAGTATCATTGGTGCATTTGCCCGTGTTAACTATGCTTTCCAAGATAAGTATTTAGTAAACGCCACTGTACGTCGTGATGGTAGTTCTAAATTTGCTCCTAAAAATCGTTGGGGAACATTCGGTTCAGTAGGTCTTGGTTGGGTGCTTTCAGAAGAGAACTTTTTCCAAAATGTGGAGAAGATTAATTTCATGAAACTACGCTTCGCTTGGGGGATGATTGGAAATCAGAATGGTGTGCCAGATTTTATCTACTTACCAGGAGTACGAAACTCTGCGACCGCTATTTTTGGCGATAATGTCTATACTTCGGTAGAAGCTAAATTAATCCCAGATCCTAATTTACATTGGGAAGTTGTACGAGGAATGGATTTAGGTTTAGAAATCAAAGCATTTGAAAACAAACTTAGTGCTGAATTCAATCTATATGACCGTACAACCTCTGATATTTTAACCTCCTTTTTAGCGCCAGGGCAATCAATCCCTTACTTTTCCAACTTAGGAAAGATTACCAATAAGGGTATTGAAACAACATTAGGTTGGAACAATAGCTTTGGAGATTGGAAATACAGTGTCAGTGCAAACTACAGTTTCAACAAAAACGTCGTAAATTCTATTGGAGAAAATATTGATTTCCAAATCTTAGGTAATAATGGAGCCAACGTGACGGAATCAGGTCAATCGATTGGATATTTTTACGGATACAAACAAGCAGGCATTTACCAAACTGCTAATGAGGTAGCCAATACACCTTCTATGCCGAATTCATTGCCTGGAGACATCAAATACGAAGACATCAATAACGATGGTAAAATAGATCCAGAGGATCGTACTTACTTAGGCACTCCCTTCCCTCCACATAGTTTTGGTTTAAATTTCAATTTGAGTTATAAAGGAATTGACTTGCAATTGGAAGGAAATGGTGTTGCTGGAAATAAAATCTACGCTATTCGTAGAACAAGTAATTTTGCTCCACTTAACTATGAAACCAATCGTTTAGATGCATGGACAGGTCCAGGCAGCAGTAATGTTGAACCTATCTTAGACAACAGCCGTGGAAACAATTACCTATTCAGTAACTACTTTTTGGAGCCAGGTGATTATTTCCGAATCAGGACAGTCCAAATTGGTTATAACTTGCCAAATACCATCTTTGGTGATTCATTCGTCAAAAAAGCAAGGGTATTCTTTAATGCCCAAAACTTAAAGACGTGGAGTAAGGTAACAGGATTCTCACCAGAAGCTTCTATTGGAAGTATTACAGCTGGTGGAGTGGACAATGGTTCTTATCCAGTACCTGCAACTTATACATTCGGAGTAAATTTTGGTTTTTAATTATTAAATGAGATCAGTTATGTCAAATTATATAAAATTTACCCTCTTAGCAGCCGTTTCCATGATACTGTGGAGTGGTTGTTCCAAATTTCTTGATACACAACCTCAAGGAGAATATACAGAAGATAATTACCCCTATCCTGCTGGTGGAGGTCCCTTTGATAGCTACCTATTTGGTGCATATAATGAATTAAGAAGTTATAATATCCATGTTGATGGATTTGTCAATGCATTTTCTATTCGAAGTGACGATGCTGACAAAGGTAGTACCGCCTCTGATGGTGGAGCTGACGTAATTTCTATGGATAATTTCCCAGTGCTACCAAGTTCTGGTCGTGCAAATGCATTATGGACTGGCCATTTTGGTCTTATCAATAAATGTAATACAGCCATTAGCTTTATCGACAGTGTTGGTGAAAGCGTAGGAACGGAGGATTTAAGATTACAAGGGCTAGCAGAAATGCGATTCTTAAGAGGATATGCCTATTTCAATTTAGTTCGTTTATTTGGCCGTGTTCCAAAAATGGATAAGAAAATTGAAAATGTAAGTTCTCCGGTTAACATTCCTCAAAGTACCGCCGCTGAGATATACACCTTTATTGAAGAAGATTTAAAATATGCCATTCAATATTTACCTGTTTCTTGGGATGCTAAATTCAACGGACGTGTAACTAAAGGAGCTGCTAACGGAATACTAGCAAAAGTTTACTTACAACAACATAAGTGGCAACAAGCTTATGATGCTGCGAACTTAGTTAGAAATTCAGGTCAATATGATCTTTCAGTTGATTATAACAAAATCTTTAGTGAAGAAGGCGAAAACACAAAAGAATCTGTATTTGAAATTCAAGCTACAGCTTCTCCTGCTGTTACGCAGGCAAATGGTATACAATATGCCAGTTTACAAGGTGTTCGTGGTTCGAATAACTGGAATTTAGGCTGGGGTTGGAATACACCTAGCGAATCATTAGAGGCTGCCTATGAAACCGGAGATCCTAGAAAAGCTAGAACTATTTTATATTCAAGTACATCAGCTGTAAAGAATAAATCCATTTTTGGTGAGGATATGCCTATTTATCCAACTGATGTTCCAAATCCAAGGTATAATCATAAAGTGTTGAGCAGTCCTAACCTCAGAAATACAATTAGTAGAGGATCTTGGTGGATGAATGTTAGAATTTTGCGTTACGCTGATGTTGTCTTAATGTTTGCAGAAGCAGCTAATGAATTAGGTAAATCTGAAGAAGCGCGTACAGCAGTTAATGAAATCCGAGCAAGAGCAAGAAGAGGTGCTGCAGCTGGCGTTTTACCTGACATCACAGAAACTGATCAGGCAAGTCTTAGAAACAGGATTAGACAAGAACGTCGCGTTGAATTAGGTATGGAACACGACCGTTTCTTTGATTTAGTTCGTTGGGGAACTGCACAAACAGCTTTACATGCTGCAGGAAAAACCAACTTTCAAAATGGCCGAGATGTCCTGTTACCAATTCCGCAGACACAAATCGACTTAAGTAAGAATTTATTGACCCAAAATCCAGGTTATTAAACCAGTGATTTACCTTAATACTTAAGAAATTATGAATACGATATATCATAAACTAAAATATGGATTAGCGGTCCTAATGGTCCTAACGCTTTTCTTTTCTTGTTCTAAGGATGGTAATCCGAATAAAATTGGACCTGCTGATCTGACTGGAAAACAAGGAGGCTCTAATGATGGCGTGATCCGAATATTAGCAATAGGAAACAGCTTTTCTGAAGATGCTATTGAAACCCATTTATACAACCTAGCAAAAGAAGCAGGCAAAACAGTTATTATAGGCAACCTTTATATTGGTGGAGCCTCATTAGAACAACATAAATTGAATGTGGAGAAGAATGCCTCTATTTATTCTTACCGCAAAATAGGAACTGATGGTGTTAAGCGAACTTTTGAAAAAACATCCATTAAAACAGCCCTTGCTGATGAACATTGGGATTATATTTCTTTTCAACAAGTCAGTCAAAATTCGGGACAATTAGAAACTGTTCAAGCAGCATTGCCTACCGTATTTAACTTTGTTAAAGAAAATGCATTGAATCAAAATGTTAAATACATTTATCATCAAACATGGGCATATGCTCAAAACTCGACACATTCTGGTTTCGTCAATTACGATAAGGACCAAATGAAAATGTACCAAGCCATTGTGGATGTATCTCAAAAGGTGAAAAATATCGTTCCTATTGATATCATTATACCTGCTGGAACAGCTATTCAAAATGGGAGAACTTCCGTTGTCGGAGATAATTTTACCAGAGATGGCTACCATTTGACCATTCCAATGGGACGTTTTACGGCTGCCTGTACATGGTTTGAAACTTTATTTGGTCAATCTGCTGTTGGCATGGCTTATAAACCCGAAGGTTTATCTGCTTTTGAGATAAGTATTGCACAGAATGCTGCGCACATGGCGGTATTAAAACCATACGAAGTCACTACGATGACAGATTTCCAAGGCGGAGCAGGCGGACCATTGACAAGTGCCGTGTTAATTGATTTTGGAAATAATACTCCTTCCGAGAGATGGAATCAAGTCAATTCTTTCTTAGCAGGAACTCAAATCAATATGAAAGATAGTTTGGGTTCTTATGTGGGTGTCAAATTAAGTCTTACAGAGCGATTTAACGGAGTTAATGCAGATGGGCCTACAACCACCAATACACCATTAAACATGCCAGCTAACGTCTCCAAATACTCGTATTTTGGAAACTCCAAAGGAGCTTTTGGAGGATTGACGATTAAACAATCGGTATTTGAACTGACAGGTTTAGATAAAAACCTAACTTATAGCCTTTCATTCTTCGGAGCTAGAGGTGGTGTCTCGGATAATAGAGAAACAAAATACATTTGTACAGGAGCAAATGAAGTTTCAGTAGCATTAAACACCTCAAGTAATACTAATAAAATTGTTGTTGCTAAAGGTGTTAAACCTGATGCGTCTGGAAAAATAAAGGTTACTGTAACTTCTGGAGAAAACAATAATAACAGTACAGGATTTTATTATATTTCTGCAGTTAGACTGATGTCATCAAATTAAACAGTTAATATATATTTAAAAAAGGACCGCTGATTGGTGGTCCTTTTATTTTTGATAATGATTTAAAAAATTTTTTATTTAATCCTGTGTTTGATTTTCTACTTCTGTATGAAGGACACATTTCCATTCCTCGTTCTTTCTAATCCAAGTGGATGTACAAGAACAGGTGGATTTTTGAGTATTCCCTTCCATTCCAGTTTCCATTTCAATTTCATACGCAATAACTGCTGTATCAGTTGATAATTTCCGTTCCACTACATGATCGATATTCAAGATTTTTATCTTGTAATCCTTGCCTTGCTCAAATAGCTTTTTAAATGTTATTTCATCAACTTCACGAACACCATTCTTACTGGCAACAATACATGGAAATTCAGTTAGCTGACTTACAATTCCATAATCGTAAGATTCCATGCCTTTCCAATATGCTCTTTCTTTTTCTAATATCTCCATCACAATTATTTATTTATTTGTTCTTTAAATCGTTGCAATTCTTGGTCAATATATTCCGGCCATTGTTGCAAACCTTCGCGGATAACCTTCTCTCCTATTGTAGGATCTTCCGCATTAGACTTTTGTTGGGCTTCTACTTGTAGACGGTCCAAATATATTTGATCAGGTTTCTTAGTTAACTCGTTCGAGTTTTTATTCATTTCCGGATTGATTTCCATATTCATATTCCTTTTGTTTATCTAAGAAACAATTACTTGAAGGAACTTGTTTTTATTTAAATGCACTGAGTGGAAATAATAAAATTCAGAATTTATTTTTTAGTATGAACAAGAACTATTTTGCGTTTAGTTGATTCAATATTTAAACATACTACTGCAAACAGAATAGTATTGTCAGTAAAAGAAATTACAATCCGCTTTGTAATGGACTAACAATGCCCTAAGACAGGTTAGGGCGTTGTTATTATTTTAAATCTTACTCATATTCATCGAATATCTTCAAATATGAAAAAGGCATTAAATTGATATATTTAATGCCTTTTCAAATTATTTTAAATTATACTGCGACTTTTCGAGCTTTCTCTCGGTCCCAAATTCGGTGACCTTTCATGATATGAATAAAATCTTTAACCATATTTCCTTGAGATTCTAAGATTACTCCTTTATCTTTTTCCTCCTTCGAGAAAAGGCTTTTATTTATTAACTCTTCAGCTCCTTTTGCAAATGCTAAAGCTTTACAATGGCGGAATGTTTCATTAATAAATTGAAAATAATCAGGTTCTTGAGAAAGAATAGCAATGGAATCACCATCAGGAGTATAACAAGCGTCATAGCATACAGAAGCTTCTGTTAAATAGGAAAATTGCACTAATTCTTCCGAACCGTCATTATATTTGAGGTTACCGACATGTGTGGAAATCAAAACGGCATGTGCTCCTTCTTTCTGAAGGGCATTGCGCATAAGATCAACGTTTTTCTTATTTACTCCATCTGCGACTAAAACAGCTACCTTTCTAGATTTAATAGTTCCTTCTTCTGGATTAATCGCCATACTTAATGCTGATGACTTAGTAATTTCTGGTTTAGGAGCTTTAATAGGATACTTTTCAAAGTTTTGTCGAGCAAATTGTAAAGTTAAAGGATCCAATTCTTTTGGTGGCTCAATACCTAAATTAGAACCCACCTGTTTAGCCAGACCAGCATCGATTTGATTTAATATTGCTAATTCACGTTTTCGAACATTAAGGTCCTTTACTTTGGATAGTTCAAAACTATAAGCATTTATGATATGTTCTTTTTCATACTCGGACTGCGATTGAAAGAAAAGCTTTGCTTGAGTGAAGTGATCAGCAAAAGATGGTGATCTACCTCTTATTTTTTTAGCATCAATCTTTTCCGAATGAGATTCAAATCCTTTTTCTCCCTTTAACATAGCATGATATGGACAGCCTTCAGCTAGACTATTGGGGAAATAAGAAACATTTCCTTTTAATATATCCTGTCTTCCAAAACCATCTTTTTGATTATTGGATTTACCGTTGACTGGTCTATTGATTGGAAGCTCATGAAAATTAGGACCTCCTAGTCTGTAGTTTTGTGTATCTGCATAGGAAAATACCCTGCCTTGTAAAAGTGGATCATTACTAAAATCTATCCCTGGAACTAGTCTTCCTGGGTCAAAAGCTATTTGTTCTGTTTCTGCGAAGAAATTCTCAGGATTACGATTTAGCGTCATCGTACCGATTATTTTTAGGGGCACCAATTCTTCAGGAATAATCTTAGTAGGGTCTAATAAATCGAATGAAAATTTCATTTCATCCTCCTCTGGAATTAATTGAACAGCCAGATCCCATTGAGGAAAATCCCCCTTCTCAATAGCTTCCCATAGGTCACGTCTATGAAAGTCTGCATCGTATCCAGATATTTTTTGTGCTTCCTGCCAAGCAACAGAATGCACTCCTAAGCGAGGTTTCCAATGAAACTTTACAAAAGTTGCTTTTCCTTGATCATTTAAAAACTTAAAGGTGTGCACACCAAATCCTTCCATCATTCGAAATGAACGTGGAATTGCTCGGTCAGACATCAACCATAATGACATGTGCGCTGATTCAGGCATTAAAGAAATAAAGTCCCAAAAGGTATCATGTGCTGAGGCAGCTTGTGGCATTTCGTTGTTAGGCTCAGGCTTTACAGCATGTACAACATCTGGAAACTGCATAGCATCCTGAATAAAAAACACTGGAATATTATTTCCAACCAAATCATAATTTCCTTCTTCTGTATAAAACTTAACAGAAAACCCACGAACATCTCTCGCTAAATCTGTAGATCCTTTAAAACCTGCAACAGTAGAGAAGCGAGCAAATAATGGAGTAACAGTACCTTTCTGAAGAAATTTTGCTCTCGTTATGTCGGATATATCTGCAGTAGCTTCAAATATCCCATGTGCGCCTGAACCCCTAGCATGCACTACCCGTTCTGGAATTCGCTCTCGATCAAAATGGGCAAGTTTATCTTGATAAATAAAATCCTCTAACAAAGATGGGCCCCTTTCACCTGCCTTCAACGTATTGTTGTTATCATGAATCAGAACCCCATCATTGCTGGTCATTCCTTTATCAGCATTATTAATGAGATGCTGATCAATCTGCTTGGTTTTTTTGTTTTCCTTAGATTTCATGTCCTAAATACTTTTTAAAATTTAATGTGAATTTCGGTTGACTAATTGCCCTATAAACAGTATTACAATAGATTTAGTTTGCCAAGTTTTCTAGTTTCATGAATAATTAATAACAATTCATGTTCAACCATATAGGTGATTACTTGTTAACCATACAAGAGGATTAGATAAAATAAAAATTCACTACATGAGGATAAAAGAAAATATACAAGTATTTATTACAGGGGGAACATCCGGAATTGGTAAGGCGATTTGCCTATACTTATTGGAAAAAGGTTATACTGTTTTTATTATAGGTAGAAATCCTAACAAATTAAAAAAACTACAAGAAGAAGTAAAAGTTTTAGGTTTGGAAGATTCATTTAATGGTGAATTATTAGATCTTGAGAATTTAGAACATGTAAAGGGACGTATTCCGAAAATCTGGAATCAATACGGTCCTTTTCATGTATTAATAAATAATGCAGGTGTTGGATTTGGTGGAATTAAAGGATCTGATTATATGCAACTATTTAAAATGATACGTATAAACCTAGATGCTTATTTATATTTAGCTGGATATTTCTCCCAACAGATGCAGCAAGACTCCCTATCTGGTGATATCATAAATATTGGTTCTATGAGTGCTGATAGTAGAGAAGCGGGCAGTACGGGATATGTAGCCAGTAAAAGTGCTGTACAAGGTTTTACAGAATCCTTGCGCAAGGAAGTAAATCCTTTAGATATACGAGTGTGTTTGATAGAACCGGCTGCTGTAAGTACCGGAATGCAGAACATGAGTGAAAAGAAAAAGATTGAAAAAATAAAACAACAAGAAATGCTTGCTGCTGAAGATTTGGCGAAGTTGGTGTATTTTATTTTACAACAAGACCGGAGAATTACATTCCCAGAAATAAAAATAAAAGCGCTAAAGCAGATTATTTAAAATCGTTTTTAATTTAATTACCTTGATATGAAACCTGGATTTCTATATAGAAATAGCCTATCTATTGCCTTTATTACCTTATTTTTCTTAGCCATGATTGCTCAGGTATATTTTGGTTGGAAAGAAAATTCGAAAGATTATGAAGAGGCTGGTAAAACCTTAGCATTATCCAGCTACCTATTCTCTGGACATTTTATTGCTGCAACCTTTGAGAATTTTCAAAGTGAATTTTTACAGATGGCGATGTATGTTTTTGTGACGATCTATCTGAGGCAACAAGGTTCCGCAGAATCAAAAAAAATTGGAGTCAAAGAAGAAGTTGATAGAGAACCGATACCTCATGAAAATGCACCATATCCTGTTAAAAAAGGAGGATTTATATTAAAGATTTATGAAAATTCTCTAACCATTGCTTTTTTATTGCTTTTCGTATTATCTGCTGGGTTTCATTTTTATGGAAGTTTTCAGAATTACAAGGCTGAACAAGTATTAGCTGGCAAGCCTGATTTAACATTATTACAATTTATAAACGAACCGCGATTTTGGTTTGAGACATTCCAAAATTGGCAAAGTGAATTTCTTTCAGTAGCATCTATTGTCATCCTCAGCATATTCTTAAGACAAAAAGGATCACCGGAATCAAAACCAGTGGATAGTCCTAATTCAGAGACAGGAAAATAAGCAATAAAATACTCAAGGTTTAAAAGCTAAAGGTTAATGCCAAATAAACAGATTCATTCTTTTTCCGAATAAAGGCTAAAGCTTGTGTGATATAGTTTTCGACTGTTCGTTTAGAAATTTGTAAACTTTCTGCAATTTCATCATTGCTCTTGTTCTCAAACCTACTTAGTACAAAAACTAGTCGACATTGATTGGGTAATTGGCCAACATTGGTCTCAATATGTTGCATTAAGTCCTTTGCCTCCAAATACTTTTGAGGGGTTACTTTATTGATTTCCTCCAAATAATGGCTCAAGTGAATAATATATTTATTCTTTACCTTCTCAGAGCGAAAGAAATTAAATATCTGATATTTCATGGCATTAAATAAATAGCCATAAATTGATTTATTAACTTGATCTTTATTCGTCCAGAAGTCACTAAATACATTCTGCAAAAGATCTTCTGCAATTCGCTTGTCTCCTACCTTATGCAAAGCAAACTTCAAAAGATCCTTACTAACCTTATCGTAAATAAGATTAAATGCTTTATCAGGATCTTGCTGTAAGAGCGCTATAGCTTCTTTTTCGAACAATAAATCAACTTCACTCACAATAATTAAAAAAAAGAAAAATATTTCTATGTGTTAAGGTAGTCTTGGGTTACTATAATTCAAAGCCAATATTTATGAACCGTAGAATTTCTAAAATTATTAAAAAAATTATTAATAAGAAAATATCGGAACAAGAGGAAAACATAATTGAAGACTGGTTCAATTCTTTACACATGGAAGTTAAAGAAGATTGGTCAGATTCTGAACTAAAAAACTTAAAAGAAAGGATCCACAATAAAATTCAACCAAGGCCATTTCCATATTGGACTGTTGCAGCTGCTGCTATTTTACTCATTGCATTTGGATTATTAGGTGTAAAATTATTAAGTACAAAATCTGAAATACAGCACATAGCAACAGAATCCTTAGAAATTAAACCCGGTGAATTTAACGGGGTACTGAAACAAGATGGTCATAAGGATATCGCTTTAATTGATCTTCAAGTTGATTCCATCTATTCCTTCAATGGAATTTGCTTACAAAGAATTGATTCAAATGAAGTAAAGATTATCCCGCTACCGAATAGTCTTATTCAAAGACAAATGATTCAGGCCCCAAGAGGATCCAATATCGTTGTACAATTAGTAGATGGCACGAGAGTTACATTGAATGCCAATGCTAGTTTAGTTTTCCCAACCCAATTTAGTTCATCTGAAAGAAGAGTCTCCTTAACAGGTGAAGGTTATTTTGAAGTTACCAAAGACAAGAATCACCCTTTCCGAGTGGAGATTGGACCTAGTACTATTCAGGTATTAGGAACAAAATTCAATGTCAATTATAAACCAAACCAAATCATGTCTACCAAACTGTTTGAAGGGAAAATACAGGTAAGTCATCCGAATTTCAAGGTCGTAATATTACCTGGAAATGAGATTATGGTTCATCCCGATGGTCAATATCAATTGAATGCCTTTAATCTTGCGAAAGGGAACCCTTGGAAAGACGGCCGTATAGACTTAGATGGCAAAAACATCAAGGAAATCATGTCTGAGGTAGCTGATTGGTATAATGTAGAAGTTGACTTTGAAAATGCTGATACCTCTTTGAAATACATGGGAGAGATTTCCAAGTTTTCTGATATATATGACCTACTTGAAACATTAAGCCTAGCTAAAGGAAATCAGTTTGAAATAAAAGGAAGGAGGATTATCGTGAAATAAAAACTTACTCATTATTAATCATCAAATTTTACTTAATAACCTAGATATACCAAAATTATGAAATATATATACGTGCTCTTTTTTGCCTTATTTTTTTATAATGCAATAGCAAAATCTGCACAGAATGTTAGAATAACCAACAAGGATAAAACTTTAGAAGAATGTCTTCTTCAGATAAAAAAGCAGACTGGTTATAACATTATTTACTTGGATAAGGCCATCAATTTAAATGAACCTGTTAAAGTTGACCTGGCAAACTTATCCTTAGAACAAACGCTTAAAACCTTATTGAAAAATCAAGATGTTTCATTCGAAATCAAGAATAAAACAATAGCGCTATTTAAGATTAAAAATAACCAACAACGTACCATCGGTATTAAAGTGCTGACCTCTTCAGGCGAAAACATTCCTAAGGCGAGTATTTTTGTTGAAAATCCAAGACATGTAATTGGACAAACTGATAATCAAGGTGTTTTTCGTGGTCAAATCCCAAGAGATTGTAAGCAAATACGAATTCGACATTTAAGCTACCAAGATGCATTAATTTCAATTGACCAAAAAGATACTTATGTCATTAACCTTGTCGATAAGGAGAACCAATTGGAAGAATTTGTAATCACAGGTATCTATACAAGGGATAAGGAGAGTTTTACTGGATCGTCCAAAACCTATACAGGTAAGGAACTTAAAATGATAAGTAACACCAATATCCTTCAAGCATTAAAAACCTTAGACCCTTCATTTACCTTAGAAGACAATAACTTAATGGGTTCTGACCCCAATGTATTACCAGATGTAAATATCCGTGGAAAGACTAGCGTAATTGGTTTAAGACAACAATTTAGTACTGATCCCAATCAACCACTATTTATCCTTGATGGCTTTGAGTCTAGTATAGGGGTCATCTTTGATTTGTCTATGGATAGAGTGGCTTCGATTACCTTATTAAAAGATGCAGCGGCGACTGCAATTTATGGATCAAAAGCTGCCAATGGTGTTGTGGTGGTGGAAACTGTACGTCCTAAAAGTGGCAAGTTACAACTCTCTTTGAGCAATAACTCCAGTTTTAGCTTTGCTGACCTATCTGATTACAATTTAATGAATGCAGAAGAGAAAATTAATTTTGAACGACTTTCACAATTCTATGGGCCATTAGATGAAAATGGCAATATCATCTCCGAATATGAGGCTGCACAATACAATCTTCGATTAGCAGAAGCCAAAAGAGGAGTTGATTCCTACTGGATGAGCGAACCATTAAGAAATGCATTCTCTTCACGTCATAATATTTTCGCCGAAGGTGGCGACCAAAATATGCGCTATGGAATAGGCTTCAATTATGGAAATACAGCAGGCGTAATGAAAGGTTCCAACCGTAGGTTACTAGGTGGAAATGTCAGACTGATCTATCGGATGAATAACTTCTCATTCTCCAATAATTTCACAATTGACAATAATAAGGCTGACAATAACGTGGTAAACTTTTCTGAATTCTCTAAAATGAACCCATATTATAGAAAATATGATGAACGAGGAGACATTTTAAAAATCGTAGAAAGCTTTACCAGTTTTGGAGGTGCTGTAACTAATCTTTATAATCCGATGTATGATTTTTACTTGAAAAGTTTCAATAATAATCAGAACACTGAGTTAAGAAACAACTTTGACGCGGATTGGCGGATACTAAATGAATTGAGAGTAAGAGGAAGATTTTCCTTTGCCAAGAGTTATAGTAAAGGTCAAGTTTTTACCTCACCTTTCGCAAGTAACTATACTACTGTAGTATCTGAGTCGAAAGGTCGCTTTTCAGAATCAAATGGAGGAATGAAAAAATTTGACACAGACTTTAGTGCTACTTATGGTAAAAGTTTTGGTGAAAAAAATTATCATACATTAAATGCAGTGATTGGGATGCGCGCAAATTTGTCTACTGATGAAAACTCTTCTTACAGTGTATCAGGATATAAAGACGAAGAATATTGGGCACCAAAATTTGCAGTTGGATATACACAAGGAACGAAACCAGCCTATCAATTTAGCGACCGAAGGTCATTAAGTTACTACAGTAACGCAGGATATTCCTTTAGAAACAGGTATTTAGTTGATTTAAACTTCAGAAAAGATGGTTCTTCTTTATTTGGTGCCAGAAATCGCTTTACGGATACCTGGGCCTTTGGTTTAGCCTGGAACATTCATCAAGAGCCTTTCATGGAGAAGATTAAAGATCAAATAAGCTTATTGAAATTGAGATCTTCATTTGGTAATCCAGGTAATCAGAACTTCGATGCCTATATGACCATGAATACCTATACGTATAATCTAAATTATCCTAATCCTTTTGGCTTAAGTGCTTTGATAAGCGATTGGGGAAATCCACACCTTAAGTGGCAAAAAACGCTCGATCAAAATTATGGAGTTGATATAGAATTTTTAAAACGCAAGTTCTATGTGAATTTTGATTATTTCTATAAATCAACAGACCCATTGTTGATCTATGTGGAGATACCAACTTCGACAGGTACTGGTACTATTGCCCAAAATATTGGAGCACAAAAAACGAAAGGTCTAACAGCTACGTTAAACTATCGCGCCATTCAACGGGATGACTTGTTATGGAATATCAATTTCAATTTAAGAAAAATGAAATCAACCTATTACAAAATAGGTAATTCACTGAAAACCATAAACGAAGAAAATAAAAGTAGGAATCTACAACGCTATTATGATGGAGCAAGTACAACAGATCTATGGGCCGTCAAATCCTTGGGAATTGATCCTGCAACCGGAAGAGAGATTTTTGAGAAAAAAGATGGCAGCCAAACCTTTGTCCACGATTATAGTGATGAACAAGTTTTAGGTAACTCCACCCCTACTGCTGAAGGTGTTGTTGGAACTATGCTTGCATACAAGGGCTTTAGCTTTTCTGCTAATTTCAGATACCGCTATGGTGGACAAATATTCTTAAACACCTTGTATTCAAAGGTTGAAAACATCTCACCTGAAGGTCTAAGGTATAATCAAGATAAAAGGGCGCTTTATGATAGATGGCAAAAACCAGGAGATGAGTCCTTATATAAAGCCATTTCATTGACTCAAACCACCCCTATTTCATCGCGGTTTTTAGCGGATGAAAATACCTTTAGTTGTGAATCTGTCTCTTTGGGTTATGAAAGTATTGGAAATTGGACCAAAAAACTAGGCCTTTCTTCTTTTCAAAGTAGAATGTACATGAATGAAATATTTCGCTTATCAACAGTGAGAAATGAAAGAGGAATTAACTTCCCTTTTGCAAGAACAGTTTCATTTTCCATTAGTGCAAGGTTTTAAGATTAAAAATTATGAAAAAGATTATATATTATTTTACCCTAATATCTTGTCTCCTGTTCCAAGCCAGTTGTTCAAGTTTTTTAGATGTTAAGCCCCAAGACAATATCTTGGAAGATGAAGTCTTTTCCTCAATCAATGGCTTTAATGTAGCATTGAATGGAATATATTCCGAAATGAATAGTTCTGATGTTTATGGATCGAACCTATCCGGTGGTCTTGTTGATGTTATGGCACAATACTTCTACCTGGAAAACCGTGAGCACATTTACTTACCATATGCCGGTTATGATTTTGCAAATTCACAATATAAGGGTAAAACCGAAGCCATATGGAAGAAGATGTATAGCTTAATAGCAAACTCAAATGCCATAATTGCCAAAATTGATGAAAAGAAATCAATGTTGGGCGATCCATACTACCAGATATTCAAAGCCGAGAGTTTAGCGATTCGTGCTTTCTTACACTTTGATTTACTAAGGCTATTTGGATCTACCTATTCGGAGGATTTAGACAGTAAAGTTATTCCTTACATGAAAAAAGCAGATAGATCGATAGAACCTTTATTAAGTAATAAAGAGATTATACAATTAGTTTTGGCTGATTTGACAGAAGCAAAAGACCTCTTAAAGAACAGCGATCCAGTATTAACTAAAGGTCGTTTGAATCTTGATGATCCAGTTTCAAACATGTTAAACTACCGTCAATATCGATTGAACTACTTTGCTGTATGTGGACTATTAGCTCGTGTTAGTCTTTGGTCTGGAAATAAACCCGCTGCCAAAAGTTATGCAGAGGAGGTAATTAATCTCGGACAAAAACCAGGAAATGAAATTTTTCCTTTTGTGACTGACCAAGCTGTTAATAATAGCGGCGATTACCCAGACCGCGTTTTTTCCACAGAAGTATTATTTGCACTTTACAATACAAAGCGATTAACCATTCATAATTCTTTGTACAGCTATTCTTTGTCTCCAGTACAACTATTGACATTTGTTGGAACACTGAGTGAAGGTAGAGTACCGCAGTTATATCCTAATGAAAATGATTATAGAAGAAAACTTCATTGGGCACAACAAGTGAATTCCACTAGTAATGAGGTCCTCTATTTTACAAAATATTTAGATGTCACGGATACGGAAGGTATTTCTATAGCTTATAAAAACATGTTTCCTTTACTACGTATTTCGGAAATGTATCTAATACTCGCTGAAACAGCCACGAATATGTCTGAAGCAGAGAAATTCTATAATATTTTGCAAGTACACCGCGGACTACCAGAGCAAACCATATTAAGTGAAGCAGATCTTGATGAAAAAATTCAAGATGAATATTTAAAAGAATTCATTGGTGAAGGGCAAACATACTTTTATTTTAAACGCCTTCAAAAAACCGCTATCCCAAGTCCTGTTAGACCAGGATTGGATAAATTCCCAATGGAAAAAAAATATTATCTCTTACCACTTCCCGAAAGTGAAACTAGCCAAAGAAATTAATTATGAAAAGATTAGAATTATTAATCGGAACGATGATATACTTCCTTTTCCTGAGCAGCTGCACAAAGGAAACTATGAAGTATGAAGGGACTGATGGCGTATATTTTGCCGTTCAATGGGGTCCCTCCTATACGGATTCCACACAATGGGCATTCCAAAGCTATACACCAGTGGATTTCATTAATTTAAATGGAAAAGCCTATACCGCAAAATTGCGTGTGATGGCAACTGGAAATAGAAAAGATTATGACCGTAAGTTTGGCGTGCGTGTAAATGTGGACAGCACTACCGCAATTGCAAATGAAGATTATCAGCCTTTAGAAGAAGAATATGTTATTAAAGCCGGACAGCTCTATACTGACATTCCAATTGAACTGATTCGATCAGAAAGTATTCAAACAGAAAAACGAATACTTGGAATCAATTTAATATCAAGCGAAGACTTTAATCTAGCTATTCCGACCTGGTATGCTCTAACTCCATATTTTACATCAACTCGTTATAAAACCTTTGACGCTACTTATCATCAAATCGAATTAACCGATTTCATCACCAAACCAAAGATTTGGTATGGTGCTAGTAATAACGGTGTGGAAGCAGGTTTATGGGGAGAATTTTCGACTAAGAAATTCTTGCTCATCTGTGAATTAAACGATCTTGTTTATGATGATTTTGCCTCAACAGCTACCATGCATACCATTAGACGTGAAATTATTAATCAAGTGGTGAAGGCATATTTACAAAGTATGTTTGATAAAAAAACACCTGTTTTGGAGGATGATGGAAGACTAATGTGGGTAATGGGTGTTTCTTGGAGTTCAACAATTGGAAAACCTTATAATCCATAGAAAAATGAAAAATAATTTATTAAAATGGATTTTACCAATCCTAGTAATTGTTACTTATAGTTGCAGTAAAGATCTTGGAAATTATCAATACCATGATATCAATGAAATCACCATAAATGAACTTGGTGAATACCATTCGCTTTTATATAAAACGGATACGCTAAGGTTAAATCCTAAATTAACATTTACCCAAGAATCAAATGATCCTGAACGATTCACCTATGAATGGAAATTAGTATCGCAAGCAAATGCAAATCTCCAAACCAAAAAGGGAACTATCATTGGAACAACTAAGGATTTAATTTATCCAGTGAGTGCCTTGCCAGGTGATTATATCTTGTATTTAAAAATAAAAGATAAGGAGACGACTGTTACATGGACAAGCTCCACTATTCTATCAATAACCGTACAATCGGCAACTGGCTTTATGCTTATAGGAGAGGATGATGAGGGATACGCACAAGTAGAAATGATTGCTATGGGTGTAGATACCGTAATTTTAAAAGGCTTGGCAAATGAAAATGGTGTTCCTAAAATGAAGGGTGCTTTGGACATTATCCATACAGGGGTATATCCTCCTCGACCTAACAATGCTAGACAATGGATTATTGGTCAAGAGACCGCTTATTTTGTAGATCCAATGACCTTTGAAACGAATCCGAACAATATTTTCAAAAATCTATTGTTTTCAACCTATGCTTTACCGGCAAATATATTCCCTGTAGAAATAGCTCCTCGCATTAATAGTAGAGCGGGAAATGCTGTTAGTAGTACTAGGAGATTGGTCGTTACGAATACAGGAGATGCATTTTACGCAGATTTAAGTAGTAGTGGAGGTGATTATTATGGAAATCCAACAAATAGACTTGCAGGAATTAATACTCCTACTTTTAAAGTAGCACCTTATATCATGCATGGTCCTGGTTATTGGAGCTATTATAGTTTGTATGATTTAGATAACAATAGATTTGTATATGCTAGTTCATCAGCCTTAAATGTTAATCCATTAAGCGACAGACCTACGGATCCATTCCCATGGAACCAGAGTGAGGTAAACAGGACATTAAAGTATGCAGAGAACACAAGGAATACAGATGGTGGTTCTAGGGATGGTAATAGTTTTGCCTTAATGCAAGATAAAACAACTAATCAATTATTCATTTATAAATTTTATACATCTAGTATTCCTCAAAAAAGGAGCTTTTATAAAATTACCCCCGAATTTTCCTCTGAATTGAATAAATCGAGTATGTATGCATTTGCGAGTACCAGAACCGCACTCTATTTTGTGATAGGTTCTAAGCTTTATGCTTATGACTATGGAGTTGGAAGTGAAAAGATTGTTTTAATCAAAGACTTTACAGATGAAATAACCATGATTCATAGTGATATACAAGCTGGCTCTTACATCGAGTTATATGTGGGAACCTATAATAGCACAAGCAAAGGTACACTTCACAAAATGGTGCTACAAAACAATACGAATACGATCGAAATGCAAGAAGACACGTCATTGCATTGGAATAACCTTTCCAAGATTAAAAATATGAGTTGGAAAAATGCACCTATGTAATTATAGCAATATGAAAATTATCAAGATAACGATATTAATGCTCTTGTATATGATCAATGGCAATTTATTTGCCGATCAAAAACAGAATACTTTAATGACATTCAACAATTTGAATGAAGCTATTACATTAGCAAAGCAGCTGAATAAACATGTCATTATCGATTTTTATACAGATTGGTGTGTACCATGTAAACGTATGGACCAAGAGGTCCTTAAAAACCCAAAAACAGCAGAGGCACTTGGGGATAGATTTATCTTAGCTCAAATAAATGCTGAAAAGAATGAAGGTATTGGTTTAGCTCAGAAATTTCAAATACAAGCCTACCCTACCTTTATTGTGGTGGATAAAAATCAAATAGAAGTAGGACGATTAACAGGTGCTCAACCTATAAACCTGTTTATTGAAAATGTCAATAAGACTATTGATAATAGCAGAACAAATGAACAAATCATCAAACGTTATGAAGCCAATGAACGTAGTCCTGAACTAATTAACGATTATGTATTGCTTCAGATGAAAAAAGGTGATGAAGAAAATGGGTTTAAAATCATAGACGATTATTATGCAGGATTATCAGCTTCTGAGAAAATGAGTCCTGCTAACTGGTTTATTTTTAACCGCTATACCATTGATCGACATCATCAAAGAATAAAAGACCTCCTTAACAAGCAAGATCAATACAGACAATCTTTAGGTAATGAAGCCATTGATGAATTCTTCATTAAAATGATTCGTAGAGACCTGATGCATTTTGTGACTTCCAATGCTGATTTTACGACTGAAACAGCCAATCAACTCTTTAATTCAGTAAAGCAGTTTATTGATGAAGCTAGAATTTCGAAGCATCCTGAAATTGTCCCGCTATTTAAGATCGCAAATGCCAGAAAGAATAACATGGATAAATCAGCATTCTTGGACTTGTTAAACGTTGAATTACCAAATCTAAGTACCATTCAAGTGTTGCTTCAAATTGAAAAATTCAAACCTGATCATGGGAAAGATTCTGTTCTGGTCAATCAAAAACAAATTGATTTACTGGAGAAATACATACCACAACAAGCATCCTATTCGCAAAGAAAATTGAACTATTTACTAGCAGTTTTAAAGAATGTAGGGAATGCTAATGGTGTAAGCTTTAACCATTTCCCTGTTGAAGAGGCATTAAAAAAAGCAGCAGTAAATAAGCAATTAATATTTATTGATGTATATGCCACTTGGTGTGGCCCTTGTAAAGAATTAGATGCTCAGGTATTTTCGCAAGCAAAGGTAGGAGATTTTATAAATTCTAATTTCATACCAGTAAAACTAGATGGAGAATCTGCAGAAGGTAAAATCATTTTGAAAAAATATGGTATCAATGCTTATCCTACATTACTTGTCCTTGATTCATCAGGAAAAGAAATAACCCGAATAGTAGGTGTTTTAACAGCAGATCAACTCATTGAAAAATTAAGCTTCAAATAAACCCCAAATAAGTAAACTGTTGTTTCAGTTTTTAGTACGCCTAAGTTAGTGGTAAAACGCTAGCTTAGGTTTTTTTATGAGAATGATTCTACCATTAGTGCATTAAAAACAATATATAGAAATTATATTTTTGTTATAATAACATCATTATAAAATGGTTCTGCTGAAAATTAATATTCTTAATATCTTAATTTTATTAATAAAATTATTTTAAATTTGGTTGATTTAAAACCTAATTATTCGCACCAAATACTAAGTTTAAAGGTTTGTTAATATTGAATTAACAAACAGTGTGCATTTTTACTTTATTCAATCTGAAGAAAAATGTCTTGGTTAAAGTTTATACAAGGAGATACAACTGCATTTGAGGAAATCTATTCAACTTATGTGGATGATCTGTATGTATATGGTATAAATTATTATGCGGATAAAGAAACAATTATAGATCATATACATGATTTATTTGTAGATATATTTAATAATCCTAAAATTGCAAAAGAGGTAAATATTAAATATTATCTATTCTCTTCCCTAAGGAGGCGCTTATTAAGAATTAAAAATAGTACAGAGAATCAAATTGTCATTTCACTTACAGATGCTATGAATTGGGCAGATGAAAATGAATTGGACAAAATTAATTCTGAACTTAAAGAGGAACAACTCCAAAAACTTCAAGAAAGATTTGAGCTACTACCTAAACGACAAAAAGAAGTTTTATTTTTAAAATACTATGCTGATCTAAATTATGAGCAAATTTCAGATATGATGGATATTAGTATAGAAACTTGTAGAACCCTCTCATTTAGGGGAATAAAGAAATTAAAATTAGACCTTTCTCAACCGGAAATGCTCTCCTTATTTTTTTTATATATTTTTTCAAAATAATTAGTCTATAAAAATGCATTAACTGCTCTTTATATATAAAGGCAATATTGTGCATAAAAATAAAGAACCATATAGACGTATATTCAAACTAGATTCAAAGCCCTCATTAAATGAGGATGAAAAATCTATGCTATTGAAGTCCATCCTTTCAAGCAAAAAGAAAAAAAGCAAAAGAAAGTTATACCGTATAACTGCAATTGCTGCTTCTTTAGTTTTAACTTCCTTTCTTTTATTTCATCATTTTAAATCAAAAACAGAGGCATTAACTATTATTGAAGTTGCTGAACTACATAAAAAGGCTATAAAGGAAAACAATAATATTCAACTCATAACCTTAGATCCTAATTTAGATAGAAAAGAAGTCAATGAAATTCAAGAATATAAGGATAGCTTGATGACTTTAGATCAAATAATTGAACCTAACAATCCTCAAAACACCTATGTAACGATATATGTGCCATACGGTAAAAGACAAGAGTTCCGTCTTCCTGATAATTCCACAGTGTGGTTAAATGCTGGCTCTTATTTGACCTATAAAAATCAGATGCAAGTTGGATCCAGAGAAGTTTATTTAAACGGTGAGGGCTATTTTGATGTCGTTCATAACGGAAATAGTTTTACTGTTAGAACCTCAGAAACAAGCATTCAAGTACTTGGCACCAGTTTCAATGTCAATTCCTATGAATTAGATGAAAAAACTGCAGTAGAATTATTAACTGGTTCAATTAGTCTGACGAGTATGTCTGGCTCCTTTGAAAGTATTTTAATGAAACCTGGTGAAAGAATAAACTTCGATCATAAAAACAAAAAATTAACCATAAACAGACAGGCTATCGGGGCAGATATATTGTGGACTAAAAAACAACTACAATTGGATCAACTGTCACTCCCTGAACTCATCAGGAATTTAGAACGTGTTTACAATGTCGTAATTCATGCAGAAAAACAATTATTAACTCTTAAAACTGATTATTCTGGCCGTTTAAACATCGATGTTGATATAAAATCATCTTTACAAAGTATATATGAGTTAAGAGATTATGAAATTATTCAAAAAGAAAAGGAGGTTTGGATTCGAAAAAAATAAGACTATGAAGAAATAATAATAAAGAGGAGTTGCACCTCCTCCTTATTCAATTTAAAATAAATCGTTTACACAATTTAATCTAACAAAATTATGAAAAAAAAACAGGCGGAACAAAGGTTCTCCGCTCGATGGCGACTTCCATCAAAATTCGTATACAGTATGAAAATTGGAACATTAGCATTAACAGGGATCTTACTTACTTTAAGTGCCTCTGCATTTTCCCAACGCATAAGTATCAAATTGGAGAATGCACCACTTAAACAATTTTTAGAACGCATTCAAAATCAAGTAGATGTTGCTTTACTTTATTCTGATCAATTAGTATCAAACAAACGTGTCAGTGTAAACAGTAAGAATATTGAATTTAAAGAATTATTAGCAAGGGAATTAAAAAAACACAACCTTACATTCCGAGAGTCCGAAGGACAAATAACCATTATTCCTTCAGGAAGGATTAACGAACCTACAGTTATTGTAAGTAAACAACAAGAAAAAATATCCATCAAGGGACGTGTTTTTAATTCTCAGGAGCCACCAATAGCTTTATCGGGTGTTTCGATATCCAAAAAAGATGGTGCTACATTAGGTACAACAGATGAAGCTGGTTATTATTCAATCGAGGTTGAAAAAAACAGTTATTTAGTTTTTTCAACTGTAGGTTACCACAAAAAAGAAATCCTAGTTGGAAAAAATGAAAATAACCTAACAGTTTCCCTTAGTGAAGATGTGTCAGATTTGGATGAAGTAGTTGTAGTTGGTATGACGGAAATGCAAAGGAAACATATTGCTAGTTCTGTTGCCAGCTTAGATGTGAAATCCAATATTGAAGGTAAGCCAATCACAAACCTAACCCAATCATTACAAGGAGGTGTTACTGGTTTACAAGTCCAACAAGGATCTGGTTTACCCGGTGGTGATGCAGCAAGCATTAAAATACGCGGTATCTCTACTTTAAATAATTCGGACCCGCTAGTTCTTGTTGATGGGGTACCAATGGATATGAACCACATCGATCCGGTTACAGTTGAAAGTGTAACTATATTAAAAGATGCTGCTGCTGCTGCAATCTATGGTGCAAGAGCTGCCAATGGTGTCATATTGGTAACTACCAAACGTGGTAAAGCTGGACAGATAAATATCCTTTATGATGGTTATTATGGCCAACAGAACCCTACTATTTTACCTGAATTTGTTGATGCACCTACCTATATGCAAATGTATAATTATGCACAACTAGCCTCAGGAAATCAGCCACTATACACGGATGAACAGATTGAAAAAACTGCTTCAGGGGAAGACCCAATTAACTATCCAAACACCAATTGGACGGATGTACTTTTAGATAAATATAGTCCACTTACCTCCCACTCCCTATCAATCAGCGGTGGTAATGATGTTGCACGATTTGCCATTACAGGAAATTACATGAATCAAAAAGGTATGCTTCCTTTAAATGAAATGGATCGTTTCAATATTCGTGCAAACACATCCGTTTCATTATCTAAAAAATTCCTAGTCAATCTCGATGTCCTTGGAATTAGGAGAAATACGCTATATCCGAATAGACAAATTAGTAATGGAGGAAGCCGTATGCTTGATGACCTATATAGGCTTCCACCAACTGTCCTTCCAAAATATCCAAAAGAAGAAGGCTGGCCTACTATCTATGGCAGGTACGCAGATATTGTTAACCCATTAGCTTATGCAGAAGTTGGTGGTACTATTGGATACCAATATGATCAAGCTACCATCAACTTACAACCGAAATGGTCTATTACAGATAACCTAAATTTTAGAGGACAATTTAGTTACCGCTTAAATTCTGACGTATACAAACAAAAAAGAGATAATTATTATTTCTTTGATTATCATTCAAAAGAATTGGTGCAGACTTGGGCTGTTCAAAGAGACTCTTATTCACAATTAAGAGATACTTACTTCTATTTAAGTGGAGCATTAGATTATTCAAAATCATTTGGTCTTCATAATATTTATGCGATGGGTGGTTTTTCCATGGAAAAATTCAATAATGGATATTGGAACGTTTCTACCTTAGTTTCTAGTTATGCCAAACTCAACTATGCTTACGATGATCGATATCTTGCTGAACTTTCCTTTCGTGCCGATGGCTCATCCAAATTTGGTCCTGGAAATAAATTTGGTTACTTCCCATCTGTAGCATTCGGTTGGAATGTTCATAATGAGAAATTTTTCAAGATTGATGCAATTAACAACTTTAAAATCCGTGCTTCTTATGGTCAATTAGGAAATGAAAATATAGGTTTATATTTATATCAGAACCTAATCAATGCAAGCAATGGAACAGAATCTGTTTGGGGCAATCCAAATATTTCTTGGGAAAAAGTAAACATTTTAGATATTGGATTAGACTTAGCTCTTTTCAATAGCAAACTAGGATTAACCTTTGATTATTACGACAAAAAAACTACTGATGTATTATTGAAACCTTCTGTAGCACCTTCAGGAGCAATAGGTTCGGCACCAATCAACGCAGGAAATGTGAGTAATAAAGGTTGGGAAATTTCATTAAACTATAATGATCGAGTAGGTGAAAATTTCCATTTTGGAATTAAGCCTGGTGTTACTTATAACAAGAATAAAATCACAGAATTGGTTGGAGGTCCATACCGCTCCGGAATAACCATTAATGAAGTTAACTATCCTATTAGTAGTCAATATGGATATGTGACAGATGGTATTCTCCAATTCACCGATTTCGAAGATGATAAAATAACCGCAAAAGTACCTGTATTACCGGGTCAAGGGCCTGGAGATATCAAATATGTTGATTTAGATAATAACGGTATTATTAATGATAAAGACCAGCAAATTATTGGTGACCCTACTCCACGGTTAAACTATTTTGCTAATTTCAATTTTTCATATAAGAATTTTGATTTAGAATTTTTACTTCAAGGAGCTGGCAATCATGATTATTCTGCCAACTTAGGTGGAAAGTCAGCAGGTTACCTATGGCACCCTTTAAACCAAAGTGCATCTGGTGGTATTCCAACGACCTATCGTGCAGCTAATAGCTGGAGAGAGAATAACCAAGATGCTATTTATCCAAGACTATTATCAATTCCTCAAAACAATATATTGGTTAGTGACTTCTGGTTATTTGACGCAAGTTATTTGCGGGTTAAATTTATTCAAGCAGGTTACCGTTTAAATAATGGTTTCATTAATAAATATGGAGTAAAGAATGCTCGAATTTATACAAACGTGCAAAACCCATTCCTATTTACTAAAGTAAAATTGGCTGATCCAGAGTCACAAGGTGGTTCTTGGACTTACGGTGTTATGCGGGTATTTACAGTTGGGGTATCTGCAAACTTTTAATTTTTAGCCTTATGAAATATAAATTTTTAATATATAGCTTATTAGCCGCTGGAATATTAAATAGTTCTTGCGAGCAATTCCTTACCCAAGATAGTCCATCTGGAATAACAGATGATCTATGGTGGAAAACAGAAACTGATGCATATAATGCATTAGGAACAGTTTATGCCGGTATTCCAGGTGGAAGTTCAGGTAGAAATATTATGTACTATTCTGGTTTGACTGATGAAGCAGTACACCGTGGCGACTTTAAGGGTGAGTACGATAGTTTTACTAGAGGATTAGCATCTAGCAGATGGGGCATTTCAAATTCTTTGTGGGCAGATGACTATACCTGTATAAGAAGAGCAAATCGTTTCCTAGAAAATATCGACAAAGCATACTTTGATGCTAATCTAAAAGATCGAATGAAGTTAGAAGCGCGAGCATTAAGGGCCTATTATCATATGGAGTTAATGATGCTCTATGGCGATATTCCGCTGCTAACTAAATCATTAACACCTACTGAGAACCAGTCTACTAGAACTGAACAGGCCAAAGTTTATGAATTCATTGTAAATGAATTGAAGGAATGTGCTGACAAACTACCTCCAAGTTATGTAAATGCAGACAGGTTTAGAATAACTTCTGGAATCTGTTGGTCATTACTATCTAGAATTGGATTATTCAATAAAGATTATGAGTTGACCAAAATGGCTTCCAAAAAGGTTATCGACTCAAAATTGTATAAACTTTGGGTAAATAATTCAAATAAAGCCGCTAGCTTCAGTGAACTTTTTAGCTATGCTGGTGAGTTAAACGATGAAAGGATATTCTTTAAAGAAAACGGCTGTTCCAATGCTTGGACAAGTTTTGCTCCTTTTGGAGTTGGTGGTGAAACTTACCTCTCCCCTACAAATACTATTGTAAATAATTTTGAAACCAAGCAAGGAAAAACACTTGCCGAACTTGGTAGGGATTCTACATTAATTTATCAGAAGAATCCAAACTACAAAAACAATAGAGACCCTCGATTAGCTGCATCCGTATTTATTCCAAATGAAATGTTTCAAGGCACTTATAAATTAGATCCATTTTATAATCCGAGTGACAAAATTGGAGAAAACAAATCCACTGCCACGGGATACTGGATCAAAAAGTACATTGACGTACGAGATAGACAATCAAAAAGTGGAACATTGGATTTTATGATTATCAGATATGCCGAGATCTTATTGAATTATGCTGAGGCCATGATTGAAACAGATCAATGGAGTAATGCTGAGGCGATAGCAGCAATCAATGAAGTTAGAGCCCGTGCAACTATGCCAGCAGTAAATACAGGACTGTATAATAGCCAAGCAAAGATGCGTGAATTAATCCGTAGAGAGAGACAAGCAGAACTAGCATTTGAAGGAGGTCGATATTTTGATATAAGACGATGGGGAATTGAAGAAACTGTCATGAACGGTGAGGTTTATGGTGCTACGAATCCTACAAATGGTGAAGTTGTCCGAGTACAAAATCGTACATACCGTAAAAACAGGGAATTCCTTTGGCCAATTCCTGAAAACGAAATAATTGCGAATCCAAATATGGTGCAAAATCCAAATTATTAATAAGTCATGAAAAAAATTATATATAGCTTAATGTGTTTATTCCTCTATATTGGAATCTCATCATGCCAAAAATCTTACGATCCAGGAGATTGGAGTATTACTCCTTATAAACCAGAACCTGATACTGGAGGTGAAGATGACGGTCCTACAACTACATTTAAAGTCATGTCCATCAACATGAATATTGGAACAACAGCTGCCAACTTTGATGTAATGAAAGACTATATCAAAGAATACAATCCAGATTTTGTTTTTCTAAGGCAGGTAGATAGTGCTACTAACCGATCATCCAAAATTGATCGTCCAAAAGCACTTGCTGATGCATTAGGAATGACATCTTTCTTCAAAAAGAATATTGATTACCAAACAGGGGGATTTGGCAATGCGGTGCTTTCTAAATTCCCAATTAAAGAAACTTTTGGAAAGCATTTAAGTCGAATCGAAGGTAATAATGCCGAATTAAGGAGTATCGCCATGTTAAAGGCAGAAATTAGTGCTGGTAATGAAGTCTATTTTGCCGGTACAGAATTAGATCCTTCAGTGGCCGATAACCGTGCAGTTCAAGTTGTCGATTTAATTAATATAACAGATCGTTTAACAGCTCCGACTATTTTGGTAGGAAACTTAAATGAACAAGAAAGCGCAAATGGCCCTGTTATAGGTTATCTTAAAGGAAGTTTTACTTTTGGATGTTTAGGTACTGGATGTGCCTGGAATGCGCCTAAAGCTGCTCCAAACGGTGTATATGATTACATTATGTTTAGAGACAAGGAAAGCAATTTAAGTATCATAAACTATGGCACTTTTCCAAAATCAGCCAATAACTTTCTACCAATGGTAGCAGAATTTAGACTAAAATTAAAAGAATAACAGATATGATTCAAAGATTTCTATTCCTAGCACTTTTCTCTTTTATTGGGTTCACAGCTTGTGGTGATAATAATGCTGAACCAGACACTCCTAAACCAAGTGAAAAGAAAAAGCTTGTAACTATGACCTATAACATACACCATGGTGCTCCTGAAGGATCTGATGTAGTTAACCTGTCCAATATTGCTGCAGTAATACGTAATTCTGGAGCTGAACTTGTAGCATTACAGGAGGTAGACGTAAATGTACCAAGGTCTGGAAAAGTTAACCAAGCAGAAGAATTAGCTAAGCTTTTGGATATGCATTATTATTTTTCCAAATCCATTGATTATAATGGAGGTGAATACGGCGTAGCTATATTGAGTAAATATCCACTTTCCAATAAAAAACGCGAAAGTTTACCTATGCCTACTGCTGGTGAGCAAAGAAGTGTAGCAATGGCAACTGTAACCTTGCCAAATAACAAAACACTCACATTTGCCTCGACTCATTTGGATTTAAATGTTCCTAATAGAACTGCTCAAGCTGAGCATTTAATCGGATTAAGCAAATCCTTAAACCAACCGCTAATGATTGGTGGTGATTATAATGCAGAACCCAATAGTACAGAGATGATCAAACTTAAGGAAGAGTATACTTTATCTTGCATGAGTACTTGTGCAAAATCATTCCCTGTAAGAAATCCAACAAAAGCCATTGATTTTATGGCGAGTAATCAACTAGCAAGAAAGGTATATACACTAGTATCCGGAGTAGCTTTAAACAATCAATATGCTTCTGATCACTTACCAGTTGTTGCTATTTATCATTATGATTAGATAAACCTACAAGTTTTAATGATGACAGGCTTTTAGTAATTCTAAAAGCCTGTTTTCTTTAATATCGATAAAATAATTTATCCTCTCCTCGATTAGCTGCATACTTCATCTAAGAAATAAATGCTAATACAAGTTTAAGTAACAGAAACTGCTCCAGAAAATGCAAGTCTAAAGTAGCAAGATATTCAGATTATCAGAATATATCAATCCATATCCTTGTTAATATCGAATATCCAATATAGAATAAGATAAATATTCGATTTTTTTCTTCATAGTCTATTTGTTTAAAATCAAGGTATAAGGATAATTTCTTAGGTGTATTCAGCAAAGTATATTCGAAAACAAAACAGATGAGTTTTTGGGAAAATAAAAGCCCGAAGAATAACCATTAGCATCCGGAAAATAACATTGAATCACATAAATATTAAGCTTTAAAATATTTTTTTAAAGTTTGTGCTCTCTAATTATCAACCCAATAGGCACAGTTATTGCCCATTGAATTAAAACACATTAAACTATTAATTTTATGAAAAGATTAACCACCCTATTGTTAGCTTTATTTTCGCTAACATTAATTTTCAGTTCCTGCAGTAAGGATGATGACAACGGTGATCCTCAAGGACCTAAAAAAGTTCAGTACAAAATCATTGGATCTAATGATGTAAACATTACCACTATTGTGTATATGGAAGGTGATGACTATGTTACTAAAACTGGTGATTTTGGAAAAGAATGGACTAGTCCAGAGGTCTCTGTTAAGCAGATTGCTATAATAACTGCCAACGCTCATGGGACAACAGATAATTCCACTTTAAAATGCCAAATTCTTGTAAATGGAAAAGTCGTTAAAGAAAGTGGAGTTTCAACTGGAAAAATCTTGACAACCAATACATCGTATTAGTTGCGATGTACTTCAAAAATAAAAGCCCAGCTAAATCGTTGGGCTTTTATTATGCTGTTTATATTTCAAGTGAAGGATTTATTCATAGCCTCCGTTCAACATAAGGTGAATGTTCATTTTGCCTTGATCATGCCACTTCACCCAAGCATCCAGTAATTTATCGCCCTCATAATGGTACGGTTCATTACTGATTCTTGCCCAATTACCTTCCACAGCCAAAACCCTAAAGTTTGTTTCCTGTTTTGCTAAAGCTATTTGTTTACCATTAGGCTGATCATAAATTGGCAAGTCTTTCGGTAAGGAAATTAAAAAAGCACGCATTAATGCCTGTGGCCATGTTTCATAGAAAAACCAATTGTCATTCTTCGTATCAACAAAATTTGGGTCAAAAAATGCCATACCATCCTTATCTTCCTCCCGAATATTATTGTTATCATCAATTTTAATGACGCTACTTTCTTTTGTCTCCTCATTGATTAACACAACGATAGCATTGTCCATCTTTTTGATGACTCGGAAAATCAAATATGGCCTAAAACGAATTAAACCCATTTCCACATTTCTTTTAGCCTCCACATCGGAATCCCCGACATTCATTTCATAAGGTATCAATCGATTACCTAAAGTATAAGTCTTAAAATCACCCTTTCCCTTATTTGGGCCAGATTTTACCTCAACAAATTTCAAGGTATCATAGGCTGCTGTGTCATGCTCGGTTGCAAATAATGGCAAAGGATGATTCAGATTGAAATATATCAAGCCCTCACCTATTATAGAATCTACACGAGGAAGTTCTACCTTACTTTTATTTACCATTGCCATACCTTCAGAGCCTCCATAACAGCTTATATTACAAAATATTACTGCCGATATACTAAATAAGCAGATAGCCTTAATTAATTTATTCATAATCATTACTTATTTAAATAATAGCAATTTATCTTTAGCAAAATCATATTCATATAATTGCCTATTCTCTGGATTAACATATAACCATTGTACTGTCGAAGCTTTCCCTTCTAGTTCTTGAACAACTAATTGTAATCGGGTATAATTAATCTTGTTTTTTTAACGTCATCTATATGAAATACTCAGGTAATGTTCATGTCCTTTACGTTCTGTTTTATGAGGTCCTGATTACTGTATACAATGTATTATACCACCCAATACTTATGATTTAAAAACGTTAAAATTTAAAACTTGTTTCCTTTTAATTTGTAGAAATGAATAGCTGTGGCGAATAAGGGCTAAGTTGTGTAGCTTTTATCCATAATAGCATCATTCATCAGTATTATTTTAATTAACTTTGTCGATTCATATTCATCATAATTATTCAGCCGTGTCTTTAGATAAACTAAAACTTAGCAAGCGTCTACTTTCTAACATGAAGGAATTAGGGTTTTATAGTGCCAAGGAATTCCAATTAAAAACATTGTCCCGTATTATAGGTGGTCACAGTGTGCTTGGAATTGCGCCAGAAGGTGCTGGTAAAACCACGACTTATGTGTTGGGTGTATTAAGTCGATTAAAATATACAGATGACGAAGCTCCAAAGGTATTGGTATTGGCACCAAATGAAGAACGCATTAGCGAGATTATCGACCGCTTTTATGCAGTGAGCCAAAACAAAGAACTTCATATCATGGGGCTCAAACCTAGTGGTAGCATGGAAGAGGAGATTGAAGGTTTGGTACGCGGTGTTGATATTGTGGTTGCTACGCCTAACCGTGCTCGTATGGTTTACCTTAAGCTAGGCTTAAATTTGAATCGAATTCAAACCTTCGTTATTGATGATGCTGAAGAAATTGTAAAGCAGGGTATGCAAACCAATGTACGCGAATTGGCGCAAAGCTGCGGTGATGTGCAATACCTGTGCTTTAGTACAGTCGACCATGAGAAATTACACCTTATGATCGATCCATTTATGCCATTTGCGACCGTCATCGAAGTCGATGAACTGGCTGAAGAAGTGATCGAAACGCATGAACTATTGCTGTATCAAGTACCTAACTTCACCACCAAAATCAATTTATTCAATGATTTGATGGATGATAAAGAAGTCTTTGACAAAGTAGTGGTATTCGTTAATTCGGAACATACAGCACAAAAACTTTTAGAGCGATTACATGTACCAAAAGCTGAAGCTGCTGTACTCAATCCAAGCAATCTGCAGATTAAAGCAATTGAAGATATCAATATCTTCAAGCAAATGCCTGATTGCCGTATTCTTATCGTTGCGAATGAAAATAATCGCGATTTAGATTTAGCCGGTATTCCTTTCCTTTTTCATTTTGAAATCCCGGAAACTAAGGAAGAATTTATCAGCCATGTGCTTAAAACCAATGAAGAGGAATCATTTGCAATAACCTTTGCTACAGACTTGGAATTACCTGCACTTCGCAAAATCGAACAGAATCTAGGTAAAAAAATCCCTGTTTCTCCCCTTCCGGATAATTTAATTATCTATAATCCAGCGGAAAACCCAAAAGAAAAAGTCGTAATCGATGAAACTCAAGGAGGTGCTTTTCATAAAAAGAAAGATAGTAACAATAAGAATTACAATTACGGAAGTGGCTTAAAAGCTAAAATGACGAAAAAAAATAAAAGAAGATAGGTTCTAACCTGCTTTTTAAAAACTTTAAAATATACCCAAATTAATACGTTTAGCCCTTCCGGTTAAACGTATTTTGTTTTTAATATTCCTACTATATTCCTACTATATTCCTAGTATTTAAGCAAATATTTGGTCGAATTTCCTTTTACAGTCAATCGGATTAAATATGGATATCATATGGACCTCGTTCGGATCTCGTTCGCTTCTAACCGAACGAGATCCGAACGAGATCCGAACAAGTTCCGAAGGAGTTCCGAAAGTGTCTCGAAGAAAACCTTTGGAAAGACCTAGTAAAGACGATGTGATTACAGACAAAAGACAACAGAAAGTGGAATCCTGAAAATAGGTGAAATCCAAGAAATAGTCTAAAAAGTAACAGAATGGGACGAATATTGTACAATTTGGTATCTAATTCTATTTGGATAAAATCCGTTTAGACTCAAGCTTAATTTCCTTTTTACAGTTATACAGAGATGATAAGGATAATGTATAAGCACAGCATAGACATTTTCTCCAGACTTATTGATGATCATCTTTTCTTATTGAACAGTCATTTTCTTTCAAAATGGATCATCTGCTGCCAAATCTAGGCATACATACTGCTTTTAAAATAATCATAGGTAAATAATTTTAACTTTAGAAAACATTTTAAAGAATTAGAACGTTTGAATTATAAATAGAACAGATGAAAAAATTGATTGCTACCCTCCTATCCGTATTTACAGTTTGCGTTTTGTATGCTCAAAATATGAACTCAGTGGAATCGGATTTGCTGAAATCCTTTTCTAGAATCCAGTATTGGGCTAGCGAAGGTCGTGAACAAGATTATTCCCTCGATTCTTTATTGGCAGCAAATCAGAATTTTGAGAAGATGCTATTTCAAGTTACATCGAAACAAGCGGCCAGCTTACCTCATCCTTTTAAGTCTTTAGTAGATAAAGGATTACATATTTCTTCTGCTCCAAACGGAAAATTTAGGATCTATACCTGGAATACACTGACAGGAGGAAGTATGCATTTTTATAAGAATCTGTTTCAATATAAATCCGGTAATCAAGTATTGGCTGAAAAAGACAAGAACGAAGAAGGTGATCCAGGGGTGTTTTTCAGAACTGTCAATGTGGTTCATGTAGGAAATAAAGATTACTATTTAGGTTATCAAATTGCGCTGTTAAGTTCTGCGTTGAGCTACCATAGCATGAAGATATTTAGCATCGATGGTAAATCCTTAAACAGCAATGCGAAGTTAATCAAGACCAAAACAGGAATCCGAAACCAATTAGGTTATGAAGTTGATCAAACGAAGGAATCCAATTCAGACCTTCCAATGGAAAAATCAATGATTGAATACGATAATAAACAAAAGATTATCAGTTTGCCTCTAATCCAAGCGGATGGTAAGGTGACGGATAAACGCATTAAATATCAATTAAAAGGAAGCTATTTTGAAAAAATATAGGTTAGGATTGGTAGGATTAGTTTGTTTACTTAAATCATCAAATAAAGCACACTGACATGAAGTATTACATTAGCATCGCAGAGAAACATCTTCTTAGTACTTCTCATCGTAAAACTTGGTTAGCCGTATCGGATGTTGAAGAGAAGGCTTTGGAATGTACCGAGATATTGAAAGAAACAGAGGAGGAAATAAAAGCTAAATTCCCAGAATTACCTAACAAAATGGTTTGGGGTCATTACTTAATTTTTAATCCTCATGGTCCTGTTTTATCCATTGACATTGATTATGATGATATCGATAAGATAAAACGAGAGATATTAGAAATAGCCTTACGGAAAGACTTAATGGTGTTAATTGGTTCTGAGGATAAGATCTATCAAGAAATAGCGGACATAAACTAAAACATTATGGGTTATAACATTGCAGGTTTAGTTATTAAAGGTGCGCCGACTCAGGAGACCTTAGAGGCGCTCTTAGGGGATAAATATGTTTTTGAAAAAGAGATCGATTTTGAGGAGGCTAGCAGCAGTCAGCGTCCGAAGGAAAGACTTGATGTTTTACAAACTGATTCAGGGGTATTTCTCTTGTTTGATTTGATGGATGGTATACATCCTCCCCCAGCCGATTTGGAAATCATTCATTTTATTATCTCGGATGTGTCGGATACCTATTATTTAGATAAATATGTGCAAGGTGAATTAGTTAGCCACATGGTTATTAGCGAAGGCGAAATAGTAGAAGAATCTGGCGAAGCTATATTTGATCCAGAGGAGGATCTTGAAGATTTTGTTTTTGATCAAGCCGCTCAGTATTTACAACTCTCCGAGAGTGAAAATATATGGGATGCTACTTTCATAAGAAATAGATATTTGGGGGAATCTTAGGGGGGAGATTTGAGACTCGAAGTATAGGGTGGAAAGGTTTTAGATTTTCTAAAAAGACCGAATTAATTTAATATTAATTCGGTCTTTTTTTAGATGATTCATTTTGAAACTATTCTAGATCAATTGAGGATGATTAATGCTATGAGATGACTATATCTATAATTCTTATAATTTTTATTACTTAAAATATTTAAAGAATGATTTTCAAATTGAGATAAAAACTTCACCTACACTTAACACGAGCTTCACATTCAACTTCTTTATTTGTGCCAATTTAATAAGCTTTATTAATGAGAAAACAAATCTTAACACTAACAGCTGCTTTGTCCTTAGTAGCAGCATTTGCATCCTGTAACAAGGATCAAGATCCTAACAAACCAAAAGAAGTAAACTATCCAGAAATGGCAGAAGTTGAAACACCACCAGTGTTGATGACCACAGCAGATGGAGTGAAAGTCTACAACGGCGGATACGGTTCAGCTGTAGCGGCTGATCCGAACGATCCAGAGGTTTTCTACATGATGACCGACCGTGGCTCCAACGTTGCTGGCCAAGCAAAAAATTCCATTATCATCGGGAAGGCTGATTTTGCTCCTCAAATTGGTAAATTCAGATTGAAAGATGGCAAATTAGTGCTGGAACAAGTAATTGAATTGAAAAATGAAAAAGGCGCTAAATTAAACGGATTGCCGAATCCTGCAGGGATGGGATCTACTGGTGAGGTTCCATTCGATTTGACAGGAAAACAATTAACTGCCTCTGCAGATGGTATCGATTCTGAAGGCTTGGTAATTGCTGCTGATGGTACATTTTGGATTTCCGATGAATATGGTCCTCACATTTTGCATACGGATGCAAGTGGTAAGACAATCGAGCGTATCAACCCATTTGGGACAGGATTTGGAGGTCGTAAAATTCCAGCTGTCTTTGCCAATCGTCGTGCAAATCGTGGTATGGAAGGTTTAACCATCACTCCTGATGGCAAAACTTTAGTAGGAATTATGCAATCGCCAATGTACAATCCAAGTTCAGCTGCCATGTCAGGATCTGTTGTGATTCGTATCTTAACGTTTGACATCGCCTCTGGTGCTACTAAACAATATGCTTATTTGATGGACAATGCTTCTCTTACGGGTGTAAGTGAAATCCTGGCATTAAGCAGTACTACCTTCTTAACCTTGGAGCGTGATGGTCTTTATGGCGGTGATACCAATAGTCCAGCGCAATTTAAAAAGGTGTTTAAAATCGATATCAGCAAAGCGACTGATATTTCGGATGCTGCGAATACTGCTACCGGTAAATTGTTTAATGGAAAAACAGTTGAGGAATTGAAAGATCTAGCTGGTTTAACTGCCGCTGGTATTACACCGGTTACAAAAACCTTAACTTTTGATTTGTTGAAGGATTTACCTTCGGTATATCCACACGATAAAGCAGAAGGCTTAACCATGGTTAAAGGGAATATTTTAGTAATCTCCAATGATGATGATTTTGGTGTAGTGGATAATGGTAAAAGCGGTTTCGCTCAGAAAATGTTGCCTCTAACCAAAAACGTAGATAGAAATAGATTGTACTTTATAAAAATGAAGTAAGAACAGTTTGTTTTTTGATATAAAACAAGAAAAGCCGTATTTGAAGTTTGTTTAGATACGGCTTTTTAATATGGTGATTTATTGGGAATTGTTTTATGTGCAAATTATCCGAAAAACAATCTATACTTATCTTCTTGGATTGCGGATTCAGTTAATAAATCTTGTATTTTCTTCAATATCTTATCCTTCCATATTTTAAAGTCTCGATCAACGGGTATTCGAAGTAATTGACAATGTTTTTCATCAAGACCATTTTGATCTTTTGAATAAAACTGACCTTTTATTAACTCCCCGTCTCCTGGATAAAGTAAAACTACCTTATTTGCTTCAAAATATTCGTGGTATACAAACATTTGACGTAAATCGTCGGAGGATGGATTTCTATCATATATGTTTTTCCATTTGGTATCTATTACAATCACGTACTTTTTCTCTTTGTGAAGAAGTACTATATCTGGTCGCATAGATGAGCTTAATGCTTCATTAGTCCCAGTAGATTTCCAGAATCTTTTACTGACCTGACCATTAACTTTATATCCTACCAAATCTCTTCGCAATACACACAAAACAAACTGCTCCCAAAGCGCATTCATATCAAACATAAGTGCCAATACATTTTTGCGTCCATGACTGATGTCAGGATGATAATTTAAGAGCAACAATTCTGCGATCTCTAATGCAGCCTTATAGACGATAGATTTACGATCGTATTGTAAGCGGTTAAATGTTGAAGGATTTACTTTAATGGAATTCTGTTCAGGGAAATTTAGTAACAAATTACCTATACGGGATTTCAGTAATTCATTTCTATTTAATTGAGATACCAACTTTAATGCAGCATATAATATTCTATGCAAATCATGTTGCTGCGTATATGTGGTAGTTTCAATATAAAAACGTTCTTGGTGAACCAGATTTTTCTGTATATGCTTTTTAAAAGCAAGTTTACCTTTCAAAGCTGTGGAATTGCGCTCCTCCCGAATATACTTCTTTATCAGCCCCAAATGCATCAACTTTTCTACTTCCGTCACAAACAACTCGAAATATAAATCTAATACCGAATTATGCTTCAATTTCAAATCGGAAGTACCTGCGTCTTTCACTGGAAATCCCCACACCGTACGAATCATACTAATAAGTAAATTCTGCCATTTCTGTACCGCTTCTTTTCCTGTTAGTTTATCCGCCTTCGGTAATACCTCTATAATCGTGTCTCCTACCTGCAACACCCCTACATACTGACAAAACTGAACCCCATTACGTATCAAGTTAAAGAAAGGAGAATAATTCCCATAATAAGCCTCCAATGCCTGATGTTGTCCAGCTGAAAGGTAATATTCTCCTTCTTGATCGACTAACAGGCGCTGATGCTCAAATACGATAATATGTTTAAGTTCCTGTCTAGCCATTATTCATTAATGCTGAAATAGCTTTACCAAATCCTTCTGTATCTATATCACCATTTCTATAGTCTATGATTTCATATACCGTCCTACTTTCTAAATCTTCTTTATATTCATAACTAAAGTCTGCAAACAGCGCTGATTCACTTTGCTTCAAGCGTATGAAGCCCTTGCCCAATACCAAACCTATCTTTCCGTAATCGCCAAAAAAGTATTCTTGCAGTAGGGGGATAATATTTTTATAAAAGGAATCAATAATAGTCTCCTCATTCTTACCTATAAAATAGGCATGGCCAATACAATGATCACGATCTACCAATTTCTCTATACGTAGATTGATACGCTTTAAAATAGCAGAAGCCTTATAGCCGTACACCTCATAATCCAATTCCTCCAAATCAGGATTAGGAAGCATTTCTTCAAATACAAAACGTCTGCGCAAAGCGGTATCTAAGGCTTCTACTGAACGGTCGGCTGTATTCATTGTGCCGATAATATACAAATTCGGCGGAACAGAAAATTTTTCCTTACTATACGGTAAAATTACCTCTAAAGCTTCGGGTTGATCTTCACGTTTTGAGTCTTCAATGAGTGTAATTAGTTCTCCAAAAATCGCAGATACATTACCACGATTTATTTCATCTATGATAAGTATATGAGGTTTTAATGGAGTTTCTATAGTGTTTGATGAACTAAATAACTCTTTAAAGGCCTCAACTTTAATATTATGTTTATAGAATTCATATATGGTCATTTGAGAAATATTCACATCTAAAAAGAAATCAGGCTTATAATTCATTCGAGTAGATAGCCATTTCACTTTTCTAAAATGCTTATAATCTATAGATACATTATCATCAAAATAATAATTGCTTTCAACTATTCCGATTGCATCGACAATTTTATTGCCTTTACTAATTACCACCACATCTCCAATGTTCATACGTAGAAAAGTAAATGCAGCCTGAGCGGAGTATGTAGTTTCTTTATATTCTTCGGGATTTAGTTCTGAGAATTTTATTTTAAACTCTATCCAATCTGTAATAGTTGACAAATTGGACAAATCTTTTTCACCACCATAACCTAATGCAATAATATTATGATCTAAACAATAATCATGGACATCAGGCCTAGCAACTCCACCTAATGATAATTTGAAATAATCTTTTTTACTCCAATCTATAGAGTCATCTTTCTGAACATCTTTTAAAGATGCTTGCATACAAATAGCCTTGAAGATACCATCCTCTACTGCATAATTTATTTGCCCTCCAGAACTTTCATTATCCATAACTGGCTTAATCCCTTCAACAAAATCCTCATAACTCATCGATTGGTGAAATGTTGTAAATACAATATGTCCAGCCTCAACCAAACGTTTGTACTCACCCTTAATAATTGCTCGAGGTTGTTTTAAATCAAATGTAGGATTAGCTATTGCAACTGCTTTATTGATGGTATGATATGTCTTCCCTGTCCCCGGCGGACCGTATAAAATTTGATTTAAGGGAAATGATGTAGAGTCAATCATATTTTTCGAATTAAGAGAGGTTTCTTGGTTTAGTAATTCAGAATGGAATAATAAATACTCATTTATTGCAGCTGAGAAATAACCATTATTGCCATAAGAAGGAGATTTTGAATAATAATACTTACCGTTTTCTTTTCGCTGTTCTTGAACTAAGTCCTTATACAAATCCTGCAAATATTCCCTTTCAGAAACTTTAAAAACATCATCATTAATCAATTCAGATAAAATAATTAAAGCCTGCATGTAAGAACTGACTTTATTGGAGGTATCTTTAGTTTTCGCAGTAAGCCAGTTTTGGAATTGTACCTTATAATCTTTGGTTATCTTTCTTTTAGGAAGTTGTTCCAATACTTGATAAATAATATCTTGTGCCAAAATATAATAGTTCTCATCTTTAAATAGCGAATCCTTCAAATAGGTTTGATGAATTAGTAATAACTCTTCATCATCCACTATATAATTATCAATTAGATCATCTACTTTCTCTAGATAGTTTATATAACATTCTCCAGTCTTAGAAGCTTTTAACCCTAATTTCTTACACCATTCATTATAGAATGTCCACTTATAAAAGGTATATTTTGAAGGATCATTTAAAGTCATCAATGTTGCAACAGTCCGTTCATCAATTCCGCCTTGCAACTTAGGATTCCAAGACTTATACAAGCTATTCAATGAAGAACAAAAAGCACCAATTCGATTATTAAGTCCTATCTGTTCATCAAACAATGCTTTCATGTTTTCACGCAAGAACTCCGGATCTTTACTTGCTATATTTCTTAAAGTAGTTAATGCAATGGGATGATAAATTAAATTCTTAAAATCAATAGACAAGAACATTTTTGTGAAGTCTTCTGCATCAATATTCCATTTATTCCGAAAGTCTTCAATCAAATAAAACTTATATAGTTCATCTTGGTTTCCTCTTTCTCTAATTAACAATTTGTACTGATCTATTATAGCTTTATTAACAGACTGGTTATTCTGATTAAGGTCAGCTTTCTTTGTAAAACTGAATCCCAAAGCCTTTAAGGGTTCATTCGTATTATCACCTCCACTGAGCCTATAATTTTCCCAATCCTTTAGGTTCTTTAATTTAGCTGCCCAACGAACAACTTCTTTAGGAGGATATAAATTGCCATTATACTCCAATAAATGTACAGTAGATCCAATTAAATCAATTTGATTTTCTTCAATATATTCGATAGCGTCTATAATTTCTTCTCTATTGAATTGTTTGGCTAAATCTGGCATATTTATCTTAATAATTTAGTGTTATTAATATTATGGTCGGTTGCTTAAATTGTAAGTTCTTATGTTCTATATTTCGAATTCTTAGAAACTTAAGCTGTATCTTCTAATTCTTTAAGGTTATATTTATGAATCTTGTTGTATCCTGGCGATAGAATTAATTGGCGAATTAATTGGTTATTAGAATAATTCATAATTTATTCTTCTTATCCATATTGTATCTCTAAGCAAAGTAGAATTAAGCAGATATATAATCATGAGAACCATGGTTCAATATTATAAAAGAAATTAAAAGAATTGCAAAGATTAAATAAAAATATACAATAAAAATATGGGAAGCCGTAAAAAATGAAATCTTTTAGATGTTATTTTGGTTTTAATAAATAAAAAATAGGATTTAAAACAATTTTAAATAACCCCTATTTTTTGAATATTGTGTTAATATATTTTCTTTGATTTTTGGGGAATTTCTCGCTAATTTTCGATACTAATAGTATTTAACACTGATTATCAATCATTTAATTTAAAATAAATACAAATAAAATTCATTTTTGTAATATTTTATTGTCTGAGAAGCAGTATATATTTTTTCAATTTAAAAAGATTAATTAATCAACTTTTATTGGTTTAATAAAAAGATAATTTGTATACTTACTATCTTTAGACAAAGAAGTTAGAGTTAAGATAAAGTGAATTTTATTGTAAAATATTCCCTATCAATAACATTTTAAAAATCTATTTTTGAACAGTAAACTCCGATAATGTTTGATAATATAAATTACAGTTCTGGTTCAGGGCATTATTTACCCAGTTATTTTAAAATTTCAGTAATTGATGATTCATATTTATTTGAAATTGATACTCCAGGTAAAACGCAATCTCTCTTTTTACACGAATATTTTCATTTTATACAAGATATTACGACTATTTATGGATTAAACAATTTAGCTAGAGTTAGTGAGTTAAACCAACACTATATAAAGCATTGGAAAGAACAGGGTATCGACACACCTATTTACTTAACAGAAGATGTTCGCAACAATATAAATATATCTTCACATTTAAACGGAAGTACAGGTTCAATAAGTCTTGATTTTAACATTATTGATATTCAAATTAGTATTAACAATGTTAATGCAAAAGAAAGGTATGATCTACCTTTAATTACTCTTATTACCTCAGACAGTCAAGAATTTAAATTTGGGGCACATCCTATTATGGAAGGAATGGCTTATATTTTTGAAAAAATAATAGGAGAAGAAAATTTAAAAACCCCACCATTTTATCCTTATAGATTAATATATAAAGTCTGGGAATATTATTTCCCCGAAACTGAAATCGATGAAATAACACTTTTTATATTATGTGATTTAGCTTTAATGCACAGCGAACCATCTAATTGCTTTATAAAAAATCTAGAACGATTAAAAGACCAAAAAATAAATTTAAATGATCATGATCTTATTTATAGAACTTTATATCCAGAACAGTTTAATTTAACAGGATACGAGGAGATTCTTAAAATTTTATACCCTCAAAAAAATGAAATTGACATCAATAAACTAGACAGATACCAATTATTAAATATTTTATCACAATTAGCTTCAATATACATCAGAGGATACTTTCCAGCCAAAAGTGAATTTGATATTATTCCTGAACATGAGTTTATTAAATATCAACTTACAGTTAGCTTAAAATGTAGACTAGAAAACCCTTACTTTTTATTGGATATAATTAAAGGTGGAAAATTAAGTGCAAATTTAAAATTAAAGGAATTTATTTCATTTATGGGGTCACCAATTACTATTGATAAAGAAGGAAAGGCTCATTATATTAAACCTAGTAACTTTAACCTTGATGATGTTTCCTTGGAGCATTTTTGGGCATTAAGAAGTTTTTTATATAGTGTTACAAATAATTTTAATTCAGGGTGTCATCTACAAATGTTTTGTCAAAATAGTGATCATAATAATGAAACGGATTTATATGATAGTGATTGTTTAGAAAATATTAAAGAAAGATTGAAAACAATCAAAATGCAACACTGTCCTTTACAAAAAACATTACAAGAGTTAAAAATAAAAATAGATTAATTTATAAAAATGACAAATAACACAAAGATGCAAATTACAGCATCTTTGTGTCAAAACTTACTAAACATCTAGTACTACTTTCTGCAACAATGTTTGCGCATCGGTATAGAATGGTACGTCTGTTTTTGTAAAAACAGTTGGAGGTAATGTTCCAAATTCGGACATATTTGTCATTGGAACCAAAACGATTTTTGCACCGTTTTCGGATAAACTTGACACACGATCTGCAAAATTATTGGCTCTTTCGATTGCTCCACCAATTGAAATATTTCCTAAAACAGCTAAGCCTCCTTTTAAGTTTTTCTTGTATAATGCTGAAATAATTGCCACATAAACGGCAGCACCAATACCATCCGTTACATTAGAACCGAGAACTGTAGAAACTTGTAAGTTAATGTCAAAATTGCTTAAAGAATGTCGTTCATTCAAAATTGATTTTTCGTTAGCTTTCAGGTAATTGTAGGTATTCTTAATATTCTCTTTAACCGCTTGATTGGATGTACCCGTAATGTTTAATTTACCATTCCCAGCGATTGCTACCACTTCAATTTTAACTACAGCATTGGTTTCACCATCATTAGTTGTTGTATAACACGTACCAGGAGCTAAAGGATTTGCTTCGATTAAAGATGATCCTTTTTCTTCAGGCAATCCTACAAATACTTCTTCTTGAGTTTCTTTATCAATGTAAGAGAAATTCGTGTCCCAGAATTCCATTCCACCAATACGTTTTAATTGCTCTTTTACACGACGACGCATTTCCATGGCAATCGTTAAATATTTGCGAATATCTTCTTTGGTATATTCTCCATGTGGATGCAATAGTTTTACAAATCCAGAAACAATACGACGAACTGATTTAGCATCACGTTGTTTTAAATGATTTCCTAAGGCAAAATATTGATCTAATGAATCTGTGAACGTTATTTTACGCTGTGATTTTAATAATTCAGAAAAGAAGTCTGTACTAAAACCGTAGTGTTTTGTAAAGTTTGCTGGACTAAATTTTACTATTTCCCAACCTGGTAAAAATAAATTGATACGATCTAAGAACGCCGTATCTTCATTGACTTCATCTGATAACGGACTGAATAAATGAGAAGTCTGTAATACAGTTTCTACAGGCTGATTGATGTTTCCGTTTAATATGATTGAAGCAGAACCCGAAATTTCCCCATTCTTTGCGCGAGAAAATGATCCTGACTCCATGTAATCTTTCATCAATGGAATAGCATCTCTATCTTTAAAAAGCTTATCGGTACTTTCATCAAAACAAATGGCATCCCAAAGGCCAACAGCTCCTACACGACCTGATGAGTTATTGACAAATAATTGCGCAACTGTTCCTTGTCCACCCGAAACTAATATCGCATAAGGCGTAATTTCTTTATAGATGTATGATTTACCTGATGAACGAGGGCCTAATTCCACAATGTTAAAATTCTTTTCCACCAACGGAATTAAACGACACAATAATAAATCTTGCATACGCTCGTCCATTCCTTCACTTTCTGGCTCATATCCCGCACTACGCAATAATATTTTTTTCCATTCTGCTGTTTCGAAATTCTTACGCTTATCTACGATCGATGAATTATCAAAAGACGATAATTGTATCGGAGTAATTTTACTTACTACGAAAGGAAAAACTTTTGATCCAATTGTAATTAAAGGATCATACTCTACGTCGATAATCGCCCAAATACCCCCTAATAAAATCTTTTCGTGGTGTTTTACCAAATCACTACTGATGTTGGCATTTTTGATGTTTGAATTGACTAATGTCGCCCAATAAGTATCTTTCGTTGCATCTAATTCTACGGAAATTTTATCGATAATTTTGTATCGTCCTTTCTCTCTAATCTTTGATTGGATTAATGAACTTTCTTCTGGGTTTACATAGTGATCGCGTAAAATGGTACGTACATTTTCTAAACCTTCTTTTATTTTTTCTTCATCATCTGTACTGCAACTATTTGCTAATAAGTATTCTAAAACAAAGGCGGGTACATTTGCACCTCCTTTTACAATACCTACTAAATCTTTTTTTACCACGAAACCTCTAAAGTTATCGATGGCCTGCGTATCTAAATTATCTAATTGAATCATTATTATAGCTTTAGAAATTAAAATAATCCTCCCATATCTCGGGCAGATGATTTGTTCACGACAACTTGGTCTATTTTTTCTTTTGTGTTAGCATCTTCTACCAATACAACAATCTGTTGATGCCCTTCAAAGCTAAATTCTTTATCCCATTGTTGGTCTTTCTGAATGGTGATAGCTTCTACGGATTGCATTGGAATGTTATTATGGTATAAGGTAATATTTATGGTGCGTTGGCCATCAAAAAGAGAATCTCCACTTGCTTGGGTTTCTAATTTGATTTTAAAATATTCTCCTGATACGTCTATTAATTGGTTTTTATTTGAAATAAATACCTGTAAGGCTGGTTGTGCATCCCCTTTACGCTTGAACATAAAATTCGGGATGATGACCTCTTGTGGAGCAAAACCACCGTGTGCAAACCCATATACTCCTGGTGTACGGAATGGTCTGTCCGATTGAGCTACATTGATGTACTTATACTGCTCATAGGTTTTTGGAAAACTCCATAACATATCTGTATGTTGTTTTACGACCGAGCGAATGTAACGTTCACTTTTGCTATGATTTCCGTCGATGTACACTTCTAACTTATCGGCATCTGATAATAAACCTGTTAATACAAATCCATGATCAGTTACTAAATGTACTTCTTCATAACCCGCACGTAAAAGTTCCTCAATTTTTTTGATTAAAACTTTTTCGAATTCAGCGAATAATTTAATGGCATCCAACTGCAATTTTTCACCTGCGCTATCAATATCCTTGTAGGTTAAAACTAAAATAGGATCTTGCGTTGTTGCATTGGTATCGACTAATTTCTTGAACGCGATTTCTTTCTCTGTTCGTTTAAGTAACTCCTTTTCACGGTCGCTTTGTTTTGCCAAGACTTGCTGATCTCCCACATATAAAGCCGACATATTATGTTCGGTTTCTGATGGTAAATCGGCTAACATCACTTGCTTTTGTACTTCATAGGTTTTATCAATGGCATAGGCAACCGCTTCTGCAATTTCCCAACGAACGCCATCGCCTACAATAACCGCTAATTTCTTCGTTGAATTTTTAATCAAATCAACCAAGTATCCTTGTTGATTGCTTTGGTAATCGTCTTTGTAGGCGAACCATTTATCAATCAATTCTTGGTTGATACTTTGGTAGTATTCTTGTATCGGTTTTAAGATGCTGTCTTCGTTTAAAAACTCCTGATACAAGTTGCGAATCGCACGATCCAATGCTTGATATTCGGTTGTGTAATAAGTTACGACCTCTTTTAAACTGAATAGCTTAGAAATTTTTGAAGGATCAAAACTTAAAACGATACTAATATCTTTCCACCAAGTCGGTACCAACGGATTGCGATGATTCCCGATTCTTTTCTTGATGGTACTGTGGTATTTTGTTTTAAATGCCACATTATGCAAATTCGACACCACATCAACCAATTGTCTACGGTCTATTTCCTCAAAACAATGGTTGCTTTCTGCTTCCCAATGGTTTATGCCCTGTGGTATAGTAAAATGCTTTACGTATTGTTTCAATACAGCTATGTATTGGTTACTGTCTAACCAGTTGGTGTACCAAACTTTATCTTCTGTAGTTTTGTTCTGCACGATGTTGTGCAACATTTGCTCGACCACTTCTTGTACAAGTACCTTTAATGGTTTATCTGAAACGGGTTGACTAACAAAGGCGAACAATTTCTGACGAACGTACAGTATTACTTCCTCTGCTTGTTGTTGTTCCCAAGCTTCTGGATTGGCGATTAACGGTAAAATTTCGTGCTCTAAATTCACGACATCTGCTAAACCTTGTAAGACTGATTTCCACCATTTGATGTCTTTCCCTATACTTGCTTTAGCCGCAGTTAACAATTCTTCTTTGCTCAATTGAATTTGCAAACCTGTTTCGGCAAATAACTTTTGACGCAACCATTCTTCGGCATTGGTATAATCTAACAAGCCGTGGGTTTCGGTGTAATCAAACAAAAAGCTTAATTGCGGTTTCGGTCTTTGGGAATAGACAATTGTAGGCTCTTTCGGGGCCTGTTCAATAGCTACCCGAATAAACAATTCTTCTTTTACACGTTGCCACTCTTCTTTTAAGGTGGCATCTACTGTAATCAATTGCGAAACCTGTTGCTCCCACATTGGAAGCAATTGTTCTAATTGGCCGTCTGGATCTACTACCACGACCAAGTTTCTACGGCTCAACTTATGTTGTAGCTCTTGCTGTATCCATTGATCTACCATTACCAGTCTGCGTTTAGGTATTTTGTTAACTGTGGTGCTTTTAAAATATCCGCTTTTATCATTCCTTTTTTCTGTAGAGGCGCAATATTTTTAGCTACTCCGCTGTCTAATATCGGGTTGTAATTTTCTGCGATTAATTCATCTAACTTTGCCTCGTACGCCTCTAACTCGATGAATTGATTGGCGATTAATTCTTTCTCTGCTTGTGCAGCAGCAGATTCTGCCTCGCGGATGTCTGACAAACGCAATTGCAACTGCTCTCTGCGCTTGGCTACATATACGGCTTTTAGCTTGAAGATGCTGTCGCGGTTCCATTGGTAAATGGATGTGTACACTTCAAAGGCTTTGTATTTCCCTGAAGACAAATGCCAAATGAATGGCGTCTTTGGTAAGTACATAAACAAGTTGAGATGATTGGCTAAATCTTCAAAGAAATTATCTTCGATGTATTTCTCTAAAGGTTTGCCTAAGAACTGATCTAACTCTGCTATTTGTGCTGCTGAGAACCCTTGCTCGTGTAAGTGATTCACCAAACGATCTATTAAGCGAGTTTCTAACGCTTGAGCGTATAATGGAATAATCCCATCATCATCCTGTGCTAATAAGGTACGGATATGATCAGTTACAAACTCTAAAGCTATTTCTTTGGCTTTACCCATTGGTAGAATATTGGCTTCTTTGAACCAATACCATACATTGATCGGGTTAACTTGATGACGAATACAAAATTCTTCTAAATCGTTATTGGATTGGTATAAGGTTTTAAAACCTTCTTTAATTTCTTTTACGAAATCATCTTCAAAGGTTTGCTCTTCGATGTTTTGAATGTACTCTACCACTTCTGGCAATGGATTTTCCAAACCAGTTAAAAATGCTTGTTTAGCTACTTCTACAACAGGTAATGAACCTATGGATTTACCCATTTGGGTTTCTACTTGAAGGCGGTCAGATTTAGTTAGGTTATAATTTTTATATACTTCAGTATTTATAATAGACTCATTGATTAATATTTTTGAATAAATAAAATTCTCTTCAAATAAATAGTTATTTAATTGATCAATGAGAGATGAATTAATTGGAGAAAGCTTATTTTTTTCAAATAACTCATCCAAAATTGATTTTTTACAAATATCTTTCTTCAGGTTAATGTTTAACAAAGCTAAATTTGAAATCAAATTAGAGTTGTTAATATTAATAGGTATTCTATTTAAATCGCCTTGTGTTGTATTAACTGTTGGATTTAAACACTCAATTATATATTTAACTAAGGGACTGTTTAACGTTGCTATAATTGGTAAAATATTTGTTTCATCAGTAATGATACCAGGACCTCCACCACTAAATAGGGATGTTTGCTCTAACGTTCTAAAAGATGTTCCTTTGGAACCGCTACTACTATAAGTAATTCCTTTTCTGAAGTAAAATTCTTTATTTCTAATTACAGCTTTTTTGTCATTTAATAATTCATCACCGTTATTTTCCCAATTTACAATTAACCAATTATTACCATACCATTTATTATAAGGTCCACCCTTTGAAAATCTTACCCATTTATAAGGTTCATCTTTAGTCCTAAAAATACTATCTGGATTAACTTCCCAATGATATCTAAGATATTTTTCACTATTTGAAACTGACATACCTTGAGCATTTTTTGCTATTGTCTCTAATGTAACACCTCCAAACTTATCTCTAAACTCATCAGATATCCAATAAATAAACGGCCAAGAATCAATGATTTTTAGCTTTTCTTGGTCTAGGAAAATGTTGTGCTTATTTGGATTATTTGCAATACAGTCGTTTAATGCTTCTAAACAAAAATCTTTCTTATACTTTTCATTCGGTGTTCTAGTATATTGATTTAAAGAAATAAATAATGATTCTTCTTTAGTTTTTTTCCCTTTCTCTAAAACATAGAATGCAGGATCAACCATCACAGCACCAAATAAATTACTTAAACCATAATCTACAAAAACTGAAATATTTGTTTTCTCGATGATATATTTACGAACATCTTCAAATGTTTTAATGTACATAAAAGTTAAAGGATGAATCATAGCCACTTTTCCTTCCTCGTTTGTTAATTCGCAACAACGCTTGATGAAGGTCGCGTATAGATTGGTATGAAACTTATACGGTTTTTTGTAGTGTTTCTCTACAAAGGTTTTTAATTCAGGACCAAAATCGGCTGAATCTGTATAGGGAGGATTGGCAACGGCTACATCGTATTTATTGGTTAATACATCCAAATAAGTCACCGCATTAGCCGCTTGTAATTGCATAAAGTTTTGCACCCCTGTAGAGGCGTACTTTCTTACAGCTTGGTACAAATCATTGATAAATGATTTACGGAAAGATAAATAGGTTTCATTTTCAGCAGAAGTAAATAAGGTCACTTCTGATTTCTCGAAAGCTGATAAATGTTGTTCTACAATTTCTTCAATACGGATCAATGCTCCAAACTTATGGGCTTGCATTAAATCGTCCCACAAACTGATCACGACTCTTTCTACGGTTTGTTCGGCAGTTGTTTTTTTCTCCTCTGAAGGGAAGAAAATATGTTTTACCTGCTCGTAAGGAGGTAAGATAAAATCGGAACTCACCAAATTGAAATGTTCAATTTTGATGTTGCGCTTTTTACGTCTTGCTTTGATGTACAGCCCCAACTGTGCAATTTGAGCTGCACGGTTGTCTAAATCGACACCGTATAAATTGTTTTTTAGAATTAATTTTGGAATGTCACGCTCATCATAATTGGCACCAAAATTATCGATTTGGTCTTGGTACAAATCATAAAACACATCAAAAGCATACAATAAGAAATTTCCCGATCCCATTGCAGGATCGATTAATTTGATTTCGTGTAATGGTTTAGGCTCGCGCACACGTTCTGTAGGTGCGTTGGCAATGGCGTATTTGTTTTTGATGTCAGAGTACGGATACATTTCCAAATACTGTTTTCCTAAACTGTTATCCACTAAAAACTTCACCACCCACTTTGGTGTGTACACCTGAGATTGGATGGATACTTTATCGTATTCTGTTTTTGCTTTAGAATCTTTGTGGGCTATTTTTTTGTAGTTATTATAACTTTCGTACAACCAACCCAATACATCATCGGATTGCCAAATGGCATCATTCACATCTTTGTCTACTTCTACGGCATTAAAAGCGTCGATAATTTCCTTTAAGTCCATTGCCGAAGGCATCAGGTGATAGTAATGCGATAAACTAAAAAGGGGTAAGTTTTCCGCTAAGTTTTGGATTTCGAAACTGATGAAGTCCACCAAACCTTCTTGTTCTTGGTTTCGTTTGTCTGGAAACTGTTCCAAGTAAGCTGTATGCGAAAACGAACGATTTCCATTTTCAGGACGTTGCGTGATCATTTCTGGAATTAAGGTATGCGCTTCTGCTACCTTCAAAGCAGCAATACGGTTGAATAAAGTAAACGTCAATTCGTCTAATAACTTTTCGTAAGCTTTTTCTTTTGTTCCTGTTTCATCCTTTAAGGATTGAAACACTTCTAACAAACGTTCTTTTTCTTTTTGCTGTTCAGCTGAAAGATTGATATCTGTTACTTCTATAGCGATGCCTAATCGCTCCAATCTGTTGCCCACAGCAGATTGAACCTTTTGGCGGATATCATTGGTATGATCTGAAAGTTTCATTAATTAAAAGTGTTTGTTTTCTATGGTTTGGTTTTAGTTCTCAAATTCAATTTCATCGTCTGGTTGAGCATTTGCTACTTTCTGTAATTCTCTGGTTAACCACGCTTTGTAATCCACAACAGTCATTGTACTTGTAGGGACTTGCGTTTTAATTTTACGAATAAAAGGCGTAGTTGGCTCTTGAACTTGCGCAGTCGGTGTTTCACTTCCATCTGTCGTAGTCGGAGTAACCGGTTCTGGTGCTGTACGAATGATAGACGCTTTTTGAATCTCTAACTGTGTATCGTTTTGGTTGATTAATGCAGTAGCTGTCGCATATTCAGAATACGAGAAGCCTGACTTTTTATTCACAATAGAGAAATCCAAATCTAAATCGCTTACCGCACGTTGCTGAGCAAACGTCAATACATTTTTGACCTCTGATAAAATACCCGAATTTAATTGATTCGGTAAAGCCTCGATATCCAATTTAATCTCTTCAGCCTTGGCTTGTAGCTTTTTAAATTCAACGGCATACTGATCGATAAGACCTTTGAATTTAGCGTGATACTTATCTTTAATCTCTTGTGCCAATTGTTGTAATTGTGCAAAAGCTTTGGTAATATCTGTTTTTAATAACGCTTTATATTCTTCCATTTTATCCGTTACCGTAGCATCTAATGCGTTGGCTTTTAATAAATCGGTTTTTACCTCCTGAATATAGATGGCCCAATCTTGTAATTTCTTTAAGTTGTTTTTAACGAACTTCTCCATTTTATCAACTTTCAGAATTACTCCTTCTAATTCTTCTTTCTGCGCAATAAAGTCATTCACCTTACTGATGTAATTGTCAGGCGTTACTTGACTCGTGAATGCATTGATGTAATCTTTGTGTTCTTTGGCTTTCGGGAAATAGATGGTAAAATCTTTTACATTATCCGTTAGCTGTTGGATTTTTTGAATATATATTTTTGCTACATCTCTTATTGCCACAGTCAATTGGAAATCGTTGGTATTATAATCTACTTTATATCCCTCTACTTTTTGAACAGTATAATCAAGTTCGTTATTTAAGAAGAAATCAACGACCTGCTTTTTCTGATGCGCAGAAAGGGATTGTGTATTGGCTTTAAAAGAGGCATTTCTAAAATTATTAACTCTTAAAAAAATATCCAAGGCACCCTTATCGGTCACCGCATATATAGGATTAGTCTGTGTTGGCGTTTTAACCGCTAATCGACCGGCACGTAACAAAGCAGCTAAAGTAACGATGACCGTTCCGTAAGTGTAACCTGTAGGTGCACCTGCTAATTTTGATTCGATATCTGATCCTTGTACAAAGGAGTTTCGAATAAGATTCGTTACTTCTTCTACCACACTTAAGTTTTCTCCTACAAAATTTCCGTTTGCATCAAATAACCCAAATTCTTTCGAATTAAAAAATGTTGCCAAACGACTTGGATTTTGCTCTTTTACCACTTGTACAGCTACAGCTTCCTGCATTTGACTTTGCAGTCTTTTATTGTACACATTCGATACCATTTTACGCTGTAGATTTTGTACTTCAGCGGAATAATTAGATTCATTCAGTATTGTTGTATTGAAACAATAAATTAACGTGGCGTTTGCTAATGCTTTGTCGATTGCATTTTTAAGCGCATGTTCTTTATCCTCTTTGTTTCGTAATAAATTTTGAACAACTTTACCTTCTTCAGTACTCTTACTTGGGTATTTTGCTTCAACTTGTTCGATACGAATAATCGTATCAATCAATTTATCTATACCCGTAAAATGATCGTTTTCTGGATATAAAATAGCCATTCCTTTTTGTTCGTCGTATTGTGTTTTTAAGTGATTGATTTCAGCTACACGATTGTCTTGCATCGTGTATAAACTCTTGACTTGGAATGCTAATTCTTTTGTATTTGGGTTTGTAATATCATCCTTGTCATCCGATTGTACATTAAAGTTGAACTTTATACCATCAGTCACACTACTTAATTGACAGATAATATTTGACTTTTTATAATACTCAATTAATCTTCCCTTTTTTAGGAATCCTTGAACGGCAAAATTGTTCATCTCGTCTAATATCTTTTGCTCGACATCAGACGTAATTTTATAGGTATGATCTGTTTCAATTAAAATTTTAGCCTCTACTAATATCTGTAAAGCCTCTTTAATTTCATTCTGCTTCGTGATCACATCATCTGCATTATTGAAATACGCTTTTGCTATATTAAGAACAGAAGTTTTCACTACTTCTGATTCGCTTAAAAAGTTAATCGTTTCTAGTAATTTTCTACCATTAATCGAATGATTTTCAAGCACGTTTTCAGCCGTATTGTAACGACTTGATAAACGAATATCTGGTTGATTATTTGCTTCTCTCGCTATTTGCCAGCCAGTAACCGTGTAATATAAATCATCTTCTTTTACTAATTTACGTAGGATATCAAAGGTAGTAATGATCATCCCACGTGCCGCTACTTTTGTAGAAGCATATCCCTTCGTCCCAAACAAGAAATTTTGTAATAAGCTGAATTGATTTTCATAAAATGGATAATAAGCGGAGTATGAATCAACCGTTGATGTATTCGATATTCCATAACCATTTAAATTGGAGTGATCTCCAATTTTACCAGAATTTGATTGATAATATTGATTTAATAATTGAACGCCCTCTTCTGTTTTTTTAAGGATTCTACTTTTGATAATGGTATCAACTTCTGTCGCCTCCAAGTGAATCTTCTCCACAAAACGGTCTGTCACTTTAACCAAAGAAGCCTTTGAGATATTAGCATTAGATATCACATCATCTAATTTTTCTTGTGCAATCGCAATTGTCCATACTTTTTTACCCAGCGTATTTAACGCTTCAGAGACACCTTCTAAATCTAATAACTTTAATTTATTTTGATTCACTGCTTCCGAAGTTTCATCAAACATAAATACAACAGTTGCGCCTATTTTCACTTCTAAGTATGATTTTAATTCACGTGCTAAATCAGCAGCTGCAAATACATCAATGGCATTTCTAACCGATGAAAATAATTGATCGTATTCCTTTTCTGATAAATCAGACTCTAAGTGAATATCCTTACATGCCGTAAAATAAGTACGCATATTTCCTTTTAACGTAGCCCAATCTTTTCCGATTGTTTCCTGAACGTACGTGTATATATCCGACCTGCCTGCTGCTATCATCGAATTGAATAGCATGTATCCATATTCGTCTTGCGGAAGGTCAATCGTTTTTAAAAAGTTCTTAAATAAGGTATAACTAAACCCTTTTGAGGTATCTTGTTTTGCAATATCAAGAAACACAACAATATTATTGTAACGGTCTAATTTTGCAAATTTATTTTTTAAAAAAATTTCATCATTAATTCCTGTAAAGCGGTGTAATAAACGTTCTCTTGATGGTGTTCCATTAATGGATTGATTAGCTAACAAATAACCAATCATTTTCGAAAAATAGGATTTACCTGATCCGTAAAAACCAGAAATCCAAACACCAGTTTCAACAGCGTTAGAAGTGAATTTATCTATAAATTGTTCAAAATCTTTTGCTAAACCATCGGTAACAATATAATCTTCAATTTCTTTTTGAATTTCATTCTCAGAAACATCCTCGATATTAATCACGTTCTTGATATCTACCGATAGATCAATTGATAATAAATCTTTAATTTTCATGTTTTACTGGCTATATTATTTTACATCTATATTCCGATGCAATTCTTTTATTTAAAAATTCTAATTGGTTGTTTTGATTGTATTCTGCAGGATATAAAAAAACAGCAGGCAACATCGCATTCAGGATTACTTTGCTTTCCATTAAAGAAAGCATATCGAAATGCGTGGCATATATAGCACCTGTATTAATTACTACTGGAATCTTATGGTTTGAAAAAGCTTTAATAATTTTATCTAAAATTAGATGATAGAAATCTTGTTGCCCATCTAAATCATTTTTAAAAATTCGATCTAATGAGGCTGGTAAATGCTCAAAGTAGAATTCAATATCTTCTTTGTTTTTCGTAACGAACTCGACCAACAAAAGATTCAAATCTACAATGTTGTATTTAGAATCTTCAAATTGTTTGATTTCATTAATGAAATTAATTTCTTCAGAAGGTTTACAAACTAACAGAATAGAATTTCCACCATTCGCTTGCAATTTTATTTCAGAATCCTTGGAAGAAACCAATCTCTCCAGTTCTAGAATTGCATTATGAGGATTTAAGTATTTCATAAAGTTGGTCGTAGTTAATAGTTGGTTTTATTTTTAAGCTGTCTCCGTTATATTGAATTTCAAAATATTGAATAAACTGTTTATAAAGCACCTTTTCGATGAAATATTCTTGTTCATAGAACGAATACTTAATCCAATCGGTATTGATTTTATTTGTGTTTTCTTCAGCTATCGTTAAAAAATAAGTAAATACTAAAAATTCTTCGCTAGATAAATTTTTATAGACTATTTCTTTTTTTTGAACTCCTGATAATAATTCAAATTTCTTTAATAGTGTTAGGTATTTTGAAGCAGTAGTTGTAATCGTTGATTCAGACCAGCTCTTCAAAGTATCCTCTGTTTTTTGAAGTTCAACAAGACAAGCAATGACTTCTTCTTTTTTTATGATTTTTCGCCCTGAATAATAAACAGGAAAAAACACCTGGTTATTTAGAAATCTAAATAATTCATTATTTAAGGAAAATAGAAGAAATAATAAATAACTATTCTCTTCTATAGACTGCTTTTCTATGAATGGGAGTATTAATCGATTTAAGTTTTCATTCGTAAATCTAAACGATTCTGTGATGGCTTTTTTAAATCGATTAACCGATTTAAGTGTTCTTATATCTGAATATTCTACATGGCTTTTATCCTGTAATTCAGTATTTATCAAAAAAGTTTTGATCAGATTGAATTCAGGTAGTCCGCCGATGATATTTATGTTTGAATTGATTTGCATTATTTTCTATCCCTTTCCACTAATAAATCCTTCACATTCACCTCTAATATTTCAGCAATTTTAAATAGTGTTTCTAAACTTGGTTGATGCCTATTTTGAACATATGCATTCACCATATTAAAGCTTTTACCTAGCTTTTCTGATAGCCAAGTTTGCTTAATACCCTTTTCCTCAAGAACTTCTTTTATTCGGTTCATATTCACTAAAAATAGTAAATATTTTGAGATATAAAATTTAAATATTATCAACAAAATAGTAGTGAAAATTTCAATCATTAAAAATGGTAAATATCTATTAGCTTTCCTTACAGAAAACCGTAAAGATCTTTATTATTTAGTTTTACCTATTAACATACAACTTAAATCACTGTAAGGCTACACCTAATCCAGAAAACTTCTTTTTTATGCCAAGCTAAATTTTCTAATAAAGGATATAGTTTTAATTTCTGACGAAGTTTCAACTGTCTTTTTAAAGTATACTTAGACCATAAGGATTATTTAGGTTGTCTTTTATTGTTTCAGAAAAAAAAAGAATTTGATAATTATGAAAATTTATTTAATTATTTACCTATAACTAGTTTAAAATATCAAATAATTACCCCCTTACTTCCCGATACAAATTGTAACTAATAATGATTATCAGATAGTTATAATTTTTGGGTACAAATAAGGAGCAAAATCATTGTTTTTTTAAAATAATAAGAAGCAAATATATTATTAAGTCACCAATAAAACCACCAAAATGAAAATGACCATCTACCTTGGAAGAACAGTCCTAAAATACGAGGATTTTGAGAAACTGGTATTCAGTTCGGAAATACCAGATGTACTATTTAAAAAATTTCACAAACTCCTTTTACGAATAAACAAGCTTTTACCCGATAGAGAGCAAAGAATAAATCTAATTGATCAGTCAGGTTGCCTATTTGTATTTAATGGAAATGAAATAATATTTGAAAAAAATTATCTAAGTAGGTATCTATGAATTTTTACACATTTTCAGAAGTCGAGTTTAAGAAACTCCTCTCTGAGGCAGCAGAAACTGGAGCTACCAACGCACTGATCAACGCGGGTCTATCAAGTCCCATCATTTGGAGGTCTGAAGCTATCAGGCTTCATGGCGAGAAACTTCTCAATAGGTTTGAAAAATATAACCTAATCGAGCGTAGACAACATTATCCAAGGGGCAATTATTATTATGACGTAAAGGAATTGAACTATGCTCTTGTAACAGAGAGAAGACATAGATTTTTTATTGAAAACAACAAGTAACTTTTAAAAACAAGTGTGCCACTGCTAAACTTGGCGGTCACACAGTGGCACTATCTAAAAATCAAACATTATGCTAACAATTAACGAAATGCCTGTTAGTTCAGAACTTAGGGGCAAAATTAAGGAATTTGCAATTAATGCATGCATTTCCGGAGAACAATTAGACGATCTTGACAATAATCAGCTACAACAGCTTGCTGATATGTATGAAACAATAAACTGCAAAGATATTATTTTGCAAAATTTGGATGGGTTCTTCGAGGGCATAAAAAACCATTATTCAAGCACAGATGATGCACTTTTGGACATATTAGAGATGATCTGTGAAACAAGTGATTTAAAGCATCGTTTATTACTCAAAGAGATTTATTATCTGTTTAAAGGCTTAGGTACGGATAGCGGAAACAAAATGTTAGCTCTGCGAGATTTAGTGATTTACCACAACTTCAACGAGAAAATAACTGGTTTACATAATGGTTTGTTCATAAAGGAAACAGGAGAGGTTAAATAATGAAAAGGATTTGTGAAACGGTTTACTTTCATCTAAATGAGGATGGAGTAAAGAGAGAGCGTACGATTAATTTAGGTTTGATCAAATATCATTCTACTATGTTTGATAATGGAGAAAAGGACCGCAGCCTTAGAGTAGGTTCAATTACCATTGAGTACGCACCAGGAATATTTGAGATACTTAGCAGAGGAAAAATCAAAATTATGATTAGGATCTAGATAACAATTACCGCATCGAAATAAAAGCAGGATTATAACGGTCCTGCTTCTTATTTTTTAATAAATACTATGGATTAGGTACAGAACTTGCGAACACCCTGAAAGGCACACCTTAGAAAATTCCAACCCTTGTGTCCATCGTGCAATATCATAAAGAGTAGCCAATCTCTAGAAGCCTTTAGAAAGGTCATTGTGGGATTCATTACCTCATTGAACAGGGATAGCACTCAATATAAATTCGCAAAGCGGTACGGCTTATTGGAAGAAAGAGAGGTTGAGGTTAGGTTTCACTTCTAAAGAGGCAATAATTCATCGTCTGCAAATTCAGGCTTTAATGATATAACCATTTCATCTTGAATTCCTTCATTAGCACGCATTGCTGAATATTCCGTACGGTAAAAGTATTTAAATACTTCTTCGTCAGATAATCCTTTAATATCTAAAAATCGTTCTTCTAATTGCGGTCTATTCTCTTGGAGACGTTTAACCAACTTATCTTTTAAGTTCATTTCACAAAAATATCTATTAATCCAACACGAATTTTGAATTATCTCTTTATGTTAGATATTTTATTTGATAAAATCAAACATCCTGCATTGAAATTAATCAACTGTTAATAGAGCAAAAAAAATAGGAACTTCGTGTAAGGCAAGAAACAAACTAACCCGCCACATTACCCCTAAACCTCTCCAATTCACCTTCATGCAACCGAGGTTATTCCCTAAGTGCTTCACATAGATAATGCTATCCTTCCTTTGTGTTAAAAGTGATTTGTCAATGATTTTGGCTGGATTTTAATAATGTTCCAGAATTTCCTGAGATGGCAGTCCAATGTCGATTCTACCCCTTACCATTGGTTCTTGTTTGTACTTCATAATACTAAGGAAATGAATAAATCCTATTTTAATGGGATATACTTGTATAACTACATATCTTATTCTTCGTTCTTAAAAACGCTTGCTCCACCTTCGCAATCAGATGATACTCTAATGTTTTTAGAAATACCATTTGCTATTTTTTTAAGTATTTCTAAAGCTTTAAATTTATCGGAATTGATAGACATCATTTCTCTTTCTGTGATATTGCTTTTGCTTTCTACACAAGATTCAATAAGTTTTGTTATTTGCTCATTTGTCATAATACAAAACTAATTATATAAACAAAAATAAGCAATAAGTAGACTTCAGCAATCATAAAGCATTATATCAAAGGCTTTAGAAACTTATGTCCGTTATCCTTATGGCATAAAAAGCTAAACTATGAACGTTGGAATGTTGGCTTGTTAGCTTAATCTAAATATTCGTCAAATTGATTTTGAATTTTTTTTATTATATATGCCTTATGAAGCTCTTTTAAATCCCTTTCCTCGATTACAGATAGAAACCATTTTGAATCCATTTTGGTCTTACCGGGTTCTATATCCGAATAGAACTGATGCTTGGAAACTTCACAAAAATCCTGAACAATTCCATTTTTCATATTTGAGTATAATATTATATTATTCATAGTTTATTAGTTATGAAGGAAGACCATTCTCCCTACATAGTATAATACTAAAACCCTTACACTTTTTAAAGAACTATATTACTAAACATCGTATAATAGAGCTATAACTTAATTATTGATCTATCTCCGCTTGACCTTAAAGTAAATGAATACAACCAACGCCACTATCGCTATGGCTATCCCCCAACCAATCTTACTGACCAACACCGCCCAAATGTTCGGACGGCTATCGTTTTCTTCGGTAGCTGTCATTTCCCTGCGAGATTGTTCTGCTTGGATAGCGACATGCTTGCTCGTGGTGTCCTTTCTTTCCTTTTTTATATTGTATTTCAGATATCATATTATTAGCAGCTGATAAACTTAATTAATAACATTATTTCATACTTTTACGATTCAATTATTAACCAATGGCAATTCAAATTACAACTACCAATAGCTTTGAAACTTCAAGCATTTCAAAGTACTTTACTCCAATAACAGCTAATGTAGTTGTTGGAAGTAATATTTTTGGAGATTTCTCAGCGTCAATAACTGATATGTTCGGTGGAAGATCTGGGAGCTATGAGAAACGACTTCAAACAATTTATAGGCAAGCATTATCAAATATTGAAAAACAAACCAAAAAATTAGGTGCTGATGCAGTTGTGGGACTCAAAGTTGATTTTGGAGAAGTATCGGGCAAGGGTATGCAAATGTTCATGGTATGTGTTACCGGAACTCCAGTTAAGTTAAAAGACAACAATTTGATCTTACCAAATGATCCAAGTTTAGGTATAGTAGAAGGTTCCATTATTTCTATGAAGATCAAAGCTAAAAGCATAATAGAAATAAACAAAGATTTGGATGTTCATGATGCAGTTCGAGACCATTTGAACATTATTAACGACTCCTTTCTCTCTGATTATTTGGTTTTAATATCTAAGTGGCTTGAAGAAATAGATCCTAATTCAAATTATTTAGAAAAACAGGAAAGATCAAGTATAGTATTTAAATACCTCGAAAATATTCCAATAGATGATTTTAAAGAATTTATTTATCCATATTTATTTAAAGAAAACCCTAAGAACGTTAAGAACTTAGTGAAATTAGTACAGACTCGGGATGTAATAGATTATGAAATAATAAAAAGTAAACTCGCAGAGAACAAAGGTAACCAAGCGGCTTTACATCTTTTGTATACAGAAAAACCAAGCTATGATTATTCAGATTACATTAATCTAACCGATATATACCATTTATTTGATCAAGCTTATAAACCATTATCTGAGCAAAGAGAAGAAGAAAGTAAAGGGCTGTTTTCAAAGGGGACAATTGTTGTTTGGGATTGCAAGTGTGGTAAGAAAGTTCAGGGAGTAAGGTGCGGTAGTTGCGATAGGGATATTTTCGGCTACAATTCTTCAGTTCCTAGTCCACCAAATGTCAAACAGAATATCAAAAATACAATTGAAGTACTAGAAGATGTACTGAATATAAAAGCCTCGGTTTTATAATACCGAGGCTATAACAAGATAGAAGATCTATTTATGGTTTGATCAAAACCTGAGAGAAATCTATATAGAGTATGAGCATCGATAGGTAAAGGTCTAATTAGCCCAAATTTTCTTAAGTAATTACTGGAATTCATCAATTCGACAGAGTATCCTCCCCTATTCGTAATAGAATCAAACTGTAACATCATAAGATCGGAATGATTATCTACTCCCCACCACATTAGATTACCTGTGGACCAAAGATCTAATCCTCCATTGGGTAAAATATTATCTGATTGGTTCTGGTCATATTTCACCACTATTGAAGATTTTCCATTATAGTTGCTAATTACTGTATCTTCTTTTATCCAAGGATATTCGAGGTTTCCAATAATCTTTGAGGAATTTCTCGAATGCTCGGTTACAATTGGCAAACCAATTTTATTCGTGCATTCATAATAGTGAAGAACATCCTTTAGTTGTTCGTTGATTCCAAGTACCCACCATGCACCGTCAGATTGAAACATGCGGCATTGAAGGGCTTTGGTGAGTCCCTCGATGATATATCCGCATGATTGATATTTGATTCTTTCAGTGGCGGTATTTACCAATATACCATCACCATATTGTGCCCACCTAAGCGATTGAAACGGCTCTCCCGATATTGTCTCATTTAAGGCTCGCAGCGATGTGCTCCACCTAATTGGAAGGTCAAGCCCCAGTTGTTGCATTAAAATCCTTCTGAAGTAATTTAAAGGACATCTAGTACCTAAAGAAGCATCAAATATCTTAAACTCTAGATCTTGCAGTCCTCCAACACCAGTTTTAGCATTTAGACTCATGACATATGGAGCTTGTCCATATCTCACTTGAAGGTCATCAACGACCAGAAATCCTTTGAATTTTATTTCGTTTTCTCTTTTTACAGTGACAATACAGTCTTTATCATTAAATGAAAGGATTTCTAAAGCATCGATTTGACCTTGGTTATAAACTTCAAATTGAGCAGAAACGTCAACTAATGGATAATTCCACATACCTGTATCATACCCACCACCCTCAAAGATAATAGTACAAGCTGACCCAGCTACCCCTCTGATAGGAATTGGTTCCCCAAAGTAGCCAGGGATGTCAAATTCAACTAACCACTGATTATCGTCATAACTTTTGTAAGGAAGGATATATTTTACCATTATTCTTCCTCATCCGATAAGTTAAATATTTCGATTCCATTCTCTGTATTGCGGCCTATTATTTTTGCGTCCCAAGCCAGTTCTCTTTCAATGTTCGGTAAGTTCTCTTGCGTAGGCTCTAAGCCTCTTTTAGGATTTAAGCCTTTGGGCTTAACTTCATTCTTTCTACTCATTCCCTAGTTGATTATAATTGAGTTAATGAAACGAGATCGATTGAGTGGTAAAAATAAATATTAATACCGTTTGTGGAAGGAAGAAAAACACGCTCGCACAAAATCCATCATCTCCGTTCTTCTATCAATACAAATATAATAATTATTGGAATAAGAGTTAAATAAGCGTGATGCTTTAAGATCGAATCACTAAAGAATTAAAAGCTAACATGCGAAACATTCGATTAAAATTGGAATATATTATTCAAGAATCTTACATCAATTAAAAGAAGCATTCATAATAATTCCTTTTTGCGTAGTCTTAAAACGAAATCATTAGTTCAAATACTCTTGTATGATATCTTCAATCCTTTTCTCCAGTCCTTTGGTTCCATCCTTGAAGCCCGGATACATGAACGGCTGAGGATTTACCCCAACTTTCATGATCTTTGCCATGATGGGCCATAATGCTTCCTTTGGTATTCCCTTGCGCTTCATCCATTCCGCTATCGCTTCCTTGAAGTTGCCCATACTGATTTTACCGTTACGGAACTTCTCGGCTTCGGACTGCATTTCTGCGGGTATCTCTACCTTTGATTTCGTTCCGAACTCCTGATATCCTGCATATCCCGCGCTTGCATAGACTATCCAAAGCAGGTCTTTACCCTCAACGTTTATGGAGTTCCTCAGATATCCCTGATCTACCGGAACACGTCCGATTGCGGAATTTCTGACCTTGTTCGCGGATACCTCGAACTCGTTTCCGATTTTCTTAATTAATTTTTTTTGGGATTGCTTGTTCAGCTTCTTTTGAAGTTGCTCTAAGCCTTTGATTTTAATACTAAACTTTGCCATACAACACTGATCTTTCTACATATCAAATATAGCCATTTCTAGTCAGAATTCTGATGGCTAGATCCTCTTTTTGTGTACACAAAAGTACTTCTTGCATATATTCAAATTGATGCGGTTTTCAAGGAGTTTCTGTATTGACAGAAACACACCTTGCAGTTCAAAAAAACAAGGTGATTATTTAGTATAATACCCATGCACAACTTTGTGCATGACTAAGCATTGATAATTTTCATTAAGCTTGTCAATATCTCTCAATAATGATCTATGCTCTTTCCCACTTATTCACGCAATCTAACGACCATAAAAGCCGTATCGAATTTAAGGTTATTTTAAAGTGTTTTAATCGACTTTAGTTTTAAATCAATAAACATACCATTTTAATATTAAAGTGCCTTAAATAGCTTTATTTTAGCCTTAAATCAAAACATAACACTAGCCATGTTGATGCGGTTGTCAAAAAAGTCCATATAACTGGTTAAACAGATAACTGTGAAGTCGGTAAAATCTGACATATTAAATTTCAACATTCTTCAACATCTATTGGCATTTGGATAGCATCACTCACGTTAGCATTTGTTAGCAACCTTGAAGCTTGTTCTGTGGTTTTATCTGGGCTATAACCAGCATGAATAGCGGCCTTTGCAATCCGAGGTTTTCTGAGGTTTTCCTTTTATACTTGTAAGTGTCAAGTTTTGACAAGTTTTACGTTTTTTAATGGCTTCTTGGATTTCAGGTTTTCTCAGGTTTTCAACCCTTTTTTATGGCTTCCGAAAATTCAATACCTACGTATGAACAGATAGCAACGAAGTCTGTAAGGAAACTAAAGTTTTCCCTAGTAGTTGAAGCTGGATCACTCCGAATTACTCCGATTCACACGCGAACAGATAACCACAAAGTTTATTTAATTGCAGGTTGTTTCCTCTACACGCGTAATGACCGTATTAAAACCTTCCTGGTGTGTTTTAAGCTTGTTTCCCCTATGCGTATATGATGTTGGAAAGACCTTATAATTAAGTCCTGAGGCTTTTTATAAAGACCAAGAAATAGGTTTAAAGCGTTTTTTTATAAGGCGCAGAAATTCAATGCACTACGCGCGCACGTGTAATGACCGACGAAAATTCATCCTATACGCATGATCAGATAACATATAAGTTTTCTATTCAGCAAGGGAGTTGTTTTACCAGTACGCGCGTATCAACGCCCCAATAATCTTCTAAGGTCTAGAAAACGATCTCTTTTAGTTTTTACATTTTTCCTCACGCGCGCACGCAACACTTTGCAAAAAGTCTTCGTAAGCACCATCAGAGCGATATTTGTTAATTCTTCACGCAAGTATAACAGTGCCCAAATAATCATTATACTGATACTCTTAGGGGTTTTCGTCGGTCTATACGCGTGCGCGCGTAGTGATGGGCAAATAATCTTCGTAAACGCTATTTTCGCTTTTTTTATAGCTCAGGAAACAATTCGCCATTTACCCCCAAACGATAAACTGCACGTTACTGCAAAATCTAACTCGCAATTACTCGCATCATCTAGCGCAGATAACCGCAGATAACCGCAGATAACCGCAGATAACCAGGTCGCAAATACTCGCATATGTTATTGCCATTTAGTGCCATTTAGTGCCAAACAATCAGAATATGTCGAACCCGTAAACAGCCCCAAAATCAGGCGAAGCTGATAGGCCGCAAATGAGCGAGGGAAGTTTTTGTACGTACAAAGACACATCCTGCCACTTTTGAAAGTAATAATTTTAGACTTTTAAGATTTGTTAAATAGTGGCTGTATAGTGGTTGTATAGTGGCTGTTAAAACAATAGCAAGAAGAAAAGATGGCTGTATAGTGGTTGTATAGTGCTTGTATAGTAGTTGTATAGTGGTAGCTAAGAATGAGTATAATAAAATCAAAGAGAATTTGATGGAAATAATAAAAAAAAATTAATAAAAACCTCAACCAATCAAGGAAAGGCTTTAAAACAAAAATCCCCTCTGGATGGAGGGGATGAATGTTTTTTAATATTTAAATTTCCTCAAAATCTAATGTTACAAAACTTTTAGAACTATTCTCAGCTTTATACTCATTAATTATTTCGCGAAGAGCATTTTTGTCTAGATTTTCTTTACCATATTTATTAGATTTTGGATAAATAGTTAAAAATGTCACTTTCTCTTCAGGTAAATTTGCAATGTAATACACCCTGAACCCTCCGCTCTTACCTGATCGGTTATAAGAATTTGAAACCCTATGTTTAATCAATCTTTGACTTCCTGCATCTTGAAGTTTATAATTTCTGTTAAACAGATCAATAAAAGTATATCCTTTAAATTCAGATTTTAAATCTAACAATATGGAAGGGTATGATTTTTTAAGTTTAATCAGTTCCTTGTAAAAACGTTTAGTTCCTCTGCAACAAGAATTTTCCATGCTAGATTAGTCTAAATCATCCAACAAGTTATTCTCCCCCTCAGATAAAATAAATTCATTCAAATCTTCAATATACTCCACAATTTGATTGTTTTCTACATTTAACTTATCAAGACAGGTTTTGAATGAATCCTTAGGAATTTCTTTACTTAAATTTGCAATAGCTAGTGATAGTCCGCTATGAAGAAGATGCAGCTTATTTATAAATAATTCTCCGTCTTCTTTTTCATGTGGAAATATATCTTCGAAAGAATCATTAAAATCTCTTAAACTATCAATTAAGGAGTTAAGCTTTTTTGTTTTATTATTAATATAATCTAAGTGCTGATCAGACCCCAAAACAAAGGAGCTCTTTTGCTTCCTTAAATTTTCACTTAAATGCATAATATATTTCACTCTAAGATCTCTATCGTGATCTTGAGAGTTTAAATTTTCAATTTCTGCAATCATTTGAATATTAGTTTTAGTTTCTATACTTATTAAACACAAATCTCAACCAAAGGTTTAAAACTCATGTCAAAATAATTTTGGATAAGTGATAAACTTTTCTACTGTTGCAGACTTTTTTCGAACCTATCCGCATCAAACATAGTAAATAGTTTACAAAAAGAAAACAGATGAAATAAACGAACGAAGAGAAAAAAGGTGTTAAAACTAGTAAATAGAAAAACTATACAAAACCAAACATGCACAACTTTTAAGCTCAAGGAGACGATATTAACAGCTTGAACAAGGAATTTGTTTCTCGCGTACAATTAGATCGCTTAAAAGGCTTTAAAATAATTGCAACAATTTTGAAATAATTGTATCTATACATATCTGTAAGTATCTTTTTGTAACATTTATACAAAAAATCCCTACACCGGGGAGATGTAGGGATTTTAACCAATTATAAACTTAAATTATGAATAGACAAATACAACTAAAAAATATTTAGTAATCTAGGATGTCAATGATTTTCGTATGAATTCACCATAGTTAAAGTTGCGGTCTACTTTATTAAGCTTTTTCATCAATCTTACAAACCTCTTTGTGGGTTTACCGTTATAGAAATTTTTAAAATGCTTTGAATATAATTCTTCATTCACCTTGTCAACCTCATAATATGGCCCCATTATCTTGGTGAAGTTTCTCATTTTTTTAGATTCAGTTTGTTTCTCATACATCGTATTGTAATAAGCTTCTCGATGAAGGAAGTATTTCCCAATTGAATACAACTTCCTACATCTTTTGCCAGTGGAAGGACAAATGAAATATGGAATTTCCCCATTTTTTAAATTGGATTCGATATACGTAATTTCAACTAGATATTTTACTAACTCGGTTTTTTGGTATGTATATGAAAGTTCTAAGTAAGTACCGGTATTAATAACAGTTCGAATACTTATAGCACTAGTTTTTTTACCATTTCTGCTCCATGTAATTACGCCGCTTTTATTTTCAGTTTCTAAATATCCCCATTTCTTTATGTCAGAAATAGAAAGCACTGTTGCGTTTTCAATTAAATTAACAATAGAATATCTACCCATGTCGATCGCTTTAATAACCTAAATAATTAGAGAACTTTGCTGTTTATCTTCTACAACCCTCTTGAAAATCCATCTGCCATATGTCTTTTGGATATAATCCATCAATACAATAACCCGGTCCTTAGACATCATGTGTAAATGACTTTTATAACCCATAGCGATAGCAAAATCATCTTCTAGCTTGATGTAATAATCTTGTCTGCCTCTTTCTCGGAGGATGGTAAAATTATTCTGTCTATAACTATACCTATAGAATTGGTAATTGTGATTAGCTTCAATGGATCTTAGCTCACACTGTCCCGTTAAACCAATGATGGATAATAGCTTTTCTTTCGATTTGATTCCCATTTAATAATCCATATTAATATTTCCCCTCAAACTCACTATATCCATGCATGTGCATGATGCGGTATATCGTCCTTGCTTCAAACTCTTTTACCAATGGATTATCACTAGCATCAATAATGTACTTTCTGAAATCTTTAATCTCTAAATCATCTATTACCACTGTTTCACCAATTGGGATTAGCTGAGCCAACTCAATAAAGAATGACTTTAAACTCTGTTCGTCTGAAACCTCCGTCTCACCTGCGCGTATGGACTCGGAAAACTCAGATGGATCAAACCGCAACAGGTAATCAGCAATATCTAGCCCCTGTTCAAGTTCCTCCTTAGAAGCATTATCTTCCAGAAATGTAGAGACCGAAACCCTTGCAATGCTTTTTAATTCTATGGCTTTTTCTTGCCATGCTGTGGCCACTTTTAGGTCAGGGAATAATATTACCTCCCGGTTCCTTAAAACCTCGCATTTCGACTTATTTAAACCCTGTGCACTTCCACATGCAATCCAAATGAACTGAGGAAAGTATATATTGCAGATAAGTGCACTTTTCTCGCTCTCAACCATGGCAACTGGTTTAGAGCTTCCTGCCAAAAGGTGTTCACCAAAGAAACACTGTTCTAAATTGAAATTATCCCTTTTAAGTGCTTTGTGCGCCCATTGGATGTGGTCGAACGGTTTCCGTACCCTTTTGCCATTAGAACGGTTGTAAAGCATTATTTTTCCAGTCCTGACGTTCTTATGTTTATCAACCTGCCAAAAGACTGTAGATCCTTCCCAATATTTAGAAGTACCAATCATATATTTGATAATAACTTCCATTGTTGTATCAGGTCCAAATTTGTTCATTAGAAATTCAACGAAATTGTTTTTGTCATAACCATTCAACGAATTCTCTAATATAGACTTATCAATAAATGATATTTCTTTCTTAACATGTTTTGTTGGCTTAAAAGGGGAGATATGCTTTGATACCTGTTGTATACCATTATCTTCAAAGTATTGTTTTGGAGCGTAATGATATCCGCAATTCTCGATACGTTCACACCTTCCAACCAGTCCATCAACGTACTCCCTACTTTCCATGTCAATGTACATAGCAAACTTTCCTTTTTTACCGCAGCTAGGACAACGATATCTCGTGTTCATTCCTTTGTAAGGCTCAAGTTGGTATTTATAATCTGACATACTTGGTCTATTTTAAAAAATGTAATCCCAGTTAGTTGGTTAGTTGCCCTTATATATATAAGGGGCAACCAACTAACTGAATTAACCTAGGTGTTTGAGTTAGTTAGGCAGTTTGTCAACAAACTCAACCAACTTAATACAACGCTTATTCCCTCCTCCTTCGAATAATACAAATCCTTTTTCCTGATATTCAGCAACAAGAGTTCTTATAAATAAATCTGGCGCAGTCTTACCAATGTGATTACTAACCGATTTCTTTAAAGCTTGGTTAAATTGTCCCGAATTAAATTCATTTGCAGTGGAAAAAACATTTTCGAGAATGGTTTTGTGATCTTCATATCTCAATGTGATAGGTTCGGCTTTGGTTTTGTTGTTTATAATTCCTTCTTTCAAATAAATATTGCCAAAATCATCTCTCACTAGTTCAAAAGGTAATATTGGAGCATCTCTGTTTAGTTTTGTTTCGATGATTGCGCCATTCATCTCCTCATTTTTATTAACCACCATTGTTAAAGTGCATTTATTGTCAAGTTCAGTACCAAGGTGACCTCTAGATTCACCGTTACTTTTGTTGAGGTGCAGTACATTGACTATATGGCAATTATAAACAGTGGATAAACGCATCAATTCAGTTACTAATTTTGAGGACTCTTTTGGGTCATTATAATCGTATAACAAGTCTCTAGTTCCATCTATGACCACCAATCCAACATCCGAATGTAACTCTAAAGCGAACTTTATAAGCTCTACCCGTTGTTCAGCATTATATTCCCTGAGATCATAATATTTTAAATTGTATTCGTTTCCCTCAGTAAGTCTTCCTAATGTCATGCTATATGTCCTGTAAGCATAATAACCACCTTGTTCAGTATCAAACCAAATTGCTTTTATTCCTCCTGGCGATACAAGAGAAAATTCTTCAGTCGCCATATCTCCGTTTATTGCACTAGATACTGCTAACGTTAGGAATGTGCTCTTTCCACTTTTTGCTTTACCATTTATTTGAGAAATTGAACCTCTAACGAACATCGGCACTTCACCATTAGGTTGAACTATAGACAAAACTGTTTCTGGTTTATCAAATTTAGAATCTGGTGTCAGTTCTGATTTATTTAATAAGGATAAGAGATCACTATTGCTTTCAGAAGAAGTTACTTTCGCCAATGACTGATTCACTGCCCTTTGAATTTCAATGGGATCCATTTGTTTAACAATTCCCATTCTGACCTCCTATATAACGGGTTAATACTGTTCCATTCCCCTTAGCCTCACTTGCCTTATTTCTTAGGATAAAACAAACTGTAATTTGTTTATATTCAGTATTTTTCATACCTTTAACTGTTGTAGTAATTTAACAATATAATATTATCACTCCTTGATTAGTGGTGTGCGATTGGTGGTTGTGTTGGGGTGTATTAATGTTGGTCTAAAGGAGATAGGAATTATCTCCTTTTTTCTTTGAATTGGTTGGCTTCCTCCTGGATCTCTTCAAGAGTTTTTCTCTTTCCTTTTTTTATAAACTCATCTAGTTCTAATTTTGAAAAGAATAATCTACCCATTTTCTTGTGATGGGGCAATTGTCTTGCTGAAGCCTTCACATAAATGGATTTGACTGTATAACCTAAATAAGAGGATGCTTCTTTAACTGTGAAAATTGTATCTTCTTCTATTGGGGGATTAATTAGGGTGGGGATATTTATGAGTAGCGCTCGAATCTCCTTTAACATTTCTCCTTGTTTTGCTACTTCTTTTGGTAAATCGTTAAATGATATTGTTTCCATACCGCATCTTTTTTAAATTCCTTTAAATGTTATGATGCAATAATACAAGGATGTGTTCTGGCTTGAAAAACCACCTCAACAACCTGAGTAACTTTTTTATTTAAGTTTGTCTTTTAACTTAGAATCGACTTTAACATCTTTCCAAACGTCAACAGTACGCATTAATTTGAAATAAACTGAATCAGATTCTCTAGTACCTTTCCTAAGGTATTTCCCCTGTTTTCTGAATTTCGTATGAATTATACCTAAAAATTTTCCAAAAGCCGTAGATTTCTTACTAGCCAAATAAACCAAATTATCTGCAGATTCATCAAATGAACTTAATACAATAACATGGGATAAATTATTGATGAATTTTAATTTTTCTTCTTCATTTACGAAAAAGGGGCCATTTGCAGATTCTTCCAATGAAAAGTAATTGATCAACTCTGTATATACCAATCCAATATCTTCATTTTCTGATGCGCTGTAAGCTCTTTGGATATCTGAATTGCTATTAATATTATCATCGTATAAAAATGCCAATCTATCATAATGTTTTTTATCAAATGACATAAGCTTGCTAAATTCTATATAACTATTTCTGATATTTTCAATGTCATCAAAAGTTAGTCGAATATCCCTTTTATCAAAATTTACCTGTATGTCGTAATATGATATTAACGTATACGAGCTGTTCCAAGAGTTCGTTTTTTTATTTATATCTAAGTATGGAAATTTAGGCTTTTTAATTGCATTAACAACATTAATATGTTTACGATGAATTCGTTTTGTCAATGCAATTATACTTTCAATTACTAATTCTATTTTCTGAAAAAATTCCTCTCTTGAATAATTAAACTTCTCTGCCCTTCTACATTCTCTTAAAAGGTAATCTAAAAAATGATCGCTATTATAACTTTTAATATAACCGTCTATAATAATATCCCAATAAGATAAATGATCATTGTAACTTGTTTTACTAGAATGGTTATTTAATTCCTTATCTGAATTATGAGATATTTGTGAATTATCAGTTGAGATTGCTTGTTGTTTTATTTTATCAATAGTCTTTTGGATCAATTCTATATCATGCATTGTAATTTCATTGGCTATAGAAATTTTTGTTATTCCTTTTCTATATATCAAATCAGGCTTTAATGAAAAAGAATCAACGCTTAATTCATTGAATTCATTAGGAATTACTATTCCTTCACAAGCTTCAATAAAATCTATTCCAGTGTTAATCTTAAAAATTAATTTATCATTGCTAATTGATTCAGAATATTGATTTTTCCTAAAAAACCTATCTAAAGATGATTTTTCTTCTTGATATTCGGAAATAAATAAATTTCTAACTTCATCAATTACAACTTGGAAATTATCAATTACTTCATCATTTTGAAACCCCTCTTCTTCAAGCCTTTTAAGGGCCCTTAATAATTCGCGATCAAAATACTTCGTGTTGAAGCATTCAAAATATCCATTAATTAAAATATACCCAAAATCCATATCTTATTCATTATCAAAATCTAACCTTATCTTATTTACTGCATCTTGTTTTGCTTGGTCTAGTACCTTTGTATATATCTGAGTGGTTTTAAGAGATTTGTGCCCTAAAAGTTTTGATACAGTGTAAATATCAGTTCCATAATGTAATTGAAGTGTTGCAAAAGTGTGCCTAAAGTTGTGAAAGGTAATATTTTTTGTAATTCCTGCAGCTCCAATCCATTGCGCTAAAAACTTGTTGTTATATGCACTGTATTTTAATCCTTCAAATACAAGATCCTCTTTATTAGCAGATAATGGAATATTTAATAATTTAAATGCCTGTTCACTAATAGGCTGCCTTTCAAACATACCGGTTTTCTGTTGCGTAAATTCAAGATGGTGTCCCAATTCTGTTTTAATGATCTGACCAACTTTCAATGTTTTTATGTCTGAGAACCTTAACCCTGTTAAAGCACTAAATAATGCAGCCTTCTTCATCAAAGGATCAACACAAGAAGTATTTACTAAAGAGTTAAGTTCTTCAATAGTAAGGAACTCACGATTAGTATCTTCTACTTTTATTGCTTCTACTTTTGAACCTTGATCTGTTTCGATAAGACCGTCTTTGAAAGCCTGTTTTAAGGCTGCTTTAAACTTTAGATAATAGCTAGATGCGGTATTCCTAGATATTTTTGTTGTTTTTGTTCTAATAGAGGGAGCTTCCAATAAATAATCCCTAAATCCTTCTATAAAAGGAACAGTTAAATCTTTGAAGGATATTTCCTCCGGATGAAATGTATTTAGATAATCGATGGTAGTTAACCAAGTTTTATAGTTAGATGTCTTTCTTTTTTTAGCCAGTTTGAAAAAATAATCCTTAAAGGATTTTGAAGCGATTTCCTGTCTTCGAAGCATCTCTTTTTCGTGAGTTGCATAAATCTCAGGCTTATTGACTTCATTCTCCCTACGAAGCCTTAAAGCCTCTGCGAATACAAGCTTTTCCCTATTATGCTGTTTCTCTTGATCAGTTTTGGGTTTAGCATAAATGTAGGTCTTAATAAATTCTCTACGCGTTTCCTTTCCCTCCTTAAGAATAGCAGGATAGAAATCTAAATATAGAGATAGCTTCCTTTTATCAGTTAGTGGTTTATTACGAACTGTTACTTTAATCATGATCTTAACTTAATAGTTTGTCAATCTCTTTTTTACTTACTAAGGAATATCGACCTCTCTTTACCTTTTCAATTTTATTCCGTTTAATCAATTCATAGATTGCCTTTTCAGACATATTATATTTTACCTCTATTTCTTGCATAGAATAGTACTCTGGAGTTTCATCAATAAGGGACTGAGACCGATTATTAATTTCATTCTCCTTAAGCATCTGATCAACATCATTCCTTTTTATGATTGTCTTTCTTTCTAAGGGATTTGATGCTATCAGCTTTCCTGAATTGATGAGTTTATAAACGTTCTGTCTTGAGCAACCAATCAAGAGCCCAACTTCTGTAACAGATAAGAATTCTTTATTAGCTAAATCTTTACTAGACGGTAAGGTTTTCTCATTACGGATCACTTGAGTTTCTATTTCAGATTTAGCGATCTTAGTTTGTTTCTGTCTCAGTTTATAATTTCTTTTACCACAAAGTTCAGAGCAAAATTTCGTGACAGTAGTCTTTGCTATAAATTCTTTATTACAATGTTGGCAGATTCTCGTAACCTGTATATTGGAGCTCATTTAATTTAAATAAGTTTATACTTGTGTAAGTATGTAAATTTTGTAAACTTTGTAAACCACATTAGGTACAAATAATAAATTGTAAACTAACTAGGTACAACAAAGGTACAAATATTGTTTAAAACATTTGGATGTTTATTTAAAAACGTTTAAATTTGAAAAGAGCAAATAACCTATTAAACAGAAGTTTTATGGAAATATATTAAATGATTTGGTTGTTTGTTTAAACAGAGTTACTTCCCGATACAAAACTTACTAAAAATATTCTCCAGCAGATCATCTGTTGTCACTGTACCCGTGATCTCACCGAGATACTGCAAAGCCTGTCTGATGTCCATAGCTAAAAAATCCGAAGTAATCGGGTTATCTATCCCATACAACACCTTCTCTAAAGCTTCTTGCGTATGTTGCAAAGCTTCCACATGACGAATATTCGTAATCATCACATCTTCTGTATTTATATTGGAAAGATTCACTTGATTCAAGAGTTCATCTTTAAGCTCTTCAATCCCCAACCCCTGCTTAGCAGAAATATAAATCGGATTCAATATCGCAAACTCCACCTTCTGTGCTTCTGTCAATAAATCCGACTTGTTTATAATCGTTACGAATGGAATATTCAACCCTTGTACATCCGCAATCTGTTGTTGAATATCACTAATTTGATCTTGCGTAGGGTCAAACAGGTAAATAATCAATCGCGCTTGCTTCATCTTTTCTCTGGTTCGCTCCACCCCTTTCGCTTCAATGACATCCTCCGTATCACGAATTCCGGCAGTATCGATAAATCGGAATGTAACCCCGTGAATATTAATTTCATCTTCAATGGTATCTCTGGTTGTACCGGCGATATCCGAAACAATAGCACGCTCTTCATTCAGCAAAGCATTCAATAAAGTCGATTTACCGACATTAGGTTTACCAGCAATAACCACCGGAACACCGTTTTTAAGGACATTACCCTGTTCAAAAGAACGAATTAACTTCGCGATGACTGAATGAATCTGCTGAATCAAAGATCTCAATTGACCGCGATTGGCAAATTCTACATCCTCTTCTGCAAAATCCAATTCCAACTCAATTAGTGAAGCAAAGTGAACAAGATCCTCACGAAGTTTCTGCAATTGATTGGAGAAGCCACCACGCATCTGCTGTATGGCAATCTGATGAGAAGCAGCAGAATTTGATGCAATCAAATCTGCTACAGCTTCCGCTTGAGATAAGTCCATACCACCGTTTAAGAAGGCGCGTAAGGTAAATTCTCCGGCCTTAGCTGCTCTTGCTCCCTTTTTGATTAAAAGTCCAATAACACGCTCGATAATGTATTTAGAATTATGCGTGGAAATCTCCACTACATTTTCCTTAGTGTAGGAGTTTGGACCTTTAAATAAGCTCACCAATACCTCATCGATAATCTGATCACCATCACGAATAGTCCCAAAATGAATGGTATGAGATTCCTGCTTATTCAAATCCTTTCCTTTGAAGACCTCATTGACCAATTGTATGGCTTGAGAACCGGATAAACGAATAACAGCAATAGCTCCATTAGCACCAGGTGAAGTAGCCAATGCGATAATGGTATCTTGAGAAATTAATGACGATGTAGACATAGCGCAAAGGTAATAAATATGTCCTTAGCTAAATAAAAAATACCCGATGCCATGCACCGGGTATACAATCAACCTAAACCTTATTCATAAATAAGATGAACAAATCTAAAATCAATTTATTTTAAATTTTATGGTTAACCGTAAAATGCCAAAATAAAAAAAGCCTTTTGATTCTTTCCTATTGAGAAAGGAACCTAAGGCTTGTATTAATTAAAAATGAATAGGAAAAATTCTTATTGTTTGAGCAAGAGGTTCTGGTCAATAGCAGTCTCTGATTCTTGAATCCTAAAAAGTATATGTAAATAATGAAATACACTGGCAGACTCCACTTCTGGGTATTTCTTCGCAATTTCAGAGATCACATCATTATAAATGTAAAAAAAATCATTTGGTGGAAGAGGAGAATCTGCTATATAATTTCTATTGGAAGCTTTCAGTTCTTGATTTTGTGCAGACGTTGGAATGATAACTTTTAAATAATCTGAAACTCCATTACCAGGAAAATAAAATTGGAAATGTTGGGAAGTACTAGATCCCTCCTTTTTCATGGTTAGACCAGAAGGACTATAATCAGTGAATAGATTGATTTGGAATAGACCATTTTCCAGTATTTGATCTACGGAAATAGATTTATCATCTTTAAAGATATAATAATCCCTATTGGCATTGGCTTTTAATAATATTACCTGCTGTTTCTCAAAATTTCTATATTTTAAAATTTCTTGACGGATTTCTTCCAATTTACTCGAGGATGCATTGTCTTTAATCTTTACCTGTGGCATAATTTCCAACACCTGAAAAAACTGAAATGGATCAACCACATGTATGGTCAGATTTACTTTAGCAGCATTTTTTTTATCAGCTACAGTTAAAGTTGTAGTACCTATCTTTTTTCCTTTGAACTTAAAATATCCAGGAAAATAATTCTCATTAGAAAAATCCCATTCAAATAGAGCTTCATTTGCAGCAACTACTTCATAATCGCCATTACCCCGCTGTATATTGACATGCAATTCATGCCCCAAAGGAACAAAATAAGTTTCTTTTGAAAATTTAAGGTCTTCATAGTACTCAGTATCTTCTTTTTGACAAGAACTAAAAGTCAACAGCATCATAACTGCGACAAGCATACTAAAAGGTAGTAATTGAAAAATACGTTTCATAACAAATAATTAGTTGATATGCTATGAACGGATCTTAAACAATTAACGCTACAGGTATGTGAAAAATATTAATAAACTAAATGACCTTTTGTAATCAGATGTTTCACCTCTGGAATTCTAGCTACCGCTTCTGCCGAACAGGATACATCCATTAGAACAAAATCAGCCCTATCCCCTGCTTTAGGCCATTGTTGAACGCCTTTATCATCTAGTGGCAGCTTATCTACATTTGCCAACTTTAGTGCTCTCGATAATTTAAATTCTGTACTCCAATTATACAATTGAGCGGCTAAATTCGCTTTTTGCAGTACACTTCCAGTCCCGAAAACATCCCAATGATCTACAATGCTGTCATTTCCAGTCATAACGGAGACACCCTTGCTTAATAGAGTAGGAATTGGCATGATTAATCCTGCAAAAGGAACTGTTGAAACAATACCTATCTGTGCTTCCGCTAATTTCTCGGCAATAGCTTCCTGTTCCGCCTGAGGCATTCTCCCCAAAGCAAAACAATGACTTAAAAATGTTTTACCTTTTAAAGCAGGATTCTCTAGCACTTTTTTAATTAAATATTCAATGGTTTGAACACCAGATGCACCCGTTTCATGCAAATGAATGTCAATTCCTTTTTGATTATCCAAAGCTAATTTCACAGTAAAATCAATGGGTTTCTCAATCCCTCCATCGATACTCATTGGATCCAGTCCACCAATAAAATCTATTCCAGCTTGTGCAGCATCCTTCATATAAGGCACAGTATCCGTATAATAGAGTCCATGCTGCGGAAAAGCAACTAGTTCTGCAGAAAAACTATTCTTCTTTAAATTCAGGGCTTGTTTTAAATTATTTAAAGAATCTAATTTTGATGTCGGTTCGATATTGACATGACTTCGTGCAAAAGATGATCCTTTCGATTGTAATAACTCAATTAGCTTTCCAGCCTTTTCAATGGAGTGCAAAAGCATCTCTGGAAGAATCTCTTGCTCCAATGCGATCATTGCCTTAACCCCACCAGCTCGAGCTCTCCTAGCCTGCCAATGATCTCCATAAAAAGTCTTATCCAAATGTATGTGCATATCCTTAAACGCGGGCAACATCAGATATCCGTTCGCATCAAAACCACCGGAAACAGAATTGTTTTCCGTGATTTTACTAATCTTTCCATCCGTTACTTCAATTTGAAATAGTTCCGTTTTCGTTGAGACAACCACATCCCCATCATACTCAAAGCCAGTTTCTAACCGAACATTATTATAAATTCTTTTTGCCATATTTCCTCCTTTTGTATCAACAATCTGCTGTTCAAGAAAGGATTCTCCTTTTAAAGATCCAGTGATTCCTAACCCACAAATACCCAAAACAGACTTTTTAATGAAATTCTTTCTAGTTAGCTCATTCATATATGGTAAGATAGTGATTAGATTTGAGATCGCTGCGAAGGAATAGACCGCTCGCTGTTAGATGTGAGATAGGAGACCGCTGCGCTATTAGATTTAAGAAAACAGATAACAGACTTTGGTGTCTTTCCAACTCAGCGCAAATCTCCCTTACATTTACATAATTGAATCATTTAAACATTCAACTCCATACATCAAAAAAGGTCGATGCATGCACCGACCTTTTACTAGAGGTATTAAAATTTAAAATAAAAACATAAAAAAATTCTCTTAAACCAAACCTATCTCCTTACAATAAGCCACTAATTGCTCATTTTTACTAAAGCTTAGTACTTCCTTCATTAGGTTTAATCTTTTCTCGATGCTACTCAAGCTGGAAGGTCGAATATTGCGTTGTTGCAAATAATGTGGCATTTCCTTCTGTGGAATTCCTTCATAAAGCAACTTTACGATATGCATATCAAGATTACTGAAATCATGTGCATTACGATCTTGAACTATTTTCCTAGTCTCTGGAGATTTATAAGTTTTATTAAGCGAAATGGCATGTAATGCTTCACGTAGATGTTGAGCATCCCTACGCGCCTTACGGACATAGGCATCTACATAACCTTTATCAAATAATTGATCAATCTCTACACTACGGTCCAATGCAGACAAAATGATAATCTTGATATCCGGTTGAATAGCTTTAACTGCACTAATCAGTTCAATACCATTTTTCAAGGTTTGCGGATTTGCATCATCATCAAATTCAATATCCGTCAAAAGCAAATCATAAGGCTCAGCATCTTGAAGAGCCTTTTTTATCCAGGTAAGCGCATGATCACAGTAGAATACATATTTCGCATCTGGAATCCCTAAATCATGTAGGGTTTTCTGAACTGAAATATTTGCAATCTCATGATCCTCGGCAATAAGTACTTTTTTTATCATATAGGTCTGTTCATTAACAAACAGGAATTTTTATGCTTATCGCTAAGCCATTCCCTTTTTCAGATTCAAATGTAATATCACCATTTAAGCTTTCTATACGGGAAACCGTATTCTCCAGTCCTTTCCCTAAATTAGATTGATCTCGCATTCCTTGCCCGTTATCTTTATAATAGATCAATAGAAGATTATCCACTCTAGAAAACTTGACAATTACCGTATCTGCCAAACTATGTTTACACATATTCACCATCAACTCTTGAAGCAAGGTTTTCAGTTCTTCTAAAATCACTCTATTCAATCCATTCCAAGTTTCCTCATCATTACCCACCAATAATACCCGACAAGATGGACTAGAAAAAGAAGTTAATAAGGCAGCCAAACTAACATTGTATTTCAAATCTTGCGGTTCCACTTCTTTATCATGCGAAATATCCCTGGACTGATTATACATCAATTCCAAGCGATCCAATATACCATCGCGATCTAAATCATCCTTATGCTCAATTTCCATCATAACACGATAGATTCCATTTGCCACAACATCATGCACTTTTTTGGAGGTTTTAAGTTTATTGGCTTTAATTTGATTTTCAGCTTCCAATGCCATACGCTTGCGATGTTTTCTATGTGCCAGATAGCCTAGCATCAGAGAAATCAACACCAATATAAAACCTAATCGGAACCAAGTAAGCTTGTAAGATACTTCTGCTTTATCTTTTTGCAATTGAAGGTTCTCGGATTTCGACTTCTCCACCTCATAACGAATTAAAGCAAACTGATTACGAGCAGCTTGGCGAGCATTATCTACGGAATCTTGCAGATAATTCAAATCTTTAAAATAATGCTTGTATTGGTCAGAAGTGGTCAGATTTATCAACTGCTTTAGCCCATCAATTTTATCCGCCGCCATTTTGAGCTGTACGGCAATGTTATATCTTTTATTTGCATACCATATTGCAGAATCCAAATTTCGCTTTTCATAATATTTGGTCAAATAATAATAACTGGAATTAAGGCCTACACTATCATTAAGGGATTTACGAATAGCCAAAGCTTCGTAATAATCATCTTTTAAATCTAAATCAGGGTTCTGTAGTTCACGAGTTCGAGCAATATTGTTAAGCGTCCTTGCATATTCCTTACCTCCCTTAATCGATTTTTTCAAACTTTCTTCAAAAAGCTGTATAGCTTCCGGGTATTTACCAGCCTCTCTATAGCAGAGTGCTAAGTTGTTTTGATAGACAGCAGCATTAACAGAATCACGTTCAAAAAATAAAGCTTTTTCAAAAAAACCTATGGCTTTAATATCATCCTCCAATCGGTCAGTTACATTACCTAAATTATTGTAGATGATCGCAAGGCTTGGATGATCCGTTTTTTTATTTTCATTTAAAAATGCTAATGCTTGAATGGATGTTTCTTGTGAACCAAAATAATCACCAGATTCTTCTTGCGTGATCGCCATATTGATTAATGCATAAACTGCATAAGTGCTATCTCCCTGACTTAAATACTCCTGCCTTGCTTTATCAAAATAGTAAAAAGCACTATCTTTTTGGCCCTTATCTAAAAACTGATAGGCCTTTTCATCAAAGACATTTTCCGGCTTTTCTTCTTTGTTTCTTTCATGCTTCGTACAGGCAAATAAGAACAGGGTAATAATAGTTAATAATAATGGCTTCACAGGTCTGGAATTTACTTCGAAAATAAGCAAAATACCCATTCCGGTCAATCCAATTCCCTTTTATTCTTAGTGATCCTATAGTAATTATTTGGGAATAATCTATTTGTGGATCTTGGAAATTTACTGTAAAAGCTAAAAGCAGCCGAACAAGCTGCCTTTAGCCATTCTATCTTTATTTCTTTGGTCTAGGTGGTCTAACCGTCCCTTGATCTCCTCCTACTGTATGGTCTCCTGGATCATCAGTTGTCGGGTCATCTGGGTTTGTAGGATCATCCACGCTATAGGTTGTTGGATAATTTTTAATCTGTTGGTTTAAATTCATTGGAACATTTGGATTCCCTTGTCCTAAAAAGAACGCTAATAAAAAGTAATACATCTTTAAATAATTTCACTGTAACACATGACTAGGTCCGGAATCTCCTACTCCGGATTGCTATGATTTTGTTTACAGAAGGCCTTCTGTTTTTTGGGAAGATGTTTGGACTTGTACAGCTTAAATCCCTGCTTCCCGACATGGGATTTTCACTGTACAGCTCCTAAGAAATCATGGAATATTGCAATTCATCCATCTGAGAATCGATATTTTATTCTCCGATTTCTGATTCAAAAGTAGTTGGGCAATTTGCTGAACGCTAAGGAATTCCGATAATTCCGATTCTTCCGATTGACGTATTCCTTTAAATTACTTGAAGGGGTGTATTTCAAATTTTTGGATATTTGAAAAATTGTGGAATTCCGAAAATTCCTTTTACGGTTTACCGTAAAATCAAGTTCAGATTTTAAAATATTTTTACAACATGAGTGATTTTTCGAATTACCGAGATGCCGTAATATTGGCGTATAAGAATGTTAAGGCAGATGGAAAATTAGCAGAGGAATTATTATCGGCAAAAAGAACGAGTATTAGAAGCCTGTGCCTAAGAAAATACACAGAAGGATTAACACCTGAGGATGAGAAATTCTTCAACAGCTTTTTCAATCCAAAATCAATAAATAGGGACTTAAAAACTTTGATTGCGGGTTCAGATCTAGATCGTTTTAGACCTATAGAGAATTTTATAAATGGTTCAGTCAAATCTCCAAACGAAGAAAACACCAAGTTATTAGCCATATTAATTGATTTTCAAGATAGACCGATGTCTAATTGGCTGGCTAAAAATCCTCAAATAGCTGATAAGGAAAAAACCGAGACCCCAGAAGATAAGACTCAATATTCATCTATCAAAAAACCAATCATGAGGTCGTTCAGTCCATTAATAGGTCTGGCAATTATTCCAATTATCGGAATCTGGTTCATCATAAATCATTGGAAAAGCAAGGAATGTATGATTTGGCAGGAGGATCGTTATGTGCCCTGTGCATGTGCTGATTTACCAAGTGGGACTCCAGCAATAACTTATGATCAACAAAAAGTAGATAACTTCCGAAAAATCTTGAGAACAGATACCCTGAAATATAAGCATATCCGCCAAATCTGGTACAGTAAAGTCAACAATGAATTGGAATTCTTTACAGGTCCAGGAATGCATCCTGTTTATACCGATAGATCTTTAAAAATTGCTAGTAAATACATTCTGGAAAAATACATCCTTAATAACAATCCTATAAATTCTTCTATTCAAAATGAGATAAATTCAAACAGTAATAACGAGTAATTCAAATAAGATTTATAATTTCATAGGGAAAAAGAGAAACCGAAATATTTTGATCAACACCTCTAATCAAGGAGTGTCTATTGAAAAACTGCTTGAGAATTCAACCAAATATAAATCTTAAATTACATGAAAGCCGCAAGCACCATCATTATTGGAAGTGGACTATCAGGTCTAGTAACAGCCTACGAAATCACGAAGGCTGGCAAGAAAGTGATTATTGTGGACCAAGAAGGTCGACAGAATTTAGGTGGTCAAGCATATTGGTCATTTGGAGGTTTGTTTTTCGTGGATTCTGTTCATCAAAGGCGATTGCGTGTAAAAGATTCACTGGCCTTAGCAAAACAAGATTGGGCAGGATCAGCTAATTTCGATCGTCCGGAGGATTATTGGCCAAAACAATGGGCAGATGCCTATGTAAACTTTGCCTATCAGGAAAAATACGACTACGTTCGTAAATTAGGCTTAAAGTTCTTCCCTATTGTTGGTTGGGCAGAAAGAGGTGCTGGTCAAGCTTTTGGACATGGAAATTCTGTTCCAAGGTTCCATATTACCTGGGGAACAGGGCCTGGAGTAATAAAACCATTTGTAGACCATGCCCTAGAAATGGAAATTCAAGGACTATTGGAATTCAAATTCAGACATCAGGTTACCGATATTAAAATTGAAGGAAATCAAGTCAAATCCATATCTGGAAATATCCTAGCTGAAGATCATAAAGAGCGCGGAATGGCTAGTAACCGTGAGGTTGTAGATCATTTTTTATTTGAAGCGGGTCATCTCGTTATTGCCACAGGTGGAATTGGGGCTAATTTAGAAATGGTAAAAAAACAATGGCCTGCTCGATTGGGAAATCCGCCAAACAATATGGTTTGTGGAGTACCAGCCTATGTAGATGGCAAAATGCTCCAAATAGCAGAAAATGCTAGCGTTCATATTATTAATAAAGATCGCATGTGGCATTACACAGAAGGATTGCGCAATTGGAATCCAATATGGCCTAATCATGGTATCCGCATCTTACCGGGCCCATCTTCCATTTGGTTGGATGCTTTAGGAAATCGACTTCCTGCCCCATTCTATCCGGGTTTCGACACCTTAGCAACTTTAAAACACATTCAGCAAACTGGACATAGTTATTCATGGTTTATTTTAACTCAATCCATTATCAAGAAAGAATTCGCCTTATCCGGATCAGAACAAAATCCAGATCTTACTAATAAGGATTACAGCCTACTTCTAAAACGTTTGTTTGGAAAGGAAGCAACAGGACCCGTTGAGGATTTCAAAAAGCATGGCGTAGATTTTATTACAAGTAATTCATTGACAGAACTAGTAGACAAAATGAATAAGCTAAGTGGAAATAATTTATTGAAGTTTAATCAAATAAAGCAGACAATTGAAGAACGCGATTCCCAATTAGATAATTCCTTCTGCAAAGATTTTCAAATAAATTACATCCAAAATACCCGTCGATACCTAGGGGATAAAATTGCAAGGACTGCCAAACCCCATAAAATCTTAGATGAAAAACACTTTCCGCTCATTGCTGTCCGTTTAAACATCTTGACAAGAAAAACACTTGGTGGAATTGAAACGAATTTAAATAGTCAAGCCTTTAATCAGAATAGCGAAATCATTGCTGGTCTATATGCGGTAGGAGAAGCTGCAGGATTTGGTGGTGGTGGAATGCATGGGTACAATGCTTTGGAAGGAACCTTTTTAGGGGGATGTATCTTTACAGGAAAACAAGCAGGGCAGTTTATTAGTAAAAACAGTTAATTTTACCCAACAGCAAACAATTACACCTAAATTAGCCTAAAGTCGAAAATTTGAGTTAAAAGCAGCCTAAATTTCATTTGCTAAACAATTTTATTTTCTTCATTTTAGTATATAGCCAGTATAACCACTGACAATCAGAACGATACAGCTTAACATATACTATTTTTCAAATATTTCAACAAAATGTTTGAAAAATGAATAACTAATCTTAACTTTAGATAACCAATGAATAAACGGGAAAGAATCAAAAGTAAAATTGAACAGGCCGCGATGGACTGCTTCGAACGTTACGGACTGGACAAGACCACCTTAGAAGACATAGCTAAAGCAGTTGGCCTAAATAAGACATCACTTTATTACTATTACAAAAATAAAGAAGACATCTTTATAGAGGTCGCCTTACGAGAGGGAGAAAAATACATCAGCACCCTTCAGGAGACAACGACGGCTAAGGATGAGATTGAGGAATGCATCAGTTTTTATCTTGAATCACGATTCAATTATTATACACAGGTGTTAAATATGAATCGCGTTTCTGTAGAAACATTAACCAAATTACTTCCTCGATTTTTTGAACTCTACGATGCCTTAATGCGTCGCGAAAAAGAATTCCTCACTGGTCTATTAAGCGATGCTGTTAAAGCAGGGAAAATCAACATGAAAAATCCCCAAGAAGTAGCTTCCGTTCTGATCAATTTTACAGATGCCCTAAAGCATAATGTTGAACAACAAGCGATTCTCAAGAGAGAGCAAAATATAGATTATACTCAAAGCCTTAAAGATATCAAGACCCTTGTAACTTTAATTTTTGACGGAATAAAAAATTAACCTAGCCCAATCCCAAGGTAAAGAGTATCTGGTAAAAGAAAGCTTGTTTATTGCTAATAAACAATTATAAACCAAATAACCATGAGAAAAATTACCTATCTACTGGTGGCCTATTTTTTATTTGCTATTGGAGCGACCCATGCTCAGCAGCATATTCAAGGGGTCATTCGAAACCAAATCACCCAGGAACCGGCTTCGGCCATATCCATTAAAATCAAAGGTTCTCGAGAAGGAACTTACAGCAATGACCGAGGACAATTTCAATTAAATAGCTCCCAAGCTTACCCAATTACCTTATTGATTTCTGCCATTGGATATGACAGCCAAGAAATCAAAGTTGAAAACAACAACCCAATACAGATTTCTTTAAGTCCGGCAACGACATTGGCTCAGGAAATTGTGGTATCGGCTAGTAGGTCTGTGCAAACCAAACTCTCCTCACCTGTTACCATAGAACAATTATCCGCTAAAGATGTGCAGAATTCGCCTCAATTGAATTATATGGATATGATTCAGGGTCTTCGAGGTGTAGATGTTACGGTTTCAAGTTTAGGATTTACCTCCGTTACAACTCGCGGCTTCAACACCTCTGGTAATACGAATTTCACACAAATGGTGGACGGTATGGATAACCAAGCGCCCGGTCTAAACTTCCCTTTAGGTTCTGTTATTGGTCTAACGCAATTGGATGTAGATAATATTGAATTACTTTCAGGTGCCTCCTCTGCGCTTTATGGCTCTAGAGGATTAAATGGAACCATGATTATGACAAGTAAGGATCCATTTAAGTACAAGGGATTAAGTGTATTAGTCACGCAAGGTGTCAATCATATTAACAGCAAGAGGAATAATGATCCGGTAGATGCTTCACCTGTTTATGACTATGTCATTCGGTACGCCAATAGCATCAATGATAAATTTGCCTATAAGATAAATGCGCAATACACGAAAGCTAACGATTGGGTCGCCAATTCCACCGTCAATAAAAATGGTCCTGGTGGTCCCGATACAGACCCCAACTACAATGGCATCAATTTGTATGGGGGTGCAACAAGTACAGACATTAACCCATTCATGTATGCCGCTATGATGGGCAATCCTGCCTTACAACCTTTGATCGAACCTATGCTTGCTAAACCGACCTACGTTGCTAGGACTGGATATCCTGAATTTGGTTACTTAGATAATAACGCCAATTTATTCAAGGTAAATGCAGAACTAAGGTACCGAATCAACAATAATCTCGAGGCAATTGCATCGGGTACTTTTGGTACCGGGAACATAGTTTACACCAATGATACCCGCTATCAAATCAATGATTTTAAGGTTGGACAGTATCGTCTAGAATTAAAATCAGAAGATTGGTTTTTACGTACTTATACCACGCAAGAGAATTCAGGTAACACCTTAATTGCAGGACCTACTGCTCAATTAATTAATGAAGCATGGAAAGTTAGTTATGATGGTGCAACTGGTGGTTGGTATCCGGAATATACAGAAGCTTTCTTGACTGCATTGGCAACAGGAAGCTCAGAACAAGACGCACATATAGCGGCTAGACAATTTGCCGATCAAGGTCGTCTACTAGAAGGTTCTGAAGGCTTTAATACCCTAAAAGATAAAATCTCACAAACACCAATTTCAGAGGGTGGAACTTTATTCTTAGATCGATCATCTTTATACAATACCGAATTCCAATATAACTTCAATAAATTAATCTCATTTATGGATGTCATTGCCGGCGTTAATTGGCGATTATATAACCTAAATTCCAAGAACACCTTATTCCCTGACAAGGACAAACCGATAAAAGTAAATGAATACAGTGCTTACATCCAATTAGGAAAACGTCTATTAGAAGAAAAGCTAACATTAAATACATCATTCCGCTATGATAAAAACAGCTTATTTGGAAAGCCTAAGGTGACCTCAAGAGCATCTGCAGTATACCAAATGATGCCACAAAATTATTGGCGCTTCTCTTATCAAAATGCCTATAGTTTTCCTTCCAATATTCAAGCTTTACAAAACACCATGAATGGTTATAACAGCTTTTCCTCTGGTGGTTCCAACTTATTGTTGAATGACCATTATCATTTCAATGAATTTCCACCATACACTTTACAGAGTGTACAAGAATACCAACAAACGAATGATGCAACGAAATTAAAACGTTTTGAATACGATGATATCAAACCTCAAACTGTAAACGCTTTTGAATTGGGCTATGCAACGGTTATTTCCAATCGCATTTTGGTTGACGTGTTAGGTTATTACTCAACTTGGAAAAACTTTATTGGTTATGCCAATGTGGTGAATACCCCAGGTACTGATGATGTGAATGCATTCAAAGATCAAAGTAAATACATGACATATAACATCGCCTTTAATGGTGGTGAAGAAGTCAATACCTATGGCTATGCAGCAAGTTTAGGAGTCGACTTAGGAAAGAACTTCATGACAAAAGTAAATTACTACTCAGACTATCTAAAAAACAAAAACAACAGCCAAATCAATAACTTCAATACTCCTAATTATCATGTTAATTTTGAATTTGGGAATTCTGGTTTTGGCAAAAAACAAGCTTGGTCTTTTAACACGACCTTACGCCATAAACCGGGCTACCACTATGCAGTTGCAGGTGGCTTAGGCGAAGGCACGGTGCCAGCATCGCTAGTAATCGATGCCCAAGTGACTTATAAAATCTTAAAAGCACGTTCTGGAATCCGTATCGGAGGAACAAATATCACCAATAAGTATTATTCTACTGGTATTGCAAATCCTAGAATTGGCGCCATGTACTACGTGACTTATGCCTACAATCTATTATAAACGAACAAACAAAAACCATAGATATGAAAAGAATTTCAATTGCTACAGCTTTATGCGTCAGCATCATGTTTAGTTGTAAAGGACCTACAACAACTAGCAGTAATTATGGGAATCAATTAACATTTGGCCCAGGAGAAGAACAAAAAATTGAAGAAGCTTTTTTGTCCATTAAGGATAGTACGGAAATTGTTCTTCAAGAAGGTAACTACAAGTTCGAAACCTTAAGTATTGCACAAGCCAACCACATTATCATTCGCGGTGCTGGACCGACCAAGACTATTTTGGATTTTAAAGATCAAAAACAAGGCGGTGAAGGTATTCGAGTAACCGATGTGACCAACTTCAGCATTCAAGGAATGGCGATTCGGGACTCCAAAGGTGATCTTCTTAAAATAAACAAAGGAAAGGATATTAAAATTAGTGAGCTACATGCCATATGGAGTACTGCAGATTCCACCAGTGGTGGTTATGGTATATACCCCGTATTATGCAGCAATGTATTAATTGAAAATTGTTATGCTGAAGGGGCTTCAGATGCCGGAATATATGTTGGTCAAACCAATGGTGCAATTGTTCGAAATAGCAAAGCAGCAAAGAATGTTGCGGGATGTGAAATTGAAAATTCCACCAATGCCGAAGTATATAACAATGAGTTTTATAACAATACTGCAGGATTCTTAGTCTTTGATCTTCCGGATCTTTCTCAACGTGGTGGTAAAATCAAAGCTTATAACAACAATATTCACGACAATAACTTCAAAAACTTTGCTAAGTCGGGCAGTTTTGGAACCTCTTGGGGTGTTGGGAATGCCTCTCCAGGTAGTGGTGTTATCATTTTGGCAACATCGGATGTAGAAATCTTCGATAATACCATCAAGAATAATAATACATCAGCCATTACAATTGCTTCTGGTTTTTCTGTAGATGATAAAGCTGCAGAAAAAATCAGCGATAAGTACAACCCCATCCCTTCAAACATTAAAATCCATGGGAATACCATTAATATGGGAATAGAATTTCCAAAACCTGCTTATGAACACCGTGTTGGTCAGTTAATAATAGCAACAGAACAACAATTAAATGTGGTGGAAACAGACCGTAAAAACAAACGTATACCAGCCATTTTATACGATGGTGTAACCAGTAATATCCTTACCCAAGGTACAGACCCTAATCCAGATAAATTGTGTATAAATCAACCTGGAGAAAACATGTTTGTCAATGCAGATTTTGCGATGGTGAAAGACCCTAAAAATTGGAAACCATCAACCAATATGCAGCCTTTTGTATGTAAATAACTATGAAAAAATATAGTATTGCTCTTGCATGTTGCTTCCTGCTGATTTACTTGCTTCAAGCATGCCTAAATCAGCAGAAGCCACAGGCTTCAACTAGCTCTGGGTTTCAGTTTAAGGAAAAACTTTCCGATTATGCCTTCTTTAAAGGAAATCTTGCAGATTTAATTCCGAATGACCATTTGATAAATTATGACCTTAACTCTGCCCTATTCACTGATTATGCCCTAAAGGACCGTTATATTGTTTTGCCTGCTGGTAAAAAGATGAAATTCATCAATAATGAGGAGTTAGATTTTCCAGATTCTACTATGATCATTAAAAATTTCTCTTATCGAAATCTAGAAGATCAAATAATTCGAATTGAAACTCGATTAATGTTTAAGGATCCTGCCGATCATCAATGGAAGGTCATGAATTACCTTTGGAATGAGCAACAAACGGAGGCTTTAAAACATATTCGAGGGGCAAGCTTGCCGATCTCTTTAAAAGATGACCATGGGAAAATGCATCAAACTAATTATATGGTACCTAATACCAATGATTGCAAGCGATGCCATATAAGGGATTCCAAACTTATTCCTATAGGTCCAAAAGCTCGTAACATGAATTATGTAAGAGCTGGACAACCAAAAAATCAATTGGCAAAATTAGCAGAAGATGGTCAATTAAGTAATCTTCCCGATTTACAGTCTGTGGAAATATTACCAAACTGGCTAGACAAAGCCAATTACAGTCTAGAACAAAGAGCAAGAGCCTATTTAGACATCAATTGTGCCCACTGTCATCGAACTGGCGGAGATGCCTTTAACACAGGTTTATTCTTAAGCTATATCGAGGCTGACACCATTCGTTTAGGGTATTACAAAGGACCGGTTTCAGCAGGTTCTGGTGCCGGTGGCCTTGATTACGACTTAGTTCCTGGCCATCCGGAAAAGTCTATCCTTTATTATCGGATGAATAGTACAGAACCTGGTACCGCTATGCCCGAATTGGCAAGAACGCTTATACATCAAGAAGGAGTCGATCTTATTAAATCGTGGATTAAAGAACTGAAATAACATTTTTCAAAACAGCTGCTCATTTAAAATGGAAATACGCGTTCAGGAAATATTCGATAGGCAAGTCGTTCAACAACATTTACTTCGTAAAACTACGGTTGAGGAACGAATAGCCAAATTGAAAAAACTCAAAAAAACACTACTTCATATGGAGAAGGCTATATTTCTGGCGCTTCAATTGGACTTACGAAAGCATGAAAAAGAAGCTGCTATAACAGAAGTATATTTTATATATAGTGAGATTGACTTTGCCATTAAACATCTTCGAAAATGGATGGATAAACAACATAAATCGGCTTCTATAACTAATTTATTGGCTAAAAATTGGACACAATTTGAACCTAAAGGCGTCTCCTTAATCCTTTCGCCATGGAATTACCCTTTTCAGTTAAGCATGAGTCCTCTCCTATCTGCTGTAGCTGCTGGTTGTGCCGTAGTGTTAAAACCTTCTGAATTTAGCCCGCATACCGCTGAAATATTGAAGGATATTATTCATCAAACATTTCCAGAGAATGAGGTCACTTGTTTATTAGGAGACAAAGAATTGGCTACTGAACTTCTGAACTTACCTTTTGCAAATATATTTTTTACGGGTAGTCCTAGCATCGGAAAAATAATTATGAAGGCAGCAAGTCAACACCTTTCTGGATTAACCTTGGAATTAGGAGGTAAATCTCCAGTACTTATTGATAAAACCTACCCTTTAAAGGAAGCAGCTCAAAAGATAGCTTGGGGCAAATTAATCAATGCCGGTCAAACCTGCATTGCTCCCGATTATATTCTGATGCCCAAGGAATTGATTCCTGCATTCGTAGCTGAATTTGCCATTGCTTGTCAGGAGATGTTCTATAATGATGCTCAAAACATGGATCCAAATAAGTATGCTAAAATCATAAATTTAAAACATCTGAAGCGTTTAAAAGATTTAATCGGGGACCTAGATGAAAGCAATGGGACCATACTTTGGCAATCCAACATTGAAGATAAAGAGTCTTTCCCTGCAACATTAGTTCAGCTATTTAATCTTAACAGTAGACTTATTGAAGAAGAAATCTTTGGTCCTATATTACCAATAGTTGGCTTTGAAACACTCAATGAAGCATTGAATATCATTCAAAACAAACCTAAACCATTGGCTTTGTACATTTTCAGTAATAATAAGCAATACATTACCTCCATTACACAAGCATGTAGTTCAGGAAGTGTTTGTATTAACGATGTTTTGTTGCAAGTCTCCAACCCTAACCTGCCTTTTGGTGGTATAAATACTTCAGGTATGGGAAGCTGTCATGGGTTTTATGGTTTTAAAGCTTTCTCACACGAAAGAGCAATGATGAAACAAAGCAAGTGGAGTATAACCAAACTGATTTATCCTCCTTACCACAACAAAGATCGAATATTTAATTTTTTAAAATCTTTCATGTAATTAATTAATAGGAAGGCTTGCTTAGTTCAAGCCTTTCGCTTTTAGGTATAAAATGCAATTCACCTTTTTTCAATCTATTCTTTGAATTCAAATCAGAATAATTTCAGTTCGTGTTAAGTTCGACAATGACTCCATATGACGTCCATATTGCTTCGAGACTCTCAAGGAATTTCTAAGGATCTGATAGGGATCTTGTTCGGATCTCGTTCGCTCGGAACCGAACGAGATCCGAAGGAGATCCGAACAAGTTCCGAAGGAGTTCCGAAGGGTTCTCGAATCCAACCCCTAACTAACCCCTAACAAACCCCTATTAAACCCTTAGTAAACCCTTAGTAAACCCCTTGAAATAGATATGAAATAGATATGAGATATGAGACCGCTACGCTATTAGATTTGAGACAAAACACAAAGTAAAAAAAATTGATGCATGGAAATAATAGAGAAATGCTCTGTGAGTTTGTAATATAATGTAAGGTCACCATAAAGGTAAAATTTAGGAAACAGGCTTTTTAACTCAGTTATGACAAATGGGGTGAAATACCTCAAACAAATTGGCTATGTTTGTCCATTTTGGGCAAATTATTTAAAATACGACAAAACAAAGGTTCAATTAGGTCATGATTGCAGATTTAGTAGACAAGGAAATCAAGGAAATATATAAAACTTCCATCATTCAACAAACGGCATATTGGTCGGAGGTAAAAAAGCTACAAGGTGTAGATTCTTTAGCCTTTAATTTTAAGGTTAAAAAGCGGGAGCTATTTGCTGATTCTACTGATGAAAGTTATTTCATTGGTGATTTCTTGATTATAACTCAGGCAATTGATCAGGATCATAGCATTGCTTATGTTCCTTACGGGCCAGAAATTGAACCATCAGAAGAAAATCAGGGCTATTTCTTAGAACAATTATCCGAAAGTCTACGACATTATCTTCCTAAAAACTGCATCATGATTCGGTATGATCTTTCTTGGGAATCACTATGGGCAAAAGACGAAGACTGTTATGACATTCATGGTAATTGGATTGGGGTACCTGATAAACGTATTCAAGAACTACGTTATAATTTCAATACAGAAAATTGGAATTTAAAGAAAGCCAATACAGATATCCTTCCATCAAACACCATTTTCATGAACTTAAGAAATTCTGAAGATCAATTGTTAGGAATGATGAAGCCCAAAACACGCTATAACATCAATTTATCAACACGAAAGGGCGTTCAAGTGAGATCTTTAGGCTTAGAGAGCCTTGATATTTGGTATGAATTATATCGTCAGACTGCCCTACGCAATAACTTCTTCCTTCACGACATTCAATATTTTCGTATTGTACTTTCAGCTCGAGCCAACGACACCCAATCTCCAGCAGATGTATATTTATTGGTAGCTGAAGTAGATGAAACGCCTTTGGCAGCTATGTTTTTAGTTGTTTCAGGAAATCGTGGCACGTACCTCTATGGCGCTTCAGCAACAGAAAATAGAAATTATATGGCCACTTATGCCCTACAATGGAAAGCCATGCAGGTAGCCAAGGAAAAAGGATGTACGGAATATGATTTCTTTGGAATATCTCCACAAGCTGACCCATCACACCCCATGTATGGACTTTATCGATTCAAAAGTGGGTTCGGAGGCCAAATTTACCACCGCATGGGTTGTTGGGACTATCCATTGGATAAAGAAAAATACAGTTATTATGCTTCCATGGAATTCCAAAACCAGAGCTATCATCTTTGATGGAATAGTGTTTAGCGGTAAGTGATTAGTAATTAAACCTTTGAGTGATCAAGATTTTTTGAGTTCAAGAAATCAAATCCCTTCTATGGTCTACACCTATTTTCTTCATGGCTAATAATATTTTTTTCCTTATTTTAGGGACAAATTATTAATCTAAAACATGTTTGAACGATATAAGCCAGGCAAACATTTATTACTCACTTTACATGTTTCCAACTTGGAGCTCTTATGCTCTTTAGATGGCTTTATGACTTTTTGTACGGATCGTATAAAAGCCTATGACTTGCAGGTGGTAGGCCTATCTTCTCATGTATTTGATGGGGATGGTTATACTGCAGCAATCTGTCTAAAAGAATCTCATATTTGTATTCATACTTGGCCTGAATTCAATCAACTAACGCTTGATATATATCTATGTAATTACCTAAAAGACAATTCAGAAAAGGTCTTTCAATTAGGTGAAGATTTTAAAAAATATTTTGAGGCGGAGGTATTAAATGAAACCATGGTAAACCGATAACCGATGCAAATAACCTGTTCTAAATGTCGTCATCAACAACAGTTCCAGTACGAAGTACAGGAATATAAGGGTTATGTTTGCCCGAATTGTCATGCTTATTTCAAAGGAACAAGTCCTGATAGTTGGGTGTTTGTAAAGAATTTCACTTTGCCTGAGAATCCCTTGTGGCCAGAATTGAATGAAAAAGTAAGCTTACATAATCGAGATTACTTTATCATTACGAAAATACAACGCGATAATGAAGGCACTTATAGCAATGAATATGTAGGTTTGGCAAACAGCGAGGAAGATATTTATTTAAGCGAGGGTCCTGAATATGCGTGTGAGTTAGAATTAATCGATCCAAAGAGAATTGACCGAGAATCTACAGATTCACTACGCTTGGATACCCAAACTTATGAATTTGAAGAATCGAGTTCAGCAAAGGTGACTTATGCAGAAGGATTTGTCTTTGAAGATTTGGACAAAAGATCGAAGTCAACCACCTATTCAAAAAGTTACGATGATTCTAAGTTTGTATCCAAAGAACTGATAGACGATGAAACGGAATACTATTTTGGAAAATACTGGAATAAAACTGCCTTTGCAAGATTGTTTTCTAAATATGACGCATTTCAAAACAATCAAAGAATGGTTCAAGAAAAATTTTTACTAATTGTTTTGCCACTATTCCTGTTGCCTGCAATTTTATTCTATTTCTTGAATCAAGAACATTTTGTCAAGCAAACCATAAAATTTAATGAAACCTTCACTTCAAGTGAAATTCAAAATAGCTTCATTTCTACACCATTTGAATTAAAAGGTACAAAAACTAAACTATTAAAATATGATGGTTTTACAGTACCTAATATTGGAAATATTACCTTACAGATCAGTTTAGTAAATGAATTAACCAACCAGGTTACTGTCCTTAGGCCATTTTTACATGCAACAAATCCAAAAAATCAAGCCAATGCTTTAACCATAGATTTTTGCAGAGTAAAACCTGGGAAATATCATATGGTTTATGAAACCTCAGGAAATCAAACCTTAACGAGTCCTTTTAAATTAGAAGAACAAGTGACTTTAGTTTATGGAGGCGCTAGTTATGTACCTTTAATATTGACTTATATCGTTGGAATAATTTTATTAGTAATCTTACTAATTGATTCTAATAAAGTAAGCACTATAGAAAAATTGACGGTTGATGGGACAGTTAGCGGAATGACAGTCGCCAAACACAAAGGATTAGTTGTTTACTTATTGGCTCTTAGCTTATTGCTATATGGTCTTCAATATTATATTGAACACTTGCAACCGTGCAACCATACTGTGGATTTAGATGCACAAGTAGACCATACACAAACTGGAACAACAAGAACATATAGGAGATCAGTTCTATTTTACGGAAACCATAAATAACAAGTATAACACATGAATTACGATTATTTTTTCAAAGGTATTGCAGCATCCGTGATTTATTCACTTATTGGAATTGTCATTTTACTTCTCGCTTATCTATTTATTGAGAAGTTGACACCAGAGAAATCATGGCAAGAAATTGTAAAGAATCAAAATATGGCTTTGGCGATTGTATTCGCGAGCTTTATTTTAGGCATTTCAATTATAATAGCAGCGTCCATTCATGGATAGAAAGAAGCATCTTTCCATTTTCCTATTATTAGCTGTATTCATCATTGCCATTTGCGGATTGGTATATGAATTGGTGGCGGGTGCATTAGCTAGTTATTTATTAGGCGATTCGGTAAAGCAGTTTTCTTTTATCATTGGAACCTACCTATTCTCTATGGGAGTCGGTTCCTATTTGGCCAAATTCATACATAAAAATCTCTTTGATCGATTCATTGAGATTGAATTACTTATTGGACTTATTGGAGGAACAAGCTCTGTTATCCTTTTCTTGTTATTTCAACAGGTCAATCATTTTCAATTCATTTTATACTTCATTGTATTCTTAACCGGTTGTTTATGTGGTATGGAAATACCCTTGTTAATGAACATCTTAAAGGATCGCGTAAAGTTTAAGGATTTAGTTTCAAATGTTTTTGCTTTTGATTATATAGGTGCTTTAATTGCTTCCGTTTTATTCCCCATTTTATTAATTCCAAAACTAGGAGTCATGGGTACTTCTTTAGTGTTTGGAATTATAAATGTTTCGGTAGGCGTCTTTTTAGCTTTTTACTTGAGCAAATTTCTAAAGAGACCAGTTCTTATGAAGATAAAGGCTATTCTGAGCTTAGTTTTCTTGATAGGGGTTTTCGCATATTCCGACAACTTACTGACCTATTCGGAGAATAAGCTGTATGGCAATAACATTATTTACAAGCATTCAACCCCTTACCAACGTATCGTATTAACTTCTGATAATGGCAATTATCAGCTTTTCCTCAATAACAACTTACAGTTCAACACCAAAGACGAATATCGTTATCATGAAAGTCTCGTACATCCAGCAATGTCTATTGCAAAGGATCCAAAACATGTTTTGGTATTGGGTGGAGGCGATGGATTAGCTGCTCGGGAAATATTGAAATACTCCTCAGTAGAAGAGATTGTATTAGTGGATTTGGACGAAGGAATGACCAAATTATTTCAGACTAATGAAATCTTAAGGAAATACAATGCAGATGCCTTAAATAGCCCAAAGATGAAAGTGGTCAATCAAGATGCCTTTATTTGGTTGCAGGATCACCACAATACCTATGATGTTATCATTATTGATTTTCCTGATCCTTCCAATTATAGTTTAGGCAAATTATATACTACTGCCTTTTACAAAAGGTTAAGAGCCTTGATGAAGGAAAACACACTCATAGCCGTCCAAACTACATCACCTTATTATGCCCCAAAGGCATATTGGTGTATACATGAAACGATTCGTTCGGTTTACCCACAAGTACATGCCTACCATGCCTATGTCCCTTCCTTTGGGGAATGGGGATATTGTCTGTTCTCGCCAGATCAGAAAGTAGATTTCAATCAGGTAAATCAACAAGTTAGTGGCCTTAAGTTTTACGACTATAATCTGGGGAAATTAAGTGATTTTGCCGAGGATATGCAACCTAGAGCGGTTGAAATTAATCGATTGGATAATCAAATATTAGTGCGGTATTTTGATGAAGAGTGGAGTAAAATATAAATGGAACCGCCGGGATTTCCTAAAGGCCTCTGTCCTACTTGCTATATCAACACAATTTATCCAAGCATGTAAACGAGGAACTAACAAGTTATTCCTGAAGTTAACAGGAACTAATCATATCTTAGGACATCGACTACGCTTTCCTGACTTCCCAAAACCAAGTGATGAAATTCATATTCCTTACCTCATATTAGGTGGAGGAATTTCTGGTTTATCAGCAGCTTATCAATTAAAAAACAAAGGTATATCGGACTTCCTTTTGATCGAAATGGAAGATAAACTGGGTGGTAACTCAAAATCTTCTGAAAACAAACATTCAAAATATCCACTAGGAGCCCATTACCTACCCATCCCTAACGCCTCTAATAAAGAATTATATACTTTCTTAGAAAGGGCCAAAATTGTTACTGGTTGGTCTGCAAATAAAATACCCATATTTGATGAGGAACAATTATCCTTTGCCCCTCAGAGTCGATTATTTATACATAATTATTGGCAATCCGGCGTAATTCCAGAATACGGATTAGAAGAAGATGATTTGAAGCAAACACAGCGGTTCCTTTCCCAAATGCAACATTTCAGCAGTCTTAAAGGTCGTGATGATAAGTTTGTATTCGACATCCCAACTTTATTTGCATCAGAGGCTCATGATTTCTGGGATCTGGATGAAATCACTATGGCGGAATGGATGAAAAAGGAAGGATATTCATCTAAATATCTATTTGACTACGTCAATTATGCCTGTCGTGATGACTTTGGGACAGGGGTAAATAACAGTTCAGCCTTTGCTGGTATTCATTATTTTTCGAGTAGAAAACACGATTATTTCCCAAATGATGATCGGGTATTAACCTGGCAAGAAGGAAATGGCCGATTAGTAGAAAAATTAAAAGAAATTGCTAAACCCACATCCATCAAAAACAGTTTAGCTTATAAAATAGAGCAAGAAAAGGATATAGTTAAGGTTTATGTATATGATTCAAAAACCAATAAATCAACAATCTATACAACAAAGAAATTAATCAATTGCTGTCCGCAGTTTGTAAATCAATATTTAATTCCAAAAAGGAAAGAATTAATTAAACATTGTCAATATGCCCCATGGTTAGTAGCAAGTATAGTGCTTGATGAATTTCCTGCAAGTATTGGTGAAAGTCTTTCTTGGGATAATGTAATTTACGGGGCTAAGGGACTAGGCTATATCTACAATCAACATCAAAGTGTGGCTCAATTTAAGAGTCCATTTGTTCTAAGTTATTACCATAGTTTAGATGGGAAGGATTTGAAAAAAGAAAGGCAAAAATTGTATGATTGGACGGAAGAACAATGGAAAGATTTCATCATAGAAGATCTATCTATTGCGCATTATGGAATTGAAAAACACATTTCTTCCATTGAAGTGTATCGGTTAGGTCACGGTATGATCTCCCCTGTACCAGGTTATTTGAGCAGTAGCATACGAAAGGACTTAACAAAGCCAATTGGAAATCAGATCTTTTTTGCGCATTCTGATTTATCAGGCTTATCATTATTTGAAGAAGCTTTTTATCGAGGAATTCAAGCTGCTGATTACGCAGTTATTTAAGATAAAATCAAATATTCACTATTTATTATGACATATAATAATTGGCGACATAAAATGATAGAAATTTAAATTAAATTTAAAGAGCAGTCCATTACAAGATTTATGAAAGTCCAAACATCGAAATCCTTTAATAAGCAAGTAAAGAAGACCTTATTTACTATCGTATTATTTATTCTGGTTTACATACTCTTGGTGATTGCAGCCATTGCAGCTACTGCTTTAATGGCTTATTTTGGCTTTTATATAGTTACAAATTTTCCTAACGTTTATGTATGGATATTTGGATTGGCTTTGGTGGCATCAGGCTTAATGGTCCTGTTTTTCTTATTTAAATTCATATTCACCACAAACCAAAACAGTTTAGAGGGTATGTTTGAGATTCGGGAGTCGGATCAACCTGAATTATTCGAGATGATTAATGAGATTGTCCAAGAAGTTGAGACCGATTTTCCTAAAAAAGTCTATTTATCGTATAATGTGAATGCTTCGGTATTTTATAATTCCAGTTTCTGGAGCATGTTTATGCCCATACGTAAAAACCTACAAATTGGATTAGGACTGATTAACTCAGTTAACAAACAAGAGTTAAAAGCCATATTAGCCCATGAGTTTGGCCACTTTTCGCAAAGAAGTATGAAAGTTGGATCTTACGTTTATAATCTGAACCAGGTTATTTATAATATGCTTTATAATAATGAATCGGTCAATAACATCAGTAGTACCATATCTGGTTTCAGTAGTATTGCAGCAATACCCATGTTTATCCCATTATATTCCATACGAGGAATACAAGCTCTATTAAGAGCGCTGTACAATTACATTAATATTAATTATATGGCGCTTTCTCGGGAGATGGAATTCCATGCAGATGAAATAGCGGCAAATGTTGCAGGATCTAAAGCCTGCAGTAGCTCTTTATTACGGTTGGGTTTTGCGGACTTTGCCTTAAACGAGACTATGAATTTTTATATTGATCGTTCAAATGAAAGTATCATACCTAGGAACATATATGCAGACCATCAAAGCGTAAGTTTGTTTTTAGCGGAAAAGAATAAATACCCTATTAAAAATAACCTTCCATCGATCGATTTAGAAAGCAATATAAAATACAACAAGTCTAAAGTTAATTTTCAGGACCAATGGGCTTCTCATCCAAGTACAGAAGACCGTGTAATGGCAATACAAAGATTAAACATCGAAGTTGAGAATGAGAAGGTTGGTGATGCATTTAGTCTTATCAAAGATCCAGAAGGGCTAATTACTAAGGTTACTACTTGGTTATTTGGTACTGGAAATCCAGAAATTCCACAAATAAATTGGGAAACTAACCAATTTAAAGATGCCTACATTCAAGATTTTAATAAAAACAATTATGATGAATATTATAATGATTTTTATAACCTGAATTCTCCTGCTAATTTTGATTTCAGTAAAGTTGATTTTAATGCGAATACTACTGGAAGCAATATGTTCTTCACCGACGAGAATACTGAACTTACTTATGAATTGAATGGAATAAGACAGGATGTGGCAATTTTGGAGGCTATTCAACGAAATGAAATCAAACTGAAAACATTCGATTATGATGGCAAAAAATACCAAAAACAGGAAACTAAAGACTTAATTCCGCAACTAAAATTGGCAGAAACCCAAAAGGATGAGGAACTGAAGGCCATCAACTTAAAAATATTTGAACATTATTTTCAAAAAGCAAAAAGTGTTAATCAAGAATTTGATTTTCGAAAAGCCCATGATACGTTAAGAGAATTTGAGAGTCAATTAAATCATCAGGTTAATTTCAATCAACATGTCTACGATAAATTGGCCTTTTTGAGCCAAACCTTAGAATTTACAGACATCTTCAAGAATTTGGATAATTTCAAACCAACAGAAAAGGAATTAAAAGAGGAAATTACGACTCTTGTTAATTTCCCTGGGATGAAAGAGCACATACATGTTGATTCACAGGCTCAATTGAATACTTTTCTCGAGAAAGAAATGATCTATTTTGACCATGGCACATATTTAGAGGATGAAATACAAACTTTATCTACCGCTGTGCGATTGTATATTCCCTTAATTAATAAAAGACTATTCTTACAAAAGAAAGTTATTTTAGACCTACAGAGAGAAGTACAATAATGCAACGGTTATTCTCCAGCAACCGAAGATTTAAACCATTAATACGTGATACGCGTCACTTAGTGACAACGATTTAATTATTGACTAAATGCAATTTTCCTAGACTTTAATTTCCTTGTAATTGGTTTAATTTTATTATAAATATTTGATAAACCAGTTTACAACATCCTTTCCTTTTAATTCTAACAGATATAAATTTCACTGACCCTCCCCATTTATCCCCTATTACAAAACCTCTATTCTGGCATGTAATCCCCTATTTTGGGATGATTTTACACCTTAGCACCTTTTCATAGAATATTCTCAATATTGGAGTTATTGAAATAATCGATCTGATAAAAAATAATTATAAACATTATTTAATACAGAATTTTAAGATTATTTAACATTTAACAAGTAATTGTTGTAATTTGCATCTGGTTTTAACAGAACCGACCTAATCGAAAAACAAGGGTGAATTAACAAACAATCAACTAATAAACAACCAAAAACAGATCATGAAAAATATCTTTACGATGATGTTATTCATTGTCCTGTTCAGTTCGTTTGCACATGCACAGAGCAATCGACAAATAACAGGTACAATTAAGGACAACCAAAACCGTCCTGTGGTGAATGCCAGTATCTTGGTTAAGGGTACCAACTTAGGTACTGCTTCTGACGCTGGTGGTAATTTTGAGATTGCTGTTCCAACAACAGCAACGACCTTAATTTTCTCCGCAATTGGCTATGAGGATCAAGAAATTAGCTTTGGAAACAAAACTCGTTTAAATGTTATTCTTGCAGAAAAAAACACAGGAATTGACGAGGTCGTAGTAGTGGGTTATTCTACTGTAGACAAGAAACACTTAGCGTCTTCGGTATCTCAGATGGACATGAGCCAAACGAAAACACGTCCAATTATGAAAATGGAACAAGCATTTAGTGGTACCATTCCAGGCGTGACCATGCTACAAGGAAACAGTTTGCCAGGTAGTGTCCCAGGAAGTATTGCTATTCGTGGTGTAAGTACTTTACAGAACGCTTCTCCCCTAGTAATCGTTGATGGTATGGAGCAATCTTTAACAGATATTGACCCGAACCAAATCAAAAGTCTAACAGTATTAAAAGATGCTGCATCCACGTCTATGTATGGTTCACGAGGTGCAAACGGTGTAATTATCATTGAAACCGAGCGTGGTTCTACTGGTCAATTCAAAGTGGATATTAACGCTTGGGCAGCTATTGATGATCCTATTGACCTTCCGACATTTGTCAATGCAACAGATTACATGAAATTAAATAATGAAGCTAAATTGCTTCAAGGACAAACGCCATTGTATTCTGCAGAAGACATCAGCAAAGCGGAGTCAGGAGAAATCAAAAGTGTAAACTGGCTTAATGAAATAATGCAAAGTAAATCCTACTCCCATAATCAAGCTGCCAGTGTTTCTGGTGGTGGTGGTGTAGGTACATTCAATTTGATGTTAGGACATATTCAAGAAAACGGTTTAAATAGCATTGAAGGTTCCGAGAAATTCTCAGCTCGTTTCAACACGAATGTGAATATTGCCAATAAGTTTGTCTTATTAGCTGACTTTTATGCGCATAGATTACAAGTAGACCGTTTATTAGCCAATGATGATGGTCATGGTTTATACCAAATTGCTTGGAGAATGAACCCTACACAACAAATCCTTTTTGAAGGGACAGATATTCCAAATCACTACATGCTACACAACAACTTAAATCCTGTAGCATCCATCAATCATGGAGGTACTAAAAACTACATGCATGACCGTAGTACAATCAATTTAAGACCAAAATACTATATCAATCCAAACTTGAATATTGAAGGTAATGTGTCTTATATGATCAATAAGTCGGCTAACAAATCCGTTCGTGAGACTTTTAAGTTTTATGATGTAAACGGTAAACCAGCGACTATTTGGGCTAACAGTGTTGGTGCTGAACAAGGTGTGAGTCAATCTCAAATTACTGCTAGAGCATTAGTAAACTACACCAAGGATCTTCGTGGAAACAAGGATAAGCTTTATTTTACTGGGGGTACTGAAATTATGAACTTCACATACACTGATTACCGTGAAGTGAATAAAGCATCTTTCTTTGGAAAATTAAACTACTCCTTTGCTGATCGTTATTTATTGGAGTTAACAGCTCGTTCAGATGGTAGCAGTAAATTTGCTCCTGGACAAAAGTGGGGCTTCTTCCCTTCTGCTGCTGTTGCATGGAATTTACACAACGAATCCTTTATGTCTAGCCTTTTGGAAAACAAAAGCATTACGAACTTTAAAATCCGTGGATCATACGGTTTAATCGGTAATGAAAATGTTGATCCTTATTTATGGCAAGAGGTTGTAAATACTTGGGGATGGATGATGCGTGTGCCAAATCCTAATTTCTCGTGGGAAAAACAAAAACAATGGAACATAGGTGCTGATGTCACTTTATTAAATAATCGTTTGAATTTAACTGCTGAGGTTTATGATAAGTTCTCTTACGATTTAATTTATTCTGACTTCCCTGTTCCTCCATTGACAGGTTCATACTCCTTAACTTCGGCTATTAACATTGGTGAGGTTAGAAATAAAGGATATGAGATATCCGCATCTTGGTCTGATAAGATCGGAAATGTGAATTATACCATTGGTGGTATGTTCTTCGATAATACCAATAAGGTAGAAAAAGCAGGCTATAGCCGCACAGATACCTTAATTTTCAAAAACACCAACGATAAAATTTGGTACAATGGTATTGCAATCGACAACTACTATGGTTATGAAACAGATGGTTTCTTCCAGAATAAACAAGAGATTGATGGTACTACAGCCAAGCTATCAAATACTTTGCCTGGTGATGTTCGTTATAGAGATCAAAATGGAGATGGTATCATCAATGATGATGACCGTGTAGATTTAGGTGATCCATTCCCGCATTTGAATTATTCAATCAATTTGAATTTAAAGTACAAGCGTTGGGATTTTGCAGCATTAGGTCAAGGAGTTGGTCGTCGTACTGCTCGTTTATCAGGTATGGAAGGATATCCGATTTTAGTTGATGGAACTTCTAATGCATTGGGAGCTCCACGTCAAGAATATGCAGACAACCGTTGGACACCAGAAACACCAAATTCAAGATTCCCACGTGTATGGACAGGTGCAAGTACCAATACCTTCTTAAGTAATGTTTGGTTAAGTGATGCATCATTCTTCCGTATAAAAATGTTGCAACTGGGCTATACATTCCCGAAATGGGGTAATACATTTCACAATGTGCGTTTATACGTGAATGCGCAAGATGCCTTTACCTTCACCAAGTTTGAAGGTTTAGATCCAGAGCGTAATGGTGGAAATGGAAACTATCCGCGTATGGCAACTTATAGTTTTGGTGTTAGAGCCACAATCTTTTAATCTTTAATCTGAAAAGCAATGAGAAAATCAATCATATATTTTGGTTTATTGGCAAGTATGTCTTTAGCCAGTTGTGAAAAATTCTTAGATAAAACCGACCCTACAGCTACTTCTTTCGTTGAATTCTTTAATACGGAAGAAGACCTTCGCCGAGTAATCTATAGTAGTTATGTGGATGTATTCACCTCTGTTGGGGCAAGAGGATTATTATTCTATCTTGATGATGGAAAAACCGACAACGCTTATAGCCGTGTCGAAGGTGATCACCACCAACGTATCGCAAATGGTAATATCAATGCAAATACGCCTGCATTCTTATACTACTATGAGCTTCAAATGAAACATTTGGGTCGTTTAAATACTTTTATTGCGAATGCTGATGTACCTTATGTAGAGGATGAGGCAGTTCGTACAAAGTTCAAAAGTATTTTAGAAGCCATGCGCGTGTGGCATTACTTTAAACTAACTAGCAGATGGGCAAATGTACCATTCCTATTGGAACCTGCTAACATGGAAACTGCTTTACAACCAGCCAAAAGTAAAGCTGAAATCTTGGAAACTATATTCCCGTTAGCCGAAGAAATCGCTAATAGATTACCGGATAAAGAATATACCTCTGATGCTTACATGTTCAATAAGTACTCTTTTAAGGCTATAATCATGCGCTACGCTTTGTACAATGGTCGTTATGAATTAGCTGCAAAATTAGCGAAGGAAATCATGGATAGCGGCAATTACTCCCTACATCCAAAATATGGCGATATGTTCAGCTATAAAGCAGACAAGACCAATAAAGAATATATCGTGAAGTTTGACATGGAAAGCCATGCCAACTCTGCTACAAACTCTTTCCGCGACTTAGCACCACAATACCGTACAGGTAATGGTCAATCGTATGTAGTTCCTACAAAAGCATTAGTAGATTCTTACTGGACTTTGCAGGGACGTCCTATTGATGCTTGTCCGTTGCATACGAAAGAAGAATATGAATTGAATCCTAAATTAAACCGTGACCCTCGTTTAGCTTCTAGTGTTTTTGGACAAGGAGATACTTTCTATGGTGATAAGATTGACATCTACAATACAGGAAGCTTGTTCTATTACGAAAATCAACGTTCTAGTAAATCAGGTTATTGGTTTAAGAAATTTGTCGATGAGACTGATGCCTTCAAATCTGGTGGAAACATGCACTTTCCTTTATTACGCTATGCAGAAGTTCTATTGACTTATGCTGAAGCACAAATCATGTTAGGCAATGTGGATGATTTAGCAAAAGATTGTATTAATCAAGTACGTAAGCGTGCTGGTTTGGATATGACAATTGCCGATGTGAAGTTGACTACCAAATCCAAAGAAGAATGGATTAAGTTAATTCAAAACGAGCGTCGTACAGAGCTGGCTGGAGAAGGTCTACGTTATGATGACATCTTGCGTTGGAAAATTGCAGAACAAGTTTTAAACCAACCGGCATTAGGTCACACACGTATGGTAAATGGTAAAAAAGAAACCATTAAGATTGAAGACCGCGAATTTAAACAGAATAATTATTTGTGGCCATTCCATGAGAATAGCTTACGCGTAGAACCTGGATTGGTACAAAATCCAGGATATTAATCTTCATAATTTCATTTTAATAAATTGGGACGGGTAAAACCGTCCCTTTTTTTGTTTGTCTTGTTATTATAGATATACTGGTATAATTTTGTTGTGATATGAGTAGCCCTATTTATCAAGAGAATCCAATAAAGGTGCCTAGGTTTGAAGAATCCGCAGGATACTACACTACTAAGCGCCGAAGGAAAATAATGACCAAGATCAAAGGAAAGGATAGTAAACCTGAATTACGATTAAGGAAAGCATTATACGAATTGGGATATCGCTATAAGCTACACGTAAAAGAACTTCCGGGTAAACCGGATATCGTGTTCAAAAAGTATAAGTTAGCCCTCTTTGTGGATGGTGAATTTTGGCATGGTTTCAACTGGGAAAACACAAAAAATCAAATAAATTCAAATCGTAGTTTTTGGATCCCTAAGATAGAACGCAACATGCAAAAGGACTATCAAGTGAACAAAGCATTACGAGATTTAGGCTACGTTGTTTTCCGCTTTTGGAGCTCGGATATCCTAAAAAGACTTCCTATTGTACTTAACCAAATACAATTATTCCTAGAGACCAGAAAAGAATACAAATAAAAAATGTGGCTTCATTTAACTTTAAAAGCAGACAGCTAATATTCATATCAGCCAAATAATATTTTTTCAATTTACCCTTCTGTGACTATTTATAATCAGCTTATTTTCTTACCTTTAAAATAAAGGATAAACCTATTTTATTTGACTCCTAGCAGTCAAATTTAACCAAGAAAAATAAACGATTTAAGTCAATATGATAAAGGAATCTCCAGGAAAAGCATTAAGACTAGCCATTCAAAATGAAATCCCCTTACAAATAGTAGGTACCATAAATGCCAATCATGCTTTATTAGCTGAGCAATCAGGATTTAAGGCAATTTACTTATCAGGTGGAGGTGTTGCCGCGGGCTCATTAGGTATACCCGACTTAGGGATAACCAATCTTCAAGATGTTTTAATAGATGTGGAACGAATCACCAATGTTTCTAGCTTACCCTTATTGGTAGATATTGACACGGGATTTGGACCATCGGCATTTAATATTGCTCGAACCATAAAGTCATTAGATAAAGCTGGAGCTGCAGGAATCCACATGGAGGATCAGGTTGGTGCTAAACGTTGTGGACATCGACCAGGCAAAGAATTGGTCAGCCAGTTAGAAATGGTTGATCGCATCAAAGCAGCAGTAGACGCTCGTATCGATCAAGATTTTGTATTAGGTGCTAGAACTGACGCTATTGCATCTGAGGGTATTGGTCAAGCCTTAGAACGGGCTGTAGCTTATGCAGATGCTGGTGCAGATTTTATTTTTGCAGAAGCAGTTACTAATTTATCGGATTATAAATTGTTTGCAGAAGCTACCAAATTACCTGTTTTAGCTAATATTACAGAATTCGGAAAAACAGATCTTTTTACGGTTGAGGAACTGAGAGATGCGGATGTCTCGATTGTTTTATATCCTTTATCTGCCTTTAGAGCAGCAAATAAAGCAGCATTAAATGTATTTCAACATATCCGTCATGACGGAACCCAACAAGCAGTAATAGAAAGCATGCAAACTCGAGAAGAGCTATATCAGAGCATTGATTATTACGCTTATGAGGATAGATTAGACCAATTATTTAAAAACAAATAATATGAAGGAAGCTAATGAAACTGGTTTTAAACCAAAGAAAAGTGTAGCCCTTTCGGGTGTTCCTGCTGGCAATACAAGCCTTTGTACGGTTGGTAGAAGTGGTAATGACTTACATTATCGTGGATATGATATCCTAGACTTGGCAGATCAAGCAAGCTTTGAAGAAGTGGCTTACCTGTTGATTCATGGAAAACTACCAAATGAAGAAGAACTTACTGCATATCAGAAAAAATTAAAATCACTACGTGGTTTACCCCAAGCTTTGAAAGATGTATTGAAGCTGATCCCTAAAACAGCACATCCAATGGATGTTCTACGAACATCGGTATCCATGTTTGGAACTTTAGAGCCTGAGCCCCTTGCTCATGAAACTGAAAAAGCTCGGGATATTATAGATCGATTAATGGCAAGCATGGGCTCTGCCCTATTATATTGGTATCATTACAGTCATAACCATAAGGAAATACAAGTGGAGACAGATGATGAAACCATAGCGGCGCATTTCTTACATCTATTACATGGGACAAAACCTTCAGAGAATTGGATAAAGGCGATGCAAATCTCATTGAATCTTTATGCTGAGCATGAATTTAATGCTTCAACATTTACTGCTCGTGTGATTGCTGGTACCGGATCGGATATTTATGCCAGTATAGCTGGTGCTATTGGTGCTTTAAGAGGTCCAAAACATGGTGGTGCAAATGAGGTTGCTTTTGAAATTCAAAGCCGTTATCAAAATGCTGATGAGGCGGAACAAGACATTAAAAACAGACTTGCAAACAAAGAGGTTATCATTGGATTCGGCCACCCGGTATACACGATAGCTGATCCGAGAAACCAAGTAATTAAGCGAGTAGCTAAGGAGCTCTCAGAAGAATTGGGTGACATGAAGCTATTCGATATTGCTGAAAGGTTAGAGACCTTGATGTGGAATGAGAAGAAAATGTTCCCTAATCTAGATTGGTTCTCAGCCGTTGCTTACCATATTATGGGCATTCCTACCGATATGTTCACTCCATTGTTCGTGATGTCTAGAATCTCTGGCTGGGGAGCACATGTGATTGAACAACGTGAAGATGGAAAAATCATTCGCCCAAGCGCTAATTATACAGGTCCAGAAAATCAAGAATTCATTGCATTAGAAAACAGAAAATAAAATAATCATCAAAATAAAATAGAATAATTAAGGATATGTCATCACACATTTCAAATAACAGACCTGATCCAGATCAAGTATTGATCGATATTGCAGACTATGTTTTAAATTACAAGGTAAAAAGTGATTTAGCACTTGAAACAGCACACTATTGTTTTTTAGACACCATTGGCTGTGGTTTTGAAGCCCTAACCTATCCTGCCTGTACGAAGCTTTTAGGTCCTATTGTACCAGGAACAATTGTTCCTAACGGCGCTAAGGTACCTGGAACGGCATATCAATTGGATCCTATTCAGGCTGCATTTAATATTGGAGCAATGGTCAGGTGGTTAGATTTCAATGATACATGGTTAGCTGCTGAATGGGGGCACCCATCAGACAATCTAGGCGGAATCTTAGCAGTAGCGGATTGGATTAGCCGAAACAACATCGCGAATGGTAAAGCTCCATTAAATATGTCAGATGTAATAACTGCAATGGTTAAGGCTCATGAAATACAAGGAGTATTGGCTTTAGAAAATTCGTTCAATAAAGTTGGTTTAGACCATGTGATTTTAGTTAAAGTAGCATCTACAGCAGTGGTAGGAATGCTATTAGGTCTAACTAGAGAGGAATTAATCAATGCCTTGTCACTTGCTTTTGTAGATGGCCAATCCTTAAGAACATATAGGCATGCACCTAATACAGGTAGCCGCAAATCTTGGGCTGCTGGTGATGCAACTTCTAGAGCTGTGCGTTTAGCTTTAATTGCCCAAAAGGGTGAAATGGGTTATCCTTCTGTTTTAACTGCACCAACATGGGGCTTTTATGATGTGTCTTTCAAAGGACAGGCATTCAAATTCCAACGTTCTTATGGAAGTTATGTAATGGAAAATGTATTGTTCAAAATCTCTTTTCCAGCAGAATTCCACTCACAAACAGCCGTAGAAGCAGCTATGACATTGCATGCTCGTTTACAAGAAATGGGTAAATCTGCAGAGGACATCAAATCTATCAAAATACGTACGCATGAGGCTGCTATCCGTATTATTGACAAAAAAGGTCCATTGCACAATCCTGCTGATCGTGATCATGCTATACAATATATGGTAGCTGTTCCATTGATCTTTGGAAGATTGACTGCTGCTGATTATGAAGATAATGTAGCTCAAGACGCAAGAATTGATACCCTAAGAGATAAAATCACTTGTGTGGAAGATCCTCAATTTACACTTGATTACCATGACCCTGAAAAACGTTCCATTGCGAATGCATTAACAGTCGAGTTAAATGACGGATCTGTATTGGAAGAGGTGGTTGTTGAATACCCTATCGGACATAAACGCAGAAGAGATGAAGGTATTCCAAAGTTGATAGAAAAGTATAAGATCAATGTAGCTCGTATTTTCGCTGAGAAACAACAAAAAGAAATATTAGATCGTACTTTGACTTATAAAAGTTTTGTCAGTACACCAGTAAATGAAATAGTAGATTTAATGGTCTAAGCATTTATTAATCTCAACATAAAAACAGCCCCTATTTTTCAATAGAGGCTGTTTTATTTTTATAAAAATGAAAATTTATTACCAATTACTCTTAAATCCGGAATAGAATTTAAAGTCTTTTCTAGCCAATTCCTTTAACGAATGTGGCACCTCCCATTGTTCACCAAAGCGCTGGAATTCCAAACAGTCATTGACAAAGTTCTGTATTCCTACTTGATCAATATGACTGAATACTCCTCCGGTATGCATGGCATATCCAATTCCCAATACAGAGCCGACATCACCATCCGTAGGATTAGTTAGAACTCCACTTTCCAAACAACGGAAGCTATCAAGAGCTAGAACATGTAATAACCTATATTTTATCATTACTGGACTAGGTAAGCCATCTTGTTTCACCAAATCAGGATCTTGCCAAGCTACTTTACCAATTTCTTTATTACTATAATCATAGAAACCAAGACCTGACTTTCTACCATGTCTACCCAAAGTAGTTAGCTTCTTTAGATAAGCATAGGCTCTTTTCTGGCTTTCATGGAGACTTGGAAGTTGATCATATACATGTAACATCAATTCCAGTGTAATTTCATCTAAAACAGCTAAAGGACCTACAGCAAAGCCGGCTTCTTTAGCTAATTTATCCACCTGCTGAACAGATACTCCCTCCATAAGTAAGGTTATCCCCTCAAGCAGGTAATTAAAGAAAATTCTTGAAGTAAAAAAAGCTGGTCCATCGTTTACAACAATAGGAGTTTTCTTTAGTTTTGAAACAAATTGTAAAGCTTTATCTAATGTTTCATCATCAGTTTCTTTTCCTCGAATAATTTCCACCAATTCCATTCGATCTACTGGAGAAAAGAAGTGCAAGCCAATAAAACGAACAGGATCGGCAACATTTTTTGCAAGATTACTTATAGGTAAACTGGTTGTATTGGATGCAAAAATGCCGTTTTTATTTAATGCAGGCAAACTTTCTTGGATGACTTGAGCCTTTAAGGATTCATCTTCAAATACAGCTTCAATGATGATATCTTGATGATTCAACCCATTCAAATCAGCCTTTGGGTGAATTCTATTTAGAATTAAATCCTTTGAATCGGCGTTCATTTTACCTAATTGAATAAGTTTAGAACAAACATTTTCAGAATAGGATTTGCCCCTTTCGGCAGCCGCCATACTAACATCCTTCAGTTGAACATCAAGACCAGCCCTAGCTCCTTCATAAGCAATCCCCGCTCCCATCATTCCTGCTCCTAAAACAGTTAATTGTTGAAAATCATAAGGTGTTTTAGCTTGATAATTTCGTGCATTTTGAACCGCATAGTACATAGTCCTTACCATGGCTTCTGTCTCTCTGCAATTTAATATATATTCAAATTGCACCAATTCCATAGTTAACTGTTCCTCCTTACCAAGAAATTCTCCAGTATTAAAGATGATGAAACAAGAAACATGTGCAGGGATGTGAAGATTCGCTTGTTTATTTAACTTTTGAATTTCTTCATCCAAATTAATTGTCTCAGATTCCTTGCTCTCTTCAACATCTTGTTTATTCTTTTGGAGAATATAATCCATTGCCCAAGATTGAGCATCCTCTTCACTTGAACAGCTTTGATCTAATAAATTTAACTCCAAAGCCTGATCAACTCCATACAATTTACCCTTGGTCAATACTTCAAAGGATTTCACAATCCCAATTTTTGACTTAAGATTAACTACGGAACCTAAGCCTAATAAAATAGAATAAGCACCTTCAGGAAATCCAACTTTAACTTTAGGATCTGATGAAATTATTTTATTACCCAGTAGACTCAGTGTAAAACCTAGTCCACTCAATGGCTTGTCAATAATGGAAACAATAGGCTTGTTTAACTTATCAAGCCCATTCATTAAGTTTAATATTTCAAATAATTTCTTCTTAAACTGACTCTTTTCTTTAGCCTGTAAAAACAGTTCTTTAAGCTCCATGCTTTGCAAGGGAACTGCAAAACGTAGAATTAGGCCAGTAGATTCAGTATCAGTTAGCATGCATAGCATACGATCCAAAATCAGTTTAAAATTATCCAGGTCAATCGTTAAAGAAGTAGAATTCGTTGTATATATTATCAGCTCTGTGACACCTTCTTCAAGAGGGTTTTCAAAAAATATACTATCGTGAGGTTGTTGTTTTAAATTCATAATTTGAAATAATTTCAGGCTATTTAGCAGCGTAGTCTACATCATCAATGATAATCTTTGCTAGAATTTCCAACATAATTTCAGATGTGCCTGCTATAATAGTTCCTACACGCACATCTCTATATAGACGAGCGATCTTATAATCTTCTGTAAATCCATATCCTCCAAACATCTGCAAACAATCACCAACAATTTTAATCGCCAATTCGCTTGTTTGCAGCTTTGCAATGGAACATTCTTTAACGGCATAAACACCTTCATTCTGTAAATCGCAGCAGTGATATACAAAAGCTTTCACTGTTTCTAAATCTGCTTGCATTTGTGCAAACCGATGTCTTATAACTTGGAAATCTTTAATAGCACGATTAAAAGCATGCCTTTCCTTGATATATTTAAGCGTATATTCTAATGCAGATTCTGCTGTAGCATAGCTATGGATTGCAGCTGTTAATCGTTCTAATTGCAAACCGCCCATCAGGTATTTAAAACCCTGACCAACTTCACCAACTAGATTGGATTTCGGAACACGCACTTGATCGAAAGCAATCTCTGCTGTATCCGAAGCATGCCAACCTAATTTATTGATTTTATTACAGGTAACACCTTCTGCGTGTCTATCAATCACCAATAAGCTTATACCTTTACTTCCTGCTTTAGGATCAGTCTTAACTGCTGTAATGAAAAAATCGCCATAATACCCATTGGTAATAAAAGTCTTTGAACCGTTGACTATATATTCATCACCTTCTAATACGGCTGTAGTTTTCATTTGTTGAACATCAGAACCTACGCCAGGTTCAGTAATAGCAACTGCGCTAACCATATCACCATTTATAGTAGGTGCCAAGTATTTTTCTTTTAACTCTTCAGACGCATACTTCCAAAGATATGGAGCAGACATATATTGAATGACTAATGCTGAAACACTAAAACCACCAGAATAACATTTAGAGATCTCTTCACAAAATATCAAAGAATAATAGAAATCCAGATTTAATCCACCATATTTTTCTGGAAATATTAATCCCATAAATCCCATTTCACCCATTTTCTTCCAAATGGATTTATCAATTTCTCCTGATTTCTCCCAAGAGTCAATATGAGGTATAATTTCTTTTTGTATGAAAGCACGAAGGGTCTCTCTAAAAATCTGGTGTTCAGATAAAAATCGCATGAATTATTCTTTTGTTTATACTTGGTGAAGCCTTGATTTAAATAATAGCAAAATGATATTTTCTTGTAATCATTTATTTGGTGCCATCAACTTCGTTATGACGTCTAATTTAGTTATAATGGACTAAAGATTAAATTTAATTTAACAATATTTCCATTTCATTCAGTAAAAATTAAGCGACAAAAATCAAAAGGTTGAACAAATTTAGTCAACCTTTTGATTTAAACATTAATTCTAAACAATTATTCGAAATATGCTAATTTCACTTCTTCAAGCTTTTCAGAAAAAATATTATTTGGGCAATTCAACAATTGGCGAATTGCTATGAGTTGATAAAAACTACGGTCATCCAAAATATTCAAGAACAAAAAAATTTCCTTTAGAATAAGACGTTCCTTATCATCTGAACGGGTAGACATAATTTCCAATAGTGATAATTTAATTTCATTCAAGCTAAGATAATAGTGTGACAAGCCACCACCCAAGCTCCAAAAACTTTGGTCAATGATATCTTTGTATTTAATTTTTTCAAACAAGGTATAAATCTCCATCTGCTGAGATTCATCTAGGTTTTCCAAGTTATTGTCTGATGTGAAGCAATTAAGTACTACTTCTCGCATTTTATCCGTTAAATTAAATGCTTCTAAGTTGTTTGTTGTTATTTCCATGTATAGTTTATTTTTCGTTGAATACAATAAGCCCCTTTGTCCCCATTTAAGTGAAGACATGTAATTTTTCCCTAGAATTTATGTGACGGATAATTGAAGGAACCTTTCAATTATGTCATTGATTTAATAGACTATACCTGACCATCCTATTGTGCAGCAATAGATAATCACATATATATGCTTCCTAACAACGGAATTCATATGCTATTTTAAACCAACCTAATTCTTCTTATCCAAGAATTTATGTAACAAAAGTAATATATTATAAATTAAATAAATGTTAAATTATTAATAATTACCATGTTTTTATTAAATCACATTTCTTGATTAGATATTTTCAGCAATTATTGCATAATATTTAAAATTTAAATTTATAAAATCTTTAAAAAGCTAAATCCTTAAGTATCTTTAAGTACAATTGCCAATAAACAAATAGAACGAGATATTAAATTAACAATTACTAACCTTTTAACCATGATTCACACGGAAAGGCTTATCCTAACACCTATAGCTACTGAGCACCGTATCGATTTATTTGAGATGGATTCCAATCCTGCTGTTCATAAATATATTTACAACCAACCTGTAAATTCTATTTCAGAAGTAGATGATTACATCAAAGCAATTCAACAACAGTATCTATCATTTAATACTGGGAGATTAGCCGTATTGAATAAATCAAACAATGAATGTGTAGGTTGGTGTGGCATTAAATACATTGACTTCCAAATGAATAATCATATTAATTTCTATGAATTAGGATATCGATTCAAGGAGAGTGCATGGGGAAAAGGATATGCTTTTGAATCGAGCTTTGCAGTGATAAAACATGCCTTTGAAACATTTGCTATAGAAAGCATTTTTGCGACTACTCACCCTGATAACACAGCATCTAGGGTTGTGCTTGAGAAACTTGGGTTTCAATTTGTTGAACTATTTGAAGATGATGATATTGACTCCACCTGGTATTGTTTGGATAAAGCGACCTTTGAAGCTAAATTTGACAATTAGGCAAATGAAGCTATGATTGCCCTTAAAAAATTCACATCGAAAGATTTCAAGCAATTAATTCAATGGGTTGATAGCCCTAAATTGCTTATTCAATTTGCTGGTCCAAATTTCAATTTTCCATTGAATGAAGAACAATTAGAGCAACATTTAAAACTCCCGAACAGAAGACATTTTGTTATTTATGATTCCAACAGAAATGAAGCCATTGGTCATGCGGAGATCCAGAAAATAGCGACCCGTATTGGTTTAATATGTCGAGTATTATTGGGCAACCCCACTGATAGAGGTAAAGGTCTTGGCAAAATGCTAATTAACGAACTTTGTCATTATGGCTTTGAGAAATGTCATTTCAACAGTATGGAACTCAATGTTTATGAATGGAATAGCAGCGCTATCAAGTGTTATGAGTCTGTAGGATTCAAAGTGATTGAATCACAAGAACATTTTGTGAAATATAACAATGAACAATGGCGAATTGTGCGAATGCATCTAGATAAGAAAAATTTCAATTCATATTTAAATTCTTTTTAATTGTTACTAATATGAAAATCCAATATGTAGAAGCCTAGCCTACAGGGCTTCTAGACAAATAAGTCATAAAAATCCAAATATATTCAGGTATTTATACGCGTAATAATTTGTATATTTAATATTGAAATTCAATCAAATTAAAATGGGTATTATGACAACTTTTAATGATAATTTCTCTAAACAAGCCTCTATTTACGCTCAGTTTCGTCCGTCCTATCCCCATGAGCTATATGATTACCTTTCTAATTTAACTACAGCACATGATTTAGCATGGGATTGTGGAACTGGCAATGGTCAATCAGCTATACATTTAGCTGATTTTTACGATTCGGTATATGCAAGCGATCCAAGCCAAGCTCAAATTCAAAATGCTTTTGCTCATGACCGTGTAACCTATCATATCGAAAAAGCAGAAAATTCAACCCTAAAAGATCATTCGGCGGACTTAATAACCATTGCTCAGGCCATACATTGGTTTGATTTCGATAAGTTTTACCAAGAAGCAAAGCGTGTAATCAAAAAAGATGGTATTATAGCAACTTGGGCTTATGGCATCCCTAGCATCGATCGTACAATTGATCCATTAATAAAACATTTTCACGATAAAATAGTAGGACCATATTGGCCAATAGAAACCAAAAGCATAGACCAGGAATATACTACCATTCCATTTCCATTTCGAGAAATTGAACCTCCGGAATTCTATATCCGAAAACGGTTTAAACTAGAAGATTTATTGGGGCATTTACGCAGTTGGTCTGCTACCCAACTATTTATTGAAAAAGAAGGTTATAACCCTATCGATAATTTACAGATGGAATTAGAAAAGCTTTGGGGTGACATTAGCCAACCTAAAAACAGCAGTTGGAGATTATATTTGAGGGTTGGTAAATTACCTGCTTAAACATAAATTCATATTATTCAACAAATTACAAAACATTTTCCAAGAAAATAGGTTTGTAATTTGGGCATGGTGATAAAACACACCTCTTGAAAACATGAAAGGCCAAATCTTAGGATTTGGCCTTATTTTGTTTATCAATATGATTGATTTATAAGAATAGCTACTTTAACACCTTCTCATACGCCTTCCGCATTCCTCCTCGCAGATTCACCTCTCCACAATACGTATATCCTAATTTCTCAAATACACGTAACATCCCTACATTATCAAAATTCGTATCTACTTTTATTGTCTGATAACCATTTTCCAAACAGATGGGTTCAATCTTTTCCATCATGGAACTAGCCTGTCCTTTGACATAAGGCTCCTGATTAACCGCTATTCTGTGAACAACAGCATATGGCCAATCCGTTAACCATTTTCCATCAATATCTTCATAGGCTGGTTCAACATCAAAAATAAGCGCTAAATAACCATAAACATGATTATTTTCATCTACATGCACATAAGCATAACCAGCTTCTATATCCTCTTGAATAACTTTTAAATTCGGATAACCATTTTGCCACTGATCACTCCCCTCCTCTTTACGCTTCTGAATCGCTTGTTGAATGATACCCCAAATTGCTTCTGCCTCAGACATGACAGCAGGTCGAAAAACCAAATCATTAACAGTCATAGAATTGCTCATTTTTAATCGAATAATTATATAACAAATATAACAAGATCAAGGCTCTAATTCCTTACTTATTTAAAGAATTAACAGCCCTAAAAACAGTAATTCCCCGATTCACATCGAGGAATTTACTTAAGAGCTAATTAATAAAAATCAGCTCTTTGAACCAATTGAATTAAAGATGTTTGTACTATATGTTTTACAGTTTTATTTAACAATTAAAATCGCCTTAAGCATAATACATTGCCCAAAACAGAGCATGCGCAAAGCATGTAACAGTATTGGAATTATTCGTAAAAATGATTTGCTTACTTCGGTTTAAGTTGTGGCAAATTTCAAATGTTGAAACTAATATACTAAAAATATTTAAAGAACATAATTCTATTATTCATGTATTGCATTTATTACAAAAAAAGCACCTCCCCAAAAGGAGATGCCTAATAAACAAAAAGTATAAAAAGAAAAATTATGCAGTAGCAGCTTGATCTATATCCGATTTTACTGTTACTGCGGATACAAATGAAATTCGTTGACCATGATCTAATATATATTGCTGAATAGACTGCTCTATTCTTTCACTCGTGTTCACACGTAAATAGAACTGTTTATCATCTAAGTCCAATGAAATAGACATGATTTGAGGGAAACGCTTTTTCAATAATTGACTTATGTTTTCCCGATCCAATAGGGTCTTTAATGTTGCTCGAAATGAGAGAATATATTTTTCCATGTTGTTTTATATTTGGTATAGTAAAAAGTGTTCTATTACTTTTTGAAAATCACTTTGGGCAATCCTGCTTCCCCATAATACAATGCTTTCACCACAGGCTTAAGCAAATGAGTAAGAAGCAAGTAAATACTTGGATCAATTGATGTATGAGCTCGAACTACAATTTTTTGATCCTCATATAGGCTTAGATCCATAGATTCTAAGACAAGCAGCCATCTCTTAAGATCGAATTCTTCAGGCTTCATAAATACCATTTCTGCAGCTAAAGAGCTTAGTTTATCACCAATTATCATGTATGCCCAAGATGGCACAATAGCATCTGTAGAACAATAAACCGCAACGTATTCATCCTGAAATATACTCCAATCAAATTCTTTGATTTGCTCTTTAAACTCCTTTTCCTTAAGCATCAATCCAGCGAATAAAAACTGAGAGATATCGAGTGCCTTCGCCTTTTTTATTGGCTGATGTTCTAAAGGATCTAATGTTATTAATCCCAGCTGCTCCACCTTATTTACAAACTGCTCCATTTAGTAAATTGTATATGTTTATTGTACCTATAAGAATCCTATTCAAATTTATAAAACAGCTTTAATTAAACAAGTTTTTAATTGTTTTATTAATGTCATCATTTTATGATAATTCTACTCGACAACAGAGTATTTAGCAGGAAAACATTCATATTAAATGATCTGAATTCATTACAAACACTCATATTGTTATAAAACAGTATATTTGTATTTAATTAAACAAGGAAATTATTGTTAATGAAAAAGAATAATGCTGATCAAATATTGATGTTGTTAAAGATGCGAGGTGAATTAGATGCCTCAGTCATTGCTGAAGAATTAAATTTGAGCAAGGAAGGTGCAAGACAACATTTGGTCAAGTTATTTGATGAGGGTTTTGTGGAGAAGGTTTGCAAGAGCACTGGTGTTGGAAGACCTTTTACGTATTATTCATTAAGTCAAGTGGGAAAAGATAAATTCCCAGACAGCCATGCTGACATTACCGTTCAACTCCTACGATCTATTAAAAAGCTATTGGGAGAAAATGCTTTGGATCTCTTAATTGGAGATCGGGAACAATTAACCTATGCACGTTATTCTGAAAAGCTTAGTAATACGAATAGCATTGAAGATAAGCTTTCCAAATTAGCTGAAATACGCAGCTGTGAGGGATATATGGCCGAATGGAAAAAGGAAAATGACAACTATTATTTTATAGAAAACCACTGCCCTATTTGTGCAGCAGCTACCGAGTGTCAACAATTCTGTCGTGCAGAGCTTAAAAACTTCCGCAACTTATTAGGTGAAGAATTTCAGGTTAATAGAACACAGCATATCCTAGCTAACGAAAGCAGATGTGTTTATGAAATAAAACCGCAACTTAAATCAGCTGTTAAATAATATTATTTATCGGATTTCCCTGGATCGTCTATATAGTTCTTCTACCAATTTAGATTTCCTGAAACTAAATTCAGCACCAAAGCTGTTTACAATTAAGCCTCGAATCAAATTATCCCTGGAAGAGATGGCAAATAATATACTTTCATCGGCTGGATCAGTCATCCCTTCGAATCTATAAATATCATCGATGACAAACTCCTCAGGTGATAGTTCCGTAGATTTACCTGCACACAACAGACACTCACCATCTTCTGAAAACAAAAAGTCTTGAATGTATCCCTTTTGTTGTAGATCGTTGACCGCTTCACTAAGCGTATCATAACTGCGTTTTCCTTGATTTGCCATAAATAAAACTTATTAAAATGTGTAATTACCCAATCCTTTCCCTAACAAGTATAATTTACTGAAAATAACGCATAGACCTAAAAACCAATCGTTTATTTACATTAATCAGACTTTGCTTAACTAACTCCTAAATAAATTAAAACATCGGCATGGTTTTTACCGTATTACAAGTAAGCAATTTTATTATATGATCGTATCCCTATACATCTTCGGATGTATCCTTTTAATATTCAGTCTACTTCCCTTAATCCGCAATGATTATTGGACATTTCGTGTTTTTGAATATCCACGAATACAAAAACTACTATTGGTAATCCTATGGTTTCTAATGTTCTTTCTTTTCACCGATAATAGACCATTAGCTTTAAATATCTTGTTTGTCGCTTTGGTCCTTAATGCTGTTTATTTAGCTTGGCAAATTGCCCCTTATACTCCGCTAGGCAAAAAACAAGTGTATAAGATTAAACAAGACAATCATGACAACCAATTAGCAGTCATGATTTCCAATGTTTATGAGGACAATACGAATTATCAAGGTTGTATAAACGAGATCAATAAAGCACAACCGGATTTAATCTTGTTATTGGAAACCAACCATGAATGGGAAAAGAAAACAGAGATCCTCGATGATACTTACAACTATCAAGTGAAAGTTCCGATAGATAATACCTATGGAATGCTCCTCTTTTCTAAGTTTCCTATCCATGAGCCTCAGGTCCATTATCTAGTAGAAGAAAACATACCAAGCATTTTCTGTAAGATAAAACTTCCAAGTGGTCAATTAGTACAAGTATATGCGGTGCATCCAACACCCCCTGTACCTAATGAAAATCCAAGATCAACAGAACGTGATAAGGAGTTATTATTAGTGGCTAAAAAAGCTGTCAAACAGAAATTACCGGTCCTTGTTATTGGCGATTTAAATGATGTAGCTTGGAGTTATACCACAGAACTATTCCTCAAAACAAGTAAACTTTTGGACCCAAGGCGTGGAAGAGGTTTCTTTAATACCTTTCATGCAAAAATACCTTTCCTGCAGTTCCCATTAGATCACGCCTTCATATCGGCAGATTTTAAATTAATCAATATTAAGAAATTGGATAATTTTGATTCTGATCACTACCCTATTTATGTTAAAATTCAATTTGAGAAACAAGCGGATGCCGAACAAGCGGAAAATGAACTAGAAGCAGACGCTGATGATAAAAAACTAGTACAGGAAAAAATAAATGCCGATACCTAGCAAATATCCCTTTCTTAAATAGGAGCCCTTTCTTCTCTATGAAGCGATAAAATTATATTAACTTTACTTTCAATAATTCAGCATATAAACATGGAAACCACTAACGATTGGAAGAATTATATTGAAGTAAACAGGAAACTTTGGAACGATAAAACACCTGCGCACATAGAATCAGAATTCTATGACATGAAATCCTTTTTATCAGGAAAAAGCTCTTTAAATGATATTGAACTTCATCTTCTTGGGGATGTTCAGGACAAAAGAATTTTACACCTACAATGTCATTTCGGACAAGACAGCTTGTCTTTAGCCAGAATGGGTGCCGAAGTTACAGGGATTGACCTTTCAGATGAAGCAATTGCTACTGCAAAAGATTTAGCAAAAGAATTAGGTCTAAATACGGCATTCATTCGTTCTGATGTCTATGCTACTCCTGAAGAATTAAACGGACAATTCGACATCGTATTTACAAGTTATGGAACCATTGGCTGGTTGCCAGATTTAAATAAATGGGCAGATGTTATCTACCGTTGTTTAAAGCCGGGCGGCAAACTCATCTTTGTAGAGTTCCATCCTATGGTATGGATGTTTAGCAATGATTTCTCTAACATTCAATACCCCTATTTCAATACAGAAGCAATCATTGAAACCAATGAAGGCACCTATGCAGACCGAAGTGCGGACATAAAGAACACCGAAATATCTTGGAATCATCCTTTATCCGAAGTACTACAAGCCTTAATAGCTAGCAACCTTCAGTTAAGCTCCTTTGATGAATTCAATTATTCACCTTATAACTGTTTCTTAAATACTGTAGAAATAGAAAAAGGCAAATATCAGATCAAAGGATTAGAAGGAAAAATCCCAATGGTATATGCCTTGGAAGCTTTAAAAAAATAACACACATGCATTTAAGGCTTGTTATAAAGACTACAATAGTTTTACTATTTCATTAATCCTATGAAAAACATATTATACTCCATTATAAAATTACGCTTTGTATTCGGCTTCTGTTTGATTTCAACTGTTTCAATGGCACAAGACAGCGAAGTTGCTCGAGAAGCCAGGGCTTATATTGAAGAAGATACTTTTACGATTTGGAATGTTTCGGATAAAAAAGAAGCAGTCATATTTGCTAATATGGCCTATATCCGTGAAGAACCAAATAGCAAAAGCCTACTTTTGGATTCCCTTCCTGTAGGATCAGCCATAAAATTTATTGGAAATGGTGCCTATAATCCAACCTTTATACGAGGTATGGAACTACCTTGGTATCATATTGAGTACACTGTGAACAACAAAAAGAAGAAAGGGTACATATGGTTAGGTTTAGTGTCCTTGGATGTGAAGAAAGACCCGAAAACAGGAAATCAATTTATCTATGGATTTCCATGGAAAAGTAATGAAGAGGATAATATCTATTATTGGTGTGAACTTAAAGTCTTAGATGCATCAAAAAAAGTAATTGCGTCCAAATCTTTCCCATTCTACCACAATGAACAAAGCTATACCTTAGCCGAGTTCTCCGACCCGAACGGAACTCCAGAGGCAAAAAGCATCTATAGTATCCAGTTTTTAGGTGAAGCGTGTGGAATAAGCACACAAGTATTCAATTTTGCTTGGACTGGGAATAAACTCATTGATCTTCCTAAAACCACCTCCGTTAGTGATGCTGGTGTATTTTATTATTCCGAAGAACTTCTATTCCCAAATCAACACAAAAAAGGCAAAAAACTAATTGTAAAGGCCATTGAAGAAGGCGAATCTGAAACCGACATCAATGACGAAACAGTTTCCGAGATAAAATATAAGGTGAAGAAGTCAGAAGAGGTCTATGAATGGGATGGCAAAAGCTATGTCAAGAAGAATATTTAAGATAAACACAAAATAAAAGCCTGATGAATTTCAGGCTTTATATTTTAAGCATGTTCCTCTTCTCTTGCATTCTGTAAGTCCCAAGCCATTTGTAAGTTTAACCAATATTCGGCACTGATCTTAAAAACCTTCTCAAGCTTTACAGCCAGTCTTGGAGAAATATTTCTTTTACCCTTTAGAATTTCACTTAAGTTAGTTGGTAAAATCTCTAAATGCTGTGCAACTGTTTTCTTCAGCAATTCTCTATCCTCGATCTCTTCTTCAAGAAAAATACCTGGATGAAACGCCTTAACCTCTAAAACGTTTCCTTTGCTGTCGTTAATTGTGTAGTTCATATTTTATCTTCGCTCCTTTTTTAGGTGATAAATATCCACTAGTCGTCGTAGTGGTTATTCAATTCCTCAATAAATAGGATTTTTAAGCATCCTTCTTTATCTAATCTGAATATAATGCGCCAGGATCTATTTACTCGAATTGAGTATTTGCCATTATATTCGCCATAAAGTTTTTCAAAATGAAATGATCCAATTGCCCTTAAATCATTCTCTGTTGAAACAGCCCGTAATTGACCAACACGCTGTACAAACTTCTTTTCAACTCCTAATGGAAACTTACGTTTCCCTTCTGTATTTGGATAGCTACTAACCAAATTTACCAGATAATCATCCTCGATGACAATTTCCATTTCTTCTTTCTTTTTCTTTTTTGTTCCTGCTGTATGTCAAAGTTTTTTGGATGTGTGTCAATACAAATATAACCATATTTTGGTTAATAACCAAAATATGGTTATATTTTTTATTAAAATTCTCTCTAGTGATTATTAAATAAACAAAAAGGCTGGCGAAAGCACCAACCCATTTGTTTATTTTATTTGCAGTACTTAATTAAGCAACGATGATTCTTGAATTACCTCTAAAATCACATCATAGACATGATTCAAATCCTCCTCCGAAATACAGTATGGTGGAACCAGATAAATGGTATTTCCCAATGGTCTCATCAAAATACCTTTATTCAAAAAGGCTTGATATAAGTATTCCTGTTGTGCATGGAAATAATCAGATTTCTCGGAGATACTACATTCAAAAGCTAAGATTGTTCCAGTTACACGTACGTTCTTAACCATCTTCATTTCCTGTAATACAGTTTTAAAACTTAGCTGTTGAGCACAAATCCTTTCTAGACTGTGTTGTGTATTCTCGGCTAGCAATAAATCCAAACTAGCCAATGCAGCTGTACAACCTATTGGACTAGCGGTGAAAGAATGACCATGAAATAAGGCCTTTTTCTTTTCATCCACATAAAATGCTTGATAGAGCACATTTGTACATGAGGTTATACCCATCGCCATAGTACCACCCGTTAAGCCTTTTGAGAAACACATCACATCCGGCTCTTCAGTAAGATGGTCAGCCGCAAACAATTTTCCCGTTCTTCCAAAGCCTACAAAAACTTCATCCTGAATCAAGAATATCCCTAATCCTTTACAGTAAGCCATTAAGGCTGACAATTGACCTGCCTCATGCATCAACATTCCCGCTGCTCCTTGTATCAAAGGCTCATAAATAAAACAGGCAATTTCCTTTTCATGCGTTTTAATAATATGCTTGATGGCATCCATATTCTCTGAAGTAGGCGTATCGATAAAGATGACCTCAAATAATTTATCAGAAAAAGGAGCTGTCCATACACCGCGTTCACTGACGGACATTGCACCAAAGGTATCGCCATGATAGGCCTGCTTAAAGGCTAATATCTTCTTTCTATTAACTCCATGATTAAAATGAAACTGTAAACACATTTTCAAGGCCACCTCTACTGCTGTAGAACCATTGTCAGAATAAAAGACTTTTTGTTGATTTTTAGGAAGCAATCCCAACAAACGCTCCGAAAGCTGAATGGCTGGCTCATGTGTGAATCCAGCAAATATCACTTGTTCTAAGGTCAACAACTGTTTATACAAGCGTTCTGCAATATATGGATTGGCATGCCCATGTATGCTCACCCACCAGGATGAGACCATATCCAAATATCGCTGTCCATTATAATCAAAAAGATAAGCTCCTTCTCCCCTTTCAATTGGAAGGTGAAGGCTGGTTTTCATCTGACTATAGGGATGCCAATTTACAGCTTCATCTCTTTCTATTAGCTGTTGCTGCATGACATCACCTCCCGCTCCACTTTCATTGGTTTTAAACCAAGATTAGACAACATCTGCATATCCTCTGAAACACCAGGATTTGGAGTGACCAAAAGTGTTTCCCTTTCTCCGGTAAAAATAGAATTTGCACCTGCCATAAAACACCAAGCTTGCTCTGTCTCCGTCATCTCAATCCTTCCTGCACTCAAGCGCACCATAGAAGCTGGCATAACTATCCTCGCTGTAGCAATGGTACGAACCATATCCCATACATCTACCTTTGGTAAATTTTCCAACGGCGTCCCTGCAACCCTAGCGAGTGCATTAATAGGAACAGACTCTGGATGCTTTTCCATATTACTCAAAGTCCTTAACATGGAAATTCTATCTTCTATTCGCTCTCCTAACCCAATAATACCGCCAGAACAAACTGTAATACCAGCTTTTCGTACATTTTTGATTGTTTCAATTCGGTTGTCGAATTTACGAGTAGAGATTATTTCATCGTAAAACTCTTCTGAAGTATCCAAATTATGGTTATAGGCATATAGTCCAGCTTCCTGAAGACGCTGTGCTTGATCAGCTGTCAGCATTCCTAAGGTACAACACACTTCTAGTCCCAAATCATTGACTCCTTTTACCATATCAATAATCCGATCGAAATCCCGATTATCACGAACCTCACGCCAGGCTGCTGCCATACAGAATCTCGAAGATCCCGAATCTTTAGCCTTTTGGGCATGAGCCAAAACCGTTTCTGTAGGTAATAATGCTTGAACTTTAATATCGGTATGATATCTGGCTGCCTGACCACAGTAGGAACAATCCTCCGGACATCCCCCTGTTTTCACCGACAATAAGGTCGATATCTGAACCTCATCTGGCCTTTGCCATGCTCGATGAACGCTTGCTGCATCATAAACTAATTGTAATAAAGGTCGATTATAAATCTCCATCAACTCTTCCTTTGTCCAATCATGTCTTAATTCATTATCTGTTCTCATATGTTTTAATCTAATTCTTCAATTCGTATAAAAGGCATTGCCTTCGTCAATTCTTCGGCAGTTAACTGCTCTAATTCTGGTAAGTAAATCAGTTTGGTACCTGTCGGTACCTGTTTGCGAATTATCCGTTCACTTGCCGGATTAAAAGGTCCATTAAAAACAAGATAACTTAATTCTAAGCCAGCATTTTGTATAGCCTGAATACTTAATATGCTATGGTTAATGCAGCCTAAGTAGTCACGGCAGACCAACACAACAGGTAATTTCAGACTAACTATTAAATCCAGAATAAATAGATCCTCTGATAAGGGCACAAATAAACCTCCTGCACCTTCTACTAATAGGTTACTCTCATAATTTGGAAGTTTAAAAGCACTTAAGTCAATTTTAATCCCTTCTTCCGCAGCAGACTCATGTGGAGAAGCGGCTTTTTGCAATCGGTATTGTTCTGGAAATACTTGCAAATGGTCTCCAAGCAATTCTTTCACACACTGCGTATCGGAGCTTTGCAAATCACCAGATTGAACAGGTTTCCAATAAGCAGCATCCCATAATTTCAATAGAAATGCTGAACTGATGGTCTTTCCTACCCCTGTACCTATTCCCGTTAAAAAAAACTGTTTATGCATAATTTTTCAAAATATCTATCAATAAGTCTATCTCTGCCATACGATGATCTGCATGTATACTTATTCTTAAACATTCCTGTCCTAGGGGTACTGTTGGAGGCCAAATTGCATAAGTCAATAAACCCGCTGACAAAAGTTGTTCAACAAGTCCATTTAAGGAATTCCCTTCTACTACTTTAAAAATCTGAATTGGACTATCGGATTCAGCAGCTAAAGGAAGTCCCGAAGACCGAAAATAGACGATGTTGTTTTGGAGTCTTTCCTGCAATCCCGAGGTCTCTAATAGGTAGTCATAGGATTCCTTGACAGCTAAGGCATGAAAGTCTGGAATGGCCGTACTGTAGATGAATGGACTAGCATGCTGCACTAAATAGTTTTTCAAAGCATTCGAACAAAGTATGGCTGCCCCATATAATCCCATTGCCTTGCCATAAGTAACGGTAATGGCTAAAAATTCATGTTGTATTTTTTGCTGATCTGCCAAGCCCAAACCAAATACACCCAAGGCATGTGCTTCATCCAAGATTACCTCAGCCTTATAACGCTTCGCTAAGGCGATAACAGCAGCTAATGGAGCCTTATCCCCATTCATCGAATACAAACTCTCTACAGCAATGAAAACACGCCCTGAAGCCTTCTTTAAAAGAGCCTCTAAATGCTGCATATCATTATGCCTAAACTTCCATCGAGTCCCTGTACTCATCAGGTAACCATCCATAATAGATCGATGTACAAACTCATCCACAATAAGGGTATCTCCCTTTTTAATTAAAGTAGAAATAAGGGCGAGATTGGCCGTATATCCTGACGGGAAAAGCAAAGCACTTTCCACAGCATGGAGTTGCGCTAGGTATCCTTCAACGGATGTCAACACATCAGAATTGCCGGAAATTAATCTCGAACCTGTATTTCCTAGAAGACTAGCTGGATGCTGCATTAAGGTATCGTGTATTCTACTTAGGAATACTTTATCTTTCACAAGACCCAAATAATCATTCGAATAAAAATCAATTCCAGAATTACGTGGTTTTAATTTTCTAGAATGAATAAGTTTTGGTTCTGGTTGGACTTCTTTAGGCAATTGATTCCACATTTTTGGTTTTGCTTTCTACATCTTTTACAATAGCTACTAACCAATCTGAAAACAGTTTATCTTCCATCATCAAAACTTCGTTGGCATAGCTTTCCCAATCCGGATGAAAATCATTCAATTGACTGATCATCTCTTCTAAGTGTCCTTCTTCTTCCAAAATGATGGATTTCACCATTACTTTGGATTGAGCTGCACTTAACTCTTCCTGATAAATGGGATATAAAGCATCCGCTCGAACTTCAATAGCATAGGTCACAAATAAGTAAGCCGCATACTTTAACTCCTGTCCGCTCAATTGAAACTCGGACTTTAGATAACGACAGACCTGGATATCCAGTCGATGTAAATATTGCTTTGATGCCTTTCCGGCAAGCATTGACGCCTCCTCGTAAAATTGAAATCCGGATACATCCAGTTTGCCAATTTGCTTTTTTAAGTAATAAGCATGTCGATGTTCTTCAGCAGCATGTTTCAGTTGAATGATACCAGTCATGCATTCATCTTCGCAAGCTGAAATCTTTCGAGCTCCAGCATTTTCCATAAAGGAGAGACTATTTAGCCAACCAGCATGTAGCTCCGGATTAGCAATAATAAGGCGTAACGTTTGGTTCATGACTTTAATATTTCCAACAAATGTACTACCTTGCCGGACCATCAAAGGGTACCAGTAAAAAGATGATAGATAGTCCGGTTGATATATTATATGCCAATTTCATCCATTTAGATCGAAATTCCAGTATTCCGATTTATTTACAAATAGCCAATCAATTGATTCTCGCTATTAATCGAGGAACATTGAAACCAGGCAGCAGGTTATTAGGTACTAGGCAACTAGCCAATCAACTTCAAGTTCACCGCAATACAGTTACGGCTGCATTCGAGGAACTCTTAGCTCAAGGTTGGGTAGAAATCAAACCTAATAAGGGAACTTTTGTTGCTGAAGAACTTCCCTTAAACCAAAAATCCTTATTACCCCCTATACGCTATCCTCAAAAAACTGGCTATTCCTTTGAGAAAACATTTCTTTTTGACAATCCCTATGAAATAAGCAATTGCCAGTACGTCTGGAATGATGGCACTCCAGATATTCGCTTAACACAAATCAATGACCTTTCTCGGGTTTATAGTGCAAATTTAAAGCGAAGGAGCAACCAATCTAAAATGGGCTATTACAACCAAGAAGGCAGCGAATACTTTAAAGAGCAATTATTAAGCTATTTGAAAACTTCTAGAGGCTTACGGATTAACCTCAGCAATCTATTGATTACTCGAAGTATGGAAATGAGTCTCTATATCCTGACTGAGATTCTTTTAAAACCTAAGGACATTGTCGTTATTACCGAATTGAATTACTTTTCTGCTAACATGACCTTCCAAAAATCCGGAAGTATTATACGAACTGTACCTGTTGATGAAGAAGGTTTAGATACCCAAGCTTTACGTTTGATCTGTGAAAAGGAAAAAATAAGAATGGTATATCTCAACTCTCATATGCACTATCCAACAGTGGTAAGCTTAAGTGCCAAACGCAGAATGGAAATCATGCAATTGGCCGTAGAGTTTAACTTTATTATTGTAGAAGATGATCCTGATTATGATTTTCAGTTTGATAAACCTGCTTTGATGCCCTTGGCTGCAAATGATGAAAACGGCATGGTCATTTATATTAGTTCTTTCGGAAAATCACTCGCTCCAGGTTTTAGAACGGGATTTATCGTATGTCCTGAGAATTTAATGCAGGAAATGTATAAATATTTAGGTTTAATCGACCGTCAAGGTGATGTTCTTATGGAACAAGCATTAGGTGAATTAATTGAGGAAGGATTGATCCATCGACATATCAAAAAATCCTTGAAATCTTATCGTGAAAGAAGAGACATCATGGCTAGCAAATTAATCAGTGATTTTAAGGAAGAAATAACATTTGAAATCCCCAATTCTGGATTGGCTTATTGGTTGCATTGGAAAAATCCCATCAATTTGTTAAAACTAAGCCAAATAGCAGCTAAACATGATCTCTTCATACCTAAGACCTTATTATATCAAAAAAAGGATTTATGTGCGATGCGCGTCGGATTTGGCAACCTGACAAGCGAGGAAATCATAGAATCGCTTGATATCCTAAGGAAAAGCTTAAATGAATTAGAAAAACTGGGCTAATTAGTTACGGACAGCCTTCATATCATCTTTTGATGAAACAGGGCTTTTGTAATGAATGTATAAACGTTTATACTTAATCATCTCTCTCGTATCCGCCATGTAGATCATCTTATTGTCTCGGAAAACTAACCTTGCCGCTTTTTTCTCCATACTCGTGGCAAAATCAAGAAATTCTCTAAAGAAATTACGACGTTCATTCGTGGAGAACCTACTCTGTTGGCAAATCAATAGAATAATTCGCTCATTGAAAAATATCTTAATCCTTGAACCTTGCACATTCAGCAAGTAAACGATAGGTTCAGGACCATCATTAGGGAATAAGCCGAAACCTACCCTACCCGATTCATCATTAAAAACATAGGCATAAAATTTAACAGTGCCTATTACACTTGAATCTACTAAAATATTCTTTGATAACATGTGGCAGTTAATTTTTGGACCTCATTATAAATCAATGAGTTGATATCAAAGATATAATTTTTTTCGATAAATCCTATATCCAGCCTTTTGAATTAACCCAAACTTAACGTAATACCATCAAAACCCACTACAATCTTAATTTATAAGAGTAAATTGTCAAATGTAACTTCCTTTATATCCAAAAAATTACAATAATCGTAAACTAACTAAAACCAATATCAATAAATTTTTACGGTAAAGAAGTATTATTTACACTTGGATATTCCATATGTTGAACTACATATAAACTCGTATTTCCTTTGGGTTGGATTCGAGACACCTAGGGAATTTCTAAGGATGTGATAGGGATCTCCTTCGGATCTCGTTCGGTTGGAACCGAACGAGATCCGAAGGAGATCCGAACAAGTTCCGAAGGAGATCCGTTAGAGTCTCGAATCCAACCCCTACCAAACCCCTAGCAAACCCCTGTTTGAGACGATGAGAATACAGACAAAAGATAACAGAATTACTTGTCTTTTATTTAGTATGGAGTATTATGTATGGAGAACTTCAGTATGAAAAATGGAGTCAAATTATATTGGTGAACTTGAGAATTAAAGATCAATAATACTGCGAAATCAATAAGAGGATTAATTAAAAAGTTCCAATGTTTCGGCAATTGCCTTTAGATCTTCTAAAATCTTCTGGTTGTTTTCCGTTTCGATGTTTGAATTAATTATTACAACACGGCCAATATTGCTTTTTTGGTCTATGGATATGACTGCAAATACCCCAGGGTCACTACCTGTATGTGTCAATCTCCCTTTAGAATTGTAGCTCCAAAACATGGCTTGGTTTATCGTGTTCTTTGTCATATTCTGAGGAAGATTGTTAGCATCAAATTGTCTTTTAAAAAGCTTATTATAAGATTCTGTTACCAAAAACTTAGATGATCCATATTGAGAGGTAACCAAAACTTGGACATATTTTATTAAATCTTGCAAAGAGGTTTTCAGCCCTCCATCTGGATAGGTTATTGAACTGTAGATTTTCACCGATTTATCTTCATTCACAAGATCCTTATAAAATGGATAATTTGGCTTATTAATTTCATACAATGTTGCATATCGATCAGCAAACTGTTCATCATAAAACCAGTGTGTATCACTTAGGTTTAAGGGTTGGAAGATATATTTTTGGGTGAATTCATCAAAAGACATATTGGCCTTTATTTCAATCAGGTAGGCAGCTAAAGCGGAGGCAATATTGGAATAACTATAGGTACTTCCAACAGGAGCTTTGATAAAATTCTTCTTGCTGAAGGATTTACCAGTTTTATTCAAAGAATTCATTAAAAAATCACCTAATGACTGATCAGGTTTTTTACCGAGATGATAACTCTTTATAAAAGTATCTTCAAAATCAATGATTCCAGAGGTATGGGTAAATAGGTGTTTTATTTTGATGGTATCTTTTGGGCGATATGGATTTACCACCTCAAAAGGAAGTATATCATTAATAGCAGTCTCTTCGTTGAAATAGTTTAATTCAAATGCCTTTACCAAAGCTAAAGCAATCATTGTTTTACTGATGGACGCTACAGGCATGATCTTATGTTCTGTAAAAGGAGTTTTTCTCCCAACATCAGCATATCCATAAGCTTTTGAAAAGAGGATAGAATCATTCTTTACGACTCCAATTGCAAAGCCTGGAAATTCGGATTGTTTATATATTTTTTGGAATCTCTCATCAAGATTTTGAGAATTGGTCTGAGCACACAATGATATAGAAATTAGCAGCAATGGAAGGAAAAGAACCTTAAAATTCATGACAAGAAGTTCAATTAGTGGTATTTACAATCGAAAATACTAAATAATTCTAAGCATGAAAGAAGTTGAATTTCGGAAATTTTAATAATCCTTTAGGAGAGGCATAGAAATGGGGTACAAAAAAAGCTTCTTATTTCTAAGAAGCTTTTCGGGTAAGTAATGGGGCTCGAACCCACGACCCCTAGAACCACAATCTAGTGCTCTAACCAACTGAGCTATACCTACCGTGATTTTGTGATACAAAAGTAGAACTAAAATCTATATACTCCAAATATTTTTAACAGCTTTTCCTGCTTTAACTCCGAATAAGCTCATTTCTAATTAGATATTTTTTTAGCCAGCTAAGTAAAACGCCCTTGAACCGGGCATAAATCGTACTTCCTTGCTATATAAAGCTTGATTTTTACTTGCATTGTAGAGTAAACTACGACCTTAAATCCTATGATATTCGTAAATAATGAGCTTAATAAACCTAAAAAAGGGACAGCGTAATCTATTACACCATCCCTTTTTTTAATATCACCGAGCAAGGTATTCTTTGCTCGGTGCTGATATAGTAATCTAAAAATAGTCTTGTTATTAAATTAAATCCACACTGCGCTTCACAAATGCAGTTAATTCTGGACCTGTTAATAGGCCGCGAGATAATAGAGCTAAGTCAAAAGCTTGTTTGGCTAATTTCTCTCCATCTTCATCTGAAGATTCTATGATGCGTTTCACCAATGGGTGGTTACCATTTACAGTTACTTTGTAGTTATCCGGTAAATTGCCATAGAATCCCATACCTCCACCAGTTTTAGCCATATCTTTCATACGGCGCATAAACTCATCTAAGGTCACCGATACTGGCAAATCACTTTCAGGAAGTGCATCAACCTCCACTTTCATATCATTTCTGGAAATGGCCTTATCGAAGATCTCCGATGCTTTTTTGCTTTCTTCTTCTGACAAATTCAAGGTTAGTTGCTCATCTTTCGGAATCAATTTCTCAATTACATCAGAATCCACACGCTTCAATTGTACCTTCTCTCCTCCTTTTTGCTCTAGATATCCTGCAAAGTGAACATCTAAAGGCCCATCTAATACCAATACATCATAGCCTTTTGCTTTTGCTCCAGAAATAAAGCTGTCTTGTTGAGACTGATCGTTCGTGTATAGATAAACAATGTTGCCATCCTTATCCACTTGGATATCTTTTACTTTCTCGTAAAATTCCTTCATGGTATAATATGCAGCGTCTACATCTTTTAACAAACAGAAATCATTTGCCTTTTCAGCAAATTTCTCATCTGTAAGCATACCATATTTGATAAACAAACCGATGTCATTCCACTTCTCCTCAAAACCTTTACGATCTGCCTTGAAGATTTCCTGCAATTTATCTGCAACCTTCTTGGTAATGTAATTGTTGATTTTCTTCACATTGCTATCCGCTTGAAGGAATGAACGCGAAACGTTTAATGGGATATCAGGTGAATCAATTACACCTTGTAGTAACATTAAAAACTCTGGAACGATATCTTTTACCTCATCAGTAATGAACACTTGACGAGAATACAACTTGATTTTATTTCGTTGAATCTCGAGTTCATTTTTGATTTTAGGGAAGTAAAGAATACCTGTTAGGTTAAATGGATAATCTACGTTCAAATGAATCCAGAACAAAGGCTCATCCATTGAGTGTGGATACAACTCATGGTAGAAATCCAAATAATCTTGATCAGTCAATTCGGAAGGCGCTTTTGTCCAAGCCGGGTTGGTGATGTTGATAATATTGTCTTTTTCTACTGTTTTGTATTTTGGCTTACCATCAGCATCTTCACCATCAGGTTCCGATTCTGTTTTTGTACCAAAACGAATTGGAACAGGTAAGAATTTCGCGTATTTATTTAAGATCTCCTGAATTCTACTTTTGTTCAGGAATTCGGCAGACTCTTCATTGATATGAAGGATAACATCCGTACCACGAGTGGTTCTTGTACCCTCATTGATTTCATAGGTAGTAGATCCATCACAAGTCCAGTGTGCAGGTTCAGCACCTTCTTGGTAGGATAAAGAATTGATCTCAACCTGGTCAGCAACCATAAATGCTGAATAGAATCCTAGACCAAAGCGACCAATGATCTCATTTGCATCATTTGCCTCTTTGAATTTCTCCATGAATTCGGTAGCACCAGAAAAAGCAATCTGATTGATGTATTTCTTGATTTCTTCAGCAGTCATACCGATACCATGATCTGAAATGGTAATGGTCTTTGCAGATTCATCCAATTTAACATCGATCGTTAAATCACCAACTTCTCCACTGTATTGACCTAGTGAAGCTAGTCTTTTGATCTTTTGCGAAGCATCTACTGCGTTGGATACTAATTCACGTAAAAAGATCTCGTTATCAGAATATAAGAATTTTTTAATTACCGGGAAGATATTCTCGGTATGAATGGAAATGGTACCTTTCTCTTCTTGCATATTGTTATAAATGTTATGTCTTAATTAGTTTTGTTATACCTTAACAATAGGCATTCCATTGTTAGAATTAAGTCAATTTGACATGATAAACTGCAATTTTTGCATAAAAGAGCTACATTAGCCTAAAATTTAGTGAAATTTCTTCCTATGTTGTTTAGTAAGCCCGACTTTTTAAAATCTCCCTTAGAACATTTCCGTGGAAATATTGAGCAAATATTCGATACTAACGTGCAGATATTCCGGGAGAAATCGGTTAAAAAAGGACTTCCATTTGTTTATACCTTGGTTATTCAGAAACAACAACAGCCACTATTGACCAGCATTTCTTATGGTGCTTCATTCGCCATCGCACCAGAACAAAAAAACAAGGTTGAACTCCTACTTCAGATGGAGACCGATGATATGGCTTGGGCACATGTGATTGGATACTTGGCCAATCATTTACGTGGTGATTGCCCATTTCATGAGGGCGAAATCATACGTTTTGGGCAAAAGATCAGTCAGGAATCCAAATTAAATAGCTTTGTCGTTTGTAAACCTTTCAGGGAAGAACTTCAAAATAGCATTCAAGACAGCAGAAAATCAAGTAGCGTGCATTTGATGCAGCTTTTACCCATTTATGAGGAAGAAGTCCTAAGTATAGCAAAATACGGTTTAAAGGGCTTTATTGACCGTTTACAAGACAAAAAAACCGACCCCAAAAGAAAGCCTATTTAATTTTTTCTTTTTCTCTTGTAGCATTTGATGGAACGTTACCGTATTTAAGAATGAACGTTCTAAAAAGTTACAGATAATTAGAGAAAAAGACCATGAGGAAAATTAGCATTTTATTCGTTTTAATAGCAGGTATATTTAGTTTGACGAGTTGTTTAAAGGACGACGAGGGGACTTATCCTGATGCAGCTGGAGTAGCCGTAGTAAACGCCTACCCTATTGAGAGCAATTTATATTTTTTAATTGGCGGCCGTGAATTACCAAATTATGCCGGTCAATATAAAACTTACACAGGATTTTACGCCATCCCAGGAAATAAAAACTTCAAAGTTTTTAACGGATTGAGCAATGAACTCCTAATTGATACCACCATGAATTTTGTGGATAGCTTATCCTATGCAACCTTTGTTTATGGTGAGGCAGGAAAACCGATGTTCTTACGTGCTAAAGATGAAGCATTAAAAGACTTAGGAACAAAATCAGCAGCTCGTTTCTTCCATTTTGGAAACAAAGCTGGAAAAGTGAATTTAACCATTGATAACCAAGATATCACCGCTTTCAAAAATAGAGTTCGTGAAAGCAGTCAAACAGTAGAGAATACAGAAAAGTTCCAAGTGGTTAATTCAGGAACCTATACCTTAACTGTTACAGATGAATCAGGACGTCAATTAGTTAAAAAAGAAAACGTAGAATTCCAAGCAGGAAGATACGTGAATATTTTGCTCATGGGCACCCTAGATGACAACAAATTCCCATTGGAATTGGGCGTAATCTATTAATATTAGGCAGCTTTACAATACATCCATAATTTAGGAGAGCCCATTTTACATGGGCTTTTCTTATTTTTACCCTATGAATAATCAAGAACCTAGCATACCTATTCTTGGAAAAAATGAAACATTTGCCGCACTCCATCAGAAGGCACATGAATACATTTTGGAAAAGCAAGAAGATTTAGAATACGAATATGGTTTTGGACAATATGATCGTTATACCTTAGATGAAAATAACCATATCCTCTCCTATTTCTTAGATAACGAATTGAAGCTTCAAATAGAATACCTGGTTATTGGTCAATATGAAAAGGATCTGCAGCAATGGACCTGGCAATGGGTGGAGCAAGCTGAGCTTTTAAATGAGGGAAGTGATTTAGAGATTATTCGCAATTACGGTGAGTTCTATGGTATGGAAGCCCTTCATTTGGAGAAATGGACAGCAGACTTAGGCTATGCTTGGGCAGTAACTGCCATAGCGGCCTATTTAAGACGTGCATTGGGTATCTTCAGGTTACAAGGGGATTCCACTGACCAATTTATCCTATTAAAAGAAATCGTCGCTTAAACTTATCGACATTTAATAAGAAGGACTATCCGACTACTATTTTAATCGTAGTTGAAAATCCTTATTTTCGCACACATTTGAATTTTACGTAAAGAGAGGCGCATGCAGTTAACGAAGTTAGAGATTAAAGGGTTTAAGAGTTTCGGTGATAAGGTATCCATCAATTTCAATGAGGGGGTTACAGCGATTGTTGGTCCCAATGGTTGCGGTAAATCAAATGTTGTTGATGCCATTCGTTGGGTTTTGGGTGAACAGAGCACCAAGAACCTTCGTTCGGAAAAAATGGAAAACATTATTTTCAACGGAACCAAAAATCGTAAACCTGCTAACCTTGCTGAAGTATCTTTAACCTTTGACAATACAAAGAATATCCTTCCAACGGAATTCACAACAGTTACCATCACCCGGAAATTATTTCGTACAGGTGAAAGTGAATACCGCCTTAATGATGTAAAATGTCGATTAAAGGATATTACAGATCTGTTTTTAGATACTGGTATTGGTGCGGACACCTATTCCATCATTGAATTAAAGATGATTGATGAAATCATTGCCAATAAAGACAATTCTCGCAGAAATTTATTCGAGGAAGCCTCTGGTATCTCCAAATATAAGGTTCGCAAAAAACAAACTCTTTCTAAGTTAAAAGATACGGAAGCTGATCTTTCCCGAGTGGATGATCTATTGTATGAGATTAATAAGAATTTAAAATCATTAGAAAATCAAGCTAAGAAAGCTGAGAAATATTTTGCCTTAAAAGCAGAATACAAAGAGGCAAGTATAGGCTTGGCTTATTATAAACTAGAAGGTTTCCATCAAGATCTTGAACGCATTACGGAACAAGAAACCCAACAACAAGACCTATTATTAAAAACCCAAACACAGATTACTCAAAAAGAATCGGAGTTGCAGGCTTTAAAGCGAGAAATCTTAGCCAAAGAAAAGAATTTAGCTGCTCAACAAAAGGCAACCAATGAGTATGTCAATAAAATACGTAGCTATGAGTCTGAAAAGAAAATAAAGAATGCGCAAATGCGTCACCTTCAGGAAAAGGAGACTCGTCTTAGCAATGATCTAAATAATGATAAACAGCAGCTCAACCATGTGCTTTATAATATTAAAAGACTGAATGAGGAACTGTTTGAAGAGCAAGAGAAGTTAACTACGATACAGCAGGACCTAGAAGTCAACAAACAAGAGGTTGAGGCATTACGTGGTCAGCAACAAGCTGCCAAAGGAAAGTTAGATGGATTCAATAAATCCAACAACGATTTACAAAACAACATCTACAAATTAGAAAAGGATATTGCAGTGCTGGGTATTCAAAAAGATGCCTTAGAACAAGAGTCCTTACGCACCAGCAGCGATACGCAATCAAAAGAACAAGAATTAAATCAATTCAATAAAGTAGTCGCTGAGCTGGAAGAACGTGTTAGCTTACAGCAAGAGCAATATGATGTAGCCATCCAAACCGAAGAGGAATTGCAAGCTCAAATACAGCAAACGGATGCTCAAATCAAAACCACGACAGAAGAGCTAAACAAGGAAATTCGTATTGCTGATGCAAAACAAAACGAATATAACTTGACGAAGTCTTTGGTCGATAACTTGGAGGGCTTTCCAGAGTCCATTCGTTTTCTAAGGAAACATGCCGGATGGAAGAAACAGCATCCCCTATTCTCGGACATCTTATTCTGTAAAGAGGATTATCGCGTTGCCATTGAGAACTATTTGGAGCCTATCATGAATCACTATGTGGTAGAAACCAAAGATGAGGCCGTACAAGCGATCAAATTACTGAGTGAGGCATCACGTGGTCGAGCGAATTTCTTTATCCTAGAAGCCGTTAAAACAGCGGATTTCCAAAGGAAAGAGTGGCCAATGGATGACCGCATGATTTCTGCAATGGATATCATTTCGGTAGAAGATAAATATAAGACACTTTGTAGCACCTTGCTACATGGAGTGTTCTTATTAAAATCTGAAGAAGGAATGACTTTAGAGTCCGACCTTCCGACTGATGAGCGTATCATTTTACAGCGAGAAGGCAAGTTTACCAAAAACAAACTAGGCCTTAGCGGTGGTTCAGTGGGACTTTTCGAAGGAAAAAGAATAGGTCGGGCTAAGAACTTGGAAAATTTAGCCAAAGAGATTAAAACGCTAAATCAACGAATTGAGACTTTCCAAAAAACAGAAAGAGAACTTCAAGATCGCATCATCAGCTTAAGAGGAAGTTCTCAAAAAGAATTTATTGATGAACAAAGGGTTCAATTAAATCGCTTAAACAACGAATTGATTTCTGTTAAAACCAAACAGGAACAGTATCAGACTTTCATTACCAATAGCCAAAACCGCAAATTGGATATAGAAACCAAAGTTGCCACATTAAGTGCAGAATTGGAAAAAGCGGAACCGGAATTAACGACTTTAAAGATACAATCGGAGAACAACCAGGAAGAGCTCATGCGCTTGCAAGAAGCTTTCAGGGACGTTTCAGAAATTCTAACAGATAAATCCACTGTATTTAATCAGGAAAACATCAAATTCCATCAGCAACAAAGTAAGGTATCTACCTTGAATAAGGACTTAGAATACCGAGAGCATCAGCAGATGGATTTTGAAAAACGCATTGAGAAAAACGCTACGGAATACGATCAGGTTAAAGAAGATATTAAAGAGGCCATGAAGTATGTGGATTATAATGATACTGATTTATTGGCTATGTATGAACAAAAGGAATCCTTAGAAAAGGGACTTCAGGAAGTTGAAGAAGATTTTTACGGCTCCCGTAAAGTTATCAATGATGTGGAGGATGACATTACTTCGCTTCGCAAGAATAAAGACTTTACGGATACCTTAATATCCGATTTAAAAGATAAGAAAACTACGCTTCAGATAGATTTAAATGCCTTAAAGGAACGCTTATCAGTAGAATTCAATATTGAATTGCAAGACTTATTGGAGGGTGAGATTCCTGAGAATAGGCCTGCTGCACAAGATCTGGAGCAACAGTGCAATAAATTGAAAAAGCAATTGGATGAATACGGCACGATCAATCCGATGGCCAAGGAGGCATATGATGAGATGAGCGATCGCCATAATTTCATTCAAAAGGAGAAGACGGACCTAATGGAAGCTAAAGCATCGCTTTTAAGCACTATTATGGAGATAGATCAAACAGCGAATGAGAAATTCATGTATGCTTTTACAACCGTTCGTGAGAATTTCATTCAAGTATTCCGATCCTTATTCAATGAAGAGGATTCTTGTGACATCATCCTAAGTGATCCGAATAACCCATTGGAATCAGATATTGATATTGTTGCGAGACCAAAAGGAAAAAGACCATTATCAATTAATCAGCTTTCAGGTGGTGAGAAGACATTAACTTCTACAGCATTATTGTTTTCTTTGTACCTTCTTAAACCTGCCCCTTTCTGTATATTCGATGAGGTGGATGCACCGTTGGATGATACCAATATTGATAAATTCAACAATATTATCCGGGAATTCTCCAATCAATCTCAGTTTATTGTGGTTTCGCATAATAAACGAACAATTGCTAGTACGGATATTATTTACGGTGTTACCATGGTGGAACAAGGTGTATCCAGAGTGGTTGCAGTAGATTTAAGAGATGTAGCCTAAAATATCACCATAGGTGAATAAAAAATAAAGCAGGAGCTAATTAACTCCTGCTTTTTTATTATAAAATATTTTTGTTTAAATTTACGATAACCAATTACAAATAAACCTTTTATGATATGACTTATAATCAATCCTTACTTTTATTAGTCTCCATAGCAACATTTGGAACCGGTTTATTCTTTCTCCTGGATGGCATCCCAGACAACAACCATATAGGTTATATTTCCTTAGGGATTTTGGTTGCTGTTAATGCCTTTTATTATTTCTTTTCCAATGAATGGTTAAATAGGAAAAAACGATTTTAGGCTTTCTCCTATTTGTATTATCCTACTTTTTCAAGGTATTTTCAAATAACTTGAATATCCGCTTATACTCGTCGGTCCAGCTACTTGGAGTTACAAATCCATGATCTTCTACCGGATAGACTGCTAAATCCCAATTATCCTTACCTAATTCAATTAGACGTTGGTTTAGACGAACAATATCTTGGAATTGCACATTCACATCAACCATACCATGTAACATCAAAAGATTGCCTTTTAAGCCATCCGCAAAGTAGATTGGTGAACTACGTTTAAAAGCAATAGGGTCCTCGATAGGCGTATTTAAAATATTGGAAGTATAGCCGTGGTTATAATGAGCCCAATCTGTTACGGAGCGTAATGCAGCACCTGATTGGAATCTATCAGCTTCAGTAAACAAAGCCATCAGGGTAATAAAACCACCATAAGATCCACCATAGATCCCTACATGATTAGGATTGATGTTATAATTTTTCACTAAGTAATCCACTGCATCGACTTGATCTGTCAAATCCTTTCCTCCCATGTGCCTATAGATTCCAGTCCGATGATTGCGTCCATATCCAGAACTTGCGGTATAATCCACATCGATGACGGTATAGCCATTATCAGCTAGCATATTATTGAACATAAATTCTCTGAAATATTGGCTCCACCAGTAATGCACATTTTGCAAATAACCAGCACCATGAACAAATACTACTGCAGGTTTATTTGGATGCGGGTTCTTAGCCGTGTAAACTCGAGCATATACATCATCACCATGTCGATTTTGGAATTTCACCATCTCTGGTTCTCGCCAAGCATAGCTGTTAAATTCTTCGCTGGTCGATTCCGTTACTTGTTTTGCATCTGCTTTTGGTTTATTAGCTTGGATATATAATTCCCAAGGTTTATTGCTCGTAGAGTGATTAATCGCCAACCAACGTTCATCTGGAGATAAGGTCACTTCATTTCCACCTTTAGCAGAAGTTATTTGCGTAAAATTAGAACCATCGGTATTCAAGGAGTAAAAATGCGTTATTCCAGGATGATCTTTGTTACCTGAGATATAAAAAGTCTTCTTATCATTCGATAATTGAACCGATTGTACTTCCCATTTTCCTTGGGTTAATTGTTTCTTCTGACCATTGGATAAATCATAGGTATATAGGTGGGAATAACCCGTCGCTTCACTTTGGAAATAGAAAGTATTTCCATCAATCCATCTAACCTCTCTCCCAATACCTGGACCAGATATCCATGCTTCATCATGCTGCCTATCAATTAAACTCAGACTAGCATCTGTAGGATCAACTTTCAATATCCAAAAATCCTTATTGTCTTGAGATTTAGCGGTGATAACTCCATATTTCCCAGAAGGTGACCAAGTAAGCATTCCCCAATTAATCGGGCGATCCTTATTTTCCTTTTTTAGTTGAGTTAAACGTTCAGGATAATCCGATAAATATGCAGGGAGGTCTTTAATTCCCGGAATGGTAGATGCATTCAATTCTAAGACGGTATCCTGATCCAACTGATATACATAGGATGCATAGCGAGCTTGGCTGTTTCCTACCTTGGTTCGCATGTTTAAGTCTTCTACATATCCTGATCTAGTAATAAAATCCGGAACGATGGTATTTCGGTTACCTCTAGCCATATGGATCAAGCGATAATTGATGAACTTCCCATCTGGGTTGATACTTAAACCAGCTAGCATAGCATCGCCAATATATATCGGTTTTAGGGCTTTTGATGTTCTATTTCTTTCTGGTTTATCTTTCTCTTTAAAAACATCAAATAATTGCTCTTGATCTTTTTTTAACCATTCATCTTGTGGACTCAAGGTTGGACCTTTACTTGGCGCATTTCCTCGAACAAAATTACTTAGCTGTTTTGTTTCCAGGCTTGTAAGATCTAAACTATATATATTTTCATTTCTGACATACGCGATTTGTTGCGTGTTTAAAAAGCCAATAAGGTTCTCACGTTCAATAGTTTGTGTAAGGCGTTTAGTTCCTTTCTTTTTGACGTCTACTAGAAATAGGTCTCCATCACGCTCATACAAAGCAAGACTACGATTATCATTATAAACATAGTTTGGAACCTGATCCAACTGTGCAATACTATCTGTGCTCAGTTCATACTTCTGTTTATTGACATCCCAACGGTAAACTTCTGATTTCTCCAAGTTCTTAGGATTCCAATTAAAATAGAGAAACTTACTATCTGCTGACCAGCGGTAATTGCTAGGTGAAGTTCCCATCCATTTGGGATCACGCATGATTTTTTCCACTGTCAATGGAGCTAACTGTGCAAATACTTGAGCAGCAGGAAAAAGTAAAAACAGGGATACTGTAAAAGATAACTTACGCATATCGATATTTCATTTTTAGCATTATAGCAATAATACAAGATTATTGATTGATTGACAATAAAATTAGCGTTTTTCAGATGGAATAACACGTAACATTTCCTTCTCAATTTATCTTATTAAAATACTTCAATTAGGGCACAAAAAAAACAGTGTCCCTTAAGAGGAACACTGTTTTAAATCGTTTAAGACAGGAACTTACAATTTTTTAACGCGAATATTGCGTAAGAATACTTCTGTTCCATGACCTAAGAAACCGATATGGCCTTTGCTATTTTGCAGACCTGGATGGTTCTTTTTATCAGCAGATCCATTCTTTGTAGCTTGTGCTAAATCGCCATCTACAATGACCTTGCCGTTCACAGTCACTTTAATTTTATTTCCTTGAACTCGAATTTCTTCTGTGTTCCATTCACCAACCGGATTCAATGAACCACGCTTAGCAGCGATGATACCATAAACTGAACCGTGGTATTGATAAGGTTGTAAGTTTTTGTAAACTTCAGCACCATCGTCTAAGATCTGGATTTCCATACCTGCATAAGCAGCATCACCTTCAAGTGGCGTACGGATACCAACACCGTTATTAGCGCCTGGCGTTAATTTGAATTCAAAACGATATACAAAATCACCATACTCTTCTTTGGTGTATAAATTCTTACCAAATTTAGCATTCGGGTTAGAACGGATCCATCCTTCTGGAGTGATCTCATAAGCAGGAGTACTGGTCCATTTATCTAGATTAGTACCATCAAATAATACATCGAAACCTTCTTGCTTCTCTTGAGCATTTAAGCTGAATACCTCTTTTCTAGGTAATTCTTTCACGAAAATATCACGATACCACACACGTGAACCATGTGCTTGAAGTTCAATTTGCTCCGTAGGGAAAATCGACTGGTTTCTGTCCCAATAGTTTTCCAATGGAACATTGTCTACTACTAATTTACCATTTAACCAAACCCATACGTTCTCACCTACCATTTTGATTTTGAACGTATTCCATTCACCTAAAGCATTATCAGCTACTAATAATGGATCTTTCTTTCCTTTGGAATTGTTGTATAAACCACCTGAACCTACTTGTGCACCCACATTTGTTCTGGAGATATCCCAAATTTGAACTTGTGGAGTACCACGTAAGTAAACACCAGCATCTGGTTCTTTTCCGTTTGGATCCAATTTCCAATCCACCAACATTTCAAAGTCGCCATATTGCTTTACAGTAGCAATGTTATCACCATGTCCGGAGAATACCATCTCACCATCTACTGCAGACCAGCTATCACGCATCTTCTTATCAGCTTCAGCTTGTTTTTTAGCTAATTCATCAGCAGACATTTTAGAACGCTTGATCGGATTTTCTACCAATCCTTTCCAACCTTTTAAGTCTTTACCATTGAAGATGGAAACAAAACCTTCACCTTGAGGCATCTCTGCTAATTGACGAACAATAGCTTCTTTTAAATAAGAACTCTCACTACCAGACAATTTACCAGAAGCCTTTTCTAAAATAGCACGAACATCCTTACCTACATAGGCACTGTTATCCATGGCAATGTTCATGGCTACATTAGAAGCTGCATCTCCTAGTTCCTTATCATCCATGTATTGTGCAGCAAACATTAAAGCTTGGTAAGTTCCAGTAGACTGAAGATTATTTAATGCTGCTTTTCTTTGGTTAGCGTTTTTAGCTATTTGGAAAGCATCACGTAAGTATAAAGTCTTTTGTTCTGGTGTAATTTTACTAGCATTGATTTGTTTGATCAAGCCATTGAAAATCGTATTGAAAATAGTAGCATCCTTCTCTGTACGGGAAAGTTGAATTAAAGTTCCCAAAGACTCCGGATTAGACCAATTAGCCAATGCTTGAATGGCTTCAGCTTTCAAAGGTCCAGGACTATTCACATAATTCTGAACCGCTTTCAACGCCTCAGGACCACCAACACCAGCGAAGATCGGGAAATACTTTCCTGCTGATGGAGCTGCTGAACGTGAGATATTAGCTGCTAATTTTTGAATCTTAGCATCCTTATCCGAGCTAGCATTTAAAGCGATGATAGCTGCTTTTTGAGCTGCACTAATTTCTTCTGCATTTTCAGAATCTAAAAGTGTGATAGTTGCTTCAAAATTATCAGCATTTACCACGTTTGCTAATGCTTTGTAAGCTGCTAAACGTACTGCTGGATCAGAAGATTTTGTTAAACCAAGGACAGCAGCAGAGGATTTCTCATTCGTACGTTGAGACAAAATATCCAATAATGCTAATTGCGTTTTAGAATCTGCATTCGCAATGGCAGCATTAACAACATCGATTGTTCCTTTGTCTTTAGAAGAAAGGATTAATGTTTTGATATTTTTTAACTCTGCTTCTGAAGCTGAAGGAATTTGTTTAATTAAGAATTCCGTATTTGAACCTTTGCTCAATACCGATAAAGCATTAAGTGCTGCAATTTTCGCTTCTTCATCCTTCAGAGAAGAATATCCCTTTTCAATAGTTGAAATTGAATTTTTAGCGTCTTGGTGAGCTAAGAAATTCAATACTGCTTCTTGCGCATCTGCATTTAACACTTTAATGGATGAAGCTAGTTTCTTTAAATCAGAAGCAGAAGCTTCATCAGCTAACAATCCTAAAGCAACATTGCGTAATAACTTATCATCACTTGCAGCTAACTTAATTAAGTTCTTTTTCTGTTTAGAAGGTGAGATATCTGTCAATACACTCAAAGCACCAGCTTGAATAGTTGAAGATTTAGCTGCGCTAGCTTTTTGGAATAAGCTAGTTGCAAACTTAGTAGCAGCGGAAGTTTCCTTTTTATCCACTAAGTTCTCAGCATATAAAACAGCTAAACCAGCCGCATTCGAGCGGTCAAAAGCAAAGTTCTTTGCCTCGGCTTTTTGCAAGAATAAATCTGCAGATTTTACACCTGCAATCTTACTTAGAGCTGTTAAACCTGCAAATTGGAAGTTATCAGAATTGTATTTACTCAACAATTCCATAATTTTTGTTTCCGCATCAGCAGATTCTAAATCGCCTAATGCCGTAACTATTGCTGTAGCTATTTTTTCGGAAGATTCAGCTGCAAGTGCAGTGTTTAATGCTGCTGCAGATTCCTTCGTACGGATTCCATTTAATACACGAGCAGCCTTTTCAGCTAATTGCTCATCAGCTAAATAAGGAGCTACTTGTTGAATAGCATCATTCTTAGCACAGTTTTTCAATAGTTCTAAGACATAGCCTTTATTGTTCACATCAGTAAGTTTTGTTAATGCGCCCAATAAACCTTTCACATAGACTTCACGTTTGGCTTCCATTCCTGGTTGCATCACGTAAAACGCATAAGAATTGGTCGCATACTCTACAGGGGCATTATTACCTCCTTGTGGTTTCAAGCCAGTCAATAATGCGGTAATATCGTCTGCGCTGAAGTTTTCCAATTCTTTCATGGCTTGGGTAAACTTCCCAATCTCTTCAGCAGGTTGTTGCGCAAGAACATCAGCAATTTTGGTTGCAGTTGTTCTATTTGCAGGTTGCTGTGCATAGGCAGCAACTTGTATAAATAATAATGCGGTTATCGTGTTAAATACTTTTTTCATGATTTAGTTTAGGTTTTAGAATGACCAAGGGCCTCTCATTGGTTGATTAATTAAACGGTTTGCTGCTTCATCATTCACAAACTCTTGTTTAGCAGAATCGTAATTAAGTGTTCTGTTTAAACGTAATGCCGCTAATCCCAAGTTCACCAATGTACATGAATAATACCCGTTCTCTTCATTTAAAGCAAACTTCTGACGAGTCCTTACTGCTTCAACAAAATCAGTTACCTGAGGTGCAGGATCAGGATATTGAGCTAATTTGCGTTCCATATCCGGAATATCCGATTTAAATCCACGGTATAATTTTCCATTTGGACCTTCAATATAAGCTTTACCTTCTTCGGTACCAGCTCCATCTAAAATGATCTGACATCCATCAGCATAGGTATAGGTAATCTTGCGCCAAGTACCAACTGCATCTGAATGCTGCTGAGGAGCATCTACCTCTATTTTAACAGGGCTCTCACTATCTTTACCTAAGAAGTATTGAACTGGATCTAAATAGTGTTGTCCCATATCACCTAAACCACCACCATCATAATCCCAATATCCACGGAAAGTTGTATGTACGCGGTGCGCGCTATATGGTTTATGAGGAGCAGGACCTAACCACATTTCATAATCCAATTCTTTAGGTACTTGTTGTACAGGTAGATTTTCCTTCCCTACCCAATAGAATTTCCAGTCAAATCCGGTATGCTTACTGATGGTAACTTTCAATGGCCACCCTAACATACCTGTATCCACCAATTTCTTGATCTTTTTAACAGGCACATTCATACCATAGAAGTTCGCATCAAAACGGAACCAAGTATTCAAACGGAAAATATTACCATGCTGTTTTACAGCCTCTTTTACTTTCTTACCTTCTCCAATTGTTCTAGTCATCGGTTTCTCACACCAAATGTCTTTCCCTGAGCGAGCGGCTTCAACAGCCATCAAGCCATGCCAATGCGGAGGAGTTGCAATATGAACGATATCCACTTCCGGATTATTAATTAAATCGCGGAAATCATGATGCTCTTTAATTCCACCACCTAATGCTTTTTGTGCTAATGCTAAGTGACGCGTATCTACATCACAGATGGCAACCGTCTTTGTGCCGGCATAGCCAAAATGTCCACGTCCCATAGAACCTACACCGATTACACCTTTGGTCAAATGATCACTCGGTGCTAGGTAGCCCTTACCTAAAACAAAACGGGGAACAATGGTAAATGCTGCCGCCCCGATCAAGGATTTCTTTAGGAAATCACGTCTAGAAGAATTTTTTATTTCTTTCATAATATTGATGGTTCCATATAAGATAATCAAACACAAAACTCCCTCTTTAACGCTAATTTTAAACGTCAAATTAAGAGTAGATGCCGATTATTGCTTCATTAAAAATTTATATTGTAGATTTAGTTTACAAGTGTAATCAAACTTTTTAAAAATGTGTTATTCATTCCTGCCATTTCCGTATTTATTATAGCCAATACTACTCATTTTTCGAATTTTTTATCTAATCAACCGATTGCGTAAATAGAATATTACGCATTTTGACTATTTTATGAATTCCTTGCAGCTTATATGGATAATAACAGTACTTCGGTAAACCTCAAACATTACAATCCATACTTAGTTATCACAGGTTCTAATAATTTAATATTAACTTAATACTTAAGTGCAATGTCCTACTGTTAAACCTTATAAATGCCTTGAATAAAATTATTTAGCTAATATTCTACCTGTTTTTATTCAATAGGAATTCAAATTTGTTTAAATATACCTAATAATTATGGTTTAAAAATAGATAAAAAGCTTAATTTAGCTTTCATCATTTTAGTATGGGTAATAAATAATAAGCTATAGCTTGTCATTTCCATTCAAAAATCCTTAATTTTAGCTAAAAGACATATCAATGCAAGTCGTACCTAACAGAACAGAGCAACTAAACCAGATAAAGACAACCGACAAATGGGATATTGTAATCATCGGAGGAGGCGCTACAGGCCTAGGAACTGCCGTTGATGCTGCAAGCCGTGGATATAAAGTATTGCTTATCGAAAAATACGATTTCGCTAAAGGAACCTCAAGTAAGAGTACCAAGCTGGTACATGGTGGTGTGAGGTATCTTGCCAATGGCGATATTAAATTGGTGATTGGTGCCCTACGTGAGCGAGGTCTTCTATTTAAGAATGCACCACATGTCTCTTCGGTACAATCCTTCGTTATTCCAGTATATTCAACTTTTAGCAAGTTGAAATACTTAATCGGACTTAAATTATATGATTGGTTAGCTGGTGCCTTGCGTGTTGGGAACTCCATTTCCCTTTCTAAGAAAGACGTAGTCGAAAAATTACCTCATATAGAGCAAAAGTCACTTCATGGAGGTGTCTTATACTATGATGGCCAGTTTGATGATGCACGTCTAGCAGTTAATCTTGCTCAAACAGCTATTGAACATGGTGCTACAGTACTGAATTATGTGGAAGCAACAGGATTCTCCAAGAATGAGCAAGGAAAAATCAATGGATTGACCATCTTCGACCGAGAAACTCAAGAATCTTATGAAGTCAATGCAAAGGTAATTGTTAATGCTACAGGCATTTTTGTTGATGATATCCTCAAACTAGATACTGCCAATCATAAAAATTTAGTACGCCCAAGTCAGGGTTCACATATCGTTATTGATCAAAAGTTCTTAGCGGGTAAAGATGCCTTAATGATTCCAGAAACCTCGGATGGCCGTGTATTATTCGGTGTGCCTTGGCATGGAAAGGTTTTATTAGGAACAACAGATATTCCTATTGATCAGCATCAAATCGAGCCTAGACCGATGGAAGAGGAAATCGAGTTTATTCTAGCAACTGCTAAGAATTACCTTGAACCTGCTCCTACTCGTGCAGATATATTAAGCATATACGCCGGATTAAGGCCTTTAGCTGCTCCTACAGACAAAGATTCAGGAAGTACTAAAGAAATCTCCAGAGATCATAAACTGATCAAGAGCGAGTCTGATTTGATCACTATTACCGGTGGTAAATGGACCACTTACCGTAAGATGGCAGAAGATACAGTAAACCTGGCCATTGAGACTGCCAAGCTGATTGAAGTACCTTGTAAAACGAAACAGCTGCCTATTCACGGTGCTACTAAAGACAGGTACCATGGACACTGGAGTTTGTATGGTAAAGACTATGCTGCCATACAGCAATTAGCTCAAGAAGATCCGAGCTTAAGAGAAGAGTTAGTAGCCGGTTATGATTACCAAGCAGTAGAAGTCGTTTGGTCATGTCGCAACGAGATGATTTGTAAAGTGGAAGACTTTTTAGCACGTCGTAGTCGCTTGCTTCTATTAGATGCCAAGGCATCTATGGTAGCAGCACCAAAGGTTGCGAGAATTATGGCCAAAGAGCTTGGTAAATCTGAAGAATGGATAGTACAAGAAATTAAAGCGTACGAGGAGTTAGCTGCTCGTTACTTACTATAAAATAACCTTTTATAAAACAACATAACATGAAAGAATACATTATTTCCTTAGACCAAGGAACGACGAGCTCTCGTGCAATTCTATTTAATAAAAAGGGCGAAATCGTTAATATCTCTCAAAAGGAATTCCAACAGTTTTACCCAAAATCAGGATGGGTAGAACATGATCCTCAGGAGATTTGGTCTAGTCAATTAGCTGTTTTCACCGAAGTACTTGCGAAATCTAAAACTAAACTTGATTTCCTTAAAGGTATTGGTATTACCAATCAACGCGAAACCACCATCGTTTGGAATAAACGCACAGGCACCCCTATTTACAATGCTATTGTTTGGCAAGACCGCAGAACAGCTGATTATTGCGCTGAATTAATAAAAGCAGGTCATTTAGAAAAAGTACAAGAAAAAACAGGTCTTTTAATAGACTCTTATTTCTCTGCTACAAAGATCAAATGGATTTTAGATCATGTCAAAGGTGCTCGAAAACTTGCTGAGCGTGGTGAATTAGCATTTGGAACCGTAGATAGCTGGTTAATTTGGAATCTAACCAATGGAGAAGTGCATGTTACGGATGTTTCCAATGCTTCAAGAACTATGTTATACAATATTAATGAGCTGAAATGGGATGAGGAGTTGCTCGAACTATTTGATATTCCGGCAAACATCTTACCCGAGGTAAAAAGCTCATCAGAAGTATATGGAACCACATCCACCGAATTAGGAAATAAACAAATCCCAATTGCAGGTATTGCAGGTGATCAACAGGCCGCTCTATTTGGACAAATGTGTACGAAGAAAGGAATGGCTAAAAACACCTATGGTACGGGCTGTTTCTTATTGATGAACGTAGGTAATAAACCTGTCAAATCAGAGAACAAGTTGGTTACTACCATTGGTTGGAAGATTGGAAAAGACGTTGTTTATGCCTTAGAGGGCAGTGTATTTATTGGTGGTGCTGTTGTTCAATGGCTTCGTGATGAACTGAAGATCATCAAGAAATCGAGTGATGTGGAGGCTTTAGCAAGCAGTGTTCCTGATACCGATGGGGTATATTTAGTACCAGCTTTCGCAGGGTTAGGCGCTCCACATTGGGATGCAAATGCTAGAGGAACTTTATTTGGTATCTCCAGAGGTACTTCAGATGCCCATATTGCTCGTGCTGCATTAGAAAGTATAGCTTACCAAACCTATGATATTTTGAAAGCTATGGAAGCCGATTCAAAGACCAAGATCAAAGAATTGCGTGTAGATGGAGGTGCAACTCAAAATAATTTCTTGATACAATTTCAGGCAGATATCTTAAATAGCACTGTTGTACGTCCAGAAATCACCGAAACGACGGCTATGGGCGCTGCATTCTTAGCTGGTTTAGCTGTTGGATTCTGGAAGGACATTAAAGAATTGGAAAACCTTTGGAAAGAAGACAAACGTTTTACACCTAAGAAAACTCCAAAATTAAAAGAATATATTGCATCATGGAACAGAGCGGTCAAATCAGTAATCTATTGGTCAGCGAATCCATAAATATGAATCTAATAACTAAACACTAAACCTTATATGACTCCATTTTTAGCAGAATTAATTGGTACCGGAGTAATGATCCTTCTTGGAGGAGGTGTGGTAGCCAATGTGGTTTTAAACAAAACAAAAGGTAATAATAGCGGTTGGATCGTTATAACAACAGCCTGGGCTCTTGCGGTATTTGTAGGTGTTAACATAGCAGGACCGTATAGTGGCGCGCATTTAAACTGTGCTGTAACAATTGCTAACCTAGCCATGGGTAAAATGGACTTAGCCACTTCCCTATCTTATATGGGGGCTCAGTTCCTTGGAGCCATGATTGGTTCATTCATTGTTTGGCTGATGTACAAAAATCATTTTGACGAAACAGAAGATCCAGGAACCAAACAAGCGGTATTCTGTACTGCACCTGCCATCAGAAATTATCCCATCAACCTTATTTCCGAGATTGTTGGTACATTTGTATTGATCTTTACCATCCTACATTTTCAGGACGCTAAGTTTGGGGAAGACCAAGTTATTGGCTTGGGCTCTATTGGCGCCATCCCGGTTGCATTCTTAGTATGGGTAATTGGATTATCTTTAGGAGGTACTACGGGATATGCTATTAACCCTGCGCGTGACTTAGGACCGCGTATTATGCACGCCATCTTACCAATCAAAAACAAAGCTGGATTTGATGGAGCTTATGCTTGGGTGCCTGTACTTGGCCCAATAATTGGAGCTTTATTGGCTGTAGGATTGAATTACTTCATCCATTAATCAGAAATTATTATGAAAAAGGGATTCTTTAAGTTATTAAACAGCATCAATCAAAAGATCTTGCCTAAGTATAGCAAGAAGGACCCTTCTAAACTCAGTAAGCTACAACAGGCCGTTGTAGCTTACCGATATTTTGTTCTGATAAATTCAAAAGATTAGAAACTAGTTAACCAATCAATCAAGATTTCATCAAGTTTTATTTCAACAGATTACCAAGATTGGTAGCAGGGAAATTAACTTCAGCTTTATCCAAAATCGCTTTAATCTCTTCGCCAACCTCATTTTTAGTTGCCCAATAGACTTCACGTTTAGTCCAAGCTCGAATAGTTAGGGTAATTCCTGAATCCTTCAAATCACCAACAATAACCTCAGATTTTGGAGAATCTAAAATCCTTTTATCATTTGCTAACGCGGTCATAATAGCTTCTCTTGCCGTCTTAATATTCGTATCATAAGAAATCAAAACGTTAAATTGCATACGTCTTGCAGCAATCTTTGTAAAGTTCTTAATCACCGAATTCGCCAAAGTTCCATTTGGACTAAATACCCGAATACCATCATCATCAATCAATGTAGTATAAAGTAAATCAATACGTTCTACAGATCCAGATGAACCATTAGCTGAAGAAATATAATCGCCGACATCAAATGGTCTGAACATCAATATCAACACTCCACCCGCAAAATTGGATAAGCTTCCTTGCAAGGCCATACCTACTGCTAAACCAAATGCTGATAATGCTGCAATAAAGGAGGTCGTTTGAATCCCCATGGTATTAGCAACCGTCAATAGCAATAAAGCGTATAAGGTAAATTTTATTAAGCTCTTAATAAATGAGCGTATTGATATATCGACATTTCGCTTTTCAAATCGGCGGTCAACAAACCTTAATGCAAAATGAATGACATATCGACCAACGAATAAGATGAAAAATCCAATGGCGATACTCGGTAATTTCAACAATACCGAATCAAATAACTTTTCTAAACTTGTTTCTAAGTTTGCAAACTTCATACTACTGTGTGATTTATTGAACTGCAAAATTAAAAAATATATCGTTTTTAGCGTAGATATGGCAATATTTTAAATAACTTTAACATATGGGATTGATGTATTTTGATAATAATGCGACGACAAGAATTGATGAGCAAGTCTTAGCCGTAATGATGCCGTATCTCCAAGAATCCTATGGAAATGCTTCGAGTGTTCAACATAAATTAGGCCGTCAGGCCAATCACGCTATTGAAAACGCAAGAAAACAAATCGCCGATTCCTTAAACTGCCAGACCAAAGAATTATTTTTCTGCAGTGGTTCTACCGAGGCGATCAATACCGTTTTAAGAGCTTTCCCTAAAGCATACAAAAGCAAAGGAAATCATATTATTTCATGTAAAACAGAACATAAAGCGATATTGAGTACTTGTGCAGCTATAAATAAAGAAGGAACTGATATTCAATTGCTAGATGTGGATTCAAATGGCAGCATTAATCTAAAAGAGTTAGAAGATGCTATCCGTGAGGACACTATTTTAGTCAGCTTAATGGCAGCCAATAATGAAACCGGCGTACTACATCCAATCGCTGAAATTGCGGAAATTTGCGAACGAAAAGATGTCTTGTTTTTTTGTGATGCTACGCAGTGGATCGGAAAAATACCTTTGGACCTTCAAAAGGTTCCTATTGACATTCTTTGTTTCTCGGCACATAAATTCCATGGTCCTAAAGGAGCAGCTTCATTATTTATCCGTAGAAAATCTAAACCCATTCAGATTCCAGCTTTAATTGTTGGTGGGAATCAGGAAAACGGTTTCCGTGGTGGAACTTATGCCGTTCCTCAAATCGCGGGAATGGGTAAAGCCTTATCTTTATCAATTAAAGAGCAGTACACAAGCAAATTACGAGACTATTTTGAAGAAGAACTTCAAAAGAACATACCAGACATAAGTATACATGCAAAAGCAGTAAATAGACTACCGAATACCTCCAATGTTCAATTTCTTCATGTACGAGGAGCAGAATTAATGACCAAACTACCTGACATGTGCCTTTCTTCTGGTTCGGCATGTGTATCGGGGTCCCGAGATCCATCTCACGTGTTGAAAGCAATGGGCTTAAGCGATGAAGACGCCTTTTGTAGCCTTCGTTTTAGCTTTAGCAGGTACAATACCATTCCCGAGATAGATCGAGCAGTAGAGCTCATTAAAAGCGTCGTTTCACAAATTCGAGAGCAGTCTCCTATCTGGCAGCTGTATAAGGATGGCTTATTATGACAATGCGCAGATGATAGGAAAAACAGGAAAATGAAAAATTGATTAACTTTGTAAAATACTAGCAAGAGGAAAAAAAGCATGGTAACCATAACAGATAAAGCGAAGGAACGTATTGAAGAAATCATGAGCAGTGAAAACTACGACCAAAACTACTTTGTCCGCGTAGCTGTAGAAAGTGGCGGGTGCTCTGGTTTGTCGTATAAACTGAACTTTGATAACGAAGAGAAAAAAGGCGATCAATTTTTTGAAGATAAGGGAATTAAGATCTGTCTTGATATTAAATCTTATCTATATTTAGCAGGAACGGAATTAGATTATTCCGATGGTTTGAATGGAAAAGGATTTGAATTTCATAATCCTAATGCATCCAGAACCTGTGCATGCGGAGAAAGTTTTTCCGTATAAGCGTTAATAGCAATTAATTTTTACCATAGATTCCACAAGAGGCTGCTTATTCAAGTGGCCTCTTGTTCTTTTCATATGCAATTATTAGCCTAGTAACCATACCATATCGAGCCATCCCCTCAGCTTGGTTATTATGCTTTAGGTATTGATCGTAAAACAGTCCAGATATATCCGCTATCCAACCTGTATAATTCTTCCAAAACTCTTGATCTGTTTTAAAATCCCCCAATACTTTCGGAGAAAGCTGGGCTCTATATTGCTTAAAAAGTACTGGATCCACTAAATAGAGCGAATGCAATAAATAACTGACACTTTCATAATAAGCTGAATAAGCAAACCACGGATCTTCCTGCTGATGTAATTTGACGTAAGCAATAAAATTACACTCATCCTCAAATCCTATCCCCATTTGATGCGAAAGCTCATGTGCCACTGTAAATGGATAACTAGCCAAAGGCATCTTACCATTGATATGCGCTTCATGGGTCAATGGATTGAAGTATCCCGAAACCCCAAAATAAGAAGCCAAAGTATTGGAAAAAGGGTGTTTAATTTGAACTTGGGTTTTCGACAACATGGGAAAATCCTGATCATTCTTCATTAAACTTTCAATACGCTTCTCTGCCCCGTTTCGTTCAAAACTATTAAAGTCCAACTTTTCACTTAGTGCATTAACTATCTGAATATGATTGGATAAAACAGAAAGATGATCTTCCAACAGAACGGTATCTGTTTTTAATTCAAACTGCGTGCTAATTGTTACTCTGTAATAATTTAATCCCCAAGATATATTAAAGTAGGCATATATCCCCAAGAACAAAATAATCAGCTTTAAAAAGTTAAATAATGCCCTTTTACCCTGCTTACGAAACAACAGAAAGATACTTCTGAAAAATAAGTATATACCTAAAGCAAAAATTAAAGCATAGCAAACATCACCAAAGCTAAAAGGAATCCAACCGAATAGGATCTTAGGAATCCATGAGAATATCGGATAAAAACCTTTGCTGTAATAGTTTTCTATCATGTTCCCATTGCTCATTAACCCATTTAGGAGAATTATCAAGAGCAATAAGGAAAATACCCAAATTCCTAAGAGTTTCAGCGGATTACCCTTCATAAAAGTTATTCTTCGTTCTCGAAATACAACTTGTAATAGTTCATACCCTTATCATCATCATAACCCTTTTCCAAATACTCCCTTTTCCCATGCACATAGATGTGGAAATTCTTATCCAATTTTAAAACAGATTTATAGCTGCTCGCCATTTTCTTTACGGCATTTCCAGCAATATCAAAGTTCGATTGAAATGGCGATTCAAATTCATCTTCAAAGGACTGCTTATAATCTTTAAATAAGCTGACTGCCTCCGGATTACCGATCACCTCTTCATTAAATTCTTCTTCATCGAATGTCTCTTTGGATTTAAAGTAATTCATCGATCGATTTAACAAATCAATTTTATCTGCTTTATCCATATCAAAGACTTCGTCAATCTTATCGGTGACAAAGTTTTTATAGACCTTCATAAGATTTCCTGTTTGCTGAAAATTATCATTTCGAGTCTTAAGCTTCAAGAAGTCATCTTTCCAATACACAGCTTCGGAACCGTTCGTTTGATCTACACAAAGAACCTTATAACCCTCCTCTTGTTCTGTATTGATAATGATCACTCCCTTATCTAGCTTATTGATGTTGATAGCTTGCTGTTCATAACTTACATCCAAACCATCTGCTTGCGGAAATACCTTCAGATAGGCTTCCTTATTTTCCGATTTAAAGATTCCAATCGCTGAATGCTCCTCTCCTTCCATTTGCACATTTTCCAAGGCAACGACATACAATTCTCCCGATTTAATCTTCGGATGCTCTGTTACTTCATATAAATACTTGGCGATGGAATGCGAGAAGTTCACAAAAGAGATCTTTTGATCAAAATATTGCTTCGAAAAGTAGTATAGTTCATTTAATTCCAATTCCTCATTGGGATGGTAGAATCGATACACTTCGTTAGCTTTTGCAAATGGACGCATAAAATATTGCATCAATAGATCGGTCAACACTTCATCAGATTGTAGGTCAATCTCATTGTCCGATAGGGTATAAAATTCATCCTGGCTTTTATTTCCTACATGATGGATGATAAGGTGATCAAAATTAGCGTCTTGATGAAAAAACATAAATAATATTTAGAATTCAAAAATAGTGATTGCACTTCTATAGGTATTGACATGTGCATTGACAATATCCTTAATCTGTGGAGAATATCCCCCACCCATACTAACCTCAACAGGGATTCCGCGTTCCTTACAGGCCGTGAAAACCAAGTTATCACGTTTCATACAGCCTGCCATCGATAGTTTAAATTTACCTAACTTATCACTTGCCAAAACATCAACACCTGCCTGATAATATATAAAATCGGGTTTTATTTTGTCGATGATGCTATTCAATTCTCGATCTAACAGACTTAAATAGGCTTCATCTTCTATTCCGTCAGCTAAAGCAATATCCAAATGGGATTTTTCTTTTTTAAACGGAAAGTTCTTCTCACCATGAATAGAAAAAGTAATAATATCCGGATGATCTTCAAAGATATGGGCCGTTCCGTTACCTTGATGCACATCCAGGTCGACTATTAATATCTTCTTGGCAAATCCTGTTTCATACAAGTAAGCAGCTGCAACCGCCTGATCATTTAATAAACAGAAACCTTCGCCAAAATCACGTCCTGCATGATGCGTGCCCCCAGCAGTATTAAAAGCTACTCCATGTTCCATCGCAAAATGACTCGCTTTGATCGTCCCATCTATAAGATATAATTCCCGATCAACTAAGCCTCTGGACATGGGAAAACCGATCCTACGAATCATCTTAGGGTCCAGCGTTAATCCCAATAAATCATCCACATAATGCGACTCATGTGCTAAACAAATCGTTTCCCGATCTAATAGATTTGGCTCGAAAAAATTAGCCTCTTCCACCAACCCTTCATATAGTAACTGAGAAGGTATTAAATCATATTTTAACATCGGAAATCGATGCCCATCGGGCAAAGGATGTATATATGCTTTATGATGCGCAATCTTTAACAAGGATATTTTTTTTAGAAACGAAGATATGCATTCCTTACTCAAAAAGGGATTAAAACACCTATTAAAAACCAATTTTTACCTTGTTTTTCATATTTTTTATTATCTTTAATTAGCCAGGTATAACTTTCAATCCTTTGAAAGCCTGCGGTATAACCAGTATAAACAAGGGCTATTGCATCAAATTAAAATTATGTAGAGCCTATCATTTTAATAGAAAGCAAGGAGGTCATATGTTCCATCGTAAAAATAAAAACAACTCTACCGGACAATCCGAGAAGACTTCTTCACATCCATTTATTAAGACGCCAAAAATGATTACTGGCCCAGAGCAAAATCGGGAATACATAAAAAAAGTAATCGCTGATTTAAAGAATAAAAACTTTGAGTTCAGTATTAATTAAGAATTTTAAAACGAAAAAGCCCATTTGCTGTTATTCAAATACAAACTATTGATTAAACGGATATGGCTATAGACATTAATTCCCTATTAGACGCAGAAATCGTACGCACTGAAGAGGATTCTATGACGCAGAGCATGGTTGTTACCCTTTTGGTTGATACAGAAGCCGGCGAGCATGCCCAAGAACGCAAACTTCGTTTTGATCATGTGACCCATTATTCCAGATCCGAAATCCCTTACGAAGGTTACCCCGTTATTCTGGAAGTCTCAGAGGTCGTACCAGAAATCGATAAATCCTTTGATATTGACCCCAATAGAAAAAGATATAAAATCGATACTACCTCGGGAATTGTGGTCTTAGAGTTTGAAAAATGCGTGGAAATTGAAGAGTCCTAAATAATTTTCCCTAGTTTTACCTTTATTCAAAGGTCGACATGTATATCGATATTCATACCCATCATCCTAAAACACAGAGCAATTTGTACTTTGCCCTTGCAAATTTGATTGTTTCTAAGGATTATCTTACCTATAAACCTTGTTCTGTAGGTATTCACCCTTGGTATATAGATGATAACTTTGACAAACAGTTTGAAGCTTTAGTTCAATTACAAGCAAACGAAGCAGTAATTGCGGTAGGCGAATGTGGATTGGATAAAATGCACAGTACGCCTTGGGATCGGCAAGTAATGGCATTTGAAAGACAGATTTCTTTAGCTAATGACCTCAACAAACCGATTATTGTACATTGTGTCCGTGCATATGCCGAAGTACTAACTTCATTAATGCGCATGAAAACCAAGGTGCCGGTTATCCTCCATGGATATTCCAAAAATTGGGAATTAGCCAAAACCTTACTCCATCATGGATATTACCTTTCACTTGGAGCGAACATCCTGAAAGGACAGCATTTGGATCTTTTGCAAAACATCCCTCTGGACCGACTTTTCCTAGAAACTGACGATAAAACTATAGCGATCTCCGATATTTATGCTTACTTTTGCCACGCTCGAAAATTGACTAAAGAGCAATTACAAGAGCAAATAGTACAGAATTTCAATCGGGTATTTAATTATAGTTTAGTTTAAATGATGGATTTATCTTGGTTGTCCCGTACCGAAGCCCTAGTCGGTCGTGAGGCATTGGAAAAATTAGCTAATTCACATGTCATGGTATTGGGTTTAGGTGGTGTAGGTTCCTTCGCCGCTGAATTTATATGCCGTTCAGGTGTTGGTAAAATGACCATTATCGATGGTGACACAGTAGACCCAAGTAATCGCAATAGACAACTTCCAGCTTTGGCTACCAATCATGGTGAAGCTAAAGCTCAAATCATGAAGGATCGTTTGTTAGCCATTAACCCAGAATTGCAACTAAATGTTATCCAACAGTTTATCTTACCGGACAGTATCCCCGGTTTATTAGATCTAAAACCCGATTACTGTGTTGAAGCCATTGATAGCATTACCCCTAAACTTTTCTTTATCCGAAGAGCATTAGAAGCAGGTATTCCATTCGTTAGTTCTATGGGTGCAGGTGGTAAACTTGACCCTACCAAAATCCGTATCGCTGATATTGGAAGTACCTTCAATTGTAAATTGGCTCAACATATCCGTAAAAAATTAAAGAAACACGGCATTAAAAAAGGTGTTAAAGTAGTTTTCTCTACAGAATTGCCAGATAAAGAGTCCTTACTTTATACAGACGGAAGTAATTATAAGAAATCTGCGTATGGTACCATGTCTTACTTGCCAGCTGCATTCGGTGGTACTTTAGCCGCAGTAGCTATTCAGGATCTAATGGACAAAAAAGGTTAAAAGAGCCGCTGATATTCAAATTTCAATTTCCTAATTCAGATTAACATCGAGTGAATCTCGACCAGTTTTGTTTGAGTCAAAGCTCTATTTGCTTATACTTTGCTTTGGTACTCTCATGGAATTCTAATGGATCTGATAAGGATCTCCTTGGGATCTCGTTCGCTTCTAACCGAACGAGATCCGAAGGAGATCCGAACAAGTTCCGAAGGAGATCCGAAGAAGTGTAAAAGAAAACCTATGTAAATACATATGAGATATGAGACCGCTACGCTATTAGATAGGAGTTAAAATGCCTTAGAATGCAACCATTAAGGAAATAAAAAGAAAGTAGAACATATTTAAATCCTCCAGGACTTCCTTAAAACAAAAAGAATTATTTACCAGCCATTTACTGTTAAATAATTCTTTTTGTTTTATGATTGAAGGCTAATAGTAAACTTATATTTGCCTATATGTTGAGCTTTCTGTTACTCCGTAATTTTACCAACCACTATTTTCAACATATCATCATACCCTAAATATTGCTGAGCAAGGTTTTGGACCTGATCCGCTTGAATATTTAGAATACTGTCGGTATAATACTGGTAATAATCCAGGTCCAAACCAGAGAAGTAAACTGATTTGAATTTATCTACATGAGAAAAAATAGATTCTAAACTACCGAGCAAGCTTCCTAACATATAGTTACGAACCAGTTCAAGCTCATTGTCACCAGCTTTTTCTTGCTGTAGGCGATCTATTTCTTTTTGGATTTGGACTAATGTATCGGCAGCATATTGGGTTCCTACATCCGTAGAAATGCTAAAGAATCCAGCATGATTTAGATTGGCTACCATTGACCCGATACTGTAGGTATATCCTTTATCTTCACGGATATTACTCATTAATCGAGATCCAAAATAGCCTCCAAACAAGGTATTAACGAATTGTAAAGCTGGATAATCTGGATGAATTCGTTGTAGACTTTCTTTCCCTAATCGAATACTAGATTGCAAAGCATCGGCACGCTCTATGATTTGTAAATCTTTATTACTTGAGCCTTCAGAAATAAAATTCTGTAGAGTAATGGACTCCTCCCCTTGCCATTGATCTTCAAAATAAGATTTAAAGAGTGCAATTGTCTCTCGACTGATGTCTCCAGAAAGGAAAAGGGTCGCATTCTGCGGTTGTATTTGCTGCTTATATAAACGGATTAGGTCAGCATGATTAAGGTCTGAGAGCAATTGTTCCGTTACCGTTCGGCCATAACGCGTTGGTCCAAATAAATCCTGGTAGAAGATACGTCTAGCCACAAAATCATTTTTCTCTAAGGAGATCTGTAAACTTTGCTTATTGTTTTTGATATAGGTATCCAATTCCTGTTGTGGAATCTGCGCATTCGTTAGCACATCATGAACCACTGGAAGTACGGCCTGAACATGTTTGCTCAAGCTATATAAGGTTAAAGCGTTATGATCAAAACTAAATTCAGGTACCAAATATGCACCATAGAAATCTATTTTGGATGCTATTTGAGCACTACTAAGCTTAGAAGTTCCTTCTTTAAGCATGGAACTTAAAGCCGAATTTCGAATTGGGTTTTCCGAATCTTCAAATAGATTTTTAAAAACAAATTCAGCCTTAATTAATTCTTGTTCAGGTGCATGAAAAACAAATACCTGAAGACCGTTTTTAAAGACTATATGTTCTGGTTTTTCCAATTGAATTTGTCCAATTGGTTTCAAATCAGGTGCTGTAATTCTACTCAGCATGTTCAATTTTCTTTTGGGCGTGATAGATTAAGGTTGATGAATTTTCTTTTCGGAAGGTATCAGCAGCGTATCGCTGAATGTCTGCTGCAGTAACTGCAGCATAATGATCCACTTCTTGATTATACAAGTCAGCATCTCCTAATAACTCATAAAAAGAAAGGTTCATAGCCTTATCCAATATGGAAAGTTCAGCAAAACGCATGGTTGATTCTGCCTTATTCTTCACTTTAATTAATTCTTCTTCAGCAATTGGATCTGATGCCAATAGCGTTAATTGTTGCCATAATGCCGCTTCAGCTTCTTCAAGACTTATTCCCTCATGCGGTTTACCTTCAACGACCAATAAATTATGATCCAAACTACCCAAAACATAGGCATTGACCTCTGAAAACAAGTTCTGATCTTTGACTAATCGTCTATATAATCGCGATGAAGTTCCCCTAGAAAGAACATCGGTTAGTAAATCTGCGGTATAATAATCAGGATGTAAACGGTCAACTGTATGAAACGCCATATAAATGCTATCCACTGGAACAGCAGCATGAACGTCTAACCGTCTAGCGCTTGATTGTGCTGGCTCTTGAGGCAAATTTCTTTGGTTATCTTCTCCTTTTGGAATATCGCCAAACCATTTTTCAGCCAAAGCCTTGACTTCATCTAATTTTACATTACCCGTAATCGCTACAATGGCATTATTAGGGCTGTAAAACTTCTTAAAGAAAGCTTTAACATCTTCCATCTTAGCTTCCTCAATATGTCGAATTTCCTTTCCTATTGTGGCCCATTTGTAAGGGTGAACTTGGTAAGCCAATTCTCTTAATTTCAACCATACATCACCGTAAGGTTGATTTAAGTATCGCTGTTTAAACTCTTCAATAACTACATTTCTTTGTACCTCTAATCCCTGTTCATTGAACGCCAGACCAAACATCCGGTCCGATTCTAACCAGAATGCTGTTTCTAAATTATTCGCAGGTAAAGTAATGTAGTAATTGGTTATATCATTCGAAGTGAACGCATTATTTTCCCCACCTACTCGCTGTAATGGCTGGTCATAATTGGGAATATTAACCGATCCGCTAAACATGAGGTGTTCGAACAAATGGGCAAAACCCGTTTTATCCTCTTGTTCGTCACGTGCTCCCACGTCGTATAAAATGTTCATGCAGGCCATGGAACTGTGTGGGTCTTCAGAAACCAACACTCTTAATCCATTCTGAAGAACGAATTTCTCAAATTTTATCATGTAGATATTCTTTCTATTCGGTCCAATTAATTCCCTTTTTCAATAAGGAACTTGTTATTTCTTCTTTGGACCCTGGTTTTGTTTGAAAATTATAGAACCAATTTGCTTGTTCAGGAAGGCTCATCAAGATTGACTCAATCCGTCCGTTGGTTTCAAGGCCAAATTTAGTCCCGGCGTCATACACCAAGTTAAATTCTACATACCTACCTCGACGCAGCAATTGCCAATTTTTCTCTTCCTCCGTAAAGGATTTATCACGATGTCTATTTACAATCTCTGCGTATATTTTTGGGAATAAACGACCTAAATCACAGGAGAAATCAAAAATTTCCTCCATGCTAATCCCGGCCTTATCCGCCGTAAGCTTATCATAAAATATCCCACCAATTCCACGAGTTTCCTCCCTATGTTTGATATAGAAATAATTATCCGCCCATTCTTTAAACTCGGTATAGAACTTCGTGGAGTATTTATCGCATACATCTTTTAAGGATTGGTGAAAATCACGAGCATCCTCTTCAAATATGTAATGTGGCGTTAAATCAATTCCACCCCCGAACCACCTCACTTGATCATTCAATTCGAAATATCGGATGTTCATGTGAATAATGGGCACCCAAGGGTTATTGGGATGAATGACAATAGAAACTCCGGTTGCAAAAAACTGGTCTTCATCTACACCGAAGGCTTTTTTGATTGGCGCAGGTAGTTCACCATGCACTGCAGAAAAATTCACTCCACCTTTTTCCAAGATATTACCATGTTGAATAATTCTTGTGCGACCACCGCCTCCACCTTCACGCTCCCAGACTTCTTCTTTAAACTTGGCCTTACCATCCAATTGCTCTAGTGCTTGCGTGATTTCGTCTTGAATGACTTTATATTTTTCAGCAATTTGTTCTTTTGTGATCATTAGCTTAATTTTTCCGACAACGCTTTCACAGCTTGTGTGGCAGGTTGATTTTTATATAAAATATTGTAAACGGTATTACAGATTGGCATATCCAAGTGATGCTTATGAATAATATCTTGAATACATTCTGAAGCTAGATATCCTTCAGCGACCATGTTCATTTCCAATTGTGCAGATTTTACTGAATAACCCTTACCGATCATATTACCAAAGGTTCGATTTCGACTGAATTGAGAATATGAAGTGACCAAAAGATCACCCAAATAAGCAGAATGATTAATCTCTCGGGTTTGAGGATCTATTGCATCCACAAAATATTCCATTTCACGAATAGCATTTGAAATCAAAACGGCCTGAAAATTATCGCCATAACCTAGACCATGACAAATACCGCATGCAAGCGCATAAATATTCTTTAAAACAGCACCATACTCCACCCCTAACAGGTCATTGGATACAATGGTATTGATGTAGTGGGTTTGAAAGAACTGTGCTACCACAGCAGCATTCGCTGCATTTTTGGATGCGAAAGTTAGATAAGACAATTTTTCTAAAGAAACTTCTTCTGCATGGCAAGGGCCACCAACAACCACAATATCCGCTAAAGGAACTTGAAATTGCTGATTGATAAATTCTCCCACTATCATACGTATGGAAGGAACAATCCCCTTAATTGCTGTTACGATAATTTTATCTTTAAGATCAACCTCATTTACTTCGGAAAGGGCATCTTCTAAATAGGCCGCTGGAGTATTCAGAATGATGATATCTGACTGTTGTATAACGTCTCTAGCTTCCAGAAAAAGATCAATTTTATCTAACTTAACTTCTACGGCACTTAAATAGGAAGGATTATGATGGTATTGGCTTATGTATTCCAAATCTTCTTGGCGTCTTACCCACCAATTAATTTGTTTATCTTGTTGGTTGTCACTAAGCATTTTAATCATGGCTGTAGCCCAACTTCCGCTACCGATAACTCCAATTTTTGCAGACATGAAATTCCTTGTTTTTGTTGAAACATCAAAGATACCAATAAATAGCTTGTTAAGAAGCTAAAATCTCCTTGAATTGATCGATAAAATGAATTATTTAATGGTATTTCGACAGCTTACAACTTCGTTTAGCAGGTTCTGGATAATTTGCTTATCGTATTTTCTTTCTGGTGAATAAGCCTTCCCTTTTGGATTCACATAAAAATCCACACTTTCAAAACCTTTATTTTGAAGAATTTTATAATTTTCTTCTTCCGCATCAAAAATAGTGGTGCCTAGGAAAAACACTTCTTTTTCATTTTTGTCCTTATCTCCGAAGGGGCCATTCAATTTTAATTTCTGCATCTCCCCTTTTTCATCAGGAATATAAAAATGATAAGCTGCAGAACCGGACTCTAAACTGTCTTTACTTAGAAAAATACCATTTGGAGGTATATGTATGCTCCGCTTCTTCTTATCAATAGGAACTGCTGAGGCGCAATTTTCATTATACACCAATCTTACAGAGCCGGAAAAATCTTTAGGCAAATAAACATCTGTATAAGGTTGATAATTATACCAATAAAGAAAGCCTATAGAAAGAGGAAAATAAAGTAAAATTGGCAGAAAAGTTAAAAGTATTTTATTCCTGTTATTGGCGCTCGAAAACCAAATGAAAAGAAGACCAATAATAAATGCTGGAATACAAAAAAACAGCATATAATAGCTCATAACAGCTAATAGGAAACTGATTATAATCAAGCTAAAACCAATATAAAATGCAGTTTTTTTATTCATAATTAAGTGTATATCAAACATACAAAAAAATCCTGAGGTGGGGAACCTCAGGATTTTACCAAACCAATTATTAACCTAAATTATGAAATTATTTTACTCTTATTACTCTTTGCTTTCTTTACTACTAAAACGCCGAAGCATAGCTGATAGTATATACTATTTGTTTAGTTAACATTCTTTAACAAATCGCTTTGCGAAGGCTGTTTAAAAGAAAATCCTGAAGCGGGGAGCCTCAGGATTTTACCAAACCAATTATTAACCTAAATTATGAAAATTTGAATGCTATTATCTAGCATCTTTCATTATACACATTAACGGTCGAAATATTGTTTATGATACAGCCAATTATGATATTAACATTTTTTAACAGTTTTGTCTACACTCGCTGTTGACTCTATAATAGAAGATAACAAAGCGAACCTTTAGACTTATCAACTTATTATCAGAAAATTAAATTACTTTTTAGCTAATAAATAACCCAAGTAGGCCATTGGGATATATGCTAAAGTAGCATCTACAATTGAAAACCAAATTGGTGAAGGCAACATAAAAATCATCATAACCCCTCCAATAAAGAAGGCAAATCCTATAATCATGGCGAATAGTAGTTTTCGATTGGCAGCAATTTTAGCTGCGATAAATGCGCCAACCAAAGTGCCTAAGGCATGTGCCAGAAATGGAAATAAAAAATTAATGGGTTTAAATAAATGCATGCCAGCTTTTAGACCTTCTTCTGTCGTTACATCTACCCCTTCTGGAGGTGGAATGACATGACCAGATAAGGAGATTAAAGCACCATTGACAAGACTTCCTAGAACTAGCCCCAATACTACTGCTAAAATATTTCGAAGAATTGGATTCATGATTTGTGTTTTTCAGTTAATAATAATTTGTAGATGTTGAGGTTTAAGTTAGAAAATAAATCAATAACCTATAGCTCGATACAGCACAAATAATTTAAATAACTCACTATCAAGCAGGTTTATATACTGCCAAAATATTCCATTTACTTTCATTTTTTCTACAGCTTAAAATTTCCCATTAGTTTCGTTCATGATATCAATTAACAGCAGTGCATGCAAGCTCTTATTTTAAACTTTAAAAACGATTAGAACATGAATACATTCATCAGGCTATTAAATCGAAAATTAAAACTGCATATCCCTTTAAAGATTCGCCAAGATGGAGACCCAGATGCTGTCGTCATTCCAATCTTCCCAAACTACAAGCCATTACGTATTCCCAGGATTTTTAATCATAGAGACCGAGTAAAATTCCCCGCCATCCGTAGAGGCTTTCCTTTTGAATTTCCAGGCATCAAAATCAATAGAAACATTTAAAACAGACTATTATGATACGCATGGACCGTATAAGAGCTGGAATGAACAGTACACTTTCTCAACTAAGCATCAATAATATATTTATTTGTTATCTGCTAGAAGATAAAATCAGAGAGAAAAAAATCAAAGGGCAAACTTGTATACCTGAAGGGCTATATACCTTAAAGTTCAATCAAACAGCTGGTATGAATCAAATTTATGGAAGGAAGACTGGAAAGCAACATTTGGGAATGATTGAAATCTCAGGAATACCAAATTTCAATCTGGTGTTTTTTCATATTGGTAATAGGCATCAAGACACCGCCGGCTGCCCATTAACCGGCAGTTATTATCGCATTTTTGGAAAGGAAATCGAAGTTTTGCAATCTGCCCAAGCCTATCGTTTAGTGTATCCATTGCTTAGCAAATATATTCAAGGAGGAAATGCCCAAATCGAAGTAGTAAACAAAATTGAAGAATCAAAGCATTTATGGTCATAGATCAGATGTGCTCTTAATTAGAAAATATGAAAACTATAATAAACACATTAATCGAAATCAGTAAGTCCATTTTAGCAGCTCCAATTCAAATACCAGAGAAGCTTAAACGTATAAACAAATACATACACTTTGGATTACAAGTTTTGAAACAGATTATTGAGATGCAAGAAAAAGAAAACGAAGGTAAACAGAAAAAGAAATCACGTTATGTATTTAGATAAATCACTAATTATGTCTCGCTGCGTAGGTAGTTTATGTGCCATTACAGCGAGTATAAATTGGCAAGACCTCTTTACGACAATTGGATTATCCTTGTTAGGTACAGGCGTTAGTTACTTTTTTAGTTGGCTTCTGACAAAAATAAGAGGTATAAGATAAGTTTAAAAGTAGGGAGACGTTATATAGCTGACGTCTCCCTTCTTGTATCTATGCAGGAAATAAGTAGATTTGTTCAACCTATAGCTGAAAACAATGAAATTAAAACCAATTTATGGGATTTTGTCCTTAATCAGTATTCTTATGATAGATCAACAATCGGGTTTTGCTCAGAAAACTGCATTCGAAAGCTCCGGAAACAAAAATATTACAGCAACCTATGCAGAGGTGACACAGTACTATGCAAAATTATTAGCAGGTAGAAAGGATGCAAAAATAATTGACATCGGCCCTACTGATATTGGAAAGCCCTTGCAGTTAATTGTATTATCCGCTGATGGCGATTTTGATCCAAAAAGTGTGAAGGCAAAAAATAAGACGGTCATGTTAATTAACAATGGTATTCATCCTGGAGAACCAGAAGGAATTGATGCCAGCATGATGTTTATTAGGGATGTGCTTAAACAAAAGAGCTTACCAAAGGATTTAGTTTTATGCGTGATTCCTGTTTATAATATTTCAGGAATGCTGAACAGAGGCGTTTCAAGGGTAAATCAGAATGGTCCAGAAGGCTATGGTTTTCGAGGCACTGCCCAAAACTATGATTTGAATAGGGACTTCTTGAAGGGAGACACGCGTAATTCGCGACTATTTCAAACCCTATTCACGACTTGGGATCCGGACATCTTTTTTGACACACATACCAGCAATGGTGCAGATTATCAATATGTCATGACCTTAATTGAGACACAGAAAGACAAATTGAATCCAAAGCTGTCAACATTTATGAAGAAAAATATCACAAATGCCATGTATACTGAAATGGAAAAGATTGGTTATCCCATGATTCCATATGTTAATTCCCAGGGCGAAAAGCCCGAAACTGGTATTGTATCATTTCTTGAAAGCCCACGGTATTCAACAGGATTTGCTGCCTTACACCATACCATCGGTTTCATGCCAGAAACACATATGTGGAAGCCCTATGAGGATCGTGTTAAATCTACCTATGGGTTGATGAACATCCTTTTCAACCTAGCCAAGGAACATGGGGCAGAACTTCATGCCTTAAGAGCAAAGGTGAAAGAAGAAGTTAAAAATCAAGAGGAGTTTCCAATAAATTGGAAGTTGAATAGAAATATAGTAGAACAAATTGAGTTTTTAGGATTTGAATCAGGCAATAAAACAAGTGAAGTTTCGGGGTTAGATCGTATGTACTATGATCGTTCAAAGCCCTTTAAAAAACAGATCCCCTATTATACAACTTATGAGCCAAGCATTATCGTTAAAAAGCCTAAGGCATATATTTTGCCACAAGGATATGATCATTTGGTCAATCTGATGAAAATAAATGGTGTCATAATGCGACCATTAGAAAAGGATATGGAATTAGAAGTAGAAATGTATTATATCCGCGATTATAAGACATCTGCTAGTCCAAGTGAGGGACATTATCCGCATCATAGTGTAGAAGTTGAGCCCAAATTGGTTAAACAACAGTTTTTTGCAGGTGATTATTGGATCGAAATGAATCAGGAAGCTAATCGATATGTTGTAGAAACATTAGAACCACAAGCCATAGATTCCTATTTCAATTGGAACTTTTTTGATGCTATCCTAAATCAAAAGGAATACTTTTCAGGTTATATATTTGAAGATTCAGCTGCAGAATTATTTAAAAATGACAAGAATTTAGCTCAAGAATTAGAAGCAGCAAAAAAAGCAGACTCAAAATTGGCGGAAAGTGCAAGGATGCAATTGGAATGGATTTATAAACGGACTCCGCATTATGAAGCCAGCCATTTGCGCTATCCCGTGGGACGAGTATTAAAATAATTATTATCTGAAAATGCTGCTGACATAGGGCTGTCATTAAGTTGGATTAATTTTGAATCAGTACTTAATTAAAACAGCAATATTATGAAAACTGCAACATTTTTAAACAGAGAGGAATTTTTAAATCATTGGCAAGGACATCGCAATTTAACGCGAAGAACTATTGAGAAATTCCCTGAGAAGGAATTCTTTACTTTCTCTATCGGTGGGATGCGTACATTTGGTGAATTAGTTAAAGAATTATTAACTATATCCGTACCTGGATTAGAAGGTATTGTAAACAAGGATGATAAACCATTTTCACATGATATCGAGCTAGCCGATAAAGCAGCTGCATTAAAAATGTGGGATGAGCAAACAGAACAAATCAATGAACTATACAATAAAATAAGTGATGAAGAGCTTTATGAAACTTTCAACTTATTTGGACAGTATAAGGATCAGACCAACAATAATTTGATGTATTTCCATGACAATGAAATTCATCACCGTGCTCAAGGTTTTGTTTACCTTAGAGCTTTGGGAATTGAACCTCCCTTCTTCTGGGAAAGATAATATAGAAAAAGGCCTTCAAATAATTTGAAGGCCTTTCTTTTTAAAATGTAATATATTGGAAAAACTACTTATTATGGAATACGGAGTTTACTTCTTTGATAACCCATCCAGCTTTACCTTGTTGCATGGTTACATAATCCGTACGAGTGAAGCTGTCAAATTCTAAAGTCACTTTAGCAATACTGAAGTTTGCCGATTTTTCGATTAATTCATATTCAGTATCACAATCGAAGCTGATTCCCTTTTGACCTTTTAGGTGTTTAATGTAAGCATCCTTGCTAATGGAGTTTTGATTGTGTTTTGTTTGAAAACGTTGAACGAAATTATTGTCGAATAATTGGTTCAAATAACTTGTTTCTCCTTTAACAGTACTGTTGATGTAAGCATCAACTACGTTTTCTACTACTGCTTTGTTTAGGTCTTTACCATCTGCTGCAAAAAGACTTACTGATGATGTTAATAATAGACCTGCTAATGCGAATGTTTTTACTAGAGTATTCATGGTTGTTATGTTTTTAATGTTTTTAAATTTTTTATTTCTTATTTGATACACCAAAGGTATAGCAAGAAATAAGGTCATAACAGCCGTTTTAGGTCAATTAGGAAGGGTTCTCGGTAAAGGCGGTATAATTTTCGGTGAAAATTCTTGTCGGTTTTTTACCGATAGGATTTTAGTATTCGTTTTCATTCAATAGCTTATGGCGGTGTCTACTCCCCCACTCTACCAGCTTTTCAATAATCTCCTGAGAGGTTCTACCATAATCCGTAATCGAATATTCGACAGAAATTGGTCTAGTATTTAACACTTCTCTTTTAACCATTTTATTAGCTTCCAAGTCTTTTAATTCCTTTGTCAGCATCTTAGCAGAAATTCCAATAATTTCTCTTTGCATTTTTTTAAAGGTATTGACTTGATGATCTCTAGTCATTAAGTAATGTAGAATCAACAGTTTCCACTTGCCACCTAATACATCTAACGTGTCGCGCATAGCCAATAAATTATTGGTACATTCTGGCGGATCATTTAATAAGGTCTTCATCGATCTATAAATTAGTGTAGGACAAATTTAAGGTTTACTTGTTATAGATAGTTACTAAAAGGTTACTAGTTACCAAAAGTTAACCCATAATCTTAAATATTCCAGGCTTCGTAAATTTGTACTATACAATTGGAGGAACAAAAATGACAAATAGAAAAATAGAAAAAATCATTAAACCGACATCTTATAATTGGGTTGGGGATGCTTTTTATGTGGCATCGATGATTGGTAAAGAAATATCTCGAAGAAGAATGGATCCGTTTTTAGTTTTTGATTACAATCAAACTGTAGATTTCAGTCCTCGGGAAGAACCTAGAGGTGTCGGAGCGCATCCTCATAAAGGTTTTGAGACGGTAACTCTTGCTTATCAGGGGCGAGTAGCACATAAGGACAGCCGTGGCAATTCAGGAGTGATCGGTGAAGGTGATGTTCAGTGGATGACTGCTGGTGCGGGAATTATGCACCAAGAATACCATGAAGAGGAATGGTCAAAACAAGGTGGCCCTTTTCAGATGGTTCAGCTTTGGGTTAACCTTCCGGCAAAGGATAAGAATACAACCGCACATTATCAGGATTTAAAAGCTTCAGATATGCCAAAGGTGGTTTTGGATAATGGAGATGGAACAATTGATATTGTCGCTGGTGAATATAAGGACGTAAAAGGTTTAGCTGATACCTACTCTCCTGTTCATCTTTTCAATGCTTACCTAAATAAGAATGGCAAGGCTTCATTTGAATTCCCTAATCATTACAATACTGCATTATTAGTAATAAATGGTAGTATCAAAGTGAATGGCGAAGAAGTAATTGAGGCAGACTCCTTTGTTTTATTTGAAAATAATAAGGCAGAACAATTTGAAATTGAGGCTTTGGCTGATGATACGAAGGTATTGTTACTAGGTGGCGAACCACTAAATGAGCCCATTGCTCATTATGGTCCATTTGTAATGAATACGCAAGAGGAATTGGTGCAAGCTTTTGAAGACTTTCAAAATGGAAAGTTTGGGGTGATTTAAGCTGAGGGGTTCAGGTAGAGGTCTATTAAAATACCTGATGTATAATATTGCATTAGGTATTTTGTTTTTATACCAACTTTTAGCGTGGATAAATGATATTATAAATCAATTAAGGCAGGATGAATTAGTAAGAAATTGGAAGTCCTATTTCTTATATAAAAAGTGGGCTTCGAGGAAATAGAAAAAGTAAGATTATTATTTAGTTTCATGCTGGAAGCAGTAGCCATTTTTATTTTTTGTCTTTCGCTTACACCTTGCACCGGCTTTGGTCTTCCCTTTACATTGGATAGCTACTTGCAGCGTTCCTTGTGCTTCATTACTCCTTATCCCTAGGCCTCTAGAATTTGTTGTGTTGACCAATCTATTGGCAGAAGAATTATTTGGGTTGCATTGTGTACAAGGTTCAAGTCCAATTCTTAAGGCTTCATTTACTGTCATTCCATTGGAAACATTCTTCACATAACGACAAGTCGCGGTATGGTATTTTTTACCGGATGGCGTTTTGTAAACGGTTTGTGCAGAGATTTTACTGACAAATAGTAGGAAGAATATGGTTACGATGTATTTCAAGGCAATAATTTGTTGGTCAAAATTACTAATTGTTTATTGGATTACGGGTAAATTAATTGCTACAAAGGTGTTAGGGTGATGGAAGGAATAAATGAGAGGAGATTGATGTGTAGGTTGTTTTTGTTGATGAGTGGTTATTTGAGGGATATGGTGAGTGGTTTATTTAATCCAAAGCTTCTAGGAGCTAGTGCTAGGTTGGGGCATTCATGCTTGATGAAAAACTCCTCATCTTGCGATGAGTGTTAGAGGGTTTGATGTTGAATTTGTAATGAATGAATGTGGTGAGGGATTGGTTCAGACGCTCGGAGATTTATACTTGAACCTGAATACCTATACGGATATAACCATAGCTAGCGCTGGTTTTGAGTACAACACTTTGTAAGATATTCCTCATCTTGCGATGAGTTTTAGATAGTTTGATGTGGTTTTTGTAATGAATGGATGTGGTGAGGGATTGGTTCAGCCGCTCGGAGGCCCGCACTTGACCCTGAACCATCCCTTTTTTGGGGTGGCTTCAACCAAATCAAGCCGCTCGCTGCGCTCGCTTGTTTTGTTGTTAATAGGGGTTGCTCAAACAAGTTTGGCAACCCCTATTAACAACAAAACCCACCTAACGGTGGGCTTTGATTTGGTTGGCGGAGAGTGAGGGATTCGAACCCCCGAACCTGTGACAGTTAACGGTTTTCAAGACCGCCGCATTCGACCACTCTGCCAACTCTCCGCGACAAAAGTACAAATTCTACACTATTCTCCAAATTAAAAATGAAAAAAGAAAGATAAAATATGCCCTTTAATCAGTAATAAGGCTGATTTTTAATACTTTATTGCTCCAAAAAAATAAAAAAACAACAATAAATGGTCTCTTCCAGTTTATTTTAAGAAGATAATGGATTTAAATAAAAAATATCTGATTGGAAGGCAATCAGTTAATAGTCGTAAGTTAAAAAAAAGACAATTTATTTTGCTTTTTAGCGCCAAATACCTACTTTTGCTTCACAAAATAAGCGCCAATAGCTCAGCTGGATAGAGCAACGGTTTTCTAAACCGTCGGTCAGGGGTTCGAATCCCTTTTGGCGTACTTAAAAGCCTGTTAAGTTTTATACTTGACAGGCTTTTCTGTTTTCTGCCCTTTTACATTTATCAATGTATAAGACGATTATATTAAAAATAATTTAGCTAAATAGTATTATAAGTTTAAGAGAGTTAACAACTATGCTTTATATAATTTTAATTTATAAATTAGTAAAACCAAACTAATATATTATGAAAACATTATTACAAGCTGTGGATACAAATCCATTTGGCAACATTATGATTCTTCTCCTCTATATCATTATTGGCCTATTTGTATTCTTAATAATACGAGGCTTTTTCCTGTGGTACTATAAAATATACGAGGTACTTAATAATCAAAAAGAGCAAATTAGAGTACAAAATGAAACAAATGAATTATTAAGGGAAATTAGAGATCAATATTTAATAGACTTCAGAGAAAGAATTGGAACCAAATAATTTTAGAAAGAATACACTAATAATACATCAAAAAGAAAATTCCATTCTATTTTTTAAAATAAAATAATAATATAACTCAAAACAAATCTGGATTTACAAGAAAAATGAATAAATAAAGCCTTGGAGAAGATTGAGGTACTTAAAAGCCTGTTAAGTTTTATACTTGACAGGCTTTTCTGTTTTCTATCCATAGACAATTCACGACAATTAAACATTACGACAACCTTAAATTCATTTTTAATCAATACCTTAACCCTAAATATTACCAACCAAGGATTATTAAATACTATAAAGTATGGTGCTAAAACTTGAAAAATTCAGAACAGAAGATTTTCACCTATATTATTCTCTCGTAAATAATGAACAAGTCATGGCCATGATTACCGAACGTGCAATGGAAATGGATGAAGCCAAAATGGATTTTGAAAAAATCATATCTTTTAACAGCAGAGATCCCCTACTCGGTTATTACAAAATTTTGGAAAAAGATAATCTTGAATTTATTGGATTGGGGAAATTGGAAATGGTAGAACTTGAAAAGAAAGAAGCAGAACTTGGCTACATGATTTTACCACAATTTTGGGGAAAAGGAATTGCAAGTACGGTGTCTCTTACGCTGATTGAATTAGCTAAACTTAATATGTCTATTGACAAGCTTTATGCAATAATAGACCCTAAAAACGGGCCTTCCAGAAAAGTCCTCACAAAAAATGGCTTTAAACACAAGGAATATTTAGAATATGAAGGTCTACCTGGGGAAATACTAGAACTTAAAATGAAATAAATCAATAACTAAAAACGAATTTAGATGGATTTAAATATTACACATTATAAGGGAAAAGATATTCCAGAAGTAATATCTCAAGATATTATTATTAGTATTTATGAAGATGCATTGGACTTACTAGGCAGTATCTACTATCAAGGTTATGATGGGTTCATAATCCATAAAAAGAATATTCACGAAGACTTCTTTGATTTAAGTACCAAAATGGCAGGTGATATTTTACAAAAATTTTCAAACTATCGAATGAAGCTAGCTATTATAGGTGATTTTTCACAGTATCAAAGTAAAAATTTGAAGGACTTCATTTTTGAAAGCAATAAATCCAGGCATATCAATTTCGTATCAAGTATTGAAGAGGCATTTGAAAAACTAGAATAAGACATATGGTAAAGTTGGAGACCATCATTGCTGTAAGGGATATACAAATTAGCAGAGATTTTTATCAAAAGATTTTAGGTCTAAGTTCGTCGCATGGCGGTGATTCTTTTGAAATACTTAAGTATGGAGAAGAGATTATTATTTGTCTACACAAATGGGGCGAACATGAGCATCCCAGTATGTTGTATTCATCTAATCAAAATGGAAATGGATTGATCCTCTTTTTTAGGGTTGATGAACTAAATTGTATCTATCAAAATGCTTTAAGGATAGAAGCAAAAATTGAAAAAGCAATTCATTATAATCCAAACTCCTTAAAAAATCAATTTACATTGTTTGATCCTGACGGTTATTACATCATTATTTCTAATTAAAGGGCATAACATAGAAAATCCTGAGGCGGGGAACCTCAGGATTTTTTCTAAACCAATTATTAACCTAATTATGAAATTTACTTTTATTACACTTTTGCTCTCTTGCACTATAATAACGCAAGTAGAATACCAATAGTACCTTTCAATGGTTGTCTTAACAACATTTAACAGATTTATTGTTTTACAATTCTTTATAACTTACTCTTTCCTTACCTTTGGCGAATGTATTTAAAAAGTCTTCCTATATTTTTGTTTTTGATAACCTTATGCCTAGTTACTACTGCGCAAAAAGCAATTTTGTGGGGCAAGGTGGTTCGTATAGCTGATGGAGATACAGTAACCTTGTTAGACAGTTTAAATCAACAGCATAGCATTCGATTACATGGAATAGACTGTCCAGAACGAACCCAAGACTATTTTCAGGTAGCTAAAGAATTCACAGCACAATTTTGTGCCAATAAAGTGGTTCGAGCAGATGTCTATTCTTACGATCAGTACAAAAGGGCAATCGCTCGTATGTATGTGGATAGCACCGAATTAAACTATGCACTATTGAAATCTGGATTAGCTTGGCATTTCACACAATTTGATAAAACCACCTATTACGCAGAGGCTGAAGCCGAAGCTAAAATGTATAAGCGACAATTATGGTCATTACCTAACCCAATAGCTCCTTGGGAATTCCGCAAATGGAAAAGACAACAAAGGCAAAATTCAAAAGTAAAGAATTAATTCTTTCTGCGAATTCGATAAACCCATTTGATTAATTCATTTATAAGCATTGGCACTAATCCAAACAATAGGATTATTCCCCAATCCTGTACACTAATCAATTGTAATTTAAAGGATTCCCTCATTACAGGAATAAATAGAACCATTAATTGTAATGCAAAGCCTAAAACAATTGCCCCTATCAAATAAAGATTACTGAACAGTCCGACTTGAAGAATTGACTTACGTTCATTTCTAAAGCTTAAGCTATAGAATAATTGACATGCAATAATTGTCAGGAAGGCCATAGTCCTTGAATATGCATGAACCTCTTCGGGAATATTGGCATCAAAAACAGAATAGTTGTGTTCATAGTAACCGAAAATAAAAGCTATAATAGTTAAAGCTCCTATTAAAAGTCCACCAAGAATAATACGTTTTCCAGCACCATGGGAGAAGAAGTTTTCTTTTATAGAACGAGGTTTATCCTTCATGACTGCTTTATCTCCTGGATCCATTCCTAAAGCAACAGCAGGTAGCGTATCTGTAATCAGATTAATCCATAGAAGCTGAGTAGCCAAAAGCGGAACAGGCATGCCGGCTACAATTGCTGTAAACATAGCCACCACCTCTCCTACGTTACTTGCCAAAAGAAATACAACTGATTTTTTGATGTTGTTGTATATATTCCTTCCTTGTTCAATTGCCGTTATTATGGTAGAGAAGTTATCATCTGCAAGGATCATATCAGAGGCATTTTTTGCGACATCGGTCCCTGTGATCCCCATCGCAACACCTATATCGGCTGCATTCAAGGATGGTGCATCATTTACGCCATCACCGGTCATAGAGACGATATTGCCTTTTTCCTTAAACGCTTTAACAATGTTGACTTTATTTTCAGGAGATACACGGGCGAATACGGTATAGTTTTCAATTTTATCGGCAAGCTTTTGAGCGTCTAAAGCATTTAATTCAACACCAGTAATAGCCTGATCTTTATTTTCTGCAATTCCTAGTTCTTTCGCAATAGCAAAAGCAGTTTGCTTATGATCTCCCGTAATCATAATTGTGCGAATGCCGGCATTCTTTGCCAATTGAATAGAATCTTTAACTTCTTGTCGAGGTGGATCGATCATACCTACCAAACCGACAAATATTAAATCTTCCTCAAATTGATCTTCGGCTATTTTTTTACTTGGCTCCTTATACGCCAAAGCTAAAGTTCGAAGAGCTTTTGCTGACATCTTATCTACAGCTTCAGAAATTAAGGTTTTGTGTGCATCTGTTATTGGAATTTGTTGTTCTTGTTCCAAAACATACTTACATTTTAAGATCAGGTTATCAACTGCACCTTTGACATAAAGCTTATAACCATTTTGATCTTTATGAAGGGTAGACATCATTTTTCGATCAGAATCAAATGCTAGTTCCTTAATACGTGGTTGGTTCTCTATAATTTCTTTACGATTTATTCCCCAATGATCAGCTAACATTAAAAGCGCAACTTCAGTCGGATCACCAGTTTGTTTATCCGCTTCTAACGTGGCATCTGAAGCTAGAACCATTCCTTCAATCAAGAGCTTCTCCTCGGGTAGTATTTTCCCCTCTTCATCTACATCCACTAATTTATCAGCAAAAGTAAACAGCTCCTTCACCGTCATTTTATTTTGGGTAAGTGTTCCTGTTTTATCGGAGCAAACAATATTTACGGAACCTAAGGTCTCTACAGCAGGAAGCTTTTTAATAATTGCTTTCTGTTTAGCCATCTTAGTTACGCCAATAGACAACACGATAGCAACTATAGCTGCTAATCCTTCTGGAATAGACGCTACAGCCAGGGAAACTGATGTTAAGAACATTTCCGTTAAATCCCTTCCTTGAAAATAAGAAACAACGAAAATAAAAACACAGATTCCTACAGCTAGTTTTCCAAGTGTCTTTCCTAAGTGAGCAAGCCTAATCTCTAAAGGAGTTTTGGTTTGTTGATCTTCTTTAAGAAAATCGGCAATCTTTCCTACTTCGGTTTTATTTCCTGTCGCTACGACTACTCCAGTTCCTCTTCCATACGTAACTAAACTGGTCATATAAGCCATGTTTACTCTGTCAGCTATGGCTACATCTTCATCTTGATAAATCTCCTCGGCATTCTTTTCCACCGCAACGGACTCACCTGTTAAAGCTGACTCATCAATTTTTAGGTTTACAGTCTCTATTAAACGAAGATCAGCAGGCACATATCTTCCTGCATCTAAGATGACTAGATCCCCTGGAACCAATTCTTCAGCATCAACTTCAAATTGCTCTCCAGACCTTTTCACCAACGCTTTTGGACTAGCCATACTTTGTAATGCCGCAATGGCATTACTAGCTTTAATCTCCTGAAACATACCTAAGAATGCATTAATCAATATGACGATCATGATAATTATACCATCGGTATACTCACCCATCGCCACCGTAATAATGACCGCAGCTAACAATACATATATAAGTGCGTCATTTAATTGACTAAAAAATATGGAAAACAATGATTTCCTTTTTTGACCTGTTAGGACATTCTTTCCATATTCCTCCTGTCGTTTAGCAACTTCATTCTTGTCCAATCCTACTTGAGGATCAACCAGCAATTGCTGATAAACTTCATCAGTTGAAAATTGAAAATATTGTTTGGTTTTCAGATGATTGTCAGTAACCATAGTTCGAGTACTTTACTAAGAGAACCAAATTTAAGGCCTATATGTTTAATATTAATTGATTTTCATCACGATTTTGGTTAATAAGAGTTACTACTACCATAAAAGGAAGATATAATTTGTTTTACCATAAATCGAATGGTATTATTTTCATAAGTCATATATTAAATAAGTATATTTATCTAATATTAACCATTCACCTACTTCCTATGAGAAATGCACTATTGGTACCAACTGATTTTTCTGAAAATTCATGGATAGCATTAAATTATGCCGTTCATTTGGCTGAAAGATTTCAATGGAACATTCAAGTTCTTCATGTCTATCAAACTTTTGGGAACCTATTGGCTTCTGCTGAATTTAATGATGCTGTAAGTTTACATAGCCATGAAGAAGCTGAAAAACAAATGGCAGACCTAGATGAAAGAATCAAAAAGCAATTTCCTAAAGCCCCTATAAGCACAGCTTGTATGGCAGGAAGTTTAAATGATGTCATTCAAGAAATGCTGTTAAATTCACCAATCCAATTTATTGTGATGGGAACTAAGGGGGCTAGTGGATTAAAACATGTTGCACTTGGAAGTAATACCTATGAAGTGATACAACATTCGCCAATAGGTGTTTTAGCTGTTCCAGACACTTACCAGCAATTCAAGTTACGTAAAATAGGTTTATTGACTAATTTTAAACCTACTGAATTGGAATTATTGTCAGAATTTACACAAAGAACGAGCTCCGCTTTTGACTTAGCGTTATTACATGTTTCAGAAGGTGATGCATTTCCTAGTCAAGAAGATGTTTTATTTTGGCAGGATCAGATATTAAAATCATTTGAACTAAACCAGGTAACTTATCACAGTAAAGAAATGGTCAATCGTCTTGATGTAAGTGAACCTATTACCAAATGTGTTGATCAATTTGTTGATGTAGAAGAAATTGATTTATTATTAGTCTCTTTTACACGCAAGAGCTTCTTCAGAAGACTTTTTAGCAGGAGTTTACCAAAAGCTTTAGCGCATCACATGAAAGTACCAACTTATTTCAGTGCTTTAGAAAATAGAAAGATGGCATAATAACCATCTTTCTATATTATAAATCGTTTCCCATCAAGGGATCGGTCATACTACTTTTCCCATTTTCCACATGGCCGGCAAATCGATAATAAAAGTCCTTATCATCTGAAAGCTTGATCTCATAATCATACCAACCATGGCTTTCCTGAAGAGAAATACCTAATTCTTTAATTTTTCTTCTGCTAAATTCAATGGATTTTCTTCCATAAGCTTGATCTTTCATGTTGGCATTGGATTTCAATTCACTTACTTTAATTCGTAAACCATTAGAATGATTTGAGTCAATAGCTATCTGAGGAAAATGCTTCTTTAGATGACCTTTAAATTCTCTAAAAAACCCATTTGGACCATGAACTATAAAATGAAATTTTTGATTCTTAAAGTCACCATATGACCAAGAGTAGGATAATTTTTCTTTTGTTCTTACAGAAAAGTTCCAAGAATTATAATCAGATGAATCGTCTTTATAGGCTGTGTAGTTGATCACCAAAAAAGGCATTCCAACAGGTTTTGTTGCAGGCAATTTACCTTCTAAAGAGAATTCCATAACAATCTTCTTTAGTTTAACGTCAAATCGGATTATTACTTTTGGATCATAAGGAATAGCGTTGGCAGGCTTTATACCCTTTTCTTGAATTCCTAAGCCTCTTTGTTTAAAGTCGAATTTATCCAATTCTGCTTTTGTCATTGCAACAAAATTGCCAGGCAAGTTTTTATGTTGTGCTTGATGGATTCGCTCTACATAAGCATTAAGATTGACATATGCTAAGTCAGGTTTAATCAGTTCAGGAATTGGCCTAAATGCAGAAGTTAAGTTCCCACATACCAATCTTCTCCAAGAGCTGATGTTTTCTTCAATTACTCGTTTTCCTGTTTTCTTCTCTAAAAAATGCTCCATAAATTGGAGTCCAGAAGTTAAATCAAACAATTCAGAATTCACCCATCCCCCTTTACTCCATGGAGATGCAATAACCATCGGCACTCGATAGCCTAAGCCAATTGGACTTTCCAAATTTGTATTTTTATTATTGGTTCGAATACGTTCCTGCTCCACTGTTACATACTCATCAGCTGTATTGATATCAGTAGGCACCTTGCCCGTTTCAGGTCTTGTTGTCAAAGGAGGCACATAAGGAGGGATATGATCAAAATAGCCATCATTTTCATCATATGTAAGAATAAAGATGGTTTTTTTCCAAACATCGGGATTAGATGTTAAGATATCCAAAGTTTCCGAAACATACCATGCACCATACCATGGTGATGATGGGTGGTCCGAGAAACGACAAGGAGCAACTAACCAAGACACAGTTGGTAATTTACCTGTATTTACATCTTCTCTAAATTGATGAAAAACATCTCCTTTAGGAACTTCCACCTGCTCATTGCCATTTTTACCTGCATACTGAATGGTTTGCAATTTATGGTAACTTGGGTCGCCTGTATTTGTTGTAAAGGCTCGTTTATGAATCTCTTGTTGATGTTTTGTTAATTTGGCAAATTCACTTGGGCTATATTTCTCTACATCCCGCTTAAATCTTTCTAAAGTATCTAGAACTTTCTGATAAGCTTCTTGTGAGGCATATCGAGCTACTGTAAGTTCATGCTCTATTTCCTTGACACGTCTTTTTGCATATGCATAATAAGCTGGGTGAAATCTCACTTGATATTGCTCATGAAATTCTAGATTATTATCAGTAAAATTTGCCAACCAATCTTCTTCTTCACCTTCAAAACCAATAGGGAGACTAAGTTCATTTTGATAAATTCGCCAAGAAATACCGGCTTCTTGCAAACGTTCTGGATAGGTTTTCCATGAAATATTCTGATAATTGATTTGAGAATTATCAACATGTGCACTTGAGTTTGGATCTCTTGGATTTTCACGGATAGTACCAGTCCAGAAATAAGAACGATTGGCAGATGTTCCTGTCAAAGAGGAGCAAAAATGTTGGTCACAAACTGTAAAAGCATCAGCAAAGGCATAGTAAAAAGGAATATCCTTACGATCATAATATCCCATGGTTAGCGGGATATGTTTGAATTTACGATTACCAGGTCTCTTTGCTTCTAACCAGTTATCCATCTTACCATTATTCCGTGCAGCAACCATGTTAGACCAACTATGGGGCAAATCCCCCATCCATGTGGCTTGGGTATTTTCAATATCTAGACGAAAAGGGGTGTAATATTTCTGGTCTTTATCAGGTTGATACCAAACTGGCAATCCTTGTGGTCCTCTCAAAGCTCGAGGATCATTGAAACCACGAACACCCTTTAAGCTTCCAAAACAATGGTCAAAGGAACGGTTCTCCTGCATTAAAAACACGATATGTTCAGCATCTAAATAAGTAGAACCTTCAGGAGCTTCTATCGCTAAAGCTCGTTGAATGGATTCAGGTAATACATTAATAGCAGCCGATGCTCCAGCAAGCATGGAAGCCTTTTTTAAAAAATCTCTTCTTGAATTCATATATGTTTAAATTGGCTAATAATTGGAAATTAAAACCAATCCAGCCATCAATAGCAATTTACTCCTTTTTTGATTATCAAGAAAAATCTACTCAAGAATTTCATTGTATTAAGAAAACGAATAGAATCTATCATCAACATTTTGATTTGACTCATATTAACCAACAAGAAATTTACAAAATTGAAATATTTCGGATATATCAAGAGCAAGGTAAATCAAAACTAAAAATAAAACATTTGTCATCAACGTACTTATACTTTATTTAAGCTGAATAAATCAGTTAGAGTATTTTTAATTATATTATTCAAATAATTCCTATAAAGTAATTATTTTTAGATATATTTGATTGTTTAACAAACCATTTTAAGAATTAATACCATAATTCGATGAGATTATTAGTTTGGCTAGCCTGTTTTATTCCTGTGGCTTGGATATTAACAGAATACATTCATAAGAATGTACTAACATTGACAACCGACGGCGTTATTTTTCTCTTTTTACTTTTGATGGCCCTTGCTTATCTAATCCTTATAAATATAAAAACAAAGCGAAAGCAAGGATATTATTGAAGGTAATTAATCAATTGCATGTTCCATTTTTACTAATTAATTTTTAGAGGTTATTTCTGCGTGAATAACCTTTTTTATTTACTGTTTCAGAAATAAAAAACCACTTCAACTATCAAGTGAAGTGGTCCTTTCTTTCATTTCTTTATTCCAAATATTATTTGAGCACTTCTCTTAGAAACATTAGTGTATGGTTCCATGCTCTTTTTGCCATAGTTTCATTGTAATCAGGAGATTCTGGATTAGTAAATGTATGCTTAGAATTAGCATAGGTTATAATTTGCCAATCTGCTTTTCCCTCATCCAATTCGACTATTAGACCATCGTAATCAGCCTTAGATACAGAAGCGTCATCAGCGGGATGTAATACTAAAACCTTTGTATTAATTGTGCCATTTGCTCTATCTGGGGACTTTGACAATCCTCCATGTATACATACTGTTCCTTTTACATCAAAGCCGGCACGGGCAGTTTCTAATGCACCAGCACCTCCAAAGCAATATCCAATAACAGCTACTTCAGTAGTTCCTTGCTTTTTAACTGCATCTAACGCCGCTTTAATTCTATTTTGATATAATTTAAAATCCTTTTTATAAGTGGAAGACAATTTGGAGGCAGCTGCATTATCATTAGGAGCATTTCCTTCACCATAAATATCAGCGATTAAGGCTATATATCCTTCTCTTTCAAGAGCTAAAGCAGCATCTTTGGACTCTTGGTCAATTCCTTTCCATGCAGGTAAAATGACTACTGCAGGTAACTTTTGGCCTGCATTTTTAGTAATCAATCCTTTAAGTTTTTGCGGACCTTCTGTATAGGAAATTTCTTTCAACTCCTGAGCTAAAGCTGAATTGCCAATAATCATTCCCAATAACAACAAAATTCTAAATGGTTTCATAACGAATAAATTTGAATTGTATCTATTTAGCTAAAAATGTCTTTAATGGAGAAATAAACCTTTCAAATACCTCAATATGTGGGAGATGTCCCACATCATCCAATTCAATAAGTTCAGATCCTTTTATTAATTGTTGGGTAGATTTACCCAATAATTGATACTGTCCCATTTTATCGCGGATTGCAGCATCTTTGATGCGATCTTTACCTATTGACGTTCTATCACGTGTCCCTATAATTAACAATGTAGGTACATTTAGGTTTTTAAATTCATATACTACTGGCTGTGTAAAAATCATGTCTGTAGTTAGGGCATTGTTATAGGCAACTTTAGGATATTCAGGATGTTTATTCCAGCCTGTTAAAAGGTAGACCCACTCATCATATTCAGATTTCCATTTATTATCATAATAAAAGCGATTTTGATAAGCTTTCGTACTTTCATAATTCGCTTTTAACTCACTCTTGTAATTCTCCAAGATACTACTGTATGGAGCATATATCTTCCAATCTTCTAAACCTATTGGATTCTCTAAAATCAACTTTTCTACTGTTTCAGGATACATTAATGCAAAACGCGTTGCTAACATACCCCCCATAGAGTGCCCTAATAAATAGATCTTTTTGATTTGAAGCTTATCTAATACTTGTTTTGTGTTTTGTGCCAGTTGTTGAAATGAATACTGATAATTTTGCGGTTTAGAAGATTTTCCAAATCCTATCTGATCAGGTGCAATTACACGATATCCCTCTTTAGTTAATGCTTGAATCGTTGTCTTCCAGTATGCAGCATTAAAGTTCTTTCCATGTAATAGCAAAACAGTTTTATTATTTGCCTTTCCTATGGGTTTTATATCCATATAAAACATTTCCAAGGTTTGGTTTTGATTGGAATCCAAAACTAATTTGGATACAGGATAAGGATATTCATAATTCGTTAAATTAATATCCAACACTTCCCTGTTATCTTGCGCATGATTAACTTGATAACCCAACAATAGAACTACTGCAAATAATAACTTCTTCATAATTACACTTATTTATTCATGGATCGAGTCTTCAAATAGTCTAAAACTCCCATGACATCCTTTTCGCCATAGCCAGCGTCATGAGCATCTTGATAAGTCTTTTCAAGGACTTTACTCATTGGCATATCAGCACCTGCTGCAATAGCAAGATTTACGTCCTTTAACATTAAATCCAACGCAAAAGCTGGAGGGAAACTATTCTCAATTATAGATTGGGTTTTTACTTTGGTCGCTCCACTCCCACTTGCACTTTCATTAATAATAGCCATCATATTTTCTCGGCTAATTCCCAATTTTTCTGCGAATAAAACAGTTTCTGCCATTCCTTGATATAGGATGGATAAGTAATAGTTTATACATAGTTTAGCTGCAATTCCAGCCCCATTATCACCAAGATATTTAATCTCTTTACCCATCAATGATAAGTATGGTAAAACTCTTTCTTTATCCTTATTGCTGCTACCAACCATAAAAATTAATGTACCCTCTTTCGCTGGTTGAGTACTACCTGCAACAGGAGCATCTACAAATGCACCACCTTTGGACTTCAAGGTTTCAGCTATGGCTTTTGATGCTTGTTCAGATATGGTACTCATATCTACAAACAATTTATCTTTCACATTTCCAGTAAGAATAGTCTCATAAACGGCATGAACAGCATCATCATTGGTTAACATCGTAAAAATAATATCTGTTTGTTCAACTAAATCAGTTATGCTCGAACAAACGGTACTTCTTTCTGTAAAGCCTATAGTTTTTTCTACAGAACGATTAAACACAAATAAATCTACACCAGCTTTTTCTAGATTTTTAGCCATGGGACCTCCCATATTTCCCAAACCTATAAAACCTATCTTATCTTTAAAATCACTCATTCTACTTACTTTTTATATTTATCATGTAATCCCTTTCCTTCTAATATTAATGGAATGATTTTATCAATTCGAGCTAATTTTGTTTTCTCTTGTTTTGCCTCATCAATATACTCCATATATTCCTTTTGTTTCCCAGGCGTAAGCTTATCAAAGGCTTTTTGAAATTCTTTATTCTGATCCAATGCTTCTTTCAGAATTCCAGTCACTTCTTTAGGTGCAGAACGCTCAATTTTTATTTCTTTACCATCGCGTATGGTTTGAACTGACTCTTCAATATATGCTAAGATTTTCTTTTCATTCATTTCCGATACATCCTTAAAACGCCATTGGCGTAATGCTTTAGTTTTTCCTTCAGATGCATTTATAAGAACTTTTTCAGGATCATTTAGAAATACTCCGTTATAAAACCATAAGGAAAAGAAATCTTTAAATCCTCCCCAGCCTATAATATTTTTACCTTGAAAAGTATAAACATCTGACCCCCATTTAAATTCCTTTTTTAAGGGAGATTTTGTTTTAACGATAAGCTGATTCATAAATTCCTCTGCATCCACCCATGTACTTTTATGTGAATCCCAAGTTGGCCCTTTCTTATCTTTAAGCAAATCCACATTAAACGCTATCAATTTCCGTATAAGATCTTTTGGAATAGGTTTGTCTAAAGGTATTTGAATAGCACCTTTAGAGGTTTTAAAGGTATTTAAGTCATCTTCATAAGCCTCTATGGCAGCAGGACCAGGATATAGTCCTAAATGATTTTTAAACAAAGCAAAATGCATGAGATTCCCCTGGTACCGAAAGGTTGGCATTTTATAACTAATTGTCTCCTTGGTTTCCTTAGGACTTGCTTCCTTGATAATCCGTCTTACTTGCTTTAATATATTTTGTCCTTCTTTATCGAAAGAAGCGATATATTCATCTATTGTTGAAAAGCTTGCTTCACTCATATATTGTTTGCTTAAGATATCATAAAATCAAATGCCCCCTTACGGAGATTAATTCCGTATTCTAAACTAGCCTTCATACAAGCTAAAAAATTTGCCCATCCTTCTGTTTGTCCTATAGCTTGTTTAATACCATCCTCATCTTTTTCCATTCTACTCTCTTTTACTCTTACAACGGTTGAACTCCCATTGATGTCCTCTAAAAACATTTCAACTAACATTCCTTCTGCACCACCACTCCAATCAAAAGAAATATATTCATTTGCTTTAATCAGTTTACCTGTGACTGGAAATATATCGTCAAACTCTGGAAACTTCCATTCTACGGTTACATCATTCTCTAAATCACATGTAGAGTGTTCTATGAAATAATTGCTCATTTTTTCTGCTGATACAATCGCATCAAATACTTCTGCAATAGGTTTTTGGATTTGTATGGCAGCTCTAGCTGTCAAATAATTATCATTAATCATCGTTTTGAAAATTAGTAAGAATATTAAAGATGAAATATCCTTCATCCTGTTATATTAAACGAATATAATCAAGTTATAGTTGTTTTTTTGAAAAAATAAGCGAATACGGATAAATCAAAATGGTCAAATTCAACAATTATTCCTTAATTTCATTTCATCAATATCCTTGAAAATCATATCGAATAATTACATGCAGCAAACGGAAAAAATCATTAAGCAACAAGATTTACAGATCTATACACAGGCATTTGGAAACTCTTCAGATCCTTGCTTGGTCTTAATTGCTGGAGCCACAGTTTCTATGCTCTTTTGGGATGAATCCTTTTGTAGTCAACTCGCAGATAAAGGATTATATGTCATTAGATATGATTTTAGAGATACAGGTCAATCTACCAGCTATACAGCAGGAGAATTGAATTATAAAATCGATGACTTAGTAGATGATATCTTTTTGATTCTTGATTCGTACAAAATAAATAAGGCTCATCTCATGGGCATTTCCCTTGGTGGGATGCTAGCGCAAATAGCTGCCATGAAACATCCACAGAGAATTAATTCAATCAGTTTAATGAGTAGCATGCCTTGGGCAGATCCAATAATGCCAACTCCGGAAATGGATAAAGCTATTTTGGATTTCCAAGCTGATGCTAGTTCAATAAATTGGGATAATGAAAATGAGGTACTTGACTATATGTTAATAGGTTCTAAACTCATGTCTGGAAACAAGCCTTTAAATGTAGAAAGAGTGAAAGAATACATCTTAGCGAGTTTTAGAAGAGCGAACAATTTTAAAAGTCAATTCAATCACGCTCAGTTATCAGGAGGAGAAGAATATTACAATCAATTACATCTTATAAACTGTCCAAGTTTAATAATTCATGGATCTGAAGATCGAATTTGTCATTTTTACTATGCGTTGAGTTTAGTTCAATTATTGAAATCACAAAATCTTACCATATTAGAAGGGACTGGACATGAGCTTCACGAAGCAGATTGGAACATCATAATTGATGCTGTTGCTGGTATGATATTAACTTTGGAAAATAAAAAATAAAGCAAACCATTCATTCGTTTTGATTGTTTCCTTAAAATCTTGTCCTATGACAAGTGTATGTATAACTAATTCCTTTAAATTCGATCATCAAATATTTGCTAACTAACCCGAAATGAAATGGAATATCAAAAAATAAACATAACAGCGACAATAAATGCCCCTATTTCTCAAGTTTGGGATGCTTACAATAATCCAGAGGACATTGTAAATTGGAATCAAGCATCTCCCGAATGGCATTGCCCATCATCTGAAAATGACCTACGTGTTGGAGGCAGATTCAAAAATAAGATGGCAGCAAAAGACGGAAGTTTTCAATTTGATTTCGAAGGAATCTATACAGAAGTAACGCCTCGACATTCGATATCCTATGTCCTTGGGGATGAACGAACAGTAGATACCACGTTTACTGATGAAAACGGAAGTACTAAAATGGATATTTCATTTGATGCCGAAGGAAGTAATCCTGTTGACATGCAAAGAGAAGGTTGGCAAGCTATATTAAATAGCTTTAAACAGTATGTAGAAAATAAAACATCTTAATATCATGAGTGAACCTAAATTTAAACCAGGTCAAATTGTATGGGCTGATTTGACCAGCAATAAGGCCGATACCCTAAAAGAATTTTACAAGTCTGTTGCAGGGTGGCAGGAATTCCCTGTTGCTATGCGCGATGAAGAAGGCGAATATAACGATTATGCAATGTTGGTTGATCCAGAAAATGCAGCAGGTGGTATTTGCAATAAACGTGGCAAAAACAACAACTTACCCACGCAATGGATCATGTACATCTATGCTGAAGATGTCGAAGAACGATTGAAAACCGCTCAAGAATTAGGCGGAAAATTAATTCATGAAAGTAGAAAACCTGATGGAACATATAATTATATAATTATTGAAGATCCTGCAGGTGCAGTTTTTGGAATTGGAAATATGCAATAATTATGAAAACAGTCTTTTATTCAACAGAAATAAATGCTCCAGCAATGGAGGTTTATAATACCATGTTGGACCGTAGCGGTTATCAACAATGGACAAAACCGTTTAGTCCAACTTCTGATTTTAAAGGAAGTTGGCAAGAAGGTGATAAAATCTACTTTTCCTCCTTAGATGAGAATGGAAAAGAAGCCGGAATGATATCCGAAATAATTAAAAATATACCTGCTGATCTTGTCATTGTCCGACATTTAGGTATGTGGAATGAAGAGGGCGAAATCTTTGAAGGGCCTTTTGTAGATGATTGGAGAAATGTTTTAGAGATTTATCGCTTCGACGAATCTGATGGAAAAACAATGGTTACTTGTTCTGTAGAATTAAGTGATAAAGAGGATTCTCATAGCTTTGATAAGATGTGGACAGAAGCATTAAGTATACTGAAAAAACTGTGTGAGAATTAATGGCGAAAGTAAAGACACAATTTACAGACGATGATGTAATTTCATTTGTAGACCAGGTAGATTCTGAACAAAAACGTAATGATAGCCTACGCCTTATCGAATTAATGGAAGAAGCAACAGGAGAAAAGGCAAAGATGTTCGGACCTACGATAATTGGTTTTGGTAAATATCATTACAAGTACGCTTCAGGTCATGAAGGTGTTGCTCCATTATTAGGTTTCTCTCCTAGGAAAGCTGCCATCTCACTTTATACTTATACAGGTAGTCCTAAACATGAGTATTTATTGGAAGGCTTAGGAAAATATAAAATAGGAAAAGCTTGTATTTATATCAAAAAACTGAGCGACATCGATGAGAATGTTTTGAAAAGGATGATGAAAGAATCCATAGATTTTATTTCTTCTTTATATTCCCGAATTTAAACAACAAACTATACTATCTGTTGAAAACACACAGTACAAATTATTATAACACCTTGATAACAGTAGCTGAGGATTCTAAGGCAAAAGAGGCTTATATTCCAGAAAAAAAAGAAGGAAAAGTTACTATTGCTAATTTACAATATGACTTATTAAATAGCTCCAACCATGATATGACTTCCGACGATTTATTGTTTGAAATTCACAGCATCAGAAAAGATATTTTAAATGAGGATATAGTAAAAGAAAGGAACAAATACTTTTCAAAGGGACAGCCTTGCTTAAGAACCTCTCCTTTATGTAAAACGTATGGATGGGCAATTTTTCATGATGACAAAGGAAAAGTTAGCTTGATTAATCCTAACAGTGAAAAGTATGAGGAATTAATGCATAATGACGATATTAAAAAGATTCCTGCTATGCGCAGCAGTAAGGCCTAATAGATAGACTCACATAAAGTGAGTCTTTTTATTTTTATTACTTGTCCTATGGCAAGTCGATTTGAAATTATCTACTCTAACTTAGTCCTACCGAATTGGAATAACAATTAATACATACAGAATTAAAATCACACTGCTATGGAAAACAAAAATAATTATCAATTCAATATTCAAGGAAAAGAATTGACTATTCAACGAGAATTCAATGGTACACTTGCCCAAGTTTGGAGAGCCTATACAGATTCAGAAATTTTAGATTTATGGTGGGCTCCAAAACCATGGAAGTGTAAGACCAAGAGCCAAGATTTTCGTGTTGGTGGAAAATGGTTATATGCCATGGTTGGTTCCGAGAATGAAGAGCATTGGGCAACTTTTAAATATGACCAAATTGAAAACGAATCTCTTTTCTCCGGAAAAGATGCTTTTACAGACTCAGAAGGAAATGAGAACGAGGATATGCCAGCCTCCCATTGGAAAATAACCTTCGAAGGAAATGGAGACAAAACAATTGTTCGTAATTACTGTAGTTATGAAAGTGAAGAAATTCTACAACAATTTCTAGATATGGGATTTAAGGAAGGATATGAATCCGGTATGTCAAATCTAGACAACCTATTAAAAAACGGATTAAAATAAATAGATAATATCCTGCTGACAAACGGTTGTCAACGGCACGAACTATATTTGAACAATTAAACTTATAAAACATACGATTATGGCAAAGATTCATGCTTATTTAAACTTTAATGGAAATTGTAAAGAAGCTTTCGATTTCTACAAAAATGTATTTAAAACTGATTTAGTTGGTACTTATACCTATGATGGTATGCCAGAGGATCCGAACTCTCCTCCTCTACCTGAGGAAGCAAAAGGTAAAATCATGCATACTTCACTAAATATTAATGACACAACCATGTTAATGGGGGCTGATGTAATAGAAACTTTTTCTCCTAAAGCGACTCCTGGAAATGCTACTTACATTATGTTAGATACAGAAAGTGCGGATGAAGCAAAAGAGTTATTTCAAGCTCTATCAGCAAATGCTAAAGTTATGGAAATGGAATTAGGAGAAACTTTCTTTGCGGAACAATTTGCTTCTTTCCAAGATCAATTTGGTATTTACTGGATGATTCACTTTGAGGGAAACAAAAAAATGGATTAATAAAACCCATTTTTTTAAAAAAAAATTACAGCCTGTCTTTGCTTTTAAAGACAGGCTAATTAAAAAATCACCTATGGAATCCTTTCGATTAAATGCCACTAACAAGATCATTCTTTCCATTCCTGATAATGAATTTGAAAAAGCTGTTTTCTTTTTCAGCGAGATTCTTCTATTAAAAGAACAGAATGATGGCAATAAATCGAACAGCAAATCCAACAATCAAATCACACTCACTATTGGTGAAATAAATCTGCAGTTGAATAAAGTAAAATCAAGTAGTAAACCGTCTATACAATTAGTTATGGAATCCACTGATTTGAAGGCTTGTTATAATTACTTGCATGCCAACGATATCGATTGTTATTTTCAAGAGAATCAGTCTCATGAAAAAGTGTTGATCTCAAATTATATTCCTGCTTTACAGCTCAAAATAATGAATAAACAGGAGGTTAGCAGAATTAAATATGTTCAAGATCAACAAATATAATTCCATATAAATTGATTATCAGATGGTACACGACATTATTTTATTGGCTCAGTTTTATAAAAAAGTAAAGAAAAACATCATGAAAAATGCAATTATACCTGCTTTATGGTTTGATCAGCAAGCCTTAGAAGCCTTTGAATTTTACTCCGAAGTATTTCCAGATACTTCTATTACTAAATCTGATCCTATAGTCGTGGAAGGAAATATTATGGGGGTTGATTTTATTGGGATAAATGGTGGTCCTATGTTTAAACCAAATCCCACCATTTCTTTTATGGCAGTATTTGAATCTAAGGAAGTTTTAACTGCCTCTTGGGAGAAACTAAAAGCAACCGGAAAGGTAATGATGCCTCTTGACAGCTATCCCTATAGCGAACTCTATGGCTGGGTTGAGGATAAATATGGAGTTAGTTGGCAATTATATTATGGTAAACTATCCGATGTTAATAATCAAGCCATTATACCCACTATCATGTTTTGCGACCAACAACAAGGTAATTGTAAAGAAGCCTTGGCATTTTACGAGTCATTGTTTAAAGATTATAAAAGTCAAGGTGTTAAGGAATATCCAGAAGGCGATGTAAAAGGTCAGGTTATGCATACGCAATTCGAAATCAAGAACTTTACAATGGCTGCCATGGATAGCGGAGTACCTATGCCCTTTAATTTCACTGAAGGAGTCTCACTTACCATCACATGTAAAGACCAAGAAGAAATTGACTATTACTGGAATAAAATCACTGAATCCGGCCAAGAAAGTATGTGTGGATGGTGTAAAGATCAATTTGGAATGAGTTGGCAAGTTGTTCCAATGAACATTAGCAAAATTCTTGCGAGTAATCCAAATGCTGGACAAGCTATCATGAAAATGAAAAAAATCAGTATTGCTGAACTTGAAAATGCTTAAGTTTTTAAGATCAATTCTTATGAATTGATTATATTTAGGTTCACATCAACTAAAAAGCTTTATGAAGAAACTATTTTTATCAAGTATTTGTGCCGCAATTTTATTTTCAGCCTGCAACAATTCAAAGGAAAAATCAAATGAGAATCAAGACAGTGTAGTTGTATCTGGAACTGAAACAGTAATTTCTACAAACACAGATACTGTCAATACAACATTCAATTTAGATGATATTCCTGTTTCAACAGCGGAATTGGGTGAATTTCCTTTTTTTACTACCATTGAAGGAACACAATTCATAAATAATCCTAAGGTAAAATCATTTGATTTTTTATATGTTGCTTTACCTGATGGTAGTTTAGTCAAAAAGGAAGGAAAAGTCTTCCGAGCATTTATCCAAGGAAACAATGCCAATACCAAAGAAGAGATCACCACGGCTGCAATTAATAAGCATTTTGAAGATGCTATTACAAAAGCAGGTGGTATGCTTATACATGAAGGCAGATGGTCAGATGTACAAATTAAAAATTATGATGATTTAGCATCTTATAAAGGATCTGATGGAACAATAGATGTCTATAATAATCCTGTTAAAACCTATGTAATTCATAGGAATGACGGAAACATTTACATTCAATTGGAATCGAAATCAGACAATGCTGGGACTTTCCAAATTGTGCAAGAGACAGCTACTAAATAAAATTAAGATGAAATCCTATTTCATTTTCCTACGAGCTGTAAATGTATCTGGCAAGAATTTAATTAAAATGTCAGCCTTAAAATCAATTTTGGAAGAAAAGGGATTTCAAAATGTTGTCACTTATATACAAAGCGGGAATATTTATTTGAATACGGACTTAGAGAAAAATGAATTAGAATCACTCCTTCATCAAATAATCAAAGATCATTTTCAATTAGATATTTCTTGTTTTATAATCGAGCCTGCGAAATTAGAACAAGTAATACATGAGAATCCATATTGTAATGGTGAAGAACCAAATAGAGTCTTTATAACATTTTTGGATACTATTCCTGATTCAAGTTTAATAGCAGAACTAAAAGCAATTGATTATAATCCGGAGACCTTTTTCATTAATAAGGATGTTTTGTATTATCATTTGCCAATGGGGATGGCAAAGAGTAAATTCAATAATAATTTCTTTGAGAAAAAGCTTAAATTGATAGCCACCGGAAGAAATGTAAATACAGTACTTAAAATGCATCAACTTTTGAAATAATCAATTAAACAAAGTCATAAAACCAATACCATTAAATCATGAAAATTTTAAAATACCTTTTATTTATCATATTAGGTCTAGTTGGCTTAATATTAATAGTTGCGGCAGTTGTTCCGAAAGAATTCCATGCAGGAAGTGAAATTGTCATTCAAAAACCCAGTAAGGAAGTTTTTGATTATGTAAAATTAATCAGAAACCAAGGAAACTATGACAATTGGTCTCGTCAAGATCCAAACATTGAAAGACATTATGAGGGAACTGATGGTACTCCAGGTTTTACATATACTTGGAAAAGCAAAAAAGTAGGTGATGGCAAACAAGTTCTAACCAAAGTAGATGAAGGAAAACGTGTTGAAATGGATTTATTTTTCAATGGGTCTGATGATCCTAATCCTTCCTATATGGAATTAACTCCTATTGATTCGACAAGTACTAAAGTTGCATGGAAAATAGATGGAAAAATGCCATATCCGTTTAATCTAATGTCACTTTTCTTTGATATGAATAAAGATTTTGCAGCTGGATTATCCAATTTAAAAGAAATTTTAGAAAAACAATAAAATGAAAATTACATCTCCTCAAGACTGTGACAATTCACCTAAAAGAAGGATAGTAAAGGAACTAAACATTGCCTTTGCTGAAGCTAATATTCCGGCATTAGAAGAATTATTTCACCCCAATATCGAATGGGATATGGTTGGAGATCGAAAAATAAAAGGTCTTGAGGAGATATTAAAATTTTTAGAAACTATAAAGACACAGAAGGCAATTGCCCTTAATTTAGAACAAATTATTACCCATGGAAAATATGCTTCTGTAGTGGGATCATTGACTTTCAAAAAGAATAAAATTGCATTCCATGATCATTATGAATTCTCATCTGCAGGTTCAAGTAAGCTAAAGAAAATAATCAGTTTCGCCATTCCTGTTTTGTAAATAAAAAAACATTTTTTAATTATTAGGGTTCTTAATAGGAAATATCCAATTCATTATGAAAAATCTGCTTTTTGTTTTCATTTTGGCGACACTGTTTTCATGTCAACAATCTTCCCATAAAACCGAAAAGGTCCACCAAGATAGTACGTCCGCAACTACTGCTAAAACAGATGCCTGCAACTGGATGAAGAAGAATGTTGAAGGATACTTTAATTCAGATGATCAATCTATTATGGAAACAATGACAACTGCGGATTATTTTGATTATAAAATGGATGCCATAAATCTAGATTTGGATGTTGATGGTAGTTTATCGGAGGATGAATTTAAGAAAAAATGGTCCTCTAAATTCAATACCGATTATGCTGGAAAAGGTGTTGGGTTCTTGATATCAGCTCAAGATTGGGGATCCATCCAAGTTTCTACTTGCGATGTAATTCATGAAGATGCAAGCAGCATTACCTTAAAATCAATAATTTCCGATTGTGAATTTCAAACAGATTACCATCGAGAAATAACCTTGTTAAAGGAAAATAACAGCTTTAAAATCAAAGATGTAAAAGAATTTGATTAAAGTGTGTTAGCATATACCTTTCCTAGCCAATGAAATAATTTCTCTTTTTCTAGGCCTTTGATTTCAATATCCAATATTTCCATGACCTCATCAAAAACACCAGCTATTTTAAGGTCGTCACGATTGCTGAACATCGAAACGGACTTCCTTTTACTCGGATAAAAAACAACAATATTATGAAAGCCAGTACTTTCACCAGAGTGAAATAAGATATCCTCTCCGTTCTTGTCCTTTCCAGTAAACCATCCAAAGGAATAATCAACATTCTGGTTTACAGGGAATCGATTTCCATTCCCAAAATAGGATTCTTTAGTTGTTGGATTAGAAAGTAATTTCGATAAATAGCCTAACCAGATTGCATAATCAGATGCAGTGGTATACACTCCCCCATCACCCATAGTTCCGCTGGTTAAACTCTGGTCTGCAAATATAAACTGTCCTTTTTCAGGATGATAACCAAAAGCTCGAGCGGTTGGCACTCGCTCCTTACTCATTATGAGCGAATTCTTCATTCCTAATGGATCAAAAACATGCTTTTGCATATAAGAAGGATAGCTTTGTTTGGTAACCTTTTCAACAATTAAGGCCAATAAGCAATAGGCTGTATTGCTATACCTGAATTTACTTCCAATAGGAAAATAGGTTTCATTAGCTGGCTCAACAATTTTGAGCACATCTGCATCTGTTAATTGAACCGTCCATTTATCGCCCATGAGGCCCTCATAATCGGCGATTCCAGAACTATGGTTTAATAATTGTTTGACAGTTATTGCACCAACAGTTTTATTTAATGTTGGAAAATAATAGTCTATACGCTGGTTTAGGTTAAGTTTCTTATTGTTAGCTAATTGATAAATAGCATAAGCAGTGAATTGTTTGCTCACTGATGCCATTCTAAAAGACGTATGACTGCCAATTTTTTCCTTTGATATTAAACTTGCCAAACCTGTATTTGCTGTAAATAATTCTTGCCCGTCGAAAACATAAATAACAGCGCCTGGGCCTATTTTTTCAGGATAATTTTTCTCTAATATGCGTTGTAGAGAAGAAGATAGATTCTGCCCCTTAGTATTAGAAATCCACATTAAAAAGCAAGTAAAAAGAATTAGGTTTAGTTTATACATACTCAATGCTAAGGATTATTTTTGACAATTTGAAACCAAATAAAAAGGGGTTAAAGTAATTTCTCACCCCAACCCCTTTGTTGTGTATACTTATCCTATTTTTATTTTGGAATAGTAAATCCTGCAGGATTTAACTTGCGGTGTTTTCTGTAACGATCAATTTCATCAGCCAACTTTGAAATAGCAAATCCAACAATTGAAGCATCATCCAACCATCCTAATACTGGAATCAAGTCAGGAATAGCGTCTAATGGGGAAACAACATAAACGATGGTGGCTACAATTATAGAAAGATTCCATCTGTTCATTTTATATCGACCGGAAAAAGTATCTTTCACCATATCGATCAATAATTTGAAATCACTCGCTTTTTCATCTAAATGATGTGCTTTATCTTCTGCAGCTGCAATATCTTCATTTGTCAATTTTCTATTTTTAAAGGTATTGAACAATAATAACGCTCTGCTAAAGTAGTTTTTCTTCATTTTTTCTTTATCCATATTTCCATTATGACCAATTAGTATTCAAACGGTTTAATAAGCCTAAAATTATTTTTCAGACATAAAAAGCTTGAATATTAAAAATTTATTAAAAAAATATTAAGTCTTACACAATATTGCGAATACCATGTCGTTATATATGTAAAGAAGAGGTTATTTTATTCTTAATATGACGAGATGTTATAATAAAAATTAAGATAACTTTTTAAAAGAAAGAGGTTGACTAGAATTAGTCAACCTCTTTTAATTTTTATCGCCCAAACGCAAAATAAGGGGTAAGAGGGTGTTTTTCATTCTTAAGCCATGCTGCAACCATCTGCATCCCTGTAACGGAGAAGGTTATACCATTCCCACCAAATCCTAATACGAAATATGAATTCTTGAATTTTTTATGTTCGCCGATATAAGGCAATCCATCCTTAGTGGATCCAAATGTTCCTGCCCAAGCAAAATCAGTATAAAAATCTTTTCCTTTGAAAATCTTAAGAAATTCTTTCTTCAACTTCTTTGCTTTGACAGACAGTATCTTATCCCGCTTTTCCGGATTTCTGAACTCTTCATCCTCTCCTCCTATTAAAAACCGATCATCATCAGTTGTGCGCATATATAAGTAAGGATCTGACGTATTCCAAATTAACACGTCTTTATAAGCCTGGTTAAGTTTATAATCTACTTCCGAAACTATAGCGAAAGTACTTAGTAAATCAACAAACTTTTCTGGAATCATATTGGCACTTTCATAGCCAACACAATAAATTATTTTTTTAGCTTTAATATGATAGCCTGTCTCAAATTCTGCAAGTTCATAGCCTCTTTTGGATTGAACATTAAGCAATTCTGTCTTGTCAAAAACTTTTAATCCTTTTTTACAGTTATATGCGATCAGTTCATGGGCCAACATAAATGCGTCTACACTTGCACCCAGTTCAGATAACATACCTCCATAGGCTTGGTAGATATCGTATTTATCGCAAATTTCAGCTTCATTTAACCAATTTAATTTAAATCCTGCCTCTTTTCTTGCCTTATATTCCTTTTCTAACCATGAAACATCCTTTTTTCGACTAGCATAATATAGCGAGTCCTTCAGTTTATATCCAGCTTTAGATTTTATGTTTGAGCAGATTTTTCCTAGATCACTTATAGCTTGTCCACAAGCCTTATAACTGGCAACCGCTCCTTCCTCTCCTATTAGTTCCTTTAATTGATATAAAGGAATATCAATTTCATATTGCAGCATGGATGTTGTAGCAGAGGAACTCCCATTCACTAATTCCCTTTTATCTACTACTATGGTGTTGTATCCTTCTTTCACACATTGATGAGCGATAAGACTACCAGTAATTCCTGAACCGACAACTAATACTTCACATTCTAAATTTTCACGCAAAGAAGGGTATGAGTTCATAATACCATCCTTTACAAGCCAAAAAGGTTCGTTTGATTTTAAATCCATAAATATCCAATATTTGCTTTGTTAAACAAGTCTTTTGGAATAAGTATGAAAAACATGAAAATGTTTGTTTATTTATGTTTTTTGACCATGTGCTGAACCGAGTTTATCGTGCAATACCGATTCATCAAGACCATTTTCATATTTGGCAACGACAAGTGTAGCAGCAGCATTTCCAATAATATTGGTCAATGCACGTGCTTCACTCATAAATCGGTCAATTCCTAAAATAAGACCTACGGCCTCTACTGGAACATGTCCTACAACCGGAAGAGTAGCGGCTAAAGTTACAAAACCACTACCTGTAACACCTGCAGCTCCTTTAGAAGTGAGCAATAATACCAATAGTAAAGTTATCTCCTGTTCTAAACTCAGATGCATATTTAATGCCTGTGAAATGAATACAGCAGCCATAGTTAGGTAAATACAGGTACCATCCAAATTGAAAGAGTATCCAGTAGGTATAACCAATCCGACGATTGGTTTGGAACAACCCGCATCCTCCAACTTTTGCATCAAGCCTGGTAAGGCTGATTCTGAAGAAGAAGTCCCTAAAACTATTAATAACTCTTCTTTGATATACTTCAATAGTTTGAAAATATTGATGTTGACATAGAAATATAAAACAGCCCCAATGACGAAAACAATAAAAACAATACAGGTTAAGTAAAAGGAGATCATCAATAAACCTAGTGATGATAGAGCTTCTACCCCGTATTTTCCAATTGTAAAACCAATTGCTCCCATGGCACCAATAGGCGCCAAATACATAATCATTTTTATAATGGCAAATAATGCTTTCAGGAATGATTGGAGAACAGTTAAAACAGGTTCAGCATTCTTCTCCCCAATCTTGGTCAAACCAATACCAAAAAGAACAGCAAAAACTAATACTTGGAGAAGATTATCGGAAGCAACTGCTGCAATGACGTTATGTGGGATAATGCTTAGGATGAAATCCATTACATTCTTGTGCTCTTCAGATTGCTTTACATAATTTGATACCGCCTCCGGATCTAAACTTGCAGGATCAATATTCATTCCTGTACCTGGCTGAATCCAATTAACAAATACTAATCCGATGATTAAAGCAACGGTGGTCATTACCTCAAAGTAGATCAAAGAGCTAAGGCCTATTTTTCCTACTTTCTTGATATCCTGCATTCCAGCTATTCCGATGACAATAGAGCTAAAAATCAATGGCGCAATAACCATTTTAATTAGCTTAATAAACCCATCGCCCAGAGGTTTTAATTTTACAGCAAAATCAGGATAGAATATTCCACATAGAATACCAATTAATATTCCCAAAATAACCTGTACATATAGGCTGGAAAAGAATCTTTTCATTCGTGTTTGTTCAGTTTAAGTTTTATTGAGGTGTTATAGTATGCAATCAAAATAAGTAAAAAAGTAGGAAGTCAAAAAATTAATTTTAGAACCGAAGATTTTCTAAACAAAAAAATCAATCTCTGTTTCAATGAAAAATTCAATTTTTCTAGAAATCTATTCATATATCACAATTCAATGACATCAATTATGTAAATAAATGGCTAGTTTTACTACAGAAAAAAATTACCGTAACGTATAAATCATTTTACTGAACAGATAATTATCAGATTAAAAGATCTATACCGTTTAGTTAATAAAATATATGTATCGTAGTCACTTTATTTTTTTCATGTTTAAGGATTATACATTCAATAATGCACATGCTGTAACCCTATTGAATCAGAATCAAAAGCTAGATGGGCAAATATTGGGAATCAAGCTCAATTTCGATACTACACAACTTCAAAATTTCTAAAACCATTCATAAAAACAAAACAATCATGAAGACTTCAAACAGAAGAACATTTGTAAAAAGTAGCGTAGTAGCAGCAGCAGCTGTATTATTAGCTGGAAGTACAATGGCGGGATCCCTTGTTGGAGAACCAACAGTGGCACCGGTAAAATTTGAAATCGCAAAACTAACTTATCAATATGCTGACATAGAGCCTGCCATCGATCAAATGACAATGCAGATCCACTATGAAAAACATTATAGTGCATATGTAAATAACGCTAATGAAGCAATTGCAGCTGAAAAAGTACAAGAGACTGATGCAAAAAAATTATTAGCAAATATCTCAAAGTATTCTGCAAAATTACGTAACAATGCGGGTGGTGCATATAACCATGAATTATTTTGGTCTCTACTTCGCAAACCAACCCAAAATAACGCCCCTACAGGTGATTTATTAACTGCGATCAATAAATCATTCGGTTCATTCGAAAAATTCCAAGAAGAATTTGCTAAAGCAGCAGCTGGACAATTCGGCTCTGGATGGGCATGGTTGGTAAAGGATGGTAACCAATTGAAAATCGGATCTACAGCAAATCAAGACAATCCATTAATGGATGTTTCTAAATTCAAAGGAACACCTATTTTAGGCTTAGATGTATGGGAACACGCTTATTATCTTCATTACCAAAATAAACGTGCAGACTATATCAAAAACTTTTGGTCAGTTGTCAATTGGGATCAAGTAGCTAAACTATACAAAAATTAAGACCTCCATCTTAATAACAAAACATAAAATAACCTTGCCAAATGGCAAGGTTATTTTTATTTATAGGGTAAAATAAAACCAAAATGAAGGAGGTACTTTGGAATTTGCCTTAGGACTTAATGGCTAATGAATTTTTTTCCAAAAACTTATTTAAGGATTCTCCTAAAATTCGTTCCCATCCCGATTCAAATTTAGCATGTGTATAATTCTCTCCTGCATCCTTAAAATTCTCTAAACCCTCATGCGTTAAATGCAATGTCGTAGCACCCCTCCTTGGAATTAAGCGCCAAGTAATTACCGAAGTTCCTTGACTTTGTTTGGGATGACGCCAAGTAAACTTAAATATTTCCGGAGCCTTCGATTCTACAACCTGGCAATGATGCATCAGATTCTTATCGTTATTCGATTTATAAAACTCGAATTCTCCACCTACCTCTGTAGTAAAATTTGGAATCTCAAAAAACCAATCTTTCATGCTTTCTTGATTGGTCAAAGCCTGCCAAAGTTTATCTGCAGAAATAGGGTAAGTACGTTCAATGTGAATTGTTTCTGGGCGCATGGGGACCTCCTTATATGTAAATGTGTCGTGTATTTAAATATAAACAATATATCTACCGGTTAGTGTTAATTCTTTATTAACACTAAGTAAAAATAAAGTCATAAAAGATAGTATCCATTTAAGTTCTCTTAATACCAATTAACTGGTTCTAAATTGGAACATTTAAATTAATAGCCTATCTCGTCAAACAGTAGCTTCTAAACGCTTTATATTTCATAAAAAGCTATGTATCTTTGTTATCAGATGAATGTGAATAGTTTATTAGCGCGCGCATTAGAATTCGACTTCCTGACTAAGGAAGAAGGAATCTTCTTATATCACGAAGCTGCTACTGCCGATTTGGTTTATTTAGCGAATGAACTTCGTAAGATCCAAGTACCTCATGGTAAAGTAACTTGGCAAATTGATCGGAATGTCAACACCACGAATGTATGTATAGCAAACTGTAAGTTTTGTAATTTCTTCCGCCGTCCTGGTCATGAAGAAAGTTATATTACGGATATTGAGACATATAAACAAAAGATTGAAGAGACCTTCCGTTATGGAGGCGATCAATTACTACTTCAAGGAGGGCACCACCCAGACCTAGGTCTGGAGTTCTATGCTACTCTTTTCAAACAATTGAAGGAATTATATCCAACATTAAAACTGCACTCCCTAGGCCCCCCAGAAATAGCTCATATTGCCAAACTTGAAGGCATGAGTCATATCGATGTTTTAAAGGCTTTAAAGGATGCAGGATTAGATTCATTACCTGGTGCAGGTGCGGAGATTTTAAATGATCGTGTAAGACGTTTGATTTCCAAAGGTAAATGTGGTGGACAGGAATGGTTAGACGTTATGCGTGCTGCCCATCAAATCAATTTGCCTACATCAGCAACCATGATGTTTGGACACATTGAAACAATTGAAGAAAGATTTGAACATTTAGTTTGGATTCGTGAGGTTCAACATGAAAAACCTGAAGGCAATTATGGATTTATTGCTTTCATCCCTTGGCCATTCCAAGACGATGGAACCTTATTGAAAAGATTACGTGGAATCACCAATGATGTTACTGGTGATGAATATATCCGCATGATTGCTTTAAGCCGTATTATGCTACCAAATGTAAAAAACATTCAAGCCTCATGGTTGACTGTTGGTAAACAAACTGCTGAGCTATGTTTACATGCTGGAGCGAATGATTTCGGTTCTATCATGATTGAGGAGAATGTAGTATCGGCAGCAGGTGCTCCACATCGTTTCACCTCCAAATCTATTCAAGACGCAATTCGTGATGCAGGATTTGAACCTCAATTAAGAACTCAAACCTATCAGTTCCGCGAACTACCAGAGAACATGGAAGAGCAGGTTATTAATTACTAATCATTACTTTGAAAGATATACTTTTAAATATCGAAGCCATCATCTTTGCTTCTACTGAAGGAATTAGTCAAAAAGACTTACGTGAGGTATTGCAAGATGCGTTGGCTATTGAAATCACCAAAACTGAATTAGCTGAATTCATAGGTCGCATTAAAGAAAAATACGCATCCGATGATCAGGCTCTACTATTGGCCAATATCAATGATCAATTGCAATTCTTAACCAAGCCTGCATATCATGATGCCATTAATCAATTGCAAATTCACAAGGAAAAGAAAAAGCTTAGCCAAGCTGCTTTGGAAACACTTGCTATTATTGCCTACAGACAACCCATCACAAAACTAGAAGTAGAGCAAATTCGAGGCGTCAATTGTGACTATTCAATCCAACGACTTCTAGAAAAAGGATTGATTCAAATAGCTGGAAAAGCAGATAGCATTGGCAAGCCCATACTTTATGCTACGAGTGGTCAATTTATGAACCATTTTGGTTTAAGTAGTGTTAAAGACCTTCCACAGCTAAAAGATATTGTCGCTGAGGAAAATAGCATTGGAGAAATTGTTGAATAAATACTTGCTTTTTTAGAAAATTTTTAGGTGCTAAATAATTTAAAAAAAATATTTACCAATTGAATTTTCTTGTATAATTTTACGTTACTAAAGTAAATATCACAATATACAACATGGCTACAATGCAAGCAATTGAAACTGAAGAAATGGTTGATGAAAGAGTGCTCAACTTCAATGGTCCTGATGATGATTCAGATGATGTCTTTGATGACGATGATGATTTTGGATTAGATGATATCGACTCAATTGGGGGGTATGATGATTTTGATGATGATGACGACTTTTAGTCATTAGTGACAATTAAATCGCCTAATACCATAGTTACATCGACTTAATTTAATGCAGCATCCGGTTTATCGGATCTATACAGTCTAAACGTATTTGTAAACGCTTGGGAGAAGATCTCAAGCGTTTTTTATTAAAATAATCCTCATTATCTCACACAAAATATACAGCATAAAAAAAGACGACTGAATATAAACTCAGTCGTCTTAATAAAGCTAAAATTATTAATTATTGATCATCCTTACTTAATGAGAAAGGTAAATCCGATTTATTAACTCCTCTGCTTTTATTTGGTGCAGAGCCCATCTCAAAATTAAGCTTCGCCCCTTTCATGAGCTCACTGTGTTTGATATAATTTTTTGAGTAATTTTTACCATTCCATTTCAGACCTTGTATATATCTATTGGAATCTGAATTGTTCTTACTTTCCAGGATAACTTTCTTTCCATTTTGAAGATGTAAAGTCACTTTATCAAAAATTGGTGAACCTAAAACATATTCATCTGTAGCAGGAGTAACCGGATAAAATCCTAAAGCAGAGAACACATACCATGCAGAAGTTTGTCCATTATCTTCATCTCCACAATAGCCATCAGGATTTGGAGAATACATTCTATTCATTGTCTCTCGAACCCAATATTGCGCCTTCCAAGGTGCTCCAACATGATTATATAAATAAATCATATGCTGAATCGGCTGATTACCATGCGCATATTGGCCCATATTAGCAATCTGCATTTCACGAATCTCATGTATCGGGAAACCATAATAGCTATCATCAAATACTGGAGGTAAAGAGAAAACAGAATCAAGCTTAATTTCCATGGCTTGATGCCCTCCCATCAACTTTGATAATCCTTCGATGTCTTGGAATACGGACCAGCTATAATGCCAACTATTTCCTTCAGTAAAAGCATCTCCCCATTTGAATGGATTGAATGGTGTTGACCAAGATCCATCTTTATTTTTACCGCGCATTAGTCCGGTAGAAGGATCAAATAGCTTGCTATAATTGAAGGAACGTTTTTTATAAAAAGCTTGGTCATCCGCCGATTTATTCAACGATTTTGCCAATTGATAAATAGAAAAATCATCATATGCATATTCCAAACTACGGGCAGCATTTTCATTGATCTTAACGTCATACGGCACATAGCCCAGTTCATTATAATACTCGGCTCCAGCACGTCCTACAGCAGTCATTGGACCAGCATGATTTGCCCCTTTGATTACAGCCTCATAAAGTGTTTCAATATCTTTGGAACGAACGCCCTTTATCCACGCATCTGCTACTACTGATGCGGAGTTGTTGCCAACCATAATGTTTCGATAACCAGGACTTGCCCATTCAGGCAACCACCCTCCCTCTCTGTAAGCATTTGCGAGCCCCTCCTGCATCTTTTCATTCATTTCTGGATACATAAGGTTTAAAAATGGAAACAATGCCCTGAATGTATCCCAGAACCCTGTATCGGTAAACATGTAACCCGGCAACACTTTTCCATTGTATGGCGAGTAATGCATAACTTGCCCATTCCCGTCAATTTCATAAAACATTCTTGGAAATAGTAAAGAGCGATAAAGACTAGAATAGAATGTGCGCATCTGATCTATCGTAGCTCCTTCCACTTCTATTCTACTTAAGGCTTTATTCCAAATATCTTCACCTTTCTTTACTTGCTCATCAAAAGATTGACCATCGAGTTCTTTTAAGTTTAGGATTGCTTGCTCAGGACTAATAAAAGAAGAAGCAACTTTAACAAGTACCTTTTCTCCAGCATTAGCAGTTTGAAATCCTAATAAGGCCCCTACATGGTTAGCTTGCACTTTATAACGACCATCCGTCAATACAGAATCTGCAAAGGTCGCCACATTGGCAAATGGACGATCAAATTCCAAAACAAAATAATTCTTGAAATTATCAGGTACTCCTCCACTATTTTTAGTGGAATAACCAACAATACGCTGTTCTCTAGGTAAAACCTCGACAAAAGATCCTTTATCAAAGGCATCAATTAAAACATATGCAGAATCGGTTTTTGGAAATGTAAAACGAAAATAAGAAGCTCTTTCTGTCGGTGTAACTTCAACCTTGGTATCATAATCAGCCAGATATACGGAATAATAATGCGGTTTTGCTATTTCTGCCTTATGGGAAAAATAACTTGCTCGTTTATCTTGGTCAAATGTTTTATTTCCTACCATGGCCATAATAGAAAATTGGCCATAATCATTCATCCATGGTGAAGGTTGATGCGTCTGTTTAATCCCTCTGATTTTCTCAGCAGTATAGGAATACATCCATCCATCACCCATTTTTCCTGTTTGAGGACTCCAAAAATTCATTCCCCAAGGCAAAGCAATTGCAGGATATGTATTTCCACTTGATAGAAAATAAGTCGACTGCGTACCTACTAAGGTACTTACCATATCTATTGGTCTCTCAATCTTACCTACCTTCTGTGCAAAAACTCCCAGTATGCTCCCACCTAAAAAAATTGCTGTTGTAATGATTTTTAAGTTCATATTTTTTTTAGAATAGGTTATCTCTTGGAATAAAAATAATAAAAAAAACCAATAATTAGATAGCTAAAAGTATTTAGCTTTCCATTGTAAGAACTATCTTACCAAAATGTTCTTGACTATCGAAGTACTGATGGGCTTGTACAACCTCATCCAAAGTAAATACTTTTGTGAGCATGGATTCGAAAGTTCCATTAGCAAATAATGGAATCAGCACATCTTGTATTTCTTTCGTCAAAGCACGTTTAAAGTCCAAATCTCTTGCCCTAAGTGTAGATCCAGTTAAAAGAATGCGCTTCTGCATCAACTTGAGCAAATTCAAAGTCACCTTTGCTCCAGTCGTAGCATTAATCTGAATCAATCGCCCATCTTCATTTAAAAGGTTAATATTCTTTTCAAAATAAGACCCTCCAATGCTATCGAGTATTATATTTATTCCTAATTTTTTTAATTCATTTTCAAAATCCTCAAGGTGATAATTGATGGCTTTTACTGCTCCCATTTTTAAGGCAAATGCAGCTTTTTCCTCATTTCCTACAGTACAATAAACTTGCGCACCGAAATGGGTAGCCAATTGTATGGCCATACTTCCAATTCCTCCTGAACCACCATGGACTAATAATCGATCTCCTTTTTTTAACCCACCACGTTGAAATACATTATGCCATACGGTAAAAAGTGTCTCGGGCAAGGATGCAGCATCCTCGAAACTTAGATTACTTGGCTTTTTTATACATAAACCTTCATCGACACAAACTTCGGTTGCATATCCCCCACCAGCTAGTAATGCTAAAACTTCATCACCAATTTTGAAATCTTTAACATCTTCCCCGAATGCCTTTACTATTCCAGCCACTTCTAGTCCCGGTATATCAGCTATAGCACCTGCTGGAGCTGGATAATTCCCTTTTCTTTGAAAGACATCCGGTCTGTTAATCCCAGCGGCCTTAACATCCAGTAACACTTCTTTAGGACCAGGAATTAAACCCTCATGCTCCATCACCTCCAATACTTCTGGACCTCCAAAACTTCGTATTACTGCTGCTCTCATTACTTTTTATTTGGATAATTTTGTAAACGCAAGTTCAAACTCAACATTAAATATCGTCCTAAACGATTATTACGTGATTCAAAAACATCATTACCAATATATTCCGTCATAACACCCACGTTCTTGTTTTGATCCAATAAGTCAAAACATTGTAAACGGACCATGGCCATCTTATTTTTTAAAAACCCATACTCCATATAGGCATTTATAATAGTGGGATTAACATCACTCACCTCAGCTACATACCCTTTATAAAACTTTTGGGACATCTCTGCACCCATCATAAATCCTTCGCCTATATATCCTTTTCCTCCAACACTAACCAAAAAGGAATGAGCTGCAATCTTATTCTTTATAGGCAATTCATAGGTAGCACGATTTAAGAAATAGTTAGTGTTAAATATGGACTCAAAATAATCGTTCCAATTGTATTTTAATACCAAATTCTGGTTATAGAGTAATTGCTTCGTTTTACTCTTGACTTCATTGATAAAAGACAGGTTATTATAGTAGTCAATATTACCTGTTATATCCATCTGGAAATTATCATTGACAAACGGTGTATTGAAATAATAGTTCCATTTGACATCGTAATAACCATCAGTATTGTCAAAAGTCGTTTCCTGAACCGTTTCATTAGATGTGGATTTCTTTACACTGACAATCTTATTGTTAATAAATGTATAGGCTAAATTCGACTCGAAAAACTGTCCTTTATTAGGAACAAACTTTCTTATCGAAGAGGAAATTCGGTTATAAAACTCCGCCTTTAAAGAAGGGTTACCAACAATAATGTTCCGTGAGTTTGAGTTGTCTCGAACTGGTGTAATATGTAGAAAATTCGGCTGTATGTTCTTACCCAAATAATCTAATTTAATATCGAAATTATCCGAAAACTTATAGCGCACATTAGTAGAAGGCACCAGATTAACATTGCTATAATCATACTGTGCAGTATCCTCTTTTACACGTCCAGATAATGATAATGGTTGCACGGAGAATCCCATATTAATCCTAAACTTCTCATTGGGTTCATATTGGTAATTCAAGCCTGTCTTATAACTTTTATACTGATAGGCATAATCAACACTTAAGGAATCTACCCAGCCTCCATCATGACCAATCGGATTTCTTACGGCTCTTGTAGCCTCGATATTGGTGATATCCACATCATATAGAATCTCCAATAAGCTATGATTGAAAAACGGTTCTACATATGAAACTGAACCTTTCATGGAGTTAGTATTATTCCGGGAGTCTACCAATTGGCTTTGTTCAAAGAGATTTATTACCGGGTTGAATCCTGTGGAGTCAAATCGCACATAATCTTCTTTAATATTTTCATCCTTATTCAAGGATTGATAATTCAATCGTGCATCCGCCACCAACTTACGCCCAGGCTTTGAAAAGTATTTAGAGTATAAAACAGAAAATTCTGCCGTTGGATTAGAGTTTATGGAAGTATCTTGATAAGTACCTCTTTCGCGAATTTTGTAGTTTGTGGCGTTTGTTGATTTAAGGTTATAATTGTAAAAACGGTTATAAGTAACCTTAGGAATAATCTTTAAGAGATCTTGATTCTTAAATTTTGAATTAATTTCCAATTGCAACTTATGAAAATTATCATTCAGTTTCCGTTCAAAATCCTCCATTCTTCGGATTTTAAATCCCTGATATGATGATGTTAAGGAGGAATTACCTTTAGTAATATTTTGCTTGCTTTGGTAAGTGTAGCCTCCGGATATCGAGACATATTTCCCTAAACTATCCGTAAAACTAAAACCTATAGATGATAATTTATTGAGACCATCTGATTGGTCGGAGAAATCTCCTAAATCTCCCAATCCCGAACTTCTTCCTCCAGCACCATTTGGACTTCCAAAAGTAAATAAACTGGTATTTGTATTATTAACAGAAGCAACAACAGAAAACTCCTGTCCATCATTAAATTTATTGACACCTATACTCCCCAAATAGCGATCACTTGAACCAACACCTAATGTACCTTGGCCGAACGTAATCTTCTTTTTATTATCCTCCAATACAATATTGATGATCTTTTCGGGTTCTGTATTCTTTATTCCCTTTTCATGGGACACATCACCATAATCATCTATAACCTCAATTCTTTTTACAATCTCTGCCGGCAAATTCTTTGTCGCAGTTAATAGATCCCCACCAAAAAATTTTCGTCCATCAACCTGAGCTGAAGATATCAGCACACCATTATAATAGGTAGTACCATCTCGGAGCACTTGAAACCCTGGAAGATATTTTAAGGCATCTTCCAATAATGCTCGTTCAGGAATAGAAAAGGCCCGTAAATTAAATTGTGTCGTATCACCACGAGAAACTACAGGAACAATCTTAACAATATTTACTTCAGGGATTAAATTCGCTCTTGGGATCATACTCACCTTTTTGAGGTACAATTGCGAACTGTAACGGTTAAATAAATGACTTCGATTTAAGATATCATAGCCAATCATACTATAAGAAACATTAATCATGTTTCCCTTAATATTTCCGAATTGGTAAAAACCATTTTCGTCTGTCTCGCTGGACATGGTATCTAAGGAGCTAATCAAGCGAACGCTGACGCCTTTCATACCTACTCCCGTTGTATCAACCACCAATCCCTCAATACTGCGCAGTGGGGTCTGGGCATACGCCCCATGCTTACCCATGCAGCATAGTAAGAGTATAAGTATGATTTTATAGATGATACGCACAGGCTTTAAGACAATTTTAAATACTGATTTATTACCATTATTGCTAAAGAATGAAATTTACCATTAAAACGCTTAAACTAAAAATATTTGTATAAAAAAAACGGGCTAAATTTATGTTTTAGCCCGTTTTTGTAAAATTTTAATTGGAATTCTTATTCACCATCAAAAGTTACTTTTACCAAGTGACGGTCAATTTCCCAACGTCCTGTACCTTCTTCTCCGATTACATCGAATAATTCAAGGATACGACGTGCTACATATTCTTCCTCAACTTGTTCTTGTAAGAACCATTGAATAAAGTTAAATGTTACAAAATCCTTTGCTTTCATACATTTGTCAGCAATCTTGTTGAATTGCTCTGTTACGAACATTTCTTGCTCTAAAGTTTGCTCAAACACACCTCTGAAAGATTCAAAATCAACAGGTACATTTGTGATTTCTGGAGAGATCGAACGTCCTCCACGTGCAGAGATGTAATTGAAAATCTTCAACATATGCGTACGCTCTTCATCAGATTGTTTAGCAAAGAATGCTGCAGCATTGTCTAAACCTTGGTCATCACACCAAGCTGACATTGCTAAATATAATGCTGATGCATGTCCTTCAATCTTAACTTGTGCGTTCAATATGTTTTCGATATCCTCAGAGATCGAGGTTTTTAATTTCAATAAATCTTTCATGTCTATATATTTTAAAAGTCTTGGAGACCCATATCTCCCTACTGTTAATACAAAGATAAGGCTAAAAGGTGTTTTTAGGCTGAAAAATCTGCAATACAAATTCAGTCTAAATTAGCCATACACTAAGTTAAACTATTTAGAATCAGTATAATTACAAAGAATTAAATGGCAAGAAGAGCTTTAGACTGAAGACAGTTCTTAATCTCGCTATTTAGCTCGATCATAAACTTCGCTCCCGACAATAATTCTCTCATTTTCAGAATGTCTTCAACAGAAAGAATGAATATACGCTCCGAGCGGAACGGCATTAATATTTCAAAATCAAAAGTACGCGAGGAATTACATAACATCAATTCCACATCCATTGCATCAATAGCCTTCTTGAACTGAAAGAAATCACGCACCTTGAAAGGCGTAGCTTCCCCCTGAAAATCCAACCAATAACAGTTTTTTCTACTACACTGATAAACCACACCATGCTCGGTTTTAAAAACTTCCTCGAAACTCGCTAATGGACAAATCATCTGCTTTCTCTTAATTTGGAACAAATCTAAATATTGTTAAGAATTATTCCAAATAAATTGGCAAATAGTAGACCGCTTCGCTATTAGACGTGAGATATGAGACCGCTGCGCTATTAGATTTGTTTTAACAGCACGAGAATTTTGATGGATCATATAGGTATCACACTAGCGTAGGGGCAATACTGAGTGAGGATGAGGAAAGGGATTTATCCTTGACAAAGACAAACGGAATGTCTGCCCGAATAATTTCTATTAAAATTTATGATTTAAAATAATGGAATTTTATTTAGTTAATAGGCGGTCGTTGCATACATCGCCTACAAACAATCTTGATTTTATTATTCCAATCGTCCATAACCGTAGGGTCGAAGCATGCTTCGACCGATAAAGCAATCCCCCCTTTCTATCTCAAATCTCACATCTCACATCTATCAGCGAAGCGGTCTCAATAAGCGATCTACCACTAACAAACTAAAAAAGCCCCCAGATGGGGGCTTTTCATTAAAATTCTTCTTCTTGATTTAATATTTCTTTATGGTTACTTGTCGATGTTCGTGTTTTGGTTTTATGTTTATTTATTTGACGTCGGATGGACTCGATGGCTATATCGGTAGCTTCTTCAAAAGTTTTAGCCTGTGCTTTGGCAAACAGCTGATTGCCTGGAACATTAAATTTTAACTCGACGACCTTGTTAGCTTCGTCATCCACATTTTCTAACCTGAGGTAACATGCCCCTTCAATAATGTTGTCTAAAAATTGATTCAATTTCTCAGACCTCTTCTTAATGAACTCGATTAGTTTACTGTCTGCGTTAAACTTAATAGATTGCACTGTAATGTTCATTTTTCCTCCTTTTTTTAAGCCTTTGGATGGGCTTGTTTATAAATTGATTTCAATCGTTCTGCTGAATTATGCGTATATACTTGCGTAGCCGATAACCCAGCATGTCCTAATAATTCTTTAATAGCATTTAAATCTGCACCATTGTCCAATAATGTCGTCGCAAAACTGTGTCTCAATACATGAGGACTACGCTTTTGCTGCGAAGTAATCCTGCTTAAGTATTTCTTTACGATACTGTAAATCAACTTAGGATATGCAGGTTTCCCTTCTTTTGTAACGATCAATTCTGCAGAATTGTTTTGAAATGATGTGGCTTTTTTTTCTTGAAGATATTTTTTCAATTCCTCAAGTAAGGTCATGTGTATGGGAACAAAACGCTCCTTGCTCCTCTTTCCCAAGATAAGAATTTTTTTATTATAAAAGTCAATATCATTTTCCTTTATTTTCAATAATTCCGCCAAACGAATACCAGTTCCAAAAAGCAATTCCAAAACAATGAAATCACGGCGATCTTCAAAATCCTCAGCCTCTGCATCCATTTGCTCCAGTAGCTTTAACATCTTTTCCTGTTCCACAACTACAGGAAGTTTTTTGGGCGTCTTTAATGCCTTTAACAAACTACTTGGATTCTTCGACAATAGTTCCTCGCGAACTAAAAACTTATAGTATGATTTGATCGATGATATCGCACGATTTACAGAACTCGCCTCCTTACCCTGCTCCCGCATAGTTGAAAAGTAATAACGAAGAAACTTATAGTCAACCTCCTCAAATGGAATCCCGTCCTTTTCTATAAATTGAAGTAAGTTGTCCAACTCCAAACTATAGGCCGTGATCGTATGTGACGAATATCGCTTTTCAAACTTCAGAAAATTAATAAATCGATCCTTATACATATCCTTGATCTTGTATTGTAAGTATAGGGATAATTATTCAATTTATAAGTGCCCAAAATCAATTTTATCCGTGATTTCAGTACCTTATTTAGATCTTGACAAAGTTGTGATGAATGAAAAATTCGGATCTATTCAATATCTACCATTGACCCGCTTATTTGAATGAATTCACAATGTATGTATTTTATCTAACAGCGAAGCGGTCTCATAATGGCTTTTTAGAGCGGGCGATGCATGCATCGCACCTACAAATATTCGTGGAAATATAAACTATAACAACCTTAACCGTAGGGTCGAAGCATGCTTCGACCGCAAATACATAACTGTAAATTCTAATCCGAAATTAGGTCTATAATCTGGTGTCTTTCGTCTCCTATCTCATATCTCTCAAAGGTGTTTTCTTTGGTACTTCTTCGGATCTCCTTCGGAACTTGTTCGGATCTCCTTCGGATCTCGTTCGGTTAGAAGCGAACGAGATCCGAATAAAATCCCTATCAGATCCAAAGAAATTCCCTAAGAGTTACGAACCATAATGGAAGGAAATACTAGCATATACAAATGAATACTAGGTGTATATTATTAGGGGAATATTTTAAGCTATTACAAGTAGTTTTTATTGGGTATACGGTTTAGAGAAAATCATATATAAAAAAAGACTGTTCCTTAACTTAATAAGGAACAGTCTTTAAATAGGATATTTTATGCTTTAAAGCAGATGGTAAATTATAATTTACTATTTGCGTCCACCGCGTTTAATTCTTCAAAAGCTTGTTTCAAGCGCGTAACGAAAGCTTCTTCACCTTTACGCAACCATACACGAGGATCGTAGTATTTTTTGTTTGGCGAATCTGAACCTTCAGGGTTACCGATTTGTCCTTGCAAGTAATCGTGGTTTTTCGCTTCGTATTCACGAACACCATCCCAGAATGCCCATTGCATATCCGTATCGATGTTCATTTTAATCGCACCATAAGAAATAGCTTCTTTAATTTCTTCAGGTGAAGAACCTGAACCACCATGGAAAACAAAGTTTACAGGCTTTTCAGCTTGTAGATTGAATTTCTCACGGATATATTCTTGTGAATTGTGAAGGATTACCGGTTGTAATTTCACGTTTCCTGGTTTGTAAACACCATGCACATTACCAAAAGCAGCAGCAACTGTGAATTTATCAGAAACTTCTGAAAGTTCTTTATATGCGTATGCTACTTCTTCAGGTTGAGTATATAATTTTGAGCTATCTACATCTGAGTTATCAACGCCATCCTCTTCACCACCTGTAACACCTAATTCGATCTCGATAGTCATACCTAGCGGTTTCATACGCTCTAAATATTTCTTAGAAATCTCGATGTTTTCTTCAATAGGCTCTTCAGAAAGATCCAACATATGAGAGGAGAACAATGGCTTACCATGTTGGGCATAGAATTTCTCTCCAGCATCCAACAATCCATCAATCCAAGGAAGTAATTTTTTAGCAGCATGATCTGTATGTAGCATCACTGCAACACCATAATGCTTTGCTAATAAATGAACGTGTTGTGCAGCAGAAACAGCACCTAAAATACAGGCTTTTAAACCATCGTTATTCATGGATTTACCCGCGTAAAACTGGGCTCCACCATTGGATAACTGAATGATTACTGGGGAATTAACTGCTTTTGCAGTTTCCATAACTGCATTAATGGAATCGGTACCTATTACGTTTACGGCAGGTAAAGCAAAATTGTTCTTTTTTGCTATTTCAAATAACTCTTGTACTTGATCTCCTGATAGAACACCTTTGAAATCTTTTAGGCTCATAGTTTATTTCTTTCTAAATAGTCATTAATGAAAATAAAGATATAGTTTTTTTTAGACTAGAAGAAATATAGTGTAAAAAATACACTATTGGAATTTAATGTAATAAATCCACTACAATCCGGCTATTCGAGATTTATTAATATCTTTAGCTAATCATATAGCATTGAAACAGCATAAAAATATGTTACAGGTTTACGGAATAAAAAATTGCAATACAGTAAAAAAAGCATTAGACTGGTTGAACGAGCATAATCTTCCTTATGAATTTCATGATTTCAAAAAAGAACCAGCAACCGAAGAAAAGCTTTTGACTTGGGAAAAGGAATTAGATTGGCAATCACTTGTCAATAAAAAAGGTACTACTTGGCGTAAATTAAGCGCTGAGGAACAGGATGCCGTAGTTGATGCCAAATCAGCAAATAAGGCCCTCTTATCGAATAATTCGATGATAAAAAGACCTGTCATTGAAACTCCCAAAGGAATATTATTGGGTTTTGATGAAACGTCTTATTCGGAAAAGTTAAAGGCTTAAAGCTATTTAATTCTTAAATAACATTGCTCTCATCAATTTGGACAAAGAGTATAGGAAAGAATTTAGCTTTAGTACGATAAGTTCTGCGTTAGGCAAGGAATAAAATCGTAACAAAAAGCAATTCTTATTCTAAAAATACTCTTTAATTAATCTGGTATAAAGCCTTATAAAAAGCAAACAACAAGAAACAAATAAACAACCGATGAATAAAACTAAATTATTACCACTGGCAGCAGTCTTGTTATTTTCACAGGCTGTTTTTGGTCAAGCACAACCTACGCGAAGCACGGAGAGTGTGTATGACTATAAAGCTGCGTTTAATCCGGTCTTTTATAACAATTCTGGATCTGTTTACCGTTCAGCATCTGGCAAGCCAGGTCATCAATATTGGCAAAATGCCGCAAATTATGACATTAAGGTTAGTTTGAATGATCAAACACATGAAGTCAAAGGGACAGTAAAGATTTCCTATACCAATAATAGTCCAGACAAGATGGATTTCATTTGGTTACAGTTGGAACAGAATTTATTTAATCAAAAGTCCATAGGACAAGCTGTTGTTCCATTGACCAACAGCCGCTATGGCGATTCTTCGAGCGACTTTGACGGCGGTTATACCATAAGTCAAGTTAAAGATCAGTCTGGAAAAGAAGTAAAATATAAAATCTACGATACTCGAATGCGGATAGAACTTCCGAAAACATTGGAAGCGAATGGAGGGAAAATCGAATTCAGTATGGATTTCTCTTACATCGTTCCTGAGTATGGAGCTGACCGTACGGGTATTCTACCAACCTCCGAAGGAAACATTTATGCTATTGCGCAATGGTATCCGAAAATGGCGGTATACGATGATGTACATGGATGGAATAACCTTCCTTATACTGGACCAGGTGAATTTTACTTAGAATATGGTGATTTCAATGTGGAGATTACTGCTCCTGCCAATCATATCGTAGTTTTAGGAGGTGAATTGCTCAACCCAGAAGAAGTATGGACAAAAGAGCAATTGGATCGTTTCAACAAGGCTAAGAATAGTGATAAGACAGTCATCATCCGCTCGCAAGATGAGGTACCAAATCCTAATTCACGTCCAAAGAAAAGCACCTTGACTTGGAAATATCGCTTAAATAATGCTCGTGATGTAGCTTGGGCATCTTCTAAATCTTTTATCATCGATGCTGCAAAAATCAATTTGCCAAGTGGTAAGAAATCTTTAGCACTTTCAGCTTATCCGAAAGAAAGTAATGGCGGAAATGCTTGGGAAAGATCAACTGAATACACCAAAGCATCCATTGAACATTATTCCAATAAATGGATGGAATACCCATACCCTATTGCTGTAAATGTGGCATCTAATGTGGGTGGTATGGAATATCCAGGTATTGTTTTCTGTGGTAGCCGAGCTAAGGCAGGAAGTCTATGGGGCGTTACGGACCATGAGTTTGGACACATTTGGTTCCCTATGATTGTAGGTTCCAACGAGCGTCTATATGCTTGGATGGATGAAGGCTTTAATACCTTTATCAATGACCTGTCAACAGAGGCGTTCAACAATGGCGAATATAACCGCACGAGGGGCTCTCGTAATGCGATGACACGCATGATCATGAATCCAAGCCTAGAACCAATCATGACTACCCCACAGGGCATGAAAGAACGTAATATTGGTATGTTGGCCTATTACAAGCCAGGATATGCCATGCGTATATTAAGAGATGAGGTTTTAGGAGCTGAACGTTTTGATGCAGCTTTCCGCAAATACGTAGAATATTGGGCTTATAAGCATCCAACTCCTGAAGATTTCTTCCGTGTAATGGAAAATGAAACTGGAGAAAATTTAAATTGGTTCTGGAGAAGTTGGATCTTAAATAACTGGTCATTGGATCAAGCTATCACAGATGTCAACTATGTTGAGTTGGACCCAACAAAAGGTGCTATCATTACCATCAGCAATTTACAAAAGATGCCGATGCCTGTAGTTGTTGAAGCGACAACGGTATCAGGAAAGAAAATTCGCCATAAACTTCCGGTAGAAGTTTGGGAGCGAAACAGTTCGTGGAAATTTGTGTTAAATACTACAGAGAAGTTAACGAACGTACGAATAGATCCAGACCAAGTTTATCCGGACTCTAACCCGGAGAACAATGTTTGGAACAGCAAATAAGCATGAGAAATTTAAAAGAAATATACCTTACTGTCATGCTGCTATTAGGCAGCATGACATTTTCATTTGCGCAAGATATCAAAGGGATTGTCATTGACTTAAAAAATGACAAGCGTATTAGTGAAGTAGAGATTAAAAATTTAAGAACTAATCAACAGACAAAAACCGACGCTCAAGGGAACTTCAGTATCCCCGGAAATCGGTATGATTATTTAAGCTTAATGGTTCGTGGATTCGATCGTGACACTGCATTTATTTACCAAGAATTGGGGGAAATAAATCGCATTTACCTGATTCCAGATAAGACCACCATTCAGATTGATGAAGTAGTTGTAACGAAGATAACGGACAGCCGTATAGCAAGGGAAATTGAGCGTGCTAAGAACAACAGCAAGGCTGTGGAGACCAGCCAAACAAAAGGAGGCCTACGTGTATCTCCATCGCGGTTATTTGGCAAAGACGCTAAAATAGCTAGAAATGCCATTAAAATCTTGGAATTGGAACAAGAACAACGTTTTGTCGATCGTGCATTTACGGACGAATTAATTCAATCTTTAGTGCCAATCAGCGATGCTGACCTTCCACTGTTTAAGGATAAATATAAGCCAAGCTTTGAATTTGCCAAAGCAGCAGTAAAAGAAGATTTGACTGCATACATCCTAGTTTCTTATGCTGAATTCAAAAAGTTAAAGAAATAAAGCTGAGTTTCCATTTTTTGGAAACATTTCAGAATTTAATACTGTTATATAAAGGATATGTCATAAAAACCTCCGGTTTGAAAGACATATCCTTTTTTTCATTTAACTTAATCGTAAGGAAATCAAAGGAATTATTATGGACAACGTAGAAAATAAAAAAGTAGCCTTGATCGGAGCTACAGGATTTGTCGGATCACATATATTGGATGAGTTGCTGCAGCGTGGTTATGAGGTTACCGCAATAGCAAGAGATGTCAGCAGCTTAAAAAATAAACCCCATGTTTTAGCGGTACAGATGGATGTGCAGGAAAGCACTGCTTTGGGCTCTGCATTAAATGGAAATGAAGCTATTATCTCGGCCTATAATGCAGGTTGGACAAACCCCAACATTTATGAGGATTATATGAAAGGTTCTCGACATATTTTAAAGGAGATAAAAGAATCAGGTGTCAATCGTGTTATTGTAGTTGGTGGTGCAGGAAGTTTGTTGACTGCAGAGGACACTAGAATTGTTGATGGCAAAGATTTCCCGAAGGAAATAAAACCTGGTGCATTAGCCGCAGCGGATTTCTATGAATTGATATCGAGAGAAGGAGATTTGGATTGGACATTTTTCAGCCCAGCTTTAGAGATGAACCCGAAATCAGGGGGAAGCAGAACAGGAAGTTATAGAACAGGAACCGATTACCCAATATTTGATACCGAAGGGCACTCAAGGATCTCCGTTCAAGATGCTGCCGTGGCTATTGTTGATGAGCTGGAAAACAAGAAATTTATTAAGAGAAGATTTACTGCCGGTTATTAGAATAACAAAGGTTAGGCCGCTCTATAATGAGCTATTGACAAAAACCATATTGTTTAATAAATCTTCAATATGGTTTTTGTTATTATTTGGCTATCAATTTACTAATCTTCAAATAACCTACGTTTAATTCATCTTCTTTGCCCTCTCCTTCTACACAATGCAGTTGAAACTTAGATTTAAAATCAGAAGGTAATAAATCTTCTACCTCATAAACATCATCTACATCAATTCCATATTTATCATCAATATGCGAGGAATCATGGTGTTTCCAAAACACAGATTGTTTGGCAATTCGAGTTGCTTCTGCTAAATCTTTTGCTACAACAACCTGTTTGTAATGATATTCCTCCATATCATTTGGTTTATAGCCACCCAAATTGACAAAGAACAGCTTATTTTCATCTTTTAAAGGGCTGGAATCTCTAGGTACAACGTTTATCTGAAAGCCATCTACTTGACTTACCTTCCTCCAGGAGTCGATATGCATTTTTCCTTCTAGCTCTGCCCAAAACTTATGGAGACTTGGCACCAAATCTTTGAGTTCTTCAGCTATGCCGAAAAAAACATCATGTTGTTCTGTAAATCTTCCAGATGGCTTACCGCCTATCACGAGCATAAATAAGTTCATTGCCTGCATATTTGTTTATGATTCCTTAACTTCGAAAAACAAATTAAACAAAATATCTAAACCATGAAAAAACAAATCTTTATCGCTTGTCTTCTTATTCTATTTAGCATAAACCTACATGCGCAGAAAATTGATAAAAAACTCAGCAAAAAAATTGAACAAGAAATCAAAGGTTTCCAAGGAGATGTTGGCATTTATGTAAAAAACCTAAAGACGAAAAAAGAAGTTCGTATTTCTGCGGACAGCATTTTCCCTACTGCTAGTATTGTGAAAGTACCTTTACTAGTCGGTATCTTTCAAAAAATACAGGATAAAGAGTTGAATTTAAAACAAGAGTTTGTTTATAGCGATAAACGTACTTATGGTGGTTCTGGTTTAATGCAGTTTTACAAGGATAGCACAAAAACAGATTTGGCAACTATGATATCCTTAATGCTGACCTATTCGGATAATGTTACCTCTATTTGGATTCAAGAATTAGCAGGTGGTGGTGCAGTTATTAATCCTCAAATGGAAAAGTTAGGTCTAATGAATACCAAAGTAAATTCTAGAACGGTAGGACGAGAAGCAGACTGGAAAAAATATGGATGGGGTCAAACTACGCCTTATGAGATTGCTCATCTTTTTGAATTAATCCGAGAAGGAAAAGTGATTGCTCCAGAAGCTTCCGATAAAATGTACCGTTTTTTAAAGAATCAATTCTACAATGAACGTTCATTATCACAAATTCCTGCTATCTACAGCACCATCAGTAAAACAGGTTCAGTAAATGATGCACGAGGAGAAGTGGTTTTGGTCAATGCCCCACATGGTGATCTAGTTTTTTCCATTTTGACTAAAAACAACAAAGATCAAAGTTGGACTGATAAAAACGAGGCTGAAAATCTAACTAGAAGAATTGCTAAACTAATTTGGGAGCACTTCGAAAATTAATTGAACAGGAAAAATAAAGGGATCAATAATGCTCGAAACTAGGAGTGCGCATTTGTGCATGATTAATATTTTAAGCAAATAATAAGAAAAAAGAAAGGGAAGCAATCTGGCAATTGCTCCCCTAACTATTAACCAATTATAAACTTAAATTATGAGATGGCAAATATATGCATAAAATTCATATCTCCTAAAAGTTTTTGCAGTTTTTTGCATTATTCAACTATCTATCGACCTCACCAAGCACGATATCTATGGAGCCAAGAATAGCAATTAAGTCAGCAATCAATACACCTTTACCTAATTCAGGCAATACAGACAAGTTATTGAAACTTGGGCCTCTTGCCTTTATCCTTCTTGGAATATCGGTCCTTTCAGCCGTCACAAAATAGAAACCTAACTCGCCTTTTGGATTTTCCGCTCGAACATAGTAATCTTGTGCTTTCAAATTGACCTTTTTAGGCACTAATGCACGAGGATCAAAATCAGGAGTTCGTTTAAAATCTTTAGTTAGACGAGCCAGACATTGTTCGATGATCTTTACAGATTCTTTTACTTCATCAACCCGAACCTTATAACGATCCCAACAATCGCCAATTTGCCCCATCTCCCCTTTACCTACTGGGATATCAAAATCTAATTCCGGATACACGGAGTATGCATCTACACGTCGTAAATCCCACTTAATACCTGATGCCCGAAGCATAGGTCCTGAACAACCATAATTAATAGCTACATCAGCCGGCAATACTCCAATATTAGCCGTACGTTGGATAAAAATTTGGTTATTGGACAAAAGATCATCCAATTCAACCAATTTAGGTTTGAAATAATCTATAAATTCTTGACATCGTTCTTCGAAATTGACCGGGATATCGTAAAACAAACCACCAATCCAGATGTAGTTATACAGCATTCTAGATCCCGATGCCCATTCCAGCATATTCATGATATGCTCACGGTCTCTAAAACACCACATAAATGGTGTAAAAGCACCGATATCAATACCGTATGTACCGATGGCAATTAAATGGGAAGCAATACGATTGAGCTCGCAAACTAAAACCCGAATGTATTCAATACGCTTAGGGATTTTATCTTGAATACCCAACATTCTTTCAACACCCATTACAAAAGCATGGCTGTTGTTCATAGAAGCCAAATAATCCAAGCGATCGGTAAAAGGAATAGTTTTGGTATAATTCATAGACTCTGCATGCTTATCAAAGCAACGGTGCAGATAGCCTAAATGCGGAATAATATCTTTGACAATTTCCCCATCGGTAATCAATTCCAGTCGTAATACACCATGTGTTGAGGGGTGCTGAGGTCCCATATTGATCACCATCTCTTGGGATGAAACATCCGTTATTCGACTTTCGTAATCTCGGAGTCCTTTCAGGTATTTTTCGTTCATCAGCCTTATTTGATAGGAATATTATGGTAAGTATCTGGATCGACGTAATCTTTTCGAAGTGGAAATCCTTGCCAATCATCTGGTAGTAATATTCTTCTTAAATCGGGATGCTCGGTGAAGAATATGCCCATTAAATCAAAGGCTTCTCGTTCATGCCAATCGGCAGTACGCCAAATGGAGGATACCGAAGGGAGCTCAGGTAGATTTTCTTGCCGCCGATCATTCTCCAACTTCACCTTTAATACCAATTCCTTTTGATAAGGTATAGAGCTCAAGTGATAGACCACCTCAAAATAATTTTCTGGATGATAATCTACTGCTGTTATATTGGATAGAAAATCAAAATACAGACCTTCGGTTTCCTGTAATACTCGGCAAACGGCTACTAAATGAATTGGGTTAATATAAAGGGCAGATTGCAAACCAAGGTGTTGTTCTTCTAAAACAGCTGCTTGATCAACTTTCTTTTGTAATATCTCTTTAATTGCTGTTAACATCTTATTTATGGCGCTATACGAATGATTTTCCAATCATCAGCTTGTTTTTCATATACGATACGATCGTGTAATCGACTACTTCTCCCCTGCCAAAATTCCATTCGATAAGGCTTTAATAAAAAGCCTCCCCAGAAAGTTGGTCTAGGAATATGTGCTGTCCCTTCAAATTCCTTCTCAACAGCTTCAACACGATCCTCTAATACTTTTCTATCGGCAATAACCTCGCTCTGCGGACTAGCTATAGCACCTAATTGGCTACCACGTGGTCTTGAAGCATAGTATTCATCGGAATCCTCTACAGGTAATTTCTCTACTTCTGCTTCGAAACGAACTTGACGTTGCAGTTCCGGCCAGAAAAACAGAACACTTACAAAAGGATTTGAAATCATTTCTTGCCCTTTACGACTGTTGTAATTGGTGAAAAAAGAAATTCCATTGGATTTGATATCCTTTAATAACACCACGCGAGAAGAAGGACGACCCTTCAGGTCGGCAGAAGAAACGACCATAGCAGTTGGCTCTGTGACTTCAGAAGCAACAGCCTCATGAAACCACTTGGAAAACTGATCAATGGGATTACTAAGCACATCAGTTTCATTAAGACTGCTCTTGGCATAGTCTTCACGAATTGCAGCTATTTCTTTATGTACAATGGACATGGCAGATATGTATTTGTTACAAACTTAACCAATTATCCATTTTTTAATGAAAAGGATATGAAAATTATTAGTATTTTACGGTAGAATTAAAAACAGTAAGAATTATTTTCACACCCTTACAACTATTCTTTATGTTCAACGAATTCACACCAAAAAAAGGAAGCTTGCTCATTTCAGAGCCTTTTATGCTAGATCAGAACTTTGAAAGATCAGTCATCTTACTCTGTGAGCACAATGACAGTGATGGCACAATAGGTTTAGTATTAAACCATCGTTCCATGCTTAATTTATCGGATGTCCTTGAAGGCATGGACAATACGGAAGTACCGCTATATTTTGGTGGTCCTGTGGAAGGAAATGCTTTATTTTTTATCCACCGTGCATATGACAAACTAAAGAGTGGAAACCACATTGTGGATGATCTTTATTGGGGTGGTGACTTTGATCACCTTCGGGATTTGCTGAATGACAACCTACTGAGTAGTGATGAGGTAAAATTGTTCTTAGGCTATTCGGGATGGAGTCCAGGGCAGTTAGATGACGAGATAAAACAGAACTCCTGGGCTGTACACAACTCATTTCATATTGACCTTACGTTTATCAACGATGGTGAAGATTTATGGAAGGAAACTATTATTAGCATGGGGCCAAAATATGCACATGTCGCAAACTTTCCGAAGCGTCCGGAGTTTAATTAAAGAAACAACAAATTAGAAATAAACAAATAATCAACCACAACATGAAAAAACAAATAACAAGTGCTTTAATTTATGTAGCTGCAACAGCTTTAGTTTCTTGCTCAGGCACCAATGGTACCGAGGCAGGAGCAAAAGACAGCACAGGCACTTCGGTCGATACGACAAAATATCCACCCGTAGAAACACAAAAAGCAAATACAGACTACAAGCCTGCATTTGAAGGGCAAACACGCATAGCTGGTGTAAAAACCGCCACAGCATTTGAAGGCAAGGTAATAGCTCAAGGCTTAAAAACGCCATGGGGAGCCGCGAATTTACCGGATGGCAGAATCTTAGTTACTCAACAGAAGGCAGGGAATATGGTTATCGTCGATCCCACCTCTGGACAAGTGAGTGCTCCTATTGCCGGTTTACCAAAGGTAGATTCAGATGGTCAAGGCGGTTTATTAGGGGTTACTATAGACCCTGATTTCGCAACAAATAGAATGGTTTATTGGGTATTCTCAGAACCTGTAGCCGATGGAAACCATACTGCTGTGGCAAAAGGGAAATTAGCAGCAGACGAAAAGAGCATTGAAGGGGCTACTGTTATTTACCAAGCATTACCAACCTACAAAGGTAAATTACATTATGGAGGTCGTATATTATTTGACAAATCCGGGAATCTTTTTGTTACCACTGGAGAACGTTCTGATTTAGAAACGCGTCCTCAAGCACAAGACCTAAAATCTGCATTAGGTAAAATTATTAGAATTACTAAGGATGGTAAGCCTGCGGCAGGTAATCCATTTGAATCAGATAAAAATGCTCGACCAGAAATCTATTCATATGGGCATAGGAATGTACAGGGTTTAGCTTTTCACCCAGTAACAGGTGACCTTTGGGAAACAGAATTTGGCCCAAGAGGTGGAGATGAATTAAACTTGGTAAAACCTGGATTAAACTACGGATGGCCAACTATCACCTATGGATTAGAATATTCGGGAAAACCAATCGGCACCCCGATTATACAACAAAAAGATGGTTTAGAGCAACCAGTATACTATTGGGATCCTGTTTTGTCGCCTAGTGGTATGACTTTTTATAAAGGCAATCGCGTTCCTGAATGGGAAAACAATCTATTTATCGGAGGCTTAAGCAGTACACATATTGCAAGATTAGTTATCAAGGACAATAAAGTTGTCGGTGAAGAACGCTTATTAGCAAAAGAAGGAGAGCGATTCAGAAATGTTATTCAAGGTAATGATGGGGCACTTTACGCCTTCACGGATGCTGGAAAAGTATATAAAATTGATAAAAAATAAAATTAGGGATAAAAGACTATTATCCTTGTACTAAACAAGAACCCTAAAGCTAAATTCTTAGCGTAAGAAACAATAGGCTAAATGAAATTTTCATTTAGCCTATTGTTGTTTTAACAGCACCTTTATATAAGATAAAGGCTTCATTAAACTAAACATCCTTAAAATTTTAATTATTCAAACTGACTTTATTAAAATATTTAATATTCAATTAATATTTACAACATAAAAGGATAAAAAATGATGTAATATTAATATTGTTTTACGGTTTTATTCAAATTAGATAAATTATTAATTATATATTTGTAAAGAGGCTTAATTAATCAATAATATTCACATTCAAGCAAAATATAGTTGATTATTAAGCATATATAACTGTCGGAAACCGTATAATAACCATATGAACAGCGTAGAAAAAGTATTAACTACAAATAGCAGCAACAAAGAAAAAAAGACCAACAAAAAGAAAATCGCTATTCTAAATGCCATCTTTCAAAAAGGGAAAATCTCCATTAATGATTTAATGAAAAAACTAAATATTAGTTTTCCAACATTAAACGCTTTCTTGGTGGAATTGGTTGTTCAAGGTTTAATCATACAGCATGAGCGAGGAGAGTCAATAGGTGGTAGAAAACCTAATCTATATCAGTTAAATGATAATTTATTTAAAATTGTAACCGTTGAGGTCAGGAAACAGTCTTTAAAGATTCAGATTCTAGACAATAACTGTGTAGAATTAGTTCCTGCTAAAACTTTTCCTTATCACCTCTCAAAGGATAAAAGCCAGCTTAAAACCTTAATTAATACGGTTCGTAATTATGTAATAGAAGCTCCCATTCATTGGGATGAAATATCGGGAATAGCTATCTCTATGCCTGGCTTAATTGAAAAAAGCACGGGTATTAACTACAGTTATTTCTATGAAGATGATTTTCAATTGGAAAAGCAGTTAGAAAATGAATTCTATAAACCTACCATTATCATCAATGATGCAAAGACATCCGGTATTGCCGAACAATATTACGGTGCATTAAAAGGTAAAAAAGATGGTGTAATGGTTCATTTAGATTGGGGAATTGCACTAACCTTTATTAGCAACCATTCTCTGCATTGGGGTAAGAATGGCTTTGCAGGGGAAATAGGACATATTTCATTTAAAGAAGAAGGTGAGCTATGCTATTGTGGTAAACGTGGTTGTCTGGAGACTTTAATTTCTGGGGCTTCCCTTGTAGAAAAAGCCAAACAAGATATCGAAGCTGGCATACCGACCGTTTTAAACATGGTCAATTTAGAAGAAGAAATCCAACCAAGGCATTTGATACAAGCAGCATTAAATGGCGATCAATATGCTATACAATTAATGACCACGCTAGGTAATAAATTAGGCAAAGCATTAGCGATGATCCTTCAATTATTCAATCCTGAGATTGTCGTGATATCTGGTGAATTTGCAAAGGCTTCTCCCCTTTTATCTTCCTCCATTCAACAACAGTTTCATACCTATACCATGAAAATGATTGCTAATAATTGTGAGCTTGTAGCTTCCAATTTAGGTGATCGTTCCATCAGCATGGGCTTAGTACGTTATTTTGTAAAAAGATACTTTGAAGAGAATTTGGGATAAAATTAAGATAATATAAACAGCATATTATTTTTATCCCCTGTCATCAAAATAATGCATCAGAGGTTTCGTTTTCTTGGCAATCTTAATACCTTTGCATAAAATTATTGATATGAAGACATGGTTTTCAAAGCATAATTTGCTGTTTCTTCTTGTTGGTCTGCTTAGCTTAAGTTCTTGTAAAACGACCTATTACCAAGCTACGGTAAGTAATAAACAGATGCTTAGCATCGATAGTAAAATTGTTGAGGATACAGCGATAAGTAATTATATTACGCCCTATCGTCAACAATTGGAAGCCAAAATGAATGAAGTTATTGGTACTTCCAAAGAAAACATGATTCAAAATCGTAATCTTCCGGAAACTTTATTAGGCAATTTTTTCACCGATGCAATGGTAAATATCGGCCGTAATATTGATCCACAAGTAGATTTTTCCATGGCTACAAAGGATGGAATCCGCTCGAGTATTAAGGCTGGAGATATTACTGTAGGTACTGTTTTTGAGTTCATGCCTTTTGAAAACCTATTGGTCATTCTAGAGTTAAAAGGATCTGATGTCTTAAGATTGGCTGATTTTATTGCTGAAACTAATGGACAACCTATTAGCAATGCTCAAATTGTAATCAAGGATAAGAAATTAATAGATTTCAAAATCGCTGGGAATGCTATTGATCCCAATAAGACATACAAACTAATCACTTATGATTTCGTTGCTAATGGTGGAGATCATGTGCGTGGTTTAGATAAACCTGTAAAAAGTGTCACTACAAAACAGCTCGTTCGTGAGGGGCTGATCGAATATATTCAAGGCTTGACAAAAGCTGGTAAACAAGTAGAATCGAAATTAGATGGAAGAGTTAAAATCATTGAATAGAAGGGATTTCTTAAAGGGAATCTTAGCTGCAGGAGCTGCAGTTAGTCTTTCTGGACTTCCATTAGCTGGCTTTGCTAAATGGAAAGAAGTTAAAATTACCATTCTACATACCAACGATGTACATAGCCGTGTTGACCCCTTCCCTATGGATGGAAGCAGATTCCAAGGCCTAGGCGGAGTGGCTAGACGTAGCACCTTGATCAATAAAATCCGATCAGAAGAACCAAATGTCTTGTTGTTTGATGCTGGAGATATCTTCCAAGGAACTCCATATTTCAACGTCTTTGACGGAAAATTGGAATTAGAACTGATGTCTAAATTAAAATATGACGCCGGAACATTCGGAAATCATGAGTTTGATAATGGACTTCCAGGGCTATTAAAACACTTTGACAAAGCTAACTTCCCTTTTATCTCCTCCAATTATGATTTCAGTGGAACCATCATGGAAGGCAAATCCAAAGAGTACGAGATCTTCAAAAGAGATGGCATAAAGATAGGTGTTTTTGCTGTTGGAGTTAATTTAGATGGTTTAGTAGATCCGAATAGCTATAAAGGTGTCAAAATATCTGATCCAATTGAAGTTGCTGCTAGAATGACTAAAAAGCTGAAACAGGACCTGAAATGTGATGTGATTATCTGTCTTTCTCACATCGGTTATTCCTATGACACTGATCAAGTCTCAGATTTAGTCTTAGCAAAGAATTCAAAGGACATTGATTTAATCATAGGCGGACATACACATACGTTTTTGGATAAACCTACGGAAGTTCGCAATCTGGATGGTAAAATCACACTGGTAAACCAAACCGGACGTTCGGGTGTTAATCTTGGAAGAATTGATATTATCCTAGATAAGCAGACCGGTAGCAAACGTACAGTGGCGAACACCTATGCTATTGATGCTTCTCTAGATCTCATCAAAGCCTAATCTTGCAGACATACAATCTTTTATTTGTACCCTGCAAAGGGTACTGTTAATCTATTTACCATATTGAAAGCACTAATTAAACTCTATATAAACTCCTATAAAGGATTATCTCCAGCAGCTTGGTTACTAGCATTAGTTATGCTAATTAACCGTACTGGCTCCATGGTAATCCCTTTTTTAGGGATCTACATGTCCTCAGAACTTAACTTCAGCAAACCTCAGATCGGTATGGTATTAGGTTGTTTTGGTTTAGGATCTGTATGCGGATCTTGGTTAGGAGGCTGGCTAACCGATAAATTCGGAAACTTTAAGGTTCAGGTGTGGAGCCAGATTCTAGTTATTCCACTATTCTTGGTATTGCCTAATTTCCGAACCTTTGAAGGTTTGGCGCTTATGATTTTCTTGTTGACCTTAGTTGCCGACACTTTCCGACCTGCTAACTCGGTTTCCGTTGCTCGATATGCTAAACCAGAAAACATTACTCGTGCCTACTCATTAAACAGGATGGCAGTCAATCTAGGGTTTTCTATTGGCCCTGCTCTTGGTGGATTCTTGGCTACCATTTCTTACGACTGGATCTTTTACGGAAATGCAATTGCTGCTGGTGTTGCTGCTGTAGTTTTTATTTATTTCTTTAGAAATAGAAAAGCAAGAACAGAACCTAAAGAGTATAAAAAAGAGCAGTTTGTGGAGGAAGGACCTGTTAGGAATGCCTATAAGGACGGATTATTTATCGTATTCAATATTCTATGCTGCTTCTTTTCTATGGCATTCTTTCAATTATTGAGTACTCTCCCATTATATTACAAAGAGGCACATCAGCTACTACCTGATCAAATCGGATTACTTTTAGGCTTTAGTGGATTTGTAATTGTGTTGTTTGAGATGATCCTAGTACATGTGGTTGAGCATCGATTCTCTGTGCGTCAAATCATGCTTTGGGGTACTGCCATAGCGGGTGTATCTTATTTGATGCTACCTTTGGATTTAGGTATGACATGGCTCTTTTTAGCGATGTTTATGCTATCTACTGGGGAAATGCTTTCCTTGCCATTTATGGCCACAGTAAGCATCTCTAGAGCTAGTAAATCAAATCAAGGAGCATATATGGGATTTAACTCCTTAGCGTTCGCTATGGCCAATGTGTTCAGTGCCTATTTAGGAACCTATATTGCCGAGCATTTTGGCTATAATACGCTTTGGATTGGAAATGGTACTGTATTGATGATCTGTGCAATAGGATTCTATTGGATCATTAGCAAGATGAATAAGGAAGTTTAACCGACATTGCGCTCGTAAGGAACACGAGTTGCAATGGATCTTCCTAGTGTAATTTCATCCACATATTCCAATTCACCACCAAAGGAGATTCCTCTGGCAATGGTACTGATTTGGATATTAAATTCACGAAGTTTTCTATACAGGTAAAATATAGTTGTATCCCCTTCCATGGTAGCACTAAGGGCAAGGATTACTTCTTTTACTTCTGAATTTCGAATTCGTTCAATTAAGCTCTCGATTTTAAGGTCAGCTGGGCCTACTCCTTCCATTGGTGAAATCAATCCGCCCAATACATGGTAAACACCATGGTATTGATTCGTGTTTTCAATTGCCATAACATCACGGGTATCCTCTACAACACAGACTAAGCTATGATCACGTTTTAGAGAAGCACAAATCTCGCAAACCTCCTGATCGGAGATATTAAAGCAAGTCCGGCAATAGCGTATTTCGGATTTTAAGCGATCAAGAGATTGGGTAAACTTCGAGACATCAGCATCCGATTGTTTCAATAGATGTAACACTAAACGTAAAGCAGTTTTCTTTCCTACTCCGGGTAGTTTGGAAAACTCTTCTACTGCTTGTTCAAGAAGTTTAGACGAAAAATTCATTTGCCAAAATTACAAAAATAAAACCAAGTCAGATAAGGAATAAATTTGAAGAATTTTCAGCAAAAAGTTGTCTGGACTAAACATAAATTAAATATTTAATATTATCTTACAAGTAACGGTATGGCGGATAATTCTGCTTACCTGAAAATAAAAATATTGACGTATGACGCAGAATGATGAAATATTAAACTCCTTTGCCAACAAAACATGGCAGGAAATAAAAGTTAAAGACTCTTGGCAAATCTTTAAGATTATGTCGGAGTTTGTGGATGGATTCGAAAAATTAGCAAAGATTGGTCCTTGTGTTTCCATATTCGGATCAGCAAGAACACCAGATGAGCATAAGTACTACCAAATGACGGTAGAAATAGCACGTTTATTAGCAGAAAGAGGATACGGAGTTATCTCTGGTGGTGGTCCAGGTATTATGGAAGCAGCCAACAAAGGAGCCTATAATGCAGGAGGTAAATCAGTAGGATTAAACATTGAATTACCGCATGAACAATTCCATAACAAATATATTGACCGCGATAAACTACTTGAATTCAACTATTTCTTTGTTCGTAAGGTCATGTTCATGAAATACTCCCAAGGTTATATTGTAATGCCTGGCGGATTTGGAACTATGGACGAATTATTTGAAGCTATTACTTTGATTCAAACTGGTAAGATCGCAAGGTTCCCAATTGTCTTAGTAGGTACTGAATATTGGAGTGGTTTGTTTGAATGGATCAAAGGAACGATGCTTGGTAACAAATATATCAGCGAGGAAGACCTTAACCTCTATCGTATGGTTGATACAGCAGATGAAGCCGTAGGCCACATCTTCAAGTTCTACGACAAGTATCTATTGAAACCAAACTTCTAGAATTAGAAGGATACCATATACAATGAAGATGTAGGGAATAAAAATTTCTGTTTCCATCTAAATAAAAAAGCTCCCGTCAGTAAATTGACGGGAGCTTTTAATTTTATTCTAAACCTACTATTAGTTGAATTTGAATTTCAATCCAAATTGCATGTAATAAGTAGAAGAGATTGACTCATTAGGTCTATTTAATTCTCTTACAACATCACCATTAGCATAACCTAAGTTGAATGTTGGAACAGTTGTACCATCAGGAGTAACTTTAGCGATATTTGTTGGAGTTAACAATACAGTATTGTTAGATTTCCAAATACCCCATGATGAGTTGAACAAGTTACCGATATTGAATACATCCCAGAAGAATTCTAAAGAGTTATTTACACCACCTACATTTTTCACGATTTCTTGTGAAAGACGGAAGTCAAATTGATGTCTCCATGGAGCTAATGCACCATTTCTCTCTGTAGTTTTACCGATACGGCTCTTCAAGTAAGGATCATTTTCAACGATTCCCCAGAAAATATCTGCTTGTTCTTGAGCTGTATAAGCTTTCTTACCATAGTTAGAGTTTCCAGCAGCAATATCTGCAAATTTCAATTCTGATTTATCAGAAGGAATATAGATTAAGTCATTTGATACACCATCTCTGTTGAAATCTTGACCGTAGCTATATGAATATCTTCCCATTGAGTTACCGTTATAGAAAACAGTCATGGAAGTATTCAATTTTCCGATCCAATTGTTTGTATATGAAAGGGTACCTAGTAAACGGTGAGGAACCACGTTTGAAGTATGGCTTAACTCAGCGATATTGGAGTTACCACCTGCTTGCAATGGAATTGACCATAAGTTACCAATTTGATCACCAGCTCCATCTCCAAAGTTTTTAGCACCAGACAAGGTATAAGCTACCATACCTGAGAACCCTTTATCGAATGATTTAGTCAATTGAGCAGTAACTGAGTAATAATGTCCACCTTTTGCATTCGTCATTAAAGTTGGAACAAAAGCAGTACTTCCATTATCATTTACTAAATTACCTTTACTATCAATTTTGTAAAGGTATTTATCTACACGATTATTTGGATAAATGAATCTATGGTCATTATAACCAGGGATTTCTAATGCAGTTGGTTCTACCAAGTTAACATTCTTTGCTACTACTGCATTGATATCTTTATTGTAAATACCTTCTAAAGTTGCAGTAATTCCAAATGGTAATCTATAATCAACAGCTAAGCTTGTTTTCCAAGTTGATGGGAATTTCAAGTTTCTATCCATTGCCGACATATTACTTGGAAGTGTAGTACCTGGCGTTGGCAAAGTAGTTGGGTAATTAGCTTTGATATCCTTACTAAAGTTAGGCATACTTGCATCACCAGCACCAATAGTCTGTGTATATTGCAACATACCAGCATCACCAGATTGAGCAACAATCCAAACAAATGGAATACGTCCAGTAAATACACCAGTACCACCACGAACCATTAATGAACGATCGCCCATTGCATCATAGTTAAATCCAATACGTGGAGAAAACATTGCACGAGTTTTAGGCATTGCACCAGTATTTAAATGAAGACCATTAGCGAATTCTAAAGTATTCAATAATGGGTGTGTTTTCATCTCATCAACTCCAGGATATGTTGGTAACTCCATACGAAGACCTGCTGTCAATTTCAATTGGCTATTTACAGTAAATTCATCTTGTAAGAAGAATGAGTACTGATTGAATTTAAAGCTTGGGAATGCTTGAGAACCATCTTCTGTCAATGGATAAGTTAAAGCGTAGTTAACTGGTTTGTTATTGTTCTTGAAATCTTCCCAAGAATTATACATGTAATATCCAGCACCAAAACGTTGGAATCCATTTTTTGTGATACTAGTTTCAAACTGTGCTCCAAACATAACGTTGTGATTACCAAAAACACGGCTTACATCGTAGTTTGCAGTCCAAGTTTGAACGTCACGTAAGTTTCCATAAGTAAATGGATCTGTACCGAATGAAACCAAAACATTACCACCTGATCCAGCGATTCCATCACGGATATCTACTAATGGGAATACATCACCAACTACAGATCTAGGTTCGTTTTGATTCACATAAGAAATACGTGCTGAATGGTTAAACTCACCAGTTTTACCTGTATACTCTAATGTTCCTGAATATAAATTGTTCTCAGAGAAATAATTCGAGTTTTGGAAGTTCATCGCGTTATTTCCTGTTCTGCTCATTGGATAAACTGAGGTATTGATACCTGAGTTAGAGAAAGAGCTACTTAAGAATGAAGGAGTTTTACCTTTTACTTGGTTGTATCGAACGTTAATTTTGTGGTTATCTGAAATGTTCCAGTCTAAACGAGCGAATAATTTATCATTATTAGAGTCGAATGAGTAACCTTGGTACGGTCCTGGATCATATCCAAAATTAGATTTCAAATAAGCTGACACCTCATCCATGAACTCAACTGTTGGACGAGCGATATAGTTAGCTGAACCAAATGGTGCAGAAGCAGTTGCTGCAACTTTTGATGGTCCTGGCTCTTGTTGTTTCATTTGCTCCAAGTTCACAAAGAAGAATAACTTATCCTTAATGATTGGACCTCCTAAGCTCACACCATACTGTTTTACCGAAAGTTGGTTGATTGGCAAAGTAACATCATTTACACGTGTTCCTTGTTGTTTATCCGAACGACCAGTATAGAATGCTGAACCAAAGAAATTGTTTTTACCAGAACGAGTAACCGCATTTACGGCAGCACCAGTAAAACCAGATTGTCTAACGTCGAATGGCGTAACATTTACTACCACTTGCTCAATCGCATCGATTGAGATTGGCGAACCATTTGCTGGCATGTTTTGTCCAATACCAAATTGGTTATTGAAGTTAGCACCATCCACTGTAAAGTTGTTCGCACGGTAGTTACCACCACCAATTGCAGTACCATTCGCTTGTGGAGTTAAACGAGTTAAGTCGTTTACCGAACGCTCAATAGTAGGTAAGTTTTCAATTGTTTGTCTGTTAACAACTGTAGCAGTACCGTTCTTTTGTGTTCTGCTGCCACGACCAGTCACGGTTACTTCAGCAATAGAAGTACTTGAATCTGTTCCAAACACTGGGTTTAAAACAAATGGTTGACCCAATTGCAAGAATACATCTTCAATAACAATTGGTTGTTGACCTACGTAAGTGATCTCGATTTTGTAAGGACCACCAACACGCATGTTGGCCAAATTAAAACGACCTGACTCATTTGCAGAAGCAGAGTAACGTGTTCCTGAAGGTAAGTGAGTCGCTTTAATGGTAGCTCCACCTGTCGCTGTCCCACTTGATTGTGTGACAACACCTGTCATGCTACTCGTGGTAACCTGCGCTTGGATAGTACCATAGCTCGCAAGAACCAAAGCAAAGAAAAGTAAAGATTTCTTCATATGTTAAGTTGTTTTTCCGACGCAAAATTATAAAGTCAATTTGACTTAACACAAGGGTTAACATAAACTTAATATACTCACACCCAACTTTTTGTAGCTAAATGTCCCATTCGGATAAGTAAGAATTGAAAATTTAAATAGTTTTCACAGCAACTATTTAGTTTAATTGGAATTTTATCAACGAAACCCTACTTACATTAACAGTTTAACAAATTTTAACATTTATCAAATTGTGGAAAAGTTTTTTCCTATTTCTTTGAAATCAGCTCATTTCAACCACAATTTAGTAACAGATAAAGCTATTTTCACCCCAGTTAGAATATTATGTTCGCATAATTTCAAACCAAGATAAATCTAGCCTCAGACATAAATTAACTTGCTTTTGGTAAAAAGGTAAAATCCTCTTACTTGTCATTTTGATTCCAACAAAAAAGGAGGATAAAAATCCTCCCTTTGTCTTTAGTCGATGTACGCGTAGGTAATCCCATCGCCCCCTCGATCTGCATGTTCATCTTCAAATCGACTTACATGATTATATTTTCGCAAATAATCGCGAATAAATTTCCTAAGGATCCCATCCCCTTTTCCATGAATAATTTTCAAAGATGGATAGCCAATCATTACGGCACGATCCAAAACCAGCTCAATCTTCTGTAAGGCATCTTCCGTGCGCATACCTCGAACATCAACCTCCGGACTAAAGTCAGCAACTGAATCACTGGAAACTGATTTAAACCGTTTCGCTACTTTGGCTTTCTCTTTCCCGCGAAGCTTCTCCACCTTATTCTTTTTCACAACGGTACGAAGCTCACCTAAAGCAAGAATTAAATTGTTCTTTGCAATTTCCATCACCTGCCCCTCATTGCCCGTATCTAAAATACGAACCCAATCTCCCACGATTAAAGCTTCATCTGTCTCATTGACAATAGGCTGTTTTTTAGGTTCTTTATGAGGCTTTTCCTTCAAGGATTCCGAGGCTTGTTGAAGACCTGAACGAAGTTCTTTGGTTTTCTCCTTGTCAGCTTGGCTGGTCTTAATCTCCGAAATCGTGTTCTCTACTAACTTATTTGCGTCTTTAATGATCTGTCTAGCTTCTTCTTTAGCATCCTTAAGCAATTGACGCTTATTGTCTTCCAAATAACTTTTCAGTTCATTCAATTCCGACTGTTGCGTCAAAACTTCCTTCTCACGGAGATTGATAGCACGTTTGGAATCAAACAATTCCTTCTTTTCCCGCTCCAAATCAACTAGTAATGTATCGACTTTCTTCTGCTGAACACCAATTTTCTGTTTAGCCAGGTGCAAAACCTCTTTTGGCAAACCAATATTCTGAGCAATCTCGAAAGCATAAGAACTACCCGGCTTACCAACTTGAAGGATATATAGTGGCTTCATGGCCTCATTATCAAAAAGCATGGATGCATTTTCAATCCCAGCAGTATGACTAGCAAAGAGTTTTAAGTTTGAATAGTGCGTCGTAATAACGCCACGGATCATCTTTTTATTTAAAACCTCCAACACAGCCTCAGCGATAGGTCCACCAAATTGAGGATCTGTCCCTGTACCGAACTCATCAATCAACACCAAAGTTCTAGCATCAGCGAACTGAGCAAAGTGCTTCATTTTTGACAAATGGGCACTGTAGGTACTTAAATCACTATCAATAGACTGATCATCGCCAATATCGGCAAAGAACTGTTTGAATACTCCGACTTTGGAAGTTGGATCGCAAGGAATTAACAAGCCCGACTGAAACATAAGCTGTAATAAGCCGACTGTTTTCATACAGACTGATTTACCCCCAGCATTAGGACCGGAAACTAACAAAACCCGATCAGTTTCATCGATTTTCAAGTTCAATGGGACAACGGAAGGATGTCCTTCTTGTCGTGATGCTAATAGCAATAAGGGATGTCTTGCATTGACCAATGCAATATCTGCAGCTTTTGAAAGTTCAGGCATTTGCGCATCCACATCCAAGGCAAACAAGGCCTTTGCCCGAACAAAATCCAACTTGGTCAATAAACCATGATAGGCCATCAGTAATGGAACATGAGGACGTAATTCAGTCGTTAAGCTCGTCAATATGCGAATAACTTCTCTCCTACGTTCAAACTCCAAATCCCTTACTTTATTATTTAAGTGAAACACTTCTTCTGGCTCTATATAAGCAGTTTGACCAGTTGCAGACTCATCATGAATCAAGCCCTTCAACTTACGTTTATTTTCAGCTAAAATCGGAATACACAACCTTCCATCACGGATGGTTAAATTTCCATCAGCTGTCCAGCCGTTAGCTTGCGCCTGCTTATAAACAACATCTAATCGCTTCCTAGCCTCTTGCTCAGACTTGCTGATTTGCTGGGTTAGATCCAATAAAAGCCTTGAAGCATTATCTTTCATTTTCCCTCGATCATCAATAACTTGTTCGATGTTGCGAAGTATTGACTTCTCAATAGGTAAATGTTCAAATAGCAATTCCAAGTTTGGGTACTGTTGTGCCCTATCGTTAAAATAACGAATGATGGCATATACGGTACGCAAAGAAAGCAGAACCCGATAGAATTCGTCTTCAAATAAGAAGGCTCCTTCTACTTTAACTTTCTCCGCAATATGTTTTAAGGGGTAAAAATGGTCAACAGGTAGCGGAGCATCATGCTCTATGAGATTTTTAAACTCATTAGTCTGTCTCAAGAATCGATCTATTAGATCAAGCTTCACTTGAGGTTGAATTTTATCAACTAGTTCTTTGCCAGCTTCACTGATACATTTTGTTTTAATCAGCTCCTTGATCTCCGTAAATCCTAACTTTTCTACCGCGTTCTTTGGATAAATCATGGTTATTATTAATGAATTAGCTGCTCTTTAATAGGTTTTAAGTCTTGTATAATAGGTTGACCTTTCCTTCGCACTGGTTTTAAATCCAGCCTTCCACGAGCTGTATCTATGGCTCTAGGGACTACCTCTTCTACCTTTGGCATTTCTGTTGGCGGTGGAAGCTCCGTTTCTGGCAATGGCGCGATTGGCTGCGCTACTGGTGTCTCTTGTTTCAAATGTTCTTGAAGCATGTTCTTATCCCATAACCAAGATATCCCTGTCAGATTATATAACCTTCTTGTACTTTCTGCAGGTGTCATTTTGATGGAATCTGATTTAGCATTTAGAATCATTTGATTTGCCAAGTCCATTTTTCTGGTTAACAACATCGCCCGAGAAACCGAATCTTGAAATATAGCATTGCGAATACTATCTTTTTTATAAAATTCTCGCTCTTGAACCTCTAAATTCTTAACGATTTTATCATAGGTTTCAGCAGTTAAGTTAGGGTTACCCATGTAGTAATCTACATTTTTATCAAAACTCAATGTATCCAATTTATACTTCTCAAGTAATTGACTGTAAAGTGGATCAATAACTTTTCGGGCACTATCAATTGGGATGGTTCCTATATAACCATCCAGAATGTGCACCTCCGTCATCAATTCTTCAAAGTTCTTTTCCGAAAGAATTCCCTCTGGTTTATTCTTTTTGCATGAGCTAAACAGAAAAAACAAAAGGGATATAATCAGTATTAATCGCTGCATTTTGTAAATTTGAACAAAAATACGTAAAAGCTACGAATTAGCTGGGGTATTTTCATCCGAGTTGATCCAAATTAATATGAGTATAGAAAGCAATATTACCGAGTTACAAAAAGAACTGCAGCCGATTGCTGTTCAATTAGTGGCCATTTCAAAGACAAAACCCAATGAAGACGTCTTAGAAGCTTACCAAGCAGGACAAAGAATTTTTGGTGAAAACCAAGTTCAGGAATTGGTTGCAAAATATGAAGCACTTCCAAAAGACATCGAATGGCATCTGGTAGGTCATTTACAAACCAACAAGGTCAAGTACATCGCTGAGTTTATCAGCCTAATACATTCTGTCGATTCACTAAAAGTTTTGATGGAAATCAATAAACAAGCAAAGAAACACAACCGTGTTATCGACTGTTTATTGCAGGTTTTCATTGCTGACGAGGACACAAAATTTGGTTTAGACCATGCTGAGCTTATTGAACTATTACGCAGCCCTGAGTTTGCAGAATTTGAAAACATCCGTATCCGCGGGTTAATGGGCATTGCAACCAACACAGAGAATGAGCGCATTGTTAAAGAGGAATTTTATGAACTTAAAATGCTTTTTGATGGCATTAAAGTAACCTATTTCCGCAAGCAAGCATCTTTTGATATACTTTCTATGGGTATGTCCTCGGATTATAAACTTGCAATTGAACAAGGAAGCAACATGGTCAGATTAGGAAGCACCATATTTGGAAAACGAGTTATAAAACATTTCAAAGCAAAATAATGGATTTTCAAATTAGGACTGCAAAAAAAGAAGATTGCCCTAGGCTATTGGAATTAATTCAAGAATTAGCGACTTATGAAAAGGCGCCTGATGAGGTCACAGTAAGCTTGGCAGAATTTGAAATTGCTGGTTTTGGGGAACAACCTGTATGGTGGGCGTTTGTTGTCGAACATGAAGGCTTAATCGTCGGGATGTCTCTTTACTATATTCGCTATTCCACTTGGAAAGGTAGAAGGCTATATTTGGAGGATATCATCGTCACCGAATCCATGCGTGGTAAAGGTTTAGGAAAATTATTGATGGACCATACCATTAACTATGCTAAAGAGGCTGGCTTCAGTGGAATGATGTGGCAAGTACTGGATTGGAATGAACCAGCGATAAATTTTTACAAAAAATACAACAGTAAGTTTGATGAAGGGTGGATTAATGTTAATATCAATTTTTAAGCATAAATTAGTTAAAATAGCTTTTTGGACTTTCCCGATTATCATGTTGGGATGTCAGTCGAATAAAACGGATAAAGCACATCAAGTAAATGGAGCCAATAGTGTCGCTAAGGACACCATGACCTATGAAACGCGAACTATAAAGGAAATAAGTCCCTATATAGCTGAGCATGATGATCAATTGGACACTACCTTTGCTGAGGTAATCTACCCAGTATTTCAAGATAGCAATCTGAATAATTTGGTTCAAAGCACGATTTTAATTGACGGGGAACCGAATATTCAAACCTATGCAAACAATTTTATTGAAGGTTATGGCAATTTCATTGAGGAAAATGACCTCAACTACCCTATTGCCTGGACGAAAAGTACGAAAGTAAATATTAGTCTATATTCACCAGAGTTAATCTGTATTAAAAATGCCACTTATGAGTTCTCCGGTGGAGCGCATGGCAATTCCTTTGAAAATATTTCCGTATTTGAACTCGAAAATTTCAGAAAATTAGCGCTTAACAGCTTTATTTCTGATAATAAGATGAAAGAATTTACTAAAATTGCAGAAAATATTTTCCGTAAAGCGGAGAACCTCAGTGATACTAGCAGTTTAGAACGTGATTACTTCTTTGAAGAAGGCAAGTTTGTCTTATCCGCTAACTATGGAATTACAAAAAATGGTATCATGTTTCATTATAATCCATATGAGATAAAACCATATGCTGCAGGAACCACAACCATTGTTGTCCCTTTCAGCGAGGTAAAAGATTTAATGACGGAAACCGGAAAATTATACGTGAGAAATTTACAAGAATATTTTCAATCTATTTAATCATATAAATGCAGGTATTTAAATTTGGTGGTGCATCTGTAAAAAGTGCAGAGAATATTAGAAACGTCGTTTCCATCATCGAAAAGTATAAAGAATCTGAATTGCTTGTAGTCGTATCCGCAATTGGTAAAACGACTGATAAATTAGCAAAGATTACCACAAATTACTTCAAGCAAGAAGGAGATTATTTTAGCCTGTTGGAAGATTTGAAAAATGAGCATTTCCAAATCTTAAATGAGCTTTTTGAAGATCATAACAACCCTATTTTCGACGATATTGCCAACACTTTTGTAGAAGTAGAATGGATTCTCGAGGAAGATCCTCAAGATGAATTTGATTATTTATTTGATCAGATTGTATCGGTGGGCGAGCTTCTATCGACAAAAATAGTTGCCGCATATGGTAACTATAAGCATGTTCCTATTCAATGGGTTGATGCTAGAGATTACATCCTAACCGATAATAACTACCAAGAAGCACGTGTAGATTGGGAAAAGACGGAAGAAAAAATCCGTAAAGATTTACCATTTATTTTAGATGACAAAGTTATTGTAACCCAAGGTTATATTGGTTCTACATCCGAAAACTTTACCACAACGCTTGGTCGCGAAGGGTCTGATTATTCAGCAGCCATTTTTGCAGCGAGTTTAAATGCTGAAAATATTACCATTTGGAAGGATGTCCCAGGTGTATTAAATGCAGATCCAAAATGGTTCGAACGCACAGAGCTTATCCCTGAATTATCGTATACAGATGCTATCGAATTGACTTATTATGGTGCAACGGTGATTCACCCAAAAACCATTAAGCCACTTCAAAACAAAAAAATAACTTTGAATGTACGTTCTTTCTTAAATCCTGAAGAACCGGGCACTCAAATCAAAACAACAAATCAAACATTACCTGTACCCTCTTTTATTTTTAAGGTAAATCAGGTATTCATCAATATTCAGCCAAGAGACTTTTCCTTTATCGTGGAGGATAATTTGAGCCATATCTTTGATTTATTCCACAAGAACAGAATCAAAATCAATATGATGCACAATTCGGCAATCAGTTTCTCCGTTAGTGTGGATGATACAGGTGAAAATGTCATGAAACTTTTAACGGAATTAGAAAAACGCTATAAAGTTTCCATGGAAAAAGGACTGGAATTAATCACCATACGATACTATAATCAAGAAACAATTGACCGAGTTTTGGTAAATAAGGAAATTATTCGCGAACTTAAGGATAGTTATACTTGCCAAATGTTGGTTAAAAAGAACGATGAATAGAAATATATTAGCGAAAGACGTTCAAGATTTCCTTAAAGCTAACCGGGAGAAATCTCCCACAGAAATAGCTTTAAAGAAAAGTCCTTTCCCTAATGTCAGCGCTCCGGAACTAGCCGCTCAAATTGACGGATGGCAACGTAGTGTCCGAAAATTGCCTACCTGGGCTTTTTCAGAAGGTATTTATTATCCGGACAAGATTAATCTAGAGCAATGCTCCTCAGAGCATACCGCATTGGTTAAACAAACACTTATTGCCAAAGGATCACGAGTTATCGACTTGACTGGGGGCTTCAGCGTAGATAGCTGTTATCTCGCTCAGGAAGCATCCGAAGTTATTCACTGTGAACTTAACGCCAAGCTCTCAGAAATCGTCGCATATAACGCGAAAATACTCCGAGTAGCAAATCTCAATTGCATTGTCACAGATGGAATTGAACTCTTGAAAGATTCCGAAGATCAAGCTTTTAATTATATCTATGTCGATCCGTCCAGAAGAGTAAATCAAGGAAAAGTGTTTCTATTGGAAGATTGCGAGCCAAATATCGTTGCTCATCAAGACTTATTCTTTAAAAAAAGCCGTTATGTCATTAGCAAATTAGCGCCATTACTGGATATAACTACAGCCTTGAACAGTTTGAAGCATGTTCGATTTGTCTATGTCATCAGTTTAGACAACGATTGTAAGGAACTCTTATTCGTTCAAGAACGAGGATATGAAGGGGAATGTAAAATTCGAGCCATTCGGTTATTCCAAGATAAACTGCAGGATTTAGTTTTCACTTATGATGAAGAACGATCCATCATAAGCAGATTCTTATTACCACAGGCTTATTTATATGATCCTGACGTGGCAATCACCAAAGCTGGTGCCTTCAAAACCGTAGGCAAACGCTTTGGATTGGGAAAAATTCATCAACATGCCCATTTATATACTTCAAATGAATGGAATCCTGATTTTCCGGGTAGAACTTTTAAGATTACCGCGGTCATCCCCCATTCGCAATTAAAAAAGAATAACCCTTGGCCTCAAGCCAATATTGCCACTCGTAATTTCCCAGATAAAGTAGATGTCATCCGTAAAAAGTTCAAAATAAAAGATGGTGGCTCTATTTATTTATTCTTCACGACTGATATCAACAACCAATTGATTGTTATTGCTGGCGAACGAAAAAGTTAATTCAACGACCTTCTGTCACTAAATTGCCAATTCTCAAAATATTACTTTGATATTTAAGTTGGCAATCTTATCCTATCTATCTTTATGCTTATGAAAAACATACGTCACTCCTTATTGGAATTAGCTACTGTTTCCAAAAATAGCACGGCAGGTGAAGCCATCGCTCGAGCGAAAGAAGGTGCAGAATACATCGATATAAAGAATTATTCCCGAATATGGCTGGCAGAGCATCACAATATGGAACATATTGCCAGTTCGGCTACTGCGGTTTTAATCGGGCATATTGCACAGGCTACACAACGAATTCGAGTGGGTTCCGGCGGAATTATGTTGCCAAATCATGCTCCATTAGTAATTGCTGAACAGTTTGGCACCTTGGCAAGTATCTATCCTGGGAGAATAGATTTAGGCCTAGGAAGGGCGCCAGGCACAGATCAATTAACGGCTATGGCATTAAGGCGTAATAACCTCAACACGGCATTCTATTTTAAAGATGATGTTTTAGAATTGCAGAAATTATTCAATCCTGAAAATGCCAGTTCAAAAGTCAGGGCATTTCCAGGTGAAGGGACTGATGTGCCTTTATGGATTTTGGGTTCAAGCACGGATTCAGCATACTTAGCTGCAGAATTAGGCTTGCCTTATGCTTTTGCTGCTCATTTTGCACCAGCCATGTTAATGCAAGCCTCCGAAATTTACCGGCAAAATTTCAAACCATCTTCTCAACTCCAAGAACCATATTTCATGGTCTGTGTCAATATTGTTGCTGCGGATACCAATGAAGAAGCACAATTTCTATCCAGCTCCTTATTTAATCTTTTTGCTGGTATAGTGACCAATCATCGAAGACCGTTATCCGCTCCTACAGAAAAACCAATTTACGAAGGTATTCCTGAGATTGAGCGTGCGGTAGAATCCATGGTCAATTGCACCTTTATTGGAAATCCGGAAAGCTTGGCCAATCAACTCAAGGATTTCATAATCCAAGTCAATGCCAATGAAATCATGCATACCAATTACATTTTTGATAATCAAAAAAGATTAAAAGCATTCGATATCATCGATAATGCCTTTCAATTGATAAATGCGGAAAAGTCATAAGGATCCTACTGTTTATTTCATCATAAATCTGAGCTTTTTATAGCTGCAACATGAGCTTTAGAACAAGTCCAGTTTGGCTTGGGTCAAGCTTAGGTCAAGCTTATGTTTGCTTCGAGAATGCAACGGAATTTCTTTGGATCTGATAGGGATCTTGTTCGGATCTCGTTCGGTCGGAACCGAACGAGATCCGAACAAGATCCGAACAAGTTCCGAAGGAGATCCGTTAGAGTCTCGAATCCAACCCCTACTTGACCCCTGTGAAACCCCTAGCAAACCCCTTTTTGATAGTATTTAGTATGGAGTAATTAGTAGTTAGACCTATGGACTAAATCAGCCTTTAAGAGTAGGTTATTATATGTGAAATGGATTCAAATTTCGATAGCTTTACAGTTATTCTTTCTGCTAGTTACAACTCAGAGCGAAGCGAAGAGTCTTATTTCTCTACCTCCAAGACCTCGTCATCCTTTATCGGAGATAAAGGAACTTTAAACTATACTATAGACAACAGACGCAAGACACCAGATTTTAGACCTACTGGCGTTAAAGACGCAGGATAACAGAACTGGCCATCAGAAATTAAATCCTATGGAAATTTTCCTTTAACAATTCACTAATTCAAAAAAATGTCTATACAAAATACTATCAGCGCTTAGAATAGCCACCGGTAAAATATCTGCTACATGTCATATTTATTTCGCCTATTAAGCGATTACGGCAAAATATATACCCTATATTACAAATTGAATTACAATTTAATTTAATTAATCTAACAAGAAAACTTAAGCTACAAATCAATCTTATTATTAATATAACTGGCAATAATTAATTATTTTCGACCATTATAAACATGGCGTTATAAGTACGCTCATAGGTTAATCGCACTGAAAAGAAATTATTCGTACATCTACAATATATGATTTGGACTTCCTTACAATTACCAAAAGATCCTAATGGAACCTTTGTTTCCGTAAAATCCCGTATCAAACGAATAGTTGATATAGAGATTGCTGAAAACAAAGATTATGTCAGCATTATTGGTGGTGGAATATATGGATTAAAATCCTTGTTAAGTTTACTGCGTAAATTAAAATCCAATTCTAAAAGCAATAAAATCACGTCCATTCATTGGTATAATAAAAATGAGCATTTTGCCACAGGAAAAATCTATTCCCCAAATCAACCTATATACCTGAGTTTAGATCATTGCATTCAAGACCTTAATCTCTTTGATATTGAAGTACAAAAAAGTGATTTTTATGGTAAATCCTTTCAGAATTGGTTAATAGAAAAGCTTCCCGAGGATCAAACAGTGGATCCATTTGATTATTGCAGTAAGGAGCTGTTTGGACTTTACTTAATCGAATCACTCTGTCATATCATGGATAATATGTTGGATCATGTAGAGTTGAATTTAATCCAGGCTGAAGTAACAGGCATGGAAATTAATAATGGCTTTGCTCGGCTAAATGATAAATTCAGTGAATTCCCATTTAAATATCGTTCTTGTTGTATTCAAATTGGATATGAAAACAAAAACAATCTCTTAAAATACATTCCAAATTCAGATGGAGTAAAGGATAGATATTTTCCAGATCATCGGGCATTAGAGAGTTTAGAGCGCATTCCGGAGAAAGGTCAAGTGGCCATAAAAGAATCCGGGCTGGAAGCAGTAAATACTATATTAACTTTAACCGAAGGTCGAGGAGGAATTTTCTATAAAAAGGATGACGAAGTTAAATATATCCCTTCAGGTCTAGAACCAATAATGTATTTGTTTTCCAGATCAAATCTTCCAAGTTTGCCAAGGAATAAATTCCATAAAGACCATAAGTACCAAACTCAATTTATGACCAATGCTTGGGTTCAAGAAATGCTTAAAAAGAATACTCCCCTCAACTTTGAAGAAGAAATTCTACCAGTTTTGAACCAAGAAATTCAATATGCCTTCTATTCTCAACTTCCACATCTTAAGGAATCCAGTCAAGAGGAAATTTTATCTTTTATAGCTATACAACCATCGAACACTAGGTTTTCCTTACATGCGCTTTTTGACCCTTGGAACTACTCAAATGTATCAAAAAGTGCCTCCTTTAATGAGTTTGCTATAGATTTAGCCATTTATTGTTTGATGGCAACCCAAGGAGGAGAAAAAAATAGCATGATGAGTTCTGCCTTAGCTGCCTTAAGGGAAGGATATCATCAGATTAGAAAGCTTTATGCGCATGCTGGATTAAACAGTGCCTCCCATTTCCACTTTGACACCTATTGGAAATGGTATCTTATTCAAATAGGCTTTGGTCCGAATAGAGAAAACACCGAAAAGTTTTATTGCCTGATGAAGGAAGGTTATGTAAATTTCCTTTTTTCAGAAACTCCAGATATTTCTATCGAAGATGAACAATTCCTTTTAAGATCCAAAGAAAATGAAATTGTAACTAGCTATTTAATTGATTGCAAAAACCATAGGGGAAACATTCAAACAGGAAGTAATTCGTTATTTAAGAATCTTTTGAAGAATAATTTGATTCGTGAATTTCATAACGGCGAATATAATACAGGTAAAATTGATTTAGATTCGAATGGAAGGTCAACCGTTCTTGCAGATTTATTTCCATTATATTTTAATGGTCCGGCGAGTGATGGCCCTTTTTTATATCACCATGATTTAGATCAAGATCTTTATCCTATCTCGAATATTTGGGCAGAAGAGACTATACGCATTTTATTTCCAACATTAGAAATTGAAGATGGATCTAACCCAAGTAACATTACTGTACAATAAACTTCATGTTAAGTCGATAGGTGTTTACAAAAACTTAATATTCAGATAATATTCAAATTAAATACTTCAGTTACATTTGATTAAAATTAAATATTATGATTAAAGACGAAGTATTAATGACAGATTTTGACTCAAACATTTTTGAGTTCATGTATGATGGTGATGATTTTAATTCAGAAGAGGATTAAAATCCACCATTATACATTTTATTTGACTCCCTCCTCCCCACAAATCCATATCTAAATAACATCTTATCAAAAATTAGAAACTTGAAAGTTCAAGATTCTCTTTTACTTTTGCCCCTTAAAAAGTATATTCGATTGTTCACTACTAACATCCTATGATTCGACAAGGCTTCCATATCGCAATTCTTTCATTTTTTACCATTTTATATTCCTGTAATCACCAAAACAACGGCAATCATAGTAATGAAGTTGATTCACTATCCAATAAAACAGATAGCTTAATTAGTAAGATTGACACTAGTCAAAAAATGGAAGATAGATCTATTGACACTGTTAAACATATCAAAGATTTAGAAAAAGAAGCAGAATCGCTACAGAATATAATTGTCAGCAATAAGGCAATCATACCAGGTTCCCACAGATATATGGATCAAAATGACAAAACCAGCAAAATGATAAATTCTGATTGGTTAAGCATCTATTTAGAAAACGGTCAATACAAATTGGGAAAGCAAGATTTAGCTATTCAAGAAAAGGGTGAAGACCCATGCTCAGGTATGGATGTGGAATACATTGACACTAAAATATCAAGTTTATTATTAGTGAATATCAAGAATTTAGCACCTCATAAATTGGATACTTTAGCAATTAAAGACCAAGTAATCCAACCTAATAGTCCCCTTAAATTTCAATGGAAAAATCAAAATTATGAACTGGTAGCTTCAGGCCGTACATTCACAGAGGCATACGAAAGAAGTAACGAATGGTACACCTTGACCATATATAAAAATGATAAAAAACTACGAACCTTGATCATTCAAAATGATTACAATGATACGCTGACCTCTATCCTCTTAATTTCGGACTTGGATAATGATCAAATTCCAGATTTTATCATCTCAAGCCCTAGAGATTATGAAGAAGAACGTATATTAATCTTTATTTCCACTGACCCTAAAATCTACGAGGCACAACGCGTGTTTGATTGCTAAATAATTTTTTAATCGGATTAACCCTACCCTTTCCGCTAACAAAATTTGATATTCCTGTGGACTAGAGACCTGTGTCCTCCATTTACATTTGTGTATAAAAGTTACTTTAATAGCACTCTTTTGAAAGTAAAGTCAATAAAAATATTCCTATAATTTTACAGAATAAGCAATTTTTATCGATGATATAGATAAAATCAATTAAATATTAATCATTATTAAACATAAATTTTATTTATTTGTTATTAATTTTAATTAATATTGTTTAACCAATTTAATTATCGAGGTCTGGAATGGATAAATTGCTCTACAATCAATATTTTAGATTTATTTGTTTTTATGCCTATCAACTATCAGGTGATAAGAATTTAGCTGAGGATGTGGCGCAAGAAGCATTTACTTCATATTACCAACAAAAAGCTCAGGTTTCCAATAATCCATCAGCTATAAAATCTTTTTTATACAGCAGTGTAAGGAATTACATATTAAATCTCCATAAACGGTCACAAATAAAACAACGATACTGGGAAAAAACCGTGTATAAAGAAGAAGATTCTATAGATTTAGAAGAATCCATTCTTTATACAGAATTGTTAGCTGAGGTAGAAACATTAATTAGCAAATTACCTAAAGTCTGTCAACAGGTTATGCGTTTAAGTTATTTTGAAGGACTCTCTAATGCAGAAATCATAGAAAAGTTAGATATTTCAATAAACACACTCAAAACACACAGAAAAAGAGGCTTAAAATATATACAAAACCATATTAATCCCGAATTTTATCTTATCCTCTGCTCTCTTCTATTTCATTAAGTGGGGTCAAAATCTATTTCTCTCCTCCAAATCGTATTAGTACAAAAACTTTATTTAGTTTAAGTTTTTAATGAACTCTTCCGACAATCAAAAGCCTTATCTATCTATTGTACAATAAATTATACAAATAAAAATATTTTCATGTTTCTTGTCACCCAAATGAACATACAAGTTTTCTAATGTATGTTATGAACCCAAAGACCAATTATATTGCTAAAATTATTTCTAAAATTCTTTCTGGTGATTTATCAGAAAAAGAGGAAAAAATATTGCAAGATTGGTTATCGGAAGACCCGAAGCATGAGGATATTTTAAAAAGAGTGTTGAATGCTGAAAGGTTACAATCGGATTTAAATCTATTAAAGGAATTTGATGCCGCTAAGAATTGGGATAAAATTAATTATTGGGAGAAAAAACCATTAGCCATTAAAGGGTTTATTGTAAAGTTAGCGATAGCTGCCTGCACGCTTATTTTTCTTTATTTTCTGCAAAATTTTCTTGGAGAAAAAAGCCGTACGGAACAGCATTCTCTGGCCATGCAGATCCATGAACATTTTCAAAAGAAAGAACCAAAAATTTATGCTGCCCAAGAAGGAGCAGTCTTAAGAATGTTCAATGGTCAAAAAATCAATTTGAAAAAACCTATTGACATATCGAGCGAAGGTCAAATAATAAATGAAGGTAAATATAAATTGGCTCAACTCCCCTCCTCCGATAAGTTGTTTTATAATTTTATATCGGTTCCCAAAGCCCAATATTATAGTTTTCAATTTGCTGATGGCACAAAAGTTTGGTTAAATTCCAACTCGAACATCAAATTCCCAAGTCGCTTTGCCAATAATGAACGTAAGGTTATCCTATATGGGGAAGCTTATTTTGAGGTAAGTCCTGATAAAAATCGTCCTTTTATTATAGGCACTGAGAAAGGGAATATCCGAGTATTGGGCACCAAATTCAATGTACGAACCTATGGTGAGAAAATGGTCAGCAGCTTATTTGAAGGTTCTATACAACTAGAATTTGGTACAATAACTCATTTATTACGTCCATCGCAACAAGGTATAATGGGTAAAGATGGCTTTCAAATCCAATCAGCAAACTTCAAGAAAGATCTCGCCTGGAAGAATCAGCTATTTTATTTTCAAAATGATAAGCTTAAGCATATTCTCGAGGAATTAGAGAATTGGTATGGCATTCAGGTACATGGATGGGATATCCTGGAGGACCAGGATACCTATAGTGGTGAAATATCACGAAAAATCTCTTTACAGGAATTTCTCTCCTTGATTACATATACCAGTGATCTAGAATTCAAATTGGATAATCAGGATCTAACTATCAGGAGAAAATAGTATTTCCTTTTAAGGATAAAAATAATAATTGAAGAGGTGTTTGCCCACCTCTTCGATCTAAACAAATAAGTTAACCGTTTATAAATTAACCAATTAAAACAAATATATGAATAATCTTTTTTTCAGTAAAGAGTTGAAGTTGTATTGGCTAATACGCTTCATCCAATTCTTAAAAATCATGAAGTTAACAACCTTGATTATGATTATTGGTTTATCAGCATGTTTTGCAAATAGCAAAGCCCAAAAGATAAACCTGAACATGCAAAATGCGGCATTGCTTGAGGTACTAAATGAAATTAGTAAGCAAACAGATGTTAAGTTTTTCTATAAAGATCAAATCATTGAGAAGTTTCGGGTTTCTGAAATTCATGTAGAAGATGCCACATTAACCGAAACCTTAGGCAAACTGCTTCCTGGAAACAACCTGGAATACCGCATTTTGGCTGATGTAGTAAGTATCACCGCATCTACAAGACAAGAAATACAAATTCAAGGAACTATCAAGGATGCAAGTGGAACTGCTTTACAAGGGGCATCAATTCTCGTACTGGGTACAAACCGCAGCACCCTGAGTGATAAAGATGGTAAGTTTACGATTATGGCCAATGCAAATGCCACCTTACAGATTAAATTTCTAGGATATAAAAGCCAGGAAATTAAGATTGCTGGAAGAAAAACCATCACCATTACCTTAGATCGAGATACCAAAGAAATTGAAGCTGTTGATGTGGTAGTAACCGGTTACCAAGAAATTGATCGCCGGAAATTCACAGGCGCCAGTACAAAGATAAAAGCGGAGGATGCACAGCGTTTTGGTGTGCCCGATGTTTCGAGGATGTTAGAGGGGCAAGTTTCTGGGGTTTCTGTACAGAATGTTTCTGGTACATTTGGCGCTGCGCCAAAGATTCGTGTACGGGGTGCCACGTCCATTACGGGTGATAATAAACCCCTATGGGTAATCGATGGTATACCTTTGGAAGATGTGGTCAATATCTCCAATGACCAGCTCTCAACAGGTGATGCCAATACCTTATTGGGATCCTCTGTCGCTGGGATTAACCCAGATGATATAGAAAGCTTCGAAATCCTGAAAGATGCAGCTGCGACTTCTTTATATGGCGCTAGAGCCATGAATGGTGTGATTATTATCACGACTAAAAAAGGTAAAGCAGGAACTCAGGCGGTCAATTATGTGGGAAATTACACCACCTATTTAAAACCAAGTTATTCTCAGTTTGATATCATAAACTCTTATGACCAGATGTCTATCTATGCAGAGATTGCTCGTAAGGGAGCAATTGATTATGCTTTAATCAAGAACAATCAGAATTCTGGTATTTATGGTAATTTATCGAGAGCATTGACCACATGGAATGAAGACGGTACACCATTGGTGGAGAATACTCCAGAAGGTCGAGAAGCTTTTCTAAAGCGGTATGTTTATCAAAATACAGACTGGTTTGATGAGCTTTTCAACAATTCATTTATGCAGGAACACTCTTTAAGTTTCTCCAATGGTAATGAACGGGTACAGAATTACTATTCTACTTCCTTCTTAAAAGACAATGGTTGGGCAAGCAGCAATGCTGTACAACGTTATACAGCCAATATCAGGGGGAACTATAAGCTTAGTGATCGTCTTTCTGTAGGTCTATTAACCACAGGTTCTATTCGAGATCAACGAGCTCCGGGTACATTAGGACAAGACAGCAACCCTGTTACGGGTGTGGTTTCTAGGGATTTTGATATTAATCCATTCTCCTATGCAATGAATACTTCAAGGGTTATTGCACCATATGACGAAAAGGGAAACTTGGAATATGTAACCATGAATTTTGCTCCGTTTAATATTCATGATGAACTAAATAAAAATTACATGGACCTAAAGATGTTGGATCTGAAGGTTCAAGGTGAGGTTAATTATAAACTTCCATTAGGGTTTAAATTTAATGCCATTGGAGCATATCGTTATGCGAATACAGGCAATGAGCACAAGATTTATGAAAGTTCCAACTTGGCTAATGCCTATCGAGCAGGTACAAAATATGGCGTGACAGGATATGATAATAATATCATTGCGGAATCAAATCGTTTCCTATATCGTAATCCAGATAATCCAGATGTACCACCTATAACCGTTTTGCCACATGGAGGAATGTATATCACGAACGAAAACAACTTGAAAAGTTATTATCAGCGTAATAGTTTGACTTGGGATAAGACATTCAACAAGCACTATATTACTGGTTTTGCTATTCAAGAGTTACGGTTTTTAGACCGAATGTCGAAACAATCTACTGGATACGGTTTTCAGTTTAACAAGGGTGGAGTACCATTTATAGACCCTAACATCATTAAGATGAATGTTGAAGGAAGCTTCCCTTACTACAACATGCAGGTGTTCAGAGACCGATACATTGCATTTGCTGGAAATAGCACCTACTCCTATGCTGGTAAATATCAAATGACGGGAACAATACGGTATGATGGTTCAAATCAGTTAGGTCGAAGTCGAGTGGCAAGATGGTTACCAACTTGGAACTTATCTGGATCATGGAATATTGATCAAGAGCCTTTTTTCCAAAAACAATCTTTCTTTAATACGCTTACGCTTCGTGGTACATATGGTCTTACAGCGAGTATGGGTCCTGCAAGTAATGCAAGTTTAGTACTACGATCAGGAAATGTAAACAGACCTTTCTTAATTGATCAGGAACCTGTTATCAATATTGAATTTCTAGAAAACCGTGATTTAACTTGGGAAAAACAATATGAGACAAATATTGGATTGGATATGCAATTTCATAATCGCCGATTCCAAATTATTGTGGACTTATACAACCGCCAAGGATTTGACCTTATTGGTCCAATGCGGATTTCGGGAATTGGTGGTGAATCAATCAAATATGCCAATTATGCCAATATGGATTCCAAAGGTATTGAGGTTCTCTTAAAAGCGAATGTCTTTCAAAGGAAAGATTGGTCATGGAGAACGCAATTAACCAATGCTTACAATAACACCATTATTACTTCTATTAGGAATGAGCCTAATATTTGGAATTTAGTAAGCAATGTAGGTGCAGCAAAGGTAGGTTATCCGCACAGAGGTTTGTTTTCCATTGATTTTCAGAAATTGAATGAATTAAACGGAACCCCAATTTATGTAAATGAAGAAGGAAAAATTTCGGATAATATTTTCCTCCAAAGTGTCCAAACTAATTATTTACAATATGAAGGTCCTGTAGACCCTACCTTCAATGGCGGTTTCTACAATCAATTTAATTATAAAAACTTGAGTGCCTCTATCCTATTTACCTATAGTGCAGGAAATCGAGTTCGTATGAATCCAATCTACAAGAATCTCTATACAGAGCTTGATGCCATGTCTTATGATTTTTTAGAGCGATTCTTATTGCCCTATGAAAACTTATCACCATCCATTGCAACGGTACGTACGGACTCAAGAATTGCCGGTAATCAAGTTTATAATGCCTACAATTACTCCAATACTCGAGTAGCTAACGGTGCCTTTGTTCGATTAAAACAAATAACCTTAGCCTATAACCTTCCAAAGCAATTATTGGCCAATTGGAAGATCAGAGATGCATCGCTTAACCTGGTTGGAAACAACTTATTCTTATTGTATGCTGACCCCAAATTAAATGGTCAAGATCCTGAGTTTTATGGGTCTGGTGGTGTTGCATTGCCAATACCTAAACAATTTACGGTCTCCTTAAAACTTGGTTTATAAAAGAAAAAATCATGAAAAGAAAACTAAATATCATTATAATTCTCACCCTTTTTCTGAGTAGTTGTTCCAAATTTTTGGAGACCTCTCCAGACCAACGAGCAGAATTGGACACCCCGGAAAAAATTGCTGAATTAATTACGAGTGCCTATCCGCAGGCAAATTATATTCCTTTTATGGAGGCGGCATCAGATAATGCTGGTGACAAGGGAGCTGGACGATCATCTAATGATCCGCTGAATATGAATCCTTGGAAATACATGGACATCGATTCTAGAGACTTGGACTCTCCAACTTTTTATTGGTATCAAGCCTATAAAGCTATTGCTGCAGCTAACCACGCACTCCAGGCAATTGAAAGATTAGGATTAAATGCCCAAACACGACCTTTAAAAGGCGAAGCTTTAATAGCAAGAGCCTATGCCCATCATATGCTAATCATCCTCTTTTCTAAGAGTTATAATCCCAGCAGTGCAGGTACGGATCCAGGAATACCCTATGTTACAGTTCCTGAACATGAAGTATTGAAAAAATACGAGAGAAAGACGGTACAATATGTATATGAAATGATTGAGAAAGATATAGTTGAAGGCATTCCCTTGCTAGACGACAGCCGATTAAAGGTTCCTAAATTTCATTTTACAAAGTCTGCAGCCCATGCCTTTGCCGCCAGGTTCTACTTATTCAAACAAGACTTTAAGAAGTCTGCAGAACATGCTGAGGCAAGTCTAGGAAATGATTTAAAGATTTATATCCGTCCAATAAATAGTCCTGCGCTAATTCAGATGGAGTACTTCACTAAACAACAATGGTATACTGGCCCCAACAATCCATCCAATCTTTTAGTGGTAGAAGTTCCAACCGTATGGGGAAGAACCTATCCCGGTAACCGTTATGGTATGACCTTTAAAATTTACAATGATTTATTTCTAAAAGGTAATATTACCTCCGGTATCTATAATTACAGTTTTTTTGGAGGATCAGACTTGGTATTACATACTCCAAAGTTCAAAGAACATTTCGTAACCTCATCAGTAAACTCCACCTATGGTGTTCCATATAATATGTTGCCCATTCTGACGGTAGATGAATTGTTGTTAAACTGGGTGGAAGCATTAGCAGAACTGGGACAATATGATAAGGCTATTGGATTATTAAACGACTTCATTAGTCATAAGGTCGTATTTGATAATTACACTACGGTCTATGTCCCTGAGCTGCACAATCTACATCCTTCAAAAATAAATGTTTATTACGGAAGTCAGGATTTAAGAGAAAACATCATTAAAACAGCGTTAGACTTCAAACGTGTAGAATTCATTTTTGAGGGCTTACGCTGGCTCGATATTGTACGGAAGAACATCGTAGTTGAACATGTTTCATTTGATGAAAAGGAAACCTTTTATTTAGAATCCAATAGTTTAAAAAGAATGTTTCAGCTTCCCCCAGAAGTAATTTCATCAGGAATACAGCCAAATCCAAGATAATAAACCTTAATAAAACCAAGAAAAATGAAACAATTCAAAATTATACCCCTATTCTTATTGGCTATTTTCTTTTGCCAATGTAAACAAGAAAATGTACTACCAAATGAGCCTATTGTAAACTTAGGAGGCGAAAACTGGACCAAATCGAACTTAGATAAATTAATATTTGAAAACTTCACCAAACCCTATAATATCGAAGTAAAATACAAATGGAATCCATATGAAACCAATTATAATCGAACATTAGTTCCACCTTCAGAAAGCCAAGTAGTACCAGTATTAAGGGCCATTTACGAAGCCTGGATGCTGCCATTTGAAAAATTGGGCGGAAAGACTTTCTTAAAGGAAAATCCTATTTCCAAATTTGTACTTGTCGGCAGTCCTGAATATCAAACTGATGGAACTATAATTTTGGGTACTGCCGAAGGGGGTACCAAGGTTACCATTAATAATGTAAATGAGTTTTTATTAGATAATGAACCATCTCTAGTAGGAATGTTAAGTATTATTCATCATGAATATACACATATCCTCAATCAAACAACTGTTTATCCGGTAGCTTGGCAACAGATTAGTAACCGCTGGTATACACCAACCTGGTTCAATACCGATCAGACGGCTGCAAACCGACAAGGCTTAATAACACCTTATGCAAAAGCATCTGCCAAAGAAGATTTTGCTGAAACAGTTGCTTTTTTATTGGTTCGTGGTCAAGACACTTATGATTGGGTAAAAGATCAATATCCAGATGCAGCACCCATATTTAAATTAAAGCAAGACATCGTTGAAAAATATTTCAAAGATGCCTTTGGTATTAATTTCAAAGATCTACAACGCGAAGTTCAACAAGCACTTTCCAACCTTTTTTTCTCTTCTAGATTATGAAAACAGGCCTAATATTATATTTAGCTATATTTCTATTAGCTTTTAGCTCTTGTAAGAAGCAAGATTTTTCAGGAATACGTCCTGACAAACGATTAATTGAACTAAAAAATGAATACACCAAAATATTAACAGAATCAAAAAATGGTTGGATAGGTTATCTCTATCCAAGAGGTGGGAATGGTTATACCTTTAAATTCAAATTTGATGTAAACAACCGTGTAAAAACATTGGCTACCGTAGATAGAGAATATGGAGAAAAAGAATTTGATAGTTCCTACCGTATTGAGATGGATCAGCTCCCTACATTAATGTTTGACACCTACTCTTCTTTACATATCATAGCAGACCCTGATGGAAATGCTTCAGCATCAGATTTTGAATTTTCTATATTAAAAATCCAGAACGATACGATAAGATTGCGTGGAAATCATAATGAGAGTGAATTATTATTGGTAAAAGCAGGCGATAACCAAGGAGATGACTTTATACAAAAGGCCTTTGCTGTTGAGGATCAAATTATCAGCTTAAATCAATTCAGCAATTACTATAAGAAAATCACCATTAACAATGAGGTATTTAGCTTCAATTTGAACCCAATAATTAATGTGGTTTCATTTAGTAATATGGTTGATGGGAAATTCAAATTCTACCATTCAAGCTACGTGTTAACAGACAATGGAATTAGATTACAGACGCCTATCGAGTTAAATGGTCATTCTATACGGGAAATGAACAATTTAAATTTCCAAAAAACGCAAGGCATAGGCAACCTACTCATCAATAAGGAAATGAACATTAAAGTAGAAAGTATAGATAAACCGCTCTATTTAGACAAGGAAGCGCCAAGGAGAATGCATATGGACCGTAAATCCTATTTTTCTCATACAGGATTAACTATTAATGGGGTGTTCGATGCTTTGGAATTGAAAAAGATGCCAAGTTTTGTTGGAGTTCTATTTGTACCACGTGTTACATTGACCAATTTGGATGGAAGTTATATCATTTACTATGCTGGAGAACGATATGTTGGACCACAGTTCAACAGTTTTTATAAAGATGATGGAAAGATCAATTTTGTTCCCTACGAACTCATGACAGGATTTAATCCTGGGCCAAATCACCTGGCTAGAGTTCAAGAGTTCATCAGGCTGTGGTTTATTGAAGGTGGGTATTATGTGGTTCAAACAGCTGCAAGAAGTTACGATTTAGTCAGTGTTGCAAACCCGAAACTGTGGATTAGATTTAATTAAACCGATACAAAATGAAAAGATTATATTATATCATACCGCTTATATCCTTCCTTTTCTTTAGCTGTAGTAGGGAAGATTTTAAGGTGTTCGAAGTAGAAGATGTTTGGGGTTCAGAGACCGCACAATTAGATCTTCTTGTAAGTAATTTTCAAAAGAATAAATTTTGGGAAGTTGTAGTTCAAGATGGTCACAATAAATCAGCACATTATGGATTCTTAAATATCAATGAGGCCTCATCTGCAGATTTCATGACAGATTTCTCACCACTTTATTCGAGTTTTTCGAAAACTAACTTTCAGCTGAGGGCATTTAACAGATCGGCTATTATCAACTTCCCTAAGGAATCTAAATTTGCAAAGATGTCCCAAGATGCTGTCTATATCGACACCACCTTTGCTTTAAATAAAATTGTCAAAGACACTTTATTTTTTCTGGGCACATTAAAAAAATCCACTTTAAAATTGATTCCTAGTTCCAATGAAAAGTATAATGCATTAAAGCAGCATAAAATAAAGGAAACTAAGGCGTCAATGGACAAGATTTTTGAAATGCCGAGGTACTTTTTTAGGATTCATAAGGGAGCACAGTCTTTTGAAATCAGCCGTGATACAGTCCTTAAGACCATAAACTTCTATTATGAGGAGAACGATAAGGTCATCACTAAATTTGTTCAGTATTACTATGATGCAGATGGTTTGGTGTTTTTAGATCCTGTAAGGATTAATGGAACTGTATTTGACAAAATAAAGGTGAAATAAGTTGGGACATCATCAGCAGAATTTCAAGATAATATTCGTATTACGAATGAGGCAGAACCTTTAGTTTATGATAAGGTAATTGCACGATCTTTTAACAATAATGTTCATGGTTCCGGATGGGGTTCTAGAGACGGTTTCTCAACCAGGCAACAAACTGGTATTGGTGATGTTTATAAAATTCGAGAATACTTGATGGTTTCCATATTCCCTGTATTCATAAATGAAGACAACCCACCTGTAATTCATGGTCTTTTTGGCTTTGTATTGTTAAATGGTGGTATTTCACCAGGAATCGAGTTCCCTCTGGTAGAATTTACCGATGAAGGTTTATTGACCTTTACGGTTTATCATATGGACTCCTATTATGGTCCAGATATACAGATTAAGAAATCGAAGGAATTCCTAAGACCAATGTTTTATAATGAGAAAGGTTTTTATGTTTTGCAAAGAAATAATGAAATGGTTCTAGTTGATGCAAGAGATGCGCTTACCTGGATACATTTAAGGCCGATATACCTATCATACGACCAATAATATTAATGATAAATTGGGAGATCTTAAGAATTGATCTCCCAATCTTTTAATATCTATTCAACAAACTGTGTTGACTAGCTGTAAGTAAATTCCGAAGGACTATGTTTAATTGTTCTTCCTTTTGCGCTGCTGATATACCACCTATTGGAAGAAGTTCTGCCGTTTTCAATCGTATCCATTTTACATGGTCTCTTGCTTTCTCAGCAACTTTAGACAATAGATTATCTTCCACTTTAGCTTGACTAGTTTTTACTTGCTCCCATATATCCAAGGCAAAATCCGTCAATAAATTGGTTCTCTCTTTATTTTCCGAAATCAATTGATCCAAAAACATAAACGTATCTCCGATTTCCTCTTCATTAACATTTGGATTTCCAGCTTTTTGAAATAGCTTACGATGGATTAAATCACAAAATCTATCAAACATTCCAATGTAATTCATAGCTAAGGTGAGTTCTGCAAAACACATAAATGGAATTTCAAACAGAGGACTAAATACTGTTTTAGTCTCAGGCTTTAATTCAAATGAGAAATTTTGCGGAACCTTGATTCGATCTATAGAAAAAGAATGCGAAGCGGTGCACTCTAAACCAAAAGTATCCCAATCGTAATGCACGAGAACCTGATCCTTTGGAACTAGAAATGAACGGATGATTTTCTCTCCTTTATCATCTAACTTGGCTTTTTCTCCTTCCCAGATTTCAGCATTTAATGTAAAATAATTTAGGTGTGGAGCACCTGTTGCATATTTCCAGAAACCTGAGATTTCGTAGTTCTCACCATCCCATTTGGCTTTACCCGAAGCAGCACCACTACCACCAAGACAGATCTTAGGGTTTTGCCAAATTTGAGTAGCTAATTCTGGATCTAAAAATCCGGCAAACATATTTGCTCCGGCACATAAGGTAACTGTCCAAGCTAATCCACCGTCCTCATAAGCAAGATCCTTTATAAAGTATAAACCATCTAGGAAATCTACTTCCAAACCATTCAGATTTTTAGGAACCCACATATTGAACCAGTTTTCGGTATAAATCAGCTCCAAATGTTCTTTTGTAAGTTGTTTCTGCTTAATACCGTCAGCTTGCAGGTCCTTTATAGTTTGAATATTTTTTTCAGATAAAAACATGTTAGGTTGATTTTGGATTCAACATCAATTTCTTCCATTTGAAATAGCCAAAAATGGCAACAATAAATAGAAATACAGTCAATGCTGAAAATAGGTATAGATTTTTATGAGCTAAAAGCGGTATAGCAAATAGGTTACTGATATTTAGTAATATCCAATTTTCAATTTTCCGTTTGGCAAGTAACCACATACCCGCCCATGCCGTTGCAGTAACCCATGCATCCCAAAGGGGTACATCAGAATCGGTTATCTGTTTTAATAAAAACGAGAAAACAAGAAAGCCACCTATTACTATACTTAATACAATTGTCCAGTCTTTTTTATTACAAGTGCTAATAGGTTGTTCTTTAGCTTCCTTATTGTGCAACCAATACCACCAGCCATAAATACTCATCAAAAGATAATATCCCTGAAGAGCAATTTCTGCATATAGTTTTGCCCCAAAAAGCACATACATTCCAGACAGTATACCCAATATCCCAAAGAAATAATTGGAAACCTTATTGTTTTTAGATAGTAGAACTTGAATAATACCACAAACAACAGAGAAACGTTCTAACCAAGAAGTTTGTATTAAGGCGTTAAGGATATTTTGCAGGATATCATCCATGATTTTTAATAATAAGGCTAAGGGAATGCCAAGATCATGGATATTTTAATTTTCCTCCGCCAGCATTACCTGGGTCAGGTTCATTCTGTAAAGCCTACAGAAAAGGGTATAATCTCAGCCTTATTATGTCCCGCTGTACGCGGGACACATAAGCACCCCAAAATATTGTTGTTGATTATTTATCTAACTGTAGGATTCTCGAAGTACGTTCGCGAGTAGACTTACACAGTTCTTCGTTATCATTTAAGCGCTGTCCCCATGAAGGAATCATTTCACGCAGGCGACGGCGGTAATCTTCTGATTTAGCGCGCTCAGGGAAACAACGTTTCAATAGATTAATCATAATAGCTACTGAAGTTGAAGCACCTGGAGATGCACCTAAAAGAGCTGCAATAGATCCATCAGCTGAGGATACAACCTCAGTACCGAATTCTAATATACCTCCATGTTTAGGGTCCTTCTTAATTACCTGAACACGTTGACCGGCTTTTTCAATTTGCCAATCTTCCATTTTAGCAGTAGGCATAAATTGCTTCAGCGCATCTAGTTTATCTTGAGGTTTTTTCATTACCTCTGTAATCAAGTACTTCGTTAATGGAAGGTTATCCAATCCTGCTGACAACATCGGTCTGATATTGGATAATTTTATAGATGCAGGTAAGTCGAAATAAGATCCTTTTTTCAAAAACTTAGTAGAGAATCCAGCATATGGGCCAAACAACAAGGCTTGTTTTCCATCAATATAACGGGTATCCAAATGTGGAACAGACATTGGAGGAGCCCCTACTGAAGCTTTACCATACACTTTAGCATGGTGTTGTTTAATGATATCATCATTCACACAACGCAACCACTGTCCACCTACCGGGAAACCGCCATATCCTTTAGCCTCAGGAATACCAGATTTTTCTAACAATAAAAGGGAGTGACCACCAGCACCAATAAAAACAAAACGAGCTAAAATCTCTCTCTTCTCTCCTGTTTTCAAGTCTTTTACTTCTACTTCCCAACGACCATCATCTTCACGATCAATATCCTTAACTTCTTGGTTCAGCGATAGTTTAATATTATCCTTTCCATCCAAGTAAGTAATCAAATCTCTTGTTAATGCTCCGAAATTCACATCTGTACCAATTTCCATTTTGGTAGCAGCCATTGGCTCAGCAGCATCACGACCATTCATCATTAATGGTACCCATTCATTTAATAAAGATTTATCTTCAGTATAATCCATCCCTTTAAACAAATTGTTCTTTGTAAGGGTCTCAAAACGTGTTTTAAGGAATTGTACATCTTTTTCGCCAAATACTGCCGACATGTGAGGAACACGGCGGATAAAGTGACTTGGATTTTTGATGATGTTTTTCTCTACCAGGTAAGACCAAAATTGCTTAGAGACTTCATATTGTTCAGCAATATTAATTGCCTTATCAATTTTGACAGAGCCATCAGGTTGCTCTGGAGTATAGTTTAGTTCACAAAGTGCAGAGTGTCCAGTTCCGGCATTATTCCAAGCATCGGAGCTTTCTGCAGCTACTACATCAAGACGTTCAATGATCTCAATGTTTATGTCAGGACTTAATTCATTAATCAACGTTCCTAATGTTGCACTCATGATCCCACCACCAATTAAAACAACATCTACTTCCGTTTTTTTAGTCTTCTTACCCATGGTTTTTAAATGTGGTACAAAATTAATATTCAGATAATAGAGAAGCGAATAAATTTGTCAAAATCGTTTCAAATATTTGAGATTTTATCAATAATCACCACAATTTATTGCTTTCCTATTCGATTAAGCCAAAAATATTTAGTTTTTACATTTTCTATTACCTGACATTTTTTGTATTATGCAGTTTATTTTCCACTTTTGTGGATTCTAAAAATAGAGGTACATAAATTTAATCGTATGAAATTGTTAGCCGGAAAAACAGCCTTAATAACTGGGGCATCGAAGGGAATAGGTAGAAAAATCGCTGAAGTATTTGCACAGCATGGCGCAAATGTAGCTTTCACTTATCTTTCTTCGGTAGAAAAAGGACAAGCTTTAGAAAATGAACTTCAAGAATTTGGAACAAAAGTTAAAGGCTATCGTTCTGACGCTTCCAAGTTTGATGAGGCAGATAAATTAATAAATGATATCGTTGCTGATTTTGGCACTTTGGATATCGTGGTCAATAATGCGGGTATTACTAAAGATGGTTTATTAATGCGTATGACCGAAGAGAATTGGGATGATGTCATTAACATCAACTTAAAATCAATTTTCAATGTAAGTAAGGCAGCATCTAAAGTGATGATGAAGAACCGTAAAGGTAGTATCATCAACATGAGCTCTGTAGTAGGAGTCCAAGGAAATGCAGGTCAAGCGAATTATGCGGCTTCTAAAGCTGGTATCATTGGTTTCTCTAAATCATTGGCTAAGGAACTCGGTTCAAGAAATATCAGAACAAATGTTGTAGCTCCAGGCTTTATCCGCACGGAGATGACAGATGTCCTAGACCCTAAAGTGGTTGAAGGATGGGAAGCAGCTATTCCATTAAAACGTGCTGGTGAACCTGAGGATGTAGCAAATACATGTTTATTCTTAGCTTCGGATTTATCGGCATATATCACCGGTCAGGTAATTCCTGTTTGTGGTGGTATGTTGTAAGATTTACCATAAAAAGAATAAAAAGCGGAGATAATTTCAAAAATTATCTCCGCTTTTTGTTTATAGAAATCCTTCTATGCTAAGTAGCTTTTCGTAGAAAAAGCTTTTATCCTTATTTATTTAAATGCATTTTTTCTTTATGAATGTCTCCCCACTTTGCTAATTGTTCCATAATTGGTATTAATTGCCTACCAAGTTCTGAAAGCTCATATTCAACCCTAACAGGAACTTCAGCATAAACTGATCTTCTAATTAAGTGGTTTTCTTCCATTTTCTTTAATTGCAAAGTCAGCATACGTTCTGTAATATTTGGAATTCGATCTCTTAATTCAGAAAATCTCAACTTACCTTTTTTTAAATAATAACAAATCGATAAAATCCATTTTCCACTGATAAGGTTTATGGCATAGATTTCAGAACACTTACTTTCTAATACTTGATTATTCTCATTACTTGTTGAACTTTCTTTTATCTCACCCATACTTACAAATTTGTTCGCTTCCTACAATTATCTGTTTATTCTACTGCAGCTTATATTTCATATAAATTTACATCAAAGATTAATTTACCAAAGAAAATAATTGAGTATGAAGACATTTAATATCAATAAATCCTTAAAGAAAAGTTTAGATCGGGAGGCAAAAGCTTATGAATTGGATTCTTCTATCTTTCTTCATGATCCCACAAAAATTCAAGAAGAAAGGAAAGAATTTGTTTTAAATAATCCCTTTCCAATACCTGACACTATAGGTGTTCAAGATATATTTATTCCAAGTTCGAAAGAAGATTATTCTATTCGTTTACATGTTTATCAATCAAAGCAGTATAACCCAAACCATGTATTGTTGTATTTCCACGGTGGTGGATATGTTTTTGGACTGCCTGAACAAGTGGATGAACAGATGTTTTATTTAGCCGAAAAACTAGATGCTACAATTGTTTCGGTGGACTATAAACTGTCTCCACAATATAAATTCCCCGCTCCTATCAATGATGGGTTAGATGCCTTTAAATGGCTAATTGAAAAGGGTGAAGAAATATTAGGAATTAACCCTACTAATATTAGCTTATATGGTGGAAGTGCTGGAGGGCATTTAGCTGGTCTTGTAAGCCAATTAGCAAAAATAGAAGGCTACAAGCAAATAAAACATCAGTTTTTACTTTATCCAGTAATCAATTTCAGATTAGACACAAATTCCATGAATGATCAACTTGACGCACCATTATGGAATAAAACCTATGCTGAAATTTCAAAACAACACTTCTTTGGAAAAGAACAAATTAAGAAAGACTCTTGTTTAGCAGATCTAGACCAGTATAAAGAAATTCATCTATTACCAAGAACGACCCTAGTAGCTTGCGAATTTGATCCTTTAAGAGATGAAGCAATTAACTACGCCATCAAACTTTATAAGGCTGATGTACCTACCGAACTTTGGGTAGTACCTGGAGCAGTTCATATTTTTGATTTGTTTGAATCTGACTTAATAGAGCAGTTTTATAGTTTCCTTTTAAATCGATTAAAAAGTGGATTTACACAATAAGTATTTAAAGAATTCTAAATGCTTCGACAACTTCAATATTTGAAATAGAATAGCGTAAATTCCACTAAGTGGTCTGCATGCAAATTATGTATATTTGCCACATGGAATTAGCTGAACAAATATTCAATATCCAATCTGAGGAAGATTTTAATCAAGCAGCACTACAAGTTTTCCAATATCAAGCAAAAAATGTAGCTGTTTATAAGCAGTATTTAGATATTCTAAAAGTAGATAGTAATCGTATTCAGCATTATAGGCAAATTCCATTTATGCCAGTTCAGTTTTTTAAAACACAAGAAATCATTACTTCTGGTTTGGAAGCTGAAATTACATTTAGCAGTTCAGGAACAACGGGCATGGTCAATAGTCAGCACTTAGTTGCTGATAAGAAATGGTACGAGCGTAGTTTTCAACTGGCATTCGAACAATTCTATGGCGATGTAAAAGACATGGCTATTTTAGCGCTTCTCCCCTCTTATTTGGAACGATCGGGCTCATCCTTAATCTATATGGTCGATGATTTAATTAATCGATCTGAACAAGCAGAAAGTGGTTATTTCTTATATAACCATGATGAGCTTTACGATAGGCTTATGGAATTACAGGAAAAAGGAATAAAAACGGTGCTATTTGGAGTCACTTATGCTCTTTTAGATTTTGTTGAACAATTCAAAATATCTTTTCCAGAATTAATCGTCATGGAAACAGGTGGTATGAAAGGTAAAAGAAAAGAAATGATTCGTGAGGAACTGCACGATATATTAAGTCAAGGTTTTGGTGTGTCTAAAATCCATTCAGAATACGGAATGACGGAACTTTTATCTCAAGGCTATTCTAATGGAGATGGTCATTTCTTTACACCCAATTGGATGAAGGTGTTAATTCGCGACACCAATGATCCGTTGACTTTAATTGACCATAAAAAAACAGGAGCAATAAATGTCATTGATTTAGCCAACTATCACTCCTGTTCTTTTATAGCTACCCAAGATTTGGGTAAGTATCATGATGATGGATCTTTTGAGATTCTCGGACGTTTTGATAATTCCGATATCCGAGGATGTAATCTCTTAATCCAGTAATTTTTATTGTAAACTTGGATCGTTAAAGGTATTTCCAGCATTTACATCACCAGTTTCATAACCTTTTTTAAACCAATAAGCACGTTGTTCTGAAGTTCCGTGTGTAAAAGATTCCGGATGAGACTGACCAGTTGCTTGCTCCTGAATATGGTCATCTCCCACTGCAGCAGCTGCTCGCATACCTTCCATGATATCATCATAGGTTAATTTTACATCTGAATTTTCAGTGGCATAATGCGCCCAAACACCAGCATAAAAATCTGCTTGTAACTCTGTCATAACAGAAATTTTATTGTACTCCCTTTCGCTCATTTTTGAACGCATGGCATTGGTTTTATTCAACACACCAAATACATTTTGAATGTGGTGTCCAATTTCATGTGCAATTACGTATGCCAACGCGAACTCACCTTTAGCACCAAAGCGTTGAGACAATTCCTTATTAAAACTTAAGTCCAGGTATACTGTTTGGTCACCGGGACAATAGAATGGTCCAAATGCCTTCTGACCATATCCACATCCACCTGTTTCAGTTCCCTCACGATAAATAGCCATTTTAGCTGCAGGATAACTTTTGCCATTATTTTCAAATATTTTAGCCCATACATCTTCTGTACTGCCTAATATCACACTTGAAAATTCCATCAAACGATCTTCCTCTGGAGTAGACTCAACTGGTCCTTGTTCAGTTGCTGTACCTGGTCCTTGAGTTTGCATTTGATCAAGAATAGCTCCAGGGTCTCCACCCATAAAATAACTGATCAACAACACTATAACTCCTCCGATTCCACCTAGGGTAAGTTTCTGTCCACCAGACATACCTCTCCTGTCTTCAATATTACCGCTTCGGCGGCCGCCTTGCCATTTCATATTTCTTTTTCTTGTTTTAAGTTAACTGATTTTTTTCTATACAAATTCTTTGCCATAAGCAATTCTACAACGAATGTAACATTCTGTGCCATCATTTAAAATGACTATATTTGGTTAAATTTAATATATCCTAATTATTTATGTTAATTGATGAATTAATTGACAGATCTGGTAATACCTGCGAGCTTTGCGGTTCCTCCGAAAACCTATCTGTTTATGAAGTACCTCCAACAAGTAATGCCAATTATGATAACAGTATTTTATGCTGTTCTGTTTGCAAAGGACAAATTGAAAAAACAGATCAGATAAATCCTGATCATTGGAAAGTACTTAGTGATACCATGTGGTCACCCTATTTACCAGTTCAAATCGTTGCTTGGCGAATGTTAAGTCGTTTGAGAAATGAAGCCTGGGCTTCTGATAATTTAGATATTCTCTACTTAGATGATGATGCGCTTGCTTGGGCTAAAAAAACAGGTGATCATGAAAGTGAAGCAACCGTGGAATTTCATCAAGATTCCAATGGAACACGATTATTTGAAGGAGATACTGTGGTTTTAGTGAAAACCTTGGATGTTAAAGGTTCTTCTATTTCAGCCAAATTAGGGACTGTAGTAAAAAATATTCGACTTGTACCTGACAATACCGAACAGATCGAGGGCAAGATTGAAGGACAAACGATCGTTATATTAACGAAGTATTTAAGAAAAGGATAAGACTTATTTGTAAATAAGTTTAAAAATGAAGATTATGAAAAAAGCATTTTTATTTTTAGGTTCTGTTTTTATGGCTTTGCAAATGCAAGCCCAGGTGAAAATCACCGCAGAAGAATTAGATAAAGCAAAAGATCAAACTGAAAATCAAATATTAGATGTTCGAACTGAAAAAGAATTTCAAGAAGGGCATGTAAAAAATGCAAAGAACATTAATTGGAATGACAAAGCATTATTTGAATCAGCAATCACTAAATTGGATAAAAACAAGCCTGTCTATGTTTATTGCTTAGGTGGAGGTCGTAGTAAACAAGCTGCTGCTCTACTTACTGAAAAAGGATTTAAAGTTTTTGATTACAGTGGTGGTATGATGGATTGGCGCAATGCAGATAGACCAGTTGTGAAGGAAGTAAAAGCAAATTCTTCAGACAATGACAAGACTACTGGGTTGAGTATGGATCAATTTAATAAATTGGTTAATTCTGCAGATGTTGTATTGGTGAATTATTCAGCTGTTTGGTGTGGCCCATGTCAAACGTTAAAGCCTACTATTTTGAAAATCCAAAAAGAACAAGCCCAAAAAGTTAAAGTTGTTCGATTAGATGCAGATGCAAATCCAGAATTAATGAAGGCTTTAAAAATTACCGGAATCCCTCGAATTGGATTATTTAAAAACGGTAAAGAAGTATGGAAGCATACTGGGGTAATTTCTGAAGAGAAAATTATGGCTCAAGTTAACAAAGTAGCTAAATAATCCTCGACTACACTCATTTTATGAAACAACTCGCATTAATATCAGGTTCTATTCTAGGCATATTATCCATTGTTTTTGGAGCTTTTGGTGCCCATGCACTAAAAAAAGTATTGTCTGAGGACAGACTTAGTTCCTTTGAGGTTGGAGTGCGCTATCAGATGTATGCCGCTTTGACACTCTTATTGATTGGATATAACTTCCAATTTGTTGACTCTTATGAACGTTGGGCAGTATATGGAATTCTATACGGTTGTATTCTTTTCTCAGGAAGTATTTATCTTTTAAGCTTTAAAGACGTATGGAAAGTAAATCTAAGATTTTTAGGCCCTATAACTCCTCTGGGGGGAGTATTAATGATTATTGGCTGGGTTATCATCCTAGTTACTTTCTTATAAAGAATCGGTTGATTTAAAAACATCATATAAAAAGAGCGATATAACTTGAATTTATATCGCTCCTTTTATTTTATTTTCACTACAATTCCTTATACCATTTAAGATAAAGGTCAATTGCTTTTCGTTTATCTGCGGTTAGATGATAATCCAAGCTTTCATTGAGATACTTATGGTAATCAAAGTCTGGATACTCTGGAAGACCGGGGATAACATCATCAGGTCTAGAAACTCCATCCTTTAGTGCCTCATTGAACTTATTGATAAAATCTTCTGGAAGTTGTCGATTAGATACCCATACAGCAAAAGCAAAGGGCAATCCGGTTAATTCTTTCCAATAATGCCCCATATCATAAACATAAGGCATACTGTTTTTCTTTCCAAAAGTACGATCGCCAATAAGGACAAAAGCATCGGCTTCCCCTTCTGTTTTGACTTCCACCTCACGTTTCCAGTAATGCTTGATTAAAATTCTAGCTAAACCATTGCTCGTTCGTGATTGCTTATCCAATAATAAAGAACTAATTTCCTCAATAGGTTTACTGGAAAAGATAAAAACAGAATCAACATAGTCTTTAGTACCAATGCAATAATCTGTTAATAGGTAATATTCTTCCATTTTACTTAAAGCTGCTGTAGGGATTATCCCTAAGTCAGCTTCATGTTCTAGGACTTTTCGGGCACATTCGCTCGGATAATCCAGCATTAATTCAATGTCGTTTAAGACCTCTGAGTTTCGAATACCTTGCAAAAAGGGTAAGGTATTGGTGTATGAAACTGCAGAAACTTTAATTTTCTCCATTTTATAGATTTGCTAAATGCTCCGTATTGTAGTAATCTACAATCGTAAAGATGTTATTTTGATATTCTAATTTGTAAAGTGCTGTATTGGTATGGGGGAAATCATCCATTTTGCATACTGGGACTTCCGTTAAGTGACACAGCATAATACGCATAGCCCTGCCATGCATGCAAACCAATACTTGTTCTTCATTCGGTTGAGCAAGCATATGAGCTACTGCTTCTTTCTGTCTAGCGACTAAAGTATTGGGCGATTCACCATTATCAATAGCCAAATCGAGTTCATTATTTCGCCAAGAATTGACTACTTTTTCAAAACCAGATAAGATATCAGGTGTTTGTTCCTGCCCTTCATATATACCCCACGAGATTTCATCCAGTCCTTCCAAAATTTCCATTGGAATTCCTTTTTCGGTAAAAGGGGCTACTGTTTGATGCGTACGCAATAGAGTGGATGCATAAACCTTATCAAAAGGCACATCCTTGTATGCATCGTAAAATGCCTGTGCTTGTTTCATTCCATTATCATTCAATGGACTATTGACTCCTCTCCCTTGCACGATTCCTTTAAGGTTCAGATCAGTCTGTCCATGACGGATAAAATAAAATGTTTTCTTCAATTTATTTGTCTTATGAATTAACCACTGGTAAAGCGTAGTATTGTTTTTTAGGATTTGCATCTTCAAAAACAACATCTTTAAAATCTGTTACCACATGGTATAGTGTGTCGCGTTCAATCGGGTGTCTTCCGACATTTTTAATCAATTCAACCAATTCTCGAGTAGTCATAGCTGGATTTTGTTCCTCTGCTCCTGCCATGCTATAGATCTTGGTTGTATCATCCAAAGTACCATCGATATCATCAACTCCAAAGCTTAAAGACATTTGAGCAGTATTACGAGATATCATAGCCCAATAAGCTTTGATATGTGGGAAGTTATCCATGTAAATACGTGCAATGGCATAGTTCCTTAAATCTTCGACTACTGATACCTCAGGCACATTATGCATTTGATTATCCTTATTTCTAAACTTCAATGGAATAAAGGTCTGGAATCCGCCAGTTTTATCTTGCAATTGACGAAGTCTTTCCATGTGATCCACCCGATGCCAGAACTCTTCAATATGTCCATATAGCATAGTAGCATTGGTATGCATGCCTAGCTTATGCGCTTGTTCATGAATATCTAACCATTGCTCAGCATTACACTTATCATTGGCAATCTTCTCACGGACCTCAGGATGAAAGATCTCTGCTCCTCCTCCAGGCATAGAATCCAAACCACAGGCTTGCAGATATTTCATACCATCGTAATGGCTTAATTTAGCTTTCTTAAAGATATAATAGTATTCTACTGGGGTTAGTCCTTTGATGTGTAGATCAGGTCTATGTTCTTTACAACGCTTAAAGAATTCAGCATAGAATTCTAAATTTTGCTTAGGAACAACACCACCTGTAATATGAACTTCCGTTACGGGTTCACCATCGTATTTTTTCACGATATCCATCATCCCATCAACATCCATTTCCCAACCTTCATCTTTATTCTTAATCATTCTTGAATAAGAACAAAATTTACAGTCGTATACACAGACGTTAGTAGGCTCTATGTGAAAATTTCTATTGAAATAAGTGATATCACCATGCTTCTTCTCGCGGATGTAATTCGCTAAAACACCTAAGTATCCTAATTCAGCATGTTCATATAGATATACCCCTTCATCAAAACTGATTCGTTCTTCTTGTTGAACCTTTAGGGCAATCGCTTTTAGCTCGTGTGATAAGTTCTTATCGTTGATTAAAAACGCTAGTTTTTGTGTTGATTCCATTTCTCACTCCTTACAATACAAATTTAGGAAAACATACGCTAAAAAGCTATTCTTTTAAGCTCTTAACCCTCAGCAAATTGCTGCATATCGATCAGTCGCTTATAAAGACCATTCTTCGCAATTAGCTCCATATGCGATCCGACTTCTACTATCCAACCTGACTCTAAAACAACAATTTTATCTGCACTTTGAATAGTACTCAAACGGTGCGCAATAACCACAGTCGTTCTATTTTGCATTAACTTATATAAGGAATCTTGAACAAGTCTTTCTGATTCGGTATCTAGAGCTGAAGTCGCCTCATCCAACAACATAATTGGCGGATTTTTCAATACTGCCCTTGCAATACAGATACGCTGTCTTTGTCCACCTGAAAGTTTAGAGCCACGATCACCAATGTTGGTTTGATAACCATGGTCGGTATTCATAATAAAATCATGGGCATTAGCTATTTTGGCCGCTTGAATAACTTCCTCTTTACTCGCTGACTCATTCGCAAATGCGATATTATTGAAGATGGTATCATTGAACAAAATAGACTCTTGATTTACTACACCAATTAGAGCCCTCAGCGACTCCTGATTAAGATCCCGAACATCTACTCCATCAACACTCAACTGTCCCGCAGTGACGTCCATAAAGCGTGGTATTAAATCCACCAAAGTAGACTTCCCACCACCTGATGGTCCAACTAAAGCAAGGGTTTGACCCTTTTCTATATCCAAATTGATATCTTTCAATACCTCATGATCCTCATAAGCAAATTTCACTTGATCAAAACGAATTCGATCATTAAATGTGGTAATTACTTTTGCGTTAGGCTTATCAGCAACCTTATTTTGCTCATCTACAAGTTGCAGCACACGTTCTCCAGCTGCAATTCCATTATGTATATTGCAAAAGGCATCTGTTAAAGCCTTAGCAGGACGCATGATTTGAGAGAATATAGCGATATAGGTTATAAATTCAGATGCTGGTAAATCTCCTTCTCCAGATAAAACTAAATGCCCGCCATATAAAAGAATGATGGCTACCATAATAACCCCTAGTAATTCCGAGACTGGAGAACCCATTTGCTGGCGACGAACCATACGACGATTAATCGTTGCATAGTTATCATTTTCATTATTAAACTTCCTTTTAATGAAGTCTGCTGCATTAAAAGATTTTATAATTTTGATTCCAGACAAAGCTTCCTCCAAATAGGTAATCATATTGGCATAAGTCCGCTGACCTTCTTGAGCTTGATGTTTTAAAGTTTTAACAATTTTGGAAATGAAAAATGCAGATACTGGAATAACCAATAAGGAAAACAAAGTCAACTTTACAGAAATCATAAACAACATCACCAAAAAGGCAATCAACTGTAAAGGCTCCTTAAACACCACCTGCAAAGTACCAGTTACTGAAAATTGAACAACCTGAACATCAGAGGCAATTTTCGAGATAATATCACCTTTTCTTTGATTCGTAAAGTAACCCAAATGTAAGTTCATTACATTGCTAAAAACAGACTTTCTAAGGTTTAACAGCGTATGTATCCGGAGATTCTCCATGATCCTTTGGGAAAGGTATCTAAACAAGTTACTGATGAAAACCGAAGCAACAATGACAATACAGGTATATTTTAGCGCTTCATAAGGCCCAAAGCGCAATGCCATATCGGATGAGAAATAATTGAAATAAGCCATTAAGTCAAATTCCTCTGGCCAAGGAACTTTTTCTACTACCGCATTTTGAGAATTAAAAAGCGTCTGTAATAAAGGGGCTAATAGTGCAAGATTTAAAGTGCTAAATACCACCATTATCAACGTACAGATAATGTACGGTATGGCATATTTCTCGATAGGTTTTGCAAACGTAAGTAGTCTAAAGTATGTTTTCATTCAAAAAACTAAGAGTACAAATGTAGGAAAATTTGTAATCATCCTAATTTTTAGCAATTCTTCGATTGAAAATGTTGCAATCTACTGTCATTCGGCAGCATTTAACACTAGATTGCAAAACATTTAATATTTCATAGATTGTAGACCAAACAAACTAAAAAACAAGCCTGATAAATTTATCAGATTAAAGACTAATATTCATAATATTTGAAGTTCTCACGTGTGACAACATCAATAGGCATAAACTGCATCTTATGTACTTTACGCTTAGCAATAAAATGCTCATACAATGCCACAAAAGCACGATATCCCTGTTCAATTGGCTTTTGGCAAATGAGAAAATCGATATACCCTTCAATCAATAACTCTAAATTTGGCGTAGAGTATTCATATCCAATAACCAGAATATCTTTTATATTTCTTTTTTTCAAATATTGTCCAACCAAGTGCACATGTGAACCAGTGACAAAAATTAATTTGGTTTTTTTATTCTGAAGAGCTTTAGTCATTCTTGTTTCAAAAGAATGCATACTTGCAGAGGAGAAATCCAATTTCTTGATCGATTTTTCTCGTTTATATTCTTTCATATAAGCTTCAAACCCTTCATACCTTAATTTCAACCGATTTAAACTGTCTTCATGTTTAGCAATATTGACCACTAGGACTCCATCTTCTTCCTCTAATAAATAATTACATAGGTTGCCTACTACTCTGCCTGACTGGAACAAATCAAAACCGATATAGCTCAATGGTTTTGCATCTAAGATATTCGTATCAATAAAAACATATTGAATACGTTTTTCAATACATCGAATAGATAAATCCAAAGACTCCTTAATGAATATTGGGGCTACAATAATCCCGTCAATAGGACCTTTAAATAACTCTTCAACTTGCTCTGCAAAAGAACTCCTATCATCTTTATCATACAAAAAATAGCTTAACTCAACACCAAATTCACCAAACTCTGACAATGCAGATTCAATACCTGTGATTGGTGCTTGCCAATACCCAGATTCCTTGACGTCATTCGGAATAAGAATCCCAAATTTATAAACTCGTTTTGAAGCCAAGCGTTTCGCCAATATGTTTGGCTTATACTTAATCTCATCAATGATGCCCAAAATCTTAGATTTTGTCTTTTCTGCAACACCTGGCCTACTATGTAATACTCGATCTACAGTCGCTATCGAAACATTCGCTCGACGGGCGATTTCTTTTACTCCGGATAATTCAGAAATTCTCATAACTGTCTTTTGTTTTGAAAGTATTTTAATTATTAGGCGAATTTAATAAAATAGTTGAATTATAAAAGTCCTAATAATATTATTAATATTTGCTTCACAATTAATTTTTGAAAAATTCATTCTAATTATTTGTTTTACCATATATTTTATACTATATATTTATTTCTGCAAAATCACAAAACACAAAGAATGTAACGACAATTATTTAACGATAAACAACAATTAATTTCACTGAATCATAAATTCAAGGATAAGGCAACAAATCACATTACGCTCATGAACAAATAACCCCTCTTTATCTTGATTTTAATCGAAGACAAAATTTCTTTTCAATAAGCTAAAACATTAAAATTTCCTATTATGAAAACTCAATATGATAACTCCTTTATAACTATTAAATGACCTAAGAGAAGTAGTTTTTGAAGGTTCTAGAATTCAATTTGGTTAATTCTGATAGAAAAATGGCAGAAAAACAATGATTCCATTGCTATACTCAACAGATATCGGGGAATATCTTTAACATAATTAGATTAAACAGCGGAAGTTTTTATAAATTTAACGCCAAATATTAAAATAATGGAAATTGACGTAGCGAAACGCCTTCAACATACTGAAGAGTATTACTTCTCTAAGAAGTTGAGGGAAATTGATGAGATGAACAAGAATGGTGCACAGGTAATAAACTTGGGCATCGGCAGTCCTGATCTCCCGCCACATCCAGAGGTCATCAAAACACTTCAGGAACAAGCGGCATTACCCAATACCCATGGTTATCAGAACTACAAGGGCATACCAGTCCTTAGACAAGCCATGGCAGATTGGTATGATCGATATTATGGCGTCAATTTAAATCCAAATACTGAGATACTACCACTTATAGGTTCAAAAGAAGGAATAGTACATATTTGTATGACCTACCTTCAAGAAGGTGATGAAGCGTTGGTTCCTAACCCAGGTTACCCGGCATATGCTAGTGCAGTAAGAATTTCTGGTGCAACCATTAAATCTTATGATTTATCACCAGATTTAAATTGGTTACCCGATTTAGAAGCTATGGAGGCTCAAGATTTATCCAAAGTAAAGCTCATGTGGATTAATTATCCGAATATGCCAACTGGTGCATTAGCTAACAAACATTTTTTTGAGCGTATTATAGCATTTGGTAAAAAACATCAAATTCTAATCTGTCATGATAATCCGTATAGCTTTATCTTAAACGATACGCCACAGAGCATTATGGCAATACCAGGCGCCATGGATGTCGCCATTGAGCTTAATTCTTTAAGCAAATCATCCAACATGGCTGGTTGGCGTATTGGAATGCTGGTTGCAAATGAAAAACGTCTTGCTGAGATTTTACGATTTAAAAGCAATATGGATTCTGGAACCTTCTTCCCTATTCAAATGGCAGCTGCAAAAGCCTTAAATTTGGACAAATCCTGGTACACTCAATTAAACGAAGAATATAAAACTCGAAGAGTTAAGGTATTTGAATTAATGGATTTATTAAATTGCCAATATGATGTTAATCAGGTTGGATTATTCGTATGGGCTAAAGTCCCAAATACATATGCAGACTGCTACGAATTAGCTGATGATATACTTTATAAGGCGCATGTTTTTATCACGCCTGGAGGCATCTTTGGCACCGCTGGTGAAAGGTATATCCGAATAAGCCTATGTGCACAAGTTGCCGTTTATGAAATGGCTATTAATCGTATAAAAAAAGCGATTCAGAAATAGCTTTTAAAGGACTGGATTTCCAGGATTATTGATTTTATTGCAATTAAGAAAATGAATATAGCAATTGTCGGAACAGGTCTTATCGGTGGTTCGATAGGGATCCGACTTAAACAAACAAACTTTGCTGACAAGATTGTCGGTGTTGAAAAAAGTGAAGCCAACCAAAAGAAAGCCCTTCAATTAGGATTGGTAGATGAGTTTCAAACTTTAACTGAAGCCTTACAGAATTGTAAGATTATTGTATTAACAGTACCAGTAGATGCTATTATGGAACTCTTGCCTCAGTTACTGGATAAGGCTACTAAACAGATCATCATCGATATGGGATCAACCAAAACCAATATTTTGAATCTCATTTCAGAGCATCCTAATCGTGGTCGTTATGTTGCAGCCCACCCCATGGCTGGTACAGAATACTCTGGTCCTGAAGCAGCTATCCCTAATCTATTTAAGGATAAGATGATGGTATATGTAGAGGCTTTTAAATCTGATGAAGATGCGTTTGAATTAGCAGATGCACTTACAGAACAATTGGAAATGAAAACTTCTTTTATGACAGCTGATGAGCACGATATGCATACGGCCTATGTCTCGCATATATCTCACCTTACCTCATTTGCTCTGGCTTTAACTGTTTTAGAGAAAGAAAAGTCTCAAGGTAGAATCTTTGAATTAGCAGGATCAGGCTTCCAGTCTACTGTCCGCTTAGCAAAATCTTCTCCTGACATGTGGACTCCTATTTTTAAACAGAACCGCAGCAATGTATTAGAAGTTCTCGAGGAGCATATCAAACAATTACAGCATATATACGACAAAATCAATCAAGAAGATTATGATGCTGTCCATAAATGGATTAAAAAATCCAATAAGATCAAACGTATTATAAAATAAATCGCCATGTTGGAAAGACAAATATTAAGCAATGAGCTTGTAAAACTTATCCCTTTGGTAAAGGAAGATTTCGAGTGGTTATATGCTGCTGCATCAGACCCTGAAATTTGGGAACAACATCCTGACCGCATGCGTTATACACCCCTAGGTTTCACCAAATACTTTCAGAAGTTATTAGCGAATGATATTGCATATATAATAATTGATCATCGAACAGGAAAGGTAATTGGAACGACTTCCTTTTATGAATTTAATAAAGATAAAAAGTCTGTTTCTATTGGCTATACATTTTTGACTAAACCTTACTGGGGAACTCAGTATAATCAATCCATTAAAAAGCTCTTATTGGATTATGCTTTTCAATTCGTCGATGAAGTTTACTTTCATGTAGCTAAGGAAAATATTCGATCTCAAAAGGCAATCGAAAAGTTAGGAGCTACACTTGTACGTGAGTATACGGCTACAGATAAAAACGAAATAAAACTCGAATACAGCCTTAAAAAGCTTTAATCGAATCAATAACAGAAATTTATAAAGGAGCAATGGGTTTTACCCATTGCTCCTTTCCATTATGACCATTAGCATGAGGCTGAGGACAAATCGTTCATCATCTACATCCTTGTCCGTTAGCTTTAATACAGAAAACTTTCTTCCAAAAAAAGAAGGTTCTTTCCGAATCTCAAACATGGGTTCATCTAAATCATTTCGAAGAATATAAGAGGGGTTAAATACATAACCTGAAAGCATCCCGATTATGGGCAATTCACCAAATAAACCATCCCAAAATTTTGTCCAGGGATTCTTTTCTTTAATCGTATGGTCATGCAGATCACTAGCGTCCATCAGGTTAAAAGTAGAACGCCATAGGGATTTAATTGTCTTTCTACGAGCTTTACCTAAAACCTTCCCTTCCGAGTCCTTAATTGTAAAAGTTTGCTGAAAATCAATCCGTTTATTTGATATGAACTCATATAAAACTTCAGATTTCGAAGAATCGCGATATACCATAATATGATCTCGCCAGCTAAATATCTTTTCCCTAACATAATATAAGGGTTGACCTGTGGCATCTGTAGCTAAAAAATCTTTAGCAAAACTCGTAATTCGAAACTTAAAATGTAGGGGATATTTTAGATCTTTCATAATAATTGATTAATATCTAAAAATATAAAAATTTAAGAGTTTTCGAATTTATTTAAGGAAAATTTTTGAAGATAATGTTAATACTTCCAATTTAGTTTTTCAAAAACTTTGGACCATAGCCATACTGGCCCAACCCCTACTAACTGAAGAAAGCGATTTGCATGTCCTTGAACAGGCTTTACAGTAAACCATAATCCAAGTAAACCTATTAGAGCTAGAATTGAACATACTAAAAGCACTGAGGGTCCACCATCTCGTTCTACATATTCTAACTGTACAATGAAAAAACTCATTATTCCTATACAAAACAAAACCGCATAAGATAAGGTAGGTGCTAATTTTAAGTAAGCATAGATAACTATAGCAATAAAGAAGGAACCCCAATTCAAAAAAGTATGAGCGTTCATTTTCACCAAGAATTCAAACTGCGGAAAAGGTATCATCCAGATCATACCCATTACACCAAAAAAAGCTAAAGTCAAGAACACGGCAATTAGTGATTTATTGGAGCTTGCATACGTTTGGTCCAATTCGTAGAAATGTTTTTCAACTGGTCTTGAAAAGCTTAACTTTTTATTGCTTGGTTTATCCTTTTTGTTCATGTCGACAAAGGTACATATTATTGCCCTAAAATAACCTGATTAGGGTCATTGTAGGGCAATATAATCAGATCAATTTCTCCTTTTTCCTGTATGAAAAATAGAATACGACCGGTAATACCGTAAAGGATAGAATCAAACAGATCAACAAGCCACCAACGATCATAATGGCCAGTGGCTTTTGAATCTCCGCCCCCATTCCACTTGACAAAGCAGCAGGTAATAATCCCATTGAACCCATTAATGCAATCATGACAATAGATCTAATCCTACTTCGAACACCTTGATCTATGGCTTCCAACAGCGTCTTTTTCCTGAGGTATTCTTTCATAACGGCAATTAAAATGATGCCGTTAATAGTATTAACTCCAAATAAGATAATTAAACCAATACCTGCAGAAATACCAAATACTGTTCCTGTAATCCATAAGGAAAGAAAACCACCAATAAAAGCAAATGGAATAGTAATAGCAGCTATCGCTGTATCTTTCATATTTCCAAAGTTACTGTACAAGAGAATTAGAATAAGCACTAAAGAGATTGGAATGACCGTCATCAATTGCTTAGTTGCCCGTTCTTTGCTCTCGAATTCACCGGCCCATTCCATCTGATTCTCTTTAGGTAATTTTACTTCTTTTGCTACAACTTCCTTTGCCTCTGCAATGGTACTTCCTAAGTCTCTTCCTGCAATGCTGAATCCAACCCCAATATAACGGCTATTTCCTTCTCTATAAATAAACGCAGGCCCCGTAACATAGCCAATGCTTGCAATTTCACGCAATGGAATTCTCTCTCCATTACTAGTTGGAATAAGAATACTCCCTATTTTTTCGGCTGTATTTCTATATTCCTCGCTAAAGCGTAGAACCACATCAAATTGTCTCTCTTTTTCATAGAATTTAGTTGCCGATTGACCACCAATAGTCATCGCAATGACAGCCTGTACATCAGCAGTAAATACACCATATTTAGCCATCTTGGAATCATGCAGTTGAATCCTTAATTCTGGCAAACCAATATTCTTATAAACATTGATATCTGTAATACCTCGAACCTTAGCGATGCTTTCCGATACTTGATAGGCATAATCCTCTAATTGATATAAATCATCCCCAAAAATCTTGATTACCAAGGAACTCTTTACTCCTGCTACATACTCCTCCACGTTATCTTGAATAGGCTGACTAAACCCAAAAGTGATTCCAGGGTATTGTCCTAATTGCTTACGCAACTGCTGTATAATGTCTTCCTTACTAACTTTTCGGCTCCAATCTCCTTCGGGTTTTAGCTGCACATTAAACTCGATATTAAAGAAACCAGTCGGATCAGTTCCATCATTTGGTCTTCCAGTCTGCGTTAAGATAAAATCAATCTCCTGGCAACTATCCAGCATCATGTTTTTCATCTCTTTTGTCAATTTGGTGGACTCCTCTAGGTTGACACTATTGGGTAAAGTAGCCCGTATATATATAGCCCCTTCATTTAATTGAGGCAAAAATTCTGAACCATAATTCATGAACTTGATGATACAAAGGCTCAATAAGCCTAAAAATAGCCCCATCGTCCAATACTTGAACCGTAAGGCATTACTGTACAAGCCATAAATACTGCGATTAAAAAATCGTGTAACTATATTTTCCTTCTCCTCCATGCCCTTATTGAATAATAATTTACACATGGCAGGAACATAAGTTAAGCTTAGAATCAAAGAACCCAATAAGGCATAACCCAGCGTAAATGCTAAAGGAGAAAACATTTTACCCTCCACCTTTTGAAAGGAGAAGATGGGTAATAAGGCAACAATTAAAATAAGTAATGCAAAGAATATGTAAGAGGCCACACTACCGGCACTCTTTTTAATTATCCCCATCTTACTCATCTTGGCAAATCTTTCTGGGCCCACTTTATGCGACATGGTAGCCATAGCTACAAAAACAGTCTCCACAATTACTAAAGTACCTTCCAGCAACAAGCCAAAATCCAAAGAACCCATTGAAATTAAATTCGCGGGCAGTCCCTGAATCTTCAACATAATAATCGCAAACAGAAAAGACAGTGGTATGACGGAGGCGACAATAAAAGTAGATTTCCAATTATATAAGAAGATAAATACGATTAAAGAAACTAGTAATACGCCTTCAATGATATTTTTGGATACAGTTTTTACCGTATTATCCACCAAGGTTGTCCGGTCAATAATTGTTTCAATCTGAACATTCCCAGGCAATATCCGTTCATTTAGTTCCTTAATTTTGGATTTAAGATTTCCAATAACCTCCGATGGATTTTGACCTCTTAGCATCACCACAATACCTTCTACTAAATCATCCTGCTCATTGAAACCTACCTGCCCTAAACGTGGTTTGTTGGATACAACTACCTCAGCAACGTTCTTCACCAATATGGGTGTTGAACCTACTAATTTGACCGTAATATTTCCGATATCGTCTATTTTATCCAATAAACCAACACCACGAACCACATAAGCCTGATCCCCTTGTTGAATGACATCTCCACCAACATTTATATTGGATTTAGAAACAGCTTCATATACCTCCAATGCCGTCAATCCAAAGTTTTTAAGTTCTGTAGGATTGATTCTCACCTCATAAATCTTTTCCTCTCCGCCAAAACTGATGACATTGGCAACCCCAGGAACGCTTAAAAGTTCCCGCTCAATTACCCAATCCTGCATAGCTGAAACTTCCTTGATTGGAAGATCACTCTTAATTACGTAGCGGTAAATTTCACCTGTCGCACCGGATGGTGGTTCAATTTCAATCTCTGCCCCTTCAGGCAAATCAACTCCACCCATCTTATTCGAAACATATTGCTGCGCATAGAAATCATCTACAGCATCTTCAAATTGAACAGTAACTACCGATAGTCCAAACAAACTTATTGAGCGAACATTACTTTTACTTGGGATACTGTTCATCACCTTAGAAATGGGTAAGGTGATTTGTTTTTCTACCTCTTCAGCACTCCTTCCAGGCCATTGTGTAATAATCCTTGCCCTTGTATTCGTAACATCTGGAAAAGCCTCGATTGCCGTATGTTTTAATGCGTATATGCCTATAAACAATAAAGCTAAAGTGGCAAAGAGAACAAATGTGGTATTCTTTAAAGAGAAGGTGACGATCTGCTGTACAAATTTCTTCATTTCTACCTCCCTTTCAACTCTTCAAAGATTAACAAAGCATTACTGGCAACAACCTTTGTTTCTTGTGGAAACTTTTCAGCTACATAACTATAATCTTCATTACTATAGCGAATATCGACTTGTTTCATCTCCAAATCACAGTCATCCCGATAGATGACCACATAGTTTGCATTATTACTGAATAAAATAGCCTTATTAGGAATGGCAAAGGCACGTTGTCCTCCCTGTTGATCCTTTTCTAATAACACATCGACACTCAAACCGGGCATCAACTTTAAATTTGGATTATCAAGTACTACCCGCGCCTTCATCACATGCTCATTGGCATCAAATACGGGGTATAATTTATCAATCTTTCCCGAATACACTTGATCTGGAAATGCTAAGCTTTTAACCTTGACAGCTGCCCCAACTTTAGCAAAACGAAGGTTACTCGCAAACACATTTACCATTACCCAAACTTCTTTTAAGTTGGAAATGGAGAACAAATCATCCGATTCTGAACCAATTACTTGGCCTGGACTGATTGCCTTATGAACGATATAGCCATTTTTTGGTGCTAGAATCTGAAACTCTCCTTGACTAGTCGCACGGTATAAGCCTAAAGTTTCCTTAATACGATCCAATTCAATTTTCGCAGCATCTAATTGATGTTCTATTTCAAGAACCTCAGTTTGTGCAGCCATCCCATCTTTCAATAAATCTTGTTTGGTGAGTAGTTGTTTTTGAAGCAAAACCAATTGGTTCTCTTGAAATTTCCTTTGCTGATGTAGGGATTGAATCTCTACGGATTTGATATTTGCTAATACCTGCCCTTTTTTAACATAATCACCCAGTTCAAACTTAACTGTCTCGACAACTCCAGAAAGCAAACTCTTAAAGACCACCAAATCATTTTCATTATATTCTATTTTCCCTGGTAAACTCATCTGTTCTACCATTGCTTGCTCTTGTATGGTTTGCAATTCCGTTGATTTTTTCAATTCCGGATTCAAACAAAATTTCTCAACAGCTTCATTAGTAACCTTATCCGAACTCTCTTCCCCTTGGCAACCAAATAAAGCCACGACAAGAAATCCATATGTCCATTTAATTTTCATATCCCTGTGTACCTGATCCTAAAAGGAACTGCAATTCCTCATAGCGTTGTAAATAATTCTCTTGTATTCCAAATTTTGCTTGTTGTGCATTTTGGTATGCTTGGGCAAAATCCAAGTACTCCAATAACGTGATTTGATGTTCCGTCAACTGTTTCCGGAATTTTGATAAAAGGTCCTGTCCACTATCTGCTTCCTGGTCATCCCATGAAAGAATTAATTTCTCTAATCGTGTCAGTTCCTGATAAACATGTACTATTTGGACTTCTAACTCTTGTTCTAAATATTGTTTCTGTGCAGTCTCTTGTTCTACTTGATTTTTTGCAGCCTTTATGTTTCCTTTATTGCGGTTAAATAAGGGTAAATCAACCTTAACACCAATACCTACAAAATTTTGCATGATATTTCCTCCTCGCTCAAAAGCTACGGAAGTAGTTAAATCAGGTTTTGCATTGGCTTTTTCCAATTGAAACTCCTGTTCCGATTTAATCAAATTTCTTTCCTGCAATTTGATTTGAAAGTTTTGATCCCTCGCTAAGCTTATTAAATGATCATATGATTTAGGTAAATTCTTCAATTGAAACTTAGGAAATCGCAAATCCGTTATGGACAGATTAGCTATGCGTGTCAATACTTTTAATTGGTCTAAGGCTTCTTGTTCTTTACTTCTTAGGGTAAAAACTTCCTTTTCTATACTGAGGAGTTCACTTTGTATGCGGTAGTAGGCAGCTGATGAAACATGTAATTTAGCAGCTTGCTTAGCATATAAATCCCGCAATTGAGTAAAGGATTCCATGCTTTCTTCCAACAAGCTTAATTCTTGTTTGGTGAGGGCCAATTGATAATAGGCTATTCGTAATTCATACTTTAAAGACCAAAGCAATTCTTCGAATGATATGGCTTTTGCATCTAATTCTGTTTGTCGAATTGCTACGCGCTTTTTTCTTTTCCCAGCGGTCTCAATTAATTGTTCGAGCTCCAATCCAAACTGTTGTTTCTTTCCAAACTTCCCAAACAGCAAAGGCTGCTCTTCTACAGTAGAGTTAGACCATAAGTTCACATTATCCAAACTTAAACTAGGATTCGGCCACACACGTTCTTGTGCCAATTTAGCTTCTGCTTGCCCAATCTCATATTTAGCCGCTAGAATACGGAGGTTATTCTTTAAAAAAGTGGCTTCCAAAGCCTCCAAATCATAGTTTTGTGACCAGACTTGAAGACTAAAGCAGCCAAACGCAAGAAGTAAGAGAATTTTCTTCACCTTATTATTTTTTCTACAAACCTAAGGCATGCAGATTAAGGTGGTTTTGGGATTACATTAGAATTGAATTAGAATCGAAGAATGATCCTTGTTCCAGTGGAATCTGATTCTATATCAAGATTGATCCCATGATATTTGAAGATAATATTAGCCATAGAAAGCCCTATTCCTTTTCCAGAAAAAGTTTTTGTATTCGATGCACGGTAAAAATTCTGACGTACCTGTTCCAAATCAGCTGTTGGAATTCCAATTCCTTGATCTTTAATTTCTAACAGTAACCGGTCTTCTTCCTCCCATAAACGGAGATTTATCAAATTGTTATTGGAATATTTGATCGCATTTTCAATGAGATTATTCAAAGCCAAAGCGAGTAATCGATCATTACCCTCCCAAGTCAATAGATCAGGGTTTTGAACCTCAATTTTCACATCAATCTTAGCATGATGGTATAATACAGCTTGTTCAATGACTTGCCAGACAATTTCATCCATCCGTAATTTTTGGAACTCAAAGCTCGTCTTTGCACCAGACAACAACATCATTTGCTCTAAGTTATCCTGCAAATCATTTGTATATTGTTGCAACTGTAATATGACTTGCTCATATTCTGCAACCGTTCGCTCCCGTTGCTTAGTTACTTCTAGGGTTCCCATTAGCGCTGTAATCGGTGTTCTTAGCTCATGGGAAACATAATCTATAAAGTTCTTCTGTACAGCAAAGGTCTGCGCTATTCGATCCACAAAATGATTATAGGTATTGACAAGATCCTGAATCTCAGAATAGGATTTCGTTAATTGTATTGGGACATCAAAGTTTTGACTGTCACGTTCTTTTATCTGATCGATGACTTTTATGATAGGCTGATACGCAATATAACCCAAAAATCGAGAAAAGAAATAGATCACCAATAAACCCGCTAAAAATGCAAGGATTAAAATATGCGATAAAGTCTGCAGTTGCTCATTAAATTCGACCTTAGATTCTCGAGACAAAACCACAAAATCCCCCTGATTATCCTGATAATAGAGACCATTGTAAAAGAAAGATTCGGTATTAAAATGAGCCTTTCCATTTCTCTTCACTTGCTCAAAAAATCCCTTAGGTAAAACTAAGTCATGCGCCATATCACCATCTACTTGCTTTGTCAGACTATCAAAAACAGCAATATTCTTCCTTGAAATGGTTTTTTGTAATTGGTTTTGAATCTGTGCATGCTCCAAACTGCTTAATTCATCTTGTTCAAGATAGTAAATAGCCGCAAGCAAGGTTTTATTTTCCAAAGCATGTTCTTCCATATGCTCCCTTTGAACGTAATAGGCAAAATAGATGATGACCGAAATCAACATGGTCAACACCGAAAATATAGCTATGGAGTATAAAGAAAGTCTATGCTTTAGTTTCATGTGTCATATTTAAACATATAACCAATCCCTTTTACTGTAAAAATGAACTTCTCATTGCTTACCTCTATTTTATTGCGTAGGTAGGAAATATAAACATCGACCACATTACTATGATTATCGAAGGTTATCCCCCACACAGCATTCAGTATTTGCATACGTGACACCGTCCGGTTTTTATTATCCACCAAATACAACAAGAGCTTCAATTCTTTGGGCGAAAGCTCAACTATTTCATCTGCAACACTGACCATGTATTGATCCTTATCGATCAATAGGTCGCCAAATCTTAATTGGGAGTTTTCTGGCTTACTTTTTACCTGTAGCTGCTTCCTTCTTAGAAGTGCTTGCAATCTAGAGAGTAACTCATCAAAATGAAATGGTTTGGTCAGGTAATCATCAGCGCCCGAATTTAAGGCGGTCACCTTATCTTGAACAGCATTTAATGCACTTAACATTAATACTGGAGTATAATTCCCTTTATACCTTAAGGTCTGCACGAATTGAATACCGTCCATACCAGGCAACATAATATCGACGATGATCAAATCAATGGGCAAATCCAAATAGTTTCCCTCATAAACCGCCTCAGCACTTTTACACAAGGATACGACATAAGATGCCTCTTCTAATCCTTTGATTAAAAAAGAACTAATACGCAAATCATCCTCAATTAACAAAACGTGCATGTAAATACGATTTGCACAAAATTAAACATATTAAAGTGGTATATAGAAAACTAGGAGATTTCTAATCTAACTCTAATGTGATTAGCTATAGAACTATACAACTAAATCACACGATAAAGGAAGTTCATTGTTTATTAGTAAGATCATAAAAACCATCAAATAATAGAAAAACATATTTTAACATTTACCAACTTGTTACAGAACAATAAAAGAAATTTTCCAACAAAAAGCTCAATTAATAAACATAATTAAAGGTTCGTGCATTAAAAAGTAAATATTTCATAAATGAATAAAGCATGTAATTTATATTTATATCAACTTAAACAATTTGAATAAACCCAAAAAATCTACCTTAAAATAGTTTATTAAAATTTTGATTGAACTTCATTATTTAATAACAAAACCTTAATTAAAGAACAACATTGTAACCGTTTTTTTGTACCACAATACTTAAACTATTTCCATGAAAAAGAATTATGCTATTTTGCCTATTCTTATAGGCATAACCATTTGTTCTTGGACGGAGGTCACCGCACATACGCATGCGTTTTGGACTCACCGAGAAAGTCACATTTTGGGACAAAGTGTGATTAAAGGGCGGATTGTCGATGCAGACGGACAGGCACTATCAGGAGTATCTGTTCGCAACAGCACAACCGGGACAGTCACGCAAACCAATGAAAACGGTGAATTCGAAATCGCTGGAGCGATAGGAAATGAACTCCGTATTACTATGGTTGGATACAATTCTCAAACTTTAACCATTAAAAACCAAGTCACAAACATTACCCTTGTGCAATCCAATGAGTCATTGGATGAAGTAGTTGTAGTTGGTTATGGCCGTCAAAAGAAAGTGAATCTAACGGGTTCGGTTGCTCAGGTAGACTCCAAAGTTTTTGAAGATCGCCCAGTGGCCAATGCAACTCAAGCTTTGCAGGGAGCTATCCCGAATTTAAACATCAATTTCACCAATGGTAGACCCGGAGGTGGCGGAAATGTAAATATTCGAGGCTTCGCATCCATTAACTCCGCCAATGCAGCCCCTTTGGTTCTAATAGATGGTGTTCCTGGCGACATCAACCGTATTAACCCCCGTGATATTGAATCCGTATCTGTTCTGAAGGATGCTTCGGCTGCAGCAATTTACGGTGCTCGTGGAGCTTTTGGTGTTATGTTAGTTACGACAAAAAGAGGTAAAGCAGGTAAAATGAACATTAGTTACAGCAATAACTTCGGTTCCTCTGGGCTTACGGTTAGAACAGATTTTATCACCAGTGGTTATGATGCTGCCATCCTAAACGATGAAGCCTTCGTTCGAGCTACGGGTAACCGCTATACCGGATATACCGATGAAGATTATGCTGAACTTTTGAAACGCAAAGAGGATCCATCCCTTCCTTCGGTGGTTATACAAAACAGAAACGGTAAGGACCAATATGTATACTATGGAAACACAGATTGGTGGAACACCTTCTACCGTGACAAAATGAACTCCATGGAACATTCCTTAACTTTTTCTGGAGGCTCAGAAAAAATAGACTATTATATTTCTGGTCGTCTTTACGAGAAAGGCGGAATGATGAAAGTTATCCAAGATAAATTTGACTCTTATAATTTACGTTCGCGTATTAATGGTCAAGTAACAGACTGGCTTAAAGTAAGCGACAATTTCCAATTAAACTACCAAAATTATACCTACCCAGGATGGAATTCAAATGTCGATGCCAATAACAACTTTATCTCAACTACAGTACACGCACTACCCTCATACGTTCCTGTAAATCCTGATGGAACAGCAACCTATAGAACAGAAATAAACAACTACAATATTGGTGATGGTATTATGGCAGATTTACTTCATGGTAAATCTAAAGGAGGTGAAAAAGAGTATGAATTTGTGAATTTATTTGAAGCAGTAGCACAGATAACTCCAGATTTAATGATTACTGGTAATTATACCTTCTCTTATAATCCTGTAAATAGGTTTAACAGAAGGACTATGGCTCCTTGGTCTATTTATCCTGGAGAAATTAGCTATTTAGGGAATGATCAATTTACGGAATCAATAGGATTAACAAAAAAACACTCTGCTAACCTCTTTGCTAACTTCAATAAACAAATAGGTGATCATCACATTGGCGCAACAGCGGGTTTTAACCAGGAACTTCATGTTTGGAAAAATATTGGTGGTACTGCCACTAACTTACTTTCTGAAGACCTTAATGATTTTAACTTAGGTACAGGTTTACCAACTATCAATGGTGGTGCTGATTCCTGGGCGTTGCAGGGTTTCTTTGGTCGTATTAACTATGATTATCAAGGTCGTTATTTATTAGAAGTAAATGGACGGTACGATGGAACCTCCAAATTCCCTAAAGATCAACGCTGGGGCTTCTTCCCTTCTTTCTCTGCCGGATGGCGTATTATGGAAGAACCTTTCCTACAATCAGCTAAAAACATTGTTAATGAGGCTAAGTTAAGAGTATCCTATGGTTCTCTAGGAAATGCACAAGAAGCCGCTGTATTTGGGTACATGGAATTATTAAATGCTGGAACAAGCAATTATATTTTCAACGGAACTAAGATGCAGTATCTTAGTGCTCCAACTCCGATATCACCAAACCTAACTTGGGAAAGAACAAATACCTTAAACTTTGGTGCAGACTTAGAATTCTTAAGGAACCGTCTTACCACTTCGTTCGACTTTTTCGTTCGCGAAACTTTAGATATGCTTATCCCTGGTAAATCCTTGCCTTCTGTATATGGAGCAGCTTCTCCACGAACTAATGCGGGTGATTTAAGAAACGTAGGGTGGGAACTTTCATTAGCATGGAAAGATCAATTTATGATCAATGAAAAACCTTTCGGATATAATTTTAGTTTAGGATTATCGGATTCAAAAGCGAAAATCACACGTTTTGACAACAGAGAATTCCTATTAAACAATTATTATGTAGGCCAGACTTTAGGCGAGATTTGGGGCTATAAAACCGATGGACTGTTTTCTTCCAATGAAGAAGCAGCTAATTGGAAAATAAATCAGGATTTTGTTGACAAACAACGTTTATCTGCGCCAGGCGATTGGTCTAAATTACAAGCGGGTGATTTAAAATTTGCAGATATCTCCGGACCAAATGGTGTACCAGATGGAATCGTAAATAATGGTACAAATAAGCTAAATGATAGAGGAGATATGGTCATCATTGGAAACAGCCGAGCACGTTATAATTTTGGTATCAACCTTGGCGCAAATTGGCAAGGCTTTGATGTCTCTGCTTTCTTCCAGGGAATAGGTAAGCAAAATTGGTGGCCAGGAAATAATGCGGATAAATTCTGGGGTCCTTATTCTAGGCCGTATTACTCTTTCATCCCTAAGGATTTCAATGATGATGTATGGACACCTGAAAATACAGATGCCTACTTCCCATTATTAAGAGGATACATCGCTTTAAATGATCGTGGTTCATTAAACGTGAAAACAGATCGTTATCTACAAGATTTGGCTTATATCCGTTTGAAAAATCTAACGATTGGCTACACCTTGCCTTTAAGCATTGCAAGCAAGGTAAAACTTAACAATGCCAGAATTTATGTTTCTGGCGAGAACATTTGGACAGCCACAAAATTAAGATCAAAATATATTGATCCAGAACAGGCTGCTCAAGAGGCCAACGGTAGAGCTTACCCTTATTCTAAAACATTTTCTTTTGGTATTGACTTCACTTTTTAATTATGAAAAACTTAACATATATATTCATCATAGCAGTTCTTGCACTCAGTTCATGCAACAAGGACTATTTGGATAGAGAACCTGATTCTAGAATCCCTCCTGGTTCTTCTTTTAAAAGTGTAAAAGATTTAGAGTTATATACAAACTCATTTTATACGGCATTCCCCTCCGCTGAAGGTGTTTATAACGAATCCGTAGACAACATTGTAAAGACAACATTAGATGATGCTATCACAGGAAAAAGATTAGTTCCTACAACTGGTGGTGGTTGGTCTTGGGGTGATCTTAGAAACATTAATTTCTTCCTTGCCAATGCTTTTCAGACAGTTGCTCGTCCTGAGGTAGAGCCTTATGCTGGTGTTGCTCGATTCTTTCGCGCATACTTCTATTTCAACAAAGTAGCCGCATTTGGCGATGTGCCTTGGTATGGTAATGTTATTGATGTTAATGATACTACTGCATTAATGAAAAAACGTGATTCGCGTGTTTTAGTAGTCGATTCTATTTTAGCTGACTTAGACTATGCTATTGCTAAATTAAGCAGTAAAAAATCGGATGAGCGTGTTACTAAATGGACCGCTTTAGCATTAAAATCTAGAGTGGCTTTGTTTGAAGGAACGTTTAGAAAATACCACAGCCATTTGGCATTACCTAATGCGGATAAATTACTCCAACAATCAGCAGAAGCTGCCAAAACCTTAATCGACGCTGCTCAATATGAAGTTTACACCGATGCCGGAGTCCAATCTTATGGTGCTTTGTTTAGTTCGGTCAACGCCATTCCTAAGGAGGTGATTCTAGCTCGTAAGTTCTCTGACGCTTTACAAATATGGCATAATGTAAACTATTATACCATCACGGCTTCTTATGGTAAGCCCGGTCTAGAGAAAAACCTGGTAAACTCCTACCTCATGAAAGATGGTACACGATTCACTGATAAAGCAGGATATGCAACAATGACATTCTTGGAAGAAGTCAAAAACCGCGATCCTCGTTTAAGCCAAACAATCCGAACTCCTGGCTACACACGTATTGGCGGTGCTAAACCAATAGCTCCAAATTTTGGAAACTCGGTTACGGGTTATCAATTGATCAAGTTTGTAGGCGATGTAAAATATGATAATTACAACCGTTCTGAAAACGACATGCCAGTATTCCGTTATGCAGAGGTATTATTAAATTATGCTGAAGCTAAAGCTGAATTAGGAACCTTAACCCAAGCCGACTTGGATATTTCAATTAACAAATTACGCGCACGTGTGGAAATGCCTAATATGAATTTAAGCGCTGCTAATAGCAATCCTGATCCTTATCTAGCTAACGATTATCCTGCCGTAGGAGGTGCCATGAAAGGGGCTATATTGGAGGTCCGCAGAGAGAGAAGGATTGAATTAGTAATGGAGTCATTCCGTTGGAATGATATTTTACGTTGGAAAGCTGGACAATTTCTAGTTCGTCAATTTAAAGGCATGTACTTCCCTGGAATTGGCAAATTCGATCTTGATGGTGACGGTAAAGAAGACGTCTGGATCTATGAAGGCACAAAGCCTACTGCCCCAGGTGTACAAATCCTAAAATTGAATTCCGAAATAATTTTGGAGAATGGTAAAAGTGGAAATGTATTAATCAATGCCCATATTAAAAAGGAATTTAAAGAAACCCGCGATTACCTCTCGCCAATTCCAACAAATGATTTAGAATTAAATGAAAATCTAGTACAAAATCCTGAATGGAAATAATCCAATGATATAGAATCATTTATAAATTAAAAGTCCCATCAGTAAAATGATGGGACTTTTAAATATATTAAGATTTTAAATCTCTTCTATTTTGCATAAGAAACAGAACGTGTTTCTCGAATCACCGTAACTTTAATTTGACCTGGATAAGTCATTTCTGTTTGAATACGGTTAGAAAGATCTGCTGCTAATATTTCTGCTTGTGCATCAGAAACCTTTTCACTTTCCACAACAACACGTAATTCACGTCCTGCTTGGATAGCAAATGTTTTTTCTACTCCTGGGTAAGATAAAGCTAAATCCTCTAATTCTTTTAGACGTTTAATATAGCTTTCTACCACCTCACGACGTGCACCTGGTCTAGCACCTGAAATCGCATCACATGCTTGTACGATAGGTGAAATCATGGAAGTCATTTCAATTTCATCGTGGTGAGCACCAATAGCATTACAAACATCTGGGTGTTCCTTGTATTTTTCTGCTAATTGCATACCTAGGATAGCGTGAGGAAGCTCTGGGTTATCATCGGGCACTTTACCGATATCATGTAACAACCCAGCACGTTTAGCATGCTTAACGTTCAAGCCTAATTCAGCAGCCATTGTAGCTGCAAAATTTGCAACCTCTCTGGAGTGTTGTAATAGGTTTTGACCATAAGACGATCTATAACGCATTCTACCAACCATACGGATTAACTCCGGATGTAGGCCATGAATTCCTAAGTCAATAACCGTACGCTCACCAATTTCTACGATTTCATCCTCAATTTGCGTACGTGTCTTCGCAACAACCTCCTCAATACGAGCTGGGTGAATACGACCATCCGTAACCAAACGGTGTAAGGATAAACGAGCAATTTCACGACGTACTGGATCAAATCCAGAAAGGATAATTGCCTCAGGCGTATCATCAACAATGATCTCTACACCAGTTGCAGCCTCTAAAGCACGGATATTACGTCCTTCACGTCCAATGATACGACCTTTAATCTCATCATTCTCGATGTTAAAGATGGAAACGGTATTTTCAATTGCTGATTCAGTAGCTGTACGTTGAATGGTTTGAATAACCACTTTTTTAGCTTCTTTAGAAGCCGTTAATTTTGCTTCGTCTACTATATCTTTAATTTGCATGATCGCTTGCGATCTAGCCTCTTCACGTAAGGAAGTTACCAATTGCTCTTTTGCCTCATCAGCCGAAAGACCAGCTATGGTTTCTAATTGTTTGATATGCTGACCTTTTAATACTTCAACCTCATCGCGTTTCTTCTCGTTCACCTCCAACAATTGTTCAAGCTTCTTATTCTTGTTATCTAATTCCTGTTTTTCACGGTTTAGATTTTCCAATTTTTGGTTCATGGATTGCTCTTTTTGACGAATAGAATTCTCCTTTTGAGCAACGGTATTATTGCGTTGACTTACTTCCTTTTCATGTTCCGCTTTCAACTGAAGGAATTTCTCCTTAGCTTCCAATTGACGTTGTTTCTTTACGTGTTCTGCTTGTTGTTCAGCATCCTTAATGATCTGAGCTGCTTTTTCTGTCGCTGATTGTTCTTGTTTCTTGAACAACATCTGCAGCAGATATCGTCCAATAAAAACACCGACAACCAGTGCAATTATTATTGATATAGTAGTTGATAACTCCATTTTTATTGATTTAATATGTTAATGTAATAGCAATTATTTTCCAAAAAAAAACCGCAATTAAATTAATCAGGTACCATGTATTATTAAACTTCGATTACACATGATTTGAGCGTATGATCATGACCCAGATGGCTTTCGCAAAATGGCCTACATCTTTTAATTGCTCGTGATATTGAAGCGTTAAGTTTAAAATAGTGACAACCCGAATTTAATTGCGGCAAATTCGTCGTTAGTAGCTCTAAAATATAAGAACGCAAACGTTATTTCTTAAAGAAGTCTGTCAGTAAATTATCCAATTCGTGAATGCTTTGTTCCAAACCTACATCTAGGTTCTGGGCGTTTTTCTCCGCCTTAATCATCCCTGTTGCGTATTGTAATACACACATGGACAATAAATCTTGCTTATCACGAACTGCATAATTATCCTGCAGTTCCTTTATTTTTTCGTTTATTAACTTCGCTGCATGTCGAATTACCTCTTCCTCTTCCGTGTCAACACGTAATGGATATACTCGATCAGCGATATTTATTTTTATGGAAATTTCTCCCATTTTTCTTGAGCTTAATAACGTAATAAATCTTTACCTAAATCCACTTTCCCTACTTCAAAAGACTTATACATTTGTCTATTTCTCGCACAAAATCGTTAATTTTTTGTTTTGTGTCAAGTATTTTTTCATTTATAGCGGTTTTATCTACCTCGGAGTTGTCCAAAGATTTCGCAACAGCTAAGGCTTTCACCTTCTCTTCCAATTGCTTAACCTTTTCAGAACTCGTCTCAAAGGCCACTTGCAACGATTGAACTTCTAGTTTTAACAAGTCGTTTTCCTCTTGCAAGGCTTCACTCAATTGAATCATGTTTTTCGTTTTCTCAACGATAATATTCATTTGGGAAGTTAAAGACGCCATATTTTTTCGCAATTTTATGTTTTCGTTTAGCGCACGGATGCACCTACTTCTTTCTCAAAGTTAACAATTAATTTTTGAATTATGCCATCAATCTGTTTGTCCGTTAACGTTTTTTCCTCATCCTGAAGAACAAAACTTAAGGCATAAGATTTCTTGCCCTCCGCAAGTTTATCACCTTTATAGACATCAAAGATCTGAACATCCTTCAATAACTTCCGCTCTGTACGATTCGCAATTAAACGTAATTGCTCAAAACTAACCTGATCATCCAATAATAAGGCTAAATCACGGCGTACAGATGGGAATTTAGATACTTCCTTATACGTAATCTTATTCTTTTTGATCACTTTAATCAATAAATCCCAATCAAACTGAGCAAAGAATATCGGTCCACTAACATCAGCTGTTTTCAAGTTTGCTTTAGATACCGCACCGAAAGAAACTAATACCTTCTCTCCTTTTTTATAACTCAATCCGTAATCAAAGTAATTTCCTTCATAGTCTTCTACACGAATACCTTCAACTTTGAGACGCTTAACAATGGCATCTACAGCCGCTTTGATATCATAAAAGCTTACTGTTTTACTATCGCCATTCCATTGTGCTGGCTCTTTCTTACCAGCAATCGCAAGCGCAAATAATTGCTTCTCTACATACTCCCCGTCTAATAACTGATATGAACGACCATATTCAAATACTTTAAGATCGGCATGCTTGCGGTTTTGATTGTAGCCAATAGCAGTTAATGCTGAAAACAACAGATTCTGACGCATTACATCTAAATCTGAACTTAAAGGATTTAATAACTTAACAGCGGTTTCGGCGTTCTCCAAGTAATCATCCTTGGTAAGCGAGTTGCTTAATATTTCACGGTATCCATTAGCAATTAATAAATCAGCAATCTGATTTAAAACTAATTCTTTATCAGGTTTTTCAGACGTGTTAAGTGAAGCTTTAATTTGGGTCTTTAACTCAATATTGTTATAGCCATAAATGCGTAAAACTTCTTCCACAACATCGATTTCACGAGTTACGTCTACTTTGTATGGCGGAACTAAAAGATCCATTCCTTCGGATGTTTCGTTTTTAGTTTCAATGCCTAAACTTTGGATAATTTCTTTGATGGTATCCGCTGGAATATCTTTTCCAATAACCCGTTGAATATTACGGTAACTTACTGGAAAAGCAAACGCTTCAATCGGATTAGGGTATAAATCGACCACTTCTGATGAAACCTCTCCTCCTGCTACCTCTGCGATCAATAAAGCTGCCTTTTTCAAAGCAGTGACTGTAATATCAGGGTTTGTACCGCGTTCAAAACGGAAAGAGGAATCAGTCTTCAAACCATGACGTTTCGATGTCTTACGCACGGAAACAGGATGAAAATAAGCCGATTCTAAAAAGATGGAAGTAGTTGATTCTGTAACCCCAGAGTACTCACCTCCAAATACCCCTGCAATACACATTGGTTTTTCGGCATCTGCAATCACTAAATCCTCAGCAGATAATTTACGTTCGACCCCATCTAGGGTTTTGAACAACTCTCCTTCTTGAGCCTTACGCACAACAACTTTATTTCCAACTATCTTATCGACATCAAATGCATGTAAAGGTTGACCTAAATCATGCAGGATATAATTCGTTACATCTACAATATTATTGATAGAACGAACCCCAATAGCAGCTAATTTTGAACGCAGCCATTCTGGAGATTCACCAACTTTAATGTTTTTAATGTTTACACCAGAATAACGTGGTGCATCTTCACTTGCTAAGACTTCTACTGTTGACCCTTTCGCCTCGCTCACTTTGAACGATTCGGTATCAATTGGCTTCAAATTAGCTCGGAAGTAAGCGGCTAAATCGCGCGCTACACCTAAATGAGATGCTGCATCAGCACGATTAGGTGTTAAACCAATCTCATAGCAATAATCATCTTCCATATTGAAATATGATTTTACCAAAGATCCAACCTCTGCATCTTCAGACAACTCAACTAAACCAGCATGAGATGTGCCCAAACCGATTTCATCCTCACCACACAGCATACCTTCAGAAACCTCACCACGAATTTTTGATTTGGTGATTTTAAAAGGTTCACCAGTCGTAGGGTGACAGGTCGTGCCTACTTGTGCAACAATTACTTTTAACCCTTGACGAACATTTGGAGCTCCACAAACAATATTTAATAATTCTGGACCTCCAACATTAACTGTTGTAATTCTTAATTTATCAGCATTTGGATGTTGTTCACAGGTAATCACCTCACCCACTACCAAACCAGCCAAACCGCCTGGAATACTTTGCTCTACCTCTAATGATTCAACCTCAAGGCCAATATCAGTTAGAATTAAAGAAAGCTCTTCCGGAGTTTTTGTTATATCAATGAAATTTTTTAACCAATTATATGAAATTCTCATTCTTTTATTTTTTCGAAAAACAAAGATAGGACTTTATGCGCGAAATGCACAGCCAAAAAGCGCATATACTTCATTGGAATTCCAATATTTTCACATTCTTAGGAAGGGATATTCAAAAATTTCGAAATCTATGCATTTATCCCCTTATAGTATCTTGTCATGAGGATTACAAACAGGTGAAAAAATAGCATAAAATCAATGCTATTTCATGGAAAATAAAATCCTAAAATGAGTAGAAAAACCTATTGCGCGACTTTTTCTAGTCCGCAAAGTCTTTCTAAATGATGGTATTCCAATCCAAAATACTGTTTCAAAGACTCCAATTTCTTCAAAACCCGATCCTGAACTTCTGGTTTGATGGCTTTCTTTTGAGCAACAATCATCACATTTTTCGGCGTATGTTGATCGGAAATAAATTGCATGACTTTGGTGTCATATCCATAGTAATTCAGAATCAATGCTCGGATACTATCGGTCAACATTTCTGCATGACGCTCCAAGAAAATACCGTACTGGGTCATAAAATCTAAATCATTTGACAATTTTGACTTTTCCAGCTCTCTTCGAACTTGTTTATGGCAACATGGCGCTACCACAATTAAAGCTGCTTCATCCTGAATCCCTTTAAAAATAGCATCATCTGTAGCCGTATCACAAGCATGTAATGCGATCAATACATCCATCTTCTCTTCAGCCTGATAATCGACTATGCTACCTTCCACAAAATGCAGGTCATCAAAACTAGCCTCCTGGGATACTTGATTACAAAATTCCACCAAATCCTTACGGTATTCTACTCCGGTAACTTGAACATCACGGTTTAGGGTATAGCGTAGATAATCATACAGCGCAAAAGTCAAGTAACCTTTACCCGATCCCATATCCACAACTTGTACTTTTCGTTCGGCTGGCAATTCCTTCAAGGAAGTACTTAACAGTTCAATATAATGGTTGATTTGCTTCCATTTATCCTGCGCATTTTTGTACACTTTACCTGAGGCATCCGTTAAATTAAGAGACTGTAAGTACTTCTTAGATAAATCATTTAATTTACGCTCCTTATGATGATCATGTTGCAAGCTGACTTGATTCTGTATTAGCCCTTGTTCCTTACGTTCATGCCAATCCCCCTTTTTATTTCGCTGTAAAAACAAGATTTCCTTACCACGATTTAAATTTAGCGAACGAAACCCTTTGAACTCTGTCAACCTAAGAAATTCAGCTAAATAATCAGATAAGGCAAAGTTCTTCGTAATATCTTTGGTCTTATACCGATAAACAAAAGACAGCATCAATTCACGCTTTATCTCGACCAATTTCACATATACATTTTCCAATTCAGGAATGGAACCCCTGTAATTTGAAAAAGTTAATTTCTGCAAATCTCTTTGCTGTATACCTTCCTCGATCGCTATAATAAAATCATCAAATGCTGCCATGTTCTTTTATTGAGATACAAAGATACTAAAACTAGGACAAGCATTGAGAACCTCATCCAGTATTTCCAGCAAATTCCCCAAATGTTTACGCAGTCCTTCCTGCACTCTTATTTAAAAAACAAACATTACTCCAACTTAATAATCAGGTCAAAACGAACATCACTCACCACAAACGACTTTATAGGAAGCACAAATTCTGTTGTCTTTTGTCTGATGTTTAACCGTCTCTTACAGAGGTTTTATTCGAGACTGCTTCGGATCTCCTTCGGAACTTGTTCGGATCTCCTTCGGATCTCGTTCGGTTAGAAGCGAACGAGATCCGAAGGAGATCCCTATTAGATCCTAAGAAATTCCCTAAGCGTATCGAAGCAAACTCAAGGAAAACTATAAGGAATAACGAAGCATTCCACCATGATTTAACATAAATATGATGTTTATTATGTGGTTATGTTGCTATATAGGTTTACCTTTGGACATGCAGTATCCAACAATAAAAGCCGTGTTTTTTGATATTGACGGCACACTATTAAGTTTTAAGACACACGAAGTCCCAACATCTACAAAAAAAGCCATCGAAGAATTACAGAAAAAAGGCATCAAATGCATCGTTTCTACAGGTCGTTCCATCAACAGCATTGATCATATTAAGTTTTTAGATTTTGATGGGTATATTACCTTCAACGGTGGATATTGTGTGACCCATGATTTCGAAGTTCTCTCCCGCCAAGCAATTGACCAGCGAGATATACAGTCAGTGTTGGATTATGCAAAGAAACAGCCACTGAGCTTCTCATTCATGTCTGAACAGGAAATCACCATACATGATGTTACGCCAGAGATTGCAGGTATGTATGCCCACTTGAATCTACCGGTACCGAAATTGGTCAATATGGATACGGTAGACACCAGCAGCATTTTACAGACCAATATTTTCTTAGGTCCTGATGAAGAAAAGGAATTTATGGCTCAGGTGATGCCGAATTCTTTAGCTTCCAGATGGACACCATTGTTTGCAGATGTGAACCCGAAGGGACTAAGCAAAAAAGTTGGTATTGATATCTTTTGCAAGCATTTTGGAATAGACATCGCAGAAACGATGGCTTTTGGGGATGGTGGAAATGACATCAGTATGCTACAGCATGTGGCAATCGGAGTAGCGATGGGTAATGCAAATCCGGAGGTAAAAGCAATCGCTGATTATACAACCGATGAGGTGGATGATGATGGAATATGGAATGCACTTAAGCATTTTGAAGTATTGTAATTATTCAGAACCTTATCAATTACTTAATTCACAATAACATATTTATAAACAACACAATAGTAATATTTTATTAAAGTAAAAAACAAACTAAAAATTATCTATAAAACACAAAAAAGGGGAAACAAATTGTTTCCCCTTTTTAAAATATTGATAAGGTCTTAAGCGATATCTGCTTTAGCCATTAAATAACGTTCAGCCTCTAATGCAGACATACATCCTGTACCAGCAGCTGTAATCGCTTGGCGGTAGACATGATCTTGAACATCACCACAAGCAAAAACACCTGGGATATTTGTTGCTGTACTATCTGCTTTTGTTTTTAGGTAGCCGGTCTCATCCATATCCAAGATACCTTGGAACAACTCTGTATTCGGCTTATGTCCGATTGCTACGAAGAAACCTGTAATATCCAAATGTTGGGTTTCTTTCGTTTGGTTATTCACAACACGGATTCCAGTAACCACTTGGCCATCGCCAAGGATTTCTTCAGCTTCAGAATTGTATAATACTTCGATATTATCGGTGTTCATTACACGGTGAACCATCGCTTTAGAAGCTCTAAATTCATCGCGACGAACAAGCATATATACCTTACGGCAAAGTTTAGCTAGATAGGTTGCTTCTTCAGCAGCGGTATCACCAGCTCCTACGATAGCGACATCTTGTCCTTTAAAGAAAAATCCATCACAAACCGCACATGCAGAAACTCCGAATCCATTGTACTTTTGTTCAGAATCAAGTCCTAACCATTTTGCGGTTGCACCAGTAGCAATGATGACAGTCTCAGCCTCAATGGTTTTAACACCATCAACCTCTACTGTATGTATACCTCCATCTTTGGAGAAATCTACTTTTGTAGCATATCCGAAACGAACATCAGTACCAAAGCGTTCTGCTTGAGCACGTAGATCTTCCATCATTACGGGACCAGTAATTCCTTTCGGATATCCTGGAAAGTTATCCACTTCTGTGGTTTGTGTCAATTGACCACCCGGTACCATACCAGTGTACATTACGGGTTTCATGTCAGCACGAGCTGCATAGATTGCTGCAGTATATCCAGCAGGACCTGATCCAATAATTAGACAGGTTACTCTTTCTACTGCTTCTTCAGTTTTGATCATAATATGTATTGGTTCTATTTCTTAAACTTATCTTTTAATCCTTTCAACATGTCGTCGGTAATAGCCTTTCCCGGAACCTCTTTTTTATACGGTCTAGCTTCTTCACGACTAACTCTAGGTTGAGCTGACTGCTCTTGTTGTCTGGTTTCACGTTTCTTGTTGCGATGGTCATTCCAAAGATTTTCCAACACTTTCTTCGTATATAATGGAAAATCACCATTCTGCATCCAGGCATAGTAACTCGGCTCTACATCAAAAACCTCCACTACTTTCCTTCCCTTATGTTTCCCGAAATTAATGGTTGCATCACCATCATCATCATAAACTAATCGTCCTGCAAAATCAACAGGTTTACTCAAGTTGGTAAAGTTGTGCAATGCTTCTACATCGTTCACCACCGGTTTGCTAACCTGACCATGCTTATCTTCGTAATCAACCCCGTCATATTTGGTCAATTGTGCCTTTAACACCTCATAAGTAGCACGAACGTCCGCCTCAGCAGTATGTGCATTATCTAGGTTTTGATCACAGTAAAACTTGTAAGCGGCTTTAAGCGTTCTTTGTTCCATTTGGTGGAAGATGTTTTGAACATCTACAAAAGCACGCCCTTCAAGGGTGAAATCTACACCTGCGCGTAAGAATTCTTCCATAAGCATTGGGACATCAAACTTATTGGAGTTATACCCTGCAAGGTCCGAATCAGCTATAAAATCTGCAATTTGTTTCGCCTGTTGTTTAAACGTTGGAAGATCCTTCACATCTTCATCGTATATGCCATGAAACATAGAAGATTCTGCAGGGATAGGTCTTTCAGGGTTTACTTTCAAGGTAAGCGTCTCTTCAAGTCCTCCTGGAGAAACCTTCAGGATAGACAATTCAACAATTCGATCAGACGACACATTCACTCCTGTTGTTTCCAAATCGAAAAAAGCTAATGGACGCTTAAGATTCAATTCCATTTTAGTTTTTTAATTTATGTTTTTCTAAAGTCAACAAAAATACGAAATCTATCCTTGACAACCGATACCCGAGACGATTAATAAATTAATTCATTGTAAAATTTTTGATTTCAGAATTCAAGGACTACATTTGCAGAAGAAATGAAGACTTGGTTATTATATCTACTCATACCCGTGATGCTTATTCAAAGCAATGCGACCTTGATGATATGCACCTCCTTCTACTACAATCAAAATTATATAGAGAAGTACCTCTGTGTTCAGCGTCAGATGGCAAACAACAATTGTCATGGACAATGTTACTTAGCCAAAAAACTTAAGGCGCAACAAGAGCACGAACAAGAGAACTTCAAAGTTAACTTTCAGGAATGTTCATTCATTAGTCAAATGGAATTTGACTTAACTTGTCCGATCAGTACTGAAGTTCCTACAACTCCCTATAACCTCTTTAGCTCAAAATTGAACCCTAAAGACTTAATAGGTTCCCTTTTCCACCCGCCACTCGTATAAAATTTATTACCCAATCTATTGTGTCCGAATATATCATTCGGTCAGCATTCTTATTGACTAATATTTTTTTATACAACAAATAACATGAAATTTAAACTTTTTCTATGTGGCCTCGTGGCGGCTACTACTTTATTCTCTTGCCAAAAAGACGATATTACTTTCGATTCTAACAAAAAAGGACAGGTGAAACTGAAATTCGACAACATTGTTGGCGGTAAAACCTTAAAACTTAACAGTACAGAATACAGCAATAGTTTCAATGAGAAGTTCAAGATTGACTTAATGAAATACTACGTGAGCAATGTTAAGCTTACGGATGACAAAGGCCAAGTGTATGTCGTACCTAAAAAAGAGTCCTTTTTCCTTATTGACGCAGAAAAAACGGAGTCCTTATTCCCTAAGTTTGAAGCTCCAGAGGGCAATTACACGAAGTTAGAGTTTACTTTAGGTATTGACCAAGAAACAAGCAAGTCTCCGGCTGAAGAACGTACTGGTGTATTGGATATAGCTACTTCTGGTATGTATTGGAGTTGGAATTCTGGTTATATCTTCTTCAAAATGGAAGGTACTTCTGAAGCTTCAACCAATAAAGACAAGCGTTTTGCTTACCATATTGGTTTATTTGGAGGATATGATAAACCTACTAAAAACAACATCAAGGAAATCAGCATTGACTTAAGCAAAGCTGGTTCAGCAACAGTTAAACAAGGCTTTAGTTCAGACATTCACTTATTGTGTGATGTAGGCCGTGCCCTGGATGGTCCGAATAAAATTTCCATTGCTAAAAACCCTGTGGTTATGGTAAGTGGTCCTAATGAAGATATTGCCAACAATTATGCGGGCATGTTTACCCATGATCATACCCACAATCAACAGAAATTAGGTAATGAATAAAAATATTTTTTTAGTTCTTGGTATGATACTCGGCCTTATCATCGCCTGTCAAAAGGCAGATGAGTTGATAGAGGAACCCTTTAAATCCTTTATCAGGCCGAGTTATTTTCCAGAGCCTACTTATAATTTTGCCTCAAACCCCATCTCAAAAGAGGGGTTTGAGTTAGGCAAGAAGCTATTCTATGACCCCATTCTATCTCGAGATAACACCATTTCCTGTGGTAGTTGTCATATAGCACAGAATGCCTTTACGCATCATGGACATGACGTGAGCCATGGAATCGATGACAGACAAGGTACGCGCAATAGCCCGCCCCTATTTAACTTGGCTTGGAATAAATCTTTCTTTTGGGATGGTGGAGTATTCCATTTGGATCTATTTCCAGTAGCACCGATCGAAAACCCAGTTGAAATGGATGAAAAGATGGTGAATGTATTGGCTAAACTGAACAAAATTCCTTCCTACCGAGCAGATTTTAAGAAAGTTTTTGGAACGGAGGAGATCAATTCCATCAATATGTTCAAAGCCATGTCGCAATTTATGACCTTGTTGATTTCGGATAATTCCAAATACGACCAGGTTCAGCGTAAGGAGACAAGCTTTAGCGCTGAGGAGCAGAAAGGTTATGCCATTTACCAAGCAAAGTGCAGTACCTGTCATCAGGAACCGCTATTTACGGATGGTAGTTATCGAGACAATGGTCTCGGAGAAAACTCATTTGAGGATCAAGGACGTTTTGAAATATCGCAGTTGGAGGAAGATCGCTTAAAATTTAAGGTTCCTAGTTTAAGGAATTTGAAATATTCACCTCCATATATGCATGATGGTCAATTAAGAACGCTGGAAGCGGTCATAAACCATTACCGTCGTGATATACAGAACACCAAAAATTTAGACCCAATCTTAAGGAAAGATATGAAAATTGATCTTTCTGATACCGAAGTGGATCAACTTATGGCTTTCTTGAATACCTTAAACGACGAAAAATTTATTAACAACACTTTATTTCACGAATTCTAATGAAAAAATTCATCGTATTAATCTTCCTACTCGCTGGCTTCACCTATGCAAAAGCATGTGATATCTGTGGCTGTGGAGTAGGTGGATATTATATCGGACTCCTACCTGATTTCAACAAAAGATTTCTAGGCTTGCGATTCCAATTGAATAAAATCACCACCCAACTGGATATCAACGGACAAAGAACAGCATTGACAACTGACGAAACATATCGCTCTACAGAGCTATGGGGCGCTTGGAATATTAGTGATCGTTGGCGAGTATTGGCCATTATACCTTATAGCTTTAATGAAAAATACACTTCAGGAAGCGATTTGTTAAGAAAAAAAGATGGCTTAAGTGATGTTGTCGTGAATGGTTACTACCAAGTATTTAGTTCTGCAAAAAGCAATTCCAGAAACAAAATGATTGTACATTCCCTATGGGCTGGATTGGGATTAAAACTTGCCACCGGAAAATACGATGTACAGGAACAAAATAATGCGATGGCCATTTCACCGAACATCTTTCAATTGGGTACTGGTTCATTTGACTTCATTCCAAGTATCATGTATGATTTTCGTATTCAAGATTTTGGCGTAAATGCCAATGCCAGCTACAAAATCAATACGGAGAACAAAGACCAATACCGTTATGGCAATAAATTGGCTGCTAATGCTTCTGCTTATTATAAGATTGCTTTAGGAAATGAGATTCGTATTGCTCCAAATGCTGGAGTCAATTTTGAAAATCAGCAAAAGGATCACAACAATTCCTTCTTGGTAAACGAGACAGGTGGAAATATAGTAAATGCGACAGCAGGTTTAGAAGCAAATATCAAAAGGCTGTCTGTAGGGGTTTCTTTTCAGACACCAATGCATCAGAATTTGGGTCAAGGACGAGTTGATGCTGGAAATCGTCTATTAACACATGTATCTTTTTCTTTCTAAAGATATATTTATTAAGTAATGAAAAAAGCAGCCGATTGGCTGCTTTTTTTATATATCTTAAATCAAAAATACTATCCTAATACTTCTTTAAGACGGTTAACTTGGAAATCCACTAATTTTTGAAGTGGTCCAGAGGCCATCATTTTCATCATCATGTTTAATTCTGCTTCGATGATAAAGGTTGCTTTTGTTACAGTATCACTATCTGGGTCAATTTTCCAACGAAGAGTAATCGGAAAAGGAGCTTCCTCAACAGGAACACTTACCAATTCTTTATCTTCGATACGCTCACTAATTTTCAAAGCTAACTTCGCCATGTTCTTAATCGTAAAACGTGCTTCATCTTGCGTTGAAGTCCAGTTATAGATATTCTCAGGCATTAATTGCTCATGATTGTTCATGTCCGCTAAGAACTGATACACCTCACTAAGCGGTTTGTTGATTAGGGTTGAATTTTGAATTACGGTCATATTATACTAATTCTGGGTTCCAGTTTGCAGGATCTTGACGCCATTTCTCTAATAACTCAATCTCCGATTCTTTAATATAGCTGTTCGTAGCTGCTACACGAACTAAAGCTTCATAATTACACAAGCTGTGGAAGGTACATTTAGCATCTTCAAAGTTCTTACGAGCTTCGTCGAAGCCATATGTAAAGATAGATACTAAACCAACAACGTTACAGCCTGCCTCACGCAATGCTTTTACAGCAACCAAGCTGCTCTTACCAGTTGACACTAGATCTTCTACCACAACAACACGTTGTCCACTGATCACTTCACCTTCAATTAGGTTTTGACGACCATGATCTTTCGCACTGCTGCGTACATAAGAGAAAGGTAAGCCTAAATCTTGTGCCACAAGCACACCTTGAGGAATGCCTGCAGTGGCAACCCCGGAGATCATATCTACAGATCCAAACTCATCTTGAATTAATTGAGATAATTTCTGTCTAATATAGGTTCGGATAGCAGGATGAGATAAAGTTACACGGTTATCACAGTAAATTGGTGACTTCCACCCAGAGGCCCATGTAAAAGGACTTTTAGGTTGTAATTTTATTGCTTTAATTTGCAATAAGGATTCAGCAACTTTTTGTTCAACCTCATTTAAATAATTCATGGCACAAATTTATAAAATTTATATGAACCAATCTCTGTTAATTTTGGCAGATTTTGTACCTCATATTAAAGTTAATGTTCAAACTATTGGTTTACAAGACATTGATTTGGAAAAACTTTTTATCGAATCATCTAAACTCCAAGAAAAAACTGTGTACCTATACATACACGAGAATTTCCAAAAAGTTTTTAAAAATATCCTAAGTAACACCAAAATAATTAAAGCCGCCGGAGGTTTAGTAAAAAATGGCAATGGAGAATACCTTTTTATTCATCGTCTTGGTAAATGGGATCTGCCCAAAGGTAAGGTGGAAGAAGGTGAAAAAATGAAAGAAACCGCAAAACGTGAAGTAGAAGAAGAATGCGGGGTGAAAATCAACTACCTTGGAAAAAAGGTGGCTACATCTTATCATACCTACTATATGCGAGGCAGATTCATGCTTAAACAGACCAAATGGTACGATATGGGTGTCAATAAAATACCTAAACTTACGCCTCAGGTTGAAGAGGATATCGATCAGGTAGAATGGTTAAAGGCTTCAGAATTGAAAAAAGTTAAAGAAAATACTTATCCATTGATTCTGGATATTATAAAAGATTTGAAATAGTTTACAAATCAAATCTTTAAATACCCATATCACTCCAGGTTGTATCATCCAACAAATGGATAGACCTGATACTTCTGTTATAAAATCAAACAGCACAATAGGATTACTATTGTGCTGTTTGCTTCAATAAAATATAATAAGTTATGCTGTTGCCTTATTCTTTCTTAAAAGAATAACCAAGAATGTTACAATCCCCATCAAAAATGGATAATATAAATATTGCATCACATCAATTGGTGACATCAAAGGCATTTGTTTATCTGCAAGTAACATATTTGCTGCAGCCATAGCTGCTAATATCTGTGCTCCGTAAGGTACCATCCCTTGGATAAAACAGGATACGGTATCTAGAATACTAGCCACCCTACTCCCTTCTAATCCATTTTTATCCGATATATCCTTTGCAATAGGTCCAACAATAACAATAGTGATGGTATTATTAGCAATTGCCAAATTAACCAGGCTCACCAAGAAAGCTATACCTAATTCAGCTTTTCTTTTAGAGTTAATTCTTTGAGTAACCATTTGAAGCAGGTAATCTACTCCCCCATTCATACGTATAATCCCAACAACTCCACCGATAATTAAACACAACACACTTAACTCAAACATGCCTGCAAATCCATCGTTTATGGATTTTAAGATAGTCAAGAAATCAATGGATCCTGTGAATATACCTATTAGAGCAGCGACAATAATACCAATACCTAAGGTCCAAATAACATTTAAACCAACTAGGGCTAATACAAATACGAGAATGTAAGGGAATATTTTGATGAGCTCATAGTCTTCAACTTTAATTTGAACGGAACCATCCAGCATATTCCATCCCATCAGAGAGTAAATGACAAACACTAAAATAGCGACTGGAAGAACCATTTTAAAGTTAACCCGAAACTTCTCTTTCATGCCTACATGTTGCGTCCTTGTAGCAGCAATTGTCGTATCAGAGATGAAGGAAAGGTTATCGCCAAACATAGCTCCACCTATAACAGCAGCAAGGGCTATGGCCATGATCCCTTCGATATTATTTTCTAATCCTACAGCAATTGGCGCTAAAGCAACAATGGTCCCTACAGATGTACCCAAAGAAGTAGAAATGAAACAGGCCACCATAAATAATCCGGCCACTACAAACTGTGGGGGCACATAGGTAAGGGCAAAGTTAATTGTCGATGAAATAGCTCCAATATTCTTAGACAGTTCACCAAAAGCACCCGCCAGAAGGAAGATGAGCACCATAATGAGGATGTTTTCATCTCCTGCTCCCTTAGCAAAGCTCTTAATCTTGTCATTAAATGGCACCTTGGGAAATTGCAAGAAGGCCACAAAAAGGGCCATTACAAATAATACCAATACAGGTAGTGCGTAAAAGTCGCCTAAAATATAAGACCCGATAAAATAGACTACCACGAAAAATAACAGTGGTATCAAGGCCCAAAAGTTGCCTTTCTTCATAAAGCTTAGATTAATTTCACAAAAACGGTCAAAAATAAGATATTATATACAATATCTGTAAATCAGCTACAAAATGGTTCATTAATTGCCACAATGTGTTAAATACACACAGCATAAAATTGATATTCAGCATTTTATTGTTTTTTGATTACAAAAATATATGTAACTTTAATACTATCACTATTTAAAACTTAATAATAAACTAACATGAAAAGAACACCATTGACCACTTTGGTACTCTTACTTTTAGTGGCCTTTATTTTATTGTTCGCAACAACATGTTTTGGTATTCGATAAAATTAAAGGTATTGCCAAAACAAAAAAGGGACATTCTTTTACACAAGATTGTCCCTTTTTTATGTTTATACAGATTGGTTTATTCTGATTTATTCTCCCAATAATCTGCGTTTTTAATTCCAATTTCTTTAGGGTCAAAACTAGGGTCTTCAATTCCTTGCTGACGTTTTGTTTTGTAATCCTTCCATACTTTCATGGCAATCTTGCTCAATAAAAGGATGGCAATAATATTCACCCAAGCCATTAATCCGACGCCTATATCCCCTATCGCCCAAGCCTTCTCAGCCGTACGGACAGTTCCAAAATATACGGTGGATAAGAAAACAAGCTTAAATAAAAACCCAATTACTTTCTTGGCTTTCTCATTCTTTACTAAGTATGCAATATTCGTGTCTGCATAATAGAAATAGGCCATAATAGTAGTGAAGGCAAAGAAAAACAAAGCAATTGCGATAAATTCATTACCAAATCCTGGGAAGTGATGAGACACGGCTGCTTGCGTAAATCCATTATAATCTACGCCTGGTAAATTCTCTGTAATGAAGGTCGTAGGCTTTCCTGCCGCATCCACTTCTGTTACATTATACATGCCGGTAAACAAAATCATTAAGGCAGTAGCTGTACATACAAATAAGGTATCTACATAAACTGAAAAAGCTTGTACTAGTCCTTGCTGTGCTGGGTGATTTACCTCTGCCGCTGCTGCAGCGTGTGGTGCAGTACCTTGGCCAGCCTCATTGGAATAAATACCACGTTTAACACCCCAAGCAATGGCCATTCCTATAATTCCGCCAAAAGTAGCATGAAAACTAAAAGCTGAACTAAATATCAAACTAAATACCTCAGGGATTTGCTTGAAGTTCATGCCTATAATGATCAAGGTCATCAAGATATATCCTCCGGCCATAAAAGGAACCACATACTCGGCTACAGTTCCAAGACGTTTTACCCCTCCAAAGATGATCAGCACCAATAAAACGACAATACCTATCCCGGTATAATTTGTTGGAATCTCAAAAGCATTGAAAGCAGATGAAGCAATTGCATTACTTTGTACTCCAGGTAGCAATAAACCAGCACTGATGATGGTCAATATCGCAAAAAGTACAGCATACCATTTTACGCCTAATCCTTTTTCAATGTAATACGCTGGACCACCTCTAAACTCAGTGCCTTCTTGCCTTTTATACAATTGACCTAAACTCGCCTCCACAAATGCAGACGCAGAACCTAAAAAGGCAATCAACCACATCCAGAAAATAGCACCCGGACCACCATAAAAAATAGCAGTAGCCACACCTATGATATTTCCAGTACCTACTCGACCTGAAATAGCCAATGCAAAGGCCTGAAAGGATGAGATACCTTCATCGGATTTCTTCTTCGCAAATAATAAGCGAATCATATCCTTTAAATAAGTAACCTGCAAAAAACCTGTACGAATTGAAAAATATAGCCCAGTGATCAGGCATAAATAAATGAAAACCTCAGACCAGACAAGGCTTGAAAGGGTCGTAATAAAATTATCCATTAATTTGGTTTATGAAGTGATTTACCATAATCTATCCGTAAAGAAAAGACTTTTTTTATATAATACCGAATTTTTAGTTCAAGAAATCCAATCTCTTTTTGTTCAGATTCCTCGGAATATTTAAAGAATCTTCTACATTTGTCCTTAGAATAAGGATATCCTATATTCGACGATTTTAACTCGCTAACTATGCAATTATTCCGATCTTTTGTGCTACTAACTCTTAGTATAGGACTTTTTTCCTCTTGCGCTTCAGTAAAAAACTTGGAGATAAAAGATTTATTGAAACATAGTAACTGTAATCAACAGAATATTTATACCTATTCGGTTGATAGTCTACCCATCCCCTTACACGAACAATCCATTTCACCATTATTAAGGGACAAATTGAGTTTTACTAATCTTAATATGGCTAATGCTATTGGCATCTTGCAAAGTATCACCCAATTTGCAGAATTAAGAGCAAATCCTAAGCCTGATGATTTGAATTACAGGTTGAAAATATTGGAGCTGAAGCAGGAAATTGATCATCGGATTAATATGTCGTCGTTGGAGATCTCAGCAATATCCTCCGAGATGGATTGTGAAGAAGAAAGAACTAGCCAAATTGCGAATTACCTGAATGGAAGAATGAGAGAAAAGGAATCCAGATTAACAGTTAGTGCAATTGTAGTTGGAGCTTTGGGTGCTATCTTGACTGAAGGAGTCATTAAAAATGAGAAAGCCAGTTCGGCAGTTGGTATTACCACAGGTCTAGCTGAAGCTACGTTTGGTGTTTTGATGCTTTTGAATGATGAATCCATTGAATTTCATCATAAAAGAAACGCTTTAAAAGATATATGGTATGGCGCGGAGGTATCACAAAATTTTCCGGCAGCGGTTTGGTACTTCCTTAATTATAAGAGCTCAGAGAACAACATACATACTTCTTTACGCGAACAGATTGTAGAAAAATGGACCGGATTTGGTCAGATACATAAAAAATCAACAAAGGATTTATTGGATTTATATTTTGGTGAAGGTGGTCGATATAATAGTGAACAATTGGAAAATCGTGCGGATATGTACGATCAATTGGAATCCACTATTAACTTAATGAAGCAGGACTTAAAGGCCTTATCCAGCGCATTAGAAAAAATATAAAAAGCCGTATTCCAATATTGAAACCTTCAATAAAAGAACACAGCTTCTTCTAATTATCCCATTTAAATTTGTTTATAACTGAGATTGTTTTCTTTCTTCTTTTAAATTGATTTCGTAGAATTTAGGGTCATACTTCATGATCGCTCCAGTAGCAGCATCAATCACAAAACCAAACATCCCAAAAAAGTTCAATAAAGAAACATTGTTAAAGGTAAGTTCAGGATAAAACTCTTGTTTTTGATAACCTTCTTTTGACAAGGTTATCACTGGACTCTTAAATCCTCTTTTTAAATCTAAAGTTAAAGGAGTGACACCACGATCAACTCCATCTACTTCAACATTAGCACCTTCAGGAAAGGTTCTAATCTGCACAGATTGCTTTGTACCTGAGAATATCGTTCCACAGGAGCTTAAAATCAATACTTGGACGGCTAGTAAAATAATTAATGCTTTTTTCATAAAAATAATTAGTTGTACTTTAAATATTACATGTTAGGGGATAATTTTATTTTAAAACGATATTGATTTCAAAAATTATTTTGTCATTTTATCTCAAGAGATTAAAAAGATTAATAGAAATGGTATAAACGTAATTTTGACTAAAATTAAAGAGAATGGTTTAAGTCGATTTGCGATTATTTTCTTATTTATCACAAATAAATCAGCGAACTGAATTTAAACCTCAGAAAGGCGAGGAAACAAGAAGCAAAAGGCTATAAATTGGTCCTGCCCTAACGTTCACAATTTCAACAAATAACTGTATCTTTGCAGCATGATTAATGTATCGAATCTATCCCTTCGCTATGGAAAACGTGTTCTATTCGAAGATGTCAACTTAAAATTCACTCCTGGAAATTGTTATGGTATCATAGGTGCTAATGGAGCTGGAAAATCTACCTTTTTAAAGATTATTTCGGGCGAAGTAGACCAAACTACAGGTTCAGTTGCTTTTACACCAGGCGAACGCATGTCTGTATTGAAACAGAACCACTATGAGTTCGATGAATTTACAGTTATTGAAACGGTAATGATGGGTAACCAAGAACTCTACAAAGTGATGAAAGAAAAGGATGCTATCTATATGAAAGAAGACTTTTCTGATGCTGATGGTGAGCGTGCTGGAGAATTAGAGAGTTTATTTGCTGAGATGGATGGCTGGAATGCGGAAAACAATGCAGCTACCCTATTGAGTAACTTAGGTATTAAAGAAGAATTACACTATAAATTAGTTAAAGAACTAGATGGTAATGAAAAGGTCAGGGTATTATTAGCTCAGGCACTTTTCGGTAATCCAGATATCTTGATTCTGGATGAGCCTACCAACGACTTGGATATTAATACCATCGCTTGGTTAGAGGACTTCTTAGCTACTTATGAAGCAATTGTATTGGTAGTATCCCACGACCGTCACTTCCTAGATGCTGTATGTACGCATATTGTGGACATTGACTTTGGTAAGATGTCAATCTATTCAGGTAACTACAGCTTCTGGTATGAGTCTTCTCAATTAGCATTGAAACAACGTGCTGATCAGAATAAGAAAATGGAAGATAAGGTGAAAGAATTACAGGAATTTATCCGTAGGTTCTCTGCCAACGCTTCTAAATCAAAACAAGCTACTTCACGTAAGAAAGCATTAGATAAAATCAACATCGACGAGATCAAGCCTTCAAACAGAAAATACCCTGCTATCATGTTTAACTTGATGGATCGTGAGCCAGGAGATCAAATCTTAAATGTTGAAGGATTAGGCAAAACCGTTAATGGTGAAGTCTACTTCAAAGACATCAGCTTTATGATCAATAAAGGTGATAAGATTGCTGTTCTTGCAGAGAATAACTTAGTGACTACTGCATTCTATAACATCCTTGCAGGAAGAGATCAAGATTACAAAGGCGAATTCAAATGGGGTGTAACCATTACCCCTGCTGACATGCCAATTGATAACGCACAATTCTTTGAAGGTCGCACAGAAAATCTAGTAGACTGGTTGCGTGATTACACAACAAAACCAGATGCTGATGAACAATTTATCCGCGGTTTCCTTGGAAAAATGTTATTCTCCGGTGAAGAGGTATTAAAGAAATGCTCAGTTTTATCTGGAGGAGAGAAAATGCGTTGTATGTTCTCTAGAATGATGCTTCAAGGAGCAAACTTCTTAATATTTGATGAGCCGACCAACCACTTGGACTTGGAATCGATCACGGCATTAAACAATGGTATGAATGACTTCCGTGGTTCAATGTTGTTTACATCTCGTGACCACGAGTTGACACAAACCGTTGCTAACCGTATCATTGAGTTGACACCTAAGGGTATCATCGATAAGTTAATGACTTATGATGAATACATCAATTCAGAAGCTGTTCAAGCACAACGTGAAGAAATGTATAAATAAGCAAATAACTTATTACATTATAAAAGAAAAGCCTTTCATGAAATTCATGAAAGGCTTTTCTTTTATATCATTTAGATTAAGGTTTAGAACCTTGTTCTAATTGTTGAATCAATTTATATTTCACCTCCTTTAAGGCTTCATCCTTAGCCTCCGCATATGAAATGCCATATCTTCTATTGGAAGGGTGTAGTTCTGCAGGGAACCTTGCTAAAAGCGCATCGTAATAATCATCCAAAGCTTCAGTTGAAGGCATCTCATAAGACAATCTCAATTGAAAACGTCTAATTAAAGCCGAGTCGATAATATCAACGTGGTTACTAGCCGCTATTAGAACACAATCAATCGGAAAATAGTCAATTAACTGAATTAGCGTATTGACCAATCTACGCATCTCTCCTACATCATTTTCATCTTCTCCTCTTGCCTTTCCAATTTGATCAAATTCGTCTAAGAAAAGAACCGCCTTATCACGGATAGCCCGATCAAACACTTGTTTTAAATGTTGTGAAGTCTCACCAATTCGGGCATTAATAACATTACTTAAATTCAATATCACTAATGGTTTTCCCAAAGCCTGTGCAATACCTTTGGCACTGGTGGTCTTCCCACAGCCTGAACTACCATAAAGCAAAACCTTATTGGTGACAGGAAGACCATATCGATCTAAATCTTCGGCATAAAGATTCTCTTTGATTAGCTGATTGATTTGTGACCTATTCGATTCACTTAGAAATATATCTGCTAACTTAACTTGTTCCTTATCCTTAATGATTAAATCTTGTATATGCATTTCTTATGATTAGTAATTCAAAGATACATATTTATTCAATGCGTACTAAAAAGACTAAAAAAGCCTGGTAAACCAGGCTTTTTAGAATATTGCTATTTAATAGTGAACCTATTGTCATCAGAATCGGTATCAATCAACACATTGTATGGATCGATTCCCACTTCGGTAGGTCTTTCTTTTAATTTTATGATTAACGTATTGGAGATCCTATCAATTTTCAACAATTGCTTATAAATTGGATTATCTACCTGTGTTTTTTGATTTTCCTTATTTTTCTTTTCACCAAACACAGTAAATTCCACATAATCATGCAATGGTAATGAATTGACTTCCTCTTTACCAATTTTTTGGGTCAGCTTACTACCCTTTACATCCTCATAACTCTTCTCTCCCTTAGCATCTGAGCGATATTTAGACATTTGGAATTTCACCGTGAGCTCATATCCACCGCCTTTCAGTGGTTCAACTTCGGCACTGTTTATCTTATTATCATATAAGGTCACTGTTTCAAACATGTCCTTAATCAAATATTGCAAAGAATCAGGGACTTTTGTCTTCAACAGATTCACAAATTCAATGGAAGTTGTATATGGAGGGTTTTGAAATGCTGTCTGGGACAAATAGGTCTTTAAGAAATCATTAAAAGGCTTCTCACCCATAAATTGACTCATAGCATACATCACCAAGGAACCTTTGTTATAGTGAATATACGATTGATTTTCATTAAACATGAGCGGGTTTTCTCCTATTCGTTCTCCACCTCTGCTTCGTAAGTAGGAATCCAAAGATTCTTTAAGATATCGACGCATTTGTTCTTTACCATAAGTATGTTCAAGCACCTTCAATGAACTGTACTCCGCCAAAGACTCTGACATCATGGTAGCCCCTTTTACATTTGCACCTATCACTTGATGTGCCCACCATTGATGTGCAAACTCATGCGCAGTTACTGAATAAGGATAATCAACAGCATCAGGATTATCCTCATCAACCTTCGCAATAAATCCTATAGCTTCTGAGAATGGAACTGTATTAGCAAATGCCTGAGCGAAGGTTCCCATCGTTTTAGGGAATTCGATTACGCGCATCTGGTCAAATTGATATGGACCATAGTTCGCTTCATAGTAATCTAATGACTTCTTCATAGATGCCATCATCCGATCCAGATTAAACGTATGCAGTGGATAATAATAAATCTCTAGATTCTTACCTTTATAATTCTCCTTCTTCACATCATAAGCAGCAGACATAAAAGCATAGAAGTTTAGAATCGGTGCATCCATCTTATAGTGGAAATAACGTTTTCCTCCTTCATTCCACTCTTTTTGAAGATATCCCGGAGCAATAGCTATTTGATCTGTATTGGTACTTAAGACAGCATCAAAGGTTATCCAATCAGCATCTGATGATATATATGTATTACCTAATTTAGTACTATCGCGAGGATCAGCCATACGCTCTTTAGGTACAAGACCATATTTAGAGCGAATGTTATTATCAGCTATTTCTACTCCCTCTTGATAAGTCAGTGTAGGAAAGATACTGTTATTAAAGAATGTTCCATTACTCAATACAGGGTCATAATCACGAATAAAATTGTGCGCCTTGTTCTTAATCTCATAAACTGCTTGAATACTATCACCAGGAGCTAACGGCTGAGCTAATTTATACAGTCGAACATTCAACACCGAGTCTTTCAAAAGTTCTTTTGCCTCGCTCTTAAAAGAAATGGTTGTGATTAAATTATCAGCACTGTAATTCATGAAAATGCTATCTATGGCTACATTCGATTTGTTCTTATAGGTGAAGGTTCCTTTAGCTAATAGGTTCCTATTTTTAGGATCCATATCTACATTTAGCTTCACGTCTGTCAATCTCGGTGCAGTCAGTTTAGCATATTGCTTATATTTTTTCTCATAATTTACACGCTGCTCCTCATAATCTTTAGCTGAATAATATGGATTCTGAACATTAGACTCATAATAGAAAGCATAACCTAGGCCAACAAAAGCAATCAAAAACAACATCATTGGAATTGCAATTGGTGCTTTAAAGCGCTTTACAAATAACTTAAGACGTTCTTTAACTCCAGATAGAATACCTCTTCTCCAAAAAAGCAAAGTCAAGGTAAATAATACTCCAGCAAATAATAGCCAATACAATCTGTAATATAGGAATGGCCTCAAATTACCAAATCCATTTAAATCTGAATATTGGTAGCTAGGATCAGCATCTGGAATAAAAATCATTTGCTCTACTCCTATCTTAGGCAAGAAAGGAGAACCTATCACCACGAATAAACACAGGATAAATCCAATAAAATAGTTCTTGAAAAAGGAATGAACAAAAAGTGCGAATAGAATTAGATAGATATACGGTAAACTATCCAACACAAACAACTTAAAAAAATATTGTCCAAATTCGAATTGGAAATAACCTTGGTAGATCTGATATGCAACTCCATTAATAATACACACTAAAAACACCAACAGGACCAATTTATATAAAGCAATGGCTTTAGATAATAATTGTACCCAATTTGGTACTGCTGTAGCATCTTCTAAGAGATTCATATTACTTAGTCTAGCACGCTGAATAAGCATACCAGCAAATAATAGTACCATGATCATGAGGAACAAGCCATACATACTGGACATGGTATTGATCATTTGCCAAGTCATCGGATAGGTATTTGTACCATAAAGCTGGCTACTTACCGATAAACCTATTAATACAAACAGAAAAGCAAAACCCATTAATATATAAAAGGTCCAGTTTTTTATTAGAAACTTAAAATCAATATTAGAAAGTCTCCAGCTTAATTTTAAGTTTTCCCAAAAGCCATAACTGTAGCTTACTTTAGGAAGATCAATCTTGATGATGCTACCAAAATTATCTTTAACTGCTCGTTCTCCATTCTTTGAGCGTCTAAAAGTAAAAGCTGATTGGGAAAAGCTAAAGGTCTTGTAAACAAAAACCATTATAATAGCTGCTACTCCTAACCATACCAATCTATTATACAATAGAACACCCTTTATAGGCAATAAATTGGCATTACGCTCAGCAACACTCCAATACTTGGTATAATAAACAATAGGTTTAAAACCAAAAGGATCTAAAATAGCAACAAGATATTGATTGTCTACATTTCTAGTTGCCATTTCCAATAAAGACTGAAGCAACAATAAAATCAATACCGCAACAAAACCCACATAAATACTTCTAGTAAAAGTAACTAAGGCAAAGATGAGTGCTCCAAATAATAAGAAGTTTGGGAATATGGTCACCATAAACCCTTCTATATAAGCACGAAGGTTATTTGGTCCTAGAAGTTTTACATTAATACCAGGATAGAGCTGCGCCATATAGTATCCTAGGGCACATAGTAAAGCAATAAATGTTACGATGACCAAGGAACTTAAAAACTTAGCTGCTAAATAACTGGGTTTATTTAATGGATAGGAGAATAATAAAGTGTGGACATTGTACATATAATCCCTGGCCACTGATGCTCCCACTATAGTAGGCAGTAAGAAGTAAATCAATGTAGAAAAGGAATTAAAGAATCCAGCAATATTAATCGGTGCATTGATATAAACAGGTACTGAAGTTGTAGATGTCACAGAGTCAAAAGCACCTAAATTAGACAAAGAGGTTAACAGTGCAAGTCCAAAGTATATAGCACAATACACATAAAACACAGGTTGCTTCAACCAGCGTTTTATCTCAAAAAGAAAGATTGTACTAAACATGAATAGCATCCTGTTTTAAAGCCACAAAATAGACATCCTCTAAAATTGGATTAGCATAATCGAAGGATTCATCAGGTTTTTGATCGTGATAAACTCGAATATTTAAGGTATTATCTTGGTTATAATTGGAAGAGATAATATTGAATTTTGCATTCTCAGCATCAAAATCAGCTCGTTCAATTTTTTTCTTCCAGATTTTACCATCTAGTAATTGCGTGCCTTCACCCGAGGAACCACGGAATAACACTTTTCCTCCGTTCATAATCGCCAATTCATGACAAAGCTCACGAACATCATCAACAATGTGAGTAGAAAATATAACCGTATGTTGTGCCCCTATTTCCCGCAATACATTTAAGAATCGATGACGCTCAGCTGGATCAAGACCAGCAGTTGGTTCATCCACAATGATTAGTTTGGGGTTATTCAACAACATTTGGGCAATTCCAAAGCGTTGCTTCATTCCTCCTGAATAGCCGCTTACACTTTTATTTTTAAAGGCATATAGATTCGTAATTTCTAATACTTCCCTAACAATCTTTTTACGGTCCTGACTATTAGCAATTCCCTTTAAGTTAGCAAAGTAATTTAACAGATCCTCCGCTGATAATTTTGGATAAACACCAAATTCCTGTGGTAAATAACCCAATATTCTACGTAAAGCATTTTTATCCTTAAGGACATCAATATCACCGAATTGTATACTACCTGAATCTGGAGCTTGCAATGTCGCAATAGTGCGCATTAAAGATGATTTACCAGCTCCATTTGGTCCCAATAGACCAAACATACCCGGTCCTATATTAAGATTGATATCATCTAAGGCTTTTACACCGTTATCATAAGTTTTAGTGAGGTTACTAATGTTTAATTCCATAATTTATTTGTTGATTCTGTTATAATTGGTCGTCAAAAACTCTATTTCGTAACAAGAAAAATGAAAAATATTTCTCTATCGCACAAATTATTCCACAGTTAAGCTTATATGACTGCTAAATCTCTTATAATATAACATAAAAAAAACAGCATTGAATATATCAATGCTGTTTCTTAAGATTTTAATTGTTATAGAGAAAGGTATCTTATTTCTTATAATATTTCATTGCCTCAGGCACTAAAGCTTGTAATTGAGCAATACGTCTAGCATCACTAGGGTGAGTGCTTAACCATTCAGGAGGCGACCCTTGTTTTCCTGCTGACATTCTTTCCCAGAATTTAACCGCTTGACTTGGATCATATCCAGCCATAGCCATAAGAATTAAGCCTGCTTTATCTGCAGCCAATTCATCTTTTCTAGAGAAACTCAATGAACCAACTTGATAACCCACACCATATAATTGGTTAATAATACCAATGTATTTGTTATCTGTCATCGCTCCTGCCGCTCCTAATACCTGTGCACCTAATTGTGCTGCCATAGCATTAGAAACTTGTGAAACCGAATGCTCTTCAATTGCGTGAGCAATTTCATGTCCCATTACAGTAGCTAAACCTACATCGTTTTGTGCTATTGGAAGAATTCCAGTGTACACAGCAACTTTACCACCAGGCATACACCAAGCATTCACGTCATTACTCTGTACCAAATTGAACTCCCAATTGAAGTCAAACTGATCAGCTAGACCGCGTTGTTGTAAGTAACGGTTTGCTGCTGCGGCAATGTTATTACCAACACGTTTAACCTGTGTTGCAGCTGAAGTACCAGTTACGACCTTTGAACTGTTTTTGCTTAAGAAATCTTTGTATGCTAATGCAGCTTGATCATTTACTGCTTTAGGGTCTACTAACTTCAGGTATTTACGACCCGTAATCGCCGAAGTCGCACATCCTACTAATGAAACCCCAAGTAGGAACATGCTCGTATATTTAAAAATCCGTTTCATAAGTGTTGATGAATTAGTTTATCTAAATTTATCTGTTATGTTTGATATACTTAACAAAACTTGTACCCAAATGTTTATTCTTTCGATTTTTTCTTGAATAAATATATCTTGGATTCATGTCCTTTCAACAATCTTTCGATGTTTTTTTGGTGGGTAACAAGGATTAAGGCACATATGGCGATGCCATATAATAAAATGGAAGGAACGGTAGTTTTAAAAATAAAAGCGATACTGAAGGGAAAAGTAAATCCTGCCATGATGGAACTTAGGGACACATAATGTGTTACCAACAACACAATTAAAAAGACCGAAACACACATGAGGGCAGCAGGCCAATGTATGGCCAATACCATCCCAAATAATGTTGCAACGCCTTTACCTCCTCTAAAACCAGCAAAGATGGGAAACAAGTGCCCTAACACCGCAATAACACCTAGGGCTAACTGAATATTGACAAATTGTGGCGCATCATGATTGCCCACTAATGAACTATCTAATAAAAAGGGCAGATTAGTGGCTGTCCATCCTTTAAGGATATCCACAAACATCACAATTGACCCCGCTTTTTTACCTAAAACACGAAATGTATTGGTTGCTCCAGCATTTCCACTTCCATATTCTCGAACATCAACGCCATAAAATGCCTGACCAAACCACACAGCAGTGGGTATAGAACCAAATAAATATGCTAAAACTACAATCCCTACCAGGTAAATTGATATCATATTCCGTAATTTACTAAATAAGTTTAGCTTTTAGGCTCAAATCCAAACTCTTAACAGAGTGAGTTAATGCGCCAACAGAAATGAAATCTACTCCAGCTTGTGCATAATCTGCAATGCTTTCTAAGGTAATACCTCCCGAAGCTTCAGTTACCAATCGACCTGCAACCAGTTCAACAGCCTCTTTAACTTGCGAAGGAGTGAAATTATCAAACATGACTCGATCGACACGCTCTAAACTTAGAACTTCTTTCAATTCGTCAAAGTTTCTAACCTCAACTTCAATAGGAATGTCTAGATGATTTTCTTTTTTATAGGTGAATGCACCATTTACAGCTTCACTGATACCGCCAGCATAATCCACATGATTGTCTTTAATCAAAATCATATCATATAGACCGAAGCGATGGTTGACTCCTCCACCAATCTCTACGGCTCGTTTCTCTAAGAAACGTAATAAAGGTGTCGTTTTGCGAGTATCTAAAACTTTCGCGCCAGTTCCTGAAACTGCAGAAACATATTTTGCAGTTTGGGTTGCAATTCCAGACATGCGTTGCATGATGTTTAACACCAAACGCTCTCCTTTTAAGATGGTATGGATCTTTCCTCTTAGTTTAAAGGCAATATCCCCTTTTTTCACAAAGTCTCCATCTGCTAGGATTTTCTCAAATTGTAAGGTTGAATCTAGGTATTGGAATATTTCTTCAGCAACATCAATTCCGGCCAAAACACCATCATCTTTTACTAAAAGTTGTGCTTCGCCCAACTGTGCTTCTTCAATAGTAGATAATGTTGTAAAGTCCCCTGCACCCACATCTTCGATAAATGCCTCTTTTACAAATTGCAATAACTTTTCTTTAAATTCTCTCTCCATTAAGCAATATAAAATTAAGCGAAGATGAAGAAAAATAAATTTATATGGAAACTATAACTAAGAAAAATTCAAAGTTATTCTATTCGGAGTTCAGTGATTTGGGATTCCCCATCGATATGGTTAAACTTAAAAAACAATCGATAAGTACCTGAACTGGCCTTTAATTGATAAACAATATAGAAACTGGAATTATTACGGTTTGTCTGTTGAACTTTTTTAATATCCTGGGTTTTATTGGATCTGAAAAAATCACTCAACATCAATTCTGCTTGAAATTTGGAGTAATGTCCAGAATCGTTTTTGATCGATAAAGATACGTTCTGTCCAAAATAAGCGGAGATACCTTTTGCGTTATTGTTCTTAAATGCATCCATTAATTCATTACTCGGGTCATTCTGCCAATAGGCAAAACTCAGTAAAGGCAACACTGCAATGGCCATAAAACTGATAAAGAACTTATATGATATCCCTCTTAACGCGCGCTCCATGATTAATTCGGTACGATGATAATATTAATAACTGCAAATAATTTTAACTAATTTCTAAATTTTTAATTTTCTCGCAGCTAAAATGATGCCAATACTTGTTATTAATTGATTTTTTTAGGTCAAAGCCTAATTTTTATAGTTTTTAATAGAGAAGGGTTATATTTGTGTAATGAGTTCTGAGAATAAAAAAGTAGCATTATTAATCCTGGATGGATTAGGCTACGGAAAAGAGGATAATTCAAATGCCGTATTAGCTGCCAATACTCCATTTTTAGATCACTTACTATCAACCTACCCAAATTCCAAATTAGAAGCGTCAGGTGAAGCTGTTGGATTACCAGCAGGTCAAATGGGCAACTCCGAAGTGGGCCATATGAACCTTGGTGCTGGAAGAATTGTTTATCAAGAATTAGGAAGAATCAATAAAGCTGCCCGTGAGGGAGTCTTCAAACAAGATCCAACCATACAAGCTGCCTTCCAATACGCTAAGTCAAACCATAAAAAAGTACATTTTATTGGGTTGCTTTCTGATGGTGGTGTGCATGCGCATATTGAACACTTAAAGGCTTTATGTGATGCTGCAGGTGATGCACAGTTAGGTTCTGATGAAGTATTTATTCACGCATTTCTAGATGGTCGTGATACAGATCCGAATGGTGGTTTAAATTATGTAACACAATTACAAGATCATTTATTGCACTCTACAGGTACTATTGCCTCCGCTATTGGACGCTACTATGCCATGGATCGTGATAACCGTTGGGAACGCGTAAAACAAGCTTATGACCTTTTAACTAAAGGAATTGGTACTCCATCGCAAAACCTTTTAGACTCCATCGCCTTATCTTATCAAAACGATATCACCGATGAGTTTTTGAAACCAATCGTGATGGTCAATCCTGATGGAACGCCAAAAGCAACTATTCAAGAAGGTGATGTTGTCATCTGTTATAACTTCCGTACCGATAGAGGACGTGAAATCACCATTGCTTTAACCCAGCAAGATTTCCCTGAATACGATATGCATCCCCTATCCTTATATTATGTCACCATGACATCTTATGATGATACGTTTAAGGATGTAAAGGTTATTTTCCATAAAGACAACCTAACCCAAACATTAGGAGAAACACTTTCATTACAACATAAAACTCAAGTTCGTATAGCAGAAACAGAAAAGTACCCACATGTGACCTTCTTTTTCTCTGGAGGTCGTGAAGATCAATTTGAGGGTGAACACCGTTTATTAATCCCTTCTCCGAAGGTGGCAACTTATGATTTACAACCAGAGATGAGTGCACAGGGAATTACGGATGCCATTTGTAAAGACATGGTTGAGAATCATCCAGACTTTATCTGTTTGAACTTCGCAAACCCAGATATGGTTGGTCACACCGGTGTTTTTGAAGCGGTTGTTAAAGCAGTTGAAACTGTAGATCGTTGTACGCAGACGGTAGTTGAAACAGGATTAAAAGAAGGCTATTCCTTCATTATCCTTGCAGATCACGGTAACTCGGAATATATGTTGAATGAAGATGGCTCTGTAAATACCGCGCATACAACAAACCTAGTGCCTTGTATCTTAATCGATAAAGATTACAAACACATACAAAATGGTAAACTTGGGGATGTTGCACCTACCGTGCTTCGCTTATTAGGTTTAACTATTCCAACTGAAATGACTGGTGATGTATTGGTATCCTAAAATATCGAAAGGTTTGTCTAAACTTATGACAATATTGGCTGTAAGTAGTTTTTCCTTTTTGATTTCCTGTCAACAAAATGAAAAACAAAGTCAAGAGAATCTGAATGGGAAACCCAAATACTTTGATCTGCCTGCTTATTTCCAAAAAGAAATTGATTTATTGAGTAAGGCTAATCCAGAGATTGAGAAGACCGTGTCAAAAGATGATCAAGAAGAAACCAAACGTTTGAAGATTAAAGATTGGGAGATCGAATTCTCCAGCTTTAAGAATATTGACCTCAATAAATCTGCCTATGCTGAATTTATACAGGTTGATTCGACTAATGGGGTACTTCAATATAGTTTCAACAATCCCAAATCCGACTTATCATGTGTTCGGATAGAGATGGATAGTCTAGGACAGCCTAAGGTCATCAGTATACAACGCGATGTAGTCAATAACCTTTATCATACAGCTGAATTTTTAGTCTATGAAAAAGGAAAATACTACTTGGTTGAAAAGAAACAGGATGTAAAAGTGATGGGTGACAACCAGTATCGTGTACTTGGAAATTTTTAAGGAAAGATAATCCGTATTAAAATAAATGGGCTATTATTTCAAAAATAATAGCCCATTTTATGTTCTACCCTATTCGTAATGCACTAAGGAAACAATTTTCTCACTAAATCGGGTTAAACGACCTGCGCTTTGCAAGAAGTCTAAACTGATCACAAAACAATATGCGGCCACTTCTGCCCCCAATTGCTCTATTAGTTTACTAGCAGCTACTACAGTACCCCCTGTGGCTAGCAAATCATCGTGAATGAGTACTTTTGTCCCTGCCGGAAATGCATCCTCATGCATCTCAATGGTTGCTTGACCGTATTCTAATTTATAAGATTCCGAAACACAATGAAAAGGTAACTTCCCTTGCTTTCTAATCGGAATAAAAGGTTTATTTAAGCGTTGAGCCAAAAGAAATCCAAAAAGAAATCCCCGACTTTCAATACCTGCTATTACATCAAAGTCTATTCCGTCTAAACGTTCTACAAATCGCTCTACGGCGGCTTGTACCAGTTTAGGATGTTGCAATAATGGGGTAATATCTTTAAATACGATCCCCGGTTGGGGAAAATCAGGAATATCTCTAATCACTGATGTCAACTGCTTTTCTATGTTTTCCATGGTCAAAATCCAAATAAGGCTCAATTTTAATGAAAAATTCTTCATCTAAGGAAAGAATCTTCTTCAAATCTGCCAATTCCTTAAAATTGCCATGTTGTACCCGATAGTTGATAATCGTTCTTGCTCTTTTATAACGTACGTAGGGATGTTTAGCTAAACTGTCTATGCTAATCTGATTGATTAAAATCCGCTTATGACTATTGGGCATGAGTTGAATTTGCTGATGAATTTTATCCCAGATATCCTCTGGAATTCCATACACCTCTTTAAGCTGATTAATGTCATGAAACCCACCTAATGCATCTCGAAACTTGACTATCCTTTTTGAAAATACAGGTCCTATACCCCGTACCTCCATCCATGAATTTGTATCAGCAGCATTCACATTTATAAGGATCTTCCGAAAACTCTCTTTCCGTTTATTCGAATAAGGTCTTTCCTCTGGCATAGGTTGATTGATAGGATCTTCTTTTATTTGAACAAAAGGAGTTAATCGCTCCACATCCTGGGGCCTTAAACTATACAATTTTGCCAAGTCTGCTTTATCTCTAAACCTACCTCCTTTGGACCTGTAATTTAATATTCCTTTGATTTGTTTCTTTGTTAAATCTAATGCTTCCCATCCCGACTCATCCAAGCTGTTCGGATCAAATGAAAAATATGCTATGTCCTTCTTTTGTACCGAATACTTTTTCCTTTCGACATCCGAATAGTTTAATACCTTTTCTTCTGACCCTTTTTGTCCTTTATGAACAATTAATTCATATTTAATTGGATGCCGATTCTGTTGTAGCGGCAAAATCAAGTGAATTACTAAAAAAACAAAAATTAAAAACAAGAGTACCATTACCCCTCTTTGTTCTCTTTGGTTTAAGCGGAATAATTCGAAAAGATGCTTCATTTCTATGGACAATATGGTTGGTTGTAAGAAAACTTAGCTAAATTTGTCATAAAATATCGACTGTTACAATATGCATTTTGTTCGCCCCATTTTTTTCCTTAAATACCTTTATTCCAAAGCGATTTGGAGAAAAAGTAAACAAGAAAATAATATATATTTAACATTCGATGATGGACCAATACCTGAAGTTACTCCTTGGATTCTAGATCTCTTATTGAAAAAGAATATCAAAGCGACTTTCTTTTGTGTGGGGGATAATATTAGAAAACATCCGGATATTTTTGCCCGTATAAAGGCAGAAGGGCATGCCATAGGAAACCATACTTACAATCACCTCAAAGGATGGGACACGATGGATGATGTGTATTATGAAAATGTTGGCAAATGCCAAGAGTTGACACAGACTCGTCTGTTTAGACCGCCATATGGTCGCATGAAACTCAGCCAGCAACATGAGCTAGCAAAGCATTACGATATCATCATGTGGGATGTGTTAACGGGCGATTATGATGCTCGAATTTCGCCTGAGCAATGCTTAAAAAACGCTACTGAATATGTAAGAAACGGAAGTATACTAGTCTTTCACGATAATATCAAGGCTATCCCTAACCTTAAGTATGCTTTAGAAAAGACAATTGATAGCCTAATGCGTAGAGGCTTTAACTTCGTCCTGATTTAACACATCATCATCTTGTATGACTACCGAGTATTCCCTTTGATTAGTTATCCCAAAATAACCTAGCGCATTATTCGATAAGTTACCAGAAGGATTACCGGGTGCTGCACTACCTGGATTTGTCGATTGAAACTCATTCCAATAGGTATAGACATCTTTGCTCACCAACTGTCTTCGTACAATAATCTTATCTCCTGCTTTGAAATCCTGATTCCTACCACCAATCTGATGCGTTACTTCTTGACCATCATTGAATTTATCATTAAAGGCCATGTTAAATTTAAATGGTCCATCATTAATGGAAACCTCGTAAATATAATAATTCGGCACATTGACGGGATCACGGAACTTTAGATTTACAAAATAATAAGTCTCCCTAAAGATATCTTCTTTTGTTACGCCCATAGAATCAATCTCTACGTATTCCGGCATTTTGGCCTTACTTTCATACGTCTTGTTATTGTGCGTGATATTCAAAGTATAAGTAAGGGCATTATTTACTGAAAAATTACTATGCGTATAGTCTCCATTTCCTTTCGAGGTAAAAGTGAAAATACGACCATTACTAGCTATTACATTGACTAATGCCTCTGTTACTGGGTCGAAATTTTCCGCATCAAAATTTACCGTCCGACTGAGGTGAATGATTTGATTACGATCTTTATTGGTCAGTTTTGCTTCAACAACCATTCTTGGATCTGAACTGTTCAAATCAACATCAATTTTCTCCTCACACGAAGCCAATACAAAAAACAGTAAACTTAAAATCCATATATTATTCTTGCGCATCTTCTTAAAATTTAAAGTTCCAGGTAACTGAAGGGATAATACCAAATAAAGCAATTTTATAGGCCTCGGTGACATTCGGGTTTTGCTCACTTTCACGGAAATCTATGATGTAAGCATTTCTTCTATTATATGCATTGTATATGCCAAATGACCAACTGGAATTAAAGCGTTTATTTTCACTTTTCGGTTCATAATTAGCCGACAAATCTAAACGATGATAGTTAGGCATACGGTATCCATTTCGTTCTGTATAATAGAACATGGTGGTCCCATTGACTTGGTACTTTCCACTCGGAAATGTGATGGCATTCCCCGTGTTAAATACAAAGGTAGCTCCAACATTCCATTTCGGACTCAACTGATAAATCCCTACAACAGAAATGTCATGCGTACGATCTTGTCTGGCAGCATACCACTCGCCATCATTGATTTGATCAAATTGACGTTCGCTTCTCGCTAAAGTATAGCCTATCCAGCCATTTAATTTCCCTTTATTTTTACGCAAAAGGAATTCTACACCATATGCTCTGCCCTTACCATACAATAAATCGCCTTCCATATATTTATTAGCCTGCAGATCAGCTCCATTTCGAAAATCGATTTGGTTGTTCAAGTTTTTATAATAAGTCTCAACAGAAAACTCATATTGGTTATCTGCGAAATTTCTAAAATAGCCTAATGCTACTTGATCGGCAATCTGAGGCTTGATATTCAAGCTACTCACAACATATTGATCAGTTGGCAAACTTGAAGTGGTATTCGTTAATTGATGTAGATTTTGGGCTATTCGGTTAAAGCTAGCTTTAATACTGTGTTTTGGACTTAAAATATAGGCCATGGATAAACGTGGTTCCACATTGAGGTAGTGCTTGATGATTTCATTCCCATACTGCTGCTCGGAAACGGGTTCACCATCCTGATCAAAGCCATAAAATGTACCAGGTCCCATGACCATAAAATCATTTAAGCGTAGACCATAGATAAGGGACAAATTGGACCATGGTTTCCATTCATGTGACACATAAGCTGCTGCCTCTACTCCTTGCCTATTATCCACTTTAATGGTATTTACAGCCGACCCATCTTCCGCATTTAGGCTTGCAGGGCGGATTTGCTGATGCAATAAATTGACACCAAATTTAAATACACTATTATTACTCAAATAATAGGAAAAGTCTTGTTTAAAATTCCAGTTTCGAATTTTTGAAGCAATAGTGAATTCCGAATCCTCATTATTCACATTTACATTATATGTAAAATCGCTATAGATAAATGTACTGTTACTAAAAAGTTGATTATTCCAAACACGGTTCCAACGCATGGTTGCAGTGGCATTCCCCCAATCAAAACCAAATAAATCAGAATATCCTAAATCATCCTTACCAAAATATCCGGAAAGGTAGATCGTATTCTTATCGTCTAATTTATAGTTGACCTTCGCATTTAAATCGTAAAAATACAACTTACTCTTATTGACGGTCTCATCCTTTGATAACTTCAAAAACATATCGGCGTAAGTACGTCGACCACTCAGCATAAACGAACTTTTGTCTTTCACAATCGGACCTTCCAACTTCAATCTTGAAGCAATTAAACCCAATCCACCCTCCATAGAGAATCTTTTGCTATTACCATCAAGCATATTTATATCCATTACTGAGGATATACGTCCGCCATACTGAGCTGGAATACCACCTTTGTATAAATTCGCATCCTTAACAGCATCTGAATTAAAGGTAGAGAAGAAACCTAATAAATGGGATGCATTATAGACGGTTGCCTCATCCAAAAGAATAAGATTTTGATCACCTGCACCTCCACGAACATAGAAACTGCTACTTCCCTCACCACCTGATGCAACACCTGGTAATAATTGAATGGTTTTCAAAATATCGCGTTCCCCAAATATCACTGGGATATTTTTCACCTCTTCCATTGTAAACTTCAAGGATCCCATTTGTGCAGAGCTGACATTCTCATCTTGCTTTTTACCGGATATAACGACTTCCTCAATCGCATTCGATTCAGGCTTCATTTCAATGTTCAAGTTCTTTCCACTAGCTATATCTACTTGCTGTACCCAGGTTTGATAACCTACAAAACTCACCTCCACTTGGTAAGATCCGGTAGGAACCGATAAGGAATAGAAACCATAATTATTAGTGTAGCCACTTAATTTCAAATCAGGAATCCGAATGACTGCAGCTATTAAACTCTCTCCAGTGTTAGCGTCTTTGACATAACCACTTATACTCACCTTTTCTTGACTAAAAGCTGGGTTCGAATGGCTAAATAAAAACAGTATTAAAGTAAAAATGCTTAGGGAAAAACGATTGAAAATACCCACTTTACATATATCCATGGTTAAAAATAAAAAAGCCATTCTGAACTTCAAAATGGCTTCTGTAGGTTTATAATATCTTATACGTAACAAAAGTACTAATATTATTCAATTCCGCAATACAATTATCCAAAATAGACATTACTTAATCGGAGTTGTGAAAAAATCATTAAAAAATACGAGTTGATATAGAATGGATTTACTCCAATAATCCCAATTATGGGCACCTGGCATCGTCAGAAAACGGTGAGGAATATTCATGTAAGTCAGTTTCTCATGTAATCTTGTATTCACCTGGTAGAAGAAATCTTCTGTACCACAATCAATAAATAAAGCCAGGGATTTGGGTTTAATCAAATGTGTCATTTCCATTACGGTACGGGCATTCCATGAATCTGCATGTTCGCTATATTCTCCAAGTCGTTTTGCCATTTCCCAATTATTCGGAAAAGGCCGAATGTCCACACCACCTGCTGTACTTCCGGCAGCAGCGTAAAGGTCCTGATGCTTAATAGCCAAATAAAGAGCTCCATGCCCTCCCATACTTAAACCTGTTATGGCGCGTTTAGAACGATCTTTTGCTACCCCATAATTTGATTCCATGTAATGGATCAATTCCTTAGAAACAAAGGTTTCATATTGATAATTGGCATCATTCGGAATATCCCAATACCAGCTTCCGAATCCACCATCAGGACAAACAATATACATTTGATATTGATCAGCTAAAGCTTTGATGGCAGGAACTTTATTCACCCAATTGCTGTAATTCCCCGAATAGCCATGCAAAAGATAAACAGTTGGCAAAGTTTTGCCTTTGGCATTCTCGGGCTGTATAACAACAGTTTTGATGGATTTATTCATTGCAGCACTTGGAACCAATAGGGTGTCAACCTTAGCTGCATACGAAAAACCCATAGAAAGCAAAAAGTAGCATAAAAGAAAGTGTATTCTCATTATGGATTGGGTTTAGATGTTTTATATTGATAAAGATAAGAATCTAATCCAAATGGACGCTCGCTAACTGTAAAAAAGCTCTTACCATCTTTCGAAAAACTTATAGCCTCTCCTTGAGGCTCCGGTTCATATTGCATGTTGCGAAATGGCTTAGAAAGACTTTGCTCTACTTTCTCTTTAGGATCACGGGGGAAAAAATAAACTTGAGTCAAGTTTTTGATTAAGATGGCATTTCCGGTTGGACTGATATCTGCAGCGGTCACAAATGTAAAAGGAAAGCTTAACAATTTCTTTAACTGATGCTGTTTAACCCCATTAAAAATGTTGGCTGTATATAATGCAGATTGAAATTCACGCTTACTAATCAGATAGAAGGTTTTCGAGATTGGATCAATGAAAATTGCTTCGGCGTCTCTTGCTGGACCATCATAATTCAAGGTAATTACCTCTATATTTTCTTTGGCTAGTTCAATCTGTTTTTTTGAAGTGGTATCCCATTTTGGTTCTTCAAACTTATATAATTTGATGGAAGATCTGACACCCCTATTATCGCCTATATCTGCTAATACAATATAGGTTCTTCCTTGCAGTTCCACCTTTGCAATATCTTCCATATCAATCGCAACTATTCCTTCTAGGTTAACAGTTTGCAGCAGTTGACCAATGGAATCCACTAAAAATAGTCTTGATTTATCACCACTGTCATTGTGCATCCAAAAAGAACCCGGATTTAAATCCGATGCTATCAATCCAGAGATTTCATTGAGCTCCGGTGCCAATAGCTTACCTTTTGCAGTACGGGTCGTTGGGATTGTCGTTTGGGCATTTAGTCCAATGAATACTGAACTAAATAAAAGAAAGCTTAAAATATGTAAGGCACTTTTGATCATCTTCTCCAAATTATTATTTATTTAAAATCAATTTCTAACGACTTCCTTTTTCCAGCAGAATTAGGAAATAATTAGAATATGGCTTAAAAATAAACAATCTATTTAGGTCGACCTAAATTCTTAAATGAATTATCAAAGATTGACTTAAGATGAACTAAATTGACAGGAAATGAAGCAAAAAGATATTACTCAGCCCTAAACTCCCAGATGGAAGTGCCAGATATATTTTCAGTGTGAAAACTAAATTTTTGATGATCTTTATTTTCTACCACAAACAAATTCTCATCTTTGATTTTAAAGATTAAATTAGAATTGTAGTGGAAATCCTTTAAGTTCTCTGATAATATCATTGAACTATCCGTTTCCAATACCAAATTTTGTTTACTATTAATTTTCGAGTTTATAGTTGGATAAAAATACTTAACGACCATATTGTTTTCAAAACTCAGTCGAGTAAAACCAGTTTCAACCTCAGGCAGATTACCTTTCTGCAAACTCAAACTATCCACTTCAAACGGTAACTTTGCTAAGATGACCCTTTTACCATTCAATTTATATTGCACATAGGATGCGCCATTTTCACTTTGGGAATAATAAAATTCCTTCAATCCTATTAGATCTTTTACCACATGATTATACAAAACCGGGTCATTTTTAATCTGATCTAAGGATGTTTCTGTTCTTTTGTGCTGTCTTTTGTAATTATTGGCAACAGACACGCCAACAAAGAAAATTCCTGTGACCAAACAAAAAACAATAAATAGGGATATATGCTTACCTGTAATAGGAATTTTTTTCTTTTCGATTTTGAATTTCATTTCAAGTTATGTGTGATTGGTTTGATGTGTGAAAATTACGAAAAAGAATTAATTCTGGTATAAAAAAAATATCAAAATTAGCTTGATTCACAACCTTAAATTCATTTTGTATTTGTTGGATGCGAAACAAAGATACTTTTCACTGAAAGACTAGATACATTACCATTTATTGCAAGCATAATGACTCCATTCAGTAAGGGTATTCCCTCCATATTGCTTCGAGTCTCTTAGGGAATTTCCTTGGATCTGATAGGGACTTCTTTCGGATCTCGTTCGCTTCTAACCGAACGAGATCCGAAGGAGATCCGAACAAGTTCCGAAGGAGATCCGAAGGGTTCTCGAATCCAACCCCTAGCAAACCCCTGTGTGAGTCGATTAGATAACAGACGAAAGACATCAGAAATAGATGGGAAAATGTAGAAAATTGAAACTTTACGGGGCGAGCGATGCATGCATCGCCCCTACATGAAATGTGGAAAATAAAGTCTAATACAACCTTAGCTGTAGGGTCGAAGCATGCTTCGACCGTGTACCAATATTCATTAATTTACTAATTCCGTATTGAATAGTTTGAAGTTCCATCAGCTAACTTCGCAATGACGATGCCTTGGGGAGTGAAATGAAAAAAGTGGCGGTCGATGCATGCATCGACCCTACAAACAACTGTGAAATAAATAATATATTATTTTTCACATATTTCTATCTAACAGCGAAGCGATCTCATATCTCACATCTATTAGCGAAGCGGTCTCCAACAAATTATTTACCTTCAAAGGAGGCAATTACTGCTTTTCTGTATGTTGAGTCTTTTTCTGTTAATTCAAAGGATTTTTTGTAGGTATCTACAACACCAAATAGTTCAGCTGGGGTACCTGTTCCATTCTCGAAGAAATACTTGAAAGAATAGGTTGCGGATTTAGATAAATCCACTTTATCCTTGTTTGATGAGAACACAAGTGGTAATAGCGTTGAAGAGCTCATTTTTCCATCGGTCGGTAATTTCATCAAGTCACCTAAGCTTTTCACAAAATTATCTGAAATAGGTCCAAGGGAGGATATTTTAACAGCTCCTTCACGGAAACCGGCATTTTCATCAGCCCCACCAGTCGCGGTAACCCCTGGTGCAATATCCTTAACTACCTCTACATTAAAACCTACTGTATCTTGATTGTACAAAGACTTTGCCTGATAAACTACAGAAGAATCTGTTTGTCCTTTTTCTTCTAAATGAAAATATAAGTGTAATTTTTCAGCGTCTTTATTGCTAGTCAATTGATTTAATGCAGCCACTGAAGTACCAGTAGAATCTGAAGATTGATTTTCTGTTTTAGATGCATTATTACAAGATGCCAGTGCTATTAAAGCTGCAAAACTTAAGCCGATGTACGTACGTTTTTTCATAATTCTTTTATTTATGGATTAACAAACATAAGAAATAAATGTTCTTATTTTTTAATCAAAGCGTCATAAAGAATTTCAACGGGATGATAGGATTTTCGTGCTAATCCATCCTTTATTTGGTGTCTACACGATGTTCCTGCAGCCGCCACCACATACTCATCACCGGTTTTTCGCAAAGTAGGAAACAACACCAATTCTGCCACTTTTTGGGAAACTTCATAGTGTTCCTTTTCATAACCAAAGGATCCTGCCATTCCACAACATCCAGATGGAATAACCTCCACTTCATAATTTTGAGGGAAAGAAAGCACCTGCTTGGTGTAATCCACTAACTTGAACGCTTTTTGGTAACAGTGACCATGTAGTTTAATTTTTTGAGGTTGTGCAGTAAATTGTTCAGGATGTATTTTACCAGCTGCAATCTCTCGTACCAAGAATTCATCAATCATTAAAGCATGTTTCGCTAATTCTACAGCCTTTTCACGTTTTGAAGGATCTACGAGATCAACATACTCATCACGGAAGGTAATGATTGCCGATGGCTCAATGCCTAATAATGGTGTCTCGGCTGATATAATAGTGGCAGCTAATTCTACATTGGCATTAGCAATGGTTTTAGCCTTTTTAACGAATCCTTTTGAAAGAAAGGTCCTGCCGCTCTCCTTTAAGTTTGGAACCAGTACGTCATATCCTAAGGCGGTTAAAAGCTTAAAAGCGGTGATACCTATCTCTGTATCGTTGTAATTGGTAAATTCATCGCTATACAGATAAACTTTTGGTTTCTCGGGTTGAGGCGTTTGCTTGTTGGCCCACTTACTCAAGGTAGTTCCATAAACCTTAGGCAAAGAACGCTTAGGAGCGAATCCAGCAACTTGCTTGATCAAAGAAGAAGTCAAGGCATTTGTAGCGAAGAAATTATATAGCGGAGCGACTAAAGAACCCAACTTTTGAGATTGGGTAAAATTGGCTATCAGCTTTGAACGAAAGCTGCTTCCATTTGCATCGTAATAATGCTGTAGGAATTCGGCTTTCATTTTCGCAATGTCTACACTGGAAGGGCATTCCGTTTTACATCCCTTACAACTAAGACATAGATCCATCACTTCTTTTAATTCCTTATGATCGAAACGGTTTTCCTGATTGGAATTGGTCAAAAACTGTCTGAGCATGTTGGCTCTTGCACGGGTAGTGTCCTTTTCATCACGAGTAGCCATAAACGATGGACACATGGTACCTCCGGTAATTTCCGTTTTTCTACAGTCTCCAGAGCCCGAACATTTCTCTGCCAAGCGTAATATGCTTTCACTTTTTGTAAAGTCGAAATAGGTTTTTATTTGCTTCGCATCGGTGATTTTATCGTAGCGTAAATGCGTATCCATTGCAGGCGTATCCACAATCTTCTTAGCATTGAATACAGCTTTAGGATCAAATATATGCTTAACCTCCAATAGCAATTGATACACTTGTTCACCCAATACTTTAGGTATAAACTCTCCTCTCAGTCGACCATCTCCATGTTCACCACTTAAAGACCCGTTATATTTCAGAACTAAATCTGTGGTTTTCTCTAATATCCTACGAAACTGTTTTTTACCATGACCAGTTTTTAGATTGATAAATGGTTCGATATGTAATTCACCAGCTCCAGCATGCGCATAATAGGATGCATGTACTTGTTCTTCGGCGAGCAATTGCTGCACATCACGAACATAATCAGGAAGGTCTTCTGGAGAAACAGCACAATCTTCAATTAGATTCACAGGTTGGGAATCACCTGGGAGATTACGTATTAAACCTAGGCCTGCTTTACGAACATCCCATACCAAATTGGTTTGTGCAGTTCCCAGTATGAGTGGATATGCATAACCCAATCCTTCCAACATTAACTCGGATTTTAGTTTATCTGCTTTTGCTTGAATTTCTTCTACAGTATCTCCGCGGAATTCGATGATTAATAATGCTTGAGGATCGCCTTCAATGAAGAAGCGATTATATTGATAAGTTGGATGACCAACTGTAAAATCTAAAATATATTTATCCACCAATTCAGAGGCTTCAGGATTATTGCGCAAGGCAACAATATTCCCTCGCATACATTCTACCATATCATTAAAATGTACACATAACAAACCTATCTCCTTAGGAGGCAATGGCATAAGCTTTATCTTAGCCTCGGTAATAATTCCGATTGTACCTTCGGAACCTGCCAACAATTTACAAAAGTTAAAAGGCTCAGTAGTATCGGTAAGCATATCTAAGGCATAGCCGGTATTTCTGCGGGTTATATCTTTCTTAGGATATCCGGATTGAATAGCATTCAGATTCTCTTTATTGCTAATCAGTTCGTTAATCTGTCTATATATTTCGCCTTCGCGATTTGATGCACTTAGCTTTTGAAAGTATTCTTTTTCGTTTAATGCCTCAAAACGCACGGAAGAAGCATCATCCAACAAGACCTCAGCAGACAATAGGTTCTGTCTAGTGTCTCCCCAAACAATGGAGTGCAGTCCAGAGGAATTGTTTCCAATCATACCACCGATCATGGCACGACTAGCAGTTGAGGTTTCAGGACCAAACATCAATCCCATTGGTTTTAAATAGGCATTTAAATCGTCTCGAATGACACCAGGTTGTACTCTTGCCCATCTTTCCTCTACATTTACCTCTAAAATCTTATTAAAGAATCTAGAAACATCTAATACGATTCCATCACCTACGACTTGACCAGCCAATGAAGTTCCTGCGGTACGCGGAATCAAGCTAACTTGATTCTCCTGTGCAAAGGCAATTAACTTCTTCAGATCTGTAATATCTTGTGGGATACAAACCGCTAGAGGTAATTCTTGGTAAACAGAAGCATCTGTAGAATAAGCTAAACGCATAGTTTGATGCGATACTTGTGCTGCATCATAAAATAAATCCCCCTGAAGAGATAGTGCTAAGGCTGCTAAATTTGACTGTATTGACACGACTAGTATAGATTGAATAGCAAAACTAAGCATTGTTACACAAATAAACCCACTTTCTATATATTTTTAATGAGTAAGAGAAATTGCTTATATTAGTAGTTAAATAAAGATAGTGTAAGCCTTACACGAACTTAAGTTTCTACAAAAAGAACCTTAATATTCTGAATAAAATTCATTTTTTGTATAAAAATTTTGAATTTCATTCTGTATTACCGATATTTGCCACGATATGGCAAAACTAGAAATTTCCCTCGATCAGATTGATCTACAGATACTTCGCATTATGCAGGATAATGCCCGCACGAACAATGCGGATATCGCACGCGAATTGGGTATGGCACCTTCCGCAATTTTAGAGCGTGTTAAAAAATTAGAGCAGAAAGAAGTGATCTTGCAATATAATGCGCGAATCAACCCTGCTGCGATAGACCAAAAAATGCTATCCTTTATTTTCATCAAAACACAAGATATTATTGGGGTTCAGAAAGTTGGCTTATTGCTGGCAGAAATACCTGAAGTATTGGAGGTACATGATATTGCTGGCGAAGATGGTTACTTAATCAAAGTAAGAACAAATGATTCTGCTGGTTTAGTGGATCTAATGCGTAATACCTTAAGTAAAATTGATGGCATTATCTCTACCAGAACAACGATTGTATTAGAAACAGTTAAAGAAGACAATAAATTGGTTATTCCTTTTAAGGATTAGGTTTTATGGTTAACAACAAAAAAGCGTCAAACAGTACGATTATATTCGCCTATCTGGTTGTTTATATCGTTTGGGGTTCTACCTTTTTCTTTATTGAGAAGTCATTGCATGCCTTCTCGCCTTTTGTACTAGGCTCTATTCGTTTTATCATTGCGGGATCTTTATTGATGTTATACTGTTGGATAAAGGGCTATAGGATCTATTATAAACCAGCTGTGAAGGATGCTGCGATGGTCGGTTTCTTACTGCTATTTGTGGATATGGCAGCGATAATCTGGTCAGAGCAATACATTTCTAGTGGTATTGTCTCCATATTATCCGCAGCTACAGCTATTTGGTTTATTATTTTAGATAAACCGAAATGGAAAGAAAACTTTTCCTCCATCCCTACCCTTTTAGGCTTAATCTTAGGCTTCATTGGGGTTTTCATGTTATTTGCAGAACAGATTTTTTCACCTACTGCAAATTCAGATGCTGGAGAGAACAGGTTATTGGCTATGATTGTTTTAACGATCGGTACCATTGGTTGGACAATAGGTTCGCTTTTCTCAAAATATAGTAAGGAAAAAACTAAGGCTAAACAATTGGCCATAAATCCAAAGGAACAGCCTGAGGATCTCAATGTGATGGTAAAAACGGCATGGCAAATGGTTGTTGCTGGGGTTACTTTTACAACAGTTGCATTAATAAATGGAGAATATGCCCGATTCGATATTGCTGCAGTTAGTCCAGAATATTGGGGAGCAATGATTTACCTAGCCTTAATGGGGTCTATTCTAGCCTTCAGTTGTTATATCTATTTATTACAGGTTCGTCCAGCAACTGAGGTTAGTACCTACGCATACGTGAATCCAATTGTTGCTTTAATACTCGTACATTTCTTCACGGAGAACGAGGTGACCAAAATGCAGATTATTGGTTTAGCTGTCGTTCTTTTCAGTGTGCTGCTAATGAACTGGAACCTTTATGTGGAAAGTGATCTTGTGCGCAAGTTTAAACGTCGTAGGAAGATTCGTAAAATGCGTCACATGGCACCTAAGAGTAGTATTCCACGTATTATTGAGGTAGCTGAATACATACAGAAAACACCAAATAAAAAGAAGTTAAAAGGTGACAATAATCAAGAGAATCTTGATGCATTGAATGATGAAGAGGAATAATAAGTGTTATTAAAGATTAAATAAATAGCATCTTAAAGAAGAATTTCACTTTCATATACAAGAATAAAAGAACAAAGGGTTGAAGCATATGCTCCAACCCTTTTCCTTTTCAAATGAATATTATACTTAATATCCTATTGCATCAATCTCAGCTAAGTGAGTTGAAAGCTGATTATTAAAGTTATCCTTCATCACAATCCTTATTTTGCTTAAGTATTGTGGTTGGATAGGGAATCTTTGCATATCAAGTTCAGTTTGAACCATTTTTTGATCTTTTAACAAAGTAATCCAAGTTGTTCCATCCTTAGTTCCAAGAACATCAAATGTTTTGAAACCATTGGCATTGTTTTGACGGCGAGTCAAACCAATCTGTGTAACATAAAGTTCTTTGCCAAAGTTCACTTCTGCCCAATGTGGGAAAGGTATATTTGCCGGACTCCATGTAGATGACCAGAAGGTACCTGGGTTATTATCGATTAAAGCAGCTGCTATACCATTACCTCCACCTTCGGATGCTTGATCAGAAGAAACAGAAGCACTCCAACCGGTTTTGTTATGTGCTTTTTCAATTACAGCCGCATAATAAAGAACAGTTGATGCTCCTGGGCGGAAATTATAACCTTGACTATTTGTAGCTTTAATAGCTAATAAATATTGGTCACTTAAGCTAAACTTGGTAGGGTTATACGTAAGCGAAATATTTTCTGAACTAATACTTCCTGCTTGGATGGTACCTGATGTCTTGTCTAAGGAATAACTTCCAGCAGGGAAAGGTTTCAATGCAGGTTGCCCTAAAGTTGCACGAACACGGTTCACACTATCAAAAGCTTGTTGATCTACTGTAAAATCTACATTAATATTATCTGCTGGAAGACCTAATCCACCATAATTTACAGTGAAAATGTCTTTACGTTCCTCCACCTGTGGGAAGATTGTTAAGCTCTGCATTCCATTTACGGCTTTTTGAACACTTAACCAAGCTCCTTCACGCGTATCGGAAGTTTGCTCATAGGTTGGGATATCTTTTTTACACGAGGTAAAAGTCACCAAACCTAAAGCTATTGCGATTAAAGTTTTATTTAATTTATTCATAACTTATTCAATGATTAAAAACCTGGAGCCTGAACTAATTGTTTATTACGATCTATTTCTGCTTGTGGCCAAGGCATGAAATAGTATTTATTATCCCATCTTGCACGGTTAAGAACTGGCGTACGTTTGTGGAATGCTGGATCGCTTAGCGAAGTTCCTCTATTCATATCCATACCATTATAAACACCACCTTGTACATACCCTGGTTTGTCTGCAACTTTCCATCTTCTTACATCAAAGAAACGCTTACCTTCAAATACTAACTCAATACGTCTTTCTCTACGGATAGCTTCACGAACTTGATCTTGAGATAAGCCAGTAGATAATGCAGGGATTCCACCACGAGTACGAACAGCATTTAAGTATTTCAAGACATCAGCATTGTTAGGTTGTGATTCATTTAAAGCTTCAGCGTAATTCAAGTAAAGCTCAGATAGACGAATTAACATCGCAGACCTGTTGACAACCACTGAAGGGTTCATACTATAAGTCGGGTTAATGTTCTTTCTAGCAGTATAACCTGTTTTAGGCCAGTCACGAGGTGAACCGTTTTTACCTGAGTTACCTGAGGTATAGAACTCAACACGAGTCATGCCTGATTTAGGAGCTCCAATAATTTTAGAACCATTGAATGTGATATAAGAATAAAATCTTGGCTCTCTTTTGGTATACATATTATTGGTTCCAACCACATAATAATCATTTCCAACAGTTGCATAAGTTGTTTCACTATAGCCTGGGAATTGATTAGGATTTAGACCATCTTGCATACGGAAATCATCCACTAATTCCTGAATTACACCCATACCATTGTAAGGGGTCCCCGTTACAGCACGTGAAGCAGAGTGACTTTCCCATTGTCCACGGTTGGTAAAAGGACGAATCCAAACACCTTCAGTTGTAAAACCTGCTTGATCCCAAAACACATCACGTGTGGAAAGGAATGCTGTTTCGAAATCATTAGCTCCTTTTTTCACATAAAGTTTTTTACCATTAGCTTCTGCAAGATCAATAGCAGTCTTAGCCTGAGAAGCAGCAGTAGCCCATTTGTTATTATCTTTTGATTGTGAAATCAACTGTTTACCATCTAAGTTTTTCCAATTTGCTAAATCTGTATTTCCATTATATAATGGACTTGCATTGAAAAGGGTAATTTCAGATTTAACAGCTTCCACGATCATTTTATTGATACGACCGATTTGGGTTCCATTAACCGTGGTGGTACCCTCCTGATAAAATTCATCTGGCATATCAGCAGCAGCTTCGTTCATTTGGTCAATGACAAACTTCACAGACTCATCCCAAGAACTTCTTGCAATTTGATAATTATTACCAGCAGCCTCATCCGAATCTAACGGCAGGATTACAACTGGACCATGTAATTTCATGACATGCCAGTAATAAAATGCTCTTAAAAATTTAGCTTCAGCTTTGTATTGTTTCACTAAAGTTGGGCCATTTTCCGCATCTAAAAGCTCCTGACATTTATCAACATTGGCAATAAAAATCCCACACTGTCTGATTTTATTGTACATATTCACATACGGTGAGGAAATATTGTCTGCAGTAACTGCACCACTATTTAAAGGGAATTCTTGCCAGTTGGAGATATCCACCTCATCAGTAGTAGCAGAGAAAGTATAGTTATAGGGTTGATCCCAAATATCAGGAATCTGCGCATATAATCCTCCCCAGTAATTTTCTGTTTGTGCACGATTGGAGAAAATAGTTTCGATATTCAACAAGTTGTCTGGTTGAGCATCAAAGAACGAATCGTTACAGCTATTTAAGGTCACTGCTGCCATTGCAACTATTAAAGCCACCTTGATTTTTCTATATTTAAATTTCATTGTTATTCTTATTTAAAGTTCAACCTTAAACCCACATTGTATACGCGAAGGTTAGGATACACGATACCACGACCATCACCAATTTCTGGATCCCAGAAATCCCATTTCGATACAGTGAATAAGTTAGTACCATTCACGTACAATCTCAATTTGCTCATTCCCACGCGGTCTAACCAAGGTTTATCGGTAAAATTATACCCAAATTCAGCTTGTTTCAAACGGATGTAATCAGAACGTTTAACCCACCAAGAACTGGTGTAATAGTTCGTCGTAACGGTTTCGTTTGTTGATAAACGAGGATATAAGGTTTCTTTATCAGGGTTTTCAGGATCCCAACGATCTAAAACATTGGTATACATATTTCCGTAAGTAGCACCTTGAGAGAAAGGCGTTACAGCAAAACCAGATTGATAATTTAAATCAACAAGACCTGCACCCTGGAAGAATAAACTTAAATCAAAACCTTTATAACCACCACCCAAAGTCAAACCATAAGTGATTAAAGGTGTAGCACCATAGCCAATAGCTGTTTGGTCATTGGAGTTGATAACTCCATCACCATTCAAATCTTTATAACGAATATCACCAACACGAACATCACCTGATTGGGTTGCAGCATTTGCAATTTCATCATCTGTTTTAAATAATCCAGTAGCGATATAACCCATACGTTGAGAAATACGTTGTCCTTCGTAATTTCTATATTCGTAAGCCCATGGCGGTAAGTTATCAGCAACAATCTTATTGGAGTTATAGTTCATGGTTCCACGAGCCATGAAAAATCCATTCTCCATATTCTTGTTGTATTCAAGGGTTAAATCCATACCCTTATTTTTGGTAGCACCCATATTTTTGAAAGGCACGTTGGATGAATTAAATCCAGATACATAAGGAATATCTAAACCTTGCAATAAGATACCTTCGCGGTTTTCACTGAACAATTCAGCAATAAATTGTAATTCGTTATTGAAGAAGTTCATCTCAATACCTACGTTATGACGGTAGGAAGTTTCCCAAGTAACATTACCTCGCATTAATGATTCTAGATACCCTGTATAAGTTCTCTGCGAACCAGGTAATCCAAAAGAATAAGAACCACCACCGGAAGCAAACTGTGTAAGGTACATGAAACGTTTGTTTCCATCTAATACACTTGCATTACCCGATGAACCGTATGAATAACGTAATTTGAAGTGATTCATCACGTCTTTTACTGGCTCAAAGAATTTCTCATTGGAAACAACCCATCCTAAACCTACAGAGGAGAATAAACCATAACGGTTATCTGGTGTGAAGTTATCAGAACCAGAATAAGAGAAGTTGGTTTCGAATAAATATTTACGATCGTAAGCATAAGTTGCACGACCCACTACATTTCTTTGACGGAATGGAATAGCTTTCTTATAAGAATCTACATTGGTATTTGCATCCGAATAATCAGATTGATTAAACAAGATCAAACCACCAACATCATGCAAGCCAAATGCACGGTTGTAATTTAAGGAAGCTTCTGAGTACAACCTTCTTGAAGTACCGCGGGATAATGCAAAATCTAAGTCTGGTGATCCTGTTTGGGTATTAGTCATGATTAATTCACCTTGTGCGTCACGACCCTCAGCAAAATAAGAAGGAAGCGTTCTTACACGATATAAACCTGAATATAAGGTTGCATCAAAAGCAAATAAACCAGATAATTTAAGCCCTTCCGTAATAAGACCTAAATCTTGAGTCAAACGTAAGTTTGAACGTAAGACATTATTATAGGTATTATTCGTACCTGTTTGGGTCATAGCCTTATAAGGGTTTTCTGTTGTACCCTTAACCATTGGCCATAAACCATTCGAGTATTGAACTGGAATAACGTGTGGTGAAGCTTGGGAAGCCAATTGGAAGATGATGTTTTTTCCTAATGCAGGCTCATTATAGTTCTTCAAGTAACCGTTAAGACCAAAGTCGATTTTCGTCTTAGGTGATATATTAATTGTCAAATTACTGGTGAAATTGAAACGATCTTCTTTCAGTTCTGAATTATAAGATTGAATTTCATCTGTTTTAAATTGACCAGTTTCACGATAATATCCTAATGAAAGGTAGTATTGGGCAATATCCGCACCACCAGTAATGTTTAGGTTCGCACGGTTAGAGTTAGCATAATCCTTAAATAAGGCATCATACCAGTTTACGTTTGGATAAAGATCTGGATCTTCTCCTGTACGATGTTTCTCAATACGTTCTGGTGTGTAAAATGCTTGCTTACCACGCATGGTTAAACCTTCATTGAATAACTCCATGAAAGTAGGCCCGTCAATGAATTTTGGTAAATAAGTAAAACCTGTAAAACCATTTTGCAATTCTGCAGAAATGGTAGGTTTACCAGCTTTACCTTTACGGGTATTGATGATAATTACACCATTTGCACCACGGGTACCATAAACGGCAGTAGCAGTTGCATCTTTAAGGATGGTAAAGCTTTCCACATCTTCTGGATCGATATTATTAATATCACGATCTGGCACTCCATCTACAATTAATAATGGCGATTGTGGTGAGCTGGCAAAAGTGGCAACCCCACGAACAAATAAATTGGCACCATCTGAGCCAGGACCGCCGGAACGTTGTGTTGCTACAACCCCAGCTAAACGACCTGCAATGGCAGTAGAAAGATTGGCAACAGGAACCTTCAATTCTTCACGTTTGATCGTGGCTTGAGAACCTACGTTACTTTCTTTCTTTTGGGTACCAAAACCAACAACAACTACCTCATCGATACCTTCAAGGTCCTCTTTTAAGGTAATTGAAATGTCTTTTTGGTTTGCTTCAACAGGTAATTCTACCGTTTGAAAACCCATTAAGCTAATTTTTAAGGTTGTATTGGAAGGTACTTCCAAAACAAACCTACCATTAGCATCAGTCGTCGTTGCAATTTTCGACTGATTTTTAACCGCTACTGTTACACCTTGCAAAACATTTCCTGCTTCATCCTTTACAACCCCAGTAATAATGGTGTTCTGTTGGAAATAAGCATAATTTGCAGCTTTTGGTGAAAAAGTGGCGGCATTCAAAATGCCTGTGTTACCATTTGGAAACATCTGACATAGCAATAAAGCAACGATGGAGGTTTTCCCCAACCTTGGTGAATTTTTTGAAAGAAATTCCCAAGTGTTTCTAATTGGCTGTCTTTTTTTCATGCTGATAATTAGTGGTTATTCTTTGATTATTTTGGTAAGTATAAGCATGAAATATTTAATAAAAAACTGCAATCGTTTGCGCAATTTTAACAAAGTTTTAATAGTTTGTTACATAATTTAATGAATAAAGAAGCGTTTATATAGATTAATCGTTATTAAATAAAATCACTTAATCCTAATAAGAAAAATATTAACCTGACAACACAAAAAAGTTAAACAATCGAATACTTTTGTTAAACATGAAGTTTTTGGACATGCTAAAACCATTGCGCAAAAAAAATCCGAAGGTTTTATTTTGACCTCCGGATTTATGGTGTTTTATAACAAGGAAAAATTTAAAATCCTATTGTTCTTCCATGTTGGATTACTGCATTTTTCTTAACAACTACAATTCCATCTCGAATAGTGTATTCTTCGAATTCGCCATCGGGCAAATGTCTTCCACCTTTAATTCGAACATCATTACCAATTCGGCAATTTTTATCTAAGATTGCATTTTCAATATAACACCGCTCTCCTACTCCGATTGGCGGTGGTTGTTGACTGTTTGCCAATTCGACAACTTCATTTAGGTCTTCGTAATAATCAGAACCCATCATATAGGTAAGTTTAATTACGGTTCCAGAACCTATCCTAGATCGAATACCAATAACTGATTGTTGTATCTTTTCAGCCAGAATAATACATCCATCAGCGATAATAGTATGATTTAAAGTTGTTCCAGATAATTTAGAGGGAGGCAACATACGGGCTCTGGTGTAGACAGTTTCACCAAATAAATTAAAGGAAGGTATATCCTCCGTTAAACCGATATTAGCTTCAAAGAAGGAAGCAATTGTACCGATATCCGTCCAATAACCATCAAATTGATAGCTTAAGACTTTAGAATCTCCAATCGCATCAGGAATAATTTCTTTTCCAAAATCCATTCCTTTATTTTCCTCAAGCAATCTACGTATCACATTTTTTGAAAAAACATAAATTCCCATAGATGCTAAGTAATTTCTTCCTTGTTTTTCTAATTCCTCAGAAACTTCAGACGTCCATTCAGATAACAAGTCTTTACTAGGCTTTTCGATAAAGGATACGACTTCATTTTCCTCATTGGATTTAAGGATTCCGAAGCCAGTTGCTTCTTTTTTAGTAACCGGAATGGTAGCAATCGTAATTTCCCCACCATTCTTCACATGGAAATCAACCATGGCCGAATAATCCATTTGGTACAATTGATCACCAGAAAGGATTAGCACATAATCGTAATCCACATTCACTAAATTCTTTTGGGTTCGTCTAACCGCATCTGCTGTACCTTCAAACCAGGAATCGCCTTCGCTGGTTTGCTCCGCAGCCAAGATATCTACAAATCCTTTACTAAAAATGGAGAAATTGTAGGAGTTCTTGATATGCTTATTCAAGGATGCTGAATTGAACTGGGTCAATACAAAGATCTTATTGTATCCCGAGTTCAAACAGTTAGAGATAGGAATATCTACTAACCTGTACTTCCCTGCAATAGGTACCGCTGGTTTTGACCTTTGATCGGTCAATGGGTACAATCGGGTGCCTCTCCCGCCTCCCAGGACAATAGAAACTACTTTGTGCGACATATTATTTAAGTAAATGGTTATATAACTCGATGTATTTTCCTGCTGATTTCCCCCATGAGAAATCTAAATTCATTGACTTTTCCCTTAATTGATTTAAGTTTTCTGATTTACTAATAAAACTTAATGCCCGATGGACTGCTTCAACGGCTTGATCAACAACTACTTCTTCAAACTTAAAACCGTATCCCCCATCTTTCACATCGATAACCGTATCTTTCAATCCACCGATATTACGGACAATTGGAATAGTTCCATATTTTAAGGCATAAAGCTGATTTAAGCCACATGGTTCAACTCGTGAGGGCATAATTAGTAAATCAGATGCAGCATAAACTTGATGTGCCAATTCTTCATTGTACCCCAAATAAACTGCAATTCCTTGTTCAAAACGATCAGTTAATTCGGCGATGTGTGCTTGAATTTCAGGATCTCCTGACCCTAAAATGAATATATTTAACTTTCCAGCTTGATCATGGATTAACTCATCTACAATTTCTGGAAGAATATCTGCTCCCTTTTCACCAGCAAACCTACCAATGAAGCTTAGTAAAGGAAGTGCCGGATCTAAACCGTAGGTTGAGCATAACATTTCCTTATTCTTCTTTTTGCCTTCTTCCACAGACACTATTTCATAATTTGCCTTAATTTGAGCATCAATCGCAGGATCCCAATAAGCAGTATCTATTCCGTTTACTATGCCCGTTGCTTTCTGACGCTCATCATAAAACAGGTTTTGTAAGCCATTAGCATCTTGAAATAATTCAGTCAAATAGCCCTCAGAAACGGTGGTATAAGCATCACAACACTTGATAGCAGTAGCAAGTGGATTAATCAATCCATCCCAATCCAATAAACCCCACTTCCAGGTATCGAATGCGGGTAGAATAATACCCTTATTCCAATTCATCCAACCTTGGTATTGACCATTATGTACTGTAAATACAGTCTTCACCTTGTCAAATACCTTATAATCTATACTGTGTTGAATTAAAAAAGGTATTAAGCCAACATGATGATCATGGCAATGAATGATATCAGGAAAAATAGAATTTGATTTGATGTAACGTAGAAATGCATGTTGAAAAGCGATCCATTGATCAGCCTCATCCGCATAGCAATACACTTCTTCTCGATCCAATAAACCAGGTATCCGGATTAAATACAGAGGGAATCCTAAGGTATCTTGTTTCTCTTTGAGCACCTCATAATTCAACAAAATCGAACCTTGATAAAAATCACCTTTGGCAACTACATCAAAATCATGGTCTTTTACGAATTTCCTTTTGAAATAAGGCATGATGACAGAGGCATCTATACCCATTTCCCGTTGATATTTCGGTAAAGCTCCGACAACATCAGCTAAGCCACCTACTTTGGCGACTGGAAAACATTCTACGCTTAAATGGAAAACTTTCATTACTTCATTTTTCGTTTAAAAATTAATCCAGCTAAAGGAGGCAAGTCTAAGGAAATAGATTGTTTTTGGTTCATCCAGAAAACCGGATCAGCAGTAACTGATTTCTTCACAGCAATACCACTTCCATTGTAGGTTTGGTCATCAGAATTTAATAAAAGTTCCCATTCACCTGGATGAGGAACTCCTAATCGGAAATTCCTACGTACTATTGGTGTCAAGTTTAAAACAACGACTAAATCATTTTCCATATCATGTCCTCTTCTGCAATAGGCAAATACACTATTTGCGCGATCTTCTAGTTCAATCCAAAAGAAACCTTCAGGACTAAAAGCCTTTTCATAAAGTGCAGGGTATGCCTGATAGAGCTCATTCATCTTACTAACAAACTTTTTAATAGATAAATGAGGTTTAAATTGCAATAAATGCCAATCTAAAGATTGGTTGACATTCCATTCAGAAGTCTGGCCAAACTCTCCTCCCATAAACAAAAGTTTTGTTCCAGAGAAGGTGTACATAAATAAATAAAGGGCTCTTAAATTGGCGAATTTCTGCCACTCATCACCCGGCATTTTATAGATTAAAGATTGTTTTCCATAAACTACTTCATCATGTGACAAGGGTAACATAAAGTTTTCAGTATAGGCATACACAGCACTAAATGTTAATTTATCGTGATGATGAGCACGGTTAATAGGATCTTCTTTGAAATAAGATAGGGTATCATGCATCCATCCCATCATCCATTTCATCCCAAAACCCAATCCATTATCAAAAGTAGCTCTACTTACGCCGGGCCAGGAAGTAGATTCCTCAGCAATAGTTTGAACGTGCGGGAAATATTTGGACACAGCTTCATTTAATTCCTTTAAGAATGAAACAGCTTCCAAATTTTCATTTCCGCCTAATTCATTAGGATCCCATTCGCCTTCATTACGCGAATAATCCAAATATAACATAGAAGCAACTGCATCCACACGCAGACCATCAATATGATATCGATCTAACCAGAAAAAGGCATTACTTATCAAGAATGAACGAATTTCATTTCGCCCATAATTGAAGATATAAGATTGCCAGTCGGGATGAAAGCCCTTCTTAGGATCAGCATGTTCAAAAAGATGCGTTCCATCAAACTTATACAAACCATGGCTATCACCTGGAAAATGCGATGGCACCCAATCCAAAATAACACCAATGTTATGCTTATGTAGTTCCTCAATTAAGAACATAAGATCTTGGGGACCGCCGTAACGAGAGGTAGCAGCAAAATAACCCGTAATCTGATAACCCCAAGAAGGATAATATGGATGTTCCATGACTGGCATAAATTCTACATGCGTATAATTCATCTCATGCAGGTAAGGAACAAGTCTTTCGGCTATTTCACGGTAACTTAAAAACTTTTCCGGGATTTTAGGATCTCTCATCCAAGAGCCTAGGTGCATTTCATAAACAGAAAAAGGTCGGTCTAATGCATTTCTTTCTCTACGATTATACATCCACTCAGAATCTTCCCAGGCATACCAAGTTGTGGAAACAATGGATGCTGTTTTAGGCGGTACTTCGGCATGCAAAGCAAATGGATCAGCCTTTTCCAGATGTTCACCCGTATTGGAATGAATATGGTATTTATAAACTTCTCCATTTTTCAAAGCAGGAATAAAACCTTCCCATATACCACTACTATCCCAGCGGACCTGCAATTTATGTAAATGTGGATTCCATCCATTGAAATCTCCAATTACAGATACTTCCAAAGCATTTGGTGCCCATACTGCAAAGTAAACGCCGGGAACACCTTCAACAGTAAGTTCCCTTGAACCTAATTTCTCATAAAGTTTATAATGTCTTCCCGCTCTAAACAAAAAAACATCGAATTCGGATAATAAAGTATGCGATACTACAGCGTCTGGCATATATTGGTCTATAAATGTGTTTTTCAAAGGTTATTGTATTGTGATTTTTTTGAAATCTCGTTCTATTTTAATGAATGTATGGCCTTCAGCATCCTTTTCAAGATCTACTTGTAAACCATCTACTTTAACAGTTTTTGCTACAAACGGTAATCCAATTAAACATAGTTTAAAATCGCTATAATAAGGCGTATAAATCCCTTGCTCTCCTTGCATTATACTTACTGAGTTGAGTGTACAATCTGCAATAAAATGTTTTTCCACATACACCCCTTGTTCATAAGCAAAGGTTTCTCCATGATCCGAATAAAGGGTAGATTCATGTTGTCCTAAGGCGAAGTAAAAGTTCAACTGTAAGGATTCTACTTTCTTTTCTCCGGTAAACTGCATTACAGGATATTCTGGAATTATGGAACCACCACGGACAAAAAATGGCATTTCATCTAATGGTGTCGCAATGGTATGTTCTTTCCCTCCTTCGTAGGAACTATTATCAAAATAATAATACCATGTACCTTCTGGTAGATATACAATTTTCTCTAATTGACCAGGATGTAGTACCGGGGAAACCAATAATTGACTCCCAAAGGTAAATTCCTCTTCACGTTGTAGATTTTTAGCTATATGCTGTTCAATCAAGGCAATTGGTCTTAAAATTGGTTCGCCATATTTATGTTGTAACCAAAAACTCGTATAAATATACGGAAGAAGTTTATAACGTAATTCAATAAATTTTTTACAGATTTTTTCCCAATCAGGACCAAAGCTCCAAGGCTCCCGATCTCGAGTATCACCAGCAGAGTGCACACGCATAAAAGGTGAGAATACACCAAATTGCATCCAACGAGTATACAATTCACCATCAGGTTCACCAGTAAATCCACCGATATCCGTTCCACAGAAAGATAAGCCGGATACGGATAACCGTTGTAACTGTAAGGTTCCTATTCGCAGGTGCTCCCATGTAGCAATATTATCCCCAGTCCAAACGGATGAATAACGCTGTGTACCTGAATAAGCAGCTCGAGAAATGGTAAAAGGCCGTTTATTCTTATAAAGTTTTTTTAGACCGTCGTAGGTAGCTCGAACCATCTGCATACCGTAAATATTGTGAGCCTTCCGGTGCGAGCCCCTGTGCCCTTCAAATTGATGCCTAACATCATCTGGAAAAGTACCACGACCAAAAACTGCTGGTTCATTCATATCATTCCAAAATCCTGCTACACCATCTTCTACTAGACCCTTATATAAAGTACCCCACCATTGTCTTACTTCTGGATTTGTAAAATCAGGGAATTGACATCTACCTGGCCATACAAAACCTTCCATAAAATAGTCATCTCCTCTCCTACAGAAATAATTATTCTGCTGCCCTTGTTTAAATACCCAATAACTATCATCGACTTTGATTCCTGGGTCTATCATAACAACAGTTTTAAAACCGTTTGCTGATAGATCTGCAATCATTTTCTTTGGATCTGGAAAATAACGTTTGTTCCAAGTAAAACAACGATATCCATCCATATAGTCTATATCAAGATAGATGGCATCGCAAGGGATTTCACGCTTACGGAATTCGTAGGCTGTCTCACGAACTTTATTTTCTGGATAATAACTCCAGCGACATTGATGGTATCCCAATGCCCAAAGTGCCGGCATATAATGTGTTCCAGTTAAACTGTGATAACGTTTAACTACGTCCATCATTTGGGGACCATGAATGTAATAATATTGCAATTCACCTCCCTCAGACCAAAAAGATGTTTGATTTTGATTCTCCGAAGCAAAATCGAAGAAAGTCTTAAAAGTATTATCAAAGAAAATTCCATAGGCCTTTCCTTTGGTAATTCCAATATAGAATGGAATGGTCTTATATAATGGGTCTTGGTTGAAAGCATAAGAATAGGTATCTGAATTCCAATTCTTCACGCGTCTCCCACGTAAATTCAAATTAGAGGCCTTATCACCTAATCCAAAGAAGACTTCATCCGATTGAGCTTCCTTAGTACAATACACATAATATCCGCCATAGTCTTGATTTTCCTCCCAGTGCATTGCAGAAAAATCATTGTTTAATACTTCACCATTCTCTTCTGAGAAACTGATAAAGAAATTACTTTTTTTAACTGAACATGTTACTGTATTTGTTTTTACATGATAGTGCGTTTCAGTTTCATTCAATTCGTACGACACATAATTATCTTCTTTAAAGCTGATGGCATAAGAGAAATCTTCTAGGAAAGATCCCTCAGGGGCCAAACGAACTCGGATAATGTCCTCGGAGAATACCTTTACCTCAACTTTCGAACGACCATCCGTAAAGTAGAAAGAATTTCTTTCTTGAGTATATCCGGTAACCTGAGATAGGTACTGTTTTTCAATACGTGGTAAATCCAAAACTGGATTATTCACGTGGTGCATTTCTTCTAAAGTATCTTGTATTGGAAATAGGTCATTCGCAAAATCTTCTTTTCTTGTAGTATCTGCCATAAAAGTTAGTTCTGTAGAATTTATAATAGCCTGTGAAAGCTCGTTTTAAATTACAATATATTTTAATGAAATCAATATTAATTAAAAATTTATTGGTTTTTCTGTTATGTTTTTAAATCACCATTTACAAATAACGAACATTTTCTTGCTTAGTTTGTATAAAGTATTGTGACTTAATAATTATTTAATTTTTCGTACTTTTGTATGCCTTTTTAAATTCTAGCCCCAGTAAGGCTAGAGGGCAAATTTTGACGCATTTATATAAAATGAAATTATCTCAATTTAACTTCAATCTGCCAGAGTCTTTATTGGCTTCTGAACCTTCTGAACAAAGAGACGAATCTCGTTTAATGGTTTTACACCGTGATTCAGGTAAAATAGAGCACAAAATCTTTAAAGATGTGCTTGACTACTTCGATGATAAAGATGTAATGATCTTAAACAACACCAAGGTTTTCCCTGCCCGTATGTATGGTAACAAAGAGAAAACTGGTGCTACTATTGAAGTATTCCTTTTAAGAGAATTAAATAAAGAATTACGTCTATGGGATGTGTTGGTTGACCCAGCACGTAAAATCCGTGTAGGCAATAAATTATATTTTGGTGATGATGATTTATTAGTTGCTGAAGTAGTTGATAACACAACATCACGCGGTCGTACAATTCGTTTCTTATTTGACGGAACTGATGAGGAATTTCGTAAAAACATTGAAATTCTTGGTGAAACCCCACTTCCTAAATATATCAAACGTAAAGCAACACCAGAAGATAAATTCCGTTACCAAACAATCTATGCAAAAAATGAAGGTGCAGTTGCTGCTCCTACCGCGGGACTTCACTTCTCTAGAGAATTGATGAAACGTCTTGAATTAAAAGGGGTTGATTTCGCTGAGGTAACATTACACGTAGGTTTAGGAACATTCCGTACTGTTGAAGTAGAGGATTTAACCAAACATAAAATGGACTCAGAACAGTTTATCATCACTGATGAGGCTGCTCGCGTAGTGAATAAAGCAATTGATACAAAACGCCGTATTTGTGCTGTAGGAACTACATCTATGCGTGCAATTGAATCCTCAGTTTCTGCTGACAAACACTTGAAAGCAGCTAACGATTGGACAAGTAAATTCATCTATCCGCCATACGATTTCAGTATTGCAAACTCGATGATAACCAATTTTCACACACCTCAATCTACATTATTGGTGATGATTGCAGCGTTTGCTGGATATGAAAATGTCATGAACGCTTATGAAGTAGCTGTAAAAGAAAAATACCGTTTCTACAGCTATGGTGATGCTATGTTGATTATATAATTTCACCTGAAAAAATATAAGGGCAGGTTTTTCAACCTGCCTTTTTTTATAAATACAATGTATAATTTGTATTTGAAAATCTAAACTACAATTCATGGAAAACAAATATGTAATTATTGTTGCAGCAGGAACAGGGTCTAGAGTTGGAGGGAATTTGCCCAAGCAATATATTCCAATCAACGGTAAACCTATATTGATGTACACCATTGAGAAGTTTTATCACTCTGAAACTAAACCAGAAATTGTAGTAGTAATAGCAAAAGAGATGGAGGCACTTTGGAATAATCTCTGTCTAGAACATGGATTTCAAATCCCACATCATATTTGTTATGGAGGCGACTCACGCTTTCAAAGTGTGAAGAATGGAATCGATTATATTCACTACGAAATATCAGCAAAATCCACTGAAGGGATTATAGCAATCCACGATGCCGCACGACCATTTCTTTCATCTAATTTAATTGATTTATTATTTCTTGAAGTAGAAAAAGGGAATAAAGCTGTGGTACCAGCAATTAAAAGTAGTAGTTCGGTCCGTATTGGCACAATGAATAAAAATTCTGCAATGGATCGAGAAAATGTATGGTTAATTCAAACTCCTCAAGTGTTTGATGCTTTTATCTTAAAAGCAGCCTATAAACAACAGGAGAAACCAGAGTTTACTGATGACGCTTCAGTAGTAGAGAAAATGAGCAATAACATCCTCATTTTCCCAGGTGAACATGAAAACATGAAAATCACCTATGAATCTGATTTAGCTATTGCTCAGTTATTATTAATGTAATAAACTCGAGGTTTTAGGCGTTGCCTCGTATTACTCTAAGTAATACTACAATAATTGCAATCACCAATAAAATGTGGATAATACCACCACTTGCATAACCTCCGAAGAAGCTAATTGCCCAAATAATTACTAAAATTACTGCGATTAAATACAAAATATTTCCCATAATAGATCAAATTTTAATGTTTAACAATTAATTTATACCAATAAATGTGATTTCATTAAGTTGAACAAGGAAACTTGATATTTGTTTTATTTGGTCAATTATTTTTTATTAAAATTCGACAACTAACTGGTCATAAGACAGAAATATTTCAGAAGGGAGTAATCTTTCAATGTCTTTATGTTTACCAAATCGATGACTAATATGAGTCAAAAAGGTCTTTTCAGGTTGGATTCTATTGGAAACTTCAATAGCCTCCTCGAGTGTTAGGTGGGAAATATGAGGTTCTTGCTGTAATGCATTTAGCACAAGAATTTTTACTCCTCTGAGTAATTCAAAGGATTCTTCGGAAATGGTTTTGGCATCTGTAATGTAAGCAAAATCATCAATCCGAAAACCTAAAACAGGCATTTTATAGTGAAGCACCTCAATTGGCAGGATAGATTTACCATATAGTTCAAAGGCTTGACCCGGGAAAATTTCTTCTAATTCGAGCTGAGGGACGCCAGGATATTTAAAATCGGAAAAGGCATAGTAAAATTCCTTTTTTAAAGCCTCGTGTGTGGCTTTATTGGAATAGATAGGTATAGATTGCTGTTGCTGGTAATTAAAAGCTCTTACATCATCTAAACCCGCAACATGGTCTTTGTGAGAGTGGGTCATCAATACAGCATCCAGGCGTAAAACCTTTTCTCTAAGCATTTGATAACGAAAATCTGGTCCAGTATCAACAACAACCGAGTGTCCATTGTACTCCAAAAGAATAGATGAGCGCAGTCTTTTATCATGCTTATCTTTGGATAGACAGACAGCACATTGGCAAGCTATTACGGGCACACCTTGCGAAGTTCCTGTTCCTAAAAATGTGACTCTCAAATCGTTAATTTCGTTTGTTTAATTTGCTGATAAAAAGATTTCAATTTCTCCCCTACTAATTGTTCGTTTATAGGAATGGACTGAAGGATCTGAATAAGTGATTGAACCTTCATATCGACACTGGAAAATTTATTGACCACTATAACTTTTGAATTTTGAAGCATGCAGGCTCCAGTTCTAAATGAACCTTTTTCAAATCTTAACCGATAACCTTGCTCTTTAAATAAGAGCTCCAATTTATCCAAACTAGTTTGTGTCAATGCGATCATAATCTCTAATTACAATTTACAAAAGCTAATTAAATTTATCAAGAACCCTACTTTCGAGGGTAGAGTTTACTTATCGTATATTCACTAAGAAAACCAGAACCATAAGCAATTAGTTGCGTATAAGCCGCAATAACTGCTAGGAAAGCTACCTTTAAACTCTTGCATGTTATAATTGCATGAATAAACAGCATAAACGTATATAATACAAGAAGTAAATTCCCTAAAGTACCTAGTAAGCTTAAAATATAAATTCCATTCATTGTCAATAAATTAATAGCATTGATCATAAAAAGTACGACTAAACCAACAACGAAAACTGCAGGTAAAGCATGAACTGGTTTTAATTCCGATGGATATCTTTTAAAAATATCGATTCTCCCCTTTCCAAAACTATTGGTCTGCTTATAGAACTGTTGGAAACTTGTTCTTCTTTTATGGTAAACAAAGGCTTCAGGTATTAGTCCTACCTTAAACCCTGAATTGATCATTCGAATACTAAACTCAATGTCTTCAGAACGTCTAGAAAGTTTAAAACCTCCGGTTTCTTCCCAAACTTTTCTTGAAATCCCAAGATTAAAACTACGAGGATGAAACTGTCCTACATGCTTTTTATTTCCTCGAATTCCGCCTGTAGTAAAAGGACTAGTCATGGAATAACTAATTGCTTTCTGAATTGGGGTAAATGATGCGTGTGCAGCATCAGGTCCACCAAAAGCATCTAGTTGATCACGTTCAATTCCTTCAATAACTCTTAATAAATAATCAGGTGGTACAATGATATCTGAATCAAACACAATAAAATAATCACCTTTAGCCTGCTCAAAGCCATAATTCCGAGCAAAACCTTGACCCTCGTTATCTTTAAAAAAATAACGAACATTCAATTTATTACTAAATTGTTCAACAATATGTTCGGCCTTATTAATAGATCCGTCCTCAACAATAATTATTTCAAAATCCTTATAGCTTTGATCTAAAAGAGAATTCAATAGTTCTTTTATTTCAACGGGTCTATTATAAAGAGGAATAATTATAGAAAAGAACATCTTAGATGACTTGGTCAATATGGTACTTATTTCTATCGCTGCCGTTTCTTGAAATTAATTCTGCAACAAAACCTGTTAAAAACAATTGAGATCCTATTAAAATAGCAACCAAAGAAAGGTAGAATAAAGGTTGATCAGTAACATTACGGTATTCAGTTCCATTGGCAATGCTCATCAATTTTTCGATGATCAAATAAATGGTAATAAAAATCCCCAATAAAAAACTTATTACACCTAACGGTCCAAAAAAGTGCATAGGACGTTTAGCAAACTTCCCAACGAAAAAGATGGACATTAAATCTAAAAATCCTTTTACAAAACGTCCAGGACCAAATTTAGTAGTTCCATATTTTCGAGGGTAATGTTGAACTACCTGTTCTTGAATATTGTTAAACCCTGCCCATTTCGCTAATACTGGAATATATCGGTGCATCTCTCCATAAACCTCGATACTCTTTACTACATCCTTCTTATAAGCCTTTAATCCACAATTGAAATCATGAAGGTTGTCAATACCAGACATGCTACGAGTGGCAGAATTAAAAAGTTTGGTAGGTATGGTTTTCGTTAATGGATCATAACGTTTCTTTTTCCATCCGGAGACTAAATCTGCGCCTTGGTTCCTAATGCGATCATAGAGCTCTGGAATTTCATCTGGGCTATCCTGTAAATCAGCGTCCATGGTAATCACAACATCTCCTTGCGCTGCTGCAAAACCAACATTTAAGGCAGCGGATTTACCATAGTTTCTACGGAATCGAATTCCTGTGATGTGTTCATTGTTAGCCTTAAGAGCTTGAACAACTTGCCAAGACTTATCCTTACTTCCATCGTCAACCAAAACAATCTCATAGGTGAAATTATTCTCATCCATGACACGTTTGATCCATGCACATAATTCCGGAAGGGACTCCTCTTCGTTGTATAAAGGTACTACTACTGATATATCCATATTAAATAATGAACAAAGGTATCATTTTTAGATGATACCTTTTATTTCACAAAAAGATTCTCTTTTAAATTATACTTGTTGATTTGAATCATTCTGCCAAGGATGAGCAGCATCATCATTTTCAACACGCTTGAAAATTGGTGCTTCTTTCTTGAAAATAGCTGCTAAAATCAATGCAAAAACAAAGTAGACTAAAAAATAAATAAATAACCCAAAGATATTTTGACCAATAGACAAGGAACCTAAAGCTTCTTGTTGTTGATCCAGTTTAGCCATGATATCATCAATTTGCTCATCAGTAGCATTTGCTGACTCATAGAATTCTAAGGTCATATTTTTAGTATTTTCTAAAACTGCATCTTGAAAACCTGGCATTTGCCAATTCAACAACATCGTACCGATAGTACCAATTGTTGCAGTAATGGCAAGCATAATGAAAATATTTTTCAATGCTGTAGTAAAGCTCCAATAACCGCCATTTGCAGTTCTTAGAGAGCGACAAAAAATTACGACTAAAATTAAAAATGGGACATAATTAATCGCTCCTGCATAAATTGCAGAAGTCATTAAACTTGTTCCATTCTTAGTCACATACATAGATGCTAGAGCTAAAATAAAGGATACCACCCCTAGGATAATACCATAGGTAATTACTTTTTTCTTAAGGATCGGGTTTTCTGCTGTTAATTCCATAATTATTGGTTGTAGTTTTGCATTAGTTCATATAATGCTAAAGATAGGGATTTATTTGCAGCATGTTTTTTAAAATCTTCAACTTGAGCGTCATTCGGTTTTTGTTCATTGAAAAATGAAATCAATGGATAAAACAATTCCGATAACTCTTCCTCTTCATCAATAGTATTTGCCACTTTAGCAATTTCGGCGTATGAACTATCAACTAATATTTGATTCGCTATTACAGGCTCATAGATTGAATATTCATCTTGAAACTCGTCTTCTTCCACCAATAGAAATTCTTTTAGGAAATCATCTAAAGATGGTTCGATTTCATCGTCAGCACACTCTTTAAGGTACAAAAGAATATTTAACAATTCCGATCCTCTATCGATTGTTTCATCTTCAATCGCTTCCCATTCTTCAGATTCCAAATAATCTTCTTCTAATTTCTGAACATCTTCTGAGAAGAAATTAATCATTAAAAGGTCGAAATAGTACTCACGCAATTCTTCAAAGCGCTGATGATCATCAAATACAGCATCTAAATCTGCTACCTTATCCATGAAAGGTTTGTCAGCATCAAATACTGTCACTAAAGCAGCACGAAACGCTGCTGCATCTATGTTTTCATTCTTAGCATATGCTTTTAAACTAGCATCAAATGCTTTCAATACGTTTGCTTCCATATTAATTATTTTTTATTACCTGATTATTGTTCAAAACAGCAAGGACTTTCCCAGTCACTTCCTGTCCGAACCATGGTGAATTTGAAGACTTGGATTTATTTGATTTAGCATCCAAAGTCCATTTTTTATCTGTACTGAACAATACTAGATTTGCTTCAGTTCCAACTTCTATTTTTGGAATTGGCAAATTCAATATACTTCTAGGGTTTACTGCTAATTTTTCAACAATTTGCTCAACACTCAATCCTGCTTTTAACAGCATAGGCAGGGCAGTTTGTGCAGCAATAATCCCATCTTTTGCAATTTGGAATTCTACATCCTTAAACTCAATTTCTTGAGGTGTATGTTGTGAAACTATCGCATCAATTACTCCATCCTTCAACCCTTTCAACAAGGCTTTTACATCTTTTTTAGTACGTAGTGGAGGACTAACTTTATAATGGCTATCGAAGGATTTAACATCTTCATCTGTGAACAACAAATTATGAGCAGCTACATCACAAGTAACTTTGATACCCTTTGCTTTTGCTTTTTTTATTAAATCAACTGATTCTTCAGTTGAAATGGTACTAAAATGTATTCTAGATTCATTGTACTCGGCAAGAAATAAATCTCTTGAAATCATAATGGATTCGGCCAAATTAGGAATCCCTTTCATACCCAAATAGGTACTAACTTCTCCTTCATTCATTTTATTATCTCCGGCAATTGATTCGTCTTGCGCAAAAGATAGAATTAGCCCATCAAAACCCTTAGCATATAATAAAGCACGCCCCATTAGACCAGCCTGTTGAACACTGCGGGTTCCATCAGTAAATGCAATAGCCCCAGTAATCTTCATATCATATAACTCAGCTAACTCATTTCCTTCTCGCTTCTTACTCAGTGCCCCAACTGGGAATACATCAACCAAATTTCCTTTTGCAGAATTTACAATTAATGCAACTTCTGAACGTGAATGAATTGGTGGATTGGTATTTGGATGCACAGCAACTCCCGTGAAGCCACCAGCTGCTGATGCTGCGCTACCTGTTTGAATATCTTCTTTAGTTTCATACCCAGGCTCACCAAAATTAACATTGAGGTCAAAGAAACCAATAGATAAATAACTGCCTTTCCCGTCTATCTCTTCGAATTTACCCTCAGCTTTAATCTTCTTTCCGATCTGTTCGATCTTGCCATTTTTTACCAATACATCTACCGATGTCATATGCAGTGGATGCCCAGCTGAAACCAATGTTGCAGAAGTGATTAATATTGTTGCCATGAATTTTGTTGAAAAATCAAAAAATTAGTAATGCTTGTTTTGCTTAAGTTGATGAAACTTAGGGCAGATAGAAAAGATTCTTTCAAATGAGCATTCTCAAAAACCTTTCTTTGCAATCGACTTGCCTTTAATGAAGTAATAAACCCTTGTTTCATTAAAAAACAAAAATACAAAAACGTTTCTATTTAACGGATAAAATTATCGTAAAAACTATTTACCCCAACGGTAGGTAGCTAAATCCAATCCGATCATATCCAATACCCGATCAATCACAGTAGCTGCTAATTCCTCGAAAGTGGAAGGTCTACTATAAAACGAAGGAGATGCTGGACATATCACCCCTCCTGCAAGCGTAACTGCTTGCATATTCTGAATATGAATTAAATTCAGTGGAGTTTCCCGGGTTATTAAAATTAACTTTCGTCGTTCCTTCAGCATAACATCGGCAGCTCGCGTTGTCAAATCTGAAGAAGTACCTTGAGCAATCCTAGCCATTGTTCCCATAGAACAAGGCACTACGATCATTGAGTCAAATTTCGCAGATCCGGATGCAAAAGGCGCCATGAAATCATTCTTCTGATAAAACTTAAAATTATAATCTGAAAAACTTTGATTACCTAATTCGAATTGCCAAACATCTTTAGCATTATCTGACATAACAATCCCTACCTCTTCAATCTGATCTTCTAATAATTGCAATTTATCTAATAAGACTTTTGCATAAATTGATCCTGATGCTCCAGTAATAGCAACTACGATTTTCTTCTTTGGATTCATACCTGTAAAGTTAAACATAAAAGCTATCCCGAGACCATTCTATAAGCAATTCTTTTAGATTGACTAGCCCATAAATATGGTTAAGTAAAGTTTAAAACAACCCATCATTATAGTTGAATTTATAACCTAGTTGTAAAATATTCCTTTGAATGCCTAAAGACGAATATTTACATGGATTTCCACAACTCCCATACGCAGGATATAAATTAAAATTTTTAGAAAAGTCCATTTCTGTTCAAAACAAAGCATAAAATATTCTAGAAAGAATGAAGTTGAGAAAGCACCGAAAAATAAAAAAGGGTCGAATTTGACTAATTCGACCCTACATCTACCTATGAAAAACATGCCCTTGGGGAGGGCATTACAAAAGTAATTATAACTCTAAAAAATTAATAGAAATTATATTCTTAAATCACTTTTTGTAGACGATTAGCTACAAAAATTAAATGATGTTCGTTAACGTTAAAAAATATTAATATAGATACAGTAAATTTTGCATAAAGTCTAAGGACCTAAACTCCATATTTTCTTGAATTGACAATACGAAATTAACTTTTTTTTATTTATTTCGTAATAAATTGTCACTTTATGAGCTTATCGGTACTGGAAGAATATATTGAAACTGGAAACTACCAAGATTTAGATCTTTTATTAAGCAGAAATCCTGCATTAGTAAGAGAAGATACAAGTCACGATATTTCACCTTTACTTCTTGCTTGTTATTACCAAAAGACTCAGATAGTACAAACCATTTTAAAGTACATAACTAGTATTTCTATACATGAAGCTTGTGCAGCTGGTTTGACTGAGCATGTACAATTTATGGTGGAACAAAAGCCAGAAGTTATAAACGAACTCTCCTCACATGGTTTTTATCCATTAGGCATTGCTGCTCATTTTGGAAAAGAAGACATCATAAGAATTTTACTGAGAAATGGTGCAAATCCAAACTCTCCATCTCAAAATGGTTATATGGTCTATCCAATTCATGCAGCATTATCAAATCAACATGATATGATTGCAAAAATGCTAGTAGAAGCGGGAGCAGAAGTCAATGTACTTCAACAATCAAGAATTTCTCCCTTACATTTGGCTGCTCAACAAGGTAATATCGAAATGATCATTATCTTATTAGAAAACGGTGCAGATATCAATATCCGAACTGATTTGGGATTGACTGCTTCAGATTTAGCACAAGAAAAGGGGTTCCATGAAATCGCCGCAATATTAAAGGCTTAAAGGCTGTTGTAATATGTAAGCACCGATAGGACAGTTCAAGCAACGTTTTACATCACAATAATTTGATTGTAAATGTATTAAACCTTGACTTTCCATTGCACTGTAACTGGGCAAACCTGCCTTTCTATAGTTTCTACTTATTACATTGTCTTCTGCGGCAATGCCTTCCAACCATTCCATAGCCTTGTCCATATAATTTGCTTGGCGAATATGTTTTCCATAAGCGAACAACAATGGTGCAAAACAATTAATTGCTAAAATATCCAAAAATGCTTCGGTCAATGCCGTGCTATGATCTTCGGTACTCTTCTCAAAATGATAATGCCTTCGCCAAAATGTAGGGATTACAATATCTCTAATTTCTACCTTCAAATCTTCGATTGCATAAACATTTAAAATCCTGGAGAACCAATTAATATGCAATGAATATAAGCCCGCTAATTGTGCCATTTTTAAGGTAGGAAAATTATAAGGACGCATACGTAAGAACTTCCATTGAAAGGAAGTCATTTCAGAAAGCCCATGAGAATGTTTTAAAAACTGATATTCATTTTTCAAATTCAACACGTAACTATCTTTTCCTTTGTAGGCATTCAAATAACCGGCTTGACCAAAAAACATGGCCTGTATTTGCCTTGGTTTATCACTTATCTTGCTTAAAATTCGCAAAGAAATAAGCTCACTCCAATCTAAAAAGGCTTGCTTATTAACCTTAAAGCCAAAAGCTCCTGCAATTAAACTCAAAGTAACCCGTTCCCAATCTCCATTATAACGTTCATGCAAAGTCATGATTTGTTTGGTTTTAGATTCCAAACGTTCAACTGCGGAACGTTGAATAGCTTGCAACTTGACATGCATTGGAATGTGTTTCATTCTATAAGCACATGCCAACCAATTGCCATTATGCAAAAGACCCATTGCTTTACCCAGTAACCCCTCTTCTACTTGATTATTAAGAACCAAATTAGGGATCCAGGTACCATCCGATAAATAACAAGAAGAATCCCCCATCCATACAACATGTAAGATTACCGTATTGTAAGCAGGATCCTGATGATGCCGATGTAACATCCATTCCTTTGATTCCACGTGTAATTCAACATGCCCATACCAGCGTTGTTTGTCTATTAACAATTCAGAAAATAGAAAATCAGGACCAGCATCAACATTATATCTTCCGGGTGATATAACCTCAACTGATTTGCCGCAACTTGTTTGTAGGTGAAAAGGTCTAAATAGCTGAAACCGCCAAATGAAATGCAATAGCTCTTCTGGAATTCTCATTCCTAAAGCTAACAATCAAAAAACAATAAATTATAAACTGATTATTAAGGTTTTATAAAAACTGACAATGAATCCGTACCCACTTTTATATTATCAATCATTTTACCTGAAATCTTTGGAGATATCATCCCCTCTCCCCATTTTTCATTCGATTGAAACACTCTTGCTTCATCCCATAACCCAGCTTCAATGAACATATCCAATGTCTTTTTCCCTCCTTCAATTATCACGGATTGTACATCCATTAAATATAATTGATATAGAATTTGCTGAGGTAGATATAAGTCAAAATTCTCTAAAGCTATTAGCTTAATATTCTCCCTCCAATCCGTAACTTCTGCATTAAAAATTAAAGTTTCAGCTTCTGAATTATAAAGATTAAAATCACTTGTGATCTCCAGGTTTTTATCAATTAAGATCCGTTTAGGATTTCTGCCTTCCCATTCACGAACTGTTAAAGATGGGTTATCAGCCTTAGCTGTCCCCTTGCCTACTAAAACGGCATCTTCCTCCTTACGCCATTTATGAACTAGCTGTTTACTTGCCTTGTTACTAATCCAGCGCTGAACATTTTCAAGAGGAGCAAAATAACCATCAGCAGTCTCCGCCCATTTAAGAATCACATAGGGTCTAAATTCTTTCAATCGTGTAAAAAAACGTCGATTTACCCATTTTGCTTTTTCCTCTAAAATGCCTAATTCCACTTCGATCCCAGCATCTTTCAATTTCTGAATACCTAGGCCATTTACTTTGGCATAAGGATCTTGACAAGCAATGACAGCTCTTTTAAACCCTTTAGAAACAATTAAATCCGCACATGGAGGAGTTTTTCCAAAATGAGCACAGGGCTCTAATGAAACATAGATGGTACTTTCTTTAAAAAGATCTTTCGAGATTTCTCCATAATGATCAATAACAGATTGAATGGCATTTACTTCAGCATGCGGGCCACCATATGGCGAAGTATAGCCTTCTCCGATTATCTTATCCTTATTTACGATTACTGCTCCTACCATCGGATTTGGGCTTGTTGTCCCAGCACCTAAGACCGCCAAATCCAAACAACGTTGCATCCAAAGTTCATCTTTGCTCATGAAACAAAACTATTAATTATCTTCTACAAAATGCAGAATGCCCCATTTTTTGTAGGTTTGCTTTATGCAAACTCTTGGTCATATTAGAAAACAGTTTATTCAAGATTTAAAAGAACTCTACTCGGAAGATGAAATTAAATCTATCTTTCAAATTGCCGCTTTGGAATACCTCGAAATCCCCAAAAGTAATTTTCTATTAGCCTTGAATGAGCCTCTTTCCTCAGCTCATGAGGAAATTTTATCTAAAACACTTAAGCTATTGCTTTCTGGAAAACCAATTCAGCAAATCATAGGTAAAACCCCATTTTATGGGCTTATGTTCAGTGTGACAGAAGACACCCTTATTCCAAGACCGGAAACCGAAGAACTTGTCGATTTAATTATTAAAGAACAAAAATCTCAAAGCCATACAATTCAAATAATTGATATTGGTACAGGTAGCGGATGTATTGCTATTAGTTTAAAGAAAAATTTACCGAACTCATTAGTATCTGCAGTAGATATTTCAGCACAAGCATTAGCGGTAGCCAAACAAAATGCAGTAAATAATTCGACTAAAATCGAGTTCCGTTGTATTGACATACTGGAATGGGAATTTGTTTTTCATGAAGAACAATTTGATGTGATTGTTAGCAACCCACCTTACATCACACAAGATGAAGCAAGTGCAATGCACCAAAATGTACTGCGTTTCGAGCCGCACACCGCACTATTTGTTGAAAACGATGCTCCATTACTCTTTTACGATTATATTGCCTCATTCGCTTTAAAACACCTAAAAAAGGACGGGACATTGTACTTTGAGATTAATCAATACCTTTCGATAGAGACAAAAGATCTATTAATCAAAAAAGGGTTTACAAAAGTTGAAGTATTGAGAGATCTAAATCAAGTTCCAAGAATGATTAAAGCCCAATTTTAAATAAAAAACCTTACTGGTTGCATTATTTTGAAAAAACAAACCACCTCAAGCTTATTCAAACACAAATTTTTCAAACTGAGAAACAGTAAGTTATTTACTAATCTTAAAATTTAAATACAATTCATTTGGCACATATCAGCCTTTTTTCTACCTTTGCATCACTTCAAACAACGAAGTGGTTCTTAACATAAGAAATCAGATTCCGTAGCTCAGCTGGTAGAGCAATACACTTTTAATGTATGGGTCCTGGGTTCGAATCCCAGCGGGATCACCTCTTGGGACAAGTCTAAAAATGATAGACTTGTCCCATTTTTTTTGCCTTGTAACTTGCTGTTATTCTGATAGATAAGAGCAATCGCAGAATTTAGCCTCGGAGTTCGATGTTGTGTGCCGTCAAATTCCAAAAAATCGGGGAACATCGAACTCACTATAAGCCTTTTTTCCTCAATATCGCCGTTTTCATAGCGTCTATCAATGTTTGCGACCTTTTTTAAGGTGGATGCTACCAAGTCTTTTATCTCCGTTCCGACTACTGCCAAGTCGTTTAATCTCCGTTCCAAAGCCTCAATCTTTCCTTTGGTCAATTTCTTTACTTCTTGGAAATCGTCATCTGCCATTTCTCCATCGGCATTCTTTAAAAGAGCATTTTGATAGCGTTTGTTCAACGCATCAATCTCACCTATGATATTTGCCCGTTCGGTATTTTGGGCTTTGGTCTTGTTATTGAAGTCTTTTATAAAGGCTTCGATAAAAACATCGACCATACCCTCTTTTGGTGATAGATGCCGTAACTGTTTTAAGAAAGCCTCATTGGCGGTTTCGGCTTTAAAACGTACTCCGCAGGAGGAAGTGCAATGATAATAGTAATAGTAATTGCCCATCTTGCCCTTTGAGGCACTTCCTGTGAGCATCCTATTACAATTAGGATTAGGGCATTTAATAAACCCTCTAAGCGGTAGATTGTCCATAGCCACGATTTTAGGCTTTATAATCCTCTTTCTCCCATCGAGTATATCCTGTACATCCGCAAATGTCTTTTCGCTGATTAATGGCTCATGCTGTCCTTTGACAAAATATCCCTTTTCCTCTTTGTACGGAGGAATAAATATTTTGCCACAGTACAAGGGGTTTCGGACGGCTACCCAAAAGTTATTTTTGCTGAACCGACCTTTTCCATCGGCTTTCTCCCGAACCATTTTCCATATCTGTTCCGTATTGAAGTTATTGGAAACGATTTGTTCAAAAGCCCATTTTAAAAGTGGTGCTTCAAAATCATGGGGTGCAATGAACTTCTTTTTGCCCTCTGTTATCTTATTGGCATATCCCAATGGAGCAGTACCCATATACCGCCCCTCTTTTTTCGCCCTGCGCATACCGTGAAAGACATTTAATGCACGCCTGTCGTTCTCAACTTCCGGTGAAGCAAGATAGAACGCAAGCATGATTTTATTTTCGGGAATGGTAAGGTCTAAGGGCTGTTCTATCGCAACAGGCTCAACGCTATGTGTCCGCAACTGGTTAATCATTTGATAGGCATCCCCTGCGTTTCTACTAAACCTATCCCATTTAGTGAATAGGATTATTGACCCCGATTTGTTATTCTTTATCTTGCGTAGATTAGATAAATATTTCTGCCACTCTGGACGTTTAAACGATTTTGCCGAATGGTCTTCTATGTAAACATCCCTTACCGGAATGCCTTTTATCTCACAATATCTTCTTAGTCTGTCTTCTTGGTCACGTTGCGAATATCCCTTGTCCGCTTGCTCGTCTGTCGATACACGTATGTATAAATCTGCCTTTCTCATCACAACAGTTTTCCTTGTTCATTTGGTTAAAGTTTTCCTCTTAAATACTGGTTAACTGCAATGTGAGCTATCATCTTGACAAATTTCAAAATAGCTTGCGCTTCCTCTATATCGACTTCTGTTCCTTTCTTTTTCAAGATTTTCTTAACTCTTTCGGGGGTTAAATCGTTCGTTTTGTCTTTCTCCATATTCACTCATATTGCTTGTTGACCATGCAGATTAATCTGCTTAATCAAACTTATCGAGTTGATGGATAAATAATTATAATGTGTCCTTTTACTGAATTACTTGGCTTAGGTTGGCTTAAAGCATTATGATAGCCTAAGCACATTTACGGCATTCACTCCGCTACTGACCGCAAAAGAGCTTATGGCTATGAGTTGGAACAGAAGGTTGAAGATGTCGTTCCACAGATTGGGCTGTTTCACTCCAAACTTCAATCACCTGTAGCCATACTAACAGATATTAAATTCTCTCTGAACCATTTCCCAAATGCTATCCTCATTACTTCCACGTTTTGTCATACCAAAAAAGCGAGCATGCCTGTTGTTCACATTTCATGGAGCAAAGGTTGGACGTGTTCTTAACGGAGGCAAAAGGTCATGCAAATTTGAAAAAAAATCTCCACCCTTTGGGTAGTATTTGTTTTCCAAAACCTTGTGCATCCTAAACACTAACCTAAACTGCTCCCGAAACGAAACACAGCATACTCCGGCTCTTTACACGAATAAAAAAAATGTCAGGCATGAGGAATATAAGCAGTGGAAATGGTATTGAAACAAAACAACAGCACCAACTCTCATTGCCGAATAAATCAAAAAAATCAATTCAAAACAGTAAAGAAATGACACATCAAATAAACACATCGGAAGCAAGGGTATATGTAGGCACATACGGAAAATATAATGACGGTTCAATCTTCGGGGAATGGCTCAAGCTGTCCGACTATGCAGATAAAAACGAGTTTTACACGGCTTGCAAGGAGTTACACAATGACGAGACAGACCCCGAATTTATGTTCCAAGACTACGAGAATATCCCAAACGGATTAATCGGCGAAAGTTGGATAAGCGATAGCATATTTGAGTTTTTGGAGGCTTTGGAAGATATGGACGAAACCCGAAAAGAGGCATTCCTAATATGGTGCGGAAACGGACACCGTAAGCTATCCGAGGGCGATATTGACGACCTAATAAGCGACTTTGACGATGACTATATAGGCGAGTACAAGGACGAGGAAGATTTTGCCTATGAACAGGTAGAGCAAATGGACTTGCCCGAATTTGCAAAAACGTACTTCGATTATGAGGCTTATGCCCGTGACCTGTTTAGCGGTGACTATTGGAGTGATAGCGGTCATGTATTTTATAATTCTTGAATTTTCGGGAACGGTGCGCCGTTCCCATTTTTATTAAATCCGGTAGGAAAAAAGACAGATCCTTTCGGTGGTCGGGACCGTCTTTTTGCGGAAAGCGGAACAACCCCTTTGTAAAATGCCTCCGCCTCATCATTCCTCACACCTGCATTTTTCAAATAGGTTACATTCGGATTAGACTACTTTCTTTCGTGAGTTGAGACGAAAAAGAAAGTAGCAAAGAAACCAAAGATTGTAGTTGATTAACTTTTACATTAATTGCTGATAATGAAAGCTTTTTATTCTTTAAATTTGTTACTACAACCAGATAAATGCAATAATAATGAAAAAATACATCTACTATCCAAATTTTGAACCTCCTGAAAATGAATGGTTAAAATTCTCAATTTTATATTTAGATAATTTCGAAAGTATTATACCATATAACCGACAACATTTGATTAGTAACGACTATCGGAAGCTTCAAAATGAAACGGATTTGGTGGACTTTTTCTCTCCAGAGTACTATCAAGGTGAACAAGCTTCATTGAAAGCCATTTCCGAAGCTGAAAGAATTATAAAGAGAACTTACGAATCAAGCTTCCTTTTTAACAGAGTTAATGTTTTTAGAGATTGGAAAAATCCAAATACTTGGGACTACCAAATTTATGGAGAAAAATTTTCAAATTCTTGGGTTGAATTTTGTGAAGGCGAAAAGATTGGACGAAGAAATGCCGATGGTATTGTATTACCAAGAAGCCTTGCTTTCTTATATATGACACATCTCGCAAAAGCAATTGCATTTGAAAGAAATGGTAGTATTATTACAGACAATTTAGAATACGATAAATATACAAGTTATGCCCAAATAAAGTCAACCAATACCAATGTCCGTGATAAGTTTATTCGTGGAATAATTAAACTGCAAATTCCTAAAAATATTGGCAACATACCATTTGACACTTTGATAGAATTTAGAAATAGGAATAGAAATTTAATTGGGAGTTTTAACTCCCAAATAGACATAATTGAAAATTCAATTGGGAACGGAATTTCAGAACAGCAATTTATCGACAACTACAATTATACGTTCAATGAAATAGCAAGAGAAATCATAAGACTTGGGATTGATATCGCCACCATACCTCTTGCATTTTACACTTTAGCCCATAATTCAGAAGCTTTAAATCAAGAATATATAAAAGAAGTTTTTGGAAGTTTAAGTATTATTGGTGGAGGATATTATGGTATCCGCAAATCACTTTATGATAAACGAGATGAAAGAATATGTAAAAAATATTTAGCAAGACTCCAACATTTAAAATAAGACAAATATTAAGTATGAAGCATTCATCTAACTACCATTGACCACCCCGTCAATGGCTTTTTTCATGTCATTGCCAATCAGCAGATATTTTGAAAAGCCAAGCTCCGCAAGTTCTCTGATAATTTTTTCTTCATCCATATCAGTATGGGCAATTAGCTTCAATTTAGGGTATTGACTTCTTAATTCCCGTAAATGCTTCATGATGCCTTTATCAGAAAAATCGAGATCGATGATGCAGATATTGGGTAACGATTTTAATGCTGACAGTTGATTTATCCCATCCACAACGTTATCAGAGCGAAAGACAACATCTACCCCCGAAGCAACGAGGTCATCATGTATTAAATCCATCACTGGACTTTTATCATTGATAAATGCTGTGGTAATTCGGCTTATGTTCTTAGTCTCCATATTGACGTAGTTTTTCATTTTGTATGGAGTTCCTGCATTAAAAAAAAGCGCAGGCAACTACACTTACCGATACTGGGGCACTGGTATGCCTGACAACGAATAAGCGAGCACCCACGCCTATGGCGTGAGCATTCCTACTTATCGTCTCGTTGTCTTAAAAATTACCAGTTTTCAGTATCGAGACTTAAAGTAACAACACTTTAAGATTTTTATATTTTCAGATACAAATATAGTGAAGCCAAAAAGGTTCAACAAACGTAATATGCATAATTTGCAGTGTGACTCTCATTAGAAAGTTTTGATTTTACCATTTTCCAACCAATTCGGAATTTCAAAGCTCTTCGCTTTGGGATGTTGATGGAATATATTTCTTAAATTTCTAAACACTGAATAAGCATCACTTATAATTTGTTTTTGTTTATCAGTAAACTTCAAATCATATTGGTTTTCACTAATTCTATGAGCCGGATTTTGTCTTTCTCTTCGTATTTTCTTTAACGGTTTAAAAAGTTCACTGATTGTACCGTCTCCCTCTACGTTAAAAACTGAAGTTAGCCATTCTTCGAAAATTTGTAGTGTACCTTTAGACTGCTTTTCTACCAAGCCATTTCCTAATTCTTTGTATTCAAATAGTTCAACCTTCCCCTCGAAAAAATCTTTATTGATGTTTTCTGAAATCATTTTATCAAGTAGCAATATGAAATCATTATAATTTTTCAAAGTTGGTGTAAAGAAAAACGTGAATTCCTTTGGTCTATTCTCTTCTTCAAATGTTTTTCTAAATAGAGCCTTGGAAAAAATCAATTCAGTTAGGTCGTTTATGCATTTTTGTTCTCCAATGAAGCCAGAAAAAATAGAATAAGAAGATGACCAGTTGCCTTGAATTGTATTCTGATGATATTCTTCAAGCATTTTACAGTTACCTGATTTCTCTCTGCTTTTCCAATAGATTTGATGCTCGGCGGTTAAATCCTTTAGGTATCTTAAGTAAACTACCGCCAACCTGTTTCCATTTTCATCGAAACCTAATCCAAATGTTTTTAGAAAGATGTCGTCCTCATCCCTTACAATTGGCTTTTCATTTTCATCATATCTGCAAGAAATACGTCCAGAATAATCTTCAAACTTGAAATCAAACCGAGGGTCATTAGAATACCTATCCAATACTTCTATTTCAAAAAAAATTGGTTTTAAATGAGGTTCTCCGAGTGCAAGCTGTTGCGTATAACAAGCGTTACCAAATTCAGCTAAAGTTCTATTCTTGCTAAGGAAAATTTTACTTGGATAGAGACAAATGGGGAATTCTGTATTCTCAGATGAAATTTTGAAATCACCAAATGAATGAATAACTTCTTTAATTTTTTTTGCTTCTTCCAAAATACTTAACTGGCTCTCAATTGGATAATGCTGAAAACCTATAATATGAGGATTGGTGCTTGACTGAATTGAAACGATATCTTCAATAACAAGTTCTTTTATTAAGTCTATTGAGGCTTCATATTCTATATTAAGCTTTTGGGAAATATTCCGTAGTGGAATTCCGTTGAAGTCCGAAGAGTTCACGAAAAAATCATATACAATAGTTTGAATTTTATTTTTCAATTTATTAGTGTTTTTTATTAGGCTTGCCACTTATTAGAAATTTATTAAAGTAAAGGATGCTTTACGGTTTATGTATCTCCGTATTTTGGGATGCTTTTTCTTTTTCCTTTTTCTGTCTCGAATAACTCCATAAGAACAGCACACCGAAGATAATCAAAGCATAAGCTATCCATTTGCCCAAACGTTCAGAAGTTTTAATAATAACCGACTTTTCATAGGATGAAAAGCCTTCCGCTCCGGTTGGGCTACGCCTGTAAAACTTCCTGCGGTTAATCCAGTAACGCAGACCTAATCCCAAAACCAATGCTATTATGCCTAAAACCAATGATGCAACCATAACGATAGCTATTATAATTCAACACTTTGAATTTACGATAAAGCAACGAATAACAGGCTTAAAAAATGAAAAATCCCGCCACATCGGGCAGGATTTTTCTGTCTTTAATCACGGCTGTTAAACTGGAAACTTATTTGCTTTTCGTTCCCGAAGTTGTCCGAAATCCAAATATCAAACGACTGTGATACCGTGGATTGCGAGGTGTAATACAGCCTAAATTGTGTCTGTGGCAATAGGTACACATCATTGGGCATATACGGCGGTTCGCTGTAATACCGCAATGCTCCCTGTCCGTCAAACTGGAAATAGCGGATGTAGTATTTCGCATCATTGAAATTGCCCGATCGTTGAACGGTAATCCGTATTTCAACGGTCTGTCCGTTCGCTACCTCTTTGGGTACAGGCATCACCTGTACCTCAAAAGGGTAATTCTGCCTGATGTCGAGTTCGTCTTTTTCACACGAAGTCAGCACCACGGCGTAGACCAACATCGCCAAGAGCATGAACATTGCCTGCAAATGTAGCCCGTATTTTCTGATTAATGTTTTCATTCCAAATCAATTTTAAAAGTTAAACCTTAGTCCAATCCCTGCCGATGGACGGAACTGTTTCAAATCCGTACCCCATAATACTTTTGTCCGCCCTTGCAGGAGCAGGACAAAGCGGTCGGACAGGTACGTTTCGAGCGTGAGCCGTCCGCCTGTGCCATAGACAAAATTGTCTTTGTCGAGGATAGTCGAGCCATCCGGTAGCATGGCTTCGCTCCGGTTGATGGTTTCGTAACCTGCCACGGCGGTAAGCCCTGCATTGAGCGTAACGGTCTTTCTCGCATCGCCCAATAGCTGAAGACTGTAACCCACCTCGCCAGTGTAGGTTTCGAGCGGTATCTGTACATCCCTGTAATCCGAGAGCTGATGCGTGTACTCCGCACCCCATATCCAATAATTGCCGTTTTTTCCGTTCACGGTCAATGTCAAATTCAGATAGTAATTGTCGCTTATTTCTTTGGACAGCATACCTGCGTTTATTTCCAATCCCTTTTGTTTGGGGAGCATCCGTTGTGCCTGTACCGCCGTCATGCTTAGCATGGCAAGCACCACGGCAAAAATGTATCTTATCATTGTTCGTTCTTTTTGGGTTAATTAATCTTTAGGTGCATATCGCTTATCAGCTTGGCGTGTACGAGGTCGGAGTTTTCCACCTGCAATACCTGTTGTCTGCCCCCGTTCTTTTCAAAAATTTCGATAATCAGAACCTTGTCATCCGTGATGGTAAACTGGTCAAGCAGGAACACGTTTTGGTCGGTGGTATTGCCCGTTATTTCACCGAGCGTTTTGTACATACGCAACGGGTTCATTGCCTTTTCCTGCACCACGGTACGCTTGGCGACTTTCTTGTCCACGACCTTGAAATTCACAAAGTCAATGTTGAACGGAACATTGCTTTTGTTGCGCAGTTCCGTATGGAAATAGAATTTTCCGTTATGGACGTAGATACCTTTTAACAGGAATTGTATGCCGTAGCTTTTTGCCCCGATATGCTTTACAATCCTTTTGTTCTTTTTGTAAATCGTTTCCATCAGCAAGCCTGCCAGTGACGGCGAATTGCCCCCCAATTCCTCAAACAGCACATCGTTGCCGTTTTCCCTGTCCGATGCCTTTTGCATGGTCAGCAAATCATAATTCAGCGTTGCCGGATAAGGGCTGTAAAAGACATTGAAGTTATAAAACCGACCATCGTCCGTGATGACCGAAAAATTGGTTTCCTCGTCAAAATCCCTTACACTTGCCTTGATGCGCAAAACGTTTTCCGCATCCTCGGCTTTGCCTGCAATAAGGTATTCACTGCCCAAATCCACGTAGCGGATTGCGGACGGGAATATGAGGTGCGAGGTCTTGCTGTACGTCACCTGCATTTCGTAAGGGTCAACCTTGCCCATACTCAATTTTGTTGTACTGGATGCAATTTGCTGTGCATTTGCACCTGTGATAAAGACCGTTAAACAGACCATTGCCATGAGGCTTTTAAATATTGCTTTCATTTTCTCTTTGATTTTAGTTAAACATTAATTTTTTGAAACGAGGAATAGCTGATGACCGGCTTTGACGGTTACTTTCGGTGTCCTTACTTTCTTGGAGAAGTAACCCGAAACGCCCTGCACCACGCCACGGGAAAGGTCGCCTGCCATCTGTTGCCCTGCCGAGCGTGTCATCATGATACTTGTTCCCCCCGTTTGGCTCATGTTGGAGGCAATCTCTGACAGGGCATTCATTTCGGGGGAATACGGCACAAATAGCCCTTGCTGTCCGTCCACATCATACACGGTTATATCGACCGGAATAATGTTGCCCTCAAATTCGATGGATGTTACTTTTAATTGCAACCTGCCACTTTGAAACTTGGCGTTAGCCGTCAGTACCGTTCCTGCCGGAATGGAGCGGACGGGAGTTTGCGCCGTTTCCAACAAACGCAACCGTACACCGCTTTCGCCTGTCACGGCCTGTGTTTCCTGCACCACCGCCCTAATGCTGTTTTTCGGTTGTATGACCTGTTCCGAAACGCCTGCCGTATAAAAGCCACGGTTTCGGGTTTCGTTCCAGTTTGCCAAAAAAGCACTGTCGGTCGGTTCACGGTACAATGCGGAAACCGCATTTTTCCTTACGGGGGTGAATGCCACAAAATGTTCCTTTTGGGCAGTACCCTTTGCCGAAACCGTTGTGTCCGCATTACCCGTCTGTGCCGGATTTGACGGCAGGTAACGGGATGCCATTTCGTATGACTTTTCCATCAAAGCCAGTTGGTCTTCTACGGTCGTTACAGGCGGTACGTCTTTTTCTGCCAGTTGCTCTTTCAGTTCCTCAACCTGTCTGCGGAGTTCCTGCGTTTCGTAATCGCTGTTATCGTAGAACGAGGTCAGCGTACTTTGCGCACTTCGGTAACTGTTCAATGCAGGGTTGCTGTTTCTGCGTGTACCACCGCCGTAAGCGAAGCCGTCTTCGTAGTACTCATCCGGTTGCTCAGCTTCCGGATCGGCGGTATTGTCTTCGCTCCAATAGTCTGACAGTGACAGGAGCGCATTGCGCTTTTCCTGCATTTTTTGCTCGAGCATTTCCTGTTCATAAGCCTTTTGCTTATCGGATTGAAGCCCTGCATCGGTCGCCTGCGGTACGACATCGTTCAGACCAATATCCTCAACCTTTTGCTTGTCGGAGGACGGTTTGAAGATTAGGTACATACAGCCGAAGAAAACCACGCCCATGAGGGCAAAAATGATGGGCTTCTTTAGCTTTTCGGCTTTGTTCTGCGCACCGTCCTGCGGTGCATCCATTCCGTTTTTCGGGTCGCCATCTTCGACCAAAAAACTTACCCTTTTGTTTTCACTGTTTTTCATCTCTATAATTTGTTTTTTAAAGGCGATGAAGCTTGCATGAGTTGATGTAATTTCCCTTTTAGGGGCAACTCATGCAGGTTTCATACATTTTACGTTTTAAAATTGTTGTCATACTGTCCTGCGGAGAAGCCGAGGATTTGTTTTGCCCATTAATCGGGTTTTCGATATGTTCTATCGTTAGGGTATTATCGGATTGTGCTACATCGTAGCATACTTTTATCAGTATGATAATGGACAATAGCGCATAGCCTGCAAAGAGCAATAGCGTATAGTGGTGCTGTTTTTTGACAGGTATCGCTCGCCACTGTCCATCGAGTTTGTCAAACCAATTATTGATTGTCGTTCTTAGATTTTTCATGCCCCAATCCGTTTTATAAACTGAACCGCTTCTGCCTGTGAACCGTCTTTTGCTCCGGTGCATCGCTCACCATGGCGATTGCTTCCTTTACTTTGGGAGCGGTCACTACGGATAGGTCGGTCAGTTCCGATTGTTTCAGTAATTGCCCGAACTGGTCTTTTCTTGCAACCTTCATTTTATGGAGGAAGAATTTGCCGTTTAGGTATTTCACGCACATACAGCATTCTACATAGGGTTTGTCATCGCCTGCCCATTGCAGAAAGCCCGTCAACAGTAGCTGTGACTTTGGTGCGCCCTCCGCACCCTTTCGGCAGTTTTCGAGGTATTCACTTATACTGTCTTCCAGTTTTCCGGCATACGCACCCTGCGTATGGAAATAGCCGTCATACCCTTTGGCGGTAAGGATTTTGGCGAACGTGTTCAAATCTGATATTGCTTGCATAATCTTGGCTTTAGCGGTCTATGACTTCTACATCCCTGTTTTCCAACACGGCAAACTTTTCGATATTGAAACCCTGCGGATTGTTGTCGGACTTGACCGAGTTTAACAATAGGCATGAGGTGACCAAATTCCGTTTGGTCACGTTGCTTGGACGGATGATATACTGTTTGGCATACGTCCTAACGGCATAGGGATAGGTGTCGAAGTTGCAGACCACGCTGTCAACCTCGATACGCTGTTGCACATTGCCAGAAATGATACGGTTGTAATATCCTTTTTCCGAGAGGTCTTTGTAATAATCAAAAGCCGATTTGTCGGCAAGATTAAAAGCCCGTTTCATGTTGCTTTCGATAGCGTTCTTATCCGGTGCGAGCGTAAAGAACAGTTCATGGAAACGCTTAACGTGTTCCCTTGCCTCAACAGGTCTGTTGATGCTTGCATCCTGTGAAAGTGCCAACATCAAGGATTTGCCTTTGTCCAGTACATATATTTTTTGGCGTTGTGCCTCGGCAAACTGGTAGGACTGCCATACGGCATAACCTACCACAGCGATGCAGAGTACGGCAAATACAATGGCGTACAGCCGTATTTGCCTAAAGCTGTTTTCGATGTTTCTTAGTGTCTTAAATTCCATTGCTTCTTGATTTTTATTTGTTCATTAACCTGCCACCGATATTGCCTGCCACCGCACCCGTTCCTGCTCCGGCGATGTTTCCGGTCTTCGATGCCGTAGAGTTTACGTTGCGCATGAAGTTCCCTGCGCCCCCTGCCTGTATTACCCAACCTGCCACCGTTGGAACGGTGAAGTACCCCACTATGCCAATTATCATGAAGATGATATACACGGTGTTGGATGTGTCGGGGATGTAGGTCGGGTCGGCAAGCATATCAATATCCCGTTCGATGATGAGGGATTGTATCTTGGCGAGCATGGAGCTGAACATATCGGCGATGGGCAACCACAGGTACACGCTGATATATCGGGTCAGCCATTGCGTAAGTGTGGATTGAAAACCATCCCATACGCTTATCGCAAAGGCTATCGGCCCGAGAATGGACAGCACGATAAGAAAGAATGTCCGTATGGTGTCTATGACCAAAGCGGATGCTTGGAAAAGTACTTCCAGTAGTTCCCGAAACCAGTCACGGATGCTTTTCTTTAAATCGTACATTCCACGCTCCATGTACATACCGGATATGGCAACCAAATCGGACGGTGACCATCCCAATTCGTCCAGTTTCTTATCAAATTCCTCATCGCTTACGAGATAAGCGGTTTCGGGATTGCGGAGCATCGCCTCTCTCTCCAACAGGTCTTTTTGTTCCTGCAATTTGTTGAGGTCAAGCACTTGGTTTTCGAGCATGGCGTTTGTGCCTTTTACCACCGGAGACATTACCGCATTGATAGTGCCCAATACGATGGTCGGGAAGAACATAATGGCAAGCCCGATGGCAAATGGTCGCAGGAGCGGAAACACGTCTATCGGTTCTGCACGGCTCAATGCCTGCCACACTTTCAGTGCCACGTAGAACAGTGCGCCCAATCCGGCGATGCCCTTAGCCACTGTCGCCATATCGGCGCACAGTGGGAGCATCTCATCGTAAAGCGAGCGCAGGAGTTCGTGAAGATTGTTCCATTCCATAGCTTACCAGTATTTTTGTTCAGCAGTTCCGTACAGTTCAAGCACCCTTTTAGTGTTGTTCTGTTTCTTAGCCCTCAAAATGCTTACGGAGATATTCTTGTTGGTGAAATAGCGGACAAGGCTATGGTAGTCCTTGACCTCTTTGTAAACCCTGTCGATGATGTCCATACGTTCCTTGTCATTTAGGGAAAGTCCGGTCGAGCTTACAATCTGTTTCAGTTCTTTGAGCAGTTCGGTACTCTCGTTTAGGAGCGTGGAATAACCGTTGGCGATTGCCGTCAGTTCCTGCGGACTGAAATTCGGGTCGTTCATCATCTTGCCGAAATTGTTCACGTACATTTCGGACACATCGCCCACGAGCAACACGGTCTGTTGCACCTTACGGGCATCTTTCACAAGGTGGTTTACGGCTTTCAGTTTGTCATAATACTCCTTGCCCTGTTCATACACCTTTTTTACCTCGTTGAAATTCTTTACCACGTTTGAAACGGTGGAAGAAGTCTGTATGATTTCATTTGCACTGTTGATGATACCCGATGCAAGGTTTGCAGGGTCGGTCACAATCCATTGTGCTTTTGCGGACGGTGCAACGGCAAGCATAAATGCCGTACACACCAGTAACATTACTTTTTTCATTGTCTCTGATTTTTTTTAAATGATTAATAACTATTTCCTTTTTCCCGTCTCTGTTGGGCAATGCGTTTTATCGCCAGTTCTACATTGCCGTCCAGTTCGGATGCCAGTTGCATGACTTCCATTTTTTCGGTTTCCTCTGTGGTGTATGCCAAATATTCTTCGAGCGAAACCTCTGTGGCATATACGGCGGAGTGCGTACCGCCAAGCCCAATCCATACCTCTTTGTAAAGCCTTGACGGGTCATTGTTCTGATTGATGGAAAGGATTTGGGATTTTTCCTTTTCTGTAAGCCCCAACATTTCCTGTATCGCATCGAATTTGTTCATGTACTTGCGTTGGTCAAGCAGGATTTTACAGTCGGAATTGTTGATGATACTTTCCTTGACCACGGGTGACTGGATGATGTCGTCCACTTCCTGCGTGACTACGATAGCCTCACCAAAAAATTTACGGACGGTCTTAAACAGATACTTGATGTACTCCGCCATTCCCTCTTTGGCGATGGCTTTCCACGCTTCCTCAATCAGTATCATTTTGCGCACACCTTTGAGCCTGCGCATCTTATTGATGAATACTTCCATAATGATGATGGTCACTATGGGAAAGAGGATTTTGTGGTCTTTAATCGCATCAATTTCAAACACGATAAAGCGTTTGGAAAGCAGGTCAAGTTGCTTGTCGGAGTTCAACAAATAGTCGTACTCTCCGCCCTTGTAATAGGGTTCAAGCACGTTCAGAAAATTGGCGAGGTCAAAGTCTTTTTCCCTTACCTGTTTGTCTTCCAGTACCTTTTTATAGTCGCCCCGTACATACTCGTAAAATCCATTGAAAGAGGGATATTCATCGCTTTGCTTGATACGGTCGATATAACCGCTCACGGCATTGGACAATGCCACTTCCTCTGAACGGGTCGGCGGTTCATCGTCACGCTTCCAAAGCGTAAGGATGAGCGTTTTGATACTTTCCCTTTTCTCAATGTCGAATACGCCGTCATCCGTATAAAATGGATTGAATGCTATCGGGTTGTCTTCGGTGTAGGTAAAATACACACCGTCTTTTCCCTTTGTCTTCCCCTTAATTAGTTCGCACAGCCCTTGATAAGAGTTGCCCGTATCGACCAATAGTACATGAGAGCCTTGCTCATAATACTGCCTCACCATGTGATTGGTGAAGAATGATTTTCCACTTCCAGTTTGGAGGGTTGGCGGGCTACTCAATTAAGAATAGCCCGCCAACCCCCAGATGGGCCTAACACGAAGCGATTGCGATTTGTGATAATGCCTCGCTTCATAGGCAAATCTGATATGTCCAAATGGATGGGCTTTCCTGTCAATCGGTCTGCCATCTTGATACCGAAAGGCGATGGCGAATTTTGGTAGTTGGTTTCCTCGGTGAAGAAGCATAGCGCAGGTTCAATAAATGTGTAAAAACTTTCCTCTGCCGGAAAGTCACCTGCATTGCCTGCCATGCCTGCCCAATACAGTGTCGCAACATCCACCGTGTTATGCCTCGGCTTGCACTCCATCAAAGCAAGCGCACTGCCCGTGTCGTTCTTTAGCTGTTTGAGTTCGTTCGGGTCATCCGACCACGCCATCACATTGAAGTGCGCACGGATGGAGGATAGCCCGAAGCTGTGCGCTTCGTTCAGATACCTTTCAATCCACTCTTTGTTAATCTGATTGGCACGGCTGTACCTTGCCAGTGAGTGCATATTACGGGCTGACTTTTCAAACTTGCGCAGGTTCTCATCGCTGTTATCCAAAAACAGGTATTGGTTATAGATATGGTTACAGCTAAGAAGCAAGCCGACCGGAGAGGCAAAGGACAGCAGGCAATCGCTCCTGTCCGTGGACAGCTTTTCATACCTCGTATTTGCCGATACCGTATTGGGCAAATCGTCCGTATCGGACAGGGTGTGCAGGCACAGCCTTTTGTTGCCGATACGCACGTCCTCGCTTCCCAATGCTATATCCTGCATGGGTGTTCCGGCTTCCCTCGACAGGGTAAGGTACTGTTCGAGCAATCCCTGTTTGTCGCCTGTGCCGATGATGTCATCCTCGGTCAAGCGTTCCAGTTTCACAAAACCGCTATCGTTGACGATGCGCTCAAACTGTGCCACCGCTTCCATGAACTTTCGGACGGTTTCTTTATCCCTTATTTCTTTCGGGATAAGAACGCCTTTGCAAAGCGAACTAAAGTTGCTCTGCATCCGCATCCGTTCTTTGGTGGTCTTGGTTAGGAACAGGTAACAGTAATGGTTTAAAAATGGACGTTCGTTGAAATGCTGTTGATAGGACTTTGCAAGGAAACTCTGGTCTTCCTGTGCAATATCCGGCGCATAGCTTTCCTTTATGTACCAGTCCTGTTTATGGACAATGGTATAGTCCGGCAAGGTCTTGATAGCCTTGTGCCAAGCCGAATGAATGGCATCGTACTCCGCCGATGCCACCGTGAACAGTTCCGGCAGGTGTACCCGAAAGCAAGCCGTGATGTCCGCATCCTTTGAAATGATGCAGTTGTGTTCCACCGCCAGCAATGGAAACTTGCTTTCCAACGTTGTGGCTTTTCCTGTATTTCTCATAAATGACTGGATTTAGAAGTGAATTTTAAATAGCGGTGTACGGCTCTGCGACAGATGATGTATTTCGGATGCCTTTTCTTTGCCCCGACTTTCATCAATCCGTGTTCGCCGTATTTGCCGTTCAATGCGAATGTTTGCCAAACGATGAGCGATGCACCGCCTGCCCCGATGAACAGGCACACGTAGGAGTTTACGCCTGCCATGTACATGACCATGACGAGGATAAGCACGCCGAGCAGACCACCTGCGAAGATGAACAGGTACTGTGCTTTCAGTCCTTTGAACTCAACCGTTCTGCCGATACCTTTATTGATATTGTAATTGCTCATAATACGCCAGCTTAAAGGAAGAATGAGCGTAGAATGGTCGCCGCTACGATGAGGAAAATACAAGCCCCAAACCACGACGCCGCAGTCTTGCTTGTATCGGGGTCACCGCTACTGAATTTGTTGTACACCTTTACGCCACCGATTAACCCGACCACAGCCCCAATCGCATAGATTAATTGGGTCGCAGGGTCGAAATAGGAGGTCACCATCTGCGTGGCTTCGGTGATACCTGCCGAGCCGTTGCCCTGTGCGAACACACCGAATGCCGACAGGAACGCAACGCCTGTCAGCAACACTTTTTTGCTTTGTTTTACCATGATTTAACTGAATTAAATTGTTACTACTTGCCCACCTCGTGCGGGCTTTCGCAACAAAAGTCTTATGGAAATCGAAGCGTTATGGGAAACTGGAAATCAGCGGAATGAATTGGCATTGAGTGGCATTACAAGAATGTTTTTTTTAATTTAGCATTAGAAAAAATGGGATATTATTGTCCACGTTTCAAGAACTCAGTCGTCATTAGATTGAACAATAAAATTTTAGAAAGATGAAAGAATTTGCGTTAATCTTTAGATTAAAAGACATTGCCGATTTTAAACCCACGCCTGAACAAATGCAGGAAAGAATGAATTGGTTGGCAGGTATCGCTTCCCAAAACAAATTAGTGGATAAAGGCAATACGCTTTTACCAAGTGCAGAGAGTGCCAAAACGGTAAAGCCTAACAACGTGGTAACGGACGGAGCTTATACCGAAATCAAAGAATTTATCAGCGGTTACATCGTGGTAAAAGCAGATACTATTGATGAAGCGGTAGAAATGGCAAAAGCCAATCCGATTTTTGACCAAGTAGGCGGTAGTATCGAAGTGAGAGAAGTTTTAAAACGTGATTAAGTCAAAATCACATACCGAACTTTTACCACACTTATTCCGGCAGGAATATGCTAAAATGACGGCTGTCCTGTGCCGTCATTTTGGTTTAAATCATATTGAAATTGCCGAGGACATCGCAAGCGATACATTTTTGAAAGCATCCGAACATTGGGCAATCAATGGAATACCCAAAAATCCTACTGCGTGGCTCTATACTGTTGCCAAAAACAAAACCAAAGATTATTTTAAGCATGTTTCCGTATTTGAAACGCAAATCAAAGAAGCTATCAAACCCAACGAAACCGAAGCAGAAATGGATTTTGAGTTTAGTGAACAACATATCTTTGATAGTCAGTTAGCAATGATTTTTGCGGTTTGCAATCCGGCAAATTCAATCGAAGCTCAAATTTGTTTGGCACTTCAAATCCTTTGTGGTTTTAGTATGGAAGAAATTGCAAACGCATTTCTGACCAAAACGGAAACAATAAAAAAACGCCTGCACAGAGCAAGAGCCAATCTTAGGAACGATAATTTTCAAATCAAAATTTTAAGCGAAACAGAAATAAAATCAAGATTAGATACTGTTTTAAAAACTTTGTATTTACTGTTTAACGAGGGGTATTTTTCCAAAACAAACAATCACCTCATCAGAAAAGACCTTTGCTCGGAAGCTATACGGCTCACATTATTGTTAACAGAAAACCCATTGACAAACCAACCCCAAACAAATGCCTTGCTTGCAGTAATGTGCTTTCAAAGCTCACGTTTGGAAGCAAGAACGGACGATAAGGGGGAAGTTGTTCTGTTTGATGAACAGGATAAAAAGTTGTGGGATAAATCGCTTATTGAAAGAGGAAATTACTATTTGGTAAATGCTTTTATCGGAAATGAAGTTTCAAAATATCATTTGGAAGCGGGCATTGCCTATTGGCACACCACACCAACAGACAAAAATAAATGGCAACATATTTTACAGCTTTACAATCAACTTATTTTAATTGAATACTCGCCAATAACAGCACTAAACAGAACCTTTGCATTTGCCAAAGTTTACGGAAATAAAAAGGCAATTATTGAAGCCGAAAAATTAAATTTGACAGGTAATGATTATTATCATGAATTGTTAGGTTATCTTTATTCGGAAACCAATATTGCGAAAGCGATTGAGCATTATGAACAAGCTATTAGGCGAACCAAATCTAAAACAGAAAAACAGACCCTCACTAAAGAAATAGAAAGGTTAAGGAAAGTTAGCCAGACTTAATTACGATAAAATTCTACGCTTTTAAAAAACAAAGGGGAGCTGTCTTTTCAGACAAACTCCCCGATGTCGAAATCCTCTAAATCACTTTTCCGCAAATCGGGAGAACTGAAATCCGTTCCGGCGGAGAGGCTCTTGTCCAACAACTCTGCAATCTTCCGTGAAGCCCCATCCATTGAGTTTTCGAGCAGACTTAACAATTCCGTTCCCTGTAATCGCTGAACTATATCCACCGCTTTCTGTTGCTGGGCAGGTTCAAGTGTATCTTGCTCCAACCATGCCCCCACGGTTGTCAGTTCATCAAAGGTAACCCCTGTGGCAAACTCATTGTCGCTGTCCTCAAACCCGTATTCATCCCATTCGTCTTCCTCATTTTCAAAATCGGACATACTCCCGAAAACTTCATCCGGCTCTCCCTCAATCTGCGGATTTTCCAATCCAAAACCTATCCCGTAGGTTTCTGTTCCAAAATTATCAGCTATCCCGTCACGTTCGCCCGATTGTCTCTTTGTGGCATCCGGTGGCAGGGTGTGGCGTTCCACAGGCTTGGGAAGCCCCATAATATCCGGCAGGTCGGGGCTTTTCTTTTCCGGCTTTATTTCCCTGCGGACGTTCTTATGGATGACCACCTTATCTTTCAGCAAAAGGATGATGACGATGATAAGGCATATTACAATCAATGTTTCCATAGCTATAAGATTGGCTTTTGCTTGTCGACATAGATAATCTTTATTTCGTCTCCGAACTCCTCAAAGTGGTGTTTCAGTACACTGTGCAGGTAATCGGTAAGCGTAATTTCTCCCTCTCCGAGTAGAAAGACGATACGGGATAATTTCTTATGGAAATCGGGGCTTATGTAGACCGATTTTCCGCACCGTGCGACAACCCCTGTTGGTCTTAAAAATGCCGATTTGTAATGCGCTTTGCGTAATATCTTTTCTGGTTGTTTTTGCTGTGTCTTGTTCATAATCGAATACTTTAAAAAATGGGCTTAAACTTATTGTTGAAATCATCGGTGATGGCTTTTTCGAATTGTTCAAAATGATGTTCGAGAATATTGTCCAAATAGGCGTACAGAGGTATTTTATCCTCGCCGATAACCTGCACGATACGGGAAAGCCGTTCGTGGTATTCCTGCCGGATGTAGATGCTCTTATCGCCACGGCGTGTCATGGTGTGGGTGTTGAGGAAACGCTCGCCATAGCCCGTATCGGAAACCCTCTTATGTCGGGTACGTTCTTTGGCTACAGGCTTTTCCGTTGGCGTTTCCTTTGTCGGCTCTGCACTCGGCTCTTGCGGTGCTACCGCCTGTTGGGGCTTCTTTGTTTCACCTGCCATGATGGACATGAGATATGCCTCGTCAATCGGAGCATTCGGCTTTTTCTTATTTTCATTCTCCATAGCGGTTACAGTTTGACGGTTCTTAGAAATTCACTGATGAACAAGTCCAAGCCGGAGGCTTTCATCAATCTTTTGTCGGGGGGCAATAGCGTGGAGCGGAAGACAGTTTTTGCCGTTGCCTCGCTTTCCTTGCGGAAGCGTTTGCTATCGGCAATGCGTGTTTCCATTGCTTGCAGTCCGACCTCGTTAATGACGTTGCCGTAGATTTCGTACAGTTGCGATTTTTCCCTGCCATCGACCATGTTCCAAAACAGCCGTATGGTTTCGATGGAGGTCTGACCTTGTTTCATAAGGACATTGGTCAGCACATCGGTAAAGCTCAATGTGCTTTCCATGACCACACGGTCTGCCGTGATGGGCGAAAAGATGTGGTGCATTCCTGCCAGTGTGTTCAGCAAGCCCGAAGTGTTTACCGTTCCAGTTAAATCAAAGAAAACCACATCCACGGGAACGGTCGAGGACTGTATGAATGCTTCCGCATCCGTTAGGGCATTGTCAGCCTTGCTTTGCAGTACCGGATAGGCTTTTTTGTTGATGGTGGAAAATTGGCGGTGTGCCAGTTTTTTCAGCACCTCGTTCTGCATGACCGCTTTCAAATCCCGTTCCCTCATCTGACAGATGCTGTGCTGGGGATAATCACAGTCAAAGACGGCTACGTTATAGCCCATTTGGTAATGGAGTATGCTTGACGTAACCGTTGTAAACGTGCTTTTCCCAACGCCCCCTTTTTGGCTTGAAAAAGCAATGAATTTTGTCCTGTTTGTTGCTTCCATTTCTATTCTATTTTTAAGTTTCTATTTCCGTGGACTGCCTGCCGTCCTGCATGGAACAGGGCTGTCATCCCTGCATACTGTCCGACAGTCTTGATACAATCCCGTCTGTCGGGCTTGCCATCGTTCGTTCAATCAGCCGTGCCGTCATTCCGGCTTTCACACGGGCAAGACCGATGGCTTGCCTTTCGTCCTGCCCGATGGAATGGCTACCGGATAGTTTTCATGTCGTCCGGTATTCCTGCCTGCCGAGCGGAACGCCGTCATGTGTTCCGGCATTCCTGCGCTCCGTCTTTCACAACTGCCATCGGGAGCGGATGCCTGCAAACAGGCTTGCGTGACTGATAGTGCAAAGAAGCAGGTTATTCCGTTCCATTGATTTAAAGCGGTAATCCACGGCATTTTTTGGCAATGTTTGGTCGTGACGGATAGGTCAATGCTTTGAAAAAGCTACCCTTACTTTGTAAGGGCTTAAATGCAAAGGGTGAATGGAAAAATCATTGGAGAATGGAAGTTATGGGCGGAACGGCACAAAGCCGTTTTTTTCCGCTTTACCCAATCCACATCCGCCGATAGGCGGACGGATTTTCTGTTCACCCGAACAGAGCAAGTTATGTTTTGAGGCACTCCAAACCCGTTTCGTGCCTCAAAACCACTTGCCCTTGCAGGGAGCTTTAAAACACCCTCCGAAGTCGGGGTTTTGTTGGATATTAAAATGGATTTTATAATGAATGGAAAAGAGAAAAAGGAACAGAACAAAGGTGGGCGCAAGCCTAAAGCAAACCCAAGCATCCACCGTTATGTATTTCGTCTTACGGACGAAGAAAATGCCAAATTCCTTACATTTTTCGAGCAATCGGGAATGAAAGTAATGGCACATTTTATTACAGCCTGCATCTTTCAGAAGCCAGTCAAGACCGTAAAAATTGATATGGATGCAGTCGATTTTCATACGAGGCTTACCAATTTTTACAGCCAGTTCAGAGCGGTTGGCGTGAATTACAACCAAATCGTGAAGATACTTTACCGCAATTTCTCGGAAAAAAAGGCATCGGCTTACCTCTTTAAACTGGAAAAGCAGACGGCAGAAATGGCGGACTTGTGCCGGAAAGTGATTGAGCTAACACAGGAATTTGAAAAAGAACACCTGCAAAAACACAGATAAGATGATAGCAAAGATTGGCAAGGGCGAAAATTTGTACGGTGCTATTTCCTATAACCAAAAGACGATTGACAGCGAAAACGGACAGGTACTGTTGTTGAACAGAATACCCGAAACGTTGGATAATACCTATTCGACCGCTTACCTGCACCAGTGTTTTGAGCCGTATCTGTCCGCAAATATCAGAACGGAAAAGCCTGTGCGCCACATATCGCTGAACCCTGATCCTGCGGATAGGGTCAGCGATGGGCAGTTCGTAAAAATGGCGCAGGAGTATATGGAGCGCATGGGGTATGTCAACCAACCTTATATCGTTTTTAAGCATACCGATATTGAACGCACCCATATCCACATCGTAACGGTCTGTGTGGGTTTGGACGGCAAGAAGCTACCGGACAGTTACGACCATCCACGTTCGATGGCAATCTGTCGGGATTTGGAACAAACGTACAATCTTATACCTGCAACGGAAAAACAGCGCACCGGAAATGAGCAGGTATTCCGTCCGGTGGATTACAGAGCCGGAGACGTTAAGAGCCAAATCGCATCGGTGGTGCGACACCTGCCGAAGTATTACGGGTACGCAAGCCTCGGTGCGTACAATGCCTTGCTTTCGCTTTTCAATATTACGGCAGAGGAAGTCAAAGGGGAACTGCACGGACAGCCTAAAAACGGTCTTGTCTATTTTGCGCTGAATGAGCAGAGAGAAAAAGCGAGCAATCCTTTTAAGGCATCCCTTTTCGGTAAACAGGCAGGACTGGACGAACTGCAAAACCAATTTGCAAAGGCTAAGGAGAAAATGAAAGCCGACCCTGTAAGAGCCTTACTCAAAAGCACCATTGAAGTAGCGATGCACATCGCTACAAACGAAACCGATTTTAAAAATCAGTTACTGGAACAGGGTATCAATGCCGTGGTACGGCGCAACGATGAGGGGCGTATCTACGGTATGACCTTTATCGACCACGAAAGCCGTACCGTTTGGAACGGTTCAGCTTTGGGCAAAAACCTATCGGCTAATGTCTTTAACGATTGGTGGAACGGGCAGGCGGTCGGGCAACGCCAAGAAGCTGAAAAAGCAAACGCACAAAATCCGTCATCGACCGCAGGTAACAGTACCGCCGTAGAGAAAGAAGAAGCCCACGCACTTTTTGATTTTCTAAATAAGGAACACCCAACCGATGATTTATGGATAGATGGATTGGGTGGGCTATTGCCGGAGGCACAGGGCGAAGACTACGAGGAACAGGCTTTTGCCAACCGCATGAAGAAAAAGAAGAAACGCAAAAGGTTACAATAATCCATAGTTGTCACCGTAACAGATTTTTTTTAGCCAAAATCCAGTTTTCAAAGCATAAATTACCTATCTAATGTAAGGAGCTTTTCTTTGGTTCCGGCGATTTGAATTATCGATAATTTTTCTATCAAAAAACATTAGACAAAAAATTAAAGATTAAATTTGGAAAGAGTAAAATAAAAAATAATGACAACAAGGTCGGCTGATGCCACAATTAAGGGATATTACTACCAATTTGACACTTCAATATTGAAATTATTGGAGCTGGCATCGGACACAGATTCAATTACAATTGAGGGCATCGAAGATATTGACATCAACAAGGCGACAGATGTAACAACGATTCAGTGCAAATACTTATCAAAACCACGATTTATTAACTCGGCAGTCAGAGAACCTATAACCCTAATGCTTGACCACTTTGTTACCAACACGACCAATTCTTTAAACTACGTTTTATATGCACACTTTGAGCATGAATCTCAAGGAACAGAACCAAATATAGACCTTGAAAAACTCAAAGAAATTTTAACCTACACAGAAAAAAAAGTCAACAAACAACATCACATAGAAAAAAATATAACGGATGAACAGCTTAATGCTTTTCTCGAAAAATTCAGTTTTGTTTTTGGTAAAGAATTTGACACTCAACAAAAAGAAGTAATTCAAAAGTTAAAAACGCATTTCAATTGTAGTTCGGATTTTGAGGCGGACACTTTGTATTATAATAACGCATTGCGTGTTGTTATCGACAAGGCAATTAAGAAACAAAAGAATCAACGAAAAATTACAAAAGGAGATTTCATAAAAGGAATTAACACAAAAAAAAGATTGTTTAACGAATGGTTTATCAAGCTACGCTCTAAAAAGGAATACTTAAAAAATCTCTCTCAAAATCTAAAATCTACGAGAGCACTTGAGGCGTCACGAGCAAAAATAATTTTAATAGGGAAAGAAATTATTGAAGCTACTAATACAGAACTTCCTGTTGAAGTATTTATTGAAAACCTTATTGCAAAATACTACAAAATAAACTCTGCATTACGAGACGCAAAGCCTCTTTCACTGGTTTTAGACTGCGATGAAAAAGTATTAAAAGAAATTAAGTCAAAGCTGATAAAAAGTAACACCGTATTTAATGATGGCTTTGAACACATAAATTTTTCGTCAACAATATTCAATGCTAAACCCGTTATTACAAAATCAAACAATGGAGCTAAAATTACAAACTCATCTTATTTGATTAAACTGATTTCAAAAAACACTTTTGATACCAACTTTAAAACTATTGAAGCCCCAACAGTATTTATATGCTTTTCCCAAAACGAGGTGTCTAATCAATTTTCCACAGGGCAATTTTTCGATTATAAGTATTGCGAAACGTTTGCAGAAATATTTCAAGTATTAACCAAATAAATTTAGTTATGTCAGAAACAATAAGTGATATATTCAGAGTTTTAACGGTTGCACCTAACCTAATCCAAATTGAGGTTATTGATGCAGATAAATTTAAAACTGACACTTCTGATTTTACAATCGGAAGTTATCTAAAAATTTCAGACGATTCAAATACGTCAATCATTGCGTTAGTCCAAAGTTTCAAAATAAAAGAAACCAATGTTGGTGGCGAAACAGTCGTTAAACAACCAACTTTTATTTTAGACGCTCAACCAATTGGATTTTTAGATGCGGAAGGAAAATTCAGACGTGGCGGACAACAAATAGCGATACCACCAAACCAAGTTTCTATTGCGGACAGTTCTGTTTTAAAAAGTATTTATGAATCCACCAAAGAAGATAAAAAATTCATTTTTTCTTCTTTAGCTCAAAACAACAGCATTGGCATCGCTGTTGATGGAGATAAATTCTTTAGTAAACACATTGCAGTTGTTGGCTCTACTGGTTCGGGTAAATCTGGAACAGTTGCCAGAATTTTACAAGAAGGCATCAAACCAACAAACGACCAAACAAAAAAAGGTATTTTAAATAATTCACACATTATTCTTTTTGATTTACACGGAGAATATTCACCAGCATTCCCTAAATCAAAAAAACTTGACGTAAACAACTTAATTCTTCCGTATTGGTTAATGAATTCAGAGGAATTAGAAGAAATGTTTATTGAAAGTTCTGAAAGCAATTCACATAATCAAATCTCACAGTTTAAAAATGCAGTAACCTTAAACAAGAAACGTCATAACTCTACATTGACAAAGGTAAATTATGACACGCCTGTTTACTTTAGCATTGATGAAGTGTACCGATACATTTCAAATCACAACAATGCTACAAAAGATGCCAAAACAGGAGAACTAAAAATAAAAATAAAAGTTGCAGACGTGGCAGACGAGTTTCAACTTTTTGAAATAATAGAGTTTGAAGACAAATCGACTGGAAAAATTAATTCCGGACCTTATGCGGGCGAGTTTGACAGGTTTGTTCCGAGATTAGAAACGAAACTGAATGATGAACGATTGGCTTTTCTTTTAAAACCAAAGAAAGTAGACGGTTCAGAATACAAAACAGACGACCTTTCTGATATTTTAAAACAGTTTATTGGTTACGAAACAGACAAAAATAATATAACAATTATTGACCTTAGCGGTATTCCGTTTGAAGTTTTAAGTCTTGTTGTTTCTCTTATCAGTCGTTTAGTTTTTGACTTCTGTTTTTATTACAAAGGTATCAAAGATGAAAAAGAAGTTCCGTTTTTATTGGTTTTGGAAGAAGCACACAATTACATTCCGCAAAGTCAAGGTGCAAAATATCATTCTGTAAAAAAATCAATTGAAAGAATTGCAAAAGAAGGACGGAAATACGGATTGTCTTTAATGATTGTAAGTCAAAGACCATCCGAAATTTCTGAAACGATTTTTTCACAATGCAACAACTTTGTTGCAATGCGACTAACAAATCCCACAGACCAACAATATGTCAAACGACTAATGCCTGATAGTGTTAGTGCTATTACAGACACTTTACCAGTCCTTGAAAGACAAGAAGCTTTAATTCTTGGTGACAGTATTCCAATTCCGACAATTGTAAGAATAAAAGAATTGACCGACAAACCTGCATCTAATGACATTGATTTTAGAACAGAATGGAAAAAAGACTGGGCAGACATTGAATTTGATGACTTAATAAAGAAAATGAAAAAAGAATAAAAAGATAGTTCCTAACATGTGACCATAAAAATTGCAGGTTGAACGCAATATCTAAAGTTATTCTCATTTTTTGTCACCGAATATGTCTAACAACAGGCATTTGCCAACCGTATGAAGAAAAAGAAGAAACACCGAAAACGGGGAAGACAACAATAACTTTCTTTAACCATCAATGACCAGGATTAACATCTTGGTCATTGTGGTTTTAAAACACTGTCAAACAAAGCCACCAAAAGCCATCCGACACCGCTTTGGATAAGCCCTTTTAAATAGCCTCTAAATTTCCTGCATCATTAAATTTTTTCGTTATGCAGGGAGAAGACGATTTGAGAGGATTAGCCAAAATCATGGCTTTTATGCGTGCCGTAAGTATTCTTTTGGTACTGATGCACTTTTATTGGTTCTGTTACGGGTTCTTTGCCGAACGTGGGTGGACACTGGAAATTATCGGCAAGATACTGACCAATTTCAACCGTACCGCAGGGCTTTTTTCACACACGCTTTACACCAAGATTTTTGCATTGCTGTTGTTGGCGTTAAGCTGTCTCGGCACTAAGGGCGTAAAGAATGAAAAGATAACGTGGGCTAAGATTTACACCGCCTTAGTTATCGGCTTTGTGCTGTTCTTTCTGAACACGCCATTGTTAAAGCTGTCGGCAGGGGTTGCCACATCGCTTTATATCCTTACAACGAGTTTGGGATATATAGCCTTGCTCATGGCAGGGGTATGGATGAGCCGACTACTCCGCAACAATCTGATGGACGATGTTTTCAATAATGAAAACGAGAGCTTCCAACAGGAAACCCGTCTGATAGAAAATGAATACTCGGTCAATCTTCCCACAAAGTTTTTTTACAAGGGCAAGTGGAACAATGGATGGATTAATATCGTCAACCCTTTTCGAGCCTCGATTGTACTTGGTACTCCCGGCTCGGGAAAATCCTACGCCATCGTAAACAACTACATCAAGCAACATATCGAAAAGGGGTTTGCGATGTATATCTACGATTTCAAGTTTGACGACCTTTCCACCATTGCCTACAACCATCTGCTGAAACACTCCGCTAAGTATAAGGTAAAGCCGAAATTTTATGTTATCAATTTTGACGACCCACGCCGAAGCCACCGATGCAATCCGCTAAGCCCTGCCTTTATGACGGATATATCCGATGCTTACGAAGCCTCTTACACCATCATGCTGAACCTCAACAGGTCGTGGATTTTGAAGCAAGGGGATTTTTTCGTGGAAAGCCCAATTATATTGCTTGCTTCAATCATTTGGTTTCTGAAAATCTATGAAGACGGAAAGTATTGCACGTTTCCCCATGCTATTGAATTGCTGAATAAAAAATACGCAGACCTATTTACGATACTGACCTCATATCCCGAACTTGAAAACTATCTTTCAGCTTTCATGGATGCGTGGCAGGGCGGAGCGCAAGACCAGTTGCAGGGGCAGATAGCATCGGCAAAAATTCCATTGTCACGGATGATTTCGCCACAGCTTTATTGGGTGATGACGGGAGATGATTTCTCACTGGACATCAACAACCCCCAAGAACCGAAAATCTTATGCGTGGGTAATAATCCCGACCGTCAAAATATCTATTCATCGGCTTTGGGATTGTACAATTCGAGGATTGTAAAACTCATCAATAAGAAAGACAAGTTGAAGAGTTCCGTTATTATAGACGAGTTGCCTACGATATATTTTCGGGGTTTGGACAACCTTATCGCAACGGCACGTAGCAATAAGGTCGCCGTGTGCTTAGGGTTTCAAGACTATTCACAATTGATAAGGGATTACGGCGACAAGGAAAGCAAGGTCATCCAAAATACCGTGGGCAATATTTTCTCTGGTCAAGTGATTGGCGAAACAGCCAAAAATCTAAGTGAACGCTTTGGAAAAGTGTTGCAGAAACGCCAAAGCCTTACTATTAATCGCAATGATAAATCGACATCCATATCGACACAATTGGATACGCTTATACCTGCATCCAAAATATCCACGCTCACACAGGGTATGTTTGTTGGTGCGGTATCGGACAACTTCGATGAACGCATCGAGCAGAAAATCTTTCATGCTGAAATTGTTGTGGATAACGAAAAGGTTTCTGCTGAAACCAAAGCCTATAAGAAGATACCGCAGATATTATCCTTTACAGATGAACACGGCAACGACAATATGAAGCAAGTCATTGAAGCCAATTACAGGCAGGTCAAAGTGGACGTTTTGCAGATTGTGGAAAGCGAAATGGAGCGTATCAAGAACGACCCCGATTTACAGCACTTGGTGTAGGCGTATCAAGTTTAAAAATGATCAACAGATGATTTAGAAATCTTTTATTGAATAGAATACTTATACCGTCGTCAGTCCTTATTATCGGTGGTATTTTGGCATTGGAATTTGGTAAAGTCTAATAATATGTTGGTACTTATTAAGAAGTTTTATCCCTTTACTATTTTATTTCTCACCCTACTGACGGTTTCTCTACTTAGGTGTAGATATTGCGCTATGTTGGTTACAGAAATATCTGAAATCCATTCATTTCTCTGTTTTAAAAGGTAGGCGTATCTTTCCAAAGGCGTTTTTAAAGTTAGGACAGTGTAATGCTCTTGTTTCTTTTGAATGATTTGTTGAGACAAGTCTACACAGAGCTGTAGTAGGTCGGCTTCTTGTTTGAATATCTCAACCATCTTCTCAAGCGGGTAAAGGATAATTGTACTCGGAGTAAGCGCACTGATAGAATACGGCAACGGTCTATTCCGATGAATGTCATTCCAATTATCCATGTATTCATGTTTGGTCGTAAATGTCGATATTCTCTCCAATCCGTTCTCGTCAAAATAAAATAATTTTAGACAACCCTCAACAACGAAAATGCCATAGTTTAAATAGTCTCCAGCCCGAAATATCAATTCATTTTTCCCAATGTTTTTAACTATCGAAATGTCTTGGAGTTTTAACCAATTTTCGTGATTTACATAAGGGTACTTCATGGCTAATATGCTATGGAACTCCCTAATTATATTTTGGTTGTTTTCTGTCATTATCAAATGATACAATGATTGATTTAAACTAATATCAAAAATACGACATTTTTGGGATTGAACAGAATGGAGGTTAGCTGCGACAGATTTTTTATAGTCAAAGACTTTTGTGATTAGAATCACAGCACGTGAAATACATGTCATTTAATTTTGTGTAGCAAAACTAAAATAGAAATAAAGATGGATAAAATGAAGTTTTTACAATTTGTATTTTGTTTAAAACTGTCAATTACCCTAAGTAGTTGCTTCTCACAACCTAAGCAAAATATGGAGAACTATGTAACAATTCAAGAGAATATGAACAACAAAAAAATGACGGATATGAAAAAAGAAGAAAAAGAGATTAGAAAGGTATTTACAAATTATGTGGTTTTTTGGAATAATCACGAAATAGATAATTGGGGCGCACTGTTTACAACAGACACCAAGTTTATAACATGGTCTGGCGGGAGATATGATTCAAATAAAGCGAATATCGAGAGCCATAAAAAAGCCCATAAATTCTTACAGGAATCAAAGCAAAACATGACTTATAAATTGGATGATATTACCATAAAATTTTTACATGATGATATCGCAATAGTATATGCTACTTGGATCTGGAAGGATTTTAAAAATAATGACAATGTAGAAGATCGTTCGGGTTATTTAACTATGGTATTGATAAAATCGAATGAACGATGGCTTATCAAGACTACCCAGAATACAAGAATTGAAAAAATATTGGAATAGGCAGAGTTACGGGAATGAAGGATAGAAAGATAATGCTCATAGTAGGCGCAGGTCAAAGATTAGGAATCTCAGTGGCAAAACGATTTTTGATAGACGGCTTTAGTGTGATATTGATAAGTAGAAACGAAAGCAATCTTAATTCGTTAAAGCAAAGTCTAACAGGATATAAAGATTACGTTTTTACTTATAAAGCTGATGTTTCTAATAAAATACAATTAAAATTAGTTTTAGAAAGTATCTCAAAAAAATTTCAAACAATAGATGTCCTTTTTTACAATGCAGTTAATATCGTCAAACGATGTATTTTCCACGAGTCCGAAGCAGACTTAATCAATGATTTTATTATCAATGTGATTGGGTTATTAACCACGGTTCAGACCCTGAAAGAAAACCTAATCGAATCAAATGGTGTCGTATTAGTTTCGGGTGGTGGTATTGCAATATGTCCAATGCCCGAATATTCGTCCTACTCCATTTCAAGTTCTGCGCTTAGATCACTAGTACTATGTTTAAATAGTTCGCTTCTTGAGCATGGAGCTTATGCCGGAATATTGCTGATAAACGGGGCGATTGATGAAAATAGCCAAACATATAGCCCAGTCAATATAGCGAATGTTTTTTGGCAAATGTATGTAGAACGGAAGGTAGCTGAGGTTTTATTGTAAATGTTATAAATAATTTTATAACTGATTTGGAATATCGGTGTGATCGAATGATATTATTTTAAATCAGCCTAATGAATAATCAACGGGACATTATCTAAGTTAGAAACAGCTATCAATGGTTTGGAAATTGAAGCTGATTATTCCATACAACACATTCGGTATCACAAATTCATAAAAATATATTAACAATATGAAGATAGTTATAATTTTATCGGCAATAAGAGAGGAAAGAAAATCACAAAGTTTAGCTATTTTTCTTCTAAACAAAATGAATGAGCGTGTTTCAACAGAGTTGATTGATTTGCAAGAAATCAACTTACCCGCCTTTGGAACAAAACTAGAAAGTCATCAAAACATAGAACAAATAAGACATATTCTTATAAAATCAGACGGCATTATATTTATTAGCCCTGAATATCATCAAACATATACTTCTACGCTTAAAAATATGGTTGAATATTATTGGGCTGAGTTTAGTAAAAAGCCAATAGGCGTAGTAACTACATCGGCAGGGAAATTAGGCGGAGTTCAAGCCTCTATACATTTGCAATCATTGGTTTTGGCATTAGGTGCATATCCTGTTCCAACTAGGCTTTTGATACCAGAAATCCAAAATGCATTCAATGAAAAAAACGAACCTGTAAACTCAGATATAGAAAAAAACACAGAATATTTCATTGATGAGTTTTTAGATTTTGCAGCCGTGTTGTATCAAGATAAAAGGAATAAGAGAGTAATTTCATAATATATTCCCGCTAACTTTTTAGTTTATAAATTTAACTACTTGCTACGTCATAAATAAAGCTGTACGTTCAATTTATAGAATAACTGGAGGAAATAAAAATATCCCGAAACATTAGTGATGTGGAACAATTCTATAATGAAACATTATTCAAACTGGAAACGGCAATCAACGAATTGGAGCTTGAGGTCAACTGCCCTTTAAAACGGATTGAAACCGTTATACATCTTATTGTAGAATGCCTGTCCAAATTAAAAGAATACGTATTAAAAAGAGGTTTTAAGAATACTGATGAGGAAATCCATTTTTTCAAACATCAAAAACCTGTCATCGTAGCCAAGCTCATTTACTACAATACGATTTACAAAATTGAAGCAAAAAAGCCTTATGGGACAAAACCCATAAGAAAACACCTTAACAAAGAACTGAAAAAGTTAAAAAGGTTCTTTGACAACAATCTGGTCTTCTACAAGTATTACCGGAGTAACAACTCTTTTCTCGATGAAAAATATTTTTTACGGGGTAAGCTGGACATTCAGCTATGCGTTGATACGGGTCATTTTCAGTCTGATATGACTTTTTCTACTTCGCATGATTATAAGGTTGCCAAGATAATTGCAAACGACCTGATACAGGTGTATATCGAAGACCAACTGTTTAGAAACACAGAATACGAAAAATTAGATAAAGACCTTCCGAGATTGAATTGGACAGGTAGTAAAGCTTCTTTGATTGAATTGATTTACGCCTTGCACTATCAAAGGGTGTTTGACAATGGGAACAACGATATAAGGGAAATAGCCCGATATTTTGAAACTGCCTTTGGCATCGATTTGGGTAATTTTTATCAGACCTATTTGGAACTTAGAAACCGGAAGATGAACCGTACTAAATTCCTTGATGCGCTTCGGGAAGAACTTATACGGAGAATGGACGAGCAGGACGAAAAGTAGGATTTGGGCGTGCCACCGTCTGCATTTTAACCCCCATGCCCAGGTTATCGAAAAAATGCAGACGGGTCGGGCTATCCGCTATATCTTTTGCGGATCTGCGAGGATCGCAAAAGGATGTCGCTTCTATCCCTCACGCTGTATGCCGTTCAGAAACATTTACTTTTATTTCCGTTTTGGTTGCCTGTTGTCAAACTCAAAAGAGGTTTCGGCTTTATCGTTCATGACGATATAGGCATTGAACTTATTGCCCGAATTGCTTTTCATGCCTTTGATAAGGTTGGTCTTTCCTTTGGTCAAAAGACTTTCTATATCGGCAAGGCTCAACGGCACTCCGCACACGGTACGGAATTGAAGCCAACCACAAGCCTCATCGGGGCATTTTACAACCTTGTTCCAAACCAATAGCTGACGGCTCTTGCATTTGGGGCAGGTCAGTTCGGGTTGCTTTTCATGGGCAATGCCCGTGTCCAAAAGTTCCCGTGTAATGGAAGTGGCATAGGTTTCCATTTCACACTGAAAAGCACCTGCATCCGCCTCGTTGTTTTCAATTTTCTGCAATGCCATTTCCCATTCGGCGGTCATGGCTACATCGGCAATCTTTTTGTCCTTTACTGCCCCGTAAACCTGCAATCCCTTATGGGTAGGGATTAGGGATTTCTTTTCACGCCGAATATAATCCCTCTTAAAAAGCGTTTCTATAATGGAGGCTCTTGTGGCAGGTGTACCGATGCCGATGTCTTTTAGGGCTTTCCGTTCGTCCTCGTTATCAATTTCCTTTCCGGCATTTTCCATTGCGGACAACAGACCTGCCTCGGTGTAAAGCACAGGCGGTTTGGTCTTCTTTTCCAATACGGATGCCTCTTTGATTTTCAGCTCATCGCCGACCTTTAATTCCGGCAGTTCCTGTACAGGTTCGCTGTCCTCATCTGTAAATTTTTCTTTGATGCCACGCCAGCCGGCTTCGAGGATTTTACATCCTTTCAGTGTAAAATCATAATGAAAAGCCTGCAATCCGATGTCGGTTATTTCTTTGGTACAGGCAGACGAAAGGGCTTCCAGTAGGCGGTGCGCAATCATATCATAGATAACATTTTCGTGTGCTGTTAATTCAGACGGGATTTTTTCGGTAATCAGCAGACCGTGGTGGTCTGTGACCTTTACGTCATTCACGATGCGTTTATTGAAACGCCCCCATTTCACTTTTCCGACCGCTTTTTTACAGGAAGCCCGTGCTTCCAAATTCCTTACCAGTGCAGGGATTTCCGACCACATATCTTCGGGTATATATTTACTCCCTGTACGTGGATAGGTGATAAACTTCTTTTCGTACAGGCTTTGGGCAATGTTCAATGTTTCCTCGGCGGTATAGAACGCCCTTTTGTTGGCTTCTTTCTGCAACCCCGTAAGGTCGAACAGCAAAGGCGGTTGCTCCGAAACCGTTTTGCTTTCCACTGCCGTAACGGTGGCTGTTCCGGCACGTTGGACGGATTTTAATGTGTCGTCAGCAAGTTTTCTGTCATCCCATTTGGTCTTTGATAGGCTCTTAAAGTCTGTAAATTCCTTGCGGTGTTCCAACTGGATTTGAAAGTATTTTTTGACGGCAAAATCCTTGTTTTCCAAATACCGCTTGCAGATAAGGGCAAGCGTAGGCGTTTGTACCCTGCCAAGCGAGTAAACGCCACGCCCTGCCGAAATGCTCAATGCCTGCGAGGCATTGATGCCGACAAGCCAGTCGGCTTTGCTCCGTCCTTGTCCGGCACGGTACAGCCCGTCAAAATCGCTTCCGGCTTTTAGGTTGTCAAAACCCTGTTTAATCGCCTTTTCCGTGAGTGAGCTTATCCATAGACGTTCAAACGGTTTCCGGCACTTTAGGTATTCATAGATGTACCTAAAGATGAGTTCGCCCTCACGTCCGGCATCGGTGGCCACGATAATGCTATCGCATCTACCGATGACCTGTTCGATAATCTTCAACTGTTTTAACGCTCCGCTATCGGGAACATAGCTTTTATCCTTTTTTACCTTGCGTACCGTAAGTATGAAAGGTTCGGGCAATATGGGCAGGGCTTCCCTTTGGAAGCCCGATACCCCGTAATCTTCGGGCATCGCCAGTCCGACCAAATGCCCCAATGCCCACGTAACTTCATAGCCGTTCCCTGTTAGGTATCCATCCCGTTTTTCGGTCGCTCCCAACAGGGAGGCTATTTCCCTCGCCACACTTGGCTTTTCTGCAATGATTGCTTTCATAATGCTATCTCTTTAATGGATTATGTGTTGGACATTTCTCTTTGAGAAACCCCTTCGTATTCTGTGAAAGGGGATTTCCAAAGAAAAATGTTTTTTGATGGTATTATCTTCTTACCCCTCTGGATTTAGCCGGACGGTTGGGGTCATTCTGCCGTTGCTGTTGAGTTTTGTTTTTCGGCGTTTGTTGCTCCGGTTTCAGAGGCTCGTTGATGTGCTTGGTTGCTTCGTTGGTTTTCCCGTTGGAGTTTACGGCAACCTGTGTCTTGTGCGCTTCGGCAGGCTGTGCCTTATTTTTCAGCGCATTGGGGTTTTTAAAGCTGAAATCATAATTTCCCGTTTCTTTATTCAGCGTGACATATCCTTTATACGGGTTTCCTTTTCCATCCTTGAAATCCGAAACATAAATCGTCTTTCCCTCGATGAGTTGCTTGTACTGTTCGTCCGAAAACACTTTGTTGCGGAACATTTTCGGGTCGTTTTCCTGTGTCTGTTTGGGGGCTTTATCGCCAAAAAGAAACTCCGTATATTTTTTGTCGGCGTTGAACTGTACATAGGCATTTTTGTTCGTACTGTTCTTAAAATCCAACCCGACTAAATAAATGGCTTTCCCATCTTTCAAATCCCGTTTTTGGTCTTCGGTCAGCTTTACGCCCTTAATCTCATCGGGTACTTTTATCCTGTCCTGCCGGAATGCGATAACCTCATTCGTTAGGTGGTCAATACTGATAATGGACGGTATCTTTTCGCCTGTCTTGCGGTTGGTCAGTTCCACCACACGCCCCATGTTTCCGGTTTTCAGTAGGTTTTCCCTGTCCTCTTTGGTAAACTCGTGACCAAAGAAAGGGGCTTTGAGGTTCGGCTCATGGCGGACACCGTACATCATAAGCACGGGTTTTCCGTCTTCACCGTCTTGAAAACCAAGCCTTGCATCCGAGCGCATAATAACCGCACCGAAATTGACACTTGTGGGATAGACCTTATTGGTTTTATAGCCCTTTAGAAGCAAATCCATCTGTCCATCTTTTTTAAGCCTCTCTTGGTCTATCCCAAATTGCGCTAAATAATTCCAGTCCACATCTTCCGCCTGATAGCGATAATTGTTTTTTTCCTGCGTTTCTTGCGTTTTATGTGGTTCCGGTGTCGCCTGTGGTGCTTCCACATCCTTTTTGGTCTCCTGTTGTTGCTCCTTTGGCTCTTTGACCTCATGCTTTGCCATGACAGCCTCGCCTTCTTTGGTGGGGGCATCGACCTGTTTCTGCATTTCTTTGGCGGTTTCGACCGCTTCCTTTGCAGGTACTTTGAAGAACGAGAAATGGGTCGGGTCTTTTATCTGTCGCCAAAAGTTGGAGAAGAAATTTGTAAACAAATCTCCGGCTCTGTCCACTCGCATAAATTGGCTTTGGTTTTTCTTGTTGGCATCAACGGTTTTCAGATTGCCGTTTTCGTCAACGCCCGTAACGGCTTGGATTTTCTTTTTTTCCTTGTCCATTACCAACAGCACATCCGAAAGCTGTTCGGGATATTGCTGTGGATTTTCATTTGTCTGTTCGCTCATGATATTGATTATTTAAAGTTTACATTGTCTGAAAGTAATCCTCGTGGATACCCCATTTAATTATCCATCCTTGGACGGCGGTCTTTGTCCGGGATTGTCTTTAGTGCGCCTTATAGGTACATTAAAACTTTCCCTTATGAACTGGTGTACGTCCGATAATTTGTAGTACAGCTTTCCGCTAATGGTGTAATACGGCAACTTGCCTGTGGAGCGGTATCGTTGCAGGGAGCGATGGCTTATTTTGAGCATTTGCAGGATATCCTGATTGTCCAATAATTCTTCGCCATCTATGCTGTGCCGTTCTTTCTTGATGTTGAGGACGTATTCTTTCATTATGTCGAAGCGTTCCATAATACGTTCCATCCATGCGATAAATTCCATTCTGTCAATGTTCATAACAATACTCTTTAATGATTTCTAACACCACAAAATTGGAGCGATTGGCGCAGGCTGTCGTCCGATACGTATGTATCAAAAAGGCACTTTTTTCATTTTTTTACAATTCGTGTAAAGTGCTGTTTTTAGGGTATTTCGGCGCTTTTGGTCAATGGCTCGCTGCGCCATACGACCCATTTGCCGATAGACACATATCGGCAAATGGGCAAAAAAAGGACAGCACCGATTGATGCTGTCCACTTATTGGTAAGAAAAGATGAAAATTACAGGTTGTCTTCCCTGTCCATATATTCTTCTAAACTTTGTTTTAGTTGGTCTAAAAACAATGTCCGAGAGCCTGCACGTGTTTTCATTCGGTGAAAGCTGTTATGTATATCATTCAATGAAATGCGGAACAGGATTTGGAAAACCATGCTGATTTTGCGGATGCCTATTTTCCCGTGCGAAATGGCATCGCAGGTGTAGAGTGCGTAAATCAATTCGATAAGGGCATTTTTTGTCTGTGTCCAAAAAAAGTCTTTTGTTTCCTCTTGTTGTAGCAGTACATCGGGATTTTGTTCGGGGCTTAGCTTTGTGGTCAGATAATTATAGATTAATTCGTTGGCGATGATTTTAGCCACTTTGTAATCAAAGTAGGTCGAAAATTTGGTATCGATTTCAAATACGAAGCTGTTCAGCCCATCATAGCAGTTGATTTTTCCAAGTGTGAAATACTGTTCATCCCGATCAGCTCTGCCGGAACGGTAATAGCGGTAAAAATCGGAATTGCAGACATGCTCAGTATATTCCAGTTTCAATTCACGCAGGTGCATAGCAAAATAGCTCTCATACATATTTCCATTGCTTGCAGGACAGGCAGTTTCAATTCTAAACACTTTGTTGTAGTAGATAAGCTTACCAAGGACGGTAGGTTTTATCTGCTTAAAGAAAAGGATTTCATCCTCTAATGTTGCGAAGCCCTCGTTTATAATGTCTTCTTTGATGTCTCCGAGAAGCTCTTTCAGATAGACCGTCATCCTGTACGCCTCGTCCATAAAACTCGAAGCCTCCGCCGATAATTTATGTTCTTGTTTCTGTATATCGGAGACTATTTTGTGTAATAGATGTCTCATAATACGAATGGTTTATTAAATGAATCCACTATTCCTGCACAAATTTTAGCATTTGCTGTGAGCTTTTTTCATGAGACAGGGCGAAGTAGGGGAAGATTTATTGGCAAGAACACGAGTTTTTAATAGTCATTAGTATCAAATGATATACGTAATATGATAGCTATCCTGATGAATGTTGAAATCGCCTGTAGTATATCTATTTAACATTATGAAAATGGTTATATTTGTATATGAATCAGTTTTTTATCAATCTTTATGTTTTTAAATTTCCATCCTTTTATACCTAAAATTATTTTACATGGATATACTTTTACCACAACTTGAAATATCGTACTATCAAAAAATCAGGAGTCAAAATATTGTAAGGCAACTATTAGCCTCAAAGCGATCACTCCCTCTAATTATAACTGAAGAAAATCGCTTTTATTTATTGATAGAAGACAATGGAAATAAAATCTGTCTCACAACCAAAGAAGAATATATTCCAGAAGAAATTGAATACGCTCTTTTTACTAATAGGCTCCCTAGTAAACAACGGTTTGAAGAAGGTAAAATAGTTCTAAAGGGATGGGCGAAACACCCTCTTTTAAAAGAGTACTCATCTAGTGAAATTACACAATCATGGAAAAATGATTTTCTATATAAGGAAGAAGATAAAAACGAGCCAGGGTTAAGACAACCTCAGATTGCTGCATTGCATATGATAATGGGACATCTGAAACTTCCTTTAGATGCAGCGACCGTAGTAATGCCTACAGGTACTGGTAAGACAGAAACTATGTTGGCTACGCTGGTAGCTAACAGGTGTGAAAAGCTTTTGGTTACAGTGCCTTCTGATTCTTTGCGAAACCAGATAGCAGGAAAGTTTTTCAATTTAGGGTTACTAAAACAGTTCGGTGTTGTTGGCGAAAAGTCTTTATATCCAATTGTTGGGATTATTAAAAATAAATTTGAAAATACTGAAGAGGTTACTGAATTTTTAGAAAAATGCAATGTAGTCGTAACTACCATGAGTTGGCTTACCAATCAGAACAATGAGACTCAAGAGCTTTTCGCTAAAACATTCAGCCATATATTTATTGATGAAGCTCATCATGTGAAAGCGTCTTCGTGGAATGAGTTCCGGAATAAATTCGATAAAGAAAAGGTTATCCAATTTACAGCGACACCATTTAGAAATGATGGAAAGAGACTGGATGGAAAAATTGTTTCCAACTTCCCTTTAAAGAAAGCACAGGAACAAGGTTATTATAAAAAGATAGAGTTTATTTCTATCCGAGAATATGAGAAAGAAAAAGCGGATCAAGAAATTGCAAAGGTGGCTGTTGAACGTTTACTTTCAGACTTAGCTGCCCCAAATCCTTACAATCACATTCTTATGGCTCGTTGTGCTACGAAAGAGCGGGCAAAAGAAATTTTTAAGCTATACGAAGTTCATAAAGATCTCAATCCTGTTGTGATATATTCGGGAGCACCTAATTTTAAGGAAACTTATGATAAGATACTTCAAAAGAAAACCAGAATAATTGTTTGTGTTGATATGCTTGGTGAAGGCTTCGATTTGCCGGAATTGAAAATAGCAGCATTTCACGATATCAGAAAGAGTCTTCCCATTACACTACAGTTAGCAGGTCGTTTTACAAGAACTAAATATGATGAAGAACTTGGTAATGCCTCTTTCGTTGCCAATATTGCTGATCTCGATGTGAGGGCAGAATTATCTGATTTGTATGCTACGGATGCAGATTGGAATGAAATTCTTTCAGATGCAAGTTCAGGTCAAGTGAATGAACAGGTAGAATTCAAGGATTTCATGAGTGGTTTTAAGAAATTGGACAATGCCAACATTCCATTTCAGAACATCAGACCTAAACTAAGCACAGTTGTTTATAAGAATAAAACCAATGCTTGGTATCCCGGTAATTTTCAAAAAGGAGTTTCCGGCTATGACAACCTTGAATTTAAATTCCATGACATTAATAGAGAGCATAATATGCTTGTGATAGTCACAGGTAAAAGGCTCGATGTAGAATGGGTACATGATAAACGGGAAATTTATGATATTCAATGGGACATCATTATAGTGTATTGGGAAACCAAAAATAATCTTCTATTCATAAATAGCTCGGACAATGGAAGCCTGTATACTGAATTGGCTCAAGCAATAATAGGCGATAATGCTGAGCTTGTCAAAGGAATAGATGTTTTTAAGACTTTTTACAATATAAAAAGAGTAAAGCTACAAAACGTTGGATTAAGACAGTTTTTAGGCAAAAATATCCGTTTTAGGATGATGGTTGGAAGTGATGTTGGTGAAGCGTTGAGTCTTGCCGAAAAACAAAGAGGAGAAAAAGCCTTTGTTATGGGTACAGGTTTTGAAGGTGGTAAACCAGTTAATATAGGAGCATCATACAAAGGAAGAGTATGGACAAAACTTCAGGGAGATTTAAAACAGTTTAAAAATTGGTGTATAGCATTAGGAAATAAACTAGTAGATGAAAATATTGATCCAAATCAAATTCTTAGAGAAACACTTATTCCAACCCTCAGAACAGATCTTCCAAATGTATTTCCTGTATGGATAGATTGGGATACGGATATCTATCTCGATGTCGAAACCAAATATAACTTCATTATAGATGGGATAAAATATGACTTGTCTAACATAGAATTATGCTTGGTGAATCCGTCTATAGGAGGTGAATTGCTATTTTCTCTTAAATCCGAAACACAAGAAGCTGTGTTCAAGTTAGAGCTGTTTGAGAAGAAAAATGGTGATGAGTCATTTGCAGATTTTAAAATAACTCAACAATCAAAAGAACCTGTAGAAGTTCAGTTGGGACGTATTAAAATTGACGGAGTTACATTCTTTGAAAAATTCATTCCTACTGTTTGGTATGCTGACGGTTCTGCACTTACAGGAAACGAATACTATGAACTCAAACAACAAATAGGCATCTATCCTAAAGATCAACTTATATCCTGGAATTGGGATGGTGTGAATCTAAGAAATGAAGCACAAGGCATACTACCTAAGAAAGTTGATTCAATTCAGTACAAAGTCATTGAGCAATTAAAGCAAGAAGATTTTGATATCATCTACGATGATGATTATTCCGGTGAAATTGCCGATGTTGTTACTATTAAAGCCCATAGTGATAAAATTGAAATTAAGCTATATCACTTAAAATTTGCTTTGGATGGTGTTATCAGCAACCAGATCAAGAATTTTTATGAGGTCTGCGGACAAGCTCAAAAATCCGTGCATTGGAAACATAAATCAGGCAAGGAGTTCATTAACCACCTCCTTAGACGGGAAACTAAATCAAAGAAAGGCTTGTCCTGTTCCCGACTTGAAAAGGGTAACAGAAATGATTTGGTAAAATTGTTAGGAATATTAAAAAACGAAATTCCTGTAGAATATGAAATTTTGATTGTCCAGCCAGGACTGTCAAAAGCAAGAGCTTCTGATGATATTTTGACATTGTTAGGCGTTACAGCTACATACATTAAGGAGTTTGCAGATATTAATCTTAAAGTAATAACAAGTAAATAAGCGAATATGGAATACACTTATGAAGAGGTGTTAGAAGCATATATCAAGTTAAAAACATACATCTACTATGATTCAACTAATTTATTTATGCGGAAGCAATTGGCAATTTTTGAAACCAATCTTTCCGATAGTAATGACTTGTATGTAGTCATAGGAGAATATAATGGCTTTGCAAAAGAATACGATGTTGATATTCAGGATGATGAAGATATGGCTTTGTATGAAAGAAAGCTAAGAATATTTACAGTGGCACTGAATACCTTTCATGAGAATCCCAAATTCTTTGAACGTTATTTAGATCGTATAAAGACAAAGTTTCTTCCAAAAAAAATTATCGGCACTAGATCAGACTCTCAAATTATCACCAATAAGCGCACTAGTAGCAATTATGATATTGAAAGGTCAACTGTATTTATAGATGCGCCGATAGAAATTCATCTAATCTCTGTTTTGTGGATATTAAGAGAAGGAGTAAAACTTGACAGGACATTATTTGATAACTGTTTTGGTAACAGATTAATTTTGAATAAAGAAGAAGATAAGGTAGTTCAAGGATCTGGGTTATTTAAACCCTATCCAAAACAATATCAAAAATGGAGAGATGAGTCGGTAAAGGTTGCACGTGAACATTTAGATAAAAATAAAGATGTCCTGATTCTCAATTTGGATATAAAAGATTTTTTCTACTCTGTAAGATTAGACCCAAAAACTATACAATCTCCATATTCTAATGTTAGGCACAAGAATATGCTACAATCAAAGAACAATCTCTATGTTGTATTTGAAGAAATACATAAAATCTTCACTAAAAAACTATCGAGTTATAATACACCTTATGATTTTGTTTCTGAAGTATCTAATAAGCAAAAAGAATTAATCCATTACATATTGCCCATAGGGCTTCTATCTTCTTTCATTCTTGCTAATCATTATCTAAAAGATTTTGATAGCAGAGTTTTGCAACATGCAAGACCTCTGTATTATGGCCGATATGTAGATGACATATTAATGGTAATAGCAAATCCGGTTTTACCTGAAAAATATGAAGATGATTCTATCCCAAAACTAAATTTCAACTTTGAGCAATATCGTGATTGGGTAAATAATGAAAAGCCGAGATTTAACAATAAAGATCAAATATTGTTTGGAGAAGACGAAGTTTTAACTACATCTGATTTTAAAAAGAATCTAACTGATATAGAGCAGTTTGTTTTATTGAATTTCCACCCTATTATTTCGGTGATTGATAAGCCCGCAATATTGGGCATAGATAACTCTAAAAAAGAAACGGAAAAGGTTTTCAAGCTAAATAGCTTCCCCAGGTTATATTGTCAAAGTGACAAAACATTACTTTACTATTTTGATAAGGATGAATCGTCGTTGGTCATAGATAAGCTGAAAAGAGACCTTGAAGAAAAATCAAGCGAATTTAGAAACTATAATGACGAAGAAGATTTGGAAGATTTTGAAGAAAGTGCATATCACTTACTGTATGATGGCACTGAAGGCAAAGTACGAACGCTTAAAGATTATAAAGAAGATAAATTTGGTTTATCTGTTTTTCTTTCAAAAAGAATATTTAATTCACTTCGAAGAGCAGACAAAATTTCAGAAGATGAAGCAAGCAAAATAGTCAAATTCTTTCAAGGTGAAAATACGCTTAATCTTTATACATTATGGGAACGGGTTTTTGTGTTTCTGCTAGTAAATAAGAGACCTGAAGCATATGTTCAATTTTATTTAAATTGTTGTGAAGCAATTAAGAGAATACGCTGTAAAGGTAGTCTATCGACTATCTCAAATGAAAACTATCAAGCAAATGTATTAGAACATCTCGACAATGCTAATGAATTGGCATTATCACTTCACCCCAAATTTTTATCAGAAGTTCAAAGAGTGAAAAGGACGTATCAGTTCTCTTTCAATGTCTTAAAGAATGATTTGTCTTTTTACCAAGCCAAATATAGTCCGACAGATGAAGAGTCTTATTTCATTACCAGATACAGACAATCCAATCTAATAAGACATCACTACGTATCACAGCCACTATTGTCCTATACAACTGTTAGAAAAAGAGACTATCAAAATTATACTAACCTAAAAATCCCTTTCTGATGTACAGAATAAATGATAATAAAATAAAACACTCTCCGAGAGCATTAAAATTTTGGGAATGCTGTCTTGCCGTATTCTATGAGAATTTAAGTTCATTTAAAAATGGACAGACAACAACGGAACAAGAAACAGTTGTAAACATAAATGAGTTAATTGAAGATAAAGACCATTCGTCCATTTATTTAGACAAAGCTTATGATTATTATCTACGAGCGAATAAATATCATTGGTCAAGTTATGAAGTAGAAGACAAAGAAGAATATAAAAAGAAACTGTTTCAAAGAAAAGTACGGCCATTCAAAGGGAAAAACAAATTATCGTTTGTCCTCAAACAACAAATTAGTGTTAATGATAGTGAGTGTATTAGTTGGCCAACAATAGCTATTGCTAATACTAAAGTTTCTGAATCTAATATGGTTCAGGGCTTAAGAAATACTCCAAATCTTGAGGGAAAAAGATTTGATACTTTATACAAAATTTTCAAGCAAACTAAAGAAGAAAAGGCAGATATTCTTTTATTCCCTGAGTGTTTTGTTCCCATAGAATTACTGGATCGTATTACTTGGTATGCTGCCAATGAACAGAAACTGGTGATAACAGGCTTGGAGCATGTAACTATAGACAATGTTTCTTTTAATTTCATTGTAACTATTCTTCCATTTGTAAAGGGTGGCATTAAAGATGCAGTGGTTGTATACCGATTGAAAAATCATTATACTCATGGTGAAAAGTTAATGATTCATACCAATCATTTTAAAGTTCCTAAACCGACTCAATACATATATGATCTTTTTATCTGGAAAGGTATTTACTTTAGTCCATATTATTGTTTTGAACTGGCAGATGTAAAGCATAGGAGTATTTTTAAGGGCAAAGTTGATTTGCTGATTGCTTCTGAATACAATCGAGATACCAACTACTTCTCCAATATTGTAGAATCTATTTCAAGAGATCTTCATGTATATTTTGCTCAGGTAAATACTAGCCAATTTGGCGATTCTAGGATTACACAGCCTTCTAGAACTGAAATCAAAGATATTTTGAAACTAAAGGGTGGAGAAAATGATACCATCTTAGTCGGGAAAATTGATTTAGGGAAACTAAGGGAATTCCAACGCCAATTATATATCAGTACTAAAGATGACAAATCTTTTAAGCCCCTTCCTCCCGATTTTAAACTACAAGATGTACTTAAAAGAATAAATAATAGTTCTGTTTTGTAAAAAGAGAATAGTGATTAATATTTTGAAAGAGAAGCAACTATACACCAAATACGACCTTCTTCTTCCTTCAAAATTTGACGGAGGTTATTTGGTTATTGCTCTTTATGAAAAAATCAAAAACCGTGAAATCGAAGAATACTTCACACAAAAGGAGATCAACGAAATTTTATCGGATATAAAAACTGAATTCCATTTGGATTCGATTCGTCCATGGAATAACATTAAAGACAATCTTTTCCATTATTTCCTACGAAGCCATCCCGATGAACCGTGGAAATATTACCTGACAGACTATGCTAAAAATGTGGTGGATTTAATGGTAAGCAAATTAGAAAATCCATATAAGAACCACCCGTTAAAAAAAAGTGTTCAGGACTCATTTACCATACGGCATGGTGAAATCAATACTATTGAAGAGCTTGAAAGAAAATTCGGGAGAATATTTATACAAGGCTCAAAGAAAATCATTACGGATCATTTAGAGGCATTGGAAGATGAATTGCGTGAGGCATATAAAGAATTAAATGATATTCTCCGAAAAGAAGACGATCACAGTGCAACTTCTTTAGTACGAGAGTTTACTGTTGTTTTTAGAAAGTTCGGAGAAAGAGCAGAAGATATTACGGAAGCCATTATTTCCAAAGACCAATTTCTTGGTAATTTAGTAAATGTTGTCGATCATTTTTATAGAAAAATGGAAGACGATGGGAAATTTGACACAGTCAATGTACAGAAAAGTAAAAGTGATTGGGAAAAAGCACAGGAAATATATACAGATATCAGGGAATTTTTCACCTCGGTTGATAGCAAAGTTTACATTATCCGTAGGCAAATCAACCACGCCAGTGAGAAATTGACGGAGTTACAGGAACAATTTTCTTCCAGAGCCTTCTTTAGACTGCAAATAAAAAAATTGCACAGGACAGTGTTGGAAAGTTCGCAATACACTCCTGATGGGGTAAGGTTTAGTAACAATTTCCCACTAAAGCAAATGGTATATCAACCTGTCAGGATACTATATCCAAGGTATTACGAGTTTGAACCTCCAAAACCCAATATCATCGTAAACATTGAGATTGATGAAACTTACGAACAAAATGAAAAGCAGAAAATAGCAAAAGAAATTAACCGCCAGCAAATCATCAATCAATGGGTCGATAGAGCCAAAGATATTCTGGAAAGCAAAGGGCAATTGTCTATAGATGAATTGATGAATAGTATCATGGATGAAGAAAAGGATCTGTCAATTGCTTATCAGGTAGCATCTCGTATGACAGCTTATACTTCAGAGAATATCGATGTATTTATCGATGTAGAACAAAAAATCATTTCCTTGTCACAACATAACCTATCCCTATGGAAAACGAAAATTATGAAATAAGCGATTATTCTTTTCTCACAGAGGAGAGTGTTGAAAAGCATTTTGCAGACATCAATATTCTGTTGTTGTCTGGCAAACATATCGACCACAAGTATTATGCAGAGTATACCGTATTGGAAAGCTATGAATCGCAGTGGAGAAATTTTTATAGTAACTTATACAGGCTTAATCTCGTTGCCGATATGTTTGATGGAAGTCGGTATTATTATCTCGACTTCACGGAAAACGGGAAAGGAAAACTAAGCGATTCAAGCCGTAATAAAGAGCTTACTGAATTACAGACACTGGTTGGACTAACACTTTTGGACATGTATTACCAAAAGTATTTTGACGAAGAAAAAATCATTCACTGGAACGACATCAAAACACAAATATTGGAAAGTGACCACCAAGAAGCATATAAACGAATTTTATTCGATGATATCAGGGAGTCCTATGATGAAAAGGCCTGGAATGAAGTACATACAAAATTTAGTAAAACTATAGATAATTTTGACCGTTTAGGTTGGGTAGAAAAACAATCGGGAAGAAATGAAGAATTGGTCTTTGAAATAAGACCGGCTATCCACCGTTTATCCAAGCTGTATCAGGATGAGCTTCAAAATTTTGATGCATTTAGTCAGCAACTTAAAAAGGATGAAATGTTATGAGTTTCCCAAGAATTTACTCCTTATCGACTGTAGGTATTCTGAAGCACTATATACACGATTACCTTTTTCATCCCACAAGAACCGATTTTATTGGATCCAATGGAGTTGGGAAATCCATTATTGCAGATTTGCTACAAATGATCTTTGTATATGACAAGGATTTAATAAAATTTGGAACAGATGGTGTGAAAAAAGAAGAGCGACAAATCAATACCCTTCCCTATAAAACAAAATGTGCCTATTGTTTCTTAAATATTGAAGTTGCTACTGCTAAGTTTATCAGTATCGGAATCCAGCTGAACAGTCAGAAAGGCAAACGTATTATTCCATTTATCGTAGCCAAACAGGCAGAAATAACTAAACACATAAATGAACTGAGTTTGGAAAAGGAAGAATTAATCTTCTCCAAAGATCTGTTAAAAGAAAAAGAGTCGGGAGAAAAAGAAATAGTGGATATACAGGATCTGGCAACATTTCTTCACGAAAAGAAAGGGCTTCGACTGAGTTTTTTCAGTAATAACGAGGGAGTCAATACTTATTATAAATTCCTTTATGATAAAAATATACTGCCTCTTAATCTCAGCCAAGACAAGAATTTAAAGGCTTTTGCAAAGGTGATACAGTCCTTTTCCAAAGCCAAAACACTGAATTTGAGTGGCAATCAAGCTTCCAGAAATTTGAAGGAATTTCTCTTTGAAGAATCAGATGAAGATATTCTTGTCAACTTTCAAAAAGAGCAATCCGAACTCGAAAAGATATTGAGAGAGTATGAAAGCCTAAATAAGGACATTCAAAACCTATCCAACAAGCAAAAAAGATTAATCAGCTTGCGGAAGCTGGAACAGTCTCATAAAGCAAAATTCAAATCGCTTAAAGAGGCGGAATTACAAAACACGTATATAGACCTAAAGCAGTTACAGCAAGGGGAAACAGAGGGAAAGACACTGATAGCAAATCAACAAATTAAACTTGATGAACTTACAAAAGCTATCGAGAGTCTTCCAGCGGAAGAAGAAGCGATAAAACGAGGCTACGAGGAAGCAGATGCTAATGTTAATATGTTCAACCGCTATCAAGACTTATCAAACAGCATAGAAAAGCTAGGTGAAGATATCAACGAGCTTAAAATGTTTATACTTCCCGAAGTAGATGACAGTTGGAAAAATGGGATACAAAGAATTGACATTTCAAACAGGAATAATCAGGATATAAAAAGAGAAATTGCTTTTGCAAAACCTTATCTGGAGAAGTATAAAACACTTGAAAGTGTTGTCAAAGTCCGAAAAGAGCAATCGGAGATTTTGGATGAATTGAAATCATCCTTGAAAAAGGAAAAAGCAACAAAAGAAAAACTGTTATCATTATTACAGGACAATGATGCAAATGGCCTCTTACATTGGTATATCAAGAATTTGCCAAAGTTAGATGACGAGCAATTACAAGTTTTTTTTCGTTACGCAACCACACCTATTTTTGAAATTGCTAATCCTGACAATTCATCTCAATATATCAATCCTGATGAATTGATTGATGGTTTTAATGTTAACTCATCCAAAGAAGGTCTTTGGCTAAAGTTGGGTGCATTGCACCAGTTCATCCAATTCAACCCTGATGCAACTCTGTTGGGAGACAGAGCGAATCTGGAGCAATCTGTGAATCAATTAATTCAAAAATTGAACACAGAAATCACTACGATAGATAGTAAACTGGAAGCATTAGCAAGTATTGCAGATGCAAAACCTTACGATATCAATCTTTTTGACTATCCTTTTGATATAGCTATTGTTGAAAATAGCGATATTGAAGAACTAAAAAGTGCGGTAGCCTGTATCTTACAAATTGACGAAAAGGTTGCTCAATTGCAATCACAAAAGAAAAGAGAGGAAGAAGAATTATTGGCAATTAAAAACCGATTTAAGGTTGAATATGACGAACCGGAAGTCGTAAGAAAGGAATTGTTGAGGCTTCGCAAAGAGTGGAGTAATAAGAAAGATAAGTTTTATGAACAAAAAGGAACCAAACAGAGCAGGTTCAAATCACTGGAAAGCGATATACAGCGTGATAAACAGGATTTGCAAAACATTATTGGCAATCTCATAAAAAAGCAAACGGAATTTGATAGGCTCAATAGTGCCTATTACAAGAGTTACCAAGAGAATATAACAGACTTTCCTTTAGCCCCCGAAAAAGTTGAAGAATTGGAGGATGCCTACAATAAGTTATGGGAAGAATATAAAACAGTATTTATTGGTATTTCTAATTCATTCGAAGAAACAAGTAACGAAAAAAATCCGACGGTACAATTAGCAATAAAAGATCAGAGTTTTTCATTCAGGGCTTTAGAAGAAGCACTATTGGGCAATAAAATAAAATCTACTGATGATATCACTACTGCGTTAGATGAAGCTAATCAAACCCGAACAACCATAGCCAATGGTATCAGGGATAATATGATTAAGATATTCAGTAAAACTACTGAGCGATACGAGAAGTATGCTGACCAGGTAAAAAGAATAAACGCATTCTTTGTTGATCGAAAGATTAGTAATAAGTTTTATTTCAAACTTGAATTTGATAGTAATAAAGAAATAAAGATTGATTATATCAAGCAGATAGCTTACGAGGTTCGTAATACAGCGACAAAAGGAGAATTACAGTTTGGACAATCTATAGTAGATTTCATTGAAGATTTTTTCAGGAAACAAGCAAAAATCAAAAACAAAGTTCCGATTGATAAATTACTAAACCCCAAAACATACTTTGAACTGTCAGCTAAGCTCACAGATCAGTTTGGAACGGAAGTTCCCGGTAGTACTGGAGAGACCTATTCCGCTATTGCACTTTTGGGTATTGCAAGATTGTCTGCTGTACAAAAAGAAAAACGAAATGGTTTAAGATTTATCATTTTGGAAGAATTAGGAAGTTTGGATAATACCAATTTTAATACCTTTCCTGCTATCGCAGAGGAATTCCAATATCAGATTATAACAATGGCACCACATACATTCAATATCGGTTTGTCTGATGAATGGTATGCCCATCATTTGATTAAAGGAAAAGAGGATGACAATATCAACTATTGCCCCTCGGCTTCCTATTTTAAAACAAAGGACAGCAACGAAGATTTGGATATCTATATAAACCGAATAGAAAAATGAATTGGATTGAGTTAAGGGCTTTAAATAATCTATATAAAAATGGGGAGGTTAAGTTGAATGATACCTTGGCAAAAAGTGGTGAAATCAATTACCTCACCAACTCCCTTAGGATAATTGATAGGTCATATAATAAGCTCTATTCTTTAGACGGGTATACTGAGATATATGAAAAAGAGTATTTAGAAAAATATAATTGCTATGAGAATTTCTTACTGGAAAATGGGCTGTTAAGGCATCAAATTCGTTTTGAAGAAAATGATATCAAAACTTTGATGAACATCCAATGTTGGAAAAAAGAAGGCACCTTGGAAGAATTACGGAAACAGATTATTGCTTCCGATGAGTCTTTACGGGGAATCTCCTTGATGTTCTTCAAAAATGATAAATATCTGGATAATAAATCCTCTTTGGTTGATGCATTAAAAAAGATATTGGAAGTCGAGCATTTTTCAAATGATAGAGATCAACAATACATTTACAAATTGGAGTGTCATAATCCCAAAGTCATTGTTTTATGTGAAAACCTTGATTTTCTTACCAAACCCAATAAGCCTCGCCAACACGGTATAGAACTTTGGTACGCCGGGGGGAAAAATGTAAGTAAACTTGATTATGCGGATACAAGGGGCTTGCCAATCTACTATTCTTGTGATTGGGATTTTGACGGTTTATTCATCATTTATCCCTTAGTAAAAAAGAAAATACCATCTATTCAACTGCTTACACCCAATGGATCTCCTAGAGGAATTGAAGAAACTGAGCATAATAGTAGATGGGGAAATGGCAAGGATCGAAATATAGATTGTATATTAACAAATCAACAACAACATATCGTAAGAGGACTGATTTATAATAATCAATGGATTATTGAAGAGTCGAATGATTTATTGAATATGTTGGAAATTCTTTCGAATAAATAAGATTTATGCTGTTTATCTTTTGAGCTTATTTTTTAAGCTATTTTGAATGTCTTGTATCTTGGTGTCTTTTTGGTACGGACTGTCTTTAAGTTGATTTAATCGTCTTAAATCTTCCAGAAAGGAGTTCGAGTTCTGTACCAACGGGTTCACAAAAAAAGCCTCAATCTAAGATTGAGGCTTTTTTTGTATCCACTGGGTTCGAACGTTGCAAAGCCGGTTCGACCCGTTAGGGGCCTCAGGGTAAGCGTGCGAGACAAGAGCGGCTGAGGCAACTTCCTCGTTCAAGGTCGAGTTCGGGGAATGCGGGGCTGAACAAATCCCAGCGGGATCATTTCTTTTAGCAGCTCAATAAACATAAGTTGTTGTGTTAGACAGCTCAGCTTTATTTTAACCTCCCTTAATTAGCCTGTTGCATGGCTTGCTTAACAGCGTCCTTATTGGGCTTTGAAACTGGTATTTTTTCGCCAGATAACAAAAGCAAAACACCTCCGTCTTCTTTTAGCCAGCTTTTTACATAATCTGGATTTACCAAATGACTTTGATGGCACCTTAAAAAGCCGTTCGGGCGAAGTAAATCTGCATATTCTTTGAGGGATTTAGAAACCAATATTTTTTCACCGTTTGATAGGAAAAAGTGTGTGTACGAATTGTCTGCCTCACAACGTATGATTTCTGACAAATTAACATACCTTATTTCACCTTGCATCTGCAGGGCAATCTTGTTCACTTTTGTTTCTGACTTTTTGAGTTGTTGAAGTAAAAAATCCAGCTGCGAAGTTTGTATCTGTGTTGATAGTTTATGTTCGGCTTTATTTAACGCTAGCATCAGTTCTTCAATATCGATTGGTTTAAGCAGATAGTCCAGGGCGGCGAACTTTACTGCTTGTATACCATAGTGGTCGAATGCTGTAACAAAGATCACCTCAAAATTACGGCTAGGCAGTTGTTTTAGTACCTCAAAACCTGTTTTATTACCCATTTGAATATCTAGGAACAATAAATTAGGCGAATGTTTTACAACAGCTTCCACCGCATCGTCTACATTTAGTGCTGTTGCTATTATAGTCACTTGAGGACAATGCTTTTCCAGTAAAGTCCGTAGGTTTTCTAAGTTGAATATTTCATCATCTATTAAAATTGCTCTTACCATATTATAGCCAATCCGTTAAAGTCAATTTTACTTTAGTACCATTCGTACTTGATTGAATAGCTAAAATAAAGCGATTTTCTTTATAAACACTATTTAAGAGAGCTATTCGACTATTACTTAATTGAAGACCTAAACCAGGATAATGTTTATTTGCATCAAACCCACTTCCATTATCTTCGATAGTTAATATCAAATCTTTCGCTTGCTTGATAAATTCAATCTTGATTTTTCCGGCATTAGCTCTTTGAGAAACACTGTGTTTCACCCCATTTTCTACAAAAGGTTGTACCATCATACTTGGTATCTCGATGTTATCCAAATCCAAGTCTTGGACATAATTGATTTCGTATTGAAAGCCAAACCGCAATTGCTCCATTTGAAGGTAATCGTCCAATAAGTTTTTTTCTTGTGACAAACTGATCAATTCTTTATCATCAAGAATATTGCGCGTTAATCGAGCAAATTTAGAAAGGTATCTATTTGCATTATCTACCTCGTTCTTATTCATCAGATTTTGGATACCTGTAAGCGAGTTAAATAAAAAATGAGGATTTAACTGGGAGCGAATGGAGTTAAGCTGAAGCTTTGCTGTGTTTTTTTGATGCTCTTGTTCTGCTAGCCTTTTCTTATTCCTTTGTCTGACAAAGTAAAGGATAAAATAAAAGATCGATCCAATAAAAAGTATTAAGATTAACGCATATATAATAGCTTCTTTTTTGGTATAACTTTCTTGATCTAAAGCAATAGCGAGCGTATATCTGGCTGTATATTTTTCTAATTCGTGTTCTGAAATTGTATTATCTGTAACACCACCAAGGAACTTATCCCATTTAATCATTGGCTTTATAATAATCTCATAATCGCCCGATTTTTTGAAAATGCTCCTATCAATCTTGACATATGGCAAATACTTATTACCCTCCTCATTAAGGTAGCCACCATATAGCCAAGAATTGGATTCATAGATTATCTTATCTGTTTTCTTGTCTTTAATAGATGTTGAGTAAATATAGTCAATATAGGTTCTATCTTTTACAATAGTCAGTTCATCATCTTTTTCAGTAAAAGTAAGATCTACTATTTGTTTTGGTTGTATTTTACGATCGTAGTCCACGCCTTTTTCAGTTACGAAGCGCTTTGCTAAGATTTCGATTTTTGGTCTCGGAATAGGCTTGCCGAAAAACACATTTTTGTAAACATCTTGCGGTCTTTCGATGTCATAGGTTAATATCGTCAGGGTTTTATCTTTTAAAGTGAAGAATGCCAGTTCTGTCGAATCGAGCAGCTCGTCATTCCAATTCATATCTTTTCTGATCACTTCTTTCAGGTCCTTACTATTGATCGGTTTATTTAGCGCCATCGGTTTATCATCAACCAAAATAGTGTACCGAAAGTTCTCCGGTTTATCTATCTTTTGAAAATACATTTGCACACTAACTTGGTTGACCTTCGGCAAATAATTAAAAGAAGTATTAGGTTGATTGGGAAATATAATTCCAGAATACACATTGTGCGCTCCACTATCCACATGCATGGTTAATCTTCCTCCTGCACCATAAGAGACATATTTATTGATGCCTTTTTGCGCATACACTGTCGATACCGTGATAATAAAGCTAAGAATTGTAAAGAGGAGTCTTGTCATGGAATTGAGTTTAATTTTCATCAAACTTGCTACAATAATAGTAATACTAAAACCATAAAACAGTAACGACTGTATTTGCATTAGTAAATGTACCATTTTGCATAGTATTTGAAATGCAGACAGTCATAATTAGCTCAACTGTTTCTGATCTTCCCCAAAAAGAGTTCTAGATTTGTATCCACTAGATATGAACGTGGCAAAGCCGATTCGACTCATTCGAACCCTCATAAAGATAGTACTATTGAATTAAAATCACCTCTAGATACAAATCGGCAAAAGCTAAAAAAAACATTAGACGATCTCACTCAAGAAAAACATTTTCATCACGAATCCATCCAACGCCCTATCAGAACATGTCCGTCTCTGAAACTGCTAACTACTTTTTTGCTTAACCTCTTTAGGAGTATATCCAAAATACTTACTGAAAGCAACGGAAAAATGTTGGGGATAACTGTAGCCCATCAATTGCGCGATCTCATTAATAGAATAGCCCTGCTCTTTAATTAGCTTCTTCGCACTTTCCATTTGCACCTTCTTGATATACTGGGCAACACTGCAATTATAGTACTTTTGAAAACCACGATTTATAACCTTCTGAGATAAACCGAAATGATCCACAATTTCCTGAACAGAAATTAATCGAATACCTTCCTGCGAAATCCATTCAGAAATCTGCAAAACTTTCTCATTCTCTGCCAAAGAAAGGTCTGATTGCCCCTTCCCTTCTTGCATGGCCAATTTTGAAAATGTTAAAACCAATAATTCCTGTATCTTCAACCTATTATACGTAGCCTGTAGATTGGGTGGAAGGCCGCTTTCCAAAATCTGATGAATAACTGTAAGCATCTCCATTGTAATCCTTGGCGATTGATCAAAAAGCTTACAAGCGTTGTTATCCAATAGCTGCTTCAAAAATACCGACGACTCAGGAATAAGTGTAGATACTTCGCGTTCAAATAACTCCTTATCGAACATAATGTCAACACATATTCGTGACTTACGATAATGCAATGCACCATGAACCTTTGGAAGAAAAAATAAATTAAAGTGCTGTTCAGGAATTTCAATATCCAAATCAGAAGAACAAAAAGAAGAATAACCCTCTAACTCAAATTGCATCTTAAATACTCCATCCGCCAAAAAGATTGGAACAGTAACTGGACTTTCAATTGTGGATTCTGAATAAATTACAATGAAAAAGTCATCCACAATAAATTTCTCTCGAACTGGTATGTTGTAAAATGATGTTTTAAAAAACAGCTCTCTATACCCCTCCTTCTCCAAGGAGATATTACGCTTATTACGGTTAAACTTTAGTTGAAAGCGCTCTTTAAGTGATTTCATATAATAATTAGCGATGGCAAAAACTCGTACTTTTTACGTCTTAAAATCGTAAAAATCATGCGAAAATTACAAATATTTTTGTCCAAATTAGAATTAATCTTAATAAAGATGAAAAAATACATATATGCTTTTTGCATAATCTCTTGCTTATGCGTTGAGCTGCTTATAGCTCAAACAAAATCTACTACCATTCGATTATTAAATTTCAACTATCAGCCTATCGAAGCTGTAAAAGTAAAAATCCTTGAAACTGCTGAGGAATTTATATCAGACAAACAGGGAAAGGTTGTCTTAGACTTAAGCCCTAATAAGATTTACACGTTCCAAATCGAATATCAAGGAGAACAATACCAAGAACAAATCAAGAATGCAGAACGGAATCTATATACCTTCTACATTGGAACAAAACAAAACCAGATTGATGAGGTCGTCGTATCTGCTGCTAGAAAATTCGCTGAAAAGAAAACAGAAACAGTCGGTAAAATGCCGCAGGAAAACCTCGAAAGTTCGCAATCTTACAATATAATACCCCAAGAACTATTGAAGGAACGATCAGTAACAGACATGAAGTCAGCACTACTTGCCGCCCCAGGAATTGCTAATATAACAAACGGATTAGGCGCAGGAGGATTTACAGTCATCGCAAAAATGCGCGGCTTTTCCACAGGATCTGGATCACTGAAAAACGGTTACAGAACTTCACAAACGACTATGTCAGATCTTGCAAATATCGAAGCAATCGAAATAATTAAAGGACCTGCAGGAACACTCTACGGTACATCCAACGAAATATCATATGGGGGTATCATAAATATTGTTACCAAAAAACCAAAACCATACAGCTTTGGAGAAGCAAGTTACAGTTATGGCGCTTATGATCTTAGCCGTCTTACTCTTGATTTCAATACCCCAATCAATGAAAGCAAAACCGTATTATTCCGATTTAATACAGCTCTGCAACGAGGACGAACCTTCCAAGACTTCGGAAAAGACAATACCCTATTTTTTGCACCTGCATTTCGATTTTTAGTCAATGATAGATTAACATTGAACATTGAAGCGGAATACTCGAAAGCTGAGAAAAATATGATCGCCGTAGGTTACCTCCCGAAAGGATTTAATGATTTCTCGGCATTCGATTGGAATGTAAAACAATCGTTTTCCTCGAATGATTTAACCATGAAATCGGATGTACTAAATGTCATGACAAGTGCCGACTATCGCATTTCTAATCGATGGACGTCAAAAACGATCTTCTCATCTGCTAATACAAATAACAATTCAAACTATCTCTTCGCAGTACCCCTTACCCGAGACACAGTAGGTAGACGAATCATGCGAATTCCAAGTGAGTTCATCACAACAAGTATTCAGCAGAATTTCGTAGGCATATACGGAAATGAAAAATGGACAAACAAACTCTTAATTGGAATAGATTATAACGACGACAAATACTATACTCAACGTAAGATGCTAAACTATTATGACAAAGTAAATCGCTTTCAAAATGTGCCAGCAATAAATATGGCAAAAGTAGATCAACTATTTGCCAATGCACAAGAAAGTGCCATCAACACGCTGAACCGAACAATGGGTATTTATCTATCAGATGTTTTTAGCCTCAACAGCCGTCTACACATTAATGCCGGGCTACGCTTAGATCGCTATAAAGACCTTGTAACCGACTTCGAAGAAACCTATTTCTCCCCAAAATTTGGTGCAGTTTATGAAGTTATTGACAATCAGATCTCCTTATTCGGAAATTATACCAATGGATTTACAAACGGAAGAATGGTTCTGGAAAATGTACAGTTTAATGCAGCTACCATTAAACCACAAGAAGCTGCTCAGTATGAATTTGGTGTAAAGTATGAACTATTCGACAAAAAACTACATGGAAATGCTTCATATTATAACATCGATGTAACTAATGTACCTTTTACCATTCTTGAAGAATCTGGAAAATCTTCAACTGTACAAAACGGACGTCAAAGAAGCCGTGGATTTGAATTTGACTTGACAACCAATCCCTTTCCTGGAATGCATCTCATCATAGGATATGGCTATAACGATTCTCGATTCACTAAGGGAGATGAGAAAACATTAGGAAAAAAACCGCAAGGAACGCCTTATCATGTCGGAAACTTCTGGGCGAGCTATAGCCTACTCGAAGGAAAACTTCAAGGTCTTGGTTTAGGATTTGGAGGAAACTATTCCGACGATTTCTATGGCGATGATTATAATACTTTCAAAATGCCTGGTTACTTCCTATTGGATGCCAGTGTTTTCTATGAACGTGATCGCTTTAGAGTAAGCGTCAAAGGGAATAACCTAACAAATGAACACTATATGACGACCAACTTCTGGCTGTACGCACAGCCAACAAGAACGATTCTTGGAACGATATCTTATAGATTCTAACAAAACTATTACATGGGTAATAAACATAAGTCTAAAAAGGGGAAATCCTTCGTGCTAAAATTGGTCAGTTGGTTGCACCTTTGGCCAAGTTTAGTATCAGGAATTATCTTGATATTTGTCTGCCTCAGCGGGACAATCATTGTTTATTCGGACGAAATCGTCGAATGGACAGCAGGCGATGCAAAATACATTGAACCTGGAAATGAAAAGTTACCCTTAGAGACGCTAATGAATATTCAAAAAAAGGAATTTCCTGGACTTCTCCCTTCTTATGTTTTATATTATAAGGATCCTAATCGAGCCCTTGTAATTAACACCTTTGATCCTAAGAAAATTGCCCTTTCTATGGTCTATATTGACCCTTACACTGGCAAAATATTGAAACACGATAAAACTATCCATTTCTTCTTTATCATGGCGCATCTTCATGCGCATTTTAAAATTGGAACAGTCGGTGGATGGATCATCGCCATCGCAACGGTCATCTTTGTAATTAGTACTATCACAGGAATTATACTCTGGTGGCCAAAACGATGGACAAAAAACAAGGTAAAGGCCAGCTTTACCGTACGCTGGAAAGCAAGATTTAAGCGCCTGAACTATGACTTCCATAATGTATATGGTTTCTACTCCCTAATTATTTGCTTCATCCTTGGATTATCAGGTCTAATACTTTTCTTCCAGCCATTGATGAACCTAAGTATGAAAGCCTTTGGCGGCACAACAATTGACTGGCACAAACAGCTCCCTAAAGCAAAACCAGATAAAGAATTTATCGATGCCTTCCCTCTTATGGATCAATTATTTGCGGAGCAACCCACAAAAAAAGTTATCAAATATTGGGTTTATGATTACCAAAAGTCGGGTGTTTTTGCTTTTAATCTTGCTGACAGGGCTGGCTTAAAGAGCGACGAAAACAACCATACCTTTTATTTCGACAAATACACAGGAAATCCATTCCACATTCAAAAGGATCAGCATATTCATAATAAGGTAGAAAATTGGATATGGCAGCTACATATGGGACAATGGTGGGGACAGTTCGGCAAACTAAGCACCTTCCTCGCCGGAATAATCTCAACTACATTACCCATTACGGGCTTCCTTATTTGGTGGGGACGACGAAAGAAAAAAAAGAAGAAAACGAGAACCCAAAGTCCAGTTTTTCAAACTGAAGGAACTTAATGGTTCGACTAATTAGGGGCACCAGAGAAAGCGTACGAGAATGGAGAGTTTGAGGCAATTCCAGCGGACCCTTGTTCTTGGATACCACTAAAAAATCACAGGGTAAGGCTTTTGCATCCTATGTATTCGAGAGACAGCTTCTAATGCTAGTGAAAAGATCTTGAAGATGGTTTGAAGCTGAGAAAATCGACTCTAGCATCTAAAAGAAAGAAAAAACCTTCTGATTTAAATTATACAACCCCTCTACTCCAAATATTAAGTAGTAAAGAAAACTTCAGGTATCCAGCGAAATCCTTCTTTATCCCTCGAGGTAAATCCTATTCCAGGCCATGCCAAATGATAAGCCAATGCTTTAGTTCTATTAGTACCTAATTGTTGTAATATCTTTTTACGACTTTCCACTGCCAGATCTAAATCTGTATCTCCTGAAAAACCCCATTCCGGATGAGAGAACAGTATTAAATCATGATGAATTAAATCAGCTACATATAACAATTCTTGCCCCTTTGACTTGATATTCACCAAAGTCATTCCCGGTGTATGACCTGGAGCCTTTTGAAAGGAAAATATATCATAGAGGATTTTATCAAACTCATAAAATACCAGCTTACTATTAATCGCTTTAAATATCTTCTGAACAGTGGGTATAAACTGATTTAGAAAATCAGGCTGATTCTTTAATGCAGAATTCTGAAAATCTTTCATTGAAGCCTGCATCCAAAAATCCTTCTCTACTTTAGAAATATGAAACTTGGCATTAGGGTAAATCAGATTAAAATTCTTACCAATTATTCCACCAATATGGTCTGGATGGGCATGTGACAAAAAAATATCTGTTATATCGCTTGGTTGAAAGCCCGCAGCAGATAAGCTTTCCAATAGTTTACCTGTATTATCATCTGCGAAAATTCCCATTCCACAATCTATCAAAATCAAAAGTTCTTTGTATTTGATTAAAGGCACATTCATCGCCATATCAATAAACTGATCTGAACGAAAATTTTGATTCAGTAATTTTTTCAATTCTATAATATCCGCTCTTGGTGAAAAACCATCGACATTAGGCTCACGAATAAACCCATCAGTTAAAACATATACTTCGGCATCTCCAACTAGTAATCTTTTGAATCCAGGTTGAGGTTGATTTTTCTTGAATTTAGAATCCTTTACATAGGCATTAGCTTTCTCAATTGGTAATAGTCCTGTAACCCCTAATAAGGCTCCGGTTTTTAGCAATGATCTTCGATTCATATCTAATAAAATTTGTTAATCCAAAGCTATTTGGAATTAGAACCAAGAAATTTAATTATTCAAATTAATAATTATAATATTCAAACAACCTTTATAGTCATAGATTAAACTTAGGAATAGATCAATCTAGATTCTTTCGGAGTCTTATTCGTGTGTTTTTTATAGAAAATATTAAAATAAGAAGGGTATTCAAATCCAAGCAAATAAGCAATTTCTGATATGGTTAGATCCGTATTTCTAAGCATATCATTAGCTTCTACAACGATCCTGTTAGCAATATGATTGGTTGTATTTTCCCCAGTTATTTCTTTTACAGCTCTGTTAAGATGGTTGGTATGGATAGAAAGTTGAACTGCAAAATCTTTCGCAGATTTTAAAGAAAGTGGGTTATGCATGGAGTCTACAGGAAATTGTCGTTCAAGTAATTCCAAAAACATACTTGTTATTCTTTCAGAAGCATTATAATGCTGTTCCAAATGAAAAGCTGGCTTCATTTTAAGCACTTGGTGAATAATCAGGTGAAGATAATTTCGAAGCAAATCTTGTTTATGAATATAGTTCAACTCATTCTCAAGCATCATTTTTTCGAATAAATCCGCAATTTGGTTTTCTATTTCCTTGTCTGGAAAAAACAGCTTATTTGTTCCAACAGAAAACATGGGCAATGTACTTAACAACTCGTCTTGTTGCCTTGCGAAAGATTCATTAAAAATACAAAACCATCCTAATTGTTCATCACCCGTTGGTATCCACCTATAAGGAACCTTAGGCGTAGAAAACAATACCGCAGGTTTATTAATTTGATAGCTTTTATCAGCATATTCTAAAAGCCCCTCACCTCGTAATAAAGTTACTTTATAATAATTCCTACGGGAATACGGAGCGACTCCTTTACATGAGGAACGAGTAAAAACATTGATATGTGGTATATCAACAGAAACATCAAAATCATATGGATGGCAAATCCTTTTGTAAAAACCTTTCAAATCTTCTTTTTCGCGCATAGGCTGAAATTACATAATTCAAACAAATATCTTTATATCTCAACCATAGAGGTTACTAATTTTAATTTCAAATTACTTATTTCTGGAATTGTAATTTTGAATTATCTCAGCAATCCACCATAAATATCCTCGAATGAAAATTGCAATAATCGGTACACATAATGTTGGCAAAACAACCTTAGCAGAGGAACTAATTGATTCACTTCCCGACTACAACTTAGAAATAGAACCTTACTTTCAAATGGAATCATTAGGTTTTGAGTTTTCCGCTCCACCTACTCCATTGGATTTTGAATAACAATTCCATTTTTCTGCACAGCAAATTCTCCAAAGCACAGATAAGGTATTGTTTGACAGGTGTGTTCTAGATATATTAGCTTACCTTCATATCCTTGATCCAAATAGAGATATTCAATATCTCTATGAAAAGACGCAAGCAATAATTACTGAAATAGACTTATTTGTATTTGTATCAGTTGAAGATCCAGATTTAATCCCTTCTCAGCAAGTTGAATTTCCAAAACTTAGAACAGAGGTTAACAATTTACTGCATGAATGGGTTCATTAGTTCAACTTAAATGTAGTTGAGGTTAATGGCTCCATTGAATACCGAAAAAACCAAGTAATTAATAGTATCACCTCTTAAATTCATTCCAACAAAAAAGCCTCGCATTTCTGTGAAGCTAATTAATCGTGCAGCGAGAGCACTTATATATTATGTAATAAAACTTCTTCCTAAAAGACCCATATTTCAATCTCAAAAATCAGAGTCATTATTTCTCATTCAGACAAAACACCTAATTAACTGTCAACCTCCTGAATCCGTATTTTAAAAATAATTTAGGTAAGCGTAGGTTTAAATCTATTCCACAAATCCTTAAAATCCAATTAAACTTCTCATTAATTTAGCTAAGTTTAACTTCAACACAAAATTGGTTATATTTAGCTGATAGATTATTTTGGTATTTGAGCTTCATTTTCAAACAAAAAACCTAAAAAAAACAACCTAACAAACTCACAAACAACAAAAATAATAGATACTGCATCAAATTACAATACCCATTAATTGGTATTAAAAAGAAAAAGGATACTCCATATATTTACCCTTATGAAACTATGGAATATATTTAGAATAATTATTTTCATCATACTCATTAATCAATTAAACAATCTTTTTGTCAATAATCGAATTTTCGACAAAGAACAAGAGGTTCTAACGGTTACTGAATTGGATAAGTATGCTATAAATGATTATTTTCTATGGTTTAAGACTCGTAAAGAAATTTCTCCACAACTGGCTTTTGCAACCTTTTCATCTGGCGAAGGTAAACGTATGACGCCAAATGATGGTCTTCATGCCTCCTTTGAAAACGATTACTATTGGTTAAGTCTCCATTTAGTCAATCCAGATCCCAGCTCAAACACCCTATATTTACAATTAAACAACCCCCATTTAGATCGAGTAAAAGTTTTCCAAAAAACAGATAAAGGAATTATTGAAATTTATAAAACAGGTGCCATATACCCTTTTTCAACACGTCCATATCTTTTTTATGACTTTGTTTTACCATTAACTATCCCTGCAGAAGAGTCAACTGAGTTTTTAATTATGGTTCAAGAACAGGGGAAAATATTCAGTATTACCCCTGAATTAATGAGTGCCAATTATTTTAAAAGTAAGGAACAGAAAATTTACATCATATTCGGCTTATTCCTTGGCATCATGTTTTTCAATATGTTGGTCAATATTTTTTTAGGAATATCCTTAGGTGACAACATTCATTTTCTCTATTGCTTTTACATATTATCGTCGATCGCCTGGCTATTCTCCAGTATTGCTGCAGAATTTCAATTTATTTTTCCGAACCACCCACAATGGTTCAATCTTTCCCAAAGCATAACAGGAGCTGTAACCATGATTCTGATGTCATGGCTTGCCTATGTTTTTCTGAAAATCAAAGAACAAAAGTTTTTCGCCAAAATTTTCTTAAAATCAATCACTTGGTTTTTAACAGCACTGTTACCAATTAAATTAGTTATCGAAGTATTTCTACCAAATCAAACACAAATTATCGAATGGACCTTGCATGCCTATTTAATAGGGATAACGGGCATTGCAATTGGAATTATTTGGAATGTCATTGTCCGAATTAGACAAGGCTTTACCCCAGCATGGTTCTATCTTGTTGCAATGAGTTACCTCATTATGAGCATCATTTATACATGTTTTCAAATATTAAAAAGCGGCAATCTTATTGAATTATTTGCAGCACCAACACATATTCAAATTGGATTACAAGTAGAAGCGTTGATTATTTTCCTAGGAATTATTTACCGGTATAAACAAATGAAAGTTGAACGAACTAAACTTAAAAAGTTATTGGATAGTCAAGAGTTTGAAATGAACAAACAAATCATTTATGCCCAAGAGGAAGAAAGAAGACGGTTAGCACAAGACCTACATGATGATGTTGGAGCTACATTAAGCACATTGATTTTACACATTTCGAATGCTTCTATACAATCAAATCTCAGCAAAGCCTATCTTTTACAATTTAACAAACAAAGTTTATTGATAAGTCAAAAAGCACTTTCTGACCTTAGAAACATCTCCCATGATTTACTCCCATTGGCTTATGAAGCTAATGGATTATTTTCATCCTTGAAAGATAGAATCAACTCTTTACGAAAAAGTACTCCTATTCAATTAGTCCTTAATACGGATGGTGATGAAGGAAAATTAAAAAACTCCAAGGCTATTATTCTCTACCGAATTATTAATGAATTACTCATAAATGCCATCAAGCATGCTGAAGCAAAAGAAATTAACATTGATATTGTTTTAGCAGAAGAAATAACACTAATCGTTGAAGATAACGGAAAAGGATTTGATTTTTCAAAAACCTTAAAAGGCATAGGTATTCGTAATGTAAAATCGCGTGTAGCATTCCTTGGAGGGAAAGTAGAATTTGACAGCAACAAAAATGGAACCTCCGTAATCATTAATGTTCCTTACCATAATCTAAATGAGCTATGAAAACTACAACAATAATAATTGCTGATGACCATGCACTTTTTGCCGAAGGCTTGGAACAAATCATTAACAGTATGGATGAATTTAAAATTATAACCAAGGTCTCTAATGGACGTAATCTGCTACAAGTTTTGACGAACTTCTTGCCCGAAATCGTTCTTTTAGACATTAATATGCCATCCATAGACGGAATGCAAGCAGCTCTATTTATTAGAAAAGAGTATCCAACTATAAAAATTGTCTTTGTTTCCATGTATCAGAGCCCAAAACTAATCAATCTGGCAAAAGATATTGGTGCTTTTGGTTATATCATGAAGGATACGACTGCTCCGGAATTAAAAAGTACACTCTTAGCAATTAAAGATGGGGAAAAATCGTTTTTCTCACCAAATCAAACACAAAACAACAATAAAAGTAATTACGAACAAGATTCCTTTTTAAATAAGTACAAATTAAGTTCAAGAGAATTAGAAATAATTAGATTGATAAAGCAAGGTCTGCCAACTAAACAAATTGCAGATACGTTAAACCTCAGCATTTATACCGTTGAAACACATCGGAAAAACATCAATAGAAAACTTAATGTTCAAAGTCCTACCGAACTATTGGCAATAATTGAAAGTTATTCCATCATTTAACCTTCTTCATCCATCATTCACCATTAAATATTGATCGAAGACCTGCTAAATTTATTTCCAATAACATGAAACCTCTTACCCTATCCTTTTTCTTCCAAATATTACCATCAACTGAAATAACCTTCCCATCCATTATTTTTAAGATTTCTCTCTCTGAAAGCCCTAAACAGTACTTTAATACCGTTGAAATTCTCAATTTAAAATCGAAAGGGCACATTATCTGGAATACTTTTATGCCTGTTCTTTCTTCGAGAAGTTGATCCAATGTTAAAAGATCTGCTATTACCTGATATTCCACACTTGCATAATTCAGCTCAACCCGGTTATTACTCGCAATAGATGGCATAAAGGCATATTCCCAGGCCGTTTCCTTATCATTAGCTGTAAACTTTTCGAACAAACCTTTATCTATTAGCTCCGCTTTCCTACGGGAAGAAATCCGCATGTTATACGTACCATCACAGTTGGAGCATTTATAAATCAACCAAATATCAATGTTCTTTTTTTGGGCATTTAATCTGAATTTATCACTGCAATAAAAACTTGAATTATTACAGCGATGGCACTTTTTATTTAAAAAGGGAGTATTGAGAACTTTTATCTCCCATATACTTATTGAAGTCATTTTGTAAATTCTTGCTTAACATTCTTTTCATGAATTTTCCAATCACTCCATACCTCAACAAATCATTGACAACTACAGTAAATAGACCCAAACAGGCTAATACTGCATCGCAATCACAAAGCGATAAAGCAAGGAATGAAAATTGAATTGAAAACCTATTGGGATAGGAATATCCCAATTAAAGAATTATCAGCCTGTGGTTCTGAAGGCTAATATTAAGCTAAAATAAATTTAAGAATGACTCTCAAAATATAATCTGTGTTTCTAAGAATAAATATAATCATTTATAATAAAAATGCACCTAGCATTTACGGGATTTAAAACAAGCACTTATATTTTTTCGGCAAGCCCTACTAAAAGTCCCTCTGGTCCTCGAATATAGCACAATCGATAAACATCCTCATATTGCACGATCTCCCCTTCCAATGTCGCTCCATTACTTACTAATCGACTTACTAATTCATCCAAATGATCCACTCGAAACATAACCCGTAAATAACCCAATGAATTTACTGGAGCATTTCTATGATCTGAAATTGGCTCTGGCCTAATAAATCTGGATAATTCCAATCGACTATGGCCATCAGGCGTAACCATCATCGCAACCTCTACTTGTTGGTCAAGTAGGCCAGTCACACGACCTGCCCACTCCCCTTCAACAAGACCTTTTCCCTCAAGAGTCAAACCTATTTCACGAAAAAATGAAATGGCATCATCTAAATTCTCAACAACAATTCCAACATTGTTCATCTCAATCAAACTGCTTCGTTCCATAAATTTAGTTTTTAGGGGAAAGTAGAAAAAAATAATAAAACCAACCTAACAATTAGCTTGTAGGCAATTTTGAAAAATCCATAAAGAAGAATTCCCAAGTATTACCATCGGGATCCTCAATTGTTCTTTGTTGCATAAACCCATAATCTCTTAACTCATTTGGCTCAAACCCTCCTGCAGCTAAACCCTTTTCCATGATAGCATTCATAGCATCAACAGAATCAACAGACATCGAGTAAATGCCTCCTATACTAGTCTTCGAATCAGCCAATGGTTTATTGGTAAATGAAGAAAATTTCTCATGATTAAGAATCATCACAAAAATATGATCACTCCAAACCATACATTTACCGGTTTCATCTGAAAACTGCGGGTTGATTGTAAAGCCTAATGCTTCATAAAAAGAAATTGATTTTTCTAGATCCTTGACCGGAAAATTAATGAATACTTGCTTTGACATAGTTCTAATTTTTATGTGATATTACTACGAATTTAAGAACTGAATTGTTTTATACACTTGTCCTATGGCAAGAAAAACAGCATGCTATTCACCTAAAAAAAATTAAGATTCCTTGTAACCAATTGCCCAGTCACTAACCCTATATCTGTAAAAGCAATAAAAAAACAAGAAAATGGAAAATACAATCAAAAACCAGGAAATCAGCAAAGTAGTCAATGTATTAAAATACGTCTTTGTGATAGTTCCCATTGTGGCAGGTGCTGACAAATTCACTAACTTGCTTTGTAATTGGGAGCAATATTTAAACCCAACAATGGGTGACATTTTACCCTTTTCAGGTGCTGTCTTTATGAAAATAGTAGGTGTTATTGAAATTGTCGCAGGACTTATTGTATTGAAAAAACCAATTATTGGCGGTTATATTGTATCGGCATGGTTAGCATTAATAGCCATCAGTCTATTAGCAAGTTTGAATTATTTAGATGTTGCTGTAAGAGATTTAGTGATGTCTATTTCCGCACTTTCAATGGCAAAGCTTAGCAAAATTTTGAAATAAGCAGAAATCAAATGATGGAACCACTCACAGAAACTGAAATAATTAAGAGAGTCTTAGAAGGACAAAAACCGCTTTATGAACTTATTGTAAGGCGGTTTAATGCCCAACTGTACAAAATTGGTCGTGCCTACAACTTTAACCATGAAGATACGCAAGACCTCATGCAGGACACCTATATTGATGCCTATAAAAGCTTAGCCCAATTCGAAACGCGTTCTAGTTTTAAAACTTGGCTAATGCGAATCATGCTTAATCATTGTTACCATAAAAAACAAAAATTCAGCTTCAAAAATGAAACCGCTATGGAGCCTATTCAAGAAAACCTTAACCCCATGTTCTCCGGCTCAACAAATGACGTGCAGCGAACGATTCAAAGTCACGAGTTAGGACTGATAATTGAATATTCCCTTTCAAAAATACCTGAATCCTATAGAATGGTCTTTGCCCTCAGAGAAATCAATGGATTAAATGTTGTTGAAACCGCCAACTTATTGGAAATAACAGAAACCAATGTAAAGGTCCGTCTCAATAGAGCCAAGGCTATGCTGAGAAAGGAAATTGAAAAATCTTATTCTAATGAAGAGTTATTTGAATTTAACCTCCGCTATTGCGATCCATTTACGGAAAAAACAATGCAAATTATTTACGATCTTTAATGCTGAATATTTGTAAAAATGAAAATCTACCATAATCCAAATTGCAGCAAAAGTAACTGTGCCCTTGATTTAATAAAACATCAAGGTATTGAAACGGAAATAATTGATTATGTAAAGAACCCTCCAAGTAAAGCGGAATTGACTCATATTCTAAAATTACTGGATAAAAGTCCTAAAGAAATTATTCGCCAAAACGAGGTAGTTTTTAAAGAGAACTTTGAAAGCAAGGATTTCAATGATGAGGAATGGATAGATATCCTTGTAAAGAACCCTATCTTAATTGAGCGACCAATAGTCATACACAATGGTAAAGCAGTAATTGCTCGGCCAGCAGAAAAAATAATGGAACTAATCAAATAACTTCCAAAACATCATATAACGTAGTCCATTAAAGGCTATAGAATACGTTTATTCCGCATCCATGTTTTTAATGATGACCTCTCCGTTTTCTGAAACGACTACTTGATACCTGCGGTCTTCTTTTGCCGCATTCATTACGATTCCAGAAGCTCCTGCATTATTTAGAAAGAGATAGGCAGAATTGCCCTTTGGATGATTGAATCTTATATGTGTCCCTTTAGCATCTACTTCTAAAATCGTTGATGGCAATTCAGGATTGGGGTTTTCCAATTTAATAGCAGGTAAACCATCTTGATCCAACGTAATTGACATACCAGGCTTACCCTCCGATTGGTTGAATTGAATGGTAGCCATGTCATTTTTTACAGCCAATACTATTTTCGTATTGCCTTTGCTATCTGTAATGTGTAATTCTTCGGTTTTAATAATTTTCTCTGACATATGAAATTCCCTATTTTTCTGAATCTAAAATCTGTTGAAAGTTCTCTTGAAAATTCAATCCCTTCTCTTCAAAATTTTGATAACCCGCATCAAAAACCCATTTTTTAATAGAAGGTGCTTGAACCAAACCCATTTGAAATATTTTATGTTGTTTATCGATAGAGCTGATTAATGCTACAAGCATTTCCTTTGAAAAATCAGTTTTTGGTTTTATTCCTGTATCCAAAATCCCAGGAGCAATAGCCACGCTTTCTACCTGCAAATGGTAGGCAGTATGAACCGCCTTTTCGATGGCTATCGCGCTTTCTTCCGATGTCCAGTCCGACGGAGCCCCCATACCTATGATCAATAAATTCTGTGCAGGAATAGCCTCTTTTACCGAATCAAGCAATAAAAGCTCTGATTTAGAACCCTTGAATAATCCATGCTTTCTTAAGGAAAATAAACGTCCATCTAGCGCATCATTTAAATGATTAAGACCACCAATTGGCTCATCCATACCCATTTCCTCTGTAAACATACAGGCACAGGATAAGTCAACTTCTGCCATTCCAGCATCCCAAGTTACCAACTCAATTTCTACTCCTTTGTAAGTGCCAATATTTATTCGCTTTATTTCTTGTGTTGTCATCTGTTCTCTTCTCTTATTTAACCTTTTATGAATAATTGTATTTTGATACACTTCTCTTTTTATCCTAGTACGTTAGTTGACTTTTAATTATTCCTTAGTTTTTTCCACAGATTTATCAATCAACAAATAAAGTGTTCCTTGAATTATTATAGAAAATAATAACAGTATAAATACAAAAGGCACCCCAAATGGTACTGGAAATATCATAGTTAAAAGATAACCATAACCAGTAATTAAGATGATAAAAAGATTAATTACAGAATATACTAATGTTGATTTTAAAAAAAACAACGGCTTCTTATAAAGATAGTTATCCTTTATAAATTGAAGCAAGATTAACGATAATAGCAGTACGGATGAATAAAAAAAGAATCCATTATAAATTCTACTTAAAAAGGAAATCAAATCTGGATATCTATTATTATAATTGTCTATATAATCATGATAATAGATATTGTCCCAATAATCATAAATATAGATAAGTGGAAATAATATATATGTTACTGCTAAATTAGAAACGATTTTTTTTAATATCACTTTGCAAATTTTTCAGGACAATCTTTATTTATTAACCCAATAAACGCACTTTTGATTTATTCTATTTTCAAAAAAAGTGTATCCTGTCTCCCTTCTACAAATGCATAATTAACCTGTTCTCCAGCACGAGTGCGAACGACTTGAATAGAATCTAAAATAATAGCATCTTTTTTTACCATTAAGAAATTAGATATCACATTTTTAGGTTTTTTTAGTTGAAAATAACCTGATTGATCCGTGAATACTTTATTTTCAGGTCTATCTCTTTCATAAACCATGATATTGGAAATAGCTTGTTTTTGTTGATTAAAAATATACCCTTCGTAATAGTTTACCTCCCTATGAACGGTACAATTCCATAGAATAAAACAAAGTGGTAATGCCAAAAAAAGCATTATTCTCATTTTAAAATTTATCATTACATTCTGCATAGTCAATCTTTTAAACACTGAACTCAACCTATTTATTGCTATCATAAGTCCTAATAGCAGCATCAATGAAAAATTTACAGAATAATTGATTTCTATTTTTCACGTAAATAAGACAAAAATAGTACCATGCTGATTTTTCCAGTTGATGATTCCAATTTTATACTAATCTCAAAGAAACAACATTAATAAGAAGTCTGATTTTTGAATGCTTTTAGAAAAATCAATCTTAAGACTTAGCTGCCGGTTTCGCTTCAGTCTTTGTTTCTACTTTCGGAGGTGGCACTGGTTTTCTATATCTGTTTTCTACAAATATTTGTTCCCCATCCGGATAAGTTATAATGATATCATTAAATCGTCCGCGAGTTCGAATATTTGTGCTTTTACCATTTCCATCTTGCACTGTAAAACTCTGTTGGCTTTGAAGAACCAAGGTCTTTAACAAACGATCACCATAATATAATTTCTTTATCCCGGAGCGGTTATAAATTATCGTCATTTTTCGCCCCTCATTATCGGTAATATTATAATTGCCATTCAATTTTCCTTTGACTGTTATTTGGTATCCATTATGACATTTAATCTCCTGCTTCCCACCTAAACTAAACTTAAAAGTCATGGTATATTCCTGGCCTTTATCGTTATAAAAATAAGCTTTATTAAAACCATTGTTACTTTGTTTAACCCATATTCCTGAATTCGTTTCTAATGAGTAATTTTTAAGCGCATCTGGAGCAACAGATAAAAAATTATTCTCATCATCGTAAATTTCAAATCCTCCAGATCGATTATTTTCCAAAATAAAATAGTCACTATTGCTAAAAGAGGCAAAAGCATTTTGACCAAAAACATTCAACCATTGAACATTACTTCCAATTTCTACTCCAAATATTTCATTATATACGACTTCATAAAGTTGATTCTCTGCAATCATCATCAGTAATTCCTCATTTTCATTTATGGTGGAATCAACTTTGGATTTGTTAATTAAGGGGAAAACAGTAGTTTCTGATTTCGAACTGAACGGCAACAGGAATAAACCTGATAATAGTAGGACTGCGATTTTCATATAGTTATGTGTAATTTATTAAAAGTAAATTCAGATTTTAAGTGTGCATTTATTATTAATCCTATTATGTTTTTAGCAATGAAGATTGAAAAATATAAACAGATTTTTGAATATAGACTTGCAAAACTCTTCGAGGATTAACCTCAAAAGAAATTTTTTACACAAGATATGAAATTTAAAGAAAACGTCTATCACCAACAAACAAATAGAAGGTTAAAAAATATCGCAAAAAAGCTAAAATATTAAATACACAAACACTTAATCTTAACAACTATTTGTTTATAAATAAAGGTATTATGGTTAAATAGAACCTTGATAAGCTCTCATATCACATAGAATGAGATAAAGATTATTTGTTGATTTTTGTTGAAGCTAAATGGAGTTTTCAGTCTAGGTTCTATGACCTATCCTGTATTTTCTTTAATTATCTTTTTGTCTGTTGTCTGCTATCTCAGCGTCTCAACTAGCGGTTTGCTTCGACACTCCTTCGGATCTCCTTCGGAACTTGTTCGGAACTCCTTCGGATCTCGTTCGGTTCCAACCGAACGAGATCCGAACAAGATCCATACTAGATACGAGACAATACCGTTAGAATCCCGAAGCAAACTCAAACTAAATTGCCTGAAAATACGAAGGATATTTAGATCAATTTACTTGAAATCTACGTAGAAAAAATAGCATAACAATAGCAATCTCGTTCCATTGAAGATGGATAGAATAGTAACTCTTTTAAAAGAGTTAAAATCCTTGCACCCCTTGAGGACCTTTTACATATACTCTTATGGCAGAATAATCACCTTCGTACTTCGCATTCAGTACGACTTCGTTTTCAATCGTGAAAGTTACTATACAGAAGTCCTTTTCTTGACCTGATTGATACTCATAATCATAGGATACTAATTTCTTACCATCCTTTAAAGTTTGAGAACGCATTGGAGGGCCATAAACCAAATAAACATCATCCTCAGGCTTATCCTTCCAAAGAAGCATATAGTTGTCGAAGCGATCATTATAAACGGCACATGAAGAAACCATCATAAGACAAGCCAATGAGAATAGATAAATCGTAATCTTTTTCATAATTATAGAGTTAAAATTTTCCAATTAGAGTGCATAAACAACATAAAAGTTTAAAACAATATTGTTTATTTTAAAATTAAATTTCAGTTAACAAACAATATTATTCTTTATCGATAGATAATTAACAATGGAAATTAAAAAAGAATTAATTATGTTGGAATTTAAGCTTTGTCATTATTTTGGTTTAAACTAGAATCATATAATCATTTTTACATCCTTATCAATAAAGTAAAGAGCGATTTTTCATTAAATATTCAAAATTAACATAGCTGTAGCTATAAAAAGAATAATCAATAATTTGTTGTTGGAAAGGCGCTTTGAAAGTGTAATTCTCATTCGTCATTTAAAGGTAATCCTTGTATCTATTTTGGGTAAAAAAAGTTCAATAAACATAGCTATTCCCTGTTTCCGGCAATTTATTAGCCATTCTTCAAACAGGCATTGGAAAAACGATTTGAATCATATTTGATTACCTAGTTATTGATTAATTTAACCTGTATTAAATACAGTTAAATAATCAGCTATGAGAAAACTAATTATTATTGGCCTTTTGGCTACATCGGCATGGGGATGCCAACAAAAAACAGAAAAACAAGTTCCTACTACCGAACCTGAAAAACCACAACATGAACACGTATTGATTGATGGTGCTAGCCAAGAATTGTCCTTAAACAATGGCGATAAATGGTTAGTAAATGTGGAAATGAGACCTTTTGTGCAGAAAGGATCTGATTTGCTTACTGACTTTGATAAAGCAAGTAATAAGGATGCAAAAGTGCTTGCTACAAAATTGACCGAACAAAATGAACAAATTGTCAAGAGTTGTACCATGACAGGTAAAGGACACGAGGAATTGCATAAATGGTTACTACCCCATATGGAATTAGTGAAGTCATTAGGCAATAGCACCGATTCTGTAGAGACTGCAAATCTTATCGGTCAACTACAACAATCCTATAGTTTATACAACCAATATTTCAAATAATTCTAATGATCAAATAAAATGAATCCTAATCGAAAATTTACAGTCTTACATCGGCTTTTACATTGGATAATGGCCTTTGCCATGCCGGTCTTATTCATTACTGGATTTCTACGTATGTATTGGATGAGTAAGAATAGTATTATCACAGCAGTAGAACAAAACGCTCCTGGTTTAAATAAAGATCAACTCTCCAGTATAGTGAAACTCATAAGAGGGCCAATGTGGGAATGGCATGAATTGTTTGCCCATGTCATGATATTTTCTTTTATAGCTCGTATCATCTATATGCTTGTTAAAGGAATTCGCTTTCCTAATCCTTTCCTTAAAAACCAGTCCTTAAAGGAACGCCTTCAAGGATTGACTTATGTATATTTCTATTTCTTTTTGGCTATTTCAGCTGTAACAGGTATCTGCATAGAGAAAGGTTTCTTTACTGATTATAAGGAAAGCATCGAGACTGTACATAAATGGGGCGTTTATTGGTTCCCAATCTTTATTGTCTTACACTTTGGTGGAATATTCCTTGCAGAACGAGGCATGAAAAGAGGAATGAGCTCTAAAATGATTGGAGGTGATTAATTAGAGTAATGACAAATATTCTGAAGTAATATACTGGAGTTAGATTAAAATGTTATTTTTTTGTTAGATAATATGCAACAGATACATTCGTTGATGTTTTATATTTACGCTTATTACCTAACTCAATAACATGGATAACCCGAACAAAGACCAAAATCAAGAGAATATATTACCAAGTCCTTTTGCCCAAACTTATTTCCATGGAACCAAGTCAGATTTACAAATTGGAGATTTCATTCAAGTTGGATATACTTCCAATTTTATTGAAAAGAAATTAAAACACGTTTATGTTTCTTCTACGCTTCATGCTGCCATTTTAGCTGCCGAACTCGCTCAAGGAGAAGGTAAAGAACGTATCTATTTGGTAGAGCCTACAGGTGAGTTGGAAGATGATCCTAACGTTACAGACAAGAAATTCCCGGGTAATCCCACAAAGTCCTACCGATCAATTCATCCTTTTAAAGTAATTGCTGAAGTGAGTAATTGGAATGGTCATAGTGAAGAGTTTATCAATGAATTTAAAACCGGATTAGCAAAATTAACAGAACAAGGAATAAATGTCATCATTGATTAATAAAAACAGCGTATTCCTGTTTTAGAAATACGCTATTTATTTTATTAGTTATCAATCTCTTATTTTTTGAGATTGAATTCCTTATACATCTTCTCAAACCAGATTTTCTGTGTTTCAAATGTGCTTATCAAACCAGCTTCGGAATGTTCTTCCAATGATTTTAGGATTGGAGCATAATGCTTAAGTCCTATCTTCTTGGCAAAATGTTCAATATCTTCTTCTTCCACCTCATTCTCCCACCAAAATGTAAGCTCTTCTAATAGAACACCATCCCATGTATAACAAGTTAAATCGTCTAAGCCTTGCTCAACATCGTATTTGATATAGCCTTCTCGATCAACATCATAGGCTATAATCTGAGTACTATTAATAGACAATAGTGGAATATAGTTATCAACCTCATATTCTTGCTGATCTTCGGCAGGAAGTTCTAAAATGGTATATGGCTTACTCCAACTATAGCCCAATTCTTCTGCTATTATTTCATCCGAAATATGTTCATCATATATTTCTATTATGGTATCAGTTAAACCAAGTTTAATAATCAGATCGCGGACGTATTTTTCGTTTAGTTCTTCCATAGTATTTTCTCAGTGTATTGTGTGAAGCGTTTTGGGCTTCTTTCAAGATAGAGAAATGATTTGACATTTGAGCAAATATAATGGTCGAAAATAGATCAAAATATTTGATTAAAACGACCAATCATCTGTTCTAAATGGAGCAACAGGAAGTCTATTTTCATTGAATAAATTAGGCATGGCGGTATTACTGAAACCGAAGCGAACAGCAATTGGTTTTTTTACTTGGTCTGAAGACACTATTAGTTCATTCCCTTCAATTTTACCTTTTGCCGGATAAAACTTCTGATCTTGACCTGCAATATATAGTTCTGCTATATCACTTCCTTCGACTTTCAATTTACCATTAAGATGATTAAATCGAATTCTAATTTTATTTCCTTCAATCTTATAATCTTTATAGATTGGCGATTGGTAATCATTCTTTTTAACTCCATAATCATTTACTAATGCTAAATCCGCCAATCGTAAAGCCACTTCCTTTTTCTTTTGTGGGTGTATATTTTTTATATCATCCACTAAATCCGTGACCACAACCATACCTGATTTATTTAAAGACAATGCTGTTTTCGATTGTTGTTCCCGAAGTAAAGCAGCATTTGGTTTTTCATATTTATATTGGAATGGTGCAATTTGAACGAAATAAAAAGGGAATTCTAGGTTCCAAGACTTTCTCCATGAGTTAACCATTCCATGTATTAACTTATCATATCCTTGATAAGAAATGGTGTTATCTTCACCTTGGTACCATAGAGCCCCTGCAATAGGAAAACCTGCAAAAGGGTATAACATACTATTCCATAACACCCCTGGTTGATAAGGTTTTCGAGGAGCGACTTTTTGCAATTCAGCTAATTCAGTAAGTTCTTTATCTGCAAAAACTACTTTAGCAGGAGTCCAATATTCTGCTGAACTGCCACCCCAACTGGAGTTTATTATCCCAATCGGAATATTTAATTCATCTTGCAATTTTTTGCCAAAAAAATAACCTATTGCTGAAAAACTCGCTGCAGAACTTGAATCACATACATGCCAAGAATCGAAAACATTTTCTTGTTCTGATTGAGATGCAATATTACTTATTTGCAATAATCGAATTTTATCATTAGCAATTGAAGGTAGAATGTCCTTCATCTGCTTAAGATTCTGTTCTGCTGACCATTGCATATTGGATTGTCCAGAAACTAGCCAAACCTCTCCCACCAAAACATTCTTAAGCGTAATTTTTTGTTTCTGTGAAAGTATTTCAATGTTAAAAGGACCGCCAGCATTTGGACTTGGAAGCTCTGCTTTCCATGTTGCATTCCCTGTTATGGTGGTATGCACACTATCTTTGGACCATGAAGGTACTAAAGTAACTTTCTGACCAGCTTTACCCCAACCCCAAAACTTCACATTTGTATTTCGCTGTATAACCATGTTATCAGAGAAAAAGTTTGGCAATCTTAATGTTTGAGCTTGAATACTGCATGTTGTGATGAACAAACATAACAATGAAAATAACTGCTTTTTCATAACTAGTTTTTTTGATGAATTCTTACACCAATCAAGGTTAGTGCTACAATGAACAATAATACTGCTAACCATTGGAATATTATTGATAGGCTAATCTGCGCATCCTTTAAAGCACCTCCTAAATATACCATTAAACCACCGACAATGGTACTCAAGAAATTTAGAAAGCCATAGGCTGTTGCTATATAACGTTTATCAACGACCTGTCGAAGTAAAGGCATCAGGTTGGCATCATTAAATCCTCTTGCCAATCCAAAAATCAACATAGCTACGATAGCAAGAATAAATACTTGAGTGGAAGCCATTATAAAAAGGAAGGGAGCTCCAATTGCAAATCCTATAATCATAACATTGACACGACCTTTCGGATTTTTTTGTACCCAACGGTCGGCAATTATTCCGCCAACAATAACACCTATAAATGACCCAACTTGCATATAACCTGTAGCTGAAATACCCGCTTCTCCTAGATTTAAATGAAAATGTTCTTTTAAAAAAGTAGGCAACCATCCATTTACAAACCAATTTGCCATACCTAACACAGCAAAATAAATAAGGATAATATAAAATGAGGGTAGTTTAAAAAGTGCAGAAAGAATTTGTTTGATGGAAAAGTCATTATTGGTTTCTATATTATCCTTAACTTTCTCTTCCTTTTCAACAGGTTTATCTTTGATGAAGTAGATCAATACTAATGAATATAGAACTCCAAAAAGACCAAAAACATGAAATCCATATCTCCAACCCCAAAATTCAGCAATATATCCTCCTAATCCACCTAATGCTAAACCAGTATATAACCCGCACATATGCAATCCGGTAGCCAATGAACGAGTTTTTTGATTATGGTAATCGGTGATTAAAGCCAATGCAGCAGGAATATAGCAAGCCTCACTTATACCCATTAGCAGACGAGTAAGGAGCATTTCTGGAAATGATTGCACATAACCTGTCCATAGGGTTACTGAGGACCAAATAATCACCGAAAGAATAATCACTTTTTTTCGCGAATACCGGTCTGCTAAAAATCCTCCGAAAGGACTGACAACGCCATATGACCACAAGAACACCGAAGTTAATAATCCAAATTGCGCATCTGAAAGATTAAAATCGGCTACTATGGGATCACGCATCGAGGTTATAAGAATGCGATCAAAATAATTAAGGAAAGCAACAACCCATAGCAGGCCTACTAATAGCCATGCATATCTTTTAGAGTTTAAATCCATTATTTTTCTCTTTTAATATTTCCGATCAAGACCTGAGGTGTTCGAATTCCTGGTCTAATTTCTCCCATAGGAATAACCAATTTCCCATTCCAAATGGTAGAGTTAGTGGTTACAGGGAATTTTAATTCAGAAGAACTATTTCCTTCTGGAATAGGGTTATTAAACCATTCCCTTTTTTCTGTACAGAACTGCAATATTTTGTTTGAAAATCCTGGATGATTCTCTTTTAGGTTAGCATTCGCCAATTCACCATCATCACCACCAAATACAAAAAAACTATTAGTTACGGTGTCATAATAACCGGGTGAGGATGCGGCGGCAACAGATTGAGGTAAATCAGTCACTTTTTCCCATAATTCACCCTTTAAGATATATGCATCAGTTAAATATTCACGTTGACCATTTATTAAAGCTACTCCAGATAAAATGAAAGGTTGTTTCCCATTTTCACCAAGAATAGCAAGCATTCTACCTTTTCCTGGTAAAGCAGCACAATCTACCCAACCAGCCTCTGGATTTTTCATGTTTAATTTCCAACAGATGCTTGAAGCTTCCTTAGAGCTCGGTGATTCAATTCCTCCGGCAATATACCAGTAGTCCCCAATTAATATGGAGGCACAATTTGCAATAGGTTTTGGTAAATGATTGATGAGTTTATAAGTCAAATTGTTTATTTCCAAATTCCATGATACTTCATAAACCTCATTTAAATGCTCCAATTCATTACTTCCTCCCGCCATATACATCTTGTTCTCATAGCTTATTGAAGCTCCATATCCCATTGGTTGAGGAAGCGGAGTTCCTTTAATCCAATTTTGTTGAGTCTCATCCTTTAGCATAAAAACTTGATCTGTCCACACTTTTTTACCTCCATTCCAAGGAGCCTTTCCATCTGGGAAGTTTGCTCCACCGAGCACAATAAGTTGACCTTCTACAATACCAGAATAAGCTCCTGCAAATCCTATAGCATCAGGAATAGCAGGCAATTGCTTCCACTCCCAAACAACCTTTTTCCCCTGTCCAAATGTGGTTTGACTAATTATCATAAATACGCATATTTTTATCCATGTTTTCATTGCTCATTTTATGATTGCTGTACTGTTAATAAAAATTTAGATTGGTCTAAATCAGCATACAATTTTTGCTTAATTTCATCTGAAAGGTTTCGAAGTGGTAATCTTGAATTGCCCAAGGCTAAACCTTCTTTTTCCATAATGGCTCGCTGAACAGGTATAGGACCATATTTGACAAGTAATCTTATCATTTCTACTGCATGATAGTGTAATTGCTCAGCCTCTTGGATTTTACCTTCTTCGAATAATTGCACCACTTTATTGTATAACTTTGCACCGTAGTTATACGTGCTTCCAATGGCACCTTTTGCACCTACAGCCAGGGCAGGCAGTAGTAATTCATCATACCCAAATAAGATATCATATTTTCCATTTTTATAATGTAAACATGCTTGATACTCGTGAATGGTTGCGGCGGTATATTTAATTCCTGCAAAATTGGGAATCCTTTCTTCTGCCAATTCCAAGAATTCAATCATATCTATGGCAATTCCTGTAACAGCTGGGATATGGTAATAGAAGAAAGGTGTATTTGGTGCAGCTGCAGCAATATATGCCATACAATCCGCTAGATTTGAAACTGAACTTGGTTTAAAATAAAATGCAGATACAGACGATATATAATCAGCACGATGATTTTCAGCATGTTTAGCCAATTTTCGAGCCTCTTCAATACTGCTATGTCCTACATGAACAAAAACTAACATGCGACCTTGGACTACCTCCAAATATTTTTCAGTAATCATCATTCGCTCTTCTGTACTCAAACTAGGCCCTTCCCCATTAGTACCGCATATAAAAATTCCAGCAACTTGTTGCGCCAATAAATAATCGACATATGCAGGAATAATATCTAAATTGATTTCTCCATTCTCCTTAAAAGCAGCAAACGTAGCGGCAATTAATCCTTTTATCTTTTTCATGTATGTAATTTTAGAGTAGATCTTTAATTGAAACTTGTTGAAATACGAGGTCGGCTTGGCTACTTTCATACAATACTCCTACTGTATTTTCATCTACCGAGGTGATGCAAGAATATCCCCTACTTTTGCCTTCATCTAACAACACCTTGGTTTGCCAAGTTTTTCCATTGTCTTTGCTAACTTTTAAGGTAATATTCACACGGTCATATTTTGAGTTGGGATTACAAAAAACCAACATGGTTTTCTTTTCCCCATTTTCTATATATTGATGTCTGTGAATGCTGGCCATACAGGTAGGTTCTATTAAAGCATTATGTGAAGTGGGATGTTCAGTCCAAGTATTACCTAGATCGGAAGTCGTAGCAATTGCACGACCATTATCATCACCCTTCTGGGTTGTATTTAAATTGGATCGCATATTGAGCATAATACTACCATCTTCTAATTCTACTGCCATACACTCGGTAGTCGATCTATCTAAGGCTGGTTTAGAAGTCTTCCATGTCTTACCTGCATCCTTACTATAAGTTATATTGGAGAATGCCTTACCATTGTTCAATCTTCCTTGAGTAGGAATTACAAGTGTACCATCTTTTAACGTTATCCCATGTCCTGGAGCTGGTGCCCATAACCACCAATCTTCTTGTTTACACATCTCTGTTAAATTGATGGGTTCTGACCATGATTTCCCGTTATCTGAGCTCTTTACAATTAAGAATTGCGATGTTTCTTTAATACCAAATCCCGGTTGTGACCCTTTAGTCTTCCATTGATGGTTCCATATCTCCTTACCATCCTTAATGCCTGGGTACCAATCTCCTTTTTCATCAATTACTCCATACATCCATAATCCTGCGATATAGATATCACCATTATTTTCATCCAATAGAATATTTGCATCAGAAACCCCATTAAATTTTTCGGGTAACCCGCCAAATTCTTTCATATCCATAGCAATCTCCATAGGTAGCCATGTTAATCCTTTATCCAAACTTCTAGAGACTGCAATATCCATATGGCCTTGTAAATCTCTACCCGATTCATATCGAGCATCGTAAATAGAAACTAAACTTCCGTCCTTTGCAGTAATTATTCCAGGGATACGACTGGTATGCACATTGTCTTGTTTATGGCGGCGAACTGCTACAGCTAATCGATGACTACTGATATCTTGCCCTTTAAAAATCATCCTTTTTCCATTCAATCGAACGTAGTTTTGCTTTATGTTAAACTCTTCTGTCAATTGTTCTGCCTGATTAGCTTTAATGCTTAACCAAAAAGTATTTAAGCCAGATTTTAGATCAACATTGAATTTTATTGCATTTTGGCCTTTTTTAGCTTTTAATTCAACCAAACGCTTATAATTATTTTTGTTACTAGACTTTAAAAGACTGGTATCTTTTATGGATTCCCAAATTTCAATTGTTTGAATAGATTTCATTGCTGTGGCATCCAAGTTATACCCTATTTCTAATTTTTGATTGGAGAGATCCTTATTAGTCGAAATTTGAATTTTTCTAAGAACATTAATGTCTTGGTCAGCTAGAATTGGTGCAGTTATAACTTTTGAGCTCAATGTAATTTGTTGTCCAAACAACACATTAACACTCGTCGTGACTAGTAAGAAACAGCTTAATAGTATCTTTTTCATGAATTAGTTGATTAGGTTTAATAGTACTTTTGTACTACATTAAAAATCGCAAAAAAAATATAAGGTATCCATAGATTCCTTATATTTTTTAAAGGTTAAGGTTTTAAATATTCGTAATGAGGTCTTAGGTGCTCTCGCATGGCAAGTACAAACTCTTCCTTTGTACCACTTTTTAGAATTTCCACTAAATCTGCGTGGGTAATGTTTGATCGAATACTTCTATTTTCATTTTTGATGACATAGTCAAATACAGGTAGAAGCATAATTTGAAATCTTTTTAATGTTTCGTTACCGGTCATTTCATATAATTTACCATGGAACGAGATTTCGCTATTGACTCGAAATACGTCTGTTGCAGCAGGTTTTTCTTTTTTTACGATGGCTTCCAATTCTTTGATATCAGCTTCTGTCTTTCGAAGAAACAATAAGTCTGCAAGTCCCGATTCGAGTACTAATCGTAACTCGAATAGGTTTTGCAAAGTGGCATTATCCATCAATTGTGGATTTAAAACCCGTTCAAAAGATCCAAGAATATCAGGGCTAGTTAATGTCATACCTCTCTTTTTCTTGGATTCAATTAGTCCCAACATTCTAAGTCGACTAAGGCCTTCTCGAAGTACATTTCTACTTACAGCTAATGCTTCTGAAAGTTCCATTTCTGTAGGCAATGTATCTCCCGCTCTTAAACCTTTCTTATCTAAGTATTCCCGAATTTGACTTTCAACTAAATCTACTCGGGTATTTACTTGGATTGGTTTTAGGTCATTCAATAAATCTTTTGTTGCCATAGTCAACTCTTTAAAAAAAATAATATGTTCTACAAAATAATATAAAAAGAATCTATTAATCTAACAATTTAAACAAATTGTTAAGTCATTATAATTTGGATTCTTTGTGGGTATTCATTTTAAGGCTTCGTAATCCAATTAACATTTACATACTGAAAGTCAATGGAATGCCTTCTATTAATAGCTGCACCTGCAGTTGGTTGATTTACTTGTTCGACCATTAATGCAAGCTCTTTATCATTGATTCTAGTCATACTGGTATAACCTCCATAACCTAGCGCACATAAGTCATTTGGTTCTATTCCTTCGTACTCTAATTTCTTTGAGGCATACCAAGATTTACCATCATCTTTACTTAGCCTTATTATCATCTGACAACGATTAGGCATTCCATCGCCATCGTTTGTTGCTGGATTTAAGAATGCAATTAGATTAGGTTGGAAAGAAAGTCTCAAAATAGAGCCTTGGCACCTGGGATCTATTAATTTGCTATCTGCTATAAAATTGGAAAATCCTCCTTCAATATTTCCTTTTGAGATATATCTAAACTTTCCTCTATTCCATGTTCCAAGCACAGCACGATCATTGCGCATAAGCAAACCACTACTTAATTCGACAATGGATCCCTCAAAGGTGTTTTTGGGAATACGTTGATACTTCCAGGTTTCCCCATGATCATCACTGTAAATATTACGTTCACCTGCAGGGATAATTAAGCGACCTTTATTAGGTCCTTGAGCAATTTGTATTCCTGATCCAGGTCCTACCGCATCCCAAATAAAGTCTTTCGGGAGTAGCTCTTCTGTACGATCAATAGGAGTTGTCCAAGTTAAACCATTATCATCAGAGAAAAGACTATATACCTTTCGATCTCCCCATTTGCTAACAGCCGGATAATCCTTACCGTTAAAACTGCCTCCATTTTGACTGTGAAATTCACTGTTCCATGATACGAATAACCAAACACGGCCTTTCTCTTCATCATTAACAATTGTTGGATTACCCCAAGTCCCCTCTCCAGTTCCGATAACCACTTTAAGGGCGGACCATGTTTTACCATTATCTGTGGAAATTTTTGATACAATATCAATATCTCCATAATCCAAGCTAGTATGTTTTCTACCTTCAACTAAGGCTATTAGATTTCCGTTATTTGACCGACATAAACTTGGAATTCTATAAGAATGATATCCTTCTTTTCCTTGTTCAAAAAGACGAAGACTTGCATAAATTTTACTTGTATCCTCCTCGCCTTCTAACTCAGTTTCTGGTTTCTCAAAATCCCCCATAGATAGCATCCCTGTACCTTCTGTTTTACAGGAGCTAAATAATGTTAAACCAATATATGTCAATAACACTGTAAGCATTTTATTTCGTTTCATATCTTTCCTCCTGATCATTTGATATAAGTGACAATACTTTCATATGGTGTACTTACTCCACCATCGGAAGCAATTAATACCTTACCATTATTCAAAACAACAGCATCAATATTACCTACTGGTACAACATAATTATTATGTGTCAAGTGTTCAACAAGTGGTCCTATCTTATTAAACTCAGCTCCAAAATTCTCACTGGTATATAAAATTGGTGTGTTGGCAAAAACTGGACTCATACCGTAAGTTCGAGGATCAGAAGCTCTATTTTGTGGTGTGATGCAGAATAATTTACCATCAGAATTGGACACAAAAGCTGCAGGAAAAGTATGTCCAAACTCTCCAGTAACCAAACCATTAGAAAAAGTTGCAGGTTTTGTCCAAGTTACTCCGGCATCAGAACTGTAGGCGACTAGTTTATTTTTAGGCGTAACAGCAGTATGTGAGAGCAGCATCATTAATCGACCATCATTTAATTCAACAATGGAAGGACTACGCAAATTTGTCCCAGATAACATACTAACTTTCCATACTTGACCTTGGTCATCCGAATAGGCTACTCCTGCTTGGTTATTATCGAATTGAATTGGCATCAATAACCTTCCAGATTGAGATGTGTTTTTCATGGTAATCCCATGACCAGAAACATGTTGAACACCGATATTAGTCAGTTTAATTTGGGATGTAATATCTTGTTCAGCAGACCAACTTTTACCATTATCCTTGGAAACTCGTTGATATATCCTCAGTTGAATTGGATCTAGGTTATAGGTCGTACCACTTAATAAATAGCCTATTTTATTGTAATGTAGTATTACATCACCATTTTTAGCTTTAACTACCTGCGGATTTGCATAGGTCAAATTATTGGATTCACCTGCAACAATTTGTTTTTCTTTACTCCATGTCAATCCTCCATCAGTTGAGGTTTTAAGAATAATATCAACATCACCTATTGCCCTACTTGTTTGTGCTACCCGCATTACACTATTATCATAAGCGCCTCTTCCTTCAGCAAACATCAATATACTTCCATCATTAGCTGTAACTAAAGAGGGTCTTTGAATGAAATTATAACCTTGTTCTTTTTGAGTGTATGCTTGATTATAAGAATATGTATCTGAAGCTTCGAAATAAAAATCATGAATAGTTAAAAAGTTTCGCCATGGTCTTATAGCTGCCGGGTAATAATACAAAGCTTGATCAGGCAATTGCATCTTAAAACATAATACTCCATTGACCTTGATATAGAATAAATTATCAACAATAACCGTTTCAAATTCTGCTGGGATTCCAGGAGTAATGACTTCATTTACTGTTGGCCAACCTGCTTCGGGGTTAACAGTGAAAGTCCGTTCATATAAATCTAAAAAGAATTGAGGGGCAATATTTGAAAAGCCATCAAAGCCAAATATAAATTCTTTACCATTCTCCCAACTATTACCCAAGACAATACCAGCTGCAGTACCATTAAAAGTTCCTATACTTGCCTTAAAATACATGTAAAAACGATGTCCTTTTCCTACTGGCAAAAAAGTCTTAGATACAACCCAGTTATTTCTATAGCTATTTTCTCTTCCCCCCACATGATCAGCATTGGTAACAGGATAAGGGTTTCGATGTTGAATCAACCGCATACCGTTAGACTCCTTAATCCATGACAAGGTATCTCCTGCTGCATAAAAATCTGTAAAACCTTTGAAAAGAATCTTATCGTCCATTGCATTGCCATCTTTCATTAACCATACCCCAGCTTGTCTATCTTTGTCAAAAGGAAAAGGCAAGCTATCTGGTAAAACCGTTTCTTCTTCAAATGGCCCAGGAAATCCCCAATGTTCCTCTTTATAACAACCCATTAATAAAAAGAATATGCATAGGAAAGTAAATTGAATGCTTAATCTGTTCATAATTTAATCTTCTAAAAATTGTTAATTAGATTGTTTACCTGGAATGAACCAATTTTTCTGATCTGATAATTTATTGTAAATATCAGTCCGCATCTCCCCATTGTATTTTCGGGAAACCTTATCTGCCAAGATATTTTCACCAGCAATATTAGACCATAACATCAAATCGTACCATCGCTTCCCTTCAAAGGCAAACTCCCTTGCACGTTCATTGAATATGATCTGCATCATCAAAGTTTTATTCGTATAATCAATATCAGTTGGGAGATACTTTACTAATCCTCTAGCAGTACGAACCATGTTTAAAAAATTAAATGCTGAGGCATAATCATTGAGCTGCAGATCTGCGATTGCTTTTAGTAACCAAGCATCTGCAGAACGGAAAATCTGCCAACTAGCAATACTACGGTAGGCTGGACGCCTTGAGGATACATTATCTAATCCAATGTATTTCCAGATTACTGTATCTTGTTCAAAAACCTTAAAGCTAAAGCTAGTTCTGATGTCATTCCCTTCATAAGCAAAAATGCTATTAATCACCTGAGATGCAGGTTTTAAATAATACTTACCCCCTTCTGAGGCAAGATTAGATGTAAATTCTTGCAGACGATTAGTTTCAAAGCTATTATCAAAACGATATCCTAGAAGAAACATGCTATGTTGACTAGCAAAACTTCCTGTAAATTGGCTTGGCCATGCACCTGCTGTACCTAAAGAATGTTGATTATTCGTGATTGGTGAGTTACAAAATGCTGAGGCCGTTCTATATTCACCCAACCAAATAGCTAGTTCAGCTGCAAAAGTAGCCGCTGTCGGCTGTGAGATTCTACCATATCTATCTTCAGAAGGTAAAGACTCTTTATTCCACTCAAAATTTAATGGTATCATTCCTAATGCTTTCAAAACATCATTATAAATCATAAGCCAGATCTCTCGCTTATCTTCGGGAAACTTCTGAAGGCCTGGCAAATCCGTAATTTTCAAGTTACTACTACCACTTTTTACTTGTATTCCTCGCTCATCCAAATAGCTGATATCCTCTCCTCTTTGAGAGCGAATAACTGGGAATTGATCAAATGTTCTTACTAGAAAATAATAACATAATGACCGAAGTAATAATGCCTCAGCATAATAGGCATTCGCAGCCTTGTCCAACAGTTTATCATCATAGGTTGCCACATCATATACAAAATCCAATTGCCGGTTGCAACGAGCGATAGTTTCATACAGACCATTATAATCTGCGAATGGATTTTCAGCACTAACATTGTTCAAGACAAATTCATTAATATAAGGTTGAGGTTCCTCCTGACCTGAAGTTACCATATCCGCACGAGCATCACCCCATAACAAATACTTATGAACATCTTTACTCATCGCAGCATACATCCCCAAAGCAGCCGCATTTAAATCCTCTTGGCTCTTATAAAAATCCTCTTCGATAATGCTGTTATAAGGCTCAATTTCGAAGAACTTAGAACAAGAAACTAAAACACTTGACCCAACTAGTGTTATCATGAAATATATGGCTAATCTTAATTTCATAGTGTTGTCGTTTTATTTTTAGAATGATGCTTTAAGACCTATCAAGAATGTTCTCCCCATAGGTGAAGCTCCAAAATCAATTTGTCGAAACATAGGATTGTTTAACCCATTAATCTCTGGGTCAAAGCCTGAATATTTCGTTATTGTAAGCAAATTTTCTACGGTTCCATACAGTTTTAACCCCTTCAAATAAGTATTGGATTCTGCGATCTTGAAGTTATAGTCTAAGGTGATATATTTTAATTTGATAAAACTTCCATCTTCTACCCAAAGGGAGGATTGAGTTGAATTTGATGAAGGATCATTTAATACCGCCCTACTTAATCCATTTCCTGGCTTTTCTTCAGAAAGCCACCGATTCATTACCGCAGGATCTTGGTTTGCATAAGTGTCCATAGCGTGCATCTGTTGTTTGAAGGCATTATATATTTCTGAACCATAGGAATAATTAAACAAAGCACTTAAACCCCATTCTTCATATTGCAAAGAAGTAGATATATACCCAAACATTTTTGGTAAAGGGGATCCAATTACTTGTTTATCCAGATTGCTAATTTTACCATCTTTATTTATATCTTCCATGATATAATCCCCAGGTTTATAATCTGTACCATCTGATCTTTTTAGATTGATAGAAGTAGCATTATCAAATACACCAAGTACCTTATACCCATAAAATGAGCCTATTTCCTCTCCTTCTTTGGCAATACCTGAATAACTTCCCATGCTCTGTACAATACTTCCGTTTGGTAAGGAAAGCACCTTATTATCAAGCGTATTGACTGCAATAGATAAACCCCACTTGAAATTATCCTTCCTTATTATATCAGCATTCATTTCTATTTCAATGCCTTTGTTTTCTAATGACCCTGCATTTTCAAATAATAAACCTCTGTTTTGTTCATTATTATTAGAAATATTCTGCGTAATTAATCCATTGGTTCTTTTTAAGTAATAACCTGCAGATAATCGCAACTTGTTTTCAAATAGTGCCAGGTTAGCTTTTACTTGATAATTGTCAACTAATTCTGGTTTTAAAGCAGGGTTAGCTATATTTCCTAAATATGTTCCCCCATATCCAAAATAATTGACTGGGTAATATTGTCCGTAATGATAAAAGCCTCTAAGTTCATGGTTACCTGTTCGATTATAACCAAGTTCCAAATCCAGTTGCCTTTGATTATTATCGCCTAAAACATGAAATTTTGTTAAAATTCCTGGATATAATTGCCAACGTGATTTAGAGGAAAAATTAGAAGATCCTTGCATGTTGAGATATCCAATAACATTAATCCAATCTTTCCAGTTTAAATCTGCTTTTCCAACTAAAGTCATTAAGTTCGACCTGAACTTATTGTTAGAAGCACTATCGACCACTCCTTGGCTAAGCGTTTCAAAATCATCTGTTCCTGCATTTACTTTGCGGCCAAAGATTGATCGCTCTTCGTAGGTTTCAACTGCAGTACTTAATTGTAGGTTATAATTTAGATCAGGGTTTAACTCTCCCCAATTGCTAATTCCGGCTTGCCAATTGAGCAAGAATTCACTCGAACTTCGTTTACTATTCTGTCTTATCATATAAGTATCAGGAACAATTCCTAATGCCGGTCTATATTGTTTCTCCGAAAGATTAAAATAGGATACGGATAGATCAGAGAATAATTTCCATGTATCTGAAATCGCCCAATTTACACCCATAACTCCATCAATTCGGTTAAATTGATTTTTGTTCTGCAGGTTATTTACTAGGGCTAATGGATTACTGAAGCCTAAAGTATCAACTGCCGCAAGTGATTTTCCAACTTCACCTGAACTGGTAAAAAAGTTAGTTCCTAAGAATGGTGCTTTAGCACTAGCTATATATAGTGGATGGATATCATAATTGAAACCTTGCTCATGATATTTTGCACTAGTATTGGTGTAAGAAAGGTTATTATAAATACTAACTTTTGGTGTTATAGTATAATCTAAATTAAACCTGATTCCAACACGATCAAAATTATTGTTTTTAATTGTACCATTTTTATCCGTATATCCGACAGAAAATAAGTAATTGGCATCTCCGTCCCCTCCTTTGAGTTTAACGTGATAGTCTTGATAAATTCCTTGTTGACGGATCAGATCCAACCAATCAGTTTGTTGATTATACATAGGATTAGTATCGGAAAATATAGGATGATTATTTAATTCATCAGCGCTCATTCCTTCCTCTTCAAACCTACTCCATAAATAAGCTTTCATCCCTTGCGCATCTAACCGTGGCACAGAATAGTTGGCAGGGGTAATTCCTCCTCGCACCTGAACATCGACTTTTGTACCACCAAACTCGCCACGTTCTGTCTTAATATTTAAGCCACCTGCCGAGCCCTTACCACCAATGATAGGCAAGTCAAACCCGTTTGAAATTACTTCTATGGATGCAATATCATTCGGATTCAAAAATCCTAGACGATCATGTTCATAATTTGAAAGAAAAGCAGGATAACTACTGGAAAAACGCATTGGAATTCCATCAATATATATAATGGGTGAACTGTTGAGATTAATACTTGATACACCCTGTATCATTAGAAATGCGCTTGCTCCAATATTTCCATGGTCCATGATTGAAATCTTACCCATTCCATACAATTTTCCTGCAATGGAAACCGATGATGAGGGATAATTGGTCAACCTTAAGCTATCCTGTTTTAAGTCTGTACGTAAAGTGTCTTGTGCATAAACAGCATTCATAGCCTGAACACTAATCAAGAAACCAAAACAGCAATATTTTATAAGCTTCATATTCATCTTAATTCAGGTTTATTTAATCGGAATTAATTCAAGGATATCAACTAAAAGATCACAACAATATCCAGGAGATTTATTGGATCCAAAATCAAGAAATACAAAATTGATCTTCACATCTGAACGTTCTTTGACTTCTATATCACCGCAATAGTTGTAAGCGAAATAGGTATATTCCTCAAAATCACCATCTTTCTTTGAGAAGTCGATAAACTCCTTAATAATTTGGTTATTATAAATGGTCATATACTTACCTCTTGTAGCAGCAAGTCTTTGCATGACACGGATTCTGTATTTCCCTGCAGGAACATCTGGAACTGTAGTCCAAAAGTAATCCCCAGCTTGAGTAGCATCAAATTGAACAATCATTAGTTTCTTGTCCTGATGATAGCTTTGTGTTCCATTGTTTAACTTTATTGATGCTGGCGCTTGTGTAAAAACATTTTGAGCACCATAGCTACTTCCTGGTGGATATAGATTAAGACGTATCTTAGCAGGCTGAGAAGGAGTTATTTGTAATAATGTGTCTAAAGAATGATAAATTCCATTCTTTCCAACTTTGTCAATTCCATATTCTGCAGTCTGATTAAACTTAAACTTTCCATTGACAAAGTATTGTCCGTATGTGTTTAAGGAAAAGGACAACGATTCCTTATTATCTAAAGGATAAAACCGTTGAGCAGTGAGCAGATTCATATAATACCCTGAATCTGGAATGATATGATAGGATGCCCACTCTTTTAAGTCAGCAATGGATGACTTATCAAATTTCGATTTTTCTAATGCTTGGTCACTTTCAATTAAAACTGTCGCTATACTATCCTTTAAATATTTGGTCAATCCTGTCTCCTCAAAAATGGAAAGCATGGTTGTATATTTCCCATTTTCTTTTAACATATCAAATAGGCTAGCAGTAGGTGGTACCAAAACTGCATCTAACACATTTACATAGCCATTATTTAGATTAACGTTGTTTTGGATAATAGTGGAAATGTTATTAAGTCGAATAGCCTCATAACTACCACTTATATCGGCAATAATATATTTTCCATCGTAAGAAGATACAGCAGGCAATGGTCCATGTACAAATTCATTGGTGTTAATCTTCCGATCCAACAAATGATACTTGAAATAATTTAGCCAAAAAGCAACTGGAGCATCTTCTATTTTCTTGATTGGTTTACCATCAAAAACTAAATGTTCAAATAGTTTTTGGAATGCACTATTATTAGGAACAAACAGTGTATAAGTTCCAGCAGTTTTTAGCAGACTTCGTTGACCCACATATTCAACTAAAGATTTAAAAGTACTTAATTCTGCTTCCCCTTCTAAATAATCCATTATTTGAATCTCATCTGTGCTATCATATCGAGCATCAGAAAAATTCTCTTTACATGAATACATGCTTAGACCCACGAAGAGAAATAGTAGGATTAAAAGGTTGCCTTTTATGAGCTTTTTCATATCTCTAAATTTTGCAGGTTATTTATTTTTATAATATTCTTTTTGAACTAAAGCGGGATTATTTTCCAACTCCGTTTCATGATAAGGTAAAAACCAACTCTCAGGATTTAATAATCTGGCTCGAACGACTTGATAGGATAACTTGAGCGGATTATTTTCTGCTGACTTTTCTAAGAGAACATTTACAAATTCTGGTCTTCTACTTATTCTTATAGCAGCAAACCATTCTTTCCCTTCAAACCCTAATTCCATTTCTCTTTCCATCAATAAATAACGCATAAAGTCAAAGCCAGTTCCCATAGCCCCAGAAGGTATAGCTGGCAAATCACAATGTTCTCGAATTATATTAATTCGTTCTTCGGCTTCAGCATATCGATTGAGCATAGCTAAGGCTTCTGCCTCCATAAATAAAATTTCTCTATAGCGATAAAATATAAAATTGACATTACGCCCACCTGCTGGTCTATAGCTTTCTACATAAGGAGTCTGTCCAACAAATTTGTACACTTCAAATCCACTGCCTCCCGCATAGGAAACTGGAGTCCGTTTATAAGAAGAATGATTTTTTAAACGAATAGTATCTGCACTCCAATTGATTTGATCAACTGGAGGATATAATTCAAGACCATAAAGTTCTATGTTTGTAGAATTAGCCAGATACTTATCCGCTGAACCTACAGCCTGAAAATGTGCAAACCATCCATAAATTGGAGATGAAAATCCTGTCTGTACATATTGGTATTCAAAAATACTTTCAGCACTATTACCCGGATTAAAAATGCTGTACCAATCTGCGGGATCAACTAATTTATCCCTATAGCTATTTAATTGCGAAGTTAAATTTAAAGCTTCTTGATATTGATTCCGCCATAGTTTGACATCTGCCCAAATCGCTCTTACTGCATTTTTTGTAATTCTTCCAAAGCGATCATTGACTTGTGTAAAATCCTCCGCCACATCTTTCAATGCTTTATCTAAATCTTCTTCAATAAAATCCAAAACCTCAGTCTCATACATAGCAGCAGTATTGAATTTCTGAGCATCCGATTCGTATGGTTCCAAAATAATTGGCACATCTTTAAAAGCGCGTACTAAGTAAAAATAATTCAATGCCCTTAGTGCATAGGCCTCACCCATCATCATTTGTAATTCACTTTCTTTGAAAGTGGGATCATTCTGTAATGCTGATGGAGCATTTTTAATAAATGAATTTATCCATGTAATTCCAGTATAAACAGAGGACCATCTGGTTAATCCATTCGTAGAATAGATGTCGTGTGCCATGAATTGCCTATAATCTCCTGTAAATGATTCACCCGATCCTGGTGCATATAGACTAGATCGACTATCTCCCCAAACTAGAAAGTTATTTAGATTATTATGTAATGCGGAATACATACCGTTCCTTGAGGCAAGTACTTGTTCTCTATTTTGCCAGTATTCATTGTGTACCAAATTATCTGGAACTTCTACTTCCAAAAACTTATCACAACTGGTAAACAAGAACAGCGTAAGAAAGATACTATATAATGACCTTTTCATTTTATCTTCAGCTAGAGTTTATAAATTAAATCGGAAACCAAATGTGTACTGTTTTGGAGGTGCAGTATAGCTATTATCTATCCCAAATAAATAGACTGATCCTGTAATTGGCACCTCGGGATCAACCCCTAGGTAATTGGTCCAGGTTAATAGATTATACCCTGTAACAAAGAAGCTTAATTGTTTAAAACCCCATCGTTTTAACAAATTATTAGCATCATAAGTAAAGGATAGCGATTTCAAGCGGACGTAGGAGCCGTCTTCCACCCATCTTGTAGAAGCGGCCCTATTCCAATCGCTACTTGGTGCTGCTTTTGGCATATCGGTCTCATCACCTTGTCTTCTCCAACGAGATAAAATAGATTGTGATTGATTTTTAGAGTCCGACATCTCCTCCATAATAATACGTGAACCATTGATGATATCATTCCCAAATTGATATTGAAGGTTTAGGCTGAGGGAATATTGTTTGTAGGTTAAAGTATTATTCCACCCGCCAAAAAAACTCGGGTTGGCATTACCAATTTGTACTCGGTCTAATAAGTTAATTACCCCATCTCCATTAATATCATCATATCGCATATCTCCACCTTCAAATTGGTGCCCCGTTACGGATCCATACCGCATAATCTTTGGTGTAATACCGTCTGCTTCATAAATTAATTCTCCTCGATCATCGCGTAAGAATGCATCTTCATCTCTAGCATAAACTCCTGTTGCTCGGTAACCATAGAATGCACCTACAACATCACCTTCTTGCAGTTTGGATGCAAATCCATTTCGACTTGTAGAGAAAGATGCTGCATCAAAGTTTTCCGGTAATTTGATAAGTTTATTTCTATTAAAGGAGATATTGAAAAAACTCTTTAATCTTGGGCGATCTTTATCTCCTTTTAATATATCTGCTGTAATCCCTAATTCAATTCCACTGTTTTCCACAGTACCAAAGTTTACATATTGATTCGCATAACCTAAAGTACTAGATAATGATTCTTTTAACAATAAATCATTAGTTCTACGACGGTAAACATCAAATTGTCCTGTAACACGATCACCAAAAAGTCCCCAATCCAAACCTAGGTTATACTCCGTAGTTCGCTCTTCCTTAATATTTTCATAAGCAAATTTCTCTGGATAAATGTAGGTCTCACCCAAATAACCCACCCTAGTGGCATATGCAATATCATAGATGTTATTAATTTTCGGAAGATTTCCGGTAATACCAAATGCAAATCTTGGTTTCAAACTAGAAATCCATTTTTGCTCCGCAATAAACTTTTCCTTAGTCATATCCCATGCTGCACCAATAGCAGGAAAAATACTATATGGATTCTTGTCACCGTAACGAGAATCACCTTCAGTCTTACCTGTTGCAGTCAAGAAATAACGATCATTTAGCGCATAATGAGCTTGTAGGAATATTCCTAAATAGCGTTGATCTGAAAAAGAACCCGTGGTGCCTGTAATACGAGCAGAAGCATCTGCTGAACGTAATTCCGGAGATGCCCCGTTAAAATACCTGATCTCCATATTATTTGCCTTATCTACTGTAAGGTTAGCAACTCCAGTAATTGTTAATCGATGTTTTTCTTGTTGAACGGCATTCCAAATTAAACGGTTACTGTTATTAACCAACAATTGGTAACCATCCGACTGCATTCCGGCGTTGTAAAAGCTTTCTCCAGGTATGGCTTGTGTGGCATAACTAGGCAAAAAATAATCATCACCAGATTGTCTAAAATCCGTTGAAACTTGTGTTCTAAATTCTAAAGATTTTAAAATCTTATAATTCACAGAGGTACTTGCCATAAGACGATTGGCCTTCGACAAGAATTGTGAATAATCAATCAAGGCTAACGGATTAAATCTTGAGAAGAAGGAAACCGTATTTCGATCTAAAAAATAGTTTAATCCATTCTGAGAATAAATAGGATAATATGCTGGAATTTGCCTTGCAATTCGAAGGGGATTCATTTCATTATCCGAGTTGATATTATAAGGATGTTTCGTTCCTCTTTTATCCGTTAAGGAATTAGTATAGGTTAAATCAGCAGATACCGATAATTTATCAGACACTCGATAATTTAAATTAAAGCGGGTATTGAATCGGTCATAACCAGTACCTTTAGTGGTCCCATATTGGTTGGTGTATCCCAATCCCCAATAATAATTGATACGATCTCCACCCCCACTTAATGAAGTATTATATTGCTGATAGGTACCAGTTCTACTGATAGCCTTTAGCCAATCCGTATTGTTATTGAATTTCCATGCATCTGCTCGCGTCATATCTCCTCGCAATTCTGGTAATGCAGATCCATCATCATTTCCTCCTGTCCATCGTTCAATTGAATAAATTCTATGCTCATCACCACTTAACATAGGAATACTTCTAGGAACTTCTGAAACCGTAATTCTACTATTAAAATTAAATACAGGCTTCCCTCTTTTACCTCGTTTCGTACGGATTACAATAACGCCATTCGCTCCTTTCGATCCATATAATGCAGTTGCTGATGCATCCTTTAAAATGTCTATTGAGGCTATATCTGATGGATCTAAGTCACCAATAGGACTAAAACCAAAATCCGAAATACTCTGAACAGAATAATTATTCCCAATGACCTCAGCTCCATCAATAATCCATAGAGGATCATTGATGCCTGAAATACTGGAAATACCTCGAATACGAATAGATGCTGCAGCTCCTGGATCTCCACTGTTAGCCACCACTTGAAGTCCTGGTGCCATTCCTTGTAAAAATTGATCGACAGATACGACAGGTAAATTCTCAATCCCTTTCATATCCACTGAAGCTATGGCACTTGATAACTCTCTTTTATTAATATTTACAAATCCCAAATCGGCCTCACGTTTTCCTTGCCCAACAATTTCTACCGCTTCAATTTGGGTATTATCAACTTCCATGATTACCCGCATGCCATTTCGAGCACTACTAATTAAAAATTCTTTCTTTTTATAGCCAACCATGGAAAACACAATCTTTTTAGCATTATTTGGATAACTGACGTGAAAACTTCCATCAGCTTCACTCTTAAAAGCTGTCAAGATCAAGTCTGAATTACTCACAACCAGAATTGAAACATTCTCAAAAGGCTTACCTTCTGCTTGATCAAATACCCTTCCTGAGATTGTATTTGTTTGAGCGGAAATAGAAAAACTTACAAGATTAAGTATGAGGGTTAATATTCCCAATAAACTCCAATTTTTGTACATGATTCTAAGTCTAATTTGCTAATAAAACATTATTGATTTCATGCAATACTCCATTGCTACCTTGTTGATTCATTAAGGTATTTAATACAGATGCTGTGCTCTTATTTGTGCTAACCCTAAAGGTATTCCAAGCACCTGTGAATTGTAAATTCTCACCATTTTTATTGGTAAGCTGACCATTGAATACCCCATCTGTAAATAAATACCTGTTAGTTACAATATGCCTATTTACGATAGCTTTAGCATCCGTTACATTAACTTTAGCAGGATCAATTCCTGCAGCGAGCATAGCTGCATTGGATGGTGCAAAGATTGAATACACGAAAAAACCTGTTAATTGTAGCTCAGCTACTAAGCCTGCCTTTTCCACTAAGGCTGCAAATCTTGACAAATCGCTTTGAGCCTTAATTTTTTTCCATACAGTTTGTTCTGGATCCAACTTATCGATTGGTTTTAAAAAACCATCAATTTCAAAGATTGCTCCCGTAGGTTTAACCCACACAGGTTCACTTTGAACTAAACCAACAGAATTTCCTGAATAGTCAATAAGCTTATTATTCTCAAAAAGGATATAGCCATAATCTGTTGGATAAAATCGTCTTTTAAATCCCCCGTCGGCATGAACATCAAAATGAAAAATACCTGCTTTACAAGATTGCAATCTAGCCTCTAGAGTAAGCGCATCCATATCTTGGGCAAATGGTGAGCCCCAAATTTCATCACTCTGAACTAATAAGGTTTTAGGACTATGCTGATAAAATAATGCATCTATTATACCTGATCCCAAGCCTCTATTTTTAACCATCCAATACCATTGACTATACTTTTTATACATCATCAGAATCCCCGATAACACACTGCTCATCTCAGGTGATTCCATCACTCGGTTGGTTTTGTATATAAAGGAATTACTCGCTGCTGTATATCCTGTAATTGATTCCAAGGCTGGGTTGCCAAAACTGATAAAACCAGTCAATGCACTCCATTGAGGTTGATTTCTTTTTAAATCAGATGGATACCATAAATTAGCATGAACACTAGAACGAATCAAGGAGTACATAACATGCTTGGGAACCGAATCCAAAGTGTTATCAATTAATCCCATATATGGTTTAAAATATTCTGTAATAGCTGCATTGGTTGGAGCAAACAAGGTTGATAAGGTATTCTCGTCAGCTAAATTTCTACCGAAAGAGAAATTTTTATATAAGTTTGTATCTAAAACACCATTTTCATCAACTTCACCCAATACAAACTGTGCATGTCTTTCTATCCAAGTGCTAAAAAGTGAAAGATCAGGATCTTTGGCTATCGCCAAATCGGTTCTTAAATTTGGAAATAACGCCTCCTTTAATATATGTACTACTCCATTTCGAGCATCAATATCATGTTCCTCCAAGGAAATTGCCACACCATCAATATAAAACCCCGCAGAACCCTCTTTCCCATATAAAAAATTAAAATCAGAGGCTTGTACATCGAAAAATGAAGGCGAATAAATTCTAATATTTTTTCCAGGTTGTTTACCTTCAGTTCGTGTCCTATAATTGGTTATTCTAGATTTATTAATTTCTGACGTTGCTGACCGGTATCTCTTTTCTAAATCGTAGGTATAATACATCCCATTGATAAAATGATAATTGATATAAGCACGGACTTCAGCATCCGGTACTTGCTCCAATGAAGGATATTTCAAGTGATCAATAAAATAAGCCTTTACAAACTCATCCTTTGGTGCAATACAGGTAAAGATGGCTGATTCACTTAAAGACTTTTGCAAACCAACTCGATCAATAAGACCTAAGAAATCATTGAATCCTCCCTTCTCTTCCAAAACTCCTAAAATACTCCTGCCGAGTGTACTTTCTGGATTATAATAGTCATTAAACTTCTTATTACAGCCCTGAAGAACTATAAAAATTTGCAAGAAGACTAAAAACCAAAATCGGATAGCTTTCATGAAAATAAGTGTTAGGTTAAACCCTGGTTAATGTCAAGTATTCGGTTAAAAAATACAATGTAATACACAACTATGTTGTCGTTATGTCCTACAAATATAATTATTAAAAACTATTTTCCAAATTATGGAATAGAAAATTTTATTTATTTAATTGAAAAGTCAAAAACCTGTAAATTAATAGATTAAAAAACATTAGCAACAGAAAAATAATATAAATGAATTGGTCTTATACATATTCAGACAAACTTATTTATTATAAAAAATTGATAATTATAATTTCTTCAGCATGATAAAATCAATTATATAGTGTACCCAAATTTTTAATTTTAGCTCTTCAGATTAGCTTAAATGCTAATAGAAAAAGAGTATACATTAATCGATTTTAATAAAAACAAAAGGATATCAAATACACAACTTATTTTCCAAAACTTATTAAATCCACATCGATGATAACAAGATTTACCTTTCATAATTATCAACCAATAAGAAATATTCAGTAAAAGGCTGAATGGGAAACGCGCAGGGATTATAAATAAACCAAAAAAATAAATATTATTTAGGTAGCATTCAGTAAGAAAAAAGAAGTAAGATGGTAATAATCTTATAGAATTCTCTTCACCAACAATTCTTTCCTTCTTTTTATTCCAACTATTTAATTTTTTGCCTTACTTTGTTTATTGATTGATCCAACTAGGACAATAATTAGTAACCAAAATATAGATCGATTAATCATTTAATATATTGTTAATATTAGATTTTTAATTTTGGCTTCGACTTAACAGCAGTTGAATCACTAAATCTACCATGAAGATAGACATGCAAATATTCAAGAATTTGAAGAATGGCGATATTAACGCCTTTCAACAAGTGTTTGATGGCTATGGTCAATCTATTTTCAACACAGCATTTAAAATCCTTAAAAGCAAAGAACAAGCTGAAGAAATAGTACAAGAGACCTTCTTAAAGACTTGGTTGAACAGAAGAGAAATTGATGAGACTAAAGATATTTGGCCATTTATCTATGTTATTGCGAAAAGATTATGTTTCAATCAGCTTCGATCGATGAAGTATGATATGTTGGCTCAACAAGAACTCCTTCGAAACATAAATGAGAATGTTGAAGATTCTAAGATTCAGCTCTTGGATATACAACATTTATTGGATGAATCTGTTAAAGCCTTACCTGGCAGACAACGCCAAGTGTGGATCATGAGTAGAGAAGAAGGAAAAAGCCATAAGGAAATAGCTGAAGAACTAGGTATCTCTCCAAATACCGTGAAAAACTGTTTGGTTCAAACCTTAAAAACCTTACGCCATACCTTCAAACAGGCAGATTATATATATTTATTACTTTTTTTCTTTCTTCAATAGTCCTATCCCCTCTCTCGTGTGTACTCTATATAGTTAAACCCTAAAAAGTGCACAAAGAACGTTTTAAATATCTTAACCAAAAATTCTTAAACAATAACATTTCGGAATCGGAATTAACAGAATATTTCAATCTGTTAGAGCAGCATGAAGACTTGTTTTATGAATCATTGGACCAACTCCCAGACATTGACCAAGAAACTGAGTTCAATAATGAGCAAGTCTTTCAAAAAATTATACAGCATGAGGAGTTTCAACATCATGCAAAAACCAAAAGACTTATACCTTATAAGTGGATTGCAGTTGCTTGCTCTATAGCACTTGTGTTAGGATTTATTTTTTATCCAAAAGACAATGCCAAAGAAGAGCTTGTACATGAAACCCCAACTGTTCAACAAGAGTCTACAAAATCCAGCATTAATAGTACTAATACTGCAATTCAACTAGCGGACGGAACTCGACTAGATATTAATGACATTGACAAGCAAGAAGTAAGCTATCATGGCGTAGTTCTTTCTAAAATCAATAAAGATTTAATTCGTGTCCGAATGAATGAACAGCATATTTCTGATCCAATAGCATTTCATGAGTTCAACACCCCAAAGGGTACCAGTTACAGTTTAGAATTACCGGATGGTAGTACTGTACAATTAAACTCAGGCTCAAGCTTAAAACTAAAATCTGACTTCAATAAACAATCCCGAGAGGTTAACCTTAGTGGTGAGGCCTATTTTGATGTAGCACACAACAAAAACAAGCCTTTCAAGGTACAAACGAAAGATTACCACATTCAGGTATTAGGAACACAATTCAACGTTAAATCCTACCCACAATTGACTCAGACCAAAACAAGTTTAGTAAAAGGCTCTGTAGAGGTCAATACTGCTGTCAAAGCATTGAAGTTAGTTCCAGGAGAACAAGCCAAAGCTGGTAAAAGCATTCAACTGAGCAAGGGTAAAGCTAATTTCCGTGAAGACTTAGCTTGGAGAGATGGTTATTTCCGATTTAATAATGCAAGTATAAAGGATATAATGAGTGATATCAGTACCTGGTATAATATCACAGACATCCGATATGAATTAAATACCGATGAACGCTTTACAGGTTCTATCGTTAGAAGTAGAAGTTTAAAAGAAGTATTAACAGCTATGGAAAAAATTGCCAATCTAAAATTCGATATGAAAGAAGGGAGGGTTATCGTAAGAAATTAACCTATGTAAAATAACGGAAGCGCGGCCACGCTTCCGCTTAAATCGTATGGGATAAAGTCCTTATTAACATTGAATTATTTACCCAATACTAATCAAATGTATTATTTTTTTACTAGAAATCCCTACCCTAAGCTGGTGGGGTTAAGAAAACTACTGTTAATTATGAAACTGGTTTCGTTGTTGTTACTTGGAACCATGCTACATGTTAGTGCATCTACCTTTGGACAGAAAGTTTCTGTTCATGCCAAGCAAGCAACATTACAAGATATATTGCAGGATATCCAAAATCAAACCAACTACGATTTTCTATACAGCAATACCCAGATTAAACACGTGGATAAGATTGATGTCTCCATGAAGAACAAAGACCTACGGGAGGTTCTTCAAAAAGTATTGACACCACAGGGTTTGGTATTCTTTGTAGAGAACAATATGGTGCTAATTAAATCGCGTACGGAGTTAGCGACTAGTCCAGAATTGGTTCAACGTGTGATTGAAGGATATGTGAAGGATGCACAGAACCAACCTATCTCAGGTGCTTCTGTTTCCCTTCAAAACAGCAATCTGGCTACCGCAACAGATGAAAAAGGATATTTCAGATTACAAAGTCCTACAGCGCAAGCGACTATTTCTGTTAGTGCCATGGGTTACACGACACAGGTAATCCCGGTTACTGGATCCGCACCTTTACAAATCGTTTTAAAAGAAGCTGTTTCTGATTTGGATGAAGTAGTTGTTGTTGGATATGGTGTTCAAAAGAAAGCCAATTTAACAGGTGCTGTATCTCAAGTCAATGCCGAAGATATCGCATTACGTCCGGATGCCAACATTGCAACCACCTTACAAGGACTTATGCCTGGATTAAACATTCAAATGAATGATGGTGATCCATCAGCTACTCCAGACATCAACGTCCGTGGATTCAACTCCATCAATGGTGGCAGTCCTTTAGTTTTAATCGATGGTATTGAAGGTAATATCACGCGCGTAAATCCAAATGATATAGAAAGCGTGACGGTGTTAAAAGATGCTTCCTCTGCTTCAATTTATGGTGCCCGTGGTGCTTTTGGGGTTATATTAATCACCACTAAAACCGGAAAAGCAGGAACAACTTCCATTGCCTATACCAACAACTTTGGTTGGACTACACCTACCGCTCGAACCGATTATATTTCTGACCCTTACATCTACGGAAAAACAGTCGATGCGGCATTATATGGTTACAACGGAACTTCCTATACCAACTACAACGACATGGACTGGGAAACCATTAAAATGGTCGCCAACGGGGAAATCGAACCTTTCCATGAACTGCAAAACAATGGATCTTACAAGTTTTTCTACAAGTCCAATTGGTGGGATCACCTATTTAAAAAACAACAAGCTTCAAACTTTCATAACATCTCCATTTCTGGAGGTACTGATAAGTTAAAAGGATATTTATCGGGACGTGTCTTCAAAAGAGAGAGCATCAACAACATCAATGAAGATGCAGATATGGACCGTCAAAACTTAAAAGCAAACTTAGTTTTTACACCAAACTCTTGGTTAGAAATCTCCAATAATACGCAGTTCATCAACGAAAAAGACAAAGACTATGGTGGTTACACCAATGGTTTTGGAGGTCTTTGGAGTACGACTACTTGGTACAATTTAATGGCCTTCTACCCTATCATGGTTGATGGCATCCCTACAGACATCGGTACAGGTACTGGTGGTCAAGGTGGTAATGCTGGTCTTCATTCTGGTAAGACTTGGCGCTTATTCAATAACGAAGAATTCACCAATACCTTCCGTGCAGTTGCAAAACCTGTTAAAGGTTTACAAATCAACTTTGACTATAGCAATCGTATAGAAAACACGGCTCGTACCTTCCGTTTAAACCCATTTGAATACCTTGCAGGAAACAAATTAGATCACCGTATTGTGGGATTAAACCGCCTTACCGAATATCGTTGGAAGGACAAATACAATGCGATCAACTTATTTGCTACTTATGAAAACAGATTTGCAGATAAGCACAATCTAAAACTCTTAGCAGGTTACAACCAAGAGCAATTTGATAGAGATCGTATTGCTACAACAGCAGACGATTTATTGATTGAAGATCTATCCAATCTTTCTTTGGCTACTGTCATGAACAGCATCTCTGGATCAGCGACTAATTGGGCGATTCAAGGTTTCTTTGGTCGTTTAAACTACGACTATGAGAACAAGTACCTATTGGAAATCAATGCGCGTTATGATGGATCTTCAAGATTCCCTGAAAATAGCCGTTGGGGTTTGTTCCCTTCTGTTTCCTTGGGATGGCAGGTTGATCGTGAAGCATTCTGGGAGCCTATCAAACCTTATGTATCTTCTTTAAAAATCAGAGGTTCATACGGAAAACTAGGAAACCAAACTGTTGATGTTAATACCTTCAAAGAACTGATGAGTGTTGGTAAGTCGGATTGGTTAAACGGTGGAAACCGCTTAGTATTTGCAACCATGCCAGGCCCACTTCCTAATGTCGTTACTTGGGAATCTACTAAGTCGACGAACATTGGAGCTGACATCGGCTTCCTAGAAAATAAGTTGTTATTTAACGTAGACTGGTTCCGTAAGAATGTAGAAGGTATGTACCTTCCAGGAGAACCACTTCCTGCTGTTTTTGGCGCAAGTGAGCCAAGAGAAAATTATGCTGCTTTAATGAATAAGGGATTTGAAGTAGGTGTTTCTTATCAGAACAAATTTGATGTTGCAGGATCACCTTTAAACTTCAATGTATCAGCTAACGTTTCTAACTTTATCGGTACGATCACTCGCTATAATAACCCGAAAGGTTTATTGAGCTCTTATTACGAAGGAAAACGATTGGGAGAGATTTGGGGATATCATATCGATGGTCAATTCCAATCGGATGAAGAAGCTTTAGCTTACCAAAACTCTTTCACTAATCCAGCAAATAGTCTATCACAAGTTTACAATGACGTCTTAAATGTGACGCAGAACAGTGAGTGGAATCATTTGCGTGGTGGAGATATTCGCTATGTTGATGTGAATGGCGATGGACGAATTGACAAAGGTGAAAACACCTTAGACAATCATGGTGACTTACAACGTATTGGTAACTCCATGCCGCAATTCCCATTCGGCTTGAACTTAAATATGCGTTGGAAAAACATCGACATGTCCGTAGCATTAGCAGGAGTTGCACGTCAAGACTGGTACCCTACAGGGGATCTTTTCTGGGGTCCATACCAAAGACCTTACTTATCCTTTATCCGTAAAGACTTAATTGATAACGCTTGGAGACCAGATGAAACAGGAAACAAATACCCACAGATTTACCGTGGTTACTCTTCTCTTCAATCTGGAAGATCGCTATATGAGTTAAACGACTATTACCTACAAAACTTAGGTTATATACGTGTGAAAAACTTCAGCGTTGGTTATACGCTTCCTCAACAATGGACACAGCGTGTGAAAGTTGATAAATTCCGTGTATTCTTTAGTGGAGAAAACATCTTGACATGGAGTTTCGGCGGATTAACTAAATACCTTGACCCAGAGCAAGCTGGTGCTGCCGTAAATTACTCTGCCCCTGCTACTGCAGATGACAGAGGTGACTTAAGGACCTATCCAATGGGTAAAACCTTCTCTTTTGGTGTCATGTTAAATCTTTAATCTCAGCGAATCATGAAAAAATTAAAATATACCAGCATCATACTAGCCAGTTCCGCAGTATTTATGTTTGGTTCTTGTAGTAAAGACTTTTTAAATCAGCCTGCGGAAGATCAGGTGGAAGCTCCTTATTTCTTTAATACTGAAAAGGATCTAGAAGTAGCTACCAATGATTTCTACAGCATGTTGGCAACCATGGAAGTTTACACCAATGATGCCAACTCCGATAATCTTATGCCCTTAAATCCGGCAAACCAAATTAAAGGAAATCGTATAGTTCCTGTAGCTTCTGGTAGCGGAGGTTGGTCTTGGGGAAATCTACGTAAGATCAATTACTTCTTGGAAAACTACCACAAGGTTGGAAGCCAAGCGGCAAAAGATAAATACAGCGGTATTGCCCGCTTCTTTCGTGCTTATTTCTACTACGATAAGGTTAAAACCTTTGGTGATGTGCCTTGGTATGGAAAAGTGTTGACAGGTAAAGATCCTGACTTATACAAACCTAGAGACTCTAGACAGTTGGTCATGGACTCTGTTCTTGCTGATTTGGATTATGCCATTAAAAATATCCCTGCAGAAAAACAATTGAACCTTGTCACTAAATATACAGCTCTATTATTAAAGGCGCGTATATCCTTATTTGAAGGTACTTTCCGTAAATACCATAAAATAGAAGGTTCTGAAAAGTTTCTGATAGAAGCAGCTAATGCTGCTCAAGAACTGATACAAGCCAATGCATATACCCTATATACAGAGGGTGGACCGCAAGCGGCTTATAGAAACTTGTTTGGACGTGATAAACAAGATAATATTGAAACTATCCTTGCAGCAGATTATGAGTTAGGTTTAAAGGTGCATAACCTAGGTTACTTGTTCACTTCAGCTACTTCTGGTTCTTATGGACTAATGAAGGATGCCATTGACAGCTACCTGATGAATGATGGTTCCCGTTTTACAGATAAGGCAAACTATAAAACAACCTCATACTTCCAAGAGATGCAAAATCGCGATCCAAGACTTACACAGACTACTGCAGGTCCTGACTTTAGAGTAAACGGTGAGTCTAAAAACGAACCAGTCACTTTAAACATTACGACCACTGGGTATCGCTTAATCAAGGCTTTGCCTAATCGCTCCCAATGGGCTACCAGTGCTTCCGTATTTGATCTGATTTTATTCCGCTATGCAGAAGCCTTATTGGTTTTCGCTGAAGCAAAAGCAGAATTAGGAACACTTACCCAAGCTGATCTGGATCTGTCAATCAATAAGCTGAGAGCTAGAGCGGGAATGCCTAATCTAAACCTAACACAAGCAAATGCTAGCCCTGACCCATACTTGGCAGATATGTATCCAAATGTTTCCAATACGGCCAACAAAGGTGTTATCCTTGAAATCCGTAGAGAACGTCGTATCGAGCTATTCAATGAAGGTCAACGTTGGGACGATTTAATGCGTTGGAAGGAAGGTAAAAAAGTAACCAAACCTATGGTTGGAGTTTACTTCTCAGGAGTTGGTGGACATGATTTTACGGGTGATGGAAATGCTGATGTATTCTTACATACAGGAAGTACAACTGGTGCTCCTTCGACAGTGACTTCAATGATTAATATCAATCAGCGTACCTTAAGAAACCCGATTACAGGTCAACAGAAAGCAACTTCAGGTAACCTTGATCCATTCCCTCAAGGTGGTGTATTTGACGAAGAAAGAGATTACTTCTTCCCTATCCCATCAGAGGATTTGAAGCTTAATGAAAACCTGAAACAAAACCCAGGATGGAAATAAGATGAAAAATCTATTGATTACACTTTTCCTGCTTCTAGGAAGTTTTTCAGGAAATCAAATTCAAGCGAAGGACAAGAAATTCCCTATTGGTTATGCTTTAGATATCAAGAAAATAACCGATGAAAAAATCCAGTATATCAAAGGATTGGGAATTGATTACATCGAACTTGCCGGAATAGGTGCTATGTTGGAAAAGAACCTACAAGAGACTACGGTTGATGCCCAATGGAATGTCCGCATGCAAGAAATTGCGGATATTCTTAAGCGTCATAAGGTCAAAGTATGGTCTGTACACATGCCATTCAGCAAACACCTTGATATTTCCAGATTGGATGAAGAAGGTCGACTTCGAGTTTTGGAAGCGCAGAATAATGTCTTGAAGGTATTAAAACCTGTCAAACCACATATTATCCTATTCCACCCTTCTTTTTACTTGGAAAAAAATGTCCGTGATCAGCGCGCTATGCAGTTGAAGAAGTCGGTTGAGTCATTAAACAAATCAGTGAAAGCCTTACGTGCAACTATGGTTGTAGAAAACATGTTGGGTCCAGAACTGACAGTTGGTGATCGTGAAAGACCTTTGATGCGTACCGTTGAGGAGGCCTTGATGCTCTTTAAAACATTCCCTAAAGATGTAGGAATAGCTGTAGACTTCTGCCATATCGCTCATCCAGAAAATCTGCTTGCAGCATTTGGTTCAAGAGTTAAAACCTTGCATGTTTCCAATGGTAATGGAAAGGCAGAGGATCACCTTCTTCCTTGCGACCCTCGTGGTTCAAATGATTGGAACGCTATTTTCGCAACCCTTGAACGTATAAAATACAAGGGTGTATATATGCATGAATGCAAGTTTAACGATGAGAAGGAAATCGTAGATTGTTATAATACGCTTTGGAATAATTACCAAACTAGTAAAAAAACTAAGCATTAATCGAATGAAATACCTATTTGCAAACATATTTATCCTCCTACTTATAGTCAATATGAGTAGCTGTAAAAAGGATAATAAATCCTTTGAGGAAAAACTCTTATCCACTACCGAATTAATCGAGGTAGGTAGCAAAACTGGGACATACCAATTTGGTGTTTTGTCCAATCAGAACATGCTATTAGAAACAGATGTGGATTGGATTACCCTAGATACAACCGAATTAGCGAAAGGCAAACGCCAAGTGAGTTTTCAAGTTGCCGATAATAAAGAAGATGAACGTTCTGGGATAATCACCGTTAAAGTCAATGAAAACTTAAGTACCCAAGTATTGGTGAGCCAAGAATCGGGTAAGGTTCCTGTATTCTATGTGAGTCCTGAGGGCAATGGTGATGGCTCTTCTTGGTCCTCTCCTACTGCATTCCATACAGCTATGGAAAAAGCAACTACCGGAAGTACCATACATTTAATGGAAGGCGTTTATAAACCCGTTAAAACCATTCGTAATGGTGATGCATCCGTGGAATCTGATAAAACCTTTGAGGTTTCTAAAAACATTTCCATCATTGGTGGTTATGCTAAAGATGCCATGATTGGAGCAAAACCAAATGCCAGTTTATATAAAACGGTATTGGATGGAAACTTAGCATCAGGTAAGCAAGCTTTCCATACAGTCACCATTACGGCAATTAAAGAAGCTGAGAGTAGAGTTTATTTAGAAGGTTTACAGATCACTGGTGGTAATGCGACTGACCGCAGTACAAACATCAGCATCAATGGCTTAAACTTTAGCCGTGGTCAAGGTGGTGGTGTAGCTGTTGGTGGATCTGAAGTTTACATGAAAAATGTAGAGATCATCAACAATAAGGCTACAGCTGATAAAGGAACAGTTGGTTTTGCTGCTGGTCTATATGGCTTTGGTTCTGCCAATGTGACAATGGAAAATTGTAAGGTCAATGACAACGAAAACACCGGCAATAATGGTGGTGGTGTCTGGATGCATACTTCCAATCTAACAGCATACAATTCTCAGTTCAACAGAAACTCCGCTAAAGGTACAGCAGGTGGTGTTCATGGTTACCCGAATGCCAATATTACGCTTTACAATTCCGAAGTAAGCTACAACAGCAACACTTCTTATGGAGCTGGCCTATATTTAAGAGAGAATTCCAAAGCCATTATTGTCAACTGTTTAATGGTGGAAAACACCAGTACATCTAAAAACGGTGGTGGTGCAGTCATGCTTTATGATGCAAGTACAGCAGACATCATCAGTTCTACCATTACCGGTAATAAGGTTGCTGGTCCAGGTGCGGGTGTTTATCGCCGTTCTAAAGTCAATAACTTAACCGTCATCAACTCCATTATTTCAGGTAATATCCAAGATAATACCTCAACGGATGTAGATGCTTATTCAGATAATACTGGTATTCCAGCAATTCTAAAAAGCTCGGTTATTGCCTCTCAAGTTTACGGTGAAGCAGGATCATTGGTTACAGGTGCTACTTTCAATCCAGGAACCATGCTAAGTGCACAATACCTACCTATCGGAAGCAGTAACCCAGCATTAACCTACGGATTAACAGGCTCCTCCTTGTCTAATGTGGGACAGACCTACAAGCCGGCATTGGATGATCGAATCAAATCCGATAAAAACGCGAATGAAAGAACGCAAACCGTGATGGGTGCATTAATTAAATAAGCATGAAAAAACACATTTTAGTTTTATTCTTCGCATGCCTTTCCTTGTCCTCTTGGGGACAAGGAAAAAAGGTCATGCTGGTTCTTGGATCAGATAATAAGGAAATCTTGTTGGATCGTGTAAATATTGCCCTTCGCTTATATAAGTCACAGCCATTTGATGATATCATTGTTTCTGGCGGATGTGCTGCCCATGGATCTGTAATTTGTGAAGCCAGCCTGATGTTTGAAACCTTGAATAATGCTGGTGTACCAGCGGCTAAAATCCATAAAGAAGAGAATGCTAAAACGACCGTTCAAAATTATGTTTTCAGTAGAGAACTAAAGGATGAACAAGGCAAAAGAATCATTCAACCAGGTGATACCTTATATGTGGTTTCCAACCATTGGCATGCTATTTCGGTTGCTGCTCGATTACAAAAATACGATCAGGTCTACGCGAAGTTCCATATTGAAGGTCAGGTTGAACCTAAGGCAACCGATAAACTGGACTATGTCAATATTTTCAACGGAGAAACAGACTCTGAAAAATTTATTAGCAAAGGCAAATGGTTAACCCCAAATGCCGTTTGGTTTACTCCAGATAGTATCCGTTATTTCATGGATAATAAGTTGTACAGTAGTGATAAAGCACACAGTACCTATAATACTTCAACTGTTGGACAATTCTTTCCTTTAATTCCAGAACTAGCCAACCAAGAAGCCCTGCGCTTTATTGATGCTGGTGAACAGGGATATTTTCTAATCGGATCCCAAATGTTTCTGGTTGACAAGGAAAAGAAAAATATAAGCAAGAAACTTGACTTAAATACTTTCATTCCTAATCTATCTGAGCAATGGAAAGTCCATGCTAAAACAGGATTTATCAAAGATGATAAGCTATTTCTGTTTAAAGATGATGGCTTGTTGATTGCGAAGAAAAAAGGAAAAACCTATTCCATTCTCCAGGAAACCACGGCCAATCAATATTTTAAGAACTGGCCTTTTAGCTGGGGTAAAGGAAATGTATCTGCAGCGGCTATCGACCCTGTCAGTAAGCAAATTATCTTATATAGGAACCAAGAACAGCTGTTCTTAAATAAGGACCTGACCGAGGCGACTGAAGTAAAACCACTAAAACTAAAATGGTAAAATAAAACCCTAAAAAACAAGACAATGAAAAAGTCAACTTTATTATATTATTTCCTCTTTATATTCCTCTTCATTTCCTGTTCTAAGGAAGATGAAGGAACGCAATTGCCTTATGACTATTCCCAGGAACAATCAGTAGGTTTAGATGAACTTCTGGCGAAAACTGAGTGGAAAACAAAACAGATTAAGGATGGAATCGTATGGAAATATTTTCATTTCCCCCAACTTTTCGAATCTAAGCAATACGTCAATATTTTTGAGATCGACTTAACAAAATCACCTTCAATTGATATTCCATATGTGAAATCTGGCTTCTTAAAAACTAGTGCTGCCGCTGTTCAAGCAAATGCTATGGTGGCAATCAATGGTTCTTATTTTAACACCAGCAAAGGTGGATCTACTGTATTCTTTAAATACGCGGGGAACATCATGAATCAAACCGTAAATGGTTTCGATTTACATCGCGAAAATGCAGCACTTATTGTTGATGCTGCTGGAAAACCAAAGATCATTCAGAAGCCAAGTTCAGGTTGGTCATCTGTAGCAGAACCTTTTGCATTAGCTGGAGGACCATTGATGATCGTCAATGGCGAAGAACAAAAACAATTGAACGTGGACTTCAACACCGCGAGACATCCAAGAACGGCAGTCGGCATCACTGCAGATCAAAAAATGATCTTGTTAGTTGTAGATGGACGTTCGTCTCAATCGCAAGGATTGAATATTATGCAATTATCTTCCCTAATGAAAGCTTTAGGATGTACTTCAGCCGCTAATTTTGATGGCGGAGGTTCTAGTACCGCTTGGGCTAAAGACGAGGGAATTGTCAACTTCCCTTCTGATAATGGAAAGTTTGACCACGAAGGCGAAAGAGCTGTAGCAACGGTAATCACCATAAAATAAACCAACAAAAAAAGGCAGTGAATCTTAATGATCACTGCCTTTTATCTTATAAATGAGGCTTTATGGTATTCTATGTTTATCCATCTCAGTTCATCAATTATCAATTATTACTGTGTCTATTAATCTATTAACTGTTTGAATTTACACCTAATACGAATTCAGAAACTTTTATAGTAATTTTGAAGAAATAAACAGCAAAGAAAATGAGTGATCCAAACAGCAGAGTGAACATTAAACCAGGGATTTTGGTGAATATCATCCTTAAAAAAGACCAAAGATCTGGAAACTTAACCGAAGGTATTGTAAAAGATATATTGACCTCTGCCCCATACCACAGCCGAGGAATTAAAGTACGCCTTACGGATGGTCAAATTGGCCGTGTGGCAGAAATTATTGACGAAGATTAATGGGTAAGACAATAATACCATGCCCCCAATAACTCGCCGCCCTTAAGGGACAAAAAGACAAGTAAAATGGTGAATATAGCTATAAAGTAATACTTGTTTTCTTTACTGATCTTAAGATTCATATTGCTTAATTTTAAGTAATCATTTTTTTCTAAATTATTAAAAATAATTTAAATAGCCAATCTAGTTGCACGTTTTATCACGGGTTTAAAGAAGAATAAAAGCAATGCAATGGAAGCAATACAAAATATATAGGATTGCGATAAAGCATATTGATCTTGTATGGACAGAACATTGGCTATAGCATAGCTTAACATGGAAAAAATTATATAACAGGCCCCGAAATACCTAAGCTATTTTACACTTGTTTAAATTCCTGAGTCGCCAAATCCGCATTGACTGCTGCCCCTGCCATACCTCCGCTAGCCACTGCCTGAGCTAATGAACGAACCTGATTTGTATTATCACCACAAGCGTATACACCTTCAACTGTTGTTGCTTGCATAGCATTTACGCTTATTAATCCCTTTTCATTCATCGCACAACCTAATTGCTCTGCCAAGGTAGATTGTTGTTTAAAGGGAATTGCAGCATACATCGCATTGGCTAGAATCTGATTCCCATTTTCCAGAATTACACCTTTCATCATTCCATCTTCATGAATGATGGCCTTTAATGTACCCGGGTATATGCGTATATCCTTTTGCTCAAAGCTTGCTAATTCATTTGGTTCATATGAATCATAATCTCTGCTCAACAGGACCAAGTTTTTAGTTAAATTGTGTACCAAAGCAGCTATGTGAAGTGCATGATCCTTTCCAACCATGATAATAGTCGGTTGATCACGAAATTCGTAGCCATGACAATAAGGACAATGAATAACCGACTTACCCCAACACTCCTCAAAGCCAGGAACGACAGGAAATTCATCCTTTAATCCTGTTGCTAGAACAATACGTTTGGCGGTAAAATTTCCCGAATTTGCTAATTGAATTTCAAATCCTCCTTTTACCGATTCTGCTCTAAGCACCTCATCTGATATGCATTGAACACTTGGATAAGCTAATACTTGTTTCCTTGTCTTCTCCGCCACATCCCCCGGCACCTCACCATCAAACCCTATAAAGTTATGCGAATGCGGTGTATAACGATTACACGGTTTTCCGGCATCAACAATCAATACCTTTCGCAACGATCTACCTAATGCCATAGCCGCAGAAAGACCTGCAAAGCTTCCACCGATAATAACGACATCAAACTCTTTATTCTTCTCCATTTTCCTTCCTATTTAACCTGCATTTCTAAATAATATCAATCTCCAATTTAAAGATTCACTGGGAATGGAACGTTAATAAGTATGTTATTTTTATATAAATAATCTTCGGACTCCTGCAATAAACAGGATTCCAGTTCCGCAATCATCTTCTCTTGGTTTATACCTTGACCTATGAATACCAACTCATTCTTTCGGTCACCCCATTCCCTATCCCATTTGGATTCAATAAGGTCTTGGTGTGTCACAAAACTTGGGTAAGCCAGTCGCTCATTCAAAGACATGCTACTCCACCAAACTCCTGCTCGTTCTAATCGGGAAGATCCCCCTGCTTGCGAAAAATTCAAAGCATCATTCGGTCTGGAAGCTAACCAAAACAAGCCCTTGGCACGAATGACTGTATTTGGATAGGACTCGTGTAGATAATCCCAAAAGCGCTCCGGATGAAAGGGTCTTGAGGAACGAAATACAAATGATCCAATTCCATATTCATCCGTTTCTGGAACATGCTCCTCTTTCTCCAATTCCTTGATCCATCCTGCCGATTGTTCCGCCTCTTCATAATCGAATAAACCCGTATGGATGATCTCTTTTAAAGGGACCTGACCAAAACTTGTCTCCACTATTTTTGCTACCGGATTGAGGGTTTTAATGGCAGCGTGTAATAGGGCCACTGATTCAGTATCCACCAAATCCGTCTTATTTAATACAATAACATTGGCAAATTCTATTTGATCACAAAGCAGGTTGACAATAGTTCGATAATCACCCTCCAAATCGGTTAATTCCCGATCAACTAATAGCTCATCGCTCGAAAAATCCTTCATAAAATTATAGCAGTCAACAACGGTCAACATGGTATCAATGTAACTGTAAGCAGATAGATCAATTCCATTTTCCTCATCGACAAATGAAAAGGTCTGTGCAACAGGAATGGGTTCACTAATACCCGTGCTTTCAATTAATAAATAATCAAAACGATCTTCTTTAGCGAGTTTCTCCACTTCCTCCATCAAATCCGCCCTGAGCGTACAACAAATACAGCCATTGCTCAATTCCACTAATTTCTCTTCAGTTCTAGAAAGCGTATTTTCTTGTTCAATCAATCGAGCATCAATATTGACCTCACTCATATCATTGACTATTACAGCTACTCTTAGCCCCTCTTTATTGTGTAAAACATGATTAAGTAAGGTTGTTTTTCCTGCTCCCAAAAATCCGCTAAGAACAGTTACTGGTAATTTATTTTTCATTGGCAAGCTTGTTTAAACCAAGTGATAATATTATTTAAGTGTGATTCTCCATATAGTCGGATAAAGCGCATCCGCTCCTCATTTTCTACATCTTCATAAACTAGAAGACGTTCTTGGACAAAAGCAAAAGTCAATGGAATTTGACATTGTATCTCAATACAATCCTTCCATTCTTCGTATGTGCTTGGTAAATTAACTTTCATGCTCTTAGAATTTTATTCGTTGATTCTATGCTATTAATTAGCTGTTTTGTCAGGATTTCAAAAATCTTTTTCAGACGAACTGCCATTAATATTCAAAACAAATATAAATATAAAATTATCAATTGCAACAATATTGCATGTAATAAATATATTAGATGAGTTTTAGAAGAAATAATTGGTCAGTAAGGTTCAATATCAAAAATGGCCGCAAAGAACTTGCAGCCATTTAGAAGTATAAATCAGCCTCATAACCCTATTTTTATACGAATTATGAAGCCTTAATAAATTTTATAATTAGCCCTTTCTAATGAATATTTTTAAAAACATTAAAAGATATCGATTAGTTCTTTTTCACGGAGATCAAAAGCATCATCGGCCTGCGTAACTCGACTCTCCATGCAGGATCTTTGGCAAGTTTTTCCTTACTTGGTGTAGGTTCTTGAATTTCCAACAATTCAAAACCGAGCTTTAATAAGGTTTGAACATAAGTGCTCAAAGTACGATGGTATTTTACCAATTCTATATCCAAAAATTTCGGATGCCTTTCCCCTTCTTTGAAATATTGGTCAACTGGCCAATGCAATAAATTACCAGCCTCATCTTTATACCATTCCTGAGAACCTTCCGCTGTAAAAATGGGGTGCTCTACAGAAAAAACAAACCTACAACCCGGTTTTAACCAATCGTAGACAGATGCCATAAACCCTTCATAATCCATAAGATAATGCAAGGTCAAGGAACTGAATATAAAATCAAAACTATGGGCAGAAAATTGTAAATCTTCCAATGCTGATTGCACATACTCGACCTCTTTTATACCATTGATTTCTTTTGCCTTTTCAAGCATTTTCTCTGAAATATCGACACCTACCACAGAGTTTGCGCCTTTTTCTATGATATAGCGGCAATGCCATCCATAACCACATCCTAAATCCAACACATGCATACCCAGTACATCTGGAAACATACTGCGTAATACCGGCCATTCGCCTGCTCCTTCCAAACCCTCTATTGAACGTTGCATTTTTCCATAAGCTTGGAAAAATTGAGGATCATCATATTTATTCTCTTTCATAAGTATATCGTTAAGAACTTATCATCCTGTCTTGATTTATCAGTTGCCTAGGGCTTCTGTTTCCTTTATTAAAGCCATAAGAATGTCTTTCGTGGAAAGATCAGCATAAGCGGAAATGGATTGTCCCAGCCATATATTGACAAACTCAGCGTTATTTTGTTCTTTGGCAGCCTTTCTTAGGGCAGCAGTCAATTTATTCTGATATGGGAAAGGCAATATAGCTCCTGCTCTTTCTACCTCCTCTATGAAGCTATTATTTATTCCACGTGCATATCGACCAGAAAAACTTCTTGTAAGTACAATGTCCTTCTCCTTGACATTTCTGAGCCTATTTTTTTCAAACTCTTGTAAAGCACTTTCCTTAGACCCCAATAAGATGCTACCTACTTGCACGCCAGCAGCACCTAATTCTCTACTCGCCAAAACCGTTCTGCCATTATAAATTGCACCAGCATAAATCAAAGGTAAATTGACAGCTTCCTGAACTTGAGCCAACAGAGGAAACCCGCCAATTCTCGGCAATTCCTCATCTAAAAAAGACCCACGATGTCCCCCTGCTTCCCAACCTTGTACACAAATAACATCTACTCCGGTTTTTTCTAGAACCAATGCCTCCTCGACCGAGGTACAGGTTCCAATTAATTTCGTTCCAACAGCTTTGAATTTCTGAACGGACGCTTGATCCAAATTCCCAAAAGTAAAACTTACTATAGGGCATCTCTCCTCTACCAATGCATCAACCTGCTCCTGATAAGGTGTTAATTTGATCGATGAGATTTCCGGAAAATCTACCTCTAATCCATTATCAAGCGATAATTGCTTAAGAAATTGTTTTACTTCTTCATATTTGCTATCCAGTTCAGCTGTTCTTGTGGGTATTTGATGGGTGAAAATATTAACAGCAAACGGTTTATTTGTTAGGTTTTTTGCCTTTCGTATCAATTCGATGGATTGATCCGGATTAAGGTCAGCTAATGCCAATGACCCCAAACATCCTGCATCATTAGCGGAAACGAGCATATCAACTGTACTAACACCAAACATCGGAGCCTGTACGAGGGGATAATCCAAATCTAATAATTCCGTTATTTCTGTATTCCAATTCATCGCCTGATATTAATTTTAGTATAAACCTAAGGATAGCTCAGTGAAATAGCAATATAAAGCTCGATTATGACATGATTTGAACATACATGATAGTGTTTGACAATGAGTGAGATATGACGTATTCTAGGACTTGAAACGCAGGATAAATTATTGACCTTTTGTTCGAATTAACCTTGTATTACGCAGGGGTTTCCTAGGGGTTTGCTAGGGGTTTTCTTCGACACACTTACGGAGCTTGTTCGGAACTCGTTCGGATCTCCTTCGGATCTCGTTCGGTTAGAAGCGAACGAGATCCGAAGGAGATCCAACTAAGATCCAAGGAAATTCCGAAGCGTTCTAAAAGAAAACCCTAGCCAAATAGGAGTTTAAATGCACCTAAACCCGTTTCAAGCCTTAAGGAACTAGAAAATACAATGAATAGAACACAGCATTTAAAAGTATCCTATGACTCAGAAATTAATCCTATGCTCCTAAAGGAAAAAGTGGTATATAATTTTATCCATTTTAGGCAGGAGATAAGAAAATCAGGAAGACAATTCAAGGACAGGAATAGTGGTAAAAAGAAAAGAGGGCACCACCCCTCTTTTCGTAATCACAATTTACCAATAATCACATTAAAAAATGTTTCTTTACCAATCCTTAGCGTATTTTTTCGCTGGATCAAAAACGAGTTCATCGTCGAATAATATTTTTGCAATATTCTCAAGAGCAGGTTTTTGTCTTGAATTGAAGTTTGCGCGGTTAGGATCAAATGCGAAGATCATATGGGCTCCATACCCACCAGTACGAATATTATTCAATGCGGTAGTCGTTGGGAATCTTCCTTGAGCATACTCACCAGATGACATTCCCCACCCTGACCTGGCTAGTCCGGGATAATAGTTTGTCAAGCTGTAAGATCCTAAATAATCGTGCAATGCGTAATCCACATAAGCACCAGCAGGAGCCTCAGCAATAGCGTTCGATCCTCCAAAGTTTCCTGTCCTTGAATATACATAAACCATAATCAATTTATCAGGCATGGCTTTTTTAGTCTCATAACAAAGATTGGCAGCCGCTTTGGCAGAAGGATAAACAAAACCAGCAGGGATATTGCTAAACGGATATGACGAATACTCATCATCGAAAAATACCCCATCTAAATCATAAGCTTTACAAGTAGCAGCAATTTCCTGTGCAAAAGCTTTTGCTGCTTCTCCATTTAAATTGGCAACGCCAGATTTATCGTGATTTCCTAGAATACTTAAAATCACTTTAATACCACGATCTTTAAGTGGCTTCAGGTATTTCTCCTTATTCTCCAATATGTGCGTTACATTCGGGTTATGTGTGATGATGACCTTACCCAATTGCTCGCTGTAGTTGATGTTCGAAGAGAATAAAATAACCATATCCACAAGAGGTTTACCACTATTTTTCAACGTAATAGATAAGTTGTTTAGCGGGTTAGTATCATTAACTTCCATACAAGAGATAATCTTGATACCCGTACTTTTATCAGCATTAGGTAATTTGGAAACATCCTTTACTAATAATAAATAATCAATGGATTGACCATCTGCAAGTTTAGTACTTAAGGGAATAGCAAATGTTTCTGACTCGGAAAGTTGTTGATTACTTGTTAAGCGAATCTTTATTTCCGATGATTTTTTTTCATTGGCATTGATGCTGAACTTGCCTTGATCCACTAAACTGATTAATTCCTTAGGAAACATTTTGAAAGATGTTTCATTCTTGCTGTTGTAAGCTTGAAGTACTTCTTCATTAATGGCCACGGAATTATTGACAGCAGCAGCACTAGGCTTAGTCAACTCTACATAAAGACCAAATTCACCTGCGGTTTTAAATTCAAATAAGGATTGATCAGACTTTCCATTTTGACCAATCAAGGTAGCTAGTGCATTCGGATTGGTTTCATAAGAAGCTTCCTTTTCTTCCCCTACCTTCACTACTTCCTCTTTACAAGAATTGAAGGCGAAAAGGGCCATTACCCCTAAGAAAATGGGAATGGATTTTCTATATATATTAGATACTTTTTTCATGTTGTTAGGTTTTATTATTTTGTAGCAACTGTCTTTTCAGGCAATGCGACATTCACCCAATTAATGGCCGATTTGGCTATCATGTGGTTTTGATTTGCCGTATGATCTTTAATCAAATTACCTTCACCTTCATTACATTTCCAATATGAAACAAGCCCTTCACTGTCCACAGGCACCTCATAGAAATTACCCGCGATTTCATCTTTGCTACGTTCCTTGTTCCATATTCTAACTTCGGAGAATTCACCATTAAAATAGCGCGCATCCTCATAGGAACGACCAATTTGAAAACCATTGATCCCTGCTATTCCAAAGTTGACAGCACCTAGACTAGGCTTTAACACCTCTGCCTGTAGCGCACCATCGATATATAATTTGATACTTCCGGTCGTTCCGTTGACAGCTACTGCAATATGCGTCCATTTATTGGCTGTTAAGCCTTTGTTCGGATCTGCTCCTGGCATATTTCCAGCAGAAGTGGCAACTTGGACCTGGTTACTTGGAAATCCAGCATCCCCAATACGGATTAGAAATTTGCCTTCAATACCCATAATTGTACTGATGAAATTCTTGAAGTCTTTAGCACGAACCAATGCTTCTAGTGTAAATGACCGCAGGTTATTTACTACGGCTGGGTTTTTCCAACTGTCGAAATAAAGGTAGTTCTTCTCTAAACCGGCAACTTTATTGATCAAATCACCTCCTTTAAAACAGTAATAGCTAATGGACTCGGAATTCAAAACTGATAAGCTGCTGCTATTTAGACTAATTGGAAGTACATACACCTTACTTTTATCCAATGCATTTACATTTTTGAAGGTGATATTTAAGGATTCAGACTTCACACTTCCTGCCGTAATTTTCAAATCAGCATTTGGAAGATCATAGAATTCCTTACCTAATAGTTCCGCCTTTTCTTCAAAAGCTTGATTGAATCGAGCAACTTGATTTTCATCAACAATTACCTTTGCCTGAATTTCGGAATCCTGTGGTTTGGCAATTGCAATTTGAATTTGCTTTTCCACATTTACTACCGAAGGTTTTATCAAAATGGTCTCTAACTTCGGAGACAACAAAAACATTTTATTCTCAAAATTTTCATCATCCTGCTTACAGGATTGAAAGATGAAAAGTACGCTAAAGAGAAATAAAATTGACTTATTAATTCGCTTATTCATAACCCTTATTTCTTATTGGTTGGATTTAAAATTCCAATTACCTGTCTTGATTTCCCATAAGATTTCAAGATGTTATAGTAATCGTATTGAAGGTTCAAAAGGCCTACGCCATGGATTTCTTGATTTCCAGTTGTGCTTTTCACAAACTCTGCTGTTCCTACTCCTGCCAATGATTTATCTTGGAAATAACCCAAGGCACTTTCATCAGGCTTTAAAGACGGTAAGTATGCCATGAGAATGATTTTCCATTTTGGATCAGCTGCAGCCATTGCCTCATTATATTGCAAGGCTAGATTACTTTTACTTAGAGCAGTTTGTGTTGGAAGAATCACATATGAAGATTGATCTAAATACTTTTCTGTAGAGACGAAATATGGAACTCCCTTATAAATAAACTCCTTGTCAGTATGTTTTGATTTCCATTCATTTACCGCATCAAACACCGTTTTCTCTAAGGCAATTTGCGCTGTCTGCTCATCTGCACTCAAATGAAGTTTGGCCTTACTTTGGAATGATAGCACTATTCCTTGATAAGCAAATTCGGTGGAATATGACAGTGCGACCGGCAAAGTATCGACTAAGAATGCTTGGAAAGTTTTTGGTTTAGCATCACCTACCTTACGGTCATAAACACCTTTCATGAAATCTACATTAATTTCATAAAGCGATTTAATACCCTTTTCCTGCAAGATCTGTTTCATCTCTGCTTGTTCTCGATCAAGGAGATATTTTGGTTGTTCAAGGACCACAAAGTCTAAGCTATCTGGAATGCCATTAATATGATCTGCCTGACCAACCGTATTCTTGACAGCATTATTGTACCATGCGATACTAATTTTATGTGGAGCAGCTTTGAACGCCTTTAAGTCGGCCAGGTAAGCCGCATAAAGAGCAGGATTGTTCTCCTTAACTGTAGCTTGTTCAACCTTTAAAGATTCCACATCAGTCCAATCTTTACATGAATTTAAGATGCTGATGACACCTAATGGTAAGCACAGCAACGAGATCCATTTTATCGTTAATTTCTTCATCATTGTCTATTATTTTTTAGCCCACCATACATCAGTACCCATATTGTCGGCACCCTTTAACATATTAGTTACTGCATCATTTACGTTTTTGCTATTCTCCGTGTATTCTTCCTGAGGATATGCTAAGCGTCTTGCCATACGACTAGTGCTCACTAAACCACCACTGTTGTTCTGCATCACTTCCATTAATTTAGGATAGCCTGTACGTCTGTATTCAGACCAAGCTTCAATACCTAATGGGAAATTAGCAATCCATTTTTGAGTAATGATACGTTCCATTTTCTCGGCTTGTGTAGCAGATTCACTCCAATTGATGGTAATTCGACTCGGTGTGCCGGTATAACTGAATTGTCCCATTGGATCCACATAGCTATCCGGACGGTTGCTTGTGTTCGCTAGATAAGATTCAGCACCAGATGCTCCCCATTGTTCAAAGGATAATTTAATCCCTTCTTCATAATTGGATTGGGCAGTACCACCTACACCTTGCCAGCCACGTAAGGCAGCCTCTGATTTTAAGAAAGCAACTTCAGCAGCATTCATCCATAAGATATTATCCGACTCGTCCACTTTCATATTGGAATACAGCTTAATGTTATTACCACTAGGGATCTGAATACCTGAACGTAGACCAAAGAAGCCATTTGTGCCCGTTGTAAAGGCAGATAGTGTAAAGTATTTCTCACGTCTTGGATCCGCATAACCATTCATAAAAGAGGTGATATCAGCAGACACACGGGAGTCACCGTTATTGTATTCATACATAATTACTCGAAATGGATTTCTATTGATCGGCTTAACAAATGCATTGTCCGCATTCGCCACGATCAAACCTGTGCTTTGTTGCAAAGCCTGTTCACCCATTTCCTTAGCCTTTTGCGGACTAACATTAGAAATACGCATTGCCAAGCGTAGTTTTAAGGAATTAGCCAGTTTAAGCCATTTTGTAACATTTCCAGAATACACATTATCCGCCTTTGGTGAGAAGTTCTGTTGCAGATTCTCTGAAAGCACCTTAATGGCTGCATTCAATTCTTCAAAAAGTTTATTATAAACCTCCTCTTGAGAATCATAAGGCGCTTCAAGTGCCCCGTTCTCCCCTATTTTAGAATATGGAATAGGGCCATAAATATCCGTCACCCTTGAAATAGCCATGACTTTGATAACATCGGCTACAGCAATAGGCACAAGTTCATTTGTAACCGATTTCACCTTTTTATGGCGGATTATAATATTTGGGATAATGTCATTGAATGCTACTCTTGCCCAGCCATTTTCCGGATTATAGGAAGCAAAATTCTTCCCATTAAATCCATTATTGGAATCGGCTAAATAGCCTGAAAAGGAACCGCCTAATAAACATTCCACAAACTGATTGGTATTGACATCCAATGGAACAACCCAAGCTTGTAGCCCCGTTAATGCAGAGGTTAAAATATAGCCATCACGCTGCACCTCTTCCGGTGTGGCGCCCCTGCCATCGGTATTATAGTCTAAGAAGTTTTTTGTACATGATTGCTGAAGCACCCCTGCCAACACAGCCATGGAAAAAACCAATGATTTATATCGTTTCATAATTTTTAAAATTTAAGCCTAACATTGAATCCTAAGTTTCTCGTGTTTGGTACCATGAAGTAGTCAATACCTTGGTAATAATTCCCCGTGCTTGCTGTTGATTCCGGATCAAAAGGAGCCTTTTTGTAAAGCATCAACAGGTTTCTACCAATTAATGACACGCTTAATTGTCCCTTCTCTTTCAATAAGGATTTCGGGAAAGTATAACCTAATGAAACCTCTTGTAAACGAACATTGCTGGCACTGTAAGCATAATATTGTGGGATACCGCTTTTATTTCCGACTACATTGTAATACGACTCGGCATTGATATAGTCTGTTCCATTGATTAACACACCACCTTGATCACGAGCTAATGCTGAATTTTCTGAAACTCCATAGTAGTCCAAGAATGCTTGAGTAGCAGAATAAACCACACCACCTAAGCGAGCAGCAAACATAAAGTCAAAGTTGAATCCTTTATAATCCAGACTATTGCGCCATGCCATATTGGCCTTTGGCAAAACACTACCGATTAAAATATCACCAACATTATTGTTCTCAGATATTTGCCCTTTCTCATCCACATAGATTAATCCACGATCATCGCGACGAATGTCAGAAAGCGAATACAAGTCGCCTAAGGTTCCACCTTCTTTCAGAATAAAGCGAGCTTGGGATAATCCGCCAACATCTAGACGATTTTTATTGATAATGGCACCTGTCTCGGGGTGTGTGAAATCGCGAACCAATTCTTCAATACGGTTTTTATTGGCACTGAAAGTAAAGTTACTTGCCCAACGAAGGCTATTTTCCCAAGTATGGTCATAACCTAAGGCCAATTCTATACCTTTATTCAAAACACGACCTGTCTGCACATAAAGGGTGCTATAACCAGATGAAACAGAGATCTTAGGGTCAAATGTTTGATTTAAGGTCATCGCATGATATAGGGAAACATCTAAATTGAAACCATTAAGGAATTTTGCTGCCAAACCAACCTCAAATGAATTGGTTCTTTCCGGTTTTAAATCGCTGATAGGATAATGTGTTCTATCCGTGTACTGCTGTGTTGCGACATCCCAAGTATAGGTAGGATTTGCTAAAAACTCAGGGAATGGCGTACCTACTGAAGCATAGGATGAGCGTAGTTTCAAGTAACTAATCGCTTCTGGAAGTTCCAAAGCCTCAGATAACATAATCGATGCACCAATGGATGGATAAAAGAATGAAGACTGTACAGAACGTGGTCCAGCCAATTGAGATGCCCAATCATTACGACCAGTAGCTGTTAGGAAATAGGTATTTTTATAGCCTAACTCCATGTTGACAAACATGGATTGTGTTTCTTGGGTTCTATCAATTAAAGGCGATTTCTTACGATCATCAATCTGGGTAATATTGAAAATATTTGGAATACCATTTTCAAGGATTGGACCTCTGATTGGGAATGAATAAGACTTATCCTGTTGTAAAATAGCACCTAAATTCGCCTGAATAGAAAACTGATCAAAGGTTTTATTAAAATTAGCAACTACATCGCCATAAATACGTTTATTCTGGATTTCTTCATTACCAAAGAAACCATTAGCAGAACCATCCGTAATCGTGGTATTAGTGGAAGCATATAACTTTTCGGTGAATCTTCCGTGAATATTATCCAATCTACCACGAGAAGTAAAACTCAACCAATCGTTCAATTTATAGTTTAAGCTTGCATTAATCATATAGCGGTTTTTCACCGTGTTACGCATATTGCGGTAGTTAATCCAATATGGATTTTGACCAACCACTTCGTTTAAACCTTGCGGCCAATATTGCGTATTGATTTTACGCTGTACATCATAACGTTCAAACATGCGGATAGCATCCCAATCATCCCCACGAGGAAAAAGGTATGCTGTAGTCAAAGGGTTAGAATACACCCCTTGGTTGGTCATGTTCTGATCGTTCTGGATGATATAATTTAATCCGGCATCAAAGCTCAACTTATCATCTAAAAACTTGGAGCTGTTGCGGAAGGTGAAATTATAACGGTCGTAAGAACTATTAGGGATAATTCCTTTGGAATTGACTGCTGCAGCAGAAGCATAGGTTTGATTCTTTTCTGTACCTGTCGAGAAGGTAACACCCTCGGTTAAGGTAGAACCTGTATGTAAGTAATCTTTTGCAGGATCGTACCCCATAAAAGTCGCATCATTTAATTTCTGGCCCCAACTTTTATCATTAACATTGCTGGCAAGACCACTTCCAGTACCATAACGATTTTGGAATTCAGGCAAAACAAATGCATTATGGAACTGTGTATTTTGACTCACACTTAAGGTAGTCTTACCTACAGTACCTTTTTTGGTAGTTATTACGATTGCTCCATTGGCAGCCTCAGACCCATAAAGTGCAGCAGCTGCAGCACCTGTCAATACCGACATGGATTCGATATCCTCCGGATTGACATCGGCTATCCCTTCAGATGTTCCAGTAGAAGCAAACTCTTTACCCTCTGTACTTTTGCGATTATACATGGGAATACCATCAATTACGTATAAGACGTTATTATCTTTAGAAATCGATTTAGCACCACGTAACACAACTTTCGATGCGGCACCTACTCCTGCAGAACTACTATTGATATTTACCCCGGCAACTTTACCATTTAAGGCATTAATCAAGTTGGCATCAGCAACTTTCGTCAGTTCATCCCCTCCTACTTGCTGTACATTATAACTTAAAGAACGCTCGGCACGTTTGATACCTAAAGCCGTTACGACAACATCCTCAATAACATTAGGATTGGCATTAAGTTGTACTTCAATCTTTTCACTTAGGGAATTAACCGTCACTGTTTGGGTCTGATAACCGATGTATTGTACACGAATTTTACTTCCGATACTAGCGTTATCGAAGCTAAATGAACCATCCTCACCCGTACTTACTGTTTGATTTTTGTCGACAAGAACAACCGTAGCACCACGAAGAGGATTCCCTTTTTCATCTTTTACTTGTCCTGAAATACGCGATTGCTGTCGCTCAGAAGTTGCGTTCGTAGCAGTCTTATTCGACTTTGCAATTGGCGTTAATAAAACTGTTTGATCTTTGATTTCGAAACCGACGTTCAGTTGCTTAGCTAAACTAGCAATAACAGTTTCTAAGGAGCTGTTTTCAAAATCAACAGCTAATTTCTCATCTCCAGAAAGCACCTGACTGGAGTATAAGATGCGAAAACCACTTTGTTTTTTGATTTCCTGCACCAAGGTGGAGACCTTGATTTGTTGCTTCCGCAACGAGATTACACCCTGACCTTCTGCTGCTATCGAGATTTGGAATAGCAATAGAAAGAAGCCAAGGGTTCTCATCATTTTTAATGATTTTAACCTCATAATTTAAGTTAGTTTATAATAAATTATTAATTACATTTCCGATAATTATCGGATTTCAATAGTTCGTCCCTGAACAGCAAATTGTACTGTACTGGTTTTGCGCAATAAATCCAGTAATTCCTCCACTTTAGCATATCGAGAAACTTCACCATTGAATTTTATTTGTTTGTTAGATGAATTCACATATTTAACATCCACATCATACCAACGCGACACTCTTTCCATGATACTTTCCAAGGGTTCATCACGGAATATGAATAGTTTATTTTTCCAATCAATGAAGTCTTCCACTTGAACATTCTTTAATGTCGTTCCATTCGGATTACTGCGTGCTTGTTGACCAGGACGTAATATTTCTTGGTTATTTACTTGAACTTTTCCCTCAATCAGGGTAGTCACTGTTTCTGCTTGTCTATAGGTGTTTACATTGAATGCTGTTCCTAAGACTTTCATTTCTTGAGCTTCGGTTTTCACCACGAATGGATGGGCAGCATCTTTTTTAATTTGGAAATATCCTTCACCAGAAAACTCGACTTGGCGTTGATCTTGAAGATGAAGGTTAACAGGAAATTTCAATTTCGAAGAAGCATTGAGTAGGATTTCACTTCCATCAGGCAACAATACATTGTATTGACCACCTCGAGGTGTTTCAATGGTATTGTAAGCCGTGGTGGAATTGGTATTTTGACCTAAAACTTTATATTGCAATAATCCATCTTTATTTCGGCTTATTTCAACACCTTGATCCGCTATTCCTTCTTGGGATATGCTGGACAAATCAATTTGTCTTCCATCACTTAGTGTCAAGACAGCCTTTTCAGTTCCTGGAGTAATTGGACCTTGCTGCACCTCTTCAACTTGCGCTTTTTTAGTTTTGTGCTGATGGCTTAGATTCCATGTTAAGGTCAATCCAAACAATAACACAGCTGCAGCAGCTGACCATTTCCAAATTGGAATTCTCGGTTTCGAAAGAGATTGAATTTCTTGTTCTTGTGTGGAATTGGAAATAGCTTGCCAGATTCGCGCTTTTTCTTCCTCTGAAGGGATCCGATCTGTATTGTTAAGGTTATTTTCTAACCAAAGTTCAAGCAATAGACGTTCCTCTGGAGTACACACTCCAGCATGGTATTTATCCAACAATTTAGCTATATCAGCATTGGTCATAATTGGTCTCTATTAGCCCTAATTATAGACATGTTGCACAAGTAGGGCGTTGGTAGTATAAAAAAGTGAAAATTATTTTTTGTCAAGGAGGTAAAAGATGATTAACAATGTCTCAACACTCTTATAACCAATCTTATGCTTAAAGATTTTTAAGACAGAATTGATTTGTTTCTTGACGGTAAGTTCAGATATCTGTAATTGAGCAGCGATTTCTTTATGGCTTAATTGGTCGATACGACTTAACCTAAAGACTTCTTGCATTCGGGGAGAGAGTTGCTGAATTTGTACTTCTAAGAACTCTTGCAATTGTTTTTCTTGGAGTGTATCCAAAACGGGATCATAGAAAGGACTAACAAAGCGGACAATCTGGTCAACATATTGGTCTTGATACTTTTTTTTTCGTAACTGAAAAAGCATCTGTTTTTTAAGGGCCATAAATAACCAAGCTCCTAAATTATCAACTTGTAATTGGGCACGTCTTTGCCATAAGGAAGTGAAAACCTCCTGTATGCAGTCTTCAGCATCGTCTTCCTCTAAATTCAGACTGTATGCATAACTGTATATTTTGTCAATATGCCGATTATAAAGCAGCTGAAAAGATGTGGTATCTCCATCCTTTATTTTCAAAAACAAATCTGCATCTGATAAGCTTTCCTTATCCCCTTGGAATACCATGCCAATTTATAATTTAGTGTGCTATTATTAGAACCTTAAAAAAGGACTTTATGTAAAAGTAGAGGCTCTATATGCCGTATACTTTCATGAAAGTAAAATTAATAAACCACAAACGATTAACAAACAGTTAGCAGGTTATTATTAAAATCGTAAAAAAGATAAAATTTTTTAAATAGAATGAGAGCTAAGACAGCAATATTCCATCTTTCCATCAAACAAAACCGCGAATACATAAATATATTTTTTTCATGTAAACAGGTTTATTTCATGAATATAGGAACAGGAGATGCGAAATGGACTATTATATATAGTGTTTAAGTTGGGAATTATTTGATTTCGGAATGCAGCACAAAGTTAATTAGGAGATCAGTACCAAAAAGAAAAGGTTGAATTACCATTGATAATTCAACCTTTCCATAAAAAGTTAAAATAGACTATTTAACTACGCGTACATTAACTGCGTTTAATCCTTTTCTTCCTTCTTCTACGTCATACGTCACTTGATCTTTTTCTCTGATGTTACTCACTAAACCAGTAGTATGAACAAAAATATCAGCTCCACCGTTGTTTGGAGTGATAAAACCGAAACCTTTAGTATCGTTAAAAAATTTTACTGTTCCTTCTTGCATTGTAATTATTATTTATTGTTATTAATTTTTTCTTTTTTACTATCTATTTTAAAACCTATTAGTTTTTCAATCTTTTGTAACAACTGTCTTTCTTCCGGACTACAAAAAGAGATGGCATGGCCAGTCTTTCCTGCTCTACCTGTACGTCCAATACGGTGTACATAAGTTTCCGGGTCTTCGGGAAGATCATAGTTTATTACATGTGGTAATTCTTTGATATCTATCCCTCTCGCTGCAATATCTGTAGCTATAAGTACAGGTATTTCACCAGCTTTAAACAAAGCTAATGCTTTTTGTCTTGCATTTTGCGATTTATTTCCATGAATACAAACACTATTCACGTTTTTCTTAATCAAAGATTTTGCCAAACGGTCTGCTCCATGTTTAGTTCGTGTAAAAACCAAGGTTTGCTTGTATTCTTTTTGATTCAGCAAATCGGACAAAACGATTGGTTTCTGCTTCTTTTCCATAAACATAACCATTTGATTTATCTTTTCCACTGTCGAAGAAACAGGAGTGACACTTATTTCCTTTGGATTCGTAAGAATATCCGCTGCTAATTTACGAATTGCAGTAGGCATGGTAGCTGAAAACAGTAAGCTTTGTCTGTTTTTAGGAATTTTTGCTAAAATTCTTTTAATATCATGGATAAAACCCATGTCCAACATATTATCAGCTTCATCCAATACCAAGCACTTCACCGCATCAAGATGAACAATCCCCTGTCCTACCAGATCCATTAAACGACCAGGAGTGGCAATCAAGACATCCACACCTTTACGGATAGCATCGACTTGCTTTTTTTGTGGTACTCCACCAAAGATGGCTAAATGGGATAAAGAAAGGTTCTTGGCGTAAAAAGAAATATTCTGATCAATTTGAATAGCTAATTCCCGAGTAGGAACAAGTATCAAAGCACGAGTTTTAAAGCTCTTTTCTTTCTGTTTACTTAGGGATTGTAATATGGGAATAGCGAAAGCTCCAGTTTTTCCAGTTCCTGTCTGAGCACAACCTATAAGGTCTTTTCCAGAAAGTACAACCGGTATTGCCTGCTTTTGTATTTCAGTTGGTTGTACATATCCCTTCTCTTCCAGGGCACTTAAAATGGGAGCAATTACTCCTATATCTTTAAAATTCATTAACGCAATCTATTACTTTAACCCTTTGATTAGCACAAGGGCTAAGTTATTTTTTATTCAACAAGACCTTCTCCGCATAAATTGGAGCATGTTAAAATTGTTAATCGTAATATATTGGGAAATTATTCTTAAAGGATTCTTTTCCAATTGTCAACACTTAAGTCGTTATATCTCTTTTAACGAATTCTTGGCAACTGAAATAGTTATTATGATGGTTGATCATGTAGATTTTTCCACCAGCATTACCGTAGCAGGGCCTTGCTTTAGCTCAAAGATAGTGGAAATTATTGGAAACGAATTTTTTATTTTTATTTAAATCATCAATTAATGAACTAATTATGTCCTAATACGGGTAAATATGCTTGATAATAGCCAAAAATAACAATGACCAAAATCTTATGATGACGCTATTTTTTTGGGTAAATAAGTGAGTTCAATCACCCCAGAACGGAAAATCCTTGTATTTTCGAGCTTTAAAGAGAGTGATTGCTTCAAGTTTTCAAAGAGTTGTTTTCCATTTCCGAGTGCTATTGGATGAACAGATAAAATATATTTATCGATTAAGTCATTTGTAATAAAAGAATTAATTAAACTTGCCCCTCCATACAACCAAATATCCTTTCCAGGTTTCTGTTTAATAGCTGCTACCTGCTCCACTAAATGTTCTGAGATATAGGTCACTCCAGCATCTTCCCTCATTTGTCTTGAGAACACGTATTTATGCATGGCGTGAATCTTCCTCCACATAGCTTGCTCGCTATGATCAGCTGTCTCATCAACCTTATAATTCCCCCATTCATCATAACTTACTCTTCCGTAGAATATGGTATCTACACTGTCCAAAAAGCCTTCAAAATCCATTTCTGGATCCATAATACACCAATCAATCTCCCCATTGCTTCCTTCGATAAAACCATCGAGTGAAACCGCAAGATTTAAAATTACTTTACGCATAAGTATAGTACCTCCCTCAAATTGATGAATGAAGTAAGATAGAAATGAAAAGGCTCAATTACAAAGGATATTTTTAAACAGTTAGATTCCCTAAGGGTTTACCATCGTCTCGGATAAGGGATAAATTTAACTTAGTTGAATTAGCTTGAACTTGAATAACAGTGCGATTACCCGGTTTAGGCCCACCTCCTATAACAATTGGAAAATTGTGTTTACCAGGTACTGCTGGGTGAATACCAGGTTTATGCGTATGCCCACAAAGCATTAGGCTAATGTTAGCAGCATTAAGCAAATCACCCCATTCTTTAAAATACTGGGTTGCAGCATGAAGTTCTTTGCCAGCATAAAAAGGAGGAATATGTGTCACAACGATTCGATATTTGGCATCACGACAAGCAGGTTTTGCTAATTCTTCTTTGAGCCAGGCAGTTTGTTTAGTTCGGTAAGCATCAAACTCCGTTAAACCCCAGTTTGCCGCATCATCATCAGAGCGCGTTTCGCCAGAATCCATGACCAGCATATATACCGGCCCTTGTCGAAAACCATAATAAAAAGGATGATTAACTCCACGCATATAATCGGTAATCTGACGAGCATGCGCACTCCAGGTTTCGTGATTACCTCTGGAATAGATTACAGGAATGCTAGACTTCGTTAAAAGTGACATTGGAGCCAAAACATTCGTTATAAAATGATCCGCAGTCTTTATAGAACTGACCATATCCCCATTAAGCACATAAAAATCAGGTTGTTTAATGACACTCAATTTTCTCAATTCGGCAAAAGAAGTTGGGGTTTCGTGTATATCATTAAAGACAATAAAAGATGTTTCTAGCTGATTAGGTTGTGGACCTTTTAAGGAAAAGACTGGACTTTTTTCCTTTGGTCCAAATTGGCTATCCTTCCGCTCCAATTGAATAACTTCTGAGGCTTCAATTTGATAATGATATGGAATATTCGGGTTTAAATTAGCTAAAGGTATTCGATGTATCGTTCCAACATGGGCCATTCCATCCCTTACTTCCCTGGTTTTTTGATTTAAGTTTTCAGATTGCTTACCATAATGAACCCAGCAAACTACATGTTTTTTAAAAACACATAAAATTTCTAATTCTACATCTCCCCTTCGCCAGATTAATGGGTTACAAGCAAAAAGGCCATCCTGGAGCTGAGCTTGTTCAAATGGAACAGCAAATGCATCAAACTGTGATAAACCCAAACTACCCAATAAAAAGGCAGCAGATTTCAAAAAATAACGACGGTTTACCTGGTTTTGTTGGTTGATATCTTTCATTGTTTTATTCAAATAATGCAGCCTAAATTAATGTAGTGGTATTAATTAGGTTTAAAGGAATCATTATCAATTAAATATACTTAAAGATTCTCTTTTATTATCAAAGAATTTCTTTTAGAGCCTTTAAGTGATTAATTTTTGTTGATATAATAGCTATTTTTAAACTTTTGAGGCTATTTATTTATGAAGAAAAAGGTATCTATTTTTTGGTTTCGTCGAGATTTAAGGTTAAAGGATAATGTAGGTTTAGCCAATGCTTTAAAAGGTGGTTCGCAAGTATTGCCTATTTTTATTTTCGACCCTACTATTCTAAATCAATTGGAAGATAAGACAGACCGCAGAGTAGATTATATTCAACAGGCTCTTCATCATTTAAATCAGCAATTAGAAAAGAAAGGCTCTTCACTAAGATGTTTCTATACAAATCCAATTCAAGCATTCACCCAATTATTGGAACAATATGAAATCGATACGGTTTACTGCAATATTGATTATGAACCTTATGCACTCAAACGTGATCTTGAGGTACAATCTTTTCTAGGAGATCAGAGCGTTTCCTTTCATTCGTATAAGGATCAAGTCATATTTGAAGGATCGGATATTTTAAAACAGGATGGAAAGCCTTATACGGTATTTACACCCTATTCGAGAAAGTGGTTAGAGAAAGTGAACGAGAAAATGCTTCTTCCGCAAGAAATGAATTGGGAAAGGTTAGTCCAAATTCAGGCACAGAAAATCATACCTCTTAGTGAATTAGGATTTAACAAAACCGAAATCAAGTTTACTGTTCCTGTGTTAGATAGTTCCATAATTGATGCTTATGAGCAATGTAGGGATTACCCATCTTTGGATCAAACGACACATTTAGGCATAGCTTTCCGATTTGGAACATTAAGTATCCGCGAGGCGGTAGCATTTGCCTTAGACCATAATCAAATATGGTTAAAGGAGTTAATCTGGCGTGAGTTTTTCATGCAAATACTTTATCATTTTCCACAAGTTGAACAGCAATCATTTAAACCAAAATACGACCATATCCCTTGGTTGAATAAGGAAGCAGATTTTGAGCTCTGGTGCTCTGGGAATACAGGCTATCCTTTGGTGGATGCAGGAATGCGTCAATTAAATCAAACAGGATTTATGCATAATCGTGTCCGAATGTTGGTTGCAAGTTTTCTATGCAAGCATCTCCTTATTGACTGGCGATGGGGTGAGGCTTATTTTGCAAAAAAACTCGATGACTTTGATTTAGCTTCCAACAATGGTAATTGGCAATGGGCAGCAGGTTCAGGTTGTGATGCTGCTCCTTATTTCCGAATATTTAACCCCAATATCCAATTAAAGAAGTTTGACAAAGAAAATCTTTATGTCAAAAAATGGGTTCCAGAGTATGGTACAGATCAATACCCCACACCTATTGTAAACCACGAGGAAGCAAGGAAAAGAGCTTTGGCAGTATACGCCGGTGCCCTATCTTAAATTCTTCTATAATTAGCTTTCAACCTTAGCCATTCTCCGAATCAACTTATACAGTTCAAACCAAAGTACGGAGACCGCAGCAATTAATCCGCAGAATACAAGGTCACCAAACCTTAAAGGACTTAGGTCAAAAAACTTGGCGAATACTGGGATGTACAAAATAGCCATCAGTAATAATAAAGTCAAAGAGATGACGATTGCAAACAATTTATTGTGATTCTTAAAGCTTTCAAATAGGCTGTAATAAAAGGACCTATTCGTTAAACTCAAAAGGATATTGGCAAAGATTAATGTGGTAAACACCATAGCACGGGTATTCTCTTCATTTGCACCTTGGTTGACGGACCATTGATATACAAAAAGCACGCCTACGGTTATAATTAAGCCTTGTATAATACTGATGGTCAACTCTTTCCAATTCAAAAAAGTATCGGTTAATTTTCGGGGTTTTTGAATCATGCTATTCTTTTCCATAGGTTCATTTTCATAAACTATGGAACAGGTTGGACCCATGATTAATTCCAAGAAAATCACGTGAACTGGGGTAAATATCTGCGGATAAATCCACCCTAAAAACAAGGGCAATGAAACTGTTAAAATAATAGGAATGTGTATGGATATGATGTATTGAATAGCCTTTTTAATGTTGGTATATATCCTTCTACCCGCTGCTATTCCAACAATCAATTTACCAAGGTCATCATTAGTGATAACCAACGAGGCCGCAGCTTTAGCAATTTCTGTCCCTTTATTTCCCATAGCTACCCCAATATGGGCAGCCTTTAAGGCAGGGCCATCATTGACACCATCGCCTAACATAGCAACCACTTCACCTTGTTTCTTAAGGGCATTGACCACAGTTAATTTGGCATCAGGATACATCCTTGTGAAAAGGACATTTTTCTCAACAGCAGTCTGCAATTCACCCTCAGAAAGTGCCATAATTTGCTTGCCTTCTAAAGCTTCCTCTGTATGTTGAATTCCCGCTTGGCTAGCTATACTTCTGGTAGTATCTGTGTTATCACCAGTGATTACTTTTACTTGGATTCCAGCATCATAAATCTGCTGAAAAACCTCCTGAATTCCTTTTTTTGGAGGATCATAGAAAACAACCAATCCCATAAACTCAAATGGAAAATCCTGTTGTATTTTTGGAAAGTCAGTTCCATCAAAATTTGACTTTGCAACACCTAAAACACGATATCCTTCCCTACCAAATGAAGTAATCAAGCCCCTAACTTTCTCCTTTTCTTCCGTTGATAAATTAGATACTTTTAGAATAGCTTCCGGTGCTCCTTTTGCAGCGACAATTCGATTACCATGCTCATCTTTGAAAAGGTGAGTCATCATCGGTGGTTTCCCTTCCAGAGGATATTCATGGAATAATTGAAAGCCTTTACGAAGGTCATCCTTTTGTGTTCTGACATAAACCTCATGCAAGGTCTTTTCCATGGGATCAAATGGTACAGGCTCACTACTCCACATAGCATAGCTTATCAAGTCATTTAATGCAGGATCATTAAAATTATCTTCGTTGTATGTTTTATCAGTGGCAAAATCATAGAGTTGTTTCAAGTGCATGCTGTTCTCGGTGATTGTTCCGGTTTTATCGGTACAGATAACCGTAGTACTGCCCAGTGTTTCTACAATACTGCTTCGTTTAATAATTACCCCTTCTCGCATTAATTTCCAAGCTCCTAGCGCCATAAAGGTGGTAAATGCCACAGGTATTTCCTCCGGCAGAACGGACATCGCCAAGGTTAAGCCGTTTAAAAGACTCTGCAACAAATCATGTCCCCTATAGTAGTTTACAGCACAAACCAATAGAAATATGACTATCCCAATAATGGCCATATTCTTCACAAAATTCCCTATTTGACGTTGCAATGGAGATTGTTCTTCTTTAATTTGACCAATTGAAGTTCCAATTTTCCCTAACCTTGTTTCCTTACCTATTTGTTCTACCTCAAATACTGCCAAGCCTGACACAGCTAGTGTTCCACTATAAACTCGATTGTCTTCATTGTCAGCATGCTTAAAAACAGACAAGCTCTCACCTGTTAAAGAAGATTCATTAACGGAGAAGTCATGACTATGAACGATTCGTCCATCGGCATTAATCATCTTACCTTCCTCTACTATGCTTAAATCACCAACCACAATTTCGCTTGTTGGAATTTTAATGACTTGTCCATTCCTGATAACATGACTTAATGGCTCATTCAGCTTTTCCAAAGCTTCTAAAGCCTTTTTACTGCGGTTATCTTGGTAGAAAGAAATAGCTGAAACAGCAACTATCGCCACAAACATAAAAGAGGCTTCAGCATAATCACCTATTATTACATAAATGATAGAGATGGCAAAAAGCAATATCAGCATGGGCTCTTTAATTATATCCAATAATAAACTAATCCAATTAGACCGTTTAATGGCCTCCATTTCATTGAGTCCATGTTTCTTTCTAGAAGCTAATACTTCAGCATTAGATAGCCCTATTAAGTTTTCAGGAATATTTAAAGACATAGGTAGTATGGTTTACAAGATTTATAAAAGTACTCATTCTTTTCGTTCAAGTGCTGTTCAATAGTATATTTAGAAGGTTTTAAAAGAAGCTAATCCTCAGCTTTGTTTTTCAATGCCATTAGTAGTGTGTAAGCCCCGGTATTTACTATTTTCTTGTCCTTTAATGCTGTTGTATTTTTAATTTCTGTCCAATTACCAGCTTTATTACCAGTTTCTACCTTTTTCATATGACATCTATATTCTTGTAATTTACCATGTTACAATTAATTAAACATTAATTACATATCCATAAATAGGGTTAATTAAAAAAGAAAAAGAATTGAAAAACAACTTAAATCGTAAGGCTATAAAAAAATGCGTAAATCATTTCCTACTTCTTCTCATGATATACACTCAAGTATGTATTTAATTTATTTTCCATTATTAGGATAATATTTAAATTGTTACGACTTTTTTTGTTAATAAATAATTTTTCTTTTTTAGCTTTACACTTCACCTAAATTTTTCGAATAAAGATTGTGCAAGACCTTCTACCATGCAAACAACCAAGGAACATAAAATCTATATAGGTAATGAAAAGGTATTCAATGAAGTTTACCAACTATTATATAGTCCTTTATATGGTTTTGCTTTAAAATTTGTAGAGAATGAAATCGCTCAAGATCTTATTGCAGAAGTTTTTATTAGTTTATGGAAAAACAAGAAACAATTTAACAGCTTGGATGAAATTCAAAAGTATGCCTTTGTAGCTGTAAAAAATAGAGCTATAAATAGCATAAATAAGCAGAAAAACATTCAATACAATAAACAGCTGCTTTTAAAAGAATTACAAGAGATTGATGAAGATGACATGGAACTAGCCATGTTACAGAATGAAATTCTCACCAAACTATATGAGGAATTAAATAGTTTACCAGAAAAAATGCGTGAAATATTTTTATTGTCTTTTAAGGATGGATTAAAACCTGGGGAAATCGCAAAGATGCTCCATCTGAGTGTACAAACAGTTCGAAACCAAAAAGTCAATGCTATAAAAAAATTGCGAGACAAATTAGGCCAAGACAATCTATTATTACTTTTATTACTTCTAACAAGTCACCAAACCATATTTAAAGTATAAATTGCTTTATTCCTTTATGGCAAGACACCCTCCTAACAAATCACTCCTAAAAATAATTTAAAAATTTCTTGAAATAACATAGTATGTTTTTGGATTCTCTGGTTATCTACATATAAAGCTAATAAAGATGACCAATTACGAAGACGAAATCAAACATATTATTTATCAATCTTTTCTTCGAAAGCTTAATAAACAAGAGAAGGAAACACTTACATTTTGGTTATCTGAATCAGAGAAACGAAGGAAGTGGTATTCAGAATTAACACATGATGCAGCTAAATTATCAGAATATCTTAAACACTATCACGAGGCAATAAACTCCCGAGATAAAACCTGGGAAATAATCAAGAATGGAATTTCACCCAACTATGAGGATTTTAAACCTAACTTGCTGTTGTTTTTTCAACAATATTGGAGAATAGCGGCAAGTATTCTATTAATTATGGGCCTTTCTTTCTATGTGTATACAATAAAAGACTCTGAAAATAAAGCAAGTCTTCTTTATAACGCTAGTATAGACCAATTCAATGGAACGTATTTAACGACCGAAGATGGAAAGAAAATCAACTTAGAAGAACAAGACAAAGATAATCAGGGTAATATGATCAACCTGAGTAGGGCAGAAATGAATCAAATTACGAATTCGACATCAAAAAACAATCTAGAACTACAATCCATTCAAACATCAGCTGGTAAACAAGTTCATTTCGAACTAACAGATGGAACCCTTGTCTGGTTAAACACGAATAGCAGCATCATTTTCCCTAAAAAATTCAACAACAAAGAAAGAAAAGTAAAAATAAAAGGTGAGGTTTATTTTGAAGTAGCATCTGATCCAACTAAGCCCTTTATAGTTGATGTGGATGATAAAAACGACATCAAGGTATTAGGAACTAAATTCAATGTTCAAGCTTATCCAGAAAATCGCAATATTAAAACCTCATTAATTGAAGGCTCTATCCAGTTATCTACCATAAACATGCTGGAAGGACCCATACTCCTAAAACCTGGAAGACAGGCAATTTATCAAGTAGCAAGTAAAACCAAAACGGATAATAAAAGTCCATTTAAGGTTCAATCACTTGTTAACCCTGCTTCTACTATCGCCTGGAAATCCGGAGTATTTAGCTTTGATGACAAAACGCTAAAAGATATTCTTATTGAAATTGGTCGATGGTACCAAATCAATATTTGGATTAAAGGGGAAGTTCCTGATAAGCTGCATCTAAACGGGGAGATTTCCAATGAAATCCAATTACTTGATCTTTTAGATGCTTTGAAACCCTATGGAATTACATATCAACTAAAGAAAAATAACCTAGAGTTAAAGCTTAATACGAGCATTTAACGACTAATCTAATCAATCTATTTAATTACCAATAATTAATTCACATTATGTCAAAAGTAAATGATGGTAAAGACATCAAACCAATTTCAGGTTATGATGAAGATTACCAAACTCTAAGCCCAGGAAAGGAGTATAAGTGGGCTTGGACCAGTCTTTTAGGCTTTAAACAAATATGGGCCATATTACTCACTGTCATACTCATTCAAGTCGCAAATGCTAGTAATGGACAAATTATCCACATGAACGTAAAGCGACAAAACTTGAGTCAGATTTTTAGTCAAATTAAACAACAAACAGGCTATGTTGTATTTGGCGATGAGGGTATTTTGAAAAACAAAAAACTTGTTGATTATTCATTGATCAGGATTGATCTGAATTCATTCCTAAATCTATTAGGAGATGATTTTGATTTCGATTATTCCATCGTTTCAAAAACAATATTTTTAACAAAAGAAAAGAGAGTATCCAGCACTAAAGAAGTAAAAAATCTTGAAAGAGTAAAACAGTCCGTCCTAAAAATACAAATTTTAGATAGCACTAATAATGCTATTCCTGATGCGAGTGTTAGTCTACAGCCAAAAGGAAGTACCGCTGTATTAAAATCATCACAAGTAAAAACAAATTCATCTGGTCAAGCAAGCATTGCAGCAGAATTAAGTGATCGCATATTTGTTAGTTGTATGGGTTATATAACTCGTTCATTTACTGTCACTTCAGAAATATTGAGCAGAGGAACATTCTCATTAATTCTTGCTAAAAGCAATGAAGTAATCGAGGAAATCCAAATAGTAAACACTGGATATCAACAGATCAATAGAGATCGTATGACCGGTTCATTTGTAACTGTAACTGCCAAAGATATTGAAAACAGTATGTTTTCAAGTATAGATCAAGCATTAGAAGGAAAAGTTGCAGGATTATTCTCTTCATCACCTAATGGAGCACCAGGTGCACAAGCAGAAATCAGAATAAGAGGAGACAATTCCATTAATGGAAATAAGGAACCACTGTGGGTTGTAGATGGATTACCATTGCAAGAAGGGGTAGCATCCATTAAAGATTTAACTTATGGTGATGTTCAACAATCTATATTAAATCATGGTATTGGAAACATTGCCCCTACTGATATTGAAACAATTACCGTCTTAAAAGATGCTGCAGCAACAGCAATTTATGGAGCTATGGCTGCAAATGGTGTTATAGTTGTGACAACCAAGAAAGGTGGTGAAGGTCCAGTTTCCATAAATTATCAAAGTAATTTCGCTTATAGTGAGGCACCAAAGTTGACCAATTTTGGCTTTATGAATGCCAAAGAGAAAATTGACTTTGAGATTGATTTAATGGAAGAATTTCTTCAACGTGATCAAATTGGAGGTCAAGGAGCTCGTACTTGGGACAAATGGAAATCTGGAGCCATCACTGATGAAGAATACCACCAGAAAATTGATGAATTAAGTGCTGTGAATGTGAATTGGTTCAATGAAATTTACAGACCTGGTTTTTCTAACAATCACAACATCTCCGCACGAGCTGGAACTAAAAAACTATGGTTTATGGGTTCCTTTAGAGCATCAGATGACCGAGGAGCACTTTTTACTAATCGGTATAATAATTACGGCAGTAATGTTAATGTAGGTTTCCAACCACACCCTAAATTAAAGGTCGATTTTACAGCTAATGGTTCTTATAGACAATCTAAAGACCATAACTCAGCTATTGATCCTTTTAAATATGCGGTTTATGTCAACCCGTATGAAAAACCGTATAATGAAGATGGAAGCTATGCTCCTGATCAATCTTGGCTTAATGACAAAAGCCGTTTATCAATAGGCTTTGCCAATCCGACATTTAACATGATAAGGGAGCTTTCTGAAACCTTTTCGGTTCAAAAAGCATCTGATATCACCACTAGTTTAAATCTTAGGTGGGATGTCATGAAAAACCTAAAAGCTGAATTTTTAGGCCGCCTGGGTTATGCCTTTAGTTCTGGTGAAAGTGGTGCTGGACCAGGTACATATACATCTCAAGTCAACTTTTGGGCTCCTGAAATTTTCAGGGCATCAGATGGGCAAAGACCAGAAATCCCAGCAAGGTACAATGAAGGATTTATATCACCTTATTCTGGAAATTCCAAGACTTTCTCTGGACGTATGGCCTTATCATATGACAAAACCATAAATGAGGATCATTTTTTAGCTGCATTCTTAGGATCAGAAATCAGAAGTGCAGAATCTTGGAACAATAGGTTTAAAATCCCTAAATATGATCCATCTAAATATTTAGGAGGAAATGTAGAATATCCTTGGAATCCAGAACTCAACAAAGAAATCCAGGTTAGCTTTAATCAGCTGGGATCATCTGTATATGGCAACAAAAATAGAGCGGCTAGTTTCTTTGGAACATTGACTTATAGTTTTCAAGACAGATATGTAGTCAATGCCAGTGCACGCTTTGATGGAGCAGGAACCATTGACCCAAAAAACCGATTTACACCACTTTGGTCCTCCAGTGTAAAATGGAATATTCACAATGAATCATTTTTGAAAAATTCCTTCATCAGCGAACTTGCGGTACGTGGTAGCTTTGGCTACACAGGTAATATTGATAAGAATGCACTCCCTTATTCTTGGATAATTTTATCCTCTGCTAAATATGATGATTTGTATGGGGCAAAGAAAATCAACTTCCCAAATCCAAGTATTAAATGGGAGCGAAAAATGGATCAAAATATAGGTCTTGATTTTGGGATTTTAAACAATAAAATTGGCGGTAGTTTCAACTATTACAATAACATTATCCGTGACTTATTAGGAGGGACTTTTACACCTCCATCCTTTGGTAATCCAAGATTGGTGATGAATGGACATGACCTGATCAATAAAGGCTGGGAGTTCAACATCAATATACGAACCATGTTTAATAAGGATTTTCGTTGGATCAACTCCTTTAACATTGCAAGAAACACCAACCGGGTAGAAAACTCCATTACTAGAAATCCAATGGAATTCAATGATCCAAATGTATTAAGTAAATGGACAGGTTTTACAGCTAATGATATTGAACAATATCCAACTGGTACCACCTTCGGTTATCGCTTTGCTGGAGTTAACCCTATGAATGGAGAACCAATGATTTACTTAAGTGATCTAGCTCGACAAACCTATGCCACAGCACATAAAATACCACTCGAGGAAGTACCTGAAATCTGGGAAATGAATAAAAATCCATTAGGTGGCTTGACCTTCAGCCCATGGTTTATGCAATCATTAACTCAAATTGGCAATACACAACCTACTTTCCACGGTGGATTTGCTACAACTGTTGGTTGGAAAGATTTAGAATTTAGAGCTTCTTTTAGCTATGTAACAGGAAAATATTTGAGAACATTTGATGGACGTAATTTCAATTATGCTACTTATGGCACCACCTCAGAGATTTATGGTCCACGTATCAACCAATTGAAGGAAACAGCTAATCGTTGGAGAATTCCTGGAGACATTACTAATATCCCTGTTATAAGCAAAGGAACAAGTCGATATTTTATGATGAATAGTGATGACCGCTTTCAAAATGCAGACTACTTAAGCATTAATGATGTCTCACTTTCCTATACACTCCGAAAACCATTAATTGAAAAGTACGGATTAAGCTATGTTCGATTTGGATTCATTGCTAACAATGTGGCCATTTTCTCCAAGTTTAGAAGTACTGATATCCGAAGCGGATCTGCATTTGGTTATCCACGAACAAGAAAATATGCATTAAATCTTCAAATTTCATTTTAAACCTCATGAAAAATAAGATATTCTTTTTAGCCTCAATCTTTATGCTCCTTTTCATTCTTGGGTGCAAAAAGTTTCTCGATATAAAACCTGTGGGCGCGCAATTCTTAACAGATATTACTACTGTAAAGAATACGATGGGCTCTTGGATGTACAATTTCAGCAAGAATGGACGCTGGACAATTATGGAAGATGCTCCAGAACCTTGGGCACCAATCCAATTCTCTTCAGACAATAGTTTTACTTCCTCCATAGATGTATGGGCTTTTACCAATTGGGATCAAAGCAGCAATACATTGACTCCAGCTCAAAAACGAGTAATTGATAGAGGAACTATTCGTTCTGATTGGACCGTATATTACAACCTAATTGGCCTTATGAACCTAATTATTACAGAGGGGAATCTGGCTACTGGGGATCCACAGACAAAGGACATTGTTGTTGGAGAAGCACTTATTCAACGTTCTTATTATTTCCTTAAGTTATTGCAATATTATGCTCCTTTGGACAATCCACAATTAGGTATTCCTGTATACACTGGCATTCACAATTCTTTAGATGAAGTAGATCTTTCCAGAAAACCGCAGCAAGCTGTATTTGATCAAATCATAGCGGATTTAAATGAAGCAGAGCTTAGAATAAAACGCACGCCATCGAGTAAGACGTTCAATATCATGTACAACATTGATTGTATAAACCGTGTAGCAGCACAGATCTATTATTGGAAAGCACAAACCCTTATTGCAGACGAATCTGATTGGCAGAAAGCGCAAGAATACAGCCAAAAGGCATGTGCAATTCCAAATACAAATCAAACAGTATATCCGTATTCAATTGAAAAATTAAATCAAGAAATTTTTAATTTGACATATTCATCAACCTCTGCTGGTTTGATAAACAATGGTTATCCTGAAGCCTATAAAATTGCAGCCAATTCTAGTACTTTTCTAAACAATACTTTTTCGTATGATATCAACATTTGGAATCAATTGTACAAGGATGGAGATAAGCGTAAAAAATTGTGGTTTTTAGATACACCAAATTATAATAAACCTGCCGATCAAATTACAATTAATGATTTAAGTCCTACCCGTAAGATGAAGGGTAATATCCGATTTTTCCTTTTCAGACTTGCAGAGCAATGGCTAATAAACATTGAAGCAAATGCGCACACTGGTAATATCGCTAAGGCACAATCGATGTTGAAGGAATGGAGAGAACTTCGATATGAACCCTCTGTTATCTCTTCACTTTCCGTACCAAGCACAGTGAAGGAATTTGAAGATGAATTGTACCTAGAAAGAAAGAGGGAATTCCTAGGCGAATCAGATATCCTTTGGCTAGATATGAAACGTAGAAGAGTTTCTGAAACAAGAACGGTACAGTCATTCACCGCCACTCTTCAATCTGATGATTTCAGATACCAATTTTCAATTCCACAAAGTGAAATTGATTACAATCCACAAATTATTGTTAACCCAGGATGGGTAGAATTATATTATTAAGATTATGAATATCAAGAGCATATTATTCCTCTGTATTTTTGCCATAGTTGGGTGTTCGCCAGATGACTTCAATTTTGCGCAAATGGAGTATCAGGTAGATAAGGTTGTTTGCCAAGCAAATGCCAATTATTTTACTACCGATGGGGTTTCCCAATTGGGACTCCAAGTTAAATTATACACCAAATCTGGAACCTATAAAGACGTCAATGGCCAGATTCAAAACCAATATAGTGAAATTCCAAAATCACGTTGGAGGCAACACAATATTAAATTCTTTGACAGAAGTGGTAAGGAATATCCAAGCAATTATACCACTACGGAATTCACTACTTCAACCTTAGATTTTTATGCTGAGGTAGACGGAATAAGATCCAGCAAACCAATTCTCCAAGAATTGGCAGAACATCCCTTAACAGGGAATGCCATTCCTGAAGATCCTAATCCGGTTTATTTCAGAATGAATATTCGTCAGCCTTACCCTACCCCGGCCTTAAAAAAGATTCCAATCGTATTCCATATTGTGGATCTAGAATCCGTTAGGGACAGATCACAAGAACTAAATTCTGATGCCATATATTATGTCATTCAAATGTTTAACAACGTATTTGGAAGAAAAGCTGCCAATGCTTCGAATGGAGCAAATACAAATATTGAATTTGTTCCTGTAATCCGAGATCCTAAAGGAAATATTTTATTTGAAAAAGGAATAAACCGTGTATACTTAACGGATGAGCAACATTTTGAACAGTTCAATGCTGATTATGTATTCAATAATCCTTCGATGTATTGGGATGTTGACAAGTACCTAAATGTATGGATTCTAAATCACAATTCTTGGGCAAACACATCGCAGTCAAATCGTTACTCAAGATCATTACCTTTTGTTTTTGCCAAAGGTAAATATGATGCTTCAGCATTCCCTCTTCCAAAATCCATCGCGATCAAAGAATTACAAAACCAACAAGAGGAAGACAATTGGGAGAAAAAACCAAATTATTTAGAAAATGTGGGTATTGTATTCCATAAAAGCAGTGATGGATTTGCGCAATTATATCCAGCTTATGTATCTCAATTATCCGCCTTTCTAGGCGTAATTCCGAATTCATCTGTAAATGATACCTCAGTACAATTTGGAAGCCCCAAGACATGGGTAGATGATTATTGCGATGACACATTTGCATATAACCAATATTATGCCGGAACCAGTCAAGGAGGTTTGGCCAGCACAGTTTTTGGCAACTCAAGGATAAAATATACCGTAGAAATTAATGCTGCAAAGAATGCTGGCAAACCAGGTTATCCTTGGATTACCTATGAATCAGTTAATACCGGCGAACAATCTTCAGATCAAAGTATTATTACCCAGGATCAAGCCAAAAGAATAGAATGGACATTGAATAATGCTTTTGCTAGACAAATGTGGAAGGATTCTTATGCTATTGCTCCATAATCTTAAAACAAACTTAAAAACAAAAATAACATGAAGTCAACGAAAATATTTGCCGTAATAATTCTATTATTGGTAAATGCTAATTTACTATTTGCTCAAGGGATAAATTTTGAAAATTTATCTTTCCAACAGGCTAAAGACAAAGCCAAATCTGAAAAAAAACTAATCTTTATTGATGTCTACACAGAATGGTGTGGCCCATGTAAAATGATGAGTTCAGAGATATTCACCGATGCTCAAGTTGGTAAATATTTCAATAGCTCCTTTATTAATCTTAAAATAGATGCAGAAAAAGGAGAAGGTATTGAAGTTGCAAAAGAATATCAAGTCAATGCCTTTCCTACTATGCTTATTATGGATTCTGAAGGAAAAGTGTACAAAACACTAGTAGGAAGTAGATCTGTTCAAAGACTCCTTGATGACACGAAAGATGTTCCAATTTTGTTAAAATACGGTGGTATAGATAAAATGAAAGAACAATTCCTTGCAGGAAAAAATGAAACAGAATTTCTACTGGATTTAAATAATCAATTGACTGCAAGAGATCCCCTTAAAGAGAAAATAGCCGTACAATATTTATTATCAGCAGACAAGCAAGACCTTGTATCAGAAGATGAGGACTTATTAAAGCTGAACAATAGCATGATAAATCAACTTTCTCAATTTTACCCAAATGTCTACAATCGGTTATTAGGATTCATTTCTGAAAAGTATAAAGCGACTGGTAAGTTTAGTAATGCATACAGTATGATGGTGATATTTTCCATTGAAGCCAGTATGGGTAAAATCATTGAGAGAAATATCCAATCAAATAATTTAAACGGTTTGAATGAAGCTATTCAATATAAAAACTCTTTTAAGGCTGCAACCAATGGAAAGTTGGATGGAGATCTTAATATTAGCAGCGGTAGAAACCTATTCTTTGCTTCAGACAAATTCATTAAATACAAGTTTCTACAGGTTCATGATGTAGAACGTAAGGACTTTAGAAATAAAATTATCCCGTACATAGATAGCTTAACCCAAGTGGTATCTATGGATAGCTTGAAAAGAAGAAATGTTATTACGGAAAGCATGGCCGAAAGAATGCAAAAGAACCATTTACTTGCTGAAAACGTTCTGACTAGATATACAAGAAAAAATGATTTGACTGTAGAACAGCTATTTAATTGGACCAGGTACTTTTGGAAAATATCCGATAATAGTAAAGAAACAAAAAACAAAGTGGGACAATGGTTATCGTATGCTTTTCAACTTAACCCACTAAATGCAAATCTTGTCCGTCGATCTATTCCAATCCTATTAAAAACGGACAACAAGGATATCGCAGTCCAAATGCTAAAGGATTGTATTACATTCTATAATTACAGCAACACATTCAATAAAGCACAAATAAGCGACTTTAATATTCTTCTTGAAGAAATCAATTTGAATAAAATCTAATTGACTAATCAGATTATTAACTACAAAATCTTTCATAATCAATTTCAATAGGTAGTTTGTTTTGACATGATCCTTTCGAGGATCATGTTTTTTTAACAGCTATCAAATGATTTTTAATGATCCCCATTCTTTAAAATTAAGGTCTATTTGAAAATAGAATGGTATAATTCTCCATTTACCACCTCTAAATCAACATCTTTTCTATTTTTACAAAAAATAAAATTATTGTGAATAAACTCCTATACCTAACCTATTTCTTATTAATAAGCAGCAGTCTTTTTGGGCAGCAGCATCAAATCAAAGGCAAAGTACAAGATTCCATTAGTAAGGAACCCATTGCATACGTCAGTGTTGCAGTATTGGATCAAAAAAACCAAATTATAAATGGTGTTATGACCGATTCATTAGGTGGGTTCAAGATCCCTAACACCAAAAATGGAAACTATGTACTTTTAGTAAAATTCATCGGTTATCAACAAAAACGTATTCCCTTCCAAATACATGGGGAAAAAGAAAAACTATTTTCAACAATATGGCTCTCACCTAGTACAGAATCCATTGAAACAGTTCGTATTTTAGGCGCTGACCCTGCACAGAAACACTTGGCAGATAAACAAGTTTACCAAGCCAATCAATATAAAAATGCTGTCGGAGGTACGGCATTAGATATTGTGAAAAACCTTCCAGCTGCAGCAGTGGATGCCCAAGGAAATATCAGCATTCGTGGAAATGCTGGCTTAATGGTCCTAATTAACGGAAAACCAACGCTGATGGATCCTGCTACCATATTAGGTCAAATTGCCGCAAATGATGTTTCTGAGGTAGAATATATCTCCAATCCCTCAGCACAATTCGACCCGGATGGAAAGGCCGGAATGATCAATATTAAAACAAAAACAAAACAGGTAAATGGTTTCTCCTGGTACATGAATCTACAAGGTGGTTTGCCAAGTATCCACGATTATGACAACCTTGAAAAACAACAACGCTATGGTGCCGATATTGCCTTCCAATTGAAGAAAGATAAATTGGAATTGAATGGCTCAGCCAATTACCTAAGAAATGACAATGCAGGCTTCCGAGATGGCGATGTAAATACCATTATTGGAGATAAACAAACATTCTTTCCATCAAAAGGTGAAAGAAGCTTTGACAAGTATAATTATGGATTACGTTTAAATGGATCTTACCAAGCTTCAGAGAAACATCGATTTGATTTAGGTCTACTTGCTTCAAAACGTTTCCAAGATCGCTTAGCAGATATTTATTACAACAATCGCACGATACAGCCTTCTACAGGAAATGAATTGCATAGACTTGACTACCATAACCCTAACCTTCAAAATAAACAAGGCGAGTTTTATTTGATTGACTTTAATTATCAATATCAAATCAATAAAGCGCATGGATTATCCTTAGGTGCTATTTACGAATATGCCGATATTCATGGTTCAACACTTAACTCCAACATACACGGGCAAGCAGATACGATACAATGGACAAGAAGCACCTATACCAATCCGCTTAAAGGGTTAAGACTTACTGCACAGCATAAATGGAATTGGGAGAACAGTAGCTTAACATCAGGATATCAATTAAGGCAAGATTTGCAAAAAGGCAACTTTGAATATTACGAATCTATTGGAGGAAAAAACAACCCTATTCTCAATACAGAGTTCTCTGGCAAGATGAATGCTGACAATATCGTTCATGCTGTATTTAGCCAATATGAACGTAAAGGCGATAAAACACAATATAGCCTTGGATTACGTTATGAATATTATAATCGAGATTTATTGTTGCTTCATACGAATCAAAAGTTCCCCTACTCCATCCATCAATTATATCCATCGATGAGCCTCATGCACGACTTAGGTCAAGGTTGGTCTTGGAAAGTAGCGGCAGCACGACGGGTACAAAGAACTAACAATTTCGAATTGAACCCCATACCTGAAAGAGAACACTCCGAAACATTGGAGCAAGGCGACCCAGAACTTTTACCAGAATTTATCAGCAATGTAGAAACAGGAGTAGTCAAAACATTCCCTAAAGGATCTGCATTCCTAAATGCTTATTTTCAACACAGCAAGAACCCTATTCAACGTGTAAACTCAGTTTATGCTGATACAATCCTTCATCGTGTATTCAGTAATGCTGATTATGCTAAACGTTGGGGTGTTGAAGCAGGTACAAATACCAAACTATTTCCTTGGCTACAATTTAATTTAGGAGCCAATGTTTATCATTATAAAGTTTCCGGGAAAGTATTGGATTACGAAAATATTCGATCTAACCAAGATTGGGTGTATTCCATCAATTCAGGATTACAAGCAAACCTATCCAAAGGTTGGAGCACCGGCCTACAAGTAAATTACCTATCTGAAAGACCTACTGTCCAGGGGATGGATTCCAAATTCGTAACACCTCATTTTAACCTTAGCAAGCAATTCTTACGAGGTACCCTGACAGCGCAATTGCAATGGCAAAATATTGAACTAGGTAAATGGGGTGTAAATGAACAACGAATCAGTACTTATGCTCCTGATTTTTATACCACGACGAACTATGTATATGAGAAAAACGTATTCTTAGTGAATTTAAACATCAATCTTCAACGATTAAATCAAATCCTGAAATTGCCTAAGAGTGAGTTTGGTGAAAAGGAATTTTAAGGTTTTCATTCCGAAAGTCTTTAGGACTTTGAAGGGTATAACGTTTAAAGTATTTCGAGAAATTTGACTTATCGGAGAAGCCTAAATCAAAGGCTACTTCGGAAATACTTTTACCAGTATAGATCAACAGTCGCTTTGCTTCTTGGATCAAGTAGTCTGCAAGTACATCAGAAGCTGTTTTAGAAGCTTCTCTCTTGCAGGCTGCATTCAAATTCTGTGGGCTGGTATGCAATTTCTCTGCATAGTGAGCAACATGATTTACAGGATGAACATCCGCACGCAGTAATTTTGTGAAACGCTTGTATAAATTATCCGGTAATTCAGCTCGTCTAGGAGAAGTAGAATTGGCTTCCAATAATTTTGCGATTAAAGCCTTAAATAATCCCTCTTGGCAGGTCTTATTTGTTTCATCCATCAATAACTGAAAAATAGTCTCCACCGCTTTAACGTTCAGTATAGGCAGTATGTCCAATTTAACGAGTTGATCCAAAAGCATATTGAGTTCAGGATCATAACTGGCATCTACAAAGTGTCTCTTTAATAACAATACATAGCCTAAGATTGGTTTTTCCAAATCCCAATGATGTACATTATCTTGCCTTATTACCAGTAAGCAAGGCGCTTCAATTTTGACCTCCCTCCCATCAATTACATGTTTACCAGACGTTTTCGTCAATAATACAAGTTCCAAATAGCCATTATGTTTATGTGGCTTTGTATTAGATTTACTTTGGTCAAAAGCTGCTACCTTAAGGCTACGGCTTGGCTCCAACTTATTCTTTACTTGTATTTCTTTTTCCATGCTTTCTCGGGTTGATTATGCTAATGAGTAGACCTTAAATCAGGATAGTGTCTACTTCTAATCATTAGCATTCTAAAATACCGGGTACAGCAAGGTAAAAATTAATAATCAAAAAAATCGCCTTGATTATTAATTTTCGTTTTCAATTTTTGTCTAATATTCTTTCTGTGGGTACGGATAGTCATGACACTACGATGCAACAGTTCTGCAATCTCTTGACTTGACTTACCTTCTTTGATATATTGGTAAATCTCGAGTTCACGATAAGTTAACCCAAAATCATTCACCATCACAGTCACTGAGTTTGAATTCTGTAAAATATCATGGCTATATTGTGTCTGACCAGCATAAACCTTACGAATAACAGCTAATAAATCCACCGAATCCAATTCTTTGGAAATATAACCTTCTACACCTATTTCTTCTAGTTCAGCAGTAAATACGGGGTTCACTTCTAAGGAAAGAATAATTATTTTGGTTTTCGGTCTTATTTTTTTAATCTCTTTAGCTATGGCAATCCCTGACTTTTCATTCAAATACATATCCAAGAGAACCATATCAGGTTCATGCAATTTAAGGCGATCTTTCATGTCCTTGCCATCAGAATACGCCTCTAAAAACAACATATCTTTCTCTTGAGAAATGATAGCTCGAAGCCCGTCACTAAACAATTTATGGTTATCAATGTTTATCAGCTTTATCATCATATCTTATCTACGTTGGTTTTAAACGGAATTATTACCTGAGCACTACAGCCACTTTTTGTTAAATAAAAATCAAATGTCCCACGGTAATAATCTACCCTTGAACGAATACTATGCATCCCTATCCCATGTCCATTTTCAGGTATACATGTTGCGACTCCCTGTCCATTATCGTGAACTAACAAACGAACTTCATGATCATCTATCGCTAAATCCACTTCGATGAGTGTTACGCCTATAGCATGTTTTAAAGCATTCGTTATCAGTTCCTGATATATCCTGAACAAATGTATTTTCATATCAAAAGGCATTATTTTCTCATCCCCAAAACATTGCAATTCAATTTTTGGCACTGATCCATAGGACGAAGCATCATGCTGAATGGAACCACATAAACCAAGACTCTTCAAGTTTTTCGGTGCCAATTGATGAATCAACCGCTTAAAATCGCCATTGATATCTTTAAGCATCTCCTGAACTTTGTTCTTTTGCTGAAGCTGTTCAGCAGATAACAACAATCTTAATCCTTGTAAGGTGCCGCCAATACCATCGTGTATATCTTGTGCTATCCGAGATCTTTCCTTTTCTTGGATCATAACCAATTCAAGAGCCAACTGCCTTCTTTTGTTTTCTGCTACTGCAATATCCTCGACAAAATGATCAAAATCCTGTTTATACTTCACTGTAAATACAATCATGAGGTAGATAATCTCCACTGAAAATGCAAATATGATATTACCAGGTCTGATAAATTGAGGAAAATAGATAATGTCAAATGTATTGAAGAGGTACATGACTACAGAGAGAAATATCAAGCTATTCCCTAATAAATAATGGAAAATATAAGGCGATTTACCTTTAATACAATACCAAATATTGACCAATAAAAAGACTGTTTGAGTCAACAATAGTGCTGCGAAAATTAATTGAAAGACACGTACTAAATGGGTATTACTATTTAATGCCAAGTGCAATAGCAAATAAATCAAAGTGGCTGTTAACACCAATTTATTCAATAGGATCAACTTTTTGCTCAATTTCGGTAAATACTTCTTCTGTTGAACAAAAGTCATAAAGACATACACGTTAAAATAAAGGGCAAGAGCAAGAAATGTGAGTTTAGGGATTTGTGTCCAAACCGCATATAATTCATCAGGTACGACATACACATCGTGCAAGTATTCAATCATATTAAATGCTAGAAGAGATGAAATATAACCAAGCATCATCGCATAAAAGCGTTTTTTTAGAATTAAAAACAAGCAGAGATTAAAAACTATGGCGAAGAAGAAGAAACCAAAATACCGCCCTAACAGAAAAGAAAAGCCAAGTTCATAAATTAGGATATCACTTTTTGTACTGATATCTGTCGGGAAATAAAGGTTTTGCCTTCCAAAAACCTCTGTACGCAACAAGAGGAACTTCTCTTCTCCAGCTTCCATGGGCAATTCAAAGGACACCGGCCGAATAGGAACTTCCCGTTCAGAAAGTCGTTGAAAGTGCGAACCTTGGGCTGTACGAATGATTTTATTTCTTAGGCTATCTAGTTCAAATACATTAAATTTTATTCCATCATTATAAAAGCTCCACAGATATTTCTCCCTGTGTTTAGAATCATTAATAACATGCAAGGCAAACCAATGCACACAATCCGTCACGCCTTTATTCACAACGGTTGCATCTGATAATCTTTTAAACTGTCCGGTTTTCCATTTTAATAGGACCTGCGACGCATTCTCTGAACAACTGCAATCTATATATTCTGATAAATAAGGGATAATACGTATATCATTGGCCCCAGGAAGCCTAAGTGGTTCTGCCCCATAGATCGAGGTGAAACCAAACAAAATCATCCAAATAAATAGATGAAAAATTTTCATGTAATAACTGGTTTGTTAACCAAATATACTAAAAAGAGTAAAATTTAGTGGAGTAAATCATTGATTTTGGAGTATTATTTAATCGTTGATTTAATTTACCCACAACATTATCATTTCCATATTCACATGGAAACTCACGGCATGCATCCGGCGCACAAAAAATAATTTTGTTTTTTTCGGGAATATCTTCAACTCGAGCAACTATAAGTTATAGTAATTACCAAATAGCTATGGATAAATCATTACAAACCATAATCGATAAATATCTAAACCAGGAGGCAGCTTATTAATTCGGGGAAAATAAATAATTACTTATTTCCTATATGCTTTAGGTTTTTCCCTAATGAGTTCCTTAAAATAGGTTTTTAAGGGTTCTATATGTTGGTTTTGAATGGAGAGCACATAATGTTTAGCCTGTGGATTTTCAACAAAATCAGTATATCCTTTTTCATTTATGCTCAATATACCGGGTTTAGATTTGTCCAAAAGGCTGTTTTCTTTTTCACCGATATAATAAACTGAAGTTAAGTCCCAAGTAGGACGATTATAAGGAAAAGGTCGATAGCGTTTATAGGCATCCACTAAGGGGTGATGTGTTGCCCATTGAAAATCCTCTTGGATGCTGGCCCCCGGATAAATGACTTGCTTACCAACTTCAAAAGGAGATAATACTATTTCTCCTGGCCAATTAGCAATAGTATACCTAGCAGCAGGGATATCGTGAATCACATTAAATTCTGCGCGTTTCTTATCACCAAAGGAACCTGCCATGATAGATAGTACCTTAACTTTCTTGGCTACCAAGGCTTTTCCATCCAGTTTACTGTATTTATCAGGTCCGCTTTGCAAGAGCCTAGCAAGGTTGGTAGAAAAACCTACGGAAACTACAGTTACTGATCCATCCGCTTGCTTAGCCAGTATCTTTCGATATAACTCATGCGCAGGGAGCAACTGATCATGCTGCTTGACAGAATATTTATACAGATTGGTAGAATCATTAAGCTGTACCATGTTTTTACTATAATCAGCATAATCATCAATTAAGACTCCATTTTCAATTTTACCTATAGGAACCTTCCCATATCCATACCAAGTGGAAAGCATATCAATTAATCGAGTGGAATAGGCAGAACCTTTATTATTCATAATCCCCAACAACTTAATCTTCCCTTGATCTGCATATTTATACAACATATCCAAAGCAAGAACATCATCAATATCATTTCCCATGTCTGTATCGAAAATAATCAATTCCATTTTCTGTTTTTTCTGTGCTTGAACAGCTGAAAACTGGAAAACTGTAAGGAAGAGAATGAGGTAGGTAGAACGAATAAGGTTTTTCATAAGGTTGACTTTCCTTATGAAATTAGTTATTTATAGCTAAAAAGCGAAATCCAACAGCAGTATTCTTCCATGATTTGTAAAGGTTTGGGTCTAGTCAAGTCTGTATTTGCTTCTAAATTGCTTCGAGACTCTAAAGGATTTTGTAAGCATCTGCTATGGATCTTGTTCGGATCTCGTTCGGTAGGAACCGAACGAGATCCGAACAAGATCCGAAGGAGTTCCGAAGGAGATCCGTTAGAGTCTCGAATCCAACCCATGGAAATAGATGTGAGATATGAGACCACTACGTTATTAGATTTGAGACAAAACACACAGAAACGAAAACAAAAGCAAGTATTAAAAACAAAGAAAACATTAGCCTTGGCATTTGATAGTACAGAACAGAATACGGGAAAATATATATTGTTTTCTTTCTGTAGCAAAGACTTTGGTAATTTCGTTCTAGAGAAAACTAGATTTGAAAACCTATGAAAGGAATTTTACCCATTCGTGCTTTAGGACTTATCCTGGGGCTATTTTTATGCAATCTGACGATTCAAGCACAAGAAAACAAAAATCATCCAATTGAATTTTCCATAGGTATTACACCACTAGCTGAACAAAATGTTGGCCCAAGAGAACGATTAGATGGGGGTATGTCAAAAGATAGCTATTCTTATTTTGCCATAGATGCCAAGATTAAATATAAAATTTCGAGGTTATTCTCCATAAATACCGGCTTAGAATACTCCAAATTTAAGATTGATTTGAGAGGAGCCATCGTTGACCCAAGCAAACCTGTATTTCGGGATAGTATGAACTTAAGCCTATTGGAGGTACCTGTATTATTATCCATGAATCTTGGTAAATACTTTTATGCTCATGCTGGTCCTAATTTTCATTTTCAATTACAAGGAAATGAACAATATGTAGATAAGCAAAATGGTATTGGAGTTTATGCTGGAATTGGGGGAAACTATTACTTCACTTCCAATTTTGGACTATTTGTGGAGCCTTTTGCAAAAGCTAATTCCATCATACTATTTACGGATGGTAATTATCCGGATCGTATTACGGTTTTAGGGATAAAAACGGGATTAAAATGGCGGTTCTAATGTCCAAACTTCTTTTTAAAATCCCCTGCTGTACAGCCGTGGAAGGTTCTAAATTGTTTGGCGAAATAACTTAGGGAACTAAAACCCGTTTTATAGGCCACATCAGAAATACTGAACTCTGGATGTAGCAAAAGATTTGATGCTAAAAGCATGCGCTCCTGCAAAATATAGGCACCTGGAGTTTTGGAGCAATAGCTTTCAAAAAGCCTATGCAAAGTACTTTTACTACAGTTGCCTATTTCCATGAGTTTTTCCAAGCTTAAGTCTTGATCAATATGCTCCTGAATGTATTGCTTTATTTGCAACATGGGATTATTCTTACGGAAGACAGTCTGTTCTTGCACATATTCTCTCTGGGCGTTTAGCAATCTTATAAACAAGGACTTCAACAATACCTCACTTAAAGGAATTTGCAAGCGTTCTTCGCTAGCCAGTTGGAGCAACTCATTAATAGCACGAACAAAAGCAGAATCGTTCTGGAAGTGATAATTAGCAAAATCAAATTGCCAATTACCCTCAGGATATTGCTTTTCCAATTCCATTATTACCCGTTCCACTGTTTCAGCGGGAATCAAGATCGTGGCACATTGTACTGGATTACGTGCGTCTGCCTCTGGAAAATCAGCATAAATCTGTTCCTCTGCAGGAAGTACCAAGGAAGTACCAGGGGTAAATTTAATTTTCCTTCCATCTTTTCCATATACAATCTTATATCCACGAATCATACTGGAAATACTAAGTCCGGCATATTGTATGCGAACCTTGGTGGAGGACTGGAAAGTTTCAAAAATATTGACCTCAAAAAGCCCTCCATCAAATCGTGTTTGATGTTCTAGCCCTTCACGTAGGTGTTCAGGAGTCTGAATTGCTAATAAGTCAATTGTGTGATTCATTGGTTCAACCATAATGGATTCCCTAAAATAGCATAATTCTTCTTTATTCCTTATGAAACTATCCTATTATATATTGAAACGATATTTTCATGCTTTCTGTTTGAAATGAAATAAATTTATGGAATCACAAATAACATAGAACTATGAGTAACATCACATTAGAGGAGGCAAGAAAAGTTATTGATGCCGCATTGAAAAAATCGAATGAATTAGGCGTTAAGATGAACATCGCTGTAGTAGATGCAGGCACCAACTTAGTAGCATTTAATAAAATGGACGATGCTTGGTTAGGTTCGATTGATATCTCCCAGAAAAAAGCTAGAACGGCGAGATATTTCAATATGAACACTGGTGAGATTGGAAAATTATCTCAACCAGGCGGATCCTTGTACAATATTGAACATTCAAACAATGGGCTTATTACCTTTCCTGGAGGTGTTGTACTAAAGAATTCAGCGGGAGACATTATTGGAGCTGTAGGTGTAAGTGGAAGCACCGTTGAAGATGACCATGCAGTAGCAGAAGCAGGCGCATCGGCTATTTAAGGCAATCGCACACTAAAATTAATAAACAAAAATGGGCCATTCTGTCAATCAGAATGGCCTATTTTATTGGAAGGGAAAGTATTTGTTTATGATATGCTTTAAATAGAAATCTCATTATAATCCATTGGTATTTATTGATTTCTAATTACATTTGTTATAGATGAAGATATTTTCAACCATATTAATGCTCTATGTATTGGCTTTACACTTTGTGCCTTGCAGCGACCATTTATACGATGAAAATACAAGTCCAAGCAGTTCCATAAGTCGGCATATTGGACATTCCCATTCTACAGATGCCAATGATCATCATCAGGATCATAACCATGAAAAGGATACTTGTACGGCGTTTTGCACCTGTTCCTGCTGTGGCATTGCTTTATCTGAGTTTCACTTAGATTTCTTAGAATTGGAAAAACCGTTTGAAAGAAACCTCCATATTCCCAAACTGTTTGAAAACACATTAATCAGTTCCATTGACCCAGATTCCATCTGGCTTCCTCCAAAGGTTTAATTTACTGAATTCAAAAACATTACTTATCAATCATTGATTTAGTAATTAAGATTATGCTTTCGTTGCAGCCTTGCAATGAAGGTTCCGTGTGAGTTTTTTAAAAATTAAACAAATAATCGTGCTAGACCGTATTATAAAATTTAGCATCAAGAACAAGATCATTATTGGACTGATGACCTTGGTATTGATCATATGGGGTGTTTGGAGTGCCAGCAAACTTCCAATAGATGCTGTTCCAGATATTACCAACAATCAAGTACAGATATTCACTTCCTGTCCTACACTGGCAGGCCAAGAGGTGGAACAATTAGTTACTTTTCCCATTGAACAAGGTATCGCCAATGTACCGGACATCGAAGAAATCCGTAGTATTTCACGTTTTGGACTATCCGTAATTACCGTTGTATTTAAGGAAGATGTAGATATTTACTTTGCTCGGCAATTAATCAATGAACGTTTAAAGGAGGCGGAGGAAAAAATCCCTGCAGGGATTGGTGTTCCTGAAATGGCTCCGGTAAGTACAGGATTGGGTGAAGTTTACCAGTATATTATACACCCAAAGTCGGGTAGTGAGCATAAATATTCGGCCAAGGAATTACGCGAAATGCAAGACTGGATAGTTGCCAGACAGTTGTATGGAACCCCTGGAGTCGCTGAAGTCAATTCATTTGGTGGTGAGTTAAAGCAATTTGAAGTTGCTGTTAATCCACAGCGCCTTCGTGCCATGAACGTCAATATTCCAGAACTTTTCACTGCTTTGGAAAAGAATAATCAGAACACAGGAGGTGCCTACATCGATAAAAAACCAAATGCCTACTTCATTCGTGGGATAGGTTTAGTGACTTCCATAGAAGATGTCAAACAGATCCCAATTAAAAGCAGTGGCGGTATACCAGTTTTAGTTCAGGATGTTGCCGATGTAAGAATAGGCTCAGCCGTTCGCTATGGTGCACTCACCTATAATGGCGAAGTAGACGCTGTAGGTGGTGTGGTAATGATGCTGAAGGGAGAAAACAGTAATGAGGTTGTAAATCGCGTAAAAGAGAAACTGCCAACCATTCAGAAATCATTACCGGAAGATGTGGTTTTAGAGGCTTATTTAGATCGGACAGACTTGGTGAAGCGTGCCATTAGTACCGTGGAGAAGAACCTTATTGAAGGGGCATTAATCGTTGTCTTTGTGTTGGTTCTTTTCCTTGGCAATTTACGCGCAGGATTGATTGTCGCTTCAGCTATCCCCCTATCACTCTTGTTCGCTTTAGGCATGATGCGTGTGTTTGGTGTAAGCGCCAATTTAATGAGTCTTGGTGCTATAGACTTTGGTTTGATTGTCGATGGGGCAGTCATTGTTGTGGAAGCGACCTTACATCATCTTGGCCTCCGCAAGAGCCAGGAGAAGTTAACGCAAGAAGAAATGGATCAGGAAGTATTTGAATCGGCTTCCAAAATAAGAACGCAGGCCGCATTTGGTGAAATTATCATCCTCATCGTTTATATCCCTATTTTGACTTTAGTGGGGGTTGAAGGTAAAATGTTTACTCCGATGGCAAAAACAGTAGGTTTTGCCATTTTAGGCGCTCTCATCCTATCCTTAACCTACATCCCGATGATGTGTGCTTTGTTTTTACCGAAAAAAGGACATGATAAAAAGACCTTCAGTGACCGGTTCATGGATTTCTTGCACCGTTTTTATGCTCCCTTATTGGAAGGAGCCATCCGACTAAAATACCTGATTATAGGGATTACTGTTGCAATATTTGTATTCGTTATCTTTCTCTTTAATCGAATGGGTGGAGAGTTTATTCCCCAATTACAAGAAGGTGATTACGCATTTCACTGTATTCTCCCACAAGGCACATCTTTAAGTCAGAGCATTGAGACTTCCATGCAGGCATCCCGAATCATCAAAGGTTTTCAGGAGGTCAAAATGGTTGTTGGTAAAACCGGTTCAGCCGAAGTCCCTACAGACCCTATGCCTCCAGAAGCAACCGATATGATGGTGATAATGAAGCCACAAGACGAATGGACCTCAGGTAGAAGTTATGATGAATTAGGGAATGCTATTATGGAGAAACTACAGGTCATTCCAGGTGTATTCTTTGAAAAGAACCAACCTATCCAAATGCGATTTAATGAATTGATGACCGGTATCCGACAAGATGTAGCGGTAAAAATATTTGGAGAAAACTTAGATAGTTTAGCCTTATATGCAAATCAAGTAAGTGCCGTAATCCAATCCGTGCAAGGCACAACAGCACCTCAAGTGGAGCAAGTAACAGGTTTACCTCAAATCAATGTTACTTATGATCGAATAAGAATGTCAAACTATGGACTCAATATTGAAGATGTCAATGATATTCTCTCCACCGCATTCGCTGGTAAAAGCACCGGCTTATTATATGAAAATGAGAGGCGTTTTGATTTGGTGGTTCGTCTAGACAGTACGCATAGGCAGAGCATAGAAGATGTGAATAATTTATTGATACCAACTGCTAAGGGAGATCAGATTCCGCTAGATCAGGTAGCCAATATTGAATATAAATTAGGACCAGCTCAAATAAGCCGGGAGGCTGGAAAAAGACGAATTGTAGTTGGGTTTAATGTGGCTGATCGGGACGTTCAGTCCGTTGTCCGTGATATCCAACAGCAATTAGCGCAAAAGGTAAAATTGCCAACTGGCTATTATTTTACCTATGGTGGGCAATTTGAGAATTTACAACAGGCGAGCAATCGTTTAATGGTCGCTGTTCCCGTATCGCTATTATTGATCTTTCTATTGTTGTATTTCACCTTCCATTCCATCAAACAAGCCCTTTTAATCTTTACAGCAATTCCTATGAGTGCTATAGGAGGTGTTTTTGCTTTGCTAATTCGTGACATGCCATTCTCCATTAGTGCCGGAATAGGCTTTATAGCGCTGTTTGGTGTGGCTGTCTTGAATGGAATTGTACTCATCGGGAAGTTCAACCAATTGGAAAAAGAAGGCATGCAAGATGTATTGGAACGCGTTCGAGTCGGAACTCAAATTCGATTAAGGCCCGTTTTAATGACCGCCACAGTAGCTTCATTAGGCTTTTTACCAATGGCAATCAGCACCAGTGCAGGTGCGGAAGTACAGAAGCCTTTAGCAACAGTCGTCATTGGCGGCTTAGTAACGGCTACTTTCCTTACCCTATTTGTTCTCCCCTTATTATATATATTATTTAGTGGATCTAATCGTAGATCAATAAATCATACCATGAAAAAAGCAATCAGTGTTACCCTCTTAATATTTTCCTTTGGAGCCCTTTCAGAGGCGCAGGAGCGACTAACGATGGAACAGGCTATAGATATAGCCCTTCGGAACAATCCGGAGCTTAAATCAAAGGAAATGGCGGTGCAATCCCAAGAAGCACTTCGGAAATCTAGTGCTGAATTGCCAAAAACAGCAGTAACTTTTCAATATGGAAATAATGATGGATTTGAAAAGAACGACGGATTAACCATATCCCAAGAAATCCCATTCCCTTCGGTATTCAAAGCTCGTCGAAATGTCATAGATCAACAAGTAAAAGCTAGAAAGGCATTAATGGACATCAGTGTAAACGAGTTAAAAAAACAGGTCCGAACTTACTATTATCAAATAGCTTTCTTAGAAAATAATACCAAAGAACTTAAGGTTTTAGATAGTATATATCAAGATTTTGTTCGGGTAGCCGAGCTTCGCTATCGTACCGGTGACACTAAAAAGGTTGACATCAGTACAGCACAAACCAAACGTGGTGAGATTAACATGTTATACAAACAAAATGAGGTGTTAAAATCGCAGGCATACAACCAACTTCAAAACTTGCTTCAGATTACAAATTTTAGAATTGCATTGGATTCAGAATACCAGCCTTTGAAAATTGCTAACCTGACGGATAGTACGCAACTGAATAAGCATCCTCAAATTCAATATTTGCTTCAAGAGGCTGAGGTTGCAAACAAGAGCAAGGCTTTAGAAAAGGCAAATGGCCTACCTGACTTCACGATTGGTTACACGAATGCATCGTTGATTGGCAATCATGAAAAAGATGGTGTAGAGAAGTTTTATGGGCGAGGACAACGCTTTAGCTACTTTGATATAGGTATCTCAATTCCATTAACCTATGGCGCTACAAGAGCAAAAATAAGATCCCTAGATTATCAACGTGCTTCCAATGAAATGGCTGCTAATTGGGCAAAATCACAATTGAAAACCCAACTGGAAAACGAGTATCAACAATACCAGCAATACTTGGAACAATACGAATATTTCAAGACTCAGGCACTACCGAATGCCAAGGAGATAATAGAGGCGGCTAAACTTGGCTACTCTTCAGGAGATAGTTCCTATGTAGAATACCTAATGGCATTACAAACCAGTACGGATAGCTATTTAAACTATTTGAAAAGCATTCAAGAAGTCAACAATTCTGTAATCCGTATTAATTCTTTACTAAATCAATAATCCATGTCAACTATAATCAAAAATACATCCCTTTTCCTTAGCATGATTATGCTTTGCATGTCTATCATATCTTGTGGAAATAAATCTTCCAAAGCTTCTGATGAACATGAGCACGAAGCAGAGGCTCATGTAGAAGGCGATCAAACCATAGCATCCCTCACTGCAGAACAAATCAAATCTGTAGGTATACAATTGGGAGAGATAGAAAATAAAAACCTGACATCGAATATCAAGGCGAACGGTTTCCTACGCGTTCCAAATAACAATCGAGCTAACGCGAGTTCGCTCTATGCTGGCTTGGTTAAAACATTGAATGTTCAACTTGGTGATTACGTTCGCAAAGGACAGATAATAGCGAATTTACAAAATCCACAATTTGTTCAACTACAAGAAGATTACTTAAATAGTGTCAATGAGTTACAATTAGCTGAATTGGAACTGGAAAGGCAAAAGGAATTAAACGCAGGAAACGCGGGCACTAAGAGAAACTTACAAAATGCAAGCAGTCAGGTAAACATTTTAAGAACAAAAAGAGCATCACTCCAACAGCAGTTACAACTATTAGGAGTTAATCCGCATCAGTTAAGCGCTGGGAACTTAAGGAGCAATATAGTCGTTGTTAGCCCCATCAGCGGTGTTGTGAGCAATGTATTTGTGAAAATCGGAACCTATGTAGATGTGTCTACTGCCCTGCTAGAAGTTGTAGATAACAACTTGTTGCACCTGGACTTACAGGTATTTGAAAGAGATTTACCAAAAATAAAAATCGGTCAATCCATCACTTTCAACCTAACGAACAATCCGGAAAAGACCTATTCGGCTAAAGTTTCTCGTATAGGTGCATCCTTTGAGAACGACAGCAAGTCTGTGGCGGTACATTGTTTGGTGATTGGAGACAAGACTGGATTAATCGATGGAATGAATATAACGGGAACAATTAGTTTGAGCGAGGTAAGCACCGCAGCAGTACCTAATGAAGCTATTGTAGAATCTAAAGGCAAATATTACATTTTCACTCAAACCGATAAGGAGGCTGAAGAAGAGCACGAAGATCATGATCATGAAGGTCATAGCCATGGTACAGAAACAGCAACGGAACATGATCATGAACATGAAGGAGAACATCAACATGAAGAAGGGCATGAACACGGAGAGACCAAAGCTTCAATCAATTTTGAAAAAATCGAGGTCATAAAGGGAGTAAGCCACCAAGGTTATACCGCTATCACTCCAGTTCAAGAAATTCCCAAGGGAAGAAAAATCGTTGTAAAAGGAGCCTTTTTCATCAATGCAAAACTTACAGGAACCGTTGGACATTCACATTAAATAACAGCTTTATTATATTCATTTACAATAAAATATAATATTCACATCATAAAAGACTCATCTTTTGGCTGAATAATTGAATTTGTAAAAGGAATCTATTAAATTAATAAGGTTCATGTATGCGGTTCGCAGCATAAGCTTAAACAGATGTATAATTGCCGAATGGCAAAACGATACAAGTCATACTAAACATCTATTAAAAGGGGATTAATATATGAAGGATAAAAACGATCAAAAATTAAAAAATGAAGATTCATGCTGCGAAATCAGTGATCGAATAAATAATACCGCCAGTGGCAAAGAAAAAGCAGGAAACACTGATGATCATATACATAGCGAAGATGATGGTCACAACCATGAACATATCGAAGGCTCCAAATTGGATCTCTTTAAGTGGCCAGCCATATCACTAGTGCTATTATTGACAGGGCTAGCATTTGACTATCTGATTCCTCAAGCATGGTTTAAGGACTATATACGTTTTGGTTGGTATCTGTTAGCCTACATACCCGTAGGCTTTCCTGTGCTAAAAGAAGCTTGGGAAAGCATCAAAAAAGGTGATGTATTTTCTGAATTCTTCTTAATGGGCATTGCTACCATAGGTGCATTTGCCATTAAAGAATATCCTGAAGGCGTAGCCGTGATGTTATTCTATGCTGTTGGAGAGGTTTTTCAAACCTTAGCGGTTAGTCGGGCAAAAGGGAATATTAAAGCATTATTAGATCAAAGGCCGGATGAAGTTACCGTCTTAATCGATAAAACACCCAAAATCATGAAAGCTGCTCAAGTGAGTATCGGAGATGTGATTTTACTTAAACCCGGAGAAAAGCTAGGTTTAGATGGACAGTTATTAAGCGAACAAGCCTCCTTTAATACCGCAGCATTAACTGGTGAGAGCAAACCTGATAGCAAATATACTGGCGATACGGTTCTGGCGGGAATGATCAACTTACAAAGTGTTGCAGAGGTTAAAGTTACAGCAGCTTATGAGGACAGTAAATTGAGTAAGATATTGGAAATGGTGCAGCATGCTAGTTCTCAGAAAGCTCCTACCGAATTATTTATTAGAAAGTTTGCTAAGGTATACACTCCGATCGTGGTATTCCTAGCCATTGGAATTTGCTTATTACCGGCCTTGTTTGTAAAAGATTACGTATTTACAGATTGGCTCTATCGATCTTTAATTTTCTTGGTTATCTCCTGCCCTTGTGCCTTGGTTATTTCTATTCCATTAGGATATTTTGGCGGTATTGGTGCGGCAAGTCGAAATGGTATATTATTTAAAGGATCTAATTTCTTAGATAGTCTTGCCAATATTCAACATGTGGTCATGGATAAGACTGGGACAATGACAGAAGGTGTTTTCAAAGTCCAGGAAGTACATTTTAATTCCAAATTTGATCAAAATAAGATATTAAGCTATGTCAATGGATTAGAAAGCCATAGCACACACCCTGTTGCAACTGCAATTCATGAATATGTTGGTGAAATTGATCATCAACTTAATTTACAGCAAATCGAAGAAATAGCAGGACATGGACTAAAGGCAGTTATTGGAGGGAAAGAACTCCTTGTAGGGAATTTCAAGCTTATGGATAAGTTTGGAATTAACTATGATGTGGACCAAAAGAGCATTGTTTATACGACCATTGCTGTGGCTTTCGGAGGTGAATTTGTAGGTTATCTGACCATTGCAGACAGCATCAAAACAGATGCTGCAAAAACAATTCAGGATTTACATCGGATGAATGTAAAGGCAACTATGCTAAGTGGAGATAAGTCAACTGTCGTTGATGCCGTAGCTAAAGAATTGGGAATTGATCAAGCATACGGCGATCTATTACCAGAGGATAAAGTAAATAAAATCAAGGAAATAAAAGCAAATAACCAACGTGTTGCTTTTGTTGGAGACGGTGTGAATGATGCTCCAGTTGTTGCGCTCAGTGACGTGGGTATGGCGATGGGTGGACTAGGTTCTGATGCCACTATAGAAACAGCAGATGTGGTTATCCAAGATGATAGACCTTCAAGAATACCCATGGCTATTCGTATTGGAAAACAAACCAAGAAGATTGTTTGGCAGAATATTGCATTAGCTTTTGTGGTAAAAGCCATCGTATTAATTCTAGGTGCTGGAGGCTTAGCCAATATGTGGGAAGCTGTTTTCGCTGATGTAGGTGTATCCCTATTAGCAATTCTAAATGCCGTTCGAATACAAAGAATGAATTTTCAACAATAAAATAACGAAACCCCTATTCCATTCATAAAATAGGGGTTTCTTTTATTACATAACATCAGATATTTCAACCTATTAATTGAACCTTTTAGCCAATCGGTATAGGTCAAACCAAACAATATTTCATTTAGAATTATTGAAATCGGAATATTCAATAGCATCCAACTTAAGTTACAGCTATTAACAAAATAAAATATCAAACTACATTTAAATGACCGTATAATATTTTTATAAATTTAATTTTTGTTATTTTTGCAGCCATAAAACTCAGAATAACAACACAATAATTTGACAAACGCTATTTACGGGAAGATTTTACCATTTTTAAAATTAGAGTCCAGTCAGGATGCATTAAGGAATATATTAGTTATCCTTCTTCCAAGTGTATTTTTATTCTTTTTTTATGATTCCCACTTTGCTATTGCCTTTGCAGTAGGTATCTTATTGTCCGCTTTGACAGACCTTCCTGGCAACAAAAGGGATAAAGTAAAAACCAGTTTATTCTGTATTCCTATATTCTTTATTACCGCAATTTCGATTTCAACCGCTCTACATGCTCATTCTTGGATTATAATCCCCTTATTGGGCTTATTTGGTTTTATATATACTTTAATTGCTTTATTAGGGTTTCGGATTAATGTCGTTGGAAATTTAGGATTGATAGTTGCCAGTTTCACTATTGGCTTACGTCCTGAAGACCCTTGGGCATTTACAATAGCGGTTACAGCAGGTGCCATCTTCTTTTTTGCTGTTAGCTTAATACAAGTATATAGTTTCCCATTTCGATCTTTACGTTTTGCGGTTGCTGGCGGAATCCAACAAATGGCGAATCTTATCCGATTAAAGGTAGATTGTTATGATGAACAAGTACCATTAGCGCAGACGTATAAAAACCTTTCTGCTTTGCACACTAAGGTAAGTGATCAATTGGAATCAGTAAGATCCCTCCTATTACGAGATAAAAAGCTGTTTTCAGAAAAAGATCAAGCTAGTAAGTTGTGGTTGGCTAAATTATATCAACTTATTGATCTGTACGAATTACTCATGGCAGTGGACAACGATTATGAGCAGGTTCGTGAGGTCCTCAAAGGAGATGAAACACTAGCTATCGTTCGCAGGTCCTTAGTTTTATTGTCTGAGGAGACAGCTCAATTATCTTTATGGAAGCGTAGTTCCGAAGTCTGTTTCCCAAAGAGGCAAGAATTGGATGGATTACTACAACAACTGGAATCAAAGAAACATGAGGGAAATTTTGAGAAACAGGAGTTGATTCAATCCATCTGCAAACAATTACGTCAAGTTTCCGCTATTTTACTGCAATTAGAAGCTAAAGTGGTACAATCTGACCAAAGCTGGTTGGAAAGCAAGAATTTCAAGGATTTCGTTGCGCCTAAGGCAGGATTAGGAACTATATGGAATAATCTTACCTTCAAGTCGGCAATCTTCTCATACGCCGTTAGAATGGCTATATTATTAATGCTCGGTGGACTTATCGGCTATTATTTGCCTGAATTCCGCTATGCTTCCTGGATCTTGTTAACCATTATCTTAGTAGCAAGACCAAGTTACAACAATACACAGAAACGCAACTACCAACGGATAATAGGTTCATTAATCGGTATTGGACTAAGTTTTTTAATCTTGTACTTGATTACTGATCCCATTAGCTTACTGGTCATAGCCATTGTCTGTTTATACTTATTTCTACTATTCAACCGTCCTAATTACTTGGTTTGTGTGATTTTCATTACCATAACCATTCTTCTAGGGCAGCATATGTACGAGGGCAAATTAGTTGATATATTGGGTAGTCGGGTTGCATTTACTCTTTTGGGCTCTATATTCGCAGTATTAGGATGTTTAGCTATCCCAATCAATCATTACCGTTCGATTCAGCAGAATACCCATTCCTTAGTGGAGCATTTTAGAACTTATCTCCAAAAAATACAAGAAGGCTATGCCTCACAAAACTTGAATTATTACGATTTACGTTTAATGCGAAAGTTCACGCAAGCTTCTTTAGCGCAATCTTATGATGCGTTGGAGGAATTTGCCAAAGACCCAATTAGTGGCAAATACCATAAAAAGGACGTTGTGCACTTGCAGACCCTTGCTTATAGAATTAATGCGCTATTGGTTGGTTTATCCATTCAAATGACCAAATTAGGTTTTCAGATCCATCCTAAGTTGATGGAAGAAAGGATGAATTATGTGGAAGGGCTTATTGAAGAGACAGAGGAGATATCGGAAAGATTGCAGAGTAAAAAGCCTTTGTTTATAGGCGGAAAGACCGGGAAGGTCTGGAGGTAAAAGGAGATACTCTTTAGATTTTGCACTGATCTAAAATTAAAAAAAACAGCCCTAACATTTTCAGAAAGGGCTATTTTAATAAAACTAAACAACAAAATTCGATTACTTGCGCTTCCTTCTACGTAAGATCACAGCTGCAATAATTGCTATAGAAATAGGAGCTACAATGAGCAATAATAGTCTTTGGAAATTAATGCTTTTTCTGTCTGCTTTTATGATGACATCAGTTGCCTTCTCTTTTTTACCAGAAACAGGAAATTTCCCATTCGTAAAGGATTTAAATATCCGAGAAATCACATTGAAGTTCATGGAGTTAATATTAAATCGTGTTACTTCTGAGTTACTCATATAATCGGCATCTGCAAATACATAAATCAATTGATCATTAGCATTTGTTTTTCTTTTCAAACGAACGGCAGTTGGTACTTTCACCCTTTTATCGGAGATCGGATTGAATAGCACTTTTTCTAAAGCGAGGTCATACTTTTCTGTTTTATTCCAGGTGTCTTTAGGATCGGTTTCCATTAATACTGTTCGTTCAAATCCATTATTATTTTGATCGAATTGAATACCGACAGCACCTTTCATTACTGAAATTGCACCATCATAAAAATCAAAACCGTTTTTGGAAGCATCAGGAGCAAATTTTATTCTTAATAAATCAGGATCGAAATCCTCACTTTCCTGCATCAATGTACCATCCATAAATTTCAAGCCGAGCTTATTTACAATCGGTTGTAAGAAAGCAGAACTTGCAGGGTCAGTCAAAAGAAAAACATTTCCACCTGCATCGATATACTGGAAAATCGCGGCTAATTCTTCCTTAGAATAAGGTTTTGCAGGGTCAGCGATAATGATTCCTACCCCCTGAAATTGAGCTAAGGAATCTATTTTTATAGGTAAAATTTCAAAACCTTGATTAATCATAGATGATCTGGTGGATTTTCCATTAAGCGCGAAGCTATATGCTTTTTCTGAAAAGTCTATAGCATTCCTTTCGCCATTACTACTTAGAATTCCTAATTTAGCAGGCCCTTCCAAGAGTCTCAATAAAGCAGCTGATATTTCTCCTTCACGAGGATATCTAAACATATCATCATACATACGAAGTGCTTCCCTCTTTCCATTGTATTCAAAAAAACGGACAAACATCTTTGACTCTTTAGCAATGAATGGCATTTTTTTTATGTCCTGTGGAGTCAGCAACTTTTTAAAATTAAGATTTAAAGCATCTGCCGCTTTCTCTGCCTTACTAAGAAAAGTCTCGTTTGAATCCAATCGCAAATATGGAATGCTATCATAATAGGCTATATATTCCATTTTCAACTGTGGAATTTCCCTAAAATAAAAGTCAAAACTAGACATATCAGCAATTCGATTAACGGGGTCTCCATATGCTGCATTTTGGTCAAGCACATTCACATAAGATACTAACTCAATGGGTTCTGTAAATCTTTTTGCAAGCGATATACCATTTGGAGAGATCGTACGATCATTAATTCTGGTCGTGTCGTAGTAGGCAATATATTTGGGGTTTGCAGAAATAAAACCAAACAAAAACAGAACAGCAATTAAAGCAGCATATTGGCCTATACGCTTCAAAACACTGCTTCCCTCCCTTAATTGCACCATTCTAAGTATGGTGATGCTGAGGAAGAACACAATGACCAAAATAAAGTAAGCGATTTCTCTACTGGTCAATAACCCATTGACTATTTCTTCTGCTCTACCTGAAATAGACAGCCAATTGGTTATTTCTCGCAATCCATCGTATTTAGCACCCAAGAGGGGGGCATAATTAAGAAAAGCTAAAAATGCAAGGGTACTAATGGCCGCTACAATTTGATAAGAAGTTAAGCTGGACATAAATAGGCCAACTGCAGAATATGTACAGATCAACAAAAATATTCCCAATAAGCCACAAAGGACAAATGTTAAATCCATTTGGTCTATGGAGAAGTATGCTGATAAAACAAATGGCGACATCATCAATACCGCTATTAGCGCATAAACAACAATTGAAAGGTACTTTCCTAACACAATTTGAGTGGTGGTAACAGGCGAAGATTGCAGCAATTTAATAGAGCCACTGGTATATTCACGACTGAAGACACCCATTGTCAATAAAGGGATATAGAGATAGAGGTATTCAATAATGGAAGAAAGCATACCCTTTTCCCCTGCAAACATAACTCGAGTTAGGACAGTTAAAGGACGTTCCAATTGCTGTTGAGTCTCCTGACTGTATAACATATCGAAATAGGCCAATCCTGCTTGAAGGAACAGAACAACTAAAATTATCCATGCAATTGGCGAATAAAAGAGGACGCTTAATTCTAAGCGTGCTATTTTTATTATTTTACGCATCTTATTTCCTTCCTTTAGAGTTAGCAGATAATTGTGCAAAAATGCCATCTAGAGAACTTTTCTCTAGGTAAATCTCTGATAAACCCCATTGGCGTTCTGAACATATCGCAATTAATTTTTGCGTGATTTGATTTGGGTTATCAAAGGTTAATCTAAATTGTCCATGATTAATAACTTCCACCTGACTAATCTGATCCAAGGATTCCAATTCGGCAAGACTTGGCGGATTATCTAAATGTAAGACTAAGGAATTTGGCTCAATGTAATTGTTAAATGCATTCATGGTATCTGCAAATACCACTTCACCATGTTCAATCATAATAATTCGGTCACATGTTGCTTGAACCTCACTGAGGATGTGGGTTGATAGGATGACAGACCGTTCCTCTCCTATTTCCTTTATGAGTTTTCTAACCTCTAATATTTGATTTGGATCTAAACCGTTAGTAGGTTCATCTAATACAACAAGTTTTGGATTATGGATGATTGCTTGGGCTATACCAACACGTTGTTGGTATCCGCCAGAGAGGTTGCTTAATAATCGATTACTAAAATGGCTAATTCCACATTTTGCTTTAGCAACTTCCAACGCTTTAGGGATATCAGCTGAAGGGATATCCCTAAGATTAGCACAGTAGGTTAAATATTCATCTACTGTTAATTCAAAATGTAAGGGGGCTTTTTGAGGCAAAAAGCCAATTAAACGCTTTGCTTCTACAGGATTCTTCCGGATATTAATTCCATCGATTAAAGCCTCCCCTTCGGTTTGGTTGATAACGCCACAAAGGATATTCATGGTGGTCGATTTCCCCGCACCATTGGAGCCTAACAGCCCTAAAATACCCTTTTCCGTCACCTCAAAATTAATATTTCTAATTGCCCAATCTCTAGAATATTTATGGGACAATGCTTTTATTGTTGCTATACTTGTGCTCATTTGCTTTATTTTCTTTTTCTACTAATTAATAAAAATGCTCCACCAAAGGCTATCAAAAGCGGGAAAATACCGGTCCAAGTGTACTTGATGTTTTTAAGTGTATTTGCCTTCACTAAGATTTTGTTATCAATTGATTCTGGACGCTCTGTATCAACTGGGAATTGCCCATAGGTAAACCATTTGAATAATTGAATGGTAAAATCTGCATTGACATTCCGTACATTAAAACGGTTTAACTCAACATTGCTCATAAAATCTGCATCAGCGATCAACATGATTCTTTGCTCTTTGTTCTTGATTTTCCTTGTAAAGGTCTGAGCGAGACTATAAGCCATAGAATCCGCATGGGTATAAGCTGTATCAACAGTAAGCTTACCTTTCCAGACATTTTTAAGATCAGAACTTATTATGTTCTGTGTTTGAAAACCTTTCAAGTCCTCCTTTAATAGGATGGCAGAGCTACCAGCAAGCGTTACGATTTGATTTTTGTTTTTCGTAAATTTTAAATCAATAGCTGTTGAAGTTGGTCTTCCCAAGAGTACATCTGGTTCAACATCCTTGGTATGTTGGTAAAGTTGAAAATTTGAAAATTCAGCAGGAATGTCCTTTAATAATGGATTCAAATAAACTTCTTTTCCAGGTTCAGCAGCGATTAAAAGATTACCCCCATTTTTTAAATAGTTATGGATGGCATTTTGCTCATCAATGGAATAGTTTTGAAATGGATCAGCAATAACCAGAACAGCCAGTTTATCCGATAGGCTATCTAGCTCCAATGCGCTTAAGGTCTTGATGTCGAAACCATTGTTCACCAATGCAGGTCTAGATTGAATATCTGTGGTAATTTTTTGGTATCCCTTATCGCCTATTTTGTAGACGCTACGTTCATCCCTACCCTCTAATATTCCGATCACAGGTACTTTTGTATATAACCTTTTCAATGCAGAAGTAATTTCAGATTCTGTAGGATAACCGGTAGCATCAAGAAACATACGGAGGACTACACTGTCTTTTCCATGATGGACAAAACGAACATATGCATTCTTTTCAGTTGATAAATCGATCTGTTTTTTAATTTCCTCTGGTGAAAGCAATTGACTGAAGTCTAGGTCATGTGCCAAAGCCGCCTTTTGTGCCTTCTCCAACAAGTTAACTGAACTATCAGCATATACAGGAACGTAATCATAAAAATAGATGTATTCCATTTCCATTTCAGGTATATACCGGGTATATTGATCGAATTGTTTAAGGTCAAACTTCCTCCATTTCGGTGTTCCTAATCGGCCTAATGGATGTAGAATATTGACATAATTTTTTATTTTCAATGGCTGATTTAAATGGCTTATTACCTCCTTACTATTGGGTGTCAAGGTATTCGCTTGGAAACGACTTAAATCCCAAAAGTGCCAATTTTTAGGCATAGAAGTTACAAATCCTAGGATTAGGATGAGTGCAATAAAGCCGATGTATTTTAATGTTTTTTGGATTTCAGATTGGATAACCCGACCATCGTTTAATCGCATGATGGTTAATCCAATAAACAGGATAATGACAAGGAGAAAATAGGCAATATTCTGAGAGGAGAGCATTCCATAGATAAAATGATCTGTTCGTCCTTGTATGGAAAGCCAATAGGTAATTTCTCGGATGATTTCATTCCCTTTACCAATTTCTCCAATAAAGTTGAGTGCTGCAAAAATTGCTAATGTGCTAATTGCTGCAACGACTTGATAAGAAGTGAGGCTAGACATGAACAAACCGATAGCAGAATAAGCCGCAATCAATAAATAAACCCCAATTATTCCAGCAAGTACAAATCCCCAATCAAAATTCTCGATTAGTAGACTTGCCGTAAAGGATATTCCTATAAGAACAAAAACGAAATATAGACCAAACGTTAATAGTGCAATATATTTCCCTAAAACTACCTGGAAATTGGTAACTGGCGATGATTGCAGCAATTTAATGGATCCTGAGCTAAGTTCCCTGCTCATAATCCCCATGGTCAACAATGGAATGTACAGGTAGGTGTACTTCAAGACAGAACGAAAGAAACCTTTATTACCTGAAAAAACATCAACCGTAATCGACTGAATCACTCTGTCCAATTGCTGACTACTTTCTTTTTCTTGAATCAGATCCATTATGGAAATTCCACATTGGATCATAAAGATGATCATAACAACCCAGGCTACAGGTGAGTAAAAGAGTATACTCAACTCGAGCCTGGCAATCTTTATAATTTTCCTCATAGTTTGTGTGTTGAAAGTTCCTTAATCATTTATGACTAAGGAACTATCTCTAATTATAATTGTGTAGTAGTGAATAATATTTTTCCGAAACCTGTATAGGTTTTAATATTGGCTTGGTCAATTGTTCCGACACCTTCATTAATTATCGGCAATACATGGACCTTACCTTCTGTTCCATTATAGGTACCGAGGATAAGTTGTTTCCCATTTTTAGAAAAGAAATCACGACTTACCAAAGGATAATCAGCTTGATAATACATTTTTAAAGATGTAATCTCCTCATTTGCTGCTGCAGTATATCTTAAGCCAAAACTTGGATTTGTAGCGGCATAGATAACTGCATATATCTTAGTTTTTGTCGCATAGAAAAATGTCTGCTGATTATCCAAAAATGCAAATTGAGTCGCTTGGTCAATTTCAGGCGCATTACTTAAATCAACATATTTTTTTGGATTTGAGGGAGTGATCACCCAATTTTCGCTATCATAACCTCCAGCACTTAAAATCCAAAGACCATATTTATTGGTGGTTTTATCCTTTAAAAGGTGTAAAAAATCTCCTTGATTATTTACACTTGCTGCAATATTCTTTTTATTTGGCACTTGGTTGGGATTAAAAACACCAGCACTTGAAGGAACAGGACGCATGGTACGGTCTCCGAAAGAAGCAAATGAAGATTGGTATGCAAAATGCCCCTTATCCTCGCTATAAAAATTCAGTACAATATTGGGATAATCATACCTACTATTTATTGCAATGATATTTGGGATTGTATAATTATTTGCATTTGGAAGACCAAATTTTGAGATTTCAAGCCAGTTAGAATATATCTTTCCTTCACTCACATAAATATCATTTTGGACCACCTTACCTAGGAATCCTGTACTGTAGCTACTCTGTGGCGCATAAAATAAATTTTCCCTTTGATCACCGGCAGAATAATCTAAAGTTTTAATACTTAAAAGATTATTATTTGTTCCTGCTAACAGGACATTATTAGAGCGTAATTTCGTATAAACCATGCTATTTACCAATCCTGAAATAGGAGCTCCATTTACGGATGAATAAATTTTATAACGGATTTTATCCAGGTTAAAATCAGGCGTTACTAATGGAGACATGATATGGCTGATGTCCGTATTGGTATTATCATATGTTTCAACCACAACAATACCTTCCCCAATTCCATTACGTATTTGTAATGGCCAGTCTTGGATATATTCGATACCTGATTTTTCATCTGTTATTTTCAATACCAATTGATGTGGTCTATCGATGGATGTAGGCACAAAAGAAACTTGGTAGTCCAGCTTTTTCTGATTTCCAATAACAATGTATTCCGTTGAGGATGGTTCTATATTAATTGTCCATTCGTATTTGAATGTACGGTCATTTATAGTCTCAAGGTTTACTTTAGGATCTAATGTCAATTTATCAAATTGGAACACGGTAAGTTTACTATTTCCAACTGTATCTACTATAACATTTGGTAGTTTATTCGTATCAAGAGAACTTAAATCATCCTTACAGGCATAAAAGAGAACCAGAAAGAGAGAGACAAGTCCATATAGATATTTAAATTTGATAGTTTTCATATTTTAAATATTTGTTTGATAATGGGATCGTTTAATATCTAGGCACAATTGGTTTTCCCATTTGTGTTCCATCATCATGGGTTAGCACATTTTGTGGATTTGCAGCATTCCAAGCACGGATATAATCACCGAATTTCTTCCCTAAAACTTCTGCTCCTGCTTGACCATAGTTTCGGAAATCTGCTGCTGCAAAATTGGTTAAACCAGTAGTTTCCACAAATATGCGATATGCTCTGGTACTTCCAGCAGACGAAATAAAGGTTCTAAAATAAACACCCCATGTAGGCATTATAGCCTTATTGCTCCAGGACACTTTGTAGAATTGTCTTTCAACAATCCCCTTATCGAAATCTGAATTGGCTTTTACCCTTAAGTATAAATGTAAAACCTCATTATCTAATTTGGCCGTTTTAGGAACTTCAATAAAAAGAGTGTCCTGAACTTTTTCGGCATGGATAATACCTGGTTTAATGACATAATCTCCTTCTGAAGCGGTTGTAATTGAATCGGTGATCACTTCTACTTCGAATGGTCGGTCTTCCTTAGTGGGGAATCCGTTTATATACATTGGTACCTTGATTACACCGATTGGATTTGTCTTACCAAGGAATGAAAAAGTTGTAGAATTTACTGGTGCTCCTCGTCCATAATCAAAAGTTATTGCAGATTTGGAATTAAAAGCAAGGGGTTCGGATTTTTCACACCCTACCATTAAGAATAACACTATTATCCCTAATAGTTTAATTTGATTTTTTTTCATATCAAATGTTTTAATTTCAACCATTATTGTACTCGATTACCAAATTCAACTTCAGATGCTGGGAAAGGCAACATATATACCTTATCATCCAGGTCAACAGCGCTGGAATAATTTGGCAATTGCTTAAATCCCTGACGTTTATAGAAAAAGAATAATTGACCTTCAGCTACATATTCTTTCCTATATTCCTTTACCAACTCATTATTATAACTTGCTAAATCCAAAGTGGCAGGAAGTGCTTGAACGATTCTTCTGCTGACACGTACTTTCTCTAAAAGAGAGATAGCTTTGGTCATATTGTTTTGACTATAATATTCAGAAGCTATATAATACATTTCAGGAATCTTCATAAGAGGAATAGTATTAGCATCAATATCATATAAAGACTGTTTTTTTAACTTAAGGCTCACATATCCATACTGTTCATTATTCAATAATTGAATAAATCGAATATCTGAAGCTCCAATCTCTGGAATATCAACTTCATATAAATCTTCAGTAGGGGCATGAAGTAATCTTAAACCATTGTAATTGGTGTTGTTTGTCCCTTCAAAATACATAGAAGCTGTGGTTTGAAGGTCTTGAACTTTTAAACCAAATAAATGTTCCTTTTTAATGGTTCGATCATTACTCAATTGATCATTATTATTAAACAGTTCAATAGGAGAATTGGCTATGACATCTTCTGCAGCATCAGCAGCAAGTTTCATTTTGTCACCTCCTTGCCATGCATATACACGTGCAAGTAAGGCTTCTGCTGCATAATAATTCATTCTATTAAAACGGTTATCATAAAATCCGTCACGATTGATGTTCATCATGATCTCGGAGGTGATCAGTGAATTTTTAAAAATAGGATCATACTTCAGCAATTCCATCGCTTGCTTAATATCCGCCTCCATCTGTTTGAACGTTTCAGTATAGGTCAATTGAGGAGGATAGTCCTTACTATAAATCGTAGAATATGGAATAGCTAATTTGGAAGCTAACTCAGGTCTTTGAGCATAATTAGCGTGTCCAAAAAAACGCATGAGGTCAAAATGTAGGAAAGCTCTAAGTGCCAATAATTCACCTCGAATAATTTCCTTCTCTCCTTTATACCAAGCAAAGGATGATTTGTCCATTTGATTTAAGGCGCTATTGACATTAGCAATTACAAAGTAATACTTATCCCAAACCCTTTTAATTTGACTTTCTGCCTTTGGATTTTGGTATCTATAGTTTTGAAAATCGTAATAAAAAGCGAGAGATGAAGTAAAAGGCGCATATTGCTGGCTAAGTACATCTACCATCGTAAAGGACGTATTTGATAAATATAAATTAGCATCACCCATTCCTAAATAGACACCCATGAGCGCATCTTTAAAACCGTCCACAGAAGAAAATTGATCTTCTGCTTTGATCTGGTTATTAGCTGTTACATCAAACCATTTTTCACATGATTGATTTAAAAACAACACACTAAAACACAGACTATATAATGTTATGAATCTTTTCATGTCTTAAAATGTAGCGTTTAATGAAAATGATACTGTCCTAGAGAATGGATATGTTAAACCACGCTCAATTTCTATTGATGAGAACTTCACGGCATCATTCATATTGAATGACGCACGAAGTCTTTGCAGTTTTGCTTTTTTTAACCAAGACTGCTTATAGAAATCGTAGTACAGGTTTATAGCTGCTATATCCAATTCTTTCCTGTCTTGCACGAAACGTGTCGTAGCCCGAGTAAGTTCCTGGGCAGGAGAACTTGTACCGTCTCCATTGTCAATGGAATATTCACCTAGTCGTTTATATAATGCATTTTGACCCGGTTCTAACCATCTACCAGTTAATACTCTTTTATCCACATTGTAAACCATATCTACATTTTCGACACGATCAACAAGAGTTTGGTTGTACATTTGTCCGCCACCTAAATATCGAGCTGTAACAGATAAACCAATACCTTGATATTCTGCTTGAACACCGAATGTTCCTTGATATTTTGGCCTTGCAATACCTGCCATGATCATATCGTTGGCATTCCAAGCATATGTCGTTGTTCCATCTTGCTTAACATAGATTTCATTACCTGAAGCAGGGTCAATACCTAGTGAAGGAACTGCCCAAATGGCATCCATAGGCATACCGTCTTGGAATTTCTTGATAGGTTTGCTGTTACCTCTATCAGCTGCTAATGCATCCATACGATCATTATAGGATTTCATAGAATTTGACAGCTCTACGATTTTATTGGTATTCGTTTCAATACCGAATTGAAGACTTACAAAGTTTCGTTGCTTCTGCCAAACCTGATAGTTTGCATAGAGTTCCAAACCTTCATTCTTGATTTTCCCTAAATTATCTTTGAAGATTTCAAATCCTGTAGAGCTTGGTAAAGTGATATCAGCAATAAGGTTCTCTGTAAATCTTTGATAATAATCTGCGCGTAAACCAAATGGACCAATTTTTAAATCGACACCTCCATTATAATCAAATGAAGACTCCCACTGTAAGCCTGGATTAACCATATTAAATAATTGAGAACCAGGGAAACCATTATAATAAGCTTGTAAAGCGTATTCGTAAGTAGCGATTGAGGCATTCGAATTAAAGTTTTGATTTCCTGTTGCACCGACTGAACCTCTGATTCTGAACATATCAACATAATTCAATTTTTTGAAAAACTGTTCATTATGTAAGTTCCAACCTAAACCTACAGACCAAAAGGATGCCCATCTACGGTCAGCACCAAATTGGGATGAGGCATTGGCACGGTAAGTAAAATCAGATATAAACCGATTATCCCACATATAAGAAAATGCTCCTAAAAAACCCATATCCCTAGTAATACCATCTAAACCAGCAGGGCGAGTGTCCAAAGCATAGCTTCGAGCAAAAATGATATCCTGAAGGCGATCACTAGGGAATCCTTCAGCAAAATATACCCGCTCTGAGAACTTGCGTTCACTAACATTGTATCCAATATTTCCAAACAAATAATGTTTATCTAACTGTTTGCTATAATTAACATTTAAATCTCCGGATAAGTAAGCGCTTTTGCCATTATTGACTTGATAAGAACCTCTTCTATTTATGTCATTAGGTTGATATAAATCAAATCTGGTATGTTTTCCTGGGTAAAATTCATCGGCATCAGAAGTTTTTGTATCTATACCAATACGCATCGTTCCTCTCAATCCATCTATTGGCATCCATTCCATATACAGGTTATTTGTAAAATTCAAATAGCTCTCTGCGATCTTGCTGTTTAAGGTCGAATTATATAGTGGGTTTGTAACACGAGAATTACCGGATAGTTCTGCATAATATGGTATTGAACCATCTTCATTTGTAGCTCTCCAATATGGATTCATTTGCACATATTCAGAAAACTCACCATAAGGCGATTCTTTCCCTTTATTCGAGTTAAAAGAAGCTACATTTCTAAATAAGAACTTATTCAAACGATAAGATGCAGATATATTCCCTCCAATATTCTGCCTTCCGGAGCCAATCATAGCTCCTGTCACTTGGTTATATGTAAAATCAGTGAGCACTCTTAGGTCCTCTGAGCCAAGTTCAGCACTTAAGGAATGTCTATGTCCAACTCCATTCTGCACCGGTTTAGCTAGCCAGTAGGTATCTAAACCTTCCTCTACTAGTTTTTTACGAGCATTATATGTCTTTAATCGTTGAATATAATCTGCCGAAGGGTCATAGCCCGGCCTTGGCAAATACATTCCATCGATTACCTCTGCCTCAAGCTTTTCTCTTGAATTTGTTAAATTATAAGAGGTTAAATCTGGTAATTCAACATTTAGACTCATGTTATAACTAATAATCGGTTTAGATCCCGATATTTTGGTTGTCTCAATAACGATGACACCATTCGCAGCTTTGGAGCCGTAAATCGCTTTGGATGCAGCATCTTTTAAGATTGTCACACTCTCAATACGATTGATATCCAAATCAAATATCCGTTCTACCGAAGCCTCAAAACCATCTAAAATAAATAATGGTTGAGTAGGGTCTTTCAAATAATTTCCTTTGAGTCCAGCTGCTAAATTACCATTATCAACAGGAAGGCTACCACTTCCACGTATTTGTAGATCCGGTAATGTATTTGGATTAGAACCCATAGCTAGATTATCCAAAAACATACTTGGCGATATATTCTTTAACGATTGGAAAACATTTGTGCTACCCATTCTTTTGATATCTTCATTCTTAATGGTCATTGAAGACCCAGTAAAACTTTCTGCTTTACGCTCATAAATACCTGTGATAACAACATCTTCCAATTCCTGAACTTTTTGTTTCATCACAACCTCTATATGCGTTTTTCCATTTAATGGAATTACTCTTTCTTCGTATCCAATGGAAGAAAAAGTAAGGGTATCATTAAGAGTAGATACGATTATTGTAAAGGTTCCGTTTGCCGAAGATTGTCCACCAACAGTTTTAGACTTCGTAGCCCTATTTATAGCTGTAATAGATATATTTTGTAAGGGTTCTCCTTTTTGGTTAGTAATCCGTCCTGTAATTTTTTGTTGCTGAATTGCTTTTGGACTAAGTGTAACAATCCCATCTTTAATACTATATGTTAAGTTGGTATTCTCCAAAAGCTTACGCATAGCATTATCCAAGCTTTCATTATTAAGTTTTAGATCTTTGGGACCTTCCTTAAGAAGATCAGCCTTGTTGTAAAAGAAATCTATATTTGATTGCCTTCTAAGTTCAATCAAAACATCCTCAATCTTGGCATTTTTTTTATCCATGTGAATCTGTAATGCAGACCCATATGTGTTATTAGCCAAGGCTATTAAGAGTAATAGGACACAGTAATTTAAAATCTTAATCCATTGTTTTGGTGTATGGATGTCCATTTTACCCTTTGTTAATTTTAGGAGTATATTCAATTCCATGAATTAATTTGGTTAGTTGAGTAAAATAATTAGGTTATTAAGTAAGTATTTCAAAATTTATGGTTTTATCTTTTTGATGTGGACCTCCTTTCCTTTTATTTCAAATTTTAAGTTTTCTTTTTCTTCTAGTAATTCTAATACAGTTGAGAGTTTTTTATTTCTTGATATTATTCCACCATAACTTGATGTTTCTGATGGTTCAAAATCATACACGAATTTCACATCATACCATCTGGAAATTATGGCAAGTACCTCTTCTAAATTGTCTCCATCAAAATAAAATTCTCCACTTTGCCAAGCTCTTTCCTTATTGATATCTGAAACTTGGACAATTAGCTTTTTGCCTTTACCATTGATGGCCATATCTCCTGGATTCAAAATGAATTCATTATGGTCATTTTCTAATTTGGATTTAACTTTCAATTTTCCTGATACCAAAGCCGTGATTGTTTTGGACTCTTCAGGATAAGATTTCACATTAAATTCAGTACCTAGTACTTCGACCTCTTGGAATCCGGCATTTACAATGAATTTTCTATGCACATCTCTTTTTACTCTAAAAAATGCCTCTCCGCTCAAAGTCACCCTTCTCTCATCTGTAAATCTTTCTGGAAAATAAATGATCGAGTTTGCATTTAATTTCACTTCACTTCCATCAGGAAGCACAACTGTAAATTGTCCTGCGTTTGGTGTTTTAATCGATTGATATATTTTTCCTGATACTTCACTATTCTCCAAAGGGATAATAAATATTTTTCCAGACTTAAAATCAACATTAAGACCTGTTAACTCCTTAAGGTTTTTGTTCTCCTCTGTCAACTCAACCTCCCTTCCATCTGGAAGTACTAATGTCGCTTGGTTTCGACCGGGAAGAACATCATTAAGTAAAGGACGTGTTGCGATTTTTGAAATGGTTGGTTCATTATTTAAAAATTGATAGATCCCAGCAGCAAAAACCAATAGAATTGCAGCAACGCTCGGTAATAACCATCTTTTCCATTGAATTATTTTAACATTATCCTTTTCAATCTCCTTAACTATCTTTTGATATAATCTTTCTTTATCATAAGATAGCTCTTCATTATTTGTGGTGAACATTTGATTTTTTTCAAACCAAGTCTTCACCATATTTTGTTCTTCTTTTGTAGCAGTTCCTATTTGAAATTTCTTAAGGATGGAAGCTGCCTTACTTCTAAAATTTTCATCCATTTTTAGGTAGAGGTTTATTAGGTCTCTTTAGGTTATGACACATAACCTAAAGTTTGAGGGTACAAAAAATTTTAAAAAAAATTATAAATTGTTAAGAATAGTAATAAAAACCAGGATATGGATATGCTTCCTAATGGTTTTTAAAGCTCTTTTCATTTGGGTAGATACTGTATGTATTGAGATTTCTAATTTATCTGCTATCTCTTGGTTACTTAAGCCTTTAAAATAACGCAATTCAAAAATTAAGCGCATTTTAGAAGGTAATTTCATCAATGCTTGGTTAATTGCCTGTTCCTGATCCTCTTCAGGATTTAGATCTTCTTGATAAGAATGATGTTTGGATAAGTATATCGCAAAAGATTGAATATATTCTTCCCTTATTTTATCCCTGCGGAATGTATTTAAGCTTTTGTTTAAGGCAGTCTTAAATAGGTATGATGAAATAGATTCGATGTGTTTTATTTTATTTCTATCGGTCCAGATAGCAACAAATATTTCCTGAACAATGTCTTCGCTCTCCGCTATGTCACCAATCCTTTGATTTACAAATTGGAATAGACCATCCACATAACGGGTGTAAAACTCATTAAACGCCAATAGATCATCAGATGCTATTGCTTCTAATAATTCATTTTCGTCCAGGTTTGTGTAGTTTCGCATTGATTCTCATAACAAATATATTAAATTATCAAATGCGTTGTTTGTAACTCCTGTTAAACTTTCCACGTAGGAAAGTTTTAAACAAAAATTTCCAAATAAATTACTTTTATCGATTAAATAAAGCATAACAGGCAGATTATAAATTTAATTTGCCTGATTTTTCCTATTAAATACACTAGGAGAATTACTATTCCTACTTGCTTTGAGAGGTCAAAGACGAATACCTTTAAAGTGAAGGTAGTTTAAACTAAAAACTAGCCTAAGAAATTATAAACAACATGGATTTCTAATTCTTTGGATTCGCTTTTTTAGCATATTCAAACAAAGAAGGGTCAATATGACAATAACCGTTAGGATTTTTATCTAGGTAATCTTGATGATATCCTTCAGCATCATAGAAGTTCTGAATCTTTGATACTTCCACTTGAATTTTAGCGCTATAGTTTTTAGCGATATCTTTAAGCTTGCTTTTAATAATAGCTTCATCCTTAGGATCTGTAAAATAAACACCGGTTCTATATTGCGTCCCAATATCATTACCCTGCTTATTCAAACTCGTTGGATCTATAGTTTTCAAATAAAGATCCATCAGTATATTTAAACTGACTGTTTTTGGATCATATACGACTTTTACAGTCTCCGTAAATCCAGTATTCCCAGTAGTCACTTGTCTATAGCTTGGATTTTCAACATGCCCATTGGCATAGCCAACTTCAGTGGAGATTACACCCCTTACCTGCTTAAAGAAATGTTCTGTGCCCCAAAAACAACCACCAGCAAAATAAATTGTATGCTTATCTTTTTGATCACCTACTAATTCCTGTTTCTTCTCTGTATTGTTGGAATCAGAATTATTTGTAAATCCTGTTATGTTCATCAACAACACGGTCAATATAATTCCTGCCATAATAATATAGATCTTTTTTATCGGACGAATCCTTAATGTTTCCTTATGTAAATTTACATAGAATATTAAAGACGAAACCGACAACCTATAGAAAATAGCATTCTTTTGACAAGGGATAATGTATGATGTGCTGATTTTAATATGGAAAACATCATTTTATCGCCAAACATGCACATGTTGAACTGTGCTATCGTCACTAAGGTGATTGGCTAATGCTTTTACTTTAGATTGAATTAGTAATCGTCGTCCTGCAATACTTCGGGTAAAAAACAACTCGCACTTTCCAACTTCCTTTTCCCAATGCTTTGCAAAACTATTGGCTAGTGCTGCTTTTTTACCCAGTAGCTCTGGTACAGCATGAAAATCAAGTTGATGAATTATTTTAAACATCTTACTCTTACGAATAATGATATATCTAGGATTTCCTATAGGATCTACGATTTCCTGTATCATTTCCACAAACATGGACTTTTCAAAAGAAGTACCTCCATCTAAGTGGCAATAAACCGAACCCTGGTCGTTAGCATAGGTTAAAACCTTCAAATCCTTAATGGGTGTGGTAAACAGCTTGCATTCTACCAATGTCTTCGTTAAAGCATTCCCAATATGATAAATATCTAAGCTAATATCTCGGTAAAGGGTATAGTATTTAAAGGTTCTAAATGTTCTTCTGGCAAAAAATACAGTCCCTACTCCTAACATACCCATAATTGCCGTAGAACTATGTACACCTACGAACTTACTAAGGTTTGCAATAGCTTGAGTAGACCATTCCAAATATAAGGCAATGGCACCAGTACAGGTAGCCACCATATTTCGAACGGTCTTTTGCATTTCTGCTGCCTTTACTTGATTGTATTGTTCAGGTTCAAATATTGGGAGTTTAATCTCTTCTATTAACTGTGTTCCTTGTTTAATCGAAGTCTTCCATTGTTCCGACAAACGGGTTCTTTGTTCTGCTAAGGCAAGAGTATTTTTATTTATTTCAGTACCGTTATGGAGCTCCATATCCTCTGGGATACCCAATCGAGAGAACCCATTCTCTATTCCTCCATTCTCTTGTTCAGAAATACCCACAAAATTTCGAAATCTCCTTCTAATTAGATCCAGTTCAGCTCCTCCAGTACTTGAAGTTGGATCAATTGTCGCCAAATGCCAAATATTACTTGTCTTATCTGGTATCTTCAGATTTGTCCGAATAGCTCTCCCTCGCATTTGATTGGAAGAAACAAAAGAACCGATAACTGAAGCAAGTATTAGACTGTTGATTGATGGAGCATCCCACCCTTCTCCCAACAAGGCCTTTGTTCCAACAAGTATTTCAATTTCTCCAAGTTCAAATAATTTGGTTACTAAAAGAACGATAGCATCCCTATTCTGGTCATTGACTCGTATAACTTGAAATTTAGCATCTGCAGGTAAAGTCGACTGAACATACTCTACAACTCGCCCCATATGGAGACATAACTTGTTAAATGTATCCATCGCGGAATCTGGGAGTATAACCAGCGTCCCGGTTAATACTCCTAGTAGTTTATGATTATCATTATTTCGTCTTAACTGTTCAAATATCGGAACGACCCCAATCTTTTGTAGTTCGACATTGCTTTCTGTGATGGTATCAAGATATTCTTTTCGAACATAGTCTGTCAAGATCACCTGTCTAAGCTCCTTCCTTAATGTTTGATATTCAAAATCAACAATTTGGTTAATGGAAGATAATTTAGCATTGCTATTGCTTAAATACTTGAGGATATCTTTTTGTTTTTCAAACCCAATACGTTTTCTTTCTAATATTCCAGCTCTTCGAAGCTTTCTTTGCCAGGTATCTTGGAGTTCTTTATACTTGATGGCAAAATAGCCTTTTTCATCAAAAAGAACTTGCTTTAGAAGCTCCTCCATCCATTCATAATCCAATTCAGGTAACTGCAATTGGCCTTCTTCCTTTGGTCTTCCCAATAACTCAAAATGCTGTTGATCTAATTCTTGTTGATGGAAAGAAAGGAAGATAAGACAGGCAGAATAAAATGCTAGGTTTTCATGTATTTGAAAATCATGCTCTAATGGATTCAACATAAATGGATGTTCCTTTATCGCCTGTAGCAAAGTTTGGTCCTGTGTTATCTCATTAAAAAAAGTCCTTCCTTGAGAACGAATATGTCGAATTTTCTCTGTTTCAACAGATCCTAAAGATGAAAAGTAAACAAAGTCTTGATGAGGACAAAGATCACCCGCTTTTATCAATTCAGGCACAGATATTTCAGCATCAATAGGACCATTCATGGCCATATAACGCATCCATTCCATCGGACTGACATCATAAGGTGGAGTAGCTGTTAATCCTACTATTTTAGGATTTAATTCTTTCTTGATTTGATCAAGAGTCAACCACCATTCATTTTTCAAATGATGTGCTTCATCTAATATCAATGTTTTAATACCTACCTTTTTAAGATTACTAACGATTTGTGGCAGTAAGAAATAGTTTGATTTTTTCTTCTCAACAACGTCAGTTTCATGCTTAAAATCTATAATGATACTTTCAGCCTGGTTATCATGGCACGCAGCATGTAATCCTTGATAGGTTACTACTGTTAACAACTTAGGATTTCGAATATCTCTGGATATCCAATCTGGTTCTTGGTCCGACTGGATAAATAACTCTACAAACCTTTCGATCCATTGGTTTCTAATAGCTAATGTAGGAGCTAAAATCAAGGTTCCATTTCCTATCCTAAGCATGACTTCCAAGCCTAAGACAGTTTTTCCAGAACCTGGAGGGGCAATAACGTGCAAATGGTCATCTTTAAGATGTGCCGCTAAGTCATTTAAAACACGTTGTTGATAATTTCGCCAAGGATATTTAAATGCAATATCAGATGAAAAAATAGACATTAGTTATTAAAAAAGTTAATTCTTCGAATTAATTGAAGAGGAATGTTTGTACGAATCACGGTTTTGATTACAAATTAAAATTAAAGCTAATACATTTTTGAAAAAAAATGCAACATTTTTAATTTAATTAGGCACAGTTATACATTATGGTTAAAAATTAATAATGTTAATAGCTATTTTCAATCAAAACATTCACTAAAAATTATCTTTTATGAGTCCAACTACCTATTACATTATTGGCAGAGTAGCCGTTTTATTTATTATTTACATGATTATTTTAAGCAAAAATGCCAACAAAGGAAAAGCTGCAGCAATGAATAAGTTTAGGATGGGAAAAATCTAAGATTTTCGAGAATTTAGATTTTTTATTTTTAAATCCCCCTATTATTTAAAGATTTTTCTCAATTAACCCCTCTAACTCCTCTCTGATGGCTGAACTATAACCTGCAAAGCCTTTTATTATAGCCCCTTGTTTATCTATTAAATAAAAAACAGGATACGCTGAAATATGAAAAGCTTCTAAATCTTTACTCGTCACAGAACTATGGGGATAAGAAGAATACTTAACTCCAAATCTCTCATTCATTTCTTTCACATCCTCTCTTTTATCAAGAGGATAAATCGAAACAATGCTCAATTGACCGGACGTATACTTTTCATTCAATTTATTCAACATCTCAATGGAGAGGATACAATGGGGACAACCAACCCAACTGACATTTAATAAAATCAATTTGCCTTTCATATCCTGGATATTTATTGGCTTTCCAGAATGATCCAGAATACGCAGCATTGGAACTGCTGTACCCTTCTCCAATAAAGGTTTTCTATCCTTTTTTACTTCTAAGGTAAAGTCAGAAGGGACTTGTAGTCTTTTTAAATCTGGAAAATTCTGTTGATCGAAACTGATCTTTTTAATATCATGTTCTTCCCAATAGGTAACATGAAGATCACTATTATCTAAGAATCCCTCACTCCTCATACGAATAAACACTGGTAGACTGCTATTTTTATCTATTAAAATCTTGGTTTGTTTAAAAACACGTTTTTCTCGATCCAAAGAATCAAAAACTGTAATTAAATACGATTTATAAGCCTGTCCATTTATTGCAGAATCTTTTTCCAACTTTACTTCCTTAGCTTTTTTCAATTCATTCTCCAGCTTAACCATCAAATTTGGTAAGGAATTCCAAATTGTTGGCGATAGATAAGATGGCTCTTTAATAGCATAAGTTTTATAAGGAACTTGAATGGATATCAGCTTTTCAGTATCGCGCCAAGCCTCATATCTCGGCATTTTAACTTGAATTAAACTATCTTTTGAGGAATAATCAAAATACCCATTAATAGTATCCGTATTAATCTCCTGACTAAAAATATCCGTGTATTTGACATGATCTATGAAGTGCAGCGTTTTAAAGCTCTTGAATTTCTGAATAGCATCTTGTAGTTCTTGTCCTAAAACAAATACTGGAAGAAGAAAAACAATAAGAAGTGGAAGTCTTCGATTCATAAGAAGGCTATTTCATATAAGAGTAAAACTAACAGTAATTTCCATAAAAAAACTTCAGTTTTCACTGAAGTTCTTTTATTTCTAATCAAAATCAAAGAAATCTGATAAAAATGATTTCTTCTTTTTAGGGTATCGATGACCATCCTTTCCATAATGCCCGTCATATCTTCTATCCCGATCATCATATCGATCGGAGCGATCATGACGTTCTTGATAATCGTTATTTCTTCTTTCATAAGAATCATCTCCTCTTGATTGACTTGCTGTACTTGATGCGGCAAAGTCCAAAAGCTTATCTAACTCCCCTCTATCTAACCAAATACCTCTACATTTTGGACAATAATCTATTTCCACATTTTGACGATTTGTTATTAATAATGTTTCATTGCAATTCGGACATTTCATAGTTTTTGTGTTGATGTGCCATCAAAATAGTGAAATATGAATAAATACAAGCCCTTTCACCACCTTTTTGACATTTTTTAACGAAATAAACAAAGGAGAATAAATCTCCTTCGTTTATTAATTACTTGGAATTACTTTGCCATCCTAACAATTTTTGGTGTAAATGTACCGAGGACATCTACTAATTCCTCCTGAAGCTTCATGACGGTATGTATGTCCTTATAAGCCATAGGAGCTTCATCAACAGCACCGCCTATTAATTCAATCCCTGCATCTGCAATCACTTTTTCCATTTGGCTTTTACTGATTTTCTCCTTACACGCGCCACGAGACATCAGTCGTCCTGCTCCATGAGAAGCCGAGTTAATACTGTCTTCTTGCCCCTTGCCTACTACAATAAATCCAGGAGTAGTCATAGAACCGGGTATTATCCCTAGTGTCCCTTTAGAAGCAGGTGTAGCACCTTTACGATGAACAATAACTTCTTCTCCATTCAATACCTCTTTCCAAGCAAAGTTATGGTGGTTTTCAATATTGAGCCGTACTCTTGCTCCCAATGCTTTAGCTAGGCGACGGTGAATATCATCGTGACAAGCCTTGGCATATTCACCTGCTAAATTCATTGCTAACCAATATTCCTGACCATCATGCGTGTCCATATCTAACCAAGCCAAGTGTTGTACTTGCTTAGGCAATGGACATTGCTTTGTTGCCAAATTGCTATAATGCTTCGCAATATTAGCTCCTAATCCACGAGAACCGCTATGGGATAAAACAGCAAAATATGTCCCTTTTCCAAGCTTCCAACCTGGATAATCTTCAAATAATTCCACCACCCCAAATTCTACGAAGTGATTCCCAGTACCTGAAGATCCCAATTGCTTATACGCTTTATCTTTTAAGGATTTCAGTAAGGGTATATCCCTAAATGCAGCATGATCCAGAATTGCGTGATCAGAGCGATTAGTTTGCGATTCATTTAATCCAAAAGCAGTATTATCCTTTAGGATATTTCGCAATTGAAATTCACGACCTTTAACATGTGATGCAGGAAGATCAAAAACTGATAAGCTCATTCTACAACCAATATCCACCCCTACTCCATAAGGAATAACGGCATTATTTGTTGCCAAGACTCCACCAATTGGCAATCCATATCCGGAATGTGCATCAGGCATCAAGGCTCCTTGAATAGCAACTGGAAGTTTTAAAGCATCATATAATTGACGCTTCGCTACCTCATCAATTTCATTTTCTCCATATATCTGAAAGGGCACTCGATGATTTAATAATTCCTGTTTTCTCACCTCTACCGGTTTAATCAATCCCTCTGCTACTTTACCCCAAGTATCATGCCCTAGGTACTTATCTGGTGATAGCAGGACATCCTTTGCCTCCAGTAATATGTGGTCTTTCTTGTCACCCTTTCGATAACGTGATATTTGCCCTAAGGCTATGTTTATTGTATTATTTTGTGGAAAGCCTAACTTGATTAGGTCTTTTCCTGAAAGTTTATTTCCCATTGATTTTCTATATTTTTTATTAATTGGGTCATTATGATTTGACCCCTTAGATTAATCCGGGCAAATATTTTAGGTTTTTTGGAGATTTGTATACTCCCTTAGGAAAACATAAAAAAAGCCCGAATATTCTTCGAGCTTTCTGTATTTATCAATTGTTGATTTTATGATAAAGTATAAGCACGAAGAGGTCTTTCAGCAAATTCTTTTGCTAACAGACTGCTGTTTTGGGTAGTAACGAGTACAAACATATCTCTGTCGTGTTAAAAGATTAAACAATATTTATCGGCAACAAAAATAAATGATAGTCAGCAGATTTCAAAATTCCAGCATAAATTATAGAATAATGCGCTACATATAGGCAGGATAGATTTGCGATAATCCGCTATTTTTTTAACTTTATGTCAATAATCACACTACCTGCGAATGGCAAAAAACATTAAAGCTTTAAAATGCCCTCATTGTGGATCTGTAAAAAAACAGGCCATCAAAGAGGATCATTATTTATGCAATAATTGCGGAACTGAATATTATTTGGACAACGATGATATCAACATTAATATAAAGCATAATTATAATAGACCTAATACTTGGCAATGGAATGATTCAAATAAAAAAAACCTAGTCATTCTATTTATTTTCGTGGCTGCCATTATTCTAGTCCCCTTGTTTGTTAACTTGTTCAGCAATACGAATCAAACAGTAATTAGCCCTGTTATTCCGGAAACTCCAATAGAGAAAGAGAAAGGTTATCGCGACTATGTATCTGACTTTATTTTTAACAGCAACCTAGCCAAGGATAATGTCATTATATTGATGCGAATGCAAAGACGATTTGATAATAGGGACTTACAAAAAGAACAAAGTTTTATCCGTTTTTACGATTGGAATACTGGAAAAGTACTTTCAGATATTCAAATGAAGAACTGGAGTGAGGGAAATTATCTTCGCTATAGAACATTTGATAATGGTAAAACCTATATCATTCCTGATAAAATTAATCGAATATATGAAGCCAACTTTGATAAACAAACCATTACTGATGTAACGGAACAACTGTTTAATAACGTGCCTGAATTCTCATCTGGAATTGCCACTATGGAATTCTTTTATGTAAATGAAGGGGATGGTTTTAAAATAATGACCAATGATGGTAAGGAGTTTTTCTACTTTCCAGGACCAGATTTAATATTTAAAGAATATTCGGCTGTTCGAAAGATAAACAAAGGAAAAAACACTTTAAAACCAAATGCTGTTGAAGTTCCAAAATACATCTTCTCGATTAAAAGTTCAGATTACCCAGACGAGAAAATTCAATTACTAAAGTATTGGTACAGATATAACTTGGGCTATCCATATGAAAAGCCATATCGTTTACAATGGAAGAAAGAATACCAATATCCAAAAGGTTCAGGTATTTTTATAGGTACATTCCCTTACAAGAAAAAGCTATTCACGGATACTCGTATTAGAAAATTTATTGACCTGACACCAGATCGATTATATTTTGATCCTAAAATTGAATACCAAGACAGTACCGAATTAATTATTTCCGGTTTTCCTAATGCAAACCCTGAGAGCAATCGTTTTATCCAAAAAATAGATACCAACGATGGCAAGGTTTTATGGACATTTAATGCTCATCCTGAAGGAAAGTATCGTTTGGATGATGAGCTCATACCTTTCAAAGGTGGAATAATCATGCATTTATTCTTATCAAACAGCAGTTCGAACAATCGAATCGTTCAAATAGACCAAAATGGTAAAATTGTAAAGGAAGTCGATGTAATAAAAATTATAGAAAATAACACCCCATAAAATCAATTGATTATGAGTTTATTTGATTTTTTTAAGAAACAACTGCAGACTGTTATAGAATGGCAACCGCAGCAAAGTGATTTATTAATCTGGAAATATCCAGCAGCGACAGATGAAATAAAAAATGCCAGTAAATTAATTGTCTCACCAGGGCAAGGATGTATACTTGTAAAAGAAGGAAAGGTTACTGATGTCTTCACGGAACAAGGTACTTTCTCCTTAAGCACAGATAACTTCCCTTTTATCACCAATGTGCTAAAGGCAGTACAGTTATTCGAAAGTGAACATAAAGTTGGATTATATTATTTCCGCTCTGCTGATGTATTGAACCAAGGATGGGGAACCAGCAGCCCTATCAAATACATGGATAGCCAATATAACATCCCTATTCAGCTAGCTGCACATGGAAATTTCTCCTATCGACTACATGATCCAGAAAAATTATTTACTCAGTTAGTAGGAACGGTACGCCAATATTCCACGCAAGAGTTTAGAGATGTTGCACAGTCAAGAATCTTGCAGATCCTCACTTCTCATTTCTCAAAGGCTCAATTACCCTTCAATAAAATTGACTCCCAATTGAATGAAATCAGCAAGCAGGTAAAGGAGGAATTAAACAATGAATTTGAAATACTCGGCATGCAATTAATAGATTTCCGTATTGAAGGCAATTTCTTTGATGAGGAAACGGAGAAAAGAATAGGTCGAATTGCCGATATCACTTCCGATAGTTTAGCGGCAGCTGAAGGTGGTCTCTCCTACGCTGAACTAGAAAAACTAAAAGCTTTGCGTGATGCTGCTAAAAATGAAGGTGGCCTTGCAGCTGTTGGAGCATCTTTAGGGGCTGGGGTTAGCTTAAGTCAAATCTTTACCGACAAAGTAGATGAGGTAAGTAAAGGTGATCCTTCAGATGATCCGCTTAAAAGGCTTCAGAAGCTCAAAATTCTATTGGATAAGAACATTATTACCCAAGAAGAATTTGATGCCAAGAAAAAGGAGATACTAAAGGAAATATAAAGCCTATTAGAAAACCTTTATATTAATCAAAACATTGAAGCCATCGATTACTTAGAGAATAGCCGATGGCTTCCTCAAAATATTCCGATCTTTTGTATTCATTACTTCAGAAGTGATCAAATCATAAAGATTATTCACAGCATTAAAAAAGCCCTGAACGGCCTCAGGGCTTATATCAAATAATAAACAACTTAAATAATATCTTAATATAAGTAAAGGTCTACCAGGTACCGCAAAACTTCGGTATCACTACTGAATTTATCAAGTAATTTTCTCCAGCTTTCTTCATTAAATTGAATTTCATTTCTCTTACTATCATTATACCACCATTTCCCAGAATTATCCTTTTCCAAACTTGCTGAATCACCATTGTTTTTATATTCCAAACCTTGATCGTTCCTTCGTATAGAAATGTTCACCGACCTATTATCGCCTTCATTAACATGATCACGATTGTTCCTAATATTTGATGTTCTTTCGCTGTCTCTATTCTCTTTGACGATTTCCGTTCCTAAAATATCGACTTCAAAGCTTGCCTTATAATCCCTTTCACCATAATTCTCGCGAATTAACCGACGAAATAAGCGACTCTTTAAACTCTTCTCATCAGGATCACCCGTGAAATACAGGTCTATATATTTCTTATCAAATTTAACCTCATTCCCTTGATTATCACTAAAAACCAATCCGTTAAAAATGTCCTTTTTTAGTTTGGCATCATATTTCCCATCCTGAGAAGTAAATTCCAAGTCTCCGAATATATTGGTTCTTGTTTTACCGGCTTGTGCAAATAATTGTTGACTAAACAATAATAAAGTAATGAATGTGGCAAATAATTTCATGATTATGATTTTTTATATTGGAGCTAAAAATCTCGAAAAGGATTAATTTTAAATGTCCTAATTTTTCAAAAAATGTCCAGCTAGTTTTTCTTTAAGATTACCGATGCTAATTAGGTCGTTTCATATTAAAGAATGCCTCCAATATTAACTTAACCTCATCATAATATTTCTTCCTATCAGGCATGCCAAGCTCCTCTTCTTGATGTCCCAATTCTACAGTATGCTCCAAATTAACAAGGTATATCTGTATATCAACCCGCTGCCTTTGTTCTCCTAGGTCACTTACCAAGAAATTAATGGTCATTCGGAAATGTTGAGTAAAAATACCCTTCGGAATATATCTTTTTTTGAACTGAAAAAAACCCTCTTTGCGGTCAATTTTCTCAATAAAAAAATCATTTTGCAAAGCAAATTCCCTAAGACCTGCATTCACCTCATCATAGGTAATATTATTGATGATCAGATGTTTTTCACCGGATTGGGCATACGAAGAAATAGTAATGAAGGAGAATAATAAAAAGAGTAACAGTTTTTTACTGAGTTTCATAATTAAGTATTTGTTAGTATATAATATAAGACTTACCCATTAAGGAAATAATAGGGTTGTTCGTAATTATGGACTTCGGATAGAAAGCAAAGTTTAACGGTAGGGAAAATTATTTTTCGAGTACCACAAATCAGATTATTGGACTAAATAGCAACTCTTCCCATAACGAAGTACATCAGTATAAGTTAGCAAAGACCTATATACATATATTTTAAATTCAAAATCAGGTACTTATACGGGTAACAAATAGTAAAATGAACTGTTCAATGCATACATTCACAAATAAAGAATTGGAGGATATGATGACAAAAGATCATGGAAGCAGCATTAAGAATGATGCAAAGTATGAAGCATTAAGAAAAGAAGGCATGTCGAAAGAAAAGGCAGCTAGAATTTCTAATGATCCTAACTCGAGCAAGAAAGGTGGCAAAGCGAGTGATTTAGGAGATCGGTCAAAGACTGAATTATTGGAAGAAGCAAAAAATATCGGCATTAAAGGTAGACACGATATGAATAAAGAAGAATTAATTGATGCCATTAGAAATCATTAAGGAGATTTCATATGATGGATGCTGCAGAGCTTCTTAAAAACAATAAAGCGCTTAATTTAATTTATGTAGATTGTAATGATCCAGGATATAAGCGTAAAGCTCTAAAATCTGGTTTTGTTTATCTCAATAGCCAAAACCAGATCATCAAGAATTCAAAGATCTTGGATCGCATTAAGGCTTTAGTAATTCCACCAAATTGGTCAGAAGTCTGGATATGTCCACATGAAAATGGACATATCCAAGCTACTGGTATGGATCAGAAATCCAGAAAACAATACCTTTATCATAGCTCTTGGTCAACTTTTCGCTCCAGCAGCAAATTCCATCTATTAAGCAATTTTGGCAAAACACTTCCACTGTTTAGAAAGAAGTTGAAAAGAGATATCCAAAGAAAAAATTTAGACTTAACAAAAGTTTGTGCTATTGCGCTTTGGGTAATGGATGAAACATCCATTAGGTCAGGTAATAGTTTCTATTGTAAACAAAATGGCTCTTATGGTTTAACGACCTTACTCAATAAGCAAGTTAAAATAGAAACCGATAAAATATTCTTTAAATATGTTGGAAAAAAAGGTGTACTCCAACAAAAATACCTAAAAGAAAAACGCCTTGCCAAGCTTTTGAAAACTATTAAAGATCTACCTGGTCAACAACTTTTTCAATATTATGATGAGAAAAAGGAGATTCGCCCATTAGAAGCGGTAGACTTGAACAATTACTTGCAAGAAATATTCGATTCTGAGATCACTTGTAAGACCTTTCGTACTTGGAATGCTTGTTTCTATTTTTTAGATTTTGTTGTCAACCATGAAATCCCTTCTCCGGATAAAGAAAGAAAAGAATTACTTATATCAGCAATCGATTATGTCGCTAAGCAATTGGGGAACAGTAGAGCAGTAACCCGAAAACATTATATTGATCCAAAACTAATTCAATCCTATGAAAGTAAAGAACTCGATAAATGGATCTCATCCACATCTTCAAAAACTGCAATAGAACAAGAAAAATCAATCCATCGTAAACTATTACAACTATTATAAGTCGGTTTCTCCATTCTTTGCATATTGAAAATCAACTTACTGAAAACCAATAAATTCCCAAATTCAAAATAGTTTCAACTATTTAAGTCTCCAAGCTGTTCATCCAACAAAAACATCATATCATGGAAAATACAGATAAAAAAGTCAATGTGGTTAATTCAGCAATTGAAATTAATAATGACCGCATTGCAGGTTATGAAAAAGCCATCGAGATTGTAAGTGGAGGCGACATGCAAGATTTAGTACCCATATTTCAAAAGTATAAAGAGCAATCCATAACATTCAAATCAGAGCTAACACCCTATGTACTACAATATGGGGAACAACCAGAAGAAGGCACTAATATGAGTGGTAAATTGTTCCGCATGTGGATGGATATAAAATCATTAGTAGCACCTTATACTGCCCAAACGGTATTAGATAGTTGTGAACGCGGTGAAGATGAATTTAGAGATGCTTATAAAGATATACTAAATGATGCATTAGAAGATTATTCCGGAATCGTGGATTTATTACAAACACAATTAAGCGATCAACAAGTCGCTCATCAACATATTCGTGAATTAAGAGATCGATAAATTACTTGTCCCAAATATCCATATGATTACAGGTAAGCGAAAACCCCAATTTCCTTACCTGTTTTTTATGCGATAAATACGTTTTTTATCATGTCAAATACGTCTTTTCAATATAAAACCCAACTAAAATCAAGGTTGATTGTTCTAAATAATAGGTAACAATAAAATTTTTGACAGCATGTTTTTATCTATATTTTTAGGCGTAATAGTGATTTTAGTCATAGGCTTTACGGTAAATAATATCCGGGCTTCTCATAAGAAAAAAACAAATTCAAATGATTTATAGTCCTACAAATCCATATTTCTAAAAAAATATTTTTTTATACAACCATACACCCCTAATCCCTGACATCGCTTTGTTAGGGATTTCCTTTTTTAGGACAACATAATTTAATGATATAGACTGTTGATGGCATAAGTCCATTTTTCCTTATGGCATTTACAACATTTCTTATCCTGTGGAATTTCTTTTTCAATATTACCGCAGAACATACAGGCAACAGGTCCTTTCCCTTTTTCAATTGTCTTAATTTCCTTATAATGATCAGGAAATAACGGGAGTCCATATTTTACTTCATCATCCGCATAACGTAATACACTTAAAGAACCATCAATTTCTAATACCGCCATCCTTACTTGTCCCAAATGTTCAATAGATGCATTCCTCAATTCCGAGAAGAACTCCATCTTTGTAAATGTTGTTTTATTTTCCGAAGTAACCGCAAATTCACCATCTCGAACGATGATAAATATCTCCCCTTCTAACAGACGATTAACAAAATCAAAACGTGCGGCCAACCATGTGATCAATTTATAAAATAGAATTACGGTGATAAAAACCATTACTGCATGTGCTAAGGGAAAATCATCTTGAAACATGGGATCCCCAGCTGCTGAACCCAATCCTAAAATAATGGCCACTTCAAACAATGTCAATTGCCTAACCCCTCGCCTCCCAGAAATTCGTAACATCACTAAGATTAAAACAAACATAAATAGGGATCGAAGAATGATTTCTAGAAGAAATGAAGGCTCTACACCATCAAATATCATGGTATATAAGGTATTTCCGTCCATAGGTGTTTTTTTTATTATTGAACGATTATCCCCTTAAATTGTTTAGAAGTAAACAAGTTGCATTGAATTTTAAAATAATTCAAATACTATGGAAACTAGAACAGAAGGAAATCCGAAGAATTTATATCCTAAACCACCTTTCAAAAAACAAGATCAAGAACCTCCTGGTGAAACTAAGCGTATGGACCCTCGTCCTGATCATGGTGAACTGAGCTACGAAGGCAATAATCTTCTACGAGGTAAAACAGCCATAATAACTGGTGCAGATTCTGGTATTGGCAAGGCTACTGCCATTGCTATGGCAAGAGAAGGTGCAGACATACTGATTGCCTATAAGGACAGTATCGAAGATGAAGATGCAAATGACACCCTGGATTGGGTAACTAAAGCTGGAAGGAAAGCTGTTCTTTTCAAAGGTGATATCAGGTCTGAAGATACCTGCAAGTCCTTAATAGATCTTGCTGTTCAAGAATTTAAACATATTGATATTTTGGTAAACAATGCTGCTTATCAGATGTCTTACAAAACTATTGAGGAGATTTCGGCGGAGGAATGGAATAAGACTTTCGAAGTTAACCTTTCTGCCATGTTCTATATGGTGAAACATGCTTTACCACACATGCGCGCAGGATCAAGTATCATCAATACTACTTCGGTAAATGCCTATGATCCCAATCCTACCCTCATTCCCTATGCAGCAAGCAAGGCCGCCATTCAAAATTTCACCTCCAACTTGGCGCAAAAATTCCTCGAAGACAACAAGGGAATTCGTGTCAATGCAGTTGCTCCAGGACCTGTATGGACACCTTTGATTCCTAGTACCATTCCTGAACATGAACACTTTGGGGATAATACACCGATAGGAAGACCAGGTCAACCTGCAGAAATTGCTCCTGTATATGTATTTCTAGCCAGTGCAGCTGCCTCATATATCTCTGGTGCTACGATTCCTGCAACGGGTGGTCGTATAACCATTTAAGATGTAATAGCTCCTCTAAAACATTCAAACTGGCATTGAAGGTCTCTATATAAATATCAGCAGCATTTTCATTTGCTATATAGAGCCTTTGTTGAATTATATGTTCTTCACACGAACATATTAAAAAAACCTCACCTTCCGCTGTGTGTGGATTAGGTTCATCTCCTTCATACGCCCTGCCGGTGATAGAAAAATAAATATCAGCATCTATTAATTTCTTCAAACCAGCTAACATTGCCATAGTCACTTCCATGGATTCTGCAGTGAATTGTTCAATTAACGTTTCGGAAACCTTTAATAAATCGGTCTTAACTGATTCATGAAAACATACTATACCACCCTTTAAACACGCTCCTGCATCCACTTGCAAACTCCATACACTGCTCATAAATCCAGCGGTCATACTCTCCACAAATGCTAAACTTAATCCTCTTTCCTGCAATTGATTTCCTAGTTCGTTTAATTGCTTATGATTTATCTGACGCATGATTTCTCCCTTTTTGGTTAAACATTCTTCCGCGTAAATCGTTTTCTATTTGAAGGAACAGCTTGTAAAGAACTTAATGAGCTGACAATTGTTTACTATAAAAAGATAATATTATGAGAGCTATTTGGACAGGTGCTATTGGTTTTGGATTGGTAAATATTCCAATAAAAATTTATTCCGCAACACAAAGTTCTAGCTTAGATTTTGATATGCTTGACCGAAAGGATCAGGCTAATATCAAATATAAACGCGTCAATGAAAATACGGGTAAAGAAGTAGAATGGGATAACATTGTCAAAGGATTCATGCTCAAGGATAAATATATTGTGCTGGAGGATGCTGACTTTGAAGAAGCCATGCCAGAAAAAACAAAAATGATTAGCTTACAATCTTTTGTCAAGTTAGAGGAAATTGATAGTATTTACTTTGATACCCCTTATTATTTAGAACCTCAAAAATCAGGTGAAAAAGCCTACCAATTACTTTTAAAAGCACTTCAGAAAAGTAAAACAGCGGGGCTTGGAACCTTTGTTATGCGAAATGTAGAAAACCTGGCTATTATAAAAGCAAGTGATCAAGTCCTTGTTTTAAATAAATTAAGGTTTGATGAAGAAATTCGAAATCCCGAAGAGTTAAAAATTCCTAGTTCAGCTAAAATCTCCAAAGCAGAGATGGATATGGCTTTACAATTGATAAAAATGAACAGCAATGAATTTGACATATCCCAGTACAAGAATGAATACAGTAAAGAATTACTAAAAATCATCAATCAGAAAAGCAAAGGAAAACGGGCTACTATCCGTAAAATCAATGTTGAAAACACCAAAGCAACCGATTTATTGGAAAAGCTGAAAGCAAGTTTGGCTTAATTGAAAGCTGTCCATTTCATTAAAGCATGGCTAAAGCCTTCTTTAAATCTACGGTATCTTTCCAAATAGTAGACCAGGGGTCATTCACCTTGGCCCGCTCAACCATATTAAATATATCGAAATCTTTGATATCCAATTTATCATTGATTTCCTTCCATGCTAATGGTGCACTTACCGTCGCACCGGGCTTTGGTCTTACTGAATATGGGGCTGCTATAGTCTGACCTTGATTGTTCTGAAGGTAATCCAAATAAATTAATCCCTTCCGCTTCTTAGGATCACGAATTAGACTGGTTGTATTTTCATGTTTTTGCTGTGCCAATTCAGCTATCAACTGTACAAAGTCTCGTACAATATCATAATCGTACTTTTGATTGACATTGAAATAAATGTGAAGACCCGTTGACCCAGAGGTTTTAATATATCCTGGAAGATTAATTTTATCGATAATAGCCTTTACGGTAAGTGCTACCGCTTTAACCTCAGTAAAATCTGCTCCATTAGGATCCAAATCCAATACAGCAAATTGAGGTTTGTCTGGAACTTTATAAGTTGATAACCAAGGATTAATTTCTATTGATCCCAAATTAGCAATATACAATAAGCTTGCTTCATCATTGCATAGCATATAATCAATATGCTTATCGGTACTTTTAGAATAAACTTCAGTGGTCTTTATCCATTCCGGTAATTGATCAGGCTCCACATCCTTCTGAAAGAAACTTTGTTGGTCGATTCCATTTGGAAAACGATGCATGGAAATTGGCTTATCTTTTAAGTAGGGCAAGATATAGGGGGCTATAGTCTCATAATAATTCAACATATCCCCTTTGCTTATCTTTTCTTCTGGCCAATAAATCTTCTGTAAATTCGTAAGACTAACTTTTTTCTTGCCGAAAGTTAATTCTTTTTGTTTTTCCTTTTGCTCATCATTTTCCATAGCCAATTCATTTTTTGTTTCGATTTCAACTTGATCTGCTTTTTTATCTGTTCGGAGGCCTTTAAATACGGGATGCCTTAAGTGTTGATCAGCTGTCCATTCTGAATAATAAACATCACAAACCAATTCAGGTTTGAGCCAAGTAACTTGTGCTTCCTTAGCTACCTTTTCTTCTTTGGGAAATGGTTTTGTTTTACTGACAATTTTTGAAAATTCAGCATGAAGATCCTTTAGCATCCCCTCATTAAATCCGGTACCACAATTTCCAATATAATGTAGGCCATCTGGCTTATTTATCCCTAGGACTAAAGCACCAAACTTTGACCGTCCACCCTGAGGTTCTGTATAACCACAAATAATGGCCTCTTGAGTCTGTCTTAATTTCACCTTAAGCCATGCACTGCTTCTTTTCCCTGCTTGATAGGTACTATCAGCCCGTTTAGCCATAATTCCTTCCCAATGTAATTTTTCCGCATGGGCTATTAATTTATTGGCTTCTAAGCTTAATGGTTCGACTAATTGTATTTGCTCTGACTCTATCTTTTTGAATAATAAGTGAAGTATTTCTTTGCGTTCCAGTAAACTGTAGGATTGTAATTCTACGCCATTCAAAAACAAAGCATCAAATACATAATAGACTAGATTTAACTTCTTATCTATTGGTTCACCTGATGCTAATAATTGAAAATTAGGATTATTCTGTTTATCCTCGATCACGATTTCACCATCCAAAACAACATCTTGAGAAATAGCTTTTAATGCCTTTATTAAACTTGGGTATTTCTTGGTTAGCTTATTCCCATTTCTGGAAATCAATTCTACTTTTCCATTTTTTATGGAACAAATAGCACGAAAACCATCAAACTTCTTTTCATACAACCAGCCCTCCTCTAAGGGTAAATCAGTAGCTAGTTTACTGAGCATGGGTGATTGCACCTCTTGCTCCTGCTCGTCTATTATTTTAGTGTTTTCACTTTTTTTTGTCGGGGCTTTTTTTTTAAAATCTTGTCCCGCTTGCTTCACCCCCTTTGCCACTAAATTTTCTGCATCAAAGGATTGGTCTGTTGCATAGTTATCCTTATGCTTTATGAGCAACCATTGGTTTTCTTCGTCATTTTTCATGCGTACTAAAGCGAATTCCCCTTTGAATATTTTCCCATTTAGTGAAAACTTAATAGAACCAGCTTCCAAGTTTTTCAGAAATTCCTTTTCATCCTTTGCCTCTAGAAAATCGTATGTTCCATGATCAAAGACGATCACTGTCCCTGCTCCGTAATTTCCCTTTGGAATGGTTCCTTCAAAATCAGCATAATCTAAGGGATGATCTTCTACTTGTACAGCCAATCTACGATCTTTGGGATTCAAAGACGGTCCTTTAGGCACAGCCCATGATTTTAAAACGCCATCGACCTCCAACCTAAAATCATAATGTAAGCGCGTGGCATGGTGCCTTTGTATAGTAAATATCAATTTCTTCTTTTTCCCCTTCAAACTTTTGCTTGTCGATTTATCCTCAGCCGAAGGTTCCGATGTTTTAGAGAAATCACGCTTCTTTTGATATGTTCCTAATTTTGCCATTGACCTTTTTCCTAATGAACAAGATTGTCCCGAGAAGGTTTATAGAAAGTCTAAAATAAAAATGCGGAAAAAGTGCTTAAACTTTTTCCGCATCATGATCAACCTAATAATAAGGTTTCACAGGCTTTTATGATGAATATAAATTCATCAACACTATAGATCGAACCATTTATTTTAACAACCCATTCAAAACAGCAAATTTTATTAACGCTGCAGTGTTCTTAGAACCTGTCTTATCGATTAAATTCTGCCTATGCCCTTCCACAGTACGCTTACTTAAAAAGAGCTTCTTTGAAATTTCCAGGTTAGTATAACCTTCACCTAGCAATTCCAAAACTTCCAATTCCCTAGAGGATAAATCAATATCCATTTTACCCTCCTCTTGGTTAGATGCTTTATTCTTTTCAATTAGCTTTTTGACAAAAATCAAAGAGATCTCCTCACATATATATTTCCCACCTGCAACAATATGATTAATGGAAAATATCATCTCGTCAGTTGCCACATTTTTCACTAGATATCCATCCACTCCTGATTCAAAAGCTTTTGCTACATGTTGGTCGCAATTCAACATTGTTAACACGATCTTTTTAATTTCTGGAAATTTCAATGAAACTTCCTCAATTAATTGCAAACCATCCATTACCTCCATATTTAAGTCGGTGAGAATGGCATCGCAATCTAGTCCTGCGTATAATAAATCTAAGGCCTCCTTTCCATTTCCGACATCCGCTACAACCTCAAAATTTTCTTGTGAATTCAACAGTAATTTAATTCCGTTTCTCACGACCGAATGATCTTCGACCAACATTATTTTTATCCTAGTCATATTTATATTGTGCGTAATACGATCTGTATGCTTGTACCTGTCGAGGAACTATTAATGTTCATCTCGCCATTGTATAACTCCGCCATATTTTTGATCGTTTTAAGTCCTGTTCCTTTATCAAAACTTTCTTTAGTATCTTCCTTAAATCCAGTACCATTGTCCATTACAATAACCTGAATTTCTTCCTGATATGTCGTTATGGAAACTTTTATTTCAGAGCCATCCGTATGCTTCATCGAGTTGTTCAATAATTCTTGTACAATCCGATAAATAACCAATTGTATTTCCTTATTTAATTGATTAACCTGGTCTGGAATCTGACATGTAATTTTAAAATCGATGGTAGAAAAGCGTTCAGCCATAGTTATGATAGCAGTTTTCAATCCAAAATCATGTAAAACAGCCGGAACGAGATCAACCGATATATGACGAACTTGATGAATAGCATCATTCAACAACCTTTTTAAAGGCATAACCTCATGATATAAATCCTTATTCTTAATCACCAAGTGCTGAATGTTTAAACGAATGGCATATAATAATTGTGCAACACTATCGTGTAGCTGTTGTCCTATTCGTTGTCGCTCTTGTTCTTGTGTATCTATTATTGCTTGGTAGATTTCATGATTGTGGGAAAGCCAATCAGAGTCTGGGCAAAATTCCTTGTCAAACATTAATAATCCATAATTGGACTCCCCAAATGAATTGCAAAACTTCTTTACAAAGGTGTCTACTGGAATAGGTTGCCCCATATTTTTTATAAATCCCAATTTTATCAATAAAGGAGATTGTCCATGATGTCGATTTTGAAAAGTATGCTTTAATTTAATGGCATCTTCACTATGTAAGAAGGTAAATATGCTCCTTCCCATCATCTGTGAATTATCTTTACCAAAGAATGATTTTATCCGATCATTAACTTTACTAATTTGAAAAAACTTATCCAATATTATAATCGCAAATGGCCCCTCTTTAAAAAAGAGATCATAACTTAAAGCTTCTAAATCTGCGCGCTCGTCAAATAAGGAATATTGATTCCTTTTTTGAGAATCGTCCAATGATTCATTTTCTGCTGATTTCATAATAATAAACTTTTTAAAGTTTAATTAGGTAGTAATGAAATACTTTTCTAAGTCGATGTAATTTTCGTTAAGATGCATTTAAACTCTTCATCCCAGTAAGCCCTTTCTTAACTACCTTCAAATTTATAGAATAAATTTATTTCTTATTACATCTTATATCCCAATTAAGCTGAATACCGTATTTTTAAATTATTTCAGGTATTTAACACCACAAATCAACCTATATTTTCCTTTTAATTCCCATGGATTAGAAGATAATGGAAAAATACCTTTTTTTACTTCGCTTTAATAACTTATAAATTAGGCTATTGTTTTAATTTTACGGTAATAATACCCAACCATGACAGGAAAACTCCATATTTAGCCCTTTGGGCAAAATACGTCAAGACCTGTATAAATACGCGTTTTTACATATATCCTAACCTCAACAAAACATCCTGTAATACAATACGTTATAATAATACACTTTTAACATCGCTTACTTAAATTACGGATATTATGAAAACTGCAATAGAAACGACCATCCTTGAGAATTCTCACATTTTAAAAAGATTGGCAAGTAACTTCACCACAGATCCTTTTGAAAAAGATGATCTTGTTCAGGAAACTTTTGTCCGTTCATTAAAATCATTGGAGAAATTTATACATCACCCAAAATTAGTTTCTTGGCTGTATGTCATCATGAAAAACATCTATCTAAACCGTTATCGACGAGAGGCTATACATCGTGTTGCTGAAAAAGAAATCTCATCCAATATGCAATACAATGGGAACTCTTATAATTCCGCAGAATCTAAGTTTGTCATTTCCGATATTCAGAATAGTATAAACAGCCTTTCAGATGAAAATTATCAGATATTCAATATGTATCTGGAAGGATTTAAATACTACGAAATTGCGGAGTATATGAATATAAAGGAAGGAACAATAAAAACACGCATCCATACTGCTCGTAAAATCTTAAAAAAGAAACTTCAGGTCTATAAGCCAAAATAAGCTATCAAATAGACCTATCTATCAACAATGACCAATATTGGTCATCCATATATAGAAAAGCTGCTAATTGAACAATTAGCAGCTTTTTAATAAAATAATCGTTTTGGCAAGAAGCATTATTGTTCTTTCACAGAACTTAAGGTTATTGACTGAAAATACCTCCAGTTGATAAAAATACATGTACAAACATTTTATATTATAGATTGTTAAACATCATAATATAAACCAAAACATGATGACTATGAAAAACAATCTAATTCTAAAAATGCGTCCAATGGCTATTTTAATGTTTCTATTTTTGTCTTTACAAACATTCGCACAAGAAAAAGACCTTGACATCAATGTAGATATTGACAAAGGAGAAGACAATTTCTTCGCCAAACCTTGGGTATGGGTCGTTGGGGGAGCCGTATTCATTCTTTTATTAGTAGCCTTGCTAAGAGGTGGAGGAAAGAAATAATTTTAGATTTTTCAAATTAATATTCAAGCCTTTTTCTATACGGGAAAAGGCTGTTTTTATTTCATTCCTTATTTCTACATTTCTCGCGAAAGGATATCTTTGTGTATGACAATTTCACAATTATTATCCGATCTGAACAATCAACAGGCTCAATTTAAAGACGTATTAGCTTTCATCGAGGAGCATTATCATTATCAAGCTTCAGCTTTTAAAAATGGTAAACAGGAAAATTACAACAACGAAAATCAAGGCTCAGCCAAAGTATTGTATTTTGCTAAACTTGAAAACCTAGGTCAAGAGGAAACCTTATCCTTATTTGCGGAGCATTACCAAGCGGTATTGGATCATCCTCAAGGTGAGGATCACCAAAACATCCGGCAATTTATGGAAAACGGTTGGAATGGGGTTTCTTTCGAATCGAACGTATTAGTTCCTAAAGGCTAAAAACCTAGCCTGCCCAATCGGAAAGCATATCCATGGAAGGCACAAAAAACAATGCCCCTGTTTTTGCTGTACTAAAATCTAATATCCGATCGTAATTCCCTTTCGGATTCCCAATGAACATATGTTCCAGCATCTTTTTTACGGTACTAAAGGTGCTGGCATAACATAGAAAATAAGTCCCCATTTCATTGCTTGACACATTTCCAAAGGGCATATTATCTCGAACAATTTTAAAATCATCTCCTATGTTCGCTAAGGCGCTATGGGAATTTTTAGGCTTTACTGCATCGCTCATCTCGATATCGTTCGTTTTTGATCGCCCAATTACATTTTCTTGATCGCTTACGCCAATAGCATCCCAAGCTTGTAAGTCATGAATGTATTTCTGTACAAACAAATAACTCCCTCCCTTATATTTTGGATCTTGTTCGTCTATTATGGCAAAGTATTCCCGGGCAGCACCATGCGGATTCTCTGTTCCATCTACAAAGCCCAAGATGGAACGACTGTCCCAGTATCGAAATCCCTGAACCTCAACCACACATTCAGCAAAAGAAGTTAGACAGGTCGATAATTCAGCGGCCATATCATAAGCAAAACTATGCTTATCAGCACGAATATGCAGATGTAGGTCTCCCTTAGTACTTACAGCAGTATGTTTGACTCCTTTGATCGCAATAAAGTTTTCCAACTCCTTTGGTAATGGCGTAGGAAGAGCCAACTTTAACCAAGCATCATGACCGATCCCCAAAGTACAACTCGCCTTAGAATCTGGAAATCTATTTAATGCAGAGTGATTTAGGTTCATCACTAATGCATATAAGCCTTTCATCTTTTCTTGTAATTCCTCCACAGGCAAGTCTTCTTTTAGGTTCCATGTTAAAAAGAAGGTGTTATTATTGGGATAATCCAATACATTTTGTGGATTAGTAGTTTTTGTTAGTGTGTGCTTATCCATTAATTAAAAATAACCCTAATTGCCCAATTCACAAAATTAGATTTGATGAATGAGGTTAATTCTAATTTAGAGTTTCACAAACAGGCTTAATTGTGTGTACTCCCCGTTGTACGAAGGTACTAATGAATAATTCTTAGGTAGTTTGAGACATTTACTCTCAAAGGAAGGCAGCAGCCAATAAGCGATTTTCGTACTCATGATACCAATCCCTGCCCCCATTGCTACATCCGAAAACCAATGTTTGTTATTGTGCATCCGAAAGAAGCCCGTTCCTGTAGCCACAGCATATCCTGCAACTCCATACCATATGTTCTTCTCATAATATTCTTGCCATAACAATTCGGCACCCACAAATGCAGTAGCCGTATGTCCGGAAGGGAAGGAATTATCTGCTGAACCATCAGGACGCATAATCGGCACAGTTTTCTTCATCAAATTAACCACAGAAGCCATAATGGCATGAGAAACCAAACCTGTAAACAATCGCTGTTGAATGGGATGTTTCGCTCGAACGCCAAGCGCATCCAAACTTAAAAAAGCAGCTTGAGAGGCGTATTGTGTATAATCGTCAAGATGAATACGCATGGGATTTCGCTCTTGTATACTTTGTTTGAAATATTGATTTTGGGCTTGAAGCAATGGATTCTTGATAGCTGTTAAACCGTAAGTCAATAATATGCTCGGCGCTAAATAACATTTTCTAAAAACTTGAGATGGTATGGATTGCCTATAGGTTTCTTGAGAATATAGCAAACTATCCTGTTGACCAAAACATGGATTCTTTGTCAAAAAGACATAAACAATTAATAAGAAACAAAGTAATTTAATACACATCGATACGATTTTTGGCTATCTTGATTTTATCTCAATAAATTTCAATGTGGTGCATTAACTATGCTCACAACAAAACAACCCTAAGTTAAACTAAACACCATTATTCAAATATAAATCCTTTAAAGAAACAGACATATACCCAAAATAGGGTATTTTCAACTTTGTAGATTATATTCGAATAATTGCAGAACCTTCATTTGAAAGGTATTTTAAAAGATTGATCCTTAATTAATTTTAAGATTATCCCACAAATGTTTACCTCCTGAATTTCAGTGACAGGATAACATCCACTGAATTTCTAGGGAAAGTTTCCATTAATTATATAATTACAATAAGCTAATGGCTAATTCAGCTAGGATTAAACTAACTCTAATCTTAATTTAGCGAATATGAGCAACATGAAAACCTATCTATTCGCTATTATAATTTTATGGAGTATGCAATCTTGTGCACAGAAAAACATTTCAGAAAATCAAACTATCCGCGTCTTAGAAAAACTGGGGGTAATCAAGGATTTTCAAGAGGCAGTTAAAGAGTTTACCCCTGAAGCCTTAGTAAACAAAAATGCAAAAATTGACAGCAATAGTCTAGCAAGCTATAAGGCCAAATATTTTGAACCCGATCTAAGTTATGTCCTTGCAAAACAAATGGAATCTATATACAGCAAGGAAGAGATAGACATGATAGAGCCGTTGGATCCTGAGGCTATGATTTCACATGACCCTAACAAATACAAAAGCTTTGAGGATCGCTTAGAGAAATTGTATGATGATATTTACATCGATGCCAACAAACTACTTTCTGGCATTCAGGAGACTGGTCAAGCGAACCCAGAGAGGCCTTTTGAATTCTTTACGATAAAACGCCCAAATGGCATTTATCTGGTTGAAGCCTATGATAGTTATTTACCACAAAACTCGAAGATCGCTGCCAACGCCTTAATCGATGCCAAAAACTTTATTGATCCTCAATTCGAAGAGATTAGTATGGCCTCCTACGGTATTTTATTCCAGTTGAAGGAAAGCGATCAAAAACTATTGGAAGAATTGTTAAACAAGGACCCCAAAACTATTGTTGCTTTAATAGTAAATGAAAAAATGGTGAGTCTTCGCCAGATTGATTTAATCAAATCTGATCACGGTTACCAATGGTTCGCCCCCTGGTCTGAAGAAGAAATCAAAACCTTTATAAGTGCAATAAAATAATAAAATTAAGTCCTTAAGATATGGAAACTACAACTATCAAATACGGAGCAGGCGGACAACGAAAAACAGCTTTATTGTTTTTAGGTATTGGCATAATAGGCCTTGCTTTTATTTATTATTCCTGGTTCATGAAAAATGACGGTGTTATTTTTGGGAGATATACATCCATTTTCATAACCTTATTAGGTTTCGGAGCATTTCTCAAACTAATTATTTGGCCCAAAAAAGCTGATGCTGCTGCAATGATCATCAGTCAAGATGGAATATCTGGCTTTACCACGCCAATTGCGAGGGCTATAGGGCTTGTTGCGTGGGATGACATACAATTCATTCATTTGGAGAGGAACATGCTTCATATCATCCTACATGACCCGAAAAAGTATAGCGAAAAAATCAAAAACTTCTTTGTAAGAGATACCTTCCTAAAAACAAAAGAAGGTGCCATCCCTGTATCCATCCTAGAAATAGATAGTACAGCCGAAGAATTGACAGATATACTTCGAAAATACCCTGTCAGGCTTAATAGATAAGCTATTTAGTGAAAATGGTTAAACGACTCAATCGCTAATACAGTATCAGAAACAAAATTTAAAGCCAAATAGCATTCACTATTTGGCTTTTATGATTCCGAAAACAAAAATCTTTAAAAATTTGTTGTTGAATAAGTTTAATTTTGTTATAACATTGTTGTAACCTTAGTTCTATGAAAACGAAGATTAGAAAAATCGGAAATTCTTTTGGAATTATCATAGGAAAGAAAATTCTGGAGCAAATTGACGTTACTGACGAAGTCTCTTTGACCGTAAAAGATTCCAAAATCATTATTGAAGCAGTTAAATCAAGACCTCGTAAAGATTGGGAGGAAAAGTTAATAAAAGCTAACTCTTTACAAAATATAGAGCCTTTAGAATATTTTGATAATGATTTCGATAAAACAGATTGGACATGGTAAAAAGATTTGAAGTTTATTTTATTGATCTTAATCCTACTATTGGAAGTAAAAATAATAAAATACGTCCTGCTGTTATTGTTTCTCCAAATGAAATGAATAATGGTTTAAATACGGTTATTATTGCGCCGCTAACATCAACTTTTAAACCTTTCCCAATGCGTGTCAATTGTTATGTGGATGGAAAACAAGGGCAGATTGCTTTAGACCATATCAGATCTGTTGATAAGACAAGACTAAAGGCTAAACTAGGAGAAATTGAGCATACTACACAGATTGAAGTGGTTAAAATATTATTAGAAATGTTCTCTTAGATCAAATCAAAAAAGCATACTAAACCATCTTTATTCCAAACTATTTAGCCAGACAGTGAAAAGCCCAATCTTCCCTACTATTATATCTTCGGTTTCGAAGACATATAGAACACCAGGTCTCCTCCGGAAACTAAGTCTGCATGCCCAATCTTAAAGCCCAAAATCTCTTTCCCGTTTAGAGTCACTTTATTGACATATTTGTTTTTTTCAGATTGGTTCTTAGCTTGAATATGCAATGTTTTACCATTTTCTAAGTTGATTTTTGCCGTTTTCACCAATGGACTTCCCAACCAATACACGGCACTACCTGGAGAAACCGGATAAAAACCTAATGAATTGAACAAATACCAGGCACTCATTTGCCCGCAATCATCATTACCACCTAGACCAGCTGGTCCATTGTGGTATTGATTTCGTAAAATCTGACGAATGCGCTCTTCTGCCTTCCATCCTTTACCGGTCCAATGGTATAAATAGGCAATATGATGTGAAGGCTCATTGCCATGTACATAATTTCCTATGATGCCTTCTCGAGTAATATCTTCCGTCTGCTCAAAATACTTATCTGGTAAATGCATTTCAAATAAGGAATCTAGGTAAACCTCCATTTTCTTCTGCCCACCCATCATTTCCATAAGGGCCTCTGGTTCGTGGGGTACATACAGTGAATAGTTCCATGTATTTCCTTCGATAAATCCTTGTCCATGCGTATCCAATGGATCAAATTTAGCTCTGAAATTACCTTTACTATCTTTCGGACGCATAAAACCGATACGACTATCGTATAAATTCTTCCAATTATGTGATCGTTTTGTAAACTCTTCTTCAACTGCTTGATCGCCTAGAAAATTTGCCAATTGGGCAATACACCAATCATCGTAAGCATATTCTAATGTATTGGAAACAGAGGTTCCATTGACATCATCAGGTACATATCCTAAATCCATGTATTCCCCGATTCCCTCATATCGTCTAGTTTTTGCCGTTTGAACGCAAGCAGCTAAGGCAGCTTTGGCATCGCCCTGATAAACGCCCTTTATAATCGCGTCTGCTATGACCGAAACGGAATGATAACCGCTCATACACCAGTTCTCATTGGCATAATGTGACCAAATAGGAAGCATGTTCATGACCGATTGATCATAATGCGCCATCATTGATGATACAATATCTGCATTGCGCTTAGGATTAACCAAATTCATCCAGGGATGGAATGCACGGAAGGTATCCCAAAGTGAAAAGGAAGTATAATTGGTAAAGCCCTTCGCTTGATGTATTTCCTGATCTAAGCCTTTGTATTCGCCATTGACGTCCATATAAACGGTAGGCATAAGACTAGCATGGTAAACGGAGGTATAAAAATTAATCAAATCCTCTTTGTTCATCATTTCAACCTCAATCTTCCCAAGCTCCTTTTCCCAAGCCTGTTTCCCTTGTGCAACCACCGCATCAAATGCCCAGTTCGGCACTTCCTCTTCCATGTTTGTCAAAGCATTACGCATGCTAACCGGGCTCAATGCTACTTTCATCATAAGCTCCTCCCCTTCTTGGGTATCAAAGTCCAAGTGCATTTTGATATTATGTGCAGCTAAATCTGGAAAGTTATCCGTCTGATCAAATTTTCGCCAAAAACCCTTGTATTGTACATTACTGTCAAAATATTTGGCGCCATAATTTTTGAAAGCCTTGGAAGTTTTTATCGCAAAGTAAACTGTTCTAGTTCTCGCCCATCCGTTCGTTTGTCTGAATCCTGTAATAGTGGAATCATTGAGCACTCGAACAACAGTCCACACATTTTTCCCATCGTAATTGTAGATTCCTGCCGTTAAATCCAAAATTAAATGTGCCTGATCTGATTTTGGAAAGGTATAACGGTGCATGCCTACTCGAGTACTTGTTGTAAGCTCGGCGGTAATCTGATGATCATCCAATTTTACCTTGTAATAATTAGGCTCTGCCAATTCATTATCATGGCTGTATTTTGATCGGTATCCATCTTGAGGGCGGTCTGCTGTCCCTGGATTCAATTGAACTTTCCCTGTAGTAGGCATCACCAAAATATCCCCTAGATCGGAATGACCAGTACCACTAAAATGGGTATGGGAAAACCCAACGATGGTCGGATCATCATATTGATAGCCGGCACAATAACGGTAGACATCGCCGGTGTAAACGCCCTTAACGGCATAAGGAATAGTATCCGTATCAGGACTCAATTGAACAGCACCAAAGGGTACAGTAGCACCAGGAAAAGTATGTCCCATCTTGGCCGTTCCAATTAAAGGCTTAACGTACTGACCTAAATTTCGCTCTTGAGCATTTAAGCGCAACATTGCTACCGATAAAAAAACTAAGCTGATTAAGAATATGAATTTATTGAACCTCTTCATTTGTTATACGTTTTTGGCTGATTGCTCTATCCTTTCGTTCCAGATAACCAGCGAGTTTGCGATTGATCAGTTTTCTTTCCATTATTCGATCCAATTGTTTACACAAGCAACTAAATCGAATTTGTTTACCCAAAGATATTTATTTTTGAGTATTGATTTGAATTCATTTCCTATCAAATGATGCCAATTTAACTTATGATTTGACCAAATAGTTCTATTTCATAGTGTAAAGACATTTATCCCATTAAGTTTTTAATGCTTCAACAACCTTTCAGGTCAACAATCAATTAGATAAACATACTTCATACATAGCTTTGTTTCTCACTCTTCTTTCCCCTGGGTTTCCCTTAAGTTTCCTTCGACACTCTTAGGGAATTTCTTAGGATCTGATAGGGATCTTGTTCGGATCTCGTTCGCTTCTAACCGAACGAGATCCGAAGGAGATCCGAACAAGTTCCGAAGGAGATCCGAAAGAGTCTCGAAGCAAACCCCTAGGAAACCCTTGGGAAAGACATGGGAAAGACATGGGAAACACGCGGGAAAAACAGAAGGAAATTGAAACAGAAATGGCTAGAAAAAAAAAGAAAACAACAATAATAGATTAACATTTTTTCTTGTAAGCATAAATCAAAACAATTCATTCGAAATTTTAAGATTAAACCCCATAGAAATTAGTTTTTACAGCATATTAAGAACAACAAATTATATTTTAAAACTACTTTTTTAATTTTATGTTATTTTTCTGAATATTTTTATTTAATTTTACAACAATAAATTTATCAAATAGTTGAAATGACCGGTATGAGTAATGAAAAAAACATCAGAAAGTTTAGAAACGAGCAACAAAAGTGATAAGATAAAACAGAAGAAAAATTCGTTGGTCGGGCTAATTAGCTTGCCACATAAAATATTAAAGAGTCCATGTATATAGATTATATTTCGTTGGTATAGTCTAGCTTTAAACTGTGAGTAGAGAAGGATTGTACGTCCTATTAATTATCTGTAACTAATTTTAAAACGAGCCATATCTGGCAACAATCCTCTCGAAAACAGAAGTTCCAATCTAGATAAGCATGGTAGAAAAATAAGGTGTATTGAAGGTTGTGTTAAGTTAGAAACAATTCTTTCAACAGAATATAAACACCAATAACCAATATAACATAGCCAAAAGCTACTTTTAGGAATTTATTACTTACACGATTCGCGAAGGCAAATCCTATAAAAATTCCAATCACCGTTCCGGCCGTATATATACTAATCAGATTCCAATCGAATAATTGGATTTTTTCCAAATCACCTAATAAGCCAAAACAAGAGTTTATAGTAATGATGATAAGAGAAGTTGCCACCGCCTTTTTCATCGGTAAGAAATAGAAATTCACCAAGGCTGGAATGATCAAAAATCCGCCTCCAGCCCCTACCAATCCAGTGATCAACCCGACAAATGCTCCTTGTAGAACAATCAATTCTAAAGGCACACGATGTGCTGTTTTAGGTGTTTCTAGACCAATCTGTGCGGTACGTATCATGCTTATTGAGGAGGCCAACATCACTAAAGCAAACAGCAACATTAAGGCTACCTGTTGCGGAATAGACCAAGGTCCAATATGGATTACTTCAGGAACTAAGGGAAGAATATAAGATCGGGTAATGAACACCACAATCAAAGAAGGCAATCCAAAACTAAAGACTTTCTTGATATCTGCCTCCTTATTGACAATTCCTCGAATTCCCCCGATCAAAGATGTGACACCAATAGCAAATAAAGAATAGGTGGTTGCTAAAATAGGATCGACAGCCATGACATAGACCAAGATAGGAACGGTTAAGATTGTTCCGCCGCTCCCAATCATCCCAAGCGTTATTCCAACGATTACAGCCAGTAAAAAGCCAATGATTAATATGCTCATAATTTATTGTCGCTTGAATGGCGATTATTAGTGCCGATCTCTGTTAAAGCTAAACAAAAAAGAGGAATTATTAAGAATCAGAGATCATGAAATTGAGGCACTATGGTTGATGATGTGCAATACCAAATCTAATATATTTTAATTTATCGGGGGGACATAATCTAAGGGAAGCAGGAAAGCGAGTCTGGAATAATTAACTCCGTAACCAATCAGCATGAGGTTTTCTGTTGGAAAATAGGCACCTGAGGGATCGACCATGATACCATTAGGATGGGTAAGTGTTAATTCAGTAACCTGGCTAGCTGCCGCCTTCAACATTTTATTTTTACTCTTGGCAAGGCGTGAAGGATAAATGATATACAGAAAATCCTGGAACTGCAATTGTTTGAATTTATCCTTTCTCGGTTCCTTATTAAATAGTTCTGCGGGAGTTAGGGTGCCCATTAAATAAGCAATCTCAGGTGCTTCCCTACTTTGTGTTCGCCATGCTTGAACATGGGTAGGAAGAATTTCTTTTTGGGAAGCATAGTACGCATTCCAGTTACCTTGGAAAGATTTTACCACAATGCTCGTAACTTCTTTCAACTTAGTAATAGCGACTTTACGGGTTTCATTTTCTTTCTTTACCATTTTCCGTACTACATAGCCCTCTTTTTCCCAGGTATTTAAATAGGCACTTTGTAAGAACTTGGCCAATGACAATTCATAGGTATCTCTTCGTGTATTTTTATATTTTGAACGTCCTCTTCCCTTATCTTTAAAATAAGCATATCCCGCAAAATAAATGTAATTATCAGCGAAAGCAGATCGAAATTCCTTAAGATCATATTCGATATCATAGCCTAATGCGTCATTGGAGATTTTTATAGGCTCTAAGGCGTATGCCCGAAGTATTCTTGCCTTTTCTTCATATTGAAATCGAATAACCTCTGGATTGATAATTTTTGTTTTTTCGGCATTATACCCTATGCCAATAAGTGTTTCTGTAAAGTATTTACCCCATTTTTTCCAACCGTCCTTTACTATTCCCGTGATCACAACCTCTTCTATTTCTGTCGATCTTTCCTGAAGTGAAATTTCAACTGATTTTGTATCTGGGATTTTCACTTGAGTAGACGATCCATGATAGCCCATAGCCGATACCACCAATTCGTAGACCGAAGATTGGGAAATAGAGAGCCTGAACATACCTGTTTTATCCGTACTGGTTCCTATGGATGAATTGTTGATATAAACCGTCGCCCCTGCGACTGCCTCTTTTGTTTTTGCATTATAAACCCTTCCTTGCAGCAGATGTTGTGCCTGTAACTGAAATACCAGCAGTAAAATCAAACTTGAAAGAATAGCTTTAATCATATCTACTATTTTTTCGTAAATATAGATAATAATAAGCCAATATTTTCACCTATCCTAAAAAAAGCTTGGTTGTTTCCAATCAGTCAGAATATTAAGATGTCTATCCTTAATTAGGTTTTAAGAAAAAAGGAATTATTCCATTCACAAAAAAAATACTGTCCTAATGGATATAGAATTATTTTGAAATTCTAAACCCAAATAGGCAGTATTTCGAATGCAAAGGAATTAAAAACTATCTTCTAGCGCCAAATTAATCTCCCACTAGTTGGAATACCTGTATAGTCTTGGTCAGGTTTTTTCAGGAATATAGAACCACCATCCTTCTGATCCAAATCATATAATTTTCCATCAGCAGGCACAATGATTATATAACCATACTTACCCCCTACAGATGCTACCCAAGAGCCATCTGCATAGTCGTGGTCTGACCAAGGCGTACCATTACGTGTGGAGCCTGAAAAGGCGATATATTTACCATCGGGAGAAAATGTAGGGCTACTTTCACCATCATAACTGATGATATCAGAAGTGTAACCTGTAGTAATCTGCTGTAGGTTGCTACCATCGATATCACACATCCAAATATGTTTATTCTTTCGAAAGGCAAACTTGGTCCCTTGTGGATTAACCGTTAGGTAACCAATACCTTTCATGGTCAACACGTTTTTTATAGATTGGTAACCATCATTAGGCGAACATACATAAACAGAATTACCCATCCGGCAATAGAGGGTATTATCAGCTGTCCAAATCGGACTGCTATATTCCAAATAGCTAAGCCCTTTTACTCTCCATGCGCTAACATATTCTCCTGTTTTCGCATCGATTATCGTCATCGGCATCTCTGCAAAATGCTGAGCATCTAAAGCGATATATTTCTCATTTGGAGAGATATGTGCCTCGGTAATGCCTATATGATCCCATTCATAGGTAATATCAAAAAGATTATTCCCATCTCTTATATCGGAGGAATTAAACCTGTCGGCTTTATTACGCATCACAAATCGTCGCTCATCAAAATTGAAAGCACCTTCTACATCCAGTGCAACTAATGTTTTCTTGTTGTCCCAAGAAATATCATAGCTATCCAGATTGGAGGATCCTGGCCCTACACTCATCATACGCATGGTAAATTTTCCAGAGGAAAAATCTAGGTAACCAACATCACCTGAAAAAGACCAGTAAATAGTTCCAGGAAGCTTTTTTACCGCTGCATCCTCATTGTCCAAAGAATTGTCTTTGCTACATGCCAGGCAAGAAATTAATAATGCGCTCAGGGCTAAATAAAGTAATCTCATGATTTTCATTGTATCGGAATTTAAGTTAGAAATCGAAAAATAGGATCTTGTTCATTCTTAATTAGAAGCATACATTCGCACATAGTCATATTCCACCTCAGTAACAGTACTACCCATGTTTTCCCATTGCGCAGCACCTAGACTAATGGCCTCTAAAGTGTTGATCCCAGGGTTGTTCAAACTATAGATCTCTGAACCATTGACAAATAACTTTAAGGTATTATTTTCCAAAACTGCTTGGAATTTTGCATGCTTAGATATATCAATTGCTTTATTTATTTGCCAAGTAGCTAGAATTTCGTTTTGATTGTTTTTGGCTCTATATACAGTAAAAGTATCCTTTAAAGAAAGGTAAACACCGATATAGTCTATAGGCTGATTTGGACCTGCAGTTTTAGCTCCTAAACAAAGAAATACAGCTCCTGAGCCTTGGTTTATCTTTACGGATGTTTCAAAAATATATTTTTTGGGGTTTTCCGTTAGGATAATATTAGGATAGAAAAATTGATTGGAGATATAATTACTGATCCGAATGACGTATTTCCCATCTTTTAAAGAGGAATTTGCAGTGCCATTCAAAAATGTGCCAGTACCCCAATTCGTTTTTGATCCATTGAAATCGTCCTCAAAGACCAACTTGACATCTTCTGGAGTACCCTCCAGCTCTTCTTTGCTACAGCTTACAACGAAAAGACTAAGTAAAAAGAAGATTATGCTTAATTTTTTATAGTTTAACAAAGTATTAATTTTAGATGATTATGAATTGAATGTTATTTTAATAGTGCTTACTCAAAGTTAAAAGCTCTAAAAAAACAGGTCAATACCGTAAATTGTCTAATTCTTACTACTTGTTTTCAGGTAGAAATACTTTTTATTTAACTTTAGAAACATCAACAACTATTAATTTTCCTATGGCAAATCTTAAAGCCTTTATAGCTGTCCTTTTACTCCTTTTTTGGAGTGCTATAACTATGGCTCAAGATTTAAAGTCACTTACGAAGAACTTGGATAATGCTAAGAATGAGGAAGAACGTTTCGAAGCCTTAGTGAAGCTTTCGGATTACTGGTCGTATCAGGACACGCTAAAAGCCATCAATATCCTAAAAGAGGCAAAGCCATTGATCAAAAACAATGCTTATTTCAAAGGGATATATTTGTTTTACGAAGCAGGGATATATTATGGCTATGACAATCCCAAAAGTCAAAGACTCTATATGGAAGCGGAATCTTATTTGAAAAAGTTCACTACCCCAGAGGCATATGATTATCGAGCGAGACTATGGCATAATTACGGTTCATTGGAACAGCAGTCTGATAATGACAAAATATTTTTAGATATCACGCTAAATCATTGTATTCCTTATGCCTTAAAATCCGGAAACAATGATCTTCTAATGAGTTATTTCACCGATGTGGGTATGATCTTTTATAACCATAAAGATTATTCCAAAGCACTCGAATATTACGATAAAGCAATAGCCCTAGTCAAAAAACCAGATCAAGAAACGGAGAACCTTTTGTGGACCTACCTAAATTTATTTGAAGTTTACCTCTATACTGGGGATGGAAAAAGCGCGGAAAAGGTATTAAGTAAAGCTGAAGATTTATTGAATAGAATACCTGAAAAGAAGTTGTCCGGAGTTTTCTATAAAAACAAAGCAAAATACTTGAGTAGCCAGGGTAAGTATGAAGAGGCATTAAAAAGTACACAAGAAGGTTTAGAAATTATAAAAAGGTATAACTTCCAATTTGATTATATCTCCTTAATCTATGAACAGGCACAGATTTATAAAGCAATGGGTAATTGGTCTGCTGCAAAAGCCTTGTTAGAGGAAATTTTAAATGGACCTAAGGGTGATGCAATGAGCAAAAGCAGGCTAGCTATGATCAATGAGCTAGCTGAGGTGGAAGCAAATTCAGGCAATTATGCAAAAGCATATGATCTAATCCGTGGACATAAATTACTCAGCGACAGCCTTGCAGGATTGGGTTTCAAGAAGCAATTAGCAGAACTAGAAACCAAATACCGAACGAAAGAAAAAGAACAGGCAATAGTTCTGTTGGAAAATAGAAATCTATTGAACCGTACCTTGATGATTGGAGGCTTGATATTGATCTCTCTAACAAGTTTGGGGATTTGGTATGCTTGGAATGCTCGGAAAAAGCGTATGAAGAATGAGCTCATTCTACAAAGTCAACAACGCGAGATTGAGGTTAGCACCGCCTTGATAGCAGGTGAAGAGCAAGAAAGAACGCGATTAGCCCGTGAATTGCACGATGGATTGGTCAGTCGGGTAACCGGATTGAAGATGAATGTAGAACGGTTGGCGCGTGACCATCAGCAAGCAGAATTAGCCGATGTAGCACTGGACTTGGAATCTGTAATTACCGAATTACGCCATACTGCTCATAATTTAGAACCATCGATACTCAAGAATTATGGTTTGGAAGAGGCCATTCAACAGTTTTGCTTGAAAATGGAATCACCTGAAACCAAAATTTCCTTTTATTCCAACGGTCTTTCAGGTTTAACCGATAAAAACATACAACTCTCCGTTTTCAGGATTGTGCAAGAATTGATTGGCAATGCTATTAGACACGCAAAGGCATCGAACATTTTGTTGCAAGGCAGCTTAGAAAATAAGCTATTAATACTAGAAATGGAAGATAATGGTGTGGGATTTGATATATCATCTGTAAATAAAGGCATGGGTTTGAATAACCTGGAGGCACGCGTAAATTCCATTCAGGGAACTTTAAAAATAGAGAGTACAGCCGGAATGGGAACACATATTTATATTGAATGTCATTTATAGACCTATGATACGAACCGTGATTTGTGATGACCATCCATTGATTACTCAAGGATTAACAAGCTATTTGGCTTCGCATGAAAGCATAGAAATTATAGCTACAGCTTCTTCTAGCAAAGAACTAGTAAGCTTGTTGGATGTTGTTCAACCGGATGTGCTGTTATTGGATATTCAACTACCTGATGGCAGCGGACTTGACCTATGTGGTCAGATCAAATTACAATATCCAAACATTCATATCTTAGGCTTAAGCAATTTAGATGACAGGCAAATTATCCTGCAGATGTTATCCCAAGGTGCGTCGGGTTATGTGCTTAAAAGTGCCCCTTTAGAGGAGATTGAGCAGGCTATCTTGCACATTGCTTCTGCTGGCGTTTATTTAGGCACTGGGGCACAGAAAACATTAGCTAACACATGCATCACCCCGCAAGACGAAATTCCACAAATCACGAGACGAGAAAAGGAAGTTTTAAATTATCTATCAAAAGGATTAAGTTCAGTTCAAATCGCTGAATTAATGTTTGTTAGTCACTTGACCGTCGATGTTCATCGGAGAAATCTTCTTCAAAAATTCAAGGTGAATAAAACCGTGAACCTATTACAAAAGGTTAAGGATTTAAACCTATTGGATTAAAAGTTCGATTATTAAGCTAATACTACTTAATCACCTAAAATTGAAAAAGCCCGAATGGCTTAAATCACTCAGGCTTTTCAGACTAACAAAAATATAAAAGAATGATTTTTTACTGTGCGGAATCAATATTGACAGAGTCCATATTGGTGGAATCCATATTGATTAAATCTTCGTCAGGAGCATTAATATTATAGCGAGTAGGATCATTTCCCTCTACCGGAGTCAAATCCTCTCCAACATCTTCCTGTTTCTTTTCTTGATTACAACTCACTAGGAATAATAGGCCGAAGGCAAATAAACTACTGATAATAGATTTCTTAAAATTCATATGTTGACTTGTTGTTCTTATTAGCTGAACAAGGGAAGCACAAAAAGGTTTGTTATAATCGTAAAAAAGCAAATTACGATTTAGTATATTTATGGAAAGGACATCCATTAACACTAGCTTTACGGCATGAACACGCTATTTAAGATTTATCAACTTGATGAGGAAGAAGCATTGCGCATTCAGAATACGACAAATGAGGCTCACCAACATGAATTTGAGGAACTGATTATCGGTGTAGCAGGTAGTATAGAGCATTTTATTGATTATAAAACCCATGTATATGAATCTCCCTTTGTCTGTTTTGTTAGTCGTGGGAAATTTCACCGTGTAGTTCCTTTACTAAAAGATGGAGCATGCAAATATTGGGTATTACGTTTTCGTTCTGAATTTATTGCGGAGACGACTTTTCATCTGTATGGCAGTTATCATGAAAATGCCAATCTTCTATTTCAAAAAGGCCGTTGTTTTAATCGCTTGTTGACCGTCTGCGAATTGATATCTGATGAGATGAAGCAAGAAAAGCCGGAGCTTGCCATTGTGAGGGAGCTCCTGAGCAGCTTATTCATTATGATTGAGGCAGAGCGTTATCAGCAAAATCCCGAGAACCTGCAGCTTTATAAAAATCAAGATATCACTTTTAAGAATTTCCTGAGAATACTGGAAGAGAACTATCGAAGACCTGAAGGCGTTCAATATTATGCTGAAAAACTGTTCATGAGTGCCCGAAATTTAAATTCGGTAACCCAACATATCCTTCAACAAACTGTTTCGGAAATCATCGAAACACGCAAATTGATCGAAGCTAAGAATTTGTTAATGACAACCAATAAGACCGTTTCAGAAATAGGTTTTGAGATCGGCTACACGGATAAGGCTTACTTTACCAGTGTTTTTAAAAAGAAATCGGGGCAAACACCAACGGAGTTTCGGGATGCTATGAAAAAGCTAATTTCCTAATTTCCATATCTTTTCTCCAAATCTTCATACCCCCTACTTCCTTACTTTTAGGACCTTTGTCTGTATAATTTACAAATAGAAAGGATCAAGTAGATGGATGATATGAATAGAAAACAATTCTTAGCAGCTGCAGCAAGCTTACCTTTAACAGGAATAGCTGCGAAGCTGAATAGTTTAAATAAATTTATTGACGGGTTAAACAATAGCCCAAAAATGCCCGTGCTTTTTCTTGGTCATGGAAGTCCTATGAATGCTATTGAGGATAATGAGTTTGTTCAAGGCTTTAAAAAAATTAGCCATGAAATAGAGAAACCCACTGCTATTTTAGTGATCTCAGCGCATTGGGAAACACGAGGAACCTATGTGACCGCGATGGAAAATCCGGTTACCATACATGATTTTGGCGGATTTCCACAAGCATTATTCTATGTACAGTATCCTGCTCCTGGATCACCAGAGTTAGCTGATGCCGTTCAAAAGATCGTATCCAGCAAAGATGTGCATTTGGATGAAAAATGGGGACTAGATCATGGATCTTGGTCTGTCGTAAAACACCTGTATCCAAATGCGGATGTGCCTATTATTCAAATGAGCATCGACTATACTATGCCTGCCTCAGAACACTATGCGCTAGCTAAAGAATTGGCTTCCTTGAGAAATAAAGGGGTGCTTATTATTGGGTCTGGGAATAATGTTCACAATTTGAGAATGGTATCCTGGCAAAATTTAAATACCGTGGGTTATGGTTATGATTGGGCTATCGAAGCAAATGAGATGATGAAAGGATATATCCGTTCAGGAAATCACAAGCCTTTGATTGAATTTCATAAGCAAGGGAGAGAGTTTGAATTGGCCATCCCTACACCTGAGCATTACTTGCCTATGATCTATGCATTAGCCTTACAAGAAGATAAAGAGGAATTGCAGATTTTCAATGATGCTGCTGTAGCAGGAGCATTAACTATGACATCATTTAAAATTGGCTAAAGCCAAAACGACTTTCATACTACCTATAAATTGTTATCAATTATTCGGGACGAGGGTTTTTTCCTTGTCCCGATTAGCTTCTTCCCATTAAGTTTACCTGCATTTCATATTAATAAAATATAAAGTAAAAGGATTTCACCGAGACTTTCTTTTACCGAAATATTTTCACCGATTTTTTTCAGTCATTCACCGAATTTACCGCCTCTTACGCCTAAAGAGACTGTTTGCGCCTTTGTTTTCAATATACCTTTGAATCAAACAATTAGGAAATATAACCACAAAAAAATTGAAAAGATATGAAAACGCTAATCGCTCTAATCGTAACCACCGTAATGACATTCTTGTCAACAGCACTTTTTGCAAACGAAAAAAATGCTCCGGTAAAATTCTTGAAAGTAGAAACCATCATTGATCATTATATCGATGCTAGTTTAAATGGAAACACGGAATTGGTAGACCACCTATTCAGTGAAGACTTCTACTATTCTACTCCAAACAATCGCAGTACAGAAACCATCAAAAGACGTGCTTTAATCAAACACCTGAAATCATTGAAAGGTGTGAAAATCGACTCTCAAAGCGAATATCAATTCGTAGAAAAGAATGAGGACTGCAGTATTGTACGAATTACTACCACCTTTGAAACCTTCCAAAGACACGATTATGTGACGCTTTGCAACAGCAAAGATGGTTGGAAAATAAGCAATGTCGTTGTGACCTACCCCGTAAAATATTAATTCAATCATATATATAATTTATCGACGTTTAAGGCAGCCCGAGAGGGCTGCCTTATTTTGTTTGAAGGGTTTCAAAGCAAAAGAAGTGGTTGAATTAGTTTTCCTTTCATTCCTAATCTATTGAAAAAGAGTGTAAGGCTTAGTATTAAATTTTAGTGAAATAAGCTGTAATTTGCGGAATCAATATTGGAATGCATTTTAATACCTGGAAATAACATGAAGTTTGGAAGAGTGGATGATCCTTCGGTAATTGATTTTCAACTGCCGGATATAAACGAGAAAGAACTGCGTTTTTTAGAGAAGTATAAATCTGATGAGCCTTTTCAGCTTTATGTTGGCTATCCAAAATGGTCTAAAGCAGACCTAAAGAGTTTCTATCCTAGAGGCACGAAAGATGCCATGCATGCCTATTCAGAACATTTCAACGCCTTAGAATTCAATGGTCCATTTTATCGAATGCCAAACAAAGATCAGGTCATTCAATGGAAGGATAGAACTGTAGAAGACTTTAAATTCTGTCCCAAAATAACCAATTCCATATCGCATTATTCCCGATTAATCAATACCGATGAAAAGGTAATGGCTTTTGTAGATGCAACTGTATTCTTTGAAGAGAAGCTTGGAATGGCATTCTTACAAATGCCTGAAAACTTTAAGCCTAAAAATATCGATCGTCTAGCTGATTTCTTAACCAGATTCCCCAAAGGCTATCCTTTAGCTGTGGAGGTCAGACACGAGGAATGGTTTGCCGATCAGCAAATCTTACAAGAGTTGCATCAAATACTTAGAGATACCCATAAAACCGGAATTATAGTGGATACACCCGGTAGACGAGACTTGTTGAAAATGCAATTGACCTCTCCTACTGCTTTTATCCGCTTTGTATCCAGTAATCCTACAATAGATCAAATACGTCTTAAAGATTGGACACAGCGCTTAAGGGAATGGAAAGAAGCCGGATTACAAGAAGCTTACTTTTTTATTCATCAAAAAGTAGATGCGGAGACTAGTTTTTTATCAAGCGCGTTTGTGGAGGAATTAAATGAAATATTAGGTACGGAATTACCAATTGCAACAAAGGCTCCATAAAAGATGGAGCCTTTGTGCTGAATATGTTTCGCTTACTGATAGACTAAAGTACCACTGGTATTCCAGAAGCTTTTACTAGTGCCTTCAGCAGCTCCTTGAGGGATATGAATCTTAATTTTATGCTTTCCTGCTTTTAAATCACCAAGATCAATATACACAGGATTGGTAATTGTGCCTGGGCACCAGTTGGATCGACTAAGGTCAGAGGATGATAAACCATTCTCAAAATTCCCACTCACAGGATTGTATAGTCGGTAACTACCGCAGTCTATACGCCAAGGGGTAAATTGGATAACCTTATTCCCATCAAGAAATATGGTATTAGGTTTAGGGTTGAATTCATCTCCATTGCCCCAACCACCATGACCCGTACTGATATAACGCAACTTCACGTTCTTCATATCGGCAGGGACATTAAATTCGAATTCTAATCCTTTCTCATGTCCATACATGGTTGGGTATTCCTGTCCCGCCATTTCCAAAATATTAGTGGTATTGAATAAAGACATCACCTTGGTACCTTCAGGGTAAATCGACCTTCCAGGATGTATGGTTAATTCCAAACTTACTTTATGGCCTCCCTTATCGTAATTACCGATATATGTTCCGATATAGACTTCCTTGCCAGCTAATTCAGGTAGAAATTCAGAGATTTCTTGTCTATACATCGCACTGTCTTGCCAAGTTTTTCCTTTTAATTTCACACGATCATTAAAGTGCTTCACACCAAATGGCGTAAAGAATCGCATAAGTTCATATACTGGAGAAAAGCCTTCGGTACGTATCATTCCTGGGAATACCTGCCCATTTCCATCCAAATACTTGGGTAGTACATTTACGCTATCTTTCATTCCATCCAAGAAACTCTGTTTTTGATCTTCAGCAATCAGGAATACAGAACCTGTGCGGTCATAGGCATCGCCATTAGAAGTCTGAACCAACTCAATGAAAGCTTGGCTATTTAACGGAACGGAAGGAATCTTTACTTTCTTTAGAATCACCGTTCCTTCTGCAAAACGCATAATGGAATCAGATGCAATATCAGGTTGAAAACAGATCTGTTGGTTTTGGAAAATTGGGATCTGTATAAATTTACGCTTCCAGATGATGTCCTTGTAAGACAACTCATCCTGTAAAACACTATTCTTTGGTAATTGAGCCTCTGCAGGCAAGCTTTTCAGCTTCTCTATGCTAGCCGCTCTTAATCCGGAGCTTCCATTTACCTTGTATTCTAATACTAAGCCTAAGGATTGCCCAACATCATTTGGCGCAGCCTGAATACCTAGATCGGTAGTATAAATAATCTCTATGCTATTGGAATTTAATGAAGTCTTTGCTTTAAGTGTTTTATACCCCAGCATATTTCCTTGATCAGGTAGCTTCTCATAGCTGTATCGCTTAAGGGAAGTGGTATCTTTCATGGAAATCACTTGGTTTGCTGTTAACAAGGTATATCGAGTAACCGTATTTTTAGCATAATCATATTGAGACATTTCCGCTGGATATCGGGTTTGTCCTGATATTTGAGATAGTCTGCTGTTTATAGATGATCCCTTTTGTGCAAAAACCACTACCGGATCCTGTTTGATCATCGCACCTTCCCGAAAGTAATGATAGGTTATTTTATAAGTTTCTTGTGCTGATACAGCTAGACATAGCAGCAAAACAGGCAGTAATAATAAGGTTCTTTTCATCTATTCAATTGGTTAATACACTTCAATGGTGGTCCCATTCTCCAAAGGATGCGAAGTACAGATCAAACAACGACCGTTTGCAACTTCTGTATCGGTCAATACTTCGTTATAATCCATACGGACAGAACCTTCAGTTACTTGAGAAATACAGGTACTGCACATTCCAGATTTACAGGAATAAGGCAATTTTATTTTATGTTCCAATCCGACATCTAAAATAGTTTTATCATATGGAATGGTTAATGGATAATCTTGTCCTTGGAATCGAAGATTAACCTCGTAGCTACTCATATCTACTGGTTCCTCATCCTTCTCATCATCGTCCTCTTCCTCCTCCGGGAAATGGAAGGTTTCCTTTTTAATATCTTCATCTGGAAAGCCCATACCCAATAGCGTAAATCGAACCAAATCCATATAGAACAAGGGTCCACACATATAGAATATTGCCGACTCTCCTGCATTTAGATGCGCTTTAACCAACTCATAGATATATTCACGGTTCAACCTTGCTTTGAGAAGATTCTTCACATTAGACCAAATGAATTCTATATGTAGTCGATTAGGATATTTAGCTTGCCATTCCAACAATTCCTCATAGAATATGGTTTGTTCCTTAGAACTGTTACTATAGACTAAGACAACTTTGCTATTGCTCTCAGCAGTTAATGCTGTTTTAAGAATAGAAAACAAAGGCGTAATCCCAACACCAGCTCCAAAAAGAAATATAGTTTGATGATTACTTTCCGCAGGTTCATAAGTAAATAGACCTTGAGGTTCCATCACCTCAATAGTATCACCTACCTTGGTTCTATGGTGTAATAAACGCGATATCTCTCCATTATCAACACGCTTAACGGTAATCTCATAAGGCTCCTCCAAAACGGGTGAACTGCTAAATGAATAGGAACGACGAACCTCACGATCCCCAAATTGGAAATTCAAAGTTAGAAACTGTCCCGATTTATAATCTGGAAAATCACCAGAAAGATCTTCAAATTGAATGGAAATATTCTGATTCGGCTGATGGATAATATCGGATACACGGAATTTAAACATGGGTTAAAGATAGCATCTATAGCCTATTTTATCAAATAGAAAGCAACGATAGGCTATTGTTAACAGCAATAAAAAATCCCGACCATTACTGATCGGGATTACTATTTTTAAATAAGCTATTAGAGCTTACGTTTTACTTCTACTTGCTCGAATGCTTCCACAATATCGCCAACTTGGATATCGTTGAAACGATCGATGTTCAAACCACATTCGTAACCCTGTGCTACTTCTTTCACGTCATCTTTGAAACGTTTCAAGGAAGCTAACTTACCAGTATGGATAACAACTCCTTCACGGATTAAGCGGATATCGTTGTTACGGTTGATTTTACCTTCCAATACCATACATCCTGCAATCGTACCCACTTTGGAAATCTTAAAGGTCTCACGGATCTGTACCTCAGCAACAATTTTCTCTTCGAATTTCGGAGCCAACATACCTTCCATTGCCGATTTGATTTCCTCAATCGCATCATAAATTATGGAGTATAGACGGATGTCAATCTGCTCGTTCTCAGCAAGCTTACGCGCACCTTGAGTAGGACGAACCTGGAAACCAATGATGATCGCATCAGATGCAGATGCTAATAATACATCGGATTCTGAAATTGCACCCACCGATTTGTGAATGATATTCACTTGGATCTCATCCGTTGATAATTTCAACAAGGAGTCAGATAATGCTTCGATAGAACCATCCACATCACCTTTAACGATAATATTAAGTTCTTTAAAGTTACCAATAGCCAAACGACGACCAATTTCATCCAAGGTAATGTGTTTCGTTGCACGCATACCTTGCTCTCTTTGTAATTGAAGACGTTTGTTAGCTACTTGACGAGCTTCAGATTCAGATTCTAATACATAAAGCTTATCACCTGCAGTAGGTGCGCCAGACATACCTAAAATCTGTACCGGTACTGATGGTCCTGCCTCTTTAACACGTTCTCCACGCTCATTGGTTAAAGCTTTCACTTTACCAGAGTAAGAACCCGCTAAGATTGGGTCACCAATACGTAAAGTACCACCCTGTACTAAAACAGTCGTTACAATACCTCTACCTTTATCTAAAGCAGCCTCAATAACTGAACCTACAGCACGTTTCTTAGGATCGGCTTTCAATTCTAACATCTCTGCTTCCAATAGAACTTTCTCTAATAGAAGATCGACATTTTCACCAGTTTTAGCAGAAATCTCTTGAGCTTGGTATTTACCACCCCAATCTTCTACTAAGATATTCATTGCAGATAATTGCTCACGAATACGGTCAGGATTTGCACCAGGCTTATCTACCTTCGTAAAGGCGAAGATAATAGGAACACCTGCAGCCATTGCGTGGTTGATTGCTTCTTTTGTTTGAGGCATTACTGCATCATCCGCTGCAACCACAATAATTACAATATCGGTTACTTTAGCACCACGAGCACGCATTGCTGTAAAGGCTTCGTGACCCGGTGTATCTAAGAATGTTAATTTTTTACCATCTTCCAATTGTACAGCATATGCACCGATGTGCTGAGTAATACCCCCAGCTTCACCTTTGGTTACATTTGCTTTACGGATATAATCCAATAAGGAAGTTTTACCGTGGTCAACGTGTCCCATTACTGTAACAATAGGTGCACGAGGAACCAAGTTTGCTTCTGAATCAGCTTCTTCCAATTCAGCTACTTCCTCATCTTCTGGTTTAATGAATTCGATTTGGTAACCAAATTCATCAGCTACGATGGCTAATGTCTCTGCATCTAAACGTTGGTTGATCGACACGAACATACCTAGGCTCATACAGGTACCAATTACCTGAGTTACCGGAACGTCCATTAAATTCGCCAACTCGTTCGCTGTAACGAATTCTGTAACGCGTAGTACTTTTGACATTAATTCTTGCTCCATTGCTGCTTCTTCAGCAGATAAAGCTATATCATCACGTTTTTGACGACGTAATTTCGCACGTTGTGCAAATTTTCCAGACTTCCCTGCACCACTTAAGCGTGCAAGAGTTGCCTTGATTTGATCTTGGATTTCCTTTTCTGATGGTTCCTCTTTCGCAACCTCCGGTTTTCTATGGCGATCGTTACGTCCGCCTTGACCATGACGATTTTGATTAGGGTGATTACCACCTTTATGGTGTCTATTGCCACCTTGACCTTGGTTCTGACCACCACCTTGATGTGGAGGACGGTTTCCACCATCTTGTCTGTTTTGACCTTGTTGGTTGTTATCACCAGAACCTACTGGACCATTTGGCTTATTCGTACGCTTGCGCTTACGTTTGTTATCATTATTCCCTGCGTTGTTCGATGAAGAAGCAACTGGTTTGTGTGGTTTAGAAACAGGCAATTGGATTTTACCAACTACTTTAGGACCACTTAAGGTTTCTGAACGAGCACGAATTACATCGTCTTGTCCTTCAGGTTTTGCTGCTGTAGGTGCTGCAGGCTTAGCTGCTGGCTCCTCTTTTTTCACAGGAGGCACTACAGGCGCCTTAACTGGTTCTTCTTTTTTCACTTCCACTTTTGGTTGTTCTTGAACTTTCGGAGGTTCTGGTTTTTTAACCTCTTCTTGGACTTTTGCGACAGGCTTCTCTTCCTGCTTCACTTTAACCGGCTCTTTCACAGGAGTAGGCTCAACTTTCTCTACCTTTGGCTCCTCTTTTGGTGCAGGCTTAGATCCGCGTTTTAGGCTATCTAAATCAATCTTGCCAACTACTTTAAGAGCAGAATGAGACTCTTCCTCTTTCTTCTCCACTTCTTTAGCTGGCGCATTCTCAGGTGAAGTATTCTTAATCAGAATTTCTTTTACTTCTGTAGGTCCTTCACGTTCTTCAGTAGATTCAGATGCAGGTGTCGCGTTGCCTACTGCAGGACCTTCTTCACGGCGAATCTTGCCAATAACAATTTGCTTTGCCTCGTCTTTAACAATCTTATCACCCTGAAATTCTTTCAAAAGAACACCATACATCTCTGGGCTCAGCTTTGTGTTCGGCTTAGAATCTACCTCAAATCCCTTCTTCACCAAGTATTCCACCGCCGTACCAATCCCAATGTTGAGTTCTTTTGCTGCTTTTAGCAAGTTTATGCTTTTACCTTCTGACATCTACTATCTATAAAATGTGTTTCAATTACAAAAATATGTTTTTTTACATGGATTCAACAATTTATTGAAAATTGTTGAATCCGAAATCAATCGCTATTTTCTATTCGAATTCTGCCTGAAGAATACGAAGGATCTCTCGAATCGTATCTTCTTCCAAGTCAGTTCTACGAACTAACTCTTCTTCATTCAAGGATAATACCGATTTCGCAGTATCTAGACCAACGCGTTTTAATTCGTCGATGATCCAGCTTTCAATTTCATCTGCGAATTCTTCGATATCCACATCCTCCTCTTCTTCATCATTCTCACGATAAACGTCGATTTCGTAACCAGTTAATTTACCGGCCAATTTAATATTGTGTCCACCACGGCCAATTGCCAATGAAACCTGATCTGGTTTCAAGTAAACCGCAGCAGTTTTATTCTCTTCATCAATCTTGATGGAAGTAATACGAGCAGGGCTTAATGCACGTGTAATGTATAATGAGTGATTGGTTGTGAAGTTGATCACGTCAATATTCTCATTACGCAATTCACGAACGATACCATGGATACGCGATCCTTTCATACCCACACAGGCTCCAACTGGATCGATACGGTCATCATAAGACTCTACCGCAACTTTAGCACGCTCTCCTGGTTCACGAACAATTTTCTTGATCGTAATCAATCCATCAAAAATCTCAGGAACTTCTAGCTCGAATAAACGTTGTAAGAATTCAGGTGCTGTACGAGAGATAATGATTTTTGGATTACTGTTCATCATATCTACTTTATGAACAACGGCACGAATGCTATCGCCTTTCTTAAAGTAGTCAGCAGGAATCTGTTCTGTTTTAGGAAGAATCAATTCGTTTCCATCCTCATCCAAAACCAAGATTTCTTTTTTCCAGATCTGGTAAACCTCACCAATTACTAATTCACCTTCACGATCTTTATATTTCTTGAATACTTCATCTTTCTCCAATTCCAAGATTTTCGAAACCAAGGTTTGGCGAGCAGCAAGAATCGCACGGCGACCAAAGCTCTCTAAGGTAATTTGCTCGATAAAGTCATCTCCAACTTCTAAATCCGCGTCATGTTTATGTGCTTCTTCAAGTTCGATCTCTAGATCGTCATCTTCTGAAAAACCATCTTCCATTACTACGCGCGTACGCCAGATCTCTAAGTCTCCGTTATCAGGGTTAACAATAACGTCAACATTCTCATCCGTCCCAAAACGCTTACGGATCATACTGCGGAATACTTCTTCCAGAACCGTAATTACCGTTGGACGGTCAATGTTCTTGAAATCTTTGAACTCCTGAAAAGAGTCAATCAAGTTTATATTACTACTCATTTCTATTTAAATGAAATTAACACCTTAGTTTCCTTTATTTGTTCTAATGGAATCTCAGCAGGTACTGCTACCGCCTTTTTCCCTTTTTCTTTTACAATTTCTTCAATCGTTACGGCAGCGTCAGAAACAGCAACTAGTTTGCCCTCTCTTTTACTCCCGTCGTTCATCTTCAATTTCACGTTTCGACCGATGTTCTTTTGGTATTGTCTTGGAAGAACCAATGCCGAATCAACACCCGGAGAAGAAACTTCTAGTCGATATGCATGATCAACTACATTTTCTTCTTCTAAATGAAATCCAACATGGCGGCTAACTTTTACACAGTCATCAATGGAAATACCATTATCACCATCCAATAAGATTTCCAAAACACCGTTCTTAAGCATTCTCACACTAACGATGAACAAGTCATCTCTGTCAGCAATCTTCTCCTCTATAAGCTCTATTACGCGATCCTCAACCTGCATATTTTAACAATTGAATTAAAAAAGGGGGCATACCATGCCCCCTTCCTTTCAGATGAGACAAAGATAGAAAAAATATTTTACAAAAAGAAACATATAACCTAAATGCATTTACAGCCATAAAAAGTCGTTAATCTCCATCAAATATTATTCAACCACATCAGTCATTATTCATTTAAAAAAAGCCGAGTACAAACTCGGCTCTATCCTTAATTTTTATCTACTACAGAATTAATCGTTTTCTGCATTTGTGCCATCATAGCGGACAAACCTTCTAAGGTAGGCTCAGGACTAGGCTCAGGCAATTCCATACTGATAAATGCCTTTGCTTTCCAAATTTCTAATATATCTGCCGCATCAACCCAATAAGGCTCATAAGTCTTATTATCAGAAACCAATTTCAAACCCTTATCCTCTTTAAATTTTTGTCCAATTCTTTTATACACCACCCCATCATTAGCCGAAACGACTACATAGGTGCTTCCAGACTTGACATCATGCCAATTCTCCACGTACTCTGCTATAATAATAGAACCAGATGGCAATGGCAACATCGAGTCACCTTTAATCTCAAAAGCTCGATAGCTACCTTGTTTCATAAATGGCAATGAAAACCTTGGCAATTCTTTTACAAACTCCGGATCGCCATATCCATTTAAATAACCTGCACTAGCCTTCACCGGAACCAACTCAATGTTTTCCCTATCTTCTGAATCTACCGTCACACTAAGTACACGTAAATTTGAAGCATTACTCTTCGCAACAGGCTTCCATTTCTCATCAATCACATCATTCGCCAATTCATCCATTGTCAATTCATAATACTCCGCTATCTTTTTTAGCAATTCGTATTTAGGCTCCGCACGATCTTCTTCGTACGCGCCTACTGAAGCTCTTTTAATCTCCATTAAATCAGCAAACTGTTGCTGTGTTAATCCTTTTTTCTTACGTAAGAACTTCAGGTTAGATGAAATATTTGACATAAATAATTTTCAATTAATTTTTGGATTACTAATATTATTAGTATTATTGTGCCAATAAAATTAGCAAAACATATTTAAATAACCAAATAATTTAGCTAAAACAACATGAATAACTACTATATATACATCAGCACAGACGCCAATAGAAGGTTTTTACAACCGGGAATGAGTAACGATATCAGCCAAATCTTTCAACAGATTAATAATCCTGATGCAAGCAGCTTCATGAGCCAAGCCGTTCTTAACCGTATAGTTTATCTAGAGCAATTTAGTTCTGAAGAAGAAGCTATGCGTAAATATCAAGAACTTCAGCAATTTGGCCGTATTGTACGCGAGCGATTAATCCGTAAGCAAAACCCAAATTGGTTGAGTTTGGCTCTTCCGATGAATCATTTTTCTACAAACAAAAAAGCCGTTGTTTATGCATAAGCAACAAACAACGGCCTTAACAACCTTACTAGCTCTCTAGTAGCAATTTAGACTACCATCCCGGTGCAAAGTTTAATCCGAATGTACCAAACTTAGAACGCGTCGGATTATTCAACTGAATAGCATAATAAGGTTCTAATATCATTGCCCCAAACAGGTTAATACGTAACGATACCCCAGCACTGAAAACTGGCATAGTCAAGTTATCAGGATATACAGAATATGGTTGTCCACCTGGGGCTGTTATTTCCACTTTATCGGCTTCTGTTTTTTGCCAAGTTATTTTCGACCCATTTCGCCAAGCTAAACCAGCATCCACAAATAGGTTCAAATCCGAGAACAAGAAACCAGAAGGCAACACAGCTAATTTCTCTGGTCCAGTGAATGGCAAACGAACTTCAAAGTTACCCACTACCATCTTAGAACCCGAGAGGTCATTGAAACCAATCTTTGAGTTCGGACCGAAGGAATTACTTTCAAAACCACGAACCAAATACGGATAACCAATATAGATGTTGTATAAACGGTCTGCATCATTACCCAAGCGCATATAAGAATATAAACGAGCAGCAATGGTAAATGGTTTCATGCGGTGGTACTTACGTAAATCCACATTCACTGCAGAAAATTGAAATGTCCCAAAATATTGTTCAACACCTAAGCGGTATCTAAAACCTTGCAATGGTGCAGCAACCCCAAACACAGCCTTATCCCCTACAAAACCAGCATTTACTTGCATCAAGTTAAATGGATCTAGATTTCCTACACCCAAAGCACGAGCAGCAGTATCATTCGGCACTCGCTCACGTGTACCATAGTAATTATAATAACTCTGCGTAAAGCGGTCTACACGGTAAGAGTTATACGATGCGGCTCCCCCCATTTCAAAACGGTGATGCCTACTGAATGGATAAGCAACAAAGGCATCTATTTGCGATTGGAATGAACGAACCAAATATTGATCGATAACCGGCTCTGTTCCATTTCCTAAATCACGCATCGCATAGTCATAGAAACCAAAACGATAAGGTATATGAGAAAGTGAACCACCCCAGTTCCAACGGCTACGTTGGTTGATATAGGCAATCTGCCCTCCAAAATCGTAAATCTCACCATTGATATTCGCAGCAGCAAAAATCTGATTATATCCTAAGATATCCGAGAACATCCCTTGAATACCTGATGCGATTCCCGCACCATAACGTGAACCCACTGACATACCCACACCAGAATTCGCCAAGTAATCTAACTTGAACTTCGGTTTGTATGGAATATTCTTAATTTGCGAATCAGAAATACGTCCATAAGCATTAAAATTCTGCAAATTGGTATTTACAACATTTACACCATAGCTTTTCACCGGCGGCAACATCGCAGCCTCAAAATTCACAGCTCCCGGATCTACAGGTACTGGTTCAAATTCAGAACTCTTTGCCTTATAAACTGTATAAGCATTATCCTTGAAATAAGAATAAACAATATCATCATTGGCAGAGATACTCATTGCTGGTGAATACTCGGTAATACCTGAAATACCTGTAAAGAAATCCGTCATTCGATCCAATGCACCCGTTTCTATATTATAGCGGAACATATTACGGAAACCATCGCTGTTCGACAGGAAGTAAATCTCCTTACTATTGGATGAGAAATGCGGATTTAAGTTATTTGCCCCTGGGAATATCGGCAGATTCTTAATTTCCTTAGTTTGAAGATCAATAGTTGCCAAACTCATTGGAATATCGACCGTTCTAGAACCAGACTCCAAGGATACTCGATCTGTGGAGAACACGATGTATTTTCCATCCCTAGAAAAACTTGGCTGGAAGTCAGAGTATTTATCATTGGTCAATTGAACCAATTCCTTTGTACTCAAATTATACGTATAGATATCAGAAAAACCATTCTTTAATCCCGAGAAAGCGACCAGATCACCTTGTGGAGCCCAGGTTATATTGGTAAACTCGGTGGTTTCACCCATCGCTTGCAAAGCAACAGTTTTCCCGGATTCTACATCCAGAATCATCAGCTTATTCTTCCCTTCACTAAACACACTGAAGGCAAATTTCTTGCTATCTGGCGAGAAGGTCCCTGCTGATTCTATAAAACTAAATTCATCGATATCATTGTTCGTCGTTCGACTACCCAGCTTTCGCAAGACCTTCCCTGTATTGGCATCAGCCAAAAACAAATCAATGCCAAACAGGTCTAATTCCGAAAGGAAAGCGACATATTTACCATCAGGTGAAATAGCTGGCGCTACGTTCATCCGTCCTGCATTCTTTTTTGATAATAGCAACTGGCCAATAGGTCTAGAAGTCGTATCCTTTCCCAACCCACGATAGGTATTCTCCATGCTGCTACGCCATAAAGTCGACATGGTCTGCGCATCATAACCAAATACCCGACGAATCGCCCCCTCATACCCGTATTTTGCTGTTTCGATAAACAATGGCATAATAACCGTATCTCCATAAGTCGAACCTACATAGGACCAGAATGCTTGACCATAACGGTATGGAAAATATTTGTTCATATTTTCCGTCATCTGTCCTAAACTAGGAATATCGTTTCTTGCATAGGCATCGCGCATCCACATAGAGGTAAATGCATCTTTCTTACCAATCGAAAAATACTCGGCCATACCTTCAACCATCCATAACGGAATATTAGCCACACTTTCTAAGCGGGTTGAATCTCCACCTTCTATCAATACACGGTATTGAAAAGCATGGACCATCTCGTGTCCTAATACGTGACGAGTCTGCTGATTTATTTGCATAACCGGCATCACCACACGTTGCTTAAATGCTTCCGTTACACCACCAGTTCCTACTGAAATCTCACCAGAAATGGCTGTTGTTTGCTGAAACTCCGGGTGGTTATTATATAAAATGATGGGATTTTTACGCAAGAAAGTATCTTGAAATACCTGTTGGTGCAGCTCATACCATACTTCCGATTCCTTGGCAAGCCAATTCATCATGGAATCATTCTGCAAATAATAGTAAATATTGAAGTGAGGTGTATCAAATACTTTGAAATCCAACTTCTTATAGCGCATTTTATTCTGGCCAAAGTATTGTGCATTTCCTTGTTGTGGCATTAGTGCCATAAACATCAGCAATACGAGCTGAATTGACAATAATTTGGTAATAAAGGTAGCTTTCGATCTCATAATCAACAATTAATAGTTAAAAATAAGAATTCTCATTAGAATTCTTTATTAATTATTCTCAGGTTCTTCTTCTCGATTAATATCTGGCAAAGTTAGCCTTGGCAACTCTACTTCCTCTTCAACTGCTGTTGAATCTGAAGATGATGGGCTGCTCTCCACCCGAATTCTTGGTCCAGGACAATTGTATTTTTTGGTAATCTCCACAGTAGGCTCTGGGAATTTCCCAAGTGTTACGCCCAGCTCCGGATGCTTATACAATTCCTCCATAAATACCGCATAGATTGGTAATGCTGTTTTAGAACCTTCCCCAGTACCTGAACTATTAAAGTGTATACTTTGTTCATCACAACCGACCCATACGCCAGTAACCAAATCTTTAGTGACACCCATGTACCATCCATCAACATAATCCGAGGATGTACCGGTTTTTCCACCAATCTCGTTTTCCTTTTCAAACAGATCCCACTCCCATAATGCCTGCGATGTACCCCCAGACTCCTCAATCGTTCCACGCAACATATAGGTCATTAACCAAGCATCTTGCGGACTGATCACCTGTTCTTGTTCGGTTTTAAAAGTCGCTAAAACTCGACCATCTTTATCTTCTATTCTGGAAACCAATATAGGTTCTGTCTTCTTTCCTTGATTCATAAAAGTTCCATAGGCACGCACCATTTCAAACACAGTGACTTCATTAGAGCCTAATCCTACTGAAGGAACAGATTCTAACTTGCTATCGATACCACATTTTTTGGCCATAGCAACCACTTTGTCCCAACCTACCTCTTCCGTAATTTGAGCGGTCACACTATTCAATGAACGAGCCATCGCATGTCTTAGCGACAGGGAGCGGTGAGAAAAATTCCAATCTGCATTTTTAGGCTCCCAAATTTCATGCTCACCCTTATTATTCACAAACTCAATTTTCACCGGTTTATCTTCATAAGTATCACATGGTGCTTTACCTGCATCCAATGCTGCCGCATAAGCAAAAGGTTTAAATGTAGACCCTGGTTGACGCTTAGCTTGGTTTACGTGGTCAAATTTGTAATAATCGTGGTTTATCCCCCCTACCCAAACTTTAATCTCACCAGAGTATGGATCCATAGCCATAACACCAGTATTTAACATGGTCAAGTAATGCTTCAAGGAATCCATGGTCGAGTAATTCTCCTTTTCCATACCATCCCAAGTAAAAACCTCCATATCACGCTTTTTGTTTAGCTCTTCGAAAACTTTTGCCTCATCCTTATATTTCTCCATTAAACTGGTATAGATAGGCAGTTTTCGCGCATGATCCTCCAAGAAATTAGGGATAACATTACCCTCTTTATCTCTCCACGGCTCTTGACCACGCCACACATTATCCAAACGACGTTGCAATTCCTTCATCTTCTCATGCACAGACTCCTCTGCAATCTTCTGCATCCGCGAATCAATCGTTGTATATATTTTTAATCCACTGGTATAAATATCGATTTCATTATCAGTAGCCCATTTCTCTAACCATTTCTCTACTGCTGTACGCAAATAGGAATCATTGGAGTTACGTTGCTCTTGATTATTCAAGTTCAACCCTAAGGAATCTTTAGAAAGAGTGGTAACTTCCTTAGCACTCAGGAATCCTTCCTTTTGCATTTGGCCCAATACCGTATTGCGGCGAGTTAAGGCATTTTTAGGATTGCGAATAGGGTTATAAAGTGTAGTTCCTTTCAACATCCCTATCAATACAGCTGCCTCATTAACGCTCAATTCACTTGGTAATTTATCGAAATAACGAACTGAGGCCGATTTAATACCATAGGCATTATTGCTAAAAGACACTGTATTCAAATACATCGTCAAAATCTCTTCTTTGCTGTATTTACTTTCCAGTTTGAAAGCAGTCATCCATTCCTTGTATTTGGTCACCACAAGACCTACCCCTGGAATCTTACCCAATAAACCCTGGGCATCCTTATAACGTGTTCTGTATAAATTTTTAGCTAATTGTTGTGTAATGGTACTGGCACCACGATCACTACCACTAATGGTAGAGACCACCCCGCCGAATAAACCAATAAAATCAACCCCATGATGTTTGAAGAATCGAACATCTTCAGTAGCCACCAAGGCATTGATTACATTTTTAGAAATACTATCGTAAGGAACTGGGTCGCGATCTTGTTTATAATATCTTCCGATGAGCACGGAATCAGCTGTATAAAGTTCAGAAGATACATTTAGGCTAGGCAATAAAATTTCTTTCTTTGTTGGCGAAGAACCAAACAAGCCTAAAAAGTTAATTTGAACCGCACAGGTAAATAAAATAACGAAATATATAAGTATCAGCGTAATACGCAAAAATTTGTTTCTGACCCGTCTAAACATAGGGTAAATATGGAGAAAACTTTGGAATTTACTACTGCAATTATGGCAAAAAGTTTACAGTCCGTAAAAATTAACGTAATTTAACAAAACAAACTTTTTGCTTAATCCGCTATTGGGAATCAAGCAATAACGTCCACAAAAACTGTACCCAAATCTATAATAATCCGAAAATTAACTGTTGTATTAAATTTAAATCACTATTTTTACCATGACTTATTAATCGGGGACATGTTAAAACAAACCTTACAACAAAAATTACTTCAAAAGCTTTCACCTCAACAAATACAATTCATCAAATTGCTACAGGTACCTACTGTATCATTAGATGCGCGTATTAAAGAGGAATTGGAGGAAAATCCAGCTCTGGAAGACGGAAGTTTAGCCAACATGAATGATCCCGTGGAGGAATATCCTGACAAGGATCCAGAGGATGATTTTAATGCGGAAGATAATAACTACGAGGAAGAATTTAGTGTAGATGAATATATACAAGAAGATGATTACCGAGATTATGGCGGTGGTTATGATAGCGACGACGACGATAACCGTAAGGAAATCCCCGTGGCCATCCAATCTTCTTTTTTTGAAAACCTACAAAGCCAATTAGACTTATTGGCTTTATCTGATCGAGATTTTTTAATTGGTCAACAGATCATCGGCTCATTAGATGACGATGGTTACTTACGCAGACCAATCCCTTCATTAATAGACGATTTAGCCTTTTCACAAAACGTAATCGTTGAAGAGAAAGAAGTCGAAGATATGCTGAAAATCATTCAAGAATTTGACCCGCATGGAATTGGCGCAAGAAATCTTCAAGAGTGCTTAGCTATTCAACTTCGTAAAAAAGACCAGGACAATCCGATTGTTCGACAAGCGCAGATTGTGGTAAATGACTTTTTAGAAGAATTCACCAAAAAACATTACGACAAAATTGAACGTCAATTGGGAGTGAACTCGGAAGAATTAAAAGAGATCGTCAATGAGATTTTAAAGCTCAACCCAAAACCGGGCGATTCTGGTGCTGCAGCAGGAAAGCAACTGCATATCATTCCTGATTTTCACATCAGCAATAATGATGGTACGCTACACCTTACCTTGAACAGCAGAAATGCTCCCGAATTAAGAGTCTCTCGTTCCTATCAGGAAATGTTTGAGCATTACGAAAAAGCAGAGAAGAACGATAAGAAGATGAAAGAGGCTGTTCAATTTGTCAAGCAAAAATTAGATTCTGCCAAGTGGTTCATTGACGCCATTAAACAACGTCAACAGACCTTATTAAAAACCATGAATGCCATTATGGAATATCAATATGACTATTTCCTAACGGGCGATGATCGTATGCTGAAGCCCATGATCTTAAAGGATATTGCCGACAAGATCGAAATGGACATTTCTACGGTTTCCCGTGTAGCAAACTCCAAATATGTACAAACCGAATTTGGAACATACCTACTAAAATCCTTTTTCTCTGAGGCTATTCAAACCGAATCTGGTGAGGAAGTATCCAACAAAGAAGTGAAAAAGATCCTTGAGGAATGTATCGCTAATGAGGACAAACGCAAACCACTAGCTGATGAGAAACTAACGGACATCCTTAAAGAAAAAGGCTATTCCATTGCCCGTCGTACAGTAGCAAAATACAGAGAAGCCATGAATATTCCAGTTGCACGTCTGCGAAAAGAATTATAATCCGCAGGAAATTTAACACGTAAATAAGAAAGGATAGTCAATTCGGCTATCCTTTTTATTTTTTGCTGTAGATTTTCGAACATTCTACCTTGTTATAAGCTTGTATTTCCTTCGATATGGATTCGATACTCCAAAGGAATTTCTAGGGATCTGATATGGATCTCCTTCGGATCTCGTTCGGTCGGAACCGAACGAGATCCGAAGGAGATCCGAACAAGTTCCGAAGGAGATCCGAAGGAGTCTCGAATCCAACCCCTAGTAAACCCCTAGGAAAGACGATGAGACTACAGACAAAAGACAACAGATTTTGGTCAGATAGTGTAATCAAATGTTAGTAATATTTCTACTTATTTCCGTCTATTTTTCATGTAGGTTTCTGGAAATGCTACGAGAAGGGGTCTCCGCTACCTGATTCTGTTAAAGATTCAACTTTCACATGCTTGATAATATTTTAATCCCTATAAAGTGGCTTAATATTTTTCGTAAAAGCGATTCATTTTAGCCTTTTTGATCTCGACAAAACTTAATAATTTCTATTGGATTTGGCTTCTGAATTTCAAAATGAGTATCCTCATAATTTTTCACTAGAATTGTTAGAATTTCTAATTCATCGGACTCTTTAGAATCAATTTTTAAATCTGTTTGCATTAAGAAATAAATTCTTTCCAAATAACTTTCGTACTGTTTTTCAGATTTAATCAGTTTTAACCTAATCAATTTTTTTAGGTTTTATTTTATCATACTCCATTGGAGTTCTAAAGAAAAAGATTAGCGTTCCTTTAAATATAAAAATCAAAGTTTAAAAGGGATAACAATTTTTTTGGTTTTAGTTTTTACTAAGCTCATTTACAAACCCCTTTACCGCTTCATCTGTAGTTGCCCAAGAAGTAACAATCCGGCAGACTGCTTTGTTATCCTCCAATTTCTCCCAAACGAAAAAGTCAAAATGGGTCTGCAAGGCTTCAATGACAGGATTTGGCAAAATAGGAAAGAGCTGATTAGTTTCTGGCGGACAGGCAAATTCATAACCTTTTTGAATCAATGCATCAGCAATTCGCATGGCTAATTGATTGGCTCGTTTTGCTAATTGAAAAAATAAATCATCGGTAAATAAAGCTAAGAATTGTGCTCCTATTAATCTTCCCTTCGCTAGTAAAGCCCCCTTTTGCTTCAACGCATATGGAAAATCAATCGCTAGGTCGGGATGGTTAAAAACGATGGCCTCTCCTAGTAAACCGCCATTCTTGGTGGCACCAATATAAAACACGTCACAAAGCTTGCTCAGGTCTGCAAGGCTAAGGTCATTTTTATCCCCTGTCAAGCTGACACCTAAGCGTGCACCATCGATGAATAATTTTAAATTCTTCTCTTGACAGTAGGCATACAGCTCCTGCATTTCTTTCTTAGAATAAATACTTCCTATTTCTGTACTCTGAGAGATGTAAACCATGCCAGGTTTAACCATATGATGATCTTGATGCGTGTTTAAAATGCTTTCAACCGCAGCAACATTTAGTTTGCCAAGTGCATTAGGAACAACATTTACCTTATGTCCTGTATTTTCAATTGCTCCAGTTTCATGAACGGCAATATGACCTGTATCAGCAGCTATAACAGATTCATAGGGCTTTAACAGGTGACTAATGACTAAGAGATTTGCTTGTGTCCCTCCTGATACGAAATAGATGTCGGCAAGATCATTCTGCAGGTAGGATTTTATCTTTTGTTTAGCCAACTCACTTATATGATCTGCACCATAGCCTGGCTCCTGCTGCATATTGGTATCCATAAGCAATTGTAAAATCGCCGGATGAGCACCTTCACTATAATCGTTTCTGAAACTGATTTTTCTAGACATATCCAAAGTTATAAATTCATCCATAATCAAGAACTCAATACCTATTATTTTTACAAATTGTTCATGAAGTAAAGCATAAAGAAAGGGGTTGGAAATTTACATTTCCAACCCCTTTATCATATCTTATATTTTAAAATGATCTATTTCCCAAACATTCCCGCCAAGCTATCCAAAATATTGCCTTTAGCCTTGCTGTCATTTTTTTGATTAAAGAATTCCCCAACCAAATCCCCTAAACCACCTGAAACATTCGGTTGAGAAGACTGTGTATTTGAAGAACCTCCTCCTAGCACCGAACCAATAAGATCACCAATCCCACCAGAACCGCCAGACTGCGATGCTCCACCACCTAAAATACTTCCTAGTAAATCACCTATACCACCGGAACCACCTTGCTCGTCTTGACCTTGTTTTTTCTTTCCTAAATAACCCATTACCAATGGTGCTAATAAAGCTAAAATACCAGCAATCTTACCCATGCTGATACCCGATTTCTCTGAAAGTGATTGTTTTACATTTTCTGTATTCTTACCGAAGATGTGGTTTACGATTTTGTCCTCATCTTCTGTAGGTCCATTAGAAAAAAGACTTCCCAAGTTATCGAAAATGCTACCATTATGCTTGCTTGCTAAGGCTTGTTGAATACCATTAGCTTGCTCTGGGCTCTTTTGTGCATTGTAATTTAATGCAGACATCATCAAAGGAATTGCGGCAGAAACAACCCACTGCGTTTGATTTTTGTCAAGTCCCAGTTTTTCAGAAATCCCTTCTGTTGCTTGGGAGCCAATGCTGCCTGAAATTAGATCTGTAAAATTCATGTTTTGGTTTATTTTAATTATTAAATATTAAATTTACGAATCAAATATAGAGCCAAATACATTATTATGAAGAATATAGCCCTTAGCCTATTTTCATGTTGTACACTTTTGTTTACAGCATGTAATAGTACGGATAAAAAAACAGCGCCAAAACCAATAGAAGAAGTCAAATTAACAGCCGATATTGCCAAATCTATATTCGCCCTTCCAACCCACTGTTTAGAGGTAGAATATCCGAATAAACTGGGACAAGTGCTTGGCTCAGATGCCGATTTAAAGTCTCCAAAAGCCTTAAGACCTGTTTTTTATGGTTGCTTCGATTGGCACTCCTCCGTTCATGGCTATTGGTCCATTATAAAATTGATGAAACAATTCCCAGAATTGGATACGGATGGTAAAATCCGTGCTCTTTTGAACCAACATATTACGCCAGAAAACGTTGAAATTGAAAAAGCTTTTTTTGAGGATCCCAATAATTTGAGTTTCGAACGAACCTATGGTTGGGCTTGGCTATTTAAATTGCAGGAGGAGTTACACACTTGGGAGGATGCTGATGCTAAACGTTGGCAAACAGCATTGAAGCCATTAGTGGATTTATTGGTGAAAAGATATCAAGAATACCTGCCTAAACTCGTCTACCCTATTCGCGCAGGCCAACATGATAACTCTGCCTTTGGTTTATCACTTTCTTTGGATTATGCTAGAACAATGAAAGATCAATCATTCATCAAAAGCATAGAAGATAATTCTAAAAGGTTGTTTGCAAAAGATAACCTATGCAACTTAGCTTATGAACCTTCAGGTTATGACTTTCTATCACCATGTTTAGAAGAGGCATTTTTAATGAGTAAAGTATTGGAACCAGGACGCTACGATGCTTGGTTGAAAGCATTTTTACCGAGTCTATATGAGTCTGGATTTCATTTAGAACCAGCAATCGTTAAAGACCGTACCGATGGCAAATTGGTACATCTGGATGGATTAAACTACAGTCGTGCAGCTTGTTTATATGGAATTGCTAAAGCTGTTCCTTCATTAAATCATTTAAAAGATTTGGCGAATGAGCATCTGGCATTTTCTATCAATAATATTAGTTCCCAAGATGATTACATGGGTACACATTGGCTTGGAACATTTGCCCTATATGCACTATCAGAAAAACATTAAAAATTCGATTTAACATTTTAATGGAAAGAACCCATTAAGGTTCTTCAAAAACGGTATTTCTAAAAATAGCGGCAGTTAGATATAATCCTACTGCCGCAGATAGAACATTTTAATCCAACGGTACAAGTTTATTTGCTTCGAGGCGAACAGCAATACGTTGAATCTGAGTAAAACCATCTAGGCTATGAATAATAGCCGAGAGATCAATGCCTCGATTGGAGAGAGTCGATAACAAGGCATTCCGGAAAGCAGTCTTGCTACTCCCCCAGTTGGAACGCACAAGCTCATTGTTTAAAATGACCAATTCTTGTGTAGAGTAATGATGAAATTGCTCTACTAAATGTTGTTGAAAATCTTTTGTGTGTGACATACAATTCTTGTTTATTTAATTAAACCATCATTGCATCCAGAAAAGAAGGGTATTGTTCCTATTATATTCGTTTATTTTGGCAGGAAACCCGTATTAATTTACCACCGCGGTGCCGACACTCGGTTGGTATTGCTTGCGCAATTCTGAATACTCTACAAACTTAGTAGATTATTTTTGAATTGACAAATAGAAAAACAATCTTTTTTTGATTTATGCTTGAAAGGAGAATATAAAAAGTGGATTTTATAAAGTAAAAAGGTGTATCAACAGGCAGCTATGAAGCCTAAAAATCAAGCAATTAAACTTAGCTCCTACTGTATATCTGTTAAAAAAACGATTACAGAACATTAATAAATAAAATAATAAAAATGGCTATTTACCAAAACTCGGCGATGGGTAATTTATAAAATGTGGTATCTTTTGTTGATTGCCAAGGTGCCAAACCAAAAGACCAAGTCTTTTCTTCTTTATCTAATAAGCGTGCGAAAGATTGATCACCCCAGCTATATTCTACTTTATAAGTTTGACCAGTATCTTGAAGCTCACCGAACATCCTGGGAGTTGAGGTACCTGAAACGCCATTGGTATACATAATCACCTTATCAAACTGCAGACTCGTACCCTCTGGTATTTTTTTAATCAGTTTCACCTCCGGATTTTGCAATTTTATTCGGTCATGATACCACTGAAAAGAAGGATTAAGGCTATCTAGAAGTACCAGAGGATATTTAGAATCTACTGGTTCCTTCTCTTGAAAAAGCCATACTGTTCTTTGAAGATTTAACTTATCCCCTATATAAGTAGCAAAGGGTTGCATCTCACTAATATTCCGCGTTTTCATTTTGATCGTGCTATACAGTAAGAATCCAAATAGCAGCAAGCTAACTGTTATCACCAAGATCAAGATTCGAATAGCTTTCTTTCTTTTTTGCGCCATTAGTTCAGTCAGTTATTTTTTTTCCGTGAAGTACATTTCCGTTAATTTGTCAGAAGATATCAAATTTAATTGAAATGATTCTTGTGAACTAATATTGGCATCTATTGTCTGCTCTTCATAATCCGTAGAATTCAATTCCTGACTTGGTTTATGATGGGAACTCATATTTCTATTCATTGCGACCTTTAGCTGGCCTTGGTTATTTTCAATCACCTTAAACCATCCAAAACCTACCTTTGAAGCAACTCGCTCACCAGGCTTCATCGTTTCAAATCTTCCAAAGTACATATCTCCTGCTTTTGGAGTTTCTTGAATTGGTGTTACCTGATCGGCATATGAAGGTTTAGGACGTAATGAATCATACGTTAAATAAGCAAAGAAACCGATAAAAAAGAGCGTCATGATATATCCGACAATGGTCAGTTTAAATCGATAGGGTGCTGCAGGAACTTCATGCTCCTTTTGTTTGACCAAGGCATGCATTTCTCCAGTCCATTTCCGCTTTGGAATGGTTTTATTGGTTGTTAAATCCCAATATAATGGAGCAGCATTTTTATTATATATTCTGAAGAACGCGGTCCAAGCATAGTTTCGGTAGAAGCCTAAAACCATATCAGCATGAGGGTTTATAGGATTTTCCAATTGATCTACTGAAAAGACCTTTTCTTCAATTCTTTTGGTGTAAAAAAACATAAGCAGTTTTGTTATATTTCAAATAAGTTGATGGCAAATAACAACCCTAATTATCGATAGGGACTTAGCAATCATGCTTATCAAAAATAGTGGCTGTCCATGTCTCAACCTAATTTTTCCCTTGTCCTATTATATAAATTGAGCAACATAAAAAGGTTTATTTCTACACTTATCGTGTGTCTTCTTTAAGAAAATCCAAGAATTGAGATGGCGTGACACCTGTACTTTTCTTAAAGGCTTTACTAAATATACTATGGGACGAAAAACCACTTACTTCCGCTAAATAGCTTATTTTATATTGTTCAAATTTAGGCTCATTCTTTATTTTCTCAATGATAAAACGAATGCGCAATCCGTTGATATAATCATTGAAATTCATTTCCTTATAGGTGTTTATGATTTTAGACAAGGTGATTGTGTTGGTACCCAAGTAACTTGCCAGGTAGGATAAACTCATTTTACTATCGGTGTACAAGTCGCTGGATTCAAACTCTTCCAATTTATCCAAAATCTTAACGGTCTTATCATCTGGCTGAGCAGGCGTATCAGAATTCGTCTCAGCATTAGCTTTGTTTATCCTACGCTCTTCTTGTTTGGCTTTCTCTGCCTTATCAGACTCTTCCAGATTGTGCATAAATTCACGAATCTTCTCTTTATTGCGTTTATTCTCTCGAATTTGATAAACTGTGAATAAAACCAATATGATAATAAGAATTGCTAGCCCTATTAGACTATAGCGCAGAACATAATTGGATTTGGTTTTTGCAATGAGGTCATTTTCCAATTGACTAACCTCCATATTATTCAAGATACTGTTGATAAAGTTTGATCGTTTGGTATCTTTTAGGGCTTCATCTTGTTCCAAAAACTTCTGCGAATATTGCATGGCCTTGTCAGAAAGCCCCAATTCCTTACTTGCCAAATAGGCATAACGCATTGCCTCAACTTCATAATCAATATAATCAGCAATAGGAATGGCATGGTTCATTGCCGACTCAGAAAAGGCTAAAGACTGCTTATAATCCCCCAATTGATAATAAGCAATGGATGCCATGACACGAGCCACATATTGGAAATCCCCAAAATTCTCAGAATCCCCTAGCTTATTGACCTCTTGAAAATAAGGAATAGCCATTTTGAAATCTTTCTTAAAGAAATAAAATTCACCCTTTGTAAGTTTCTGCTGTACAGCAGTTGTGGTTATTTTGTTATGAAATCGTTCTTTGAGAATTTTATCGCTGTATTTTAGTTCTTCTTCTGCCTTGCTGAAATCTTCGTTCATTAAATAGGCTTTCGTCAAATAAACTGAAACCGTCGCTTTAGACATTTCCAGGTAGTCCATATCTTCAGCTACTACTTTCCCCTGTTCACCTAAATCAATCAACTCCCTTTTTATCCCCTCCAATTCTTTGGAATAACGCTCAAATTGACCATTTAAATAATAGAAATAAACATATTCAGCCTTTGCAAGTGACCTTTGTATACCTTCAGGGAACTCAGCAACGAAAGGGTGAGCAGACTCAAATGATTCTTTACTTGCCGGATAGTTCTTTTGACGATAATAAACTTCCCCAATGCTCAATTTGGAAACGAACTGATAAAATGGATCCTTTAAAATCTTTGCCACACTATCTAAGCGTTCGAAATATTGTCTGGAACGATCCATAATCCCCTCATTGATCAAGATGTTTCCATGCATGTACAATACATTCGCTAATTCTTCTGTTGAAAGATCCTTTTTCTCCAAGTAATTGAGGTACACGGAATCCTTTGTAACCTCTGCTTTACCCATGAGCTCTAGAATGGAATACTTAGCCAAACTATCTTGTGTGGATTGCAAATTAATTAAATTCGCACTTGCCGAAAGATTGGTAAAGAGGAGAATGGTAAGTAGTCTTAGCAAATAGTTCATAGGTTGAGTTCAATTTATTCAAGCCTCTCCTTTTTCAATAAAAAATACAATATCTGAAATTCCTATAGTCAAAAAGAGAGCATAGTCAGCAATTAATTGGCTGTAACGAAAGTTTAAGAGCGAATATAATGCCACTACTGAAACAAAATCATGCATTTATCCAAATATCTTTCTTTTAGAAGAAGTTTAGCCTACTACAAAATAGAAAATATTGCTTTAAAAACTAAAGAAACGACAAAAAAAGCATTAAAACTGTTTAATAAATTAATATAAACTATTACTTTAAGAACGTCCATTAAAGGGTTTCATAATCTTTCTTATGACAATCGGTAATTGAAAAAGATCAATATCGTGATCAAAGACCAGGTATCGGTTTTCCCAACGTTTTGTAAACTTCTCTTTATATTCTCGTTGGGATTTAAAGACTTTAAAGTTTGGCATTTTTTGGGATATAAATTTCATGATTTTCTCCGCCGGATTATCAGCTGTGTCCAATCCGGATAATGCAACCATACCTATATTGAGGTATCGATAGCCCTTCTCCTTGGCATAGGCTATTAGTTTAATAATTAATCCATCCATAGCCGCGCCTGGAGCATCAGCAGTCTTTCGGATTAAATCATAAGTACATTCTTCATAAGCAAAATCAGGGATGATATTTAGGAATGCCTTAGCCGATCCTTCAGCATCACGAAGAATAATAAGGTCATGATGCCTTATATCTTCACGATTGAACCAACCTTGAGAGAACCCCATTTCCTTTTTCTCAAAAACATGCAACCATTCATTGGATACAGCCTCTAGTTCCATGAGGATTTCATCTGGTTGAGGGGATAGACTTATGAAAGCTTCATAGCCATTTTTCTGCAAGTTATTCAAACCATTACGCAAAGATTTCTTTTCCTTTCCTTCCAGTGTAAACTCCCTTAAATCTACAATAGCCTCTTGCCCAATTAATAATTTCTTCTTCTTATTGGCTTGGAAATACATCAAACTATCTTCTTCTACACGATAATATATAGCTGCCCAACCTCTTTTTTTACAGAAACGTTCAAACTCCAAAATTAGATCTTCCTTATCGCGTAATGAACATACGGGCTCTTCCAATACAACGGCATAATGATTGGCGACTCGGTAGGCTGTAAATCCATCTGCCACCTCAGAGAAAAACAATTCCTTGTCGATCGCATATTTAAAATAATCCAAGGATGAACGTCCATGGTTTTTGACATGTAATTTGGCCAAACTTTGCTCATCCTGATCTTGAATGGAGACACTGTATTTTTTAGGCACTAAAAGCGCATAGAAAAAGATTAACCAACATAAGAAGCCTAATATTTGACAAATACGGAGGAATTCCTTCGCAAAGGTCGTCTTAGGTTCTAAGTCGGTATCTGCAAAGAATAGAAAGCAATTTATGGACTGCATCAGGGATTGTTTCAAATTGAACTCCATTCCAAAATGTCGGTAATCAATAAAATAAAAGCCGACAGCAGAGAAGATACAAACGGCAATAAACATGGTTATAAATGTTCCGAAACCAATTCGGAGCCACTTGATACTAGACTTTACACGGTATTCCTTTTGGCTTGTAAGTAAAAGAACTAGAATGATGAGAGCAAGCACTGCCTCTTCATAATCAAAGGCTTTCAATAAATGGCCGATAATGGAAAGAAAACAGAAGGTAATGGCAGCCCAATAAGCTGACCTGAAGCCCTTTATCAGATAGGCCGAAACCAATATTAAAGCAACCCCTAAGACGATAATAAGCATCTTGGAGGAATACATCGTCTGGGAATTTATATAGAATTTCTCCCACTTCATACGTTCCGCAAATGGTGGGGTGAGCACGGAACAAAGATTGACCATTCCCAGAAAAAAAATCAATAAGGCAGGACCAAGTCTTGTCACCAACTGCTTTCCTCGCCATGCAAAGGCTAATAATCCTAAAAACAAGGGAAGCCAGAACTCAAAAATCCGATAAAGCAAGGTAATTCCAAGGCCTGCAACGTTGGTATAACCATATTGTTGGAAAATATACAACATAGAGAATTCAACAGCTCCTAACCCCCTTAAAAAGGGCGAGACGATCATTAAAATCACGGAAACAGTATACGAAACTACCGCAGCCTCAAAAGAATGATGTATATCCAAGGCATACATAGCAATGTAAACATGTATGATCCCACACAATTCAATCATTAAGGAATAGAAAATAGTGTAGTATAAGGACCCCTTCCTCACATTGGCAGAACAGATATTCTCAAGGTTATTGGCAAAAGCAGGAAAATAACGCTCAGCAAGCCTATATAACCAAGATCGTTTTCTGAAACTATAAAATAGAAAATAGATTAATCCCAAAAAACCGCCTAATATGAGCAGGGATGCCCAAGCACTTCCTAAAGTTTGATTGTGGATGAAAGAATAGAATAAAACTGGTATAGCGACCAAAAACACCGTTAGCAGACCTATAAATCCATATAATGCCCCTGCTTGATGGATTTGCATCTTGTTTAGATTCCTTCTTCTCAATTGAGTACTGGTATAAGCCAAAGAACTGATTCCCCCTGCAGGCAAAAAAACCGAAAGGAAATTTCGCTTCAGAAATAGCTCAACTGCAATTCCGAGATTAATATCCAATGACAATGCTTTGAAGCTTGCTTTATACATCATTCCCTGAAAATAGACATATAGGAAGGTGACCAATAAACCCGCCAAAAGCCAAAATGGATTTGCACGGTTCAACATAGGGCCAATTTCCATAAGCTCTTTGCGTTGCTCCCGGAAAAAGATAAAAGCAAGTAAAATGATTAAAACAGCTAAAATTTCCTTCCAATAAGATTTTGGAGAAAACTTTCGAATGTGATGAAGAAGTTTTTTCACCATAGAAAATGCGTAAAAAATAAGGTTAGTTATTAAACAGGGTTAAATTTAAAGAATGCATATTTTTAATTAGTTAAATTAATGTTATCATTAAGATAATTGATGGAAAATCACCATCTATTAGTAGAATTCTTCCTATCTAAAAATGATTTGACTTCCAGTGTTAGGCTATTAAAAATTAAAATATTCAACAAACTGATTAATTGAATTTTACATAATGCCCTAAAAGTTGTTTCTTAAAAATTAAACAAACGATTGAGTAGCTTTCAGATTTTAAAATAAGATCAGTCTTGTTTATAATTGAGTATCAATTTTTAATTATGATGAGAAAATCCATTTTACAAATCACACAAATCCTCTGTATATTACTCGTATTGGGTATATCCAGTTGTTCAAAGACAGCTACAGGTACAGAGGTAACTCCGACTCCAAAGCCTGAACCAAAACCGCCGGCTCAGGATCAAACAGGACATCAGGGTTCACAATTCAACATTCCTTTGGCCGGGAATGCCTTTGTTACCAGTCCTAGCTCCGGCTTTACAGAAACTATTGCAGATCCAGCAGGACTAAAAAATTGGACAAGTAGTAATACCGTTATAAGCACGTATGTCAAGTTTCCTAAAGCTGGCAAAATACGTATCTCCGTGTTAGCTAAGGCAGTAGCAGAAGGTGAAAATAACAGCGTGGAGCTCCGTATCGGAGATCAAAAGAAATCGTTCAATATTAATTCAGCAACACAGAAAGAGTACATGATTGGAGATTTCAATGTAACTGCAGGTTATGTTAAAATTGACCTTCAAGGTATACGTGCAAGCAATTTATATTATGGAGAGCTGAGCGATATGGTCATTTCTGGTGAAGCTACTTTAGGAGGACTTACCTTTGCAAACAAAACTGATTTCTATTATTGGGCTAGACGTGGTCCTTCTTGCCATTTGAGTTATACTGTTCCAACATCCGAAAATGTATCCTATTATTATTCGGAAATCAATGTCCCAGTCGGTCAAGACCCTGTAGGTTCCTATTTTATGGCCAATGGCTTTGGAGAAGGCTATTTTGGTTTTCAGGTAAATTCTACTTCTGAACGTCGAATTTTGTTTTCTGTATGGAGTCCGTTCAATACGGATAATCCGAATAACATTCCGGAAGATCAAAAAATCAAATTAAATCGTAAGGGACCTGATGTTTTCACAGGAGAATTCGGAAATGAAGGATCTGGTGGTCAGAGTTACTTAAAGTATACGTGGAAAGCAGGAACAACCTATCGTTTTTTGTTGAAAGGAGAACCTGATGGTACTGGTAAAACAGATTATACCGCCTGGTTTTATAAAACAGAAACTAGTGAATGGGTATTAATTGCTAGTTTCAAGCGTCCAGCGACCTCTACTTACCTTAAAGGTTTCCACGGTTTCTTAGAGAATTTCAGTCCTAACATGGGACATTTCGGTCGTACGGCTAATTACATGAATCAATGGGTTCGGACTACTGCCGGAACTTGGATGAAAGTTAGTGAAGCAAAATTTACGGTTGATAATACCTATAACCAAAAACAACGAATAGATGCTTTTGGCGGATCCAATGCCACTGGTTTCTTTTTAAAGAATGGTGGTTTCTTTAATGATTATGTGGCTCCAAATACAAAATTCACTTTTAACAATAGTCAATCTGCACCTAGTATCGATTTGACTAAACTCCCTTAAAAGAAATCATAAAATAAGGCTTGCAACCACTGCAAGCCTTATTTATTAGAAAAATAACGAAGCTAATATCAAATAATTTAAAGATTCATCTACAAATTACTGGAAGATTAAAAACTTTCCATAAGTACTAATAAAAGCTCTTTGCTTTTCAGTATATTTACCAATATGATACATGTAGCGTGTGCTTTAATTGAAAAGGACCATCAGGTTCTAATTTGCCAACGTTCTGCCAACATGAAACTACCTTTGAAATGGGAATTCCCAGGAGGTAAACGAGAAGAGGGCGAATCGTTGGAAGAATGTCTTTTGCGTGAAGTAAAGGAAGAAATAAATCTTGACATTGAAATCATTGAACCACTAAGTAAAGTGGAATACCATTATCCGGATTTTTCATTGACGCTCTATCCCTATTTATGTAAAGAAATTGGAGGCAAGTTAAAAGCATTGGAACATGATCAAGTTATTTGGGTTGATCAAACCGAACTTTTCCGGTATGATTGGGCGAATGCCGATCTGCCGGTTATTGAAGAATATATAAGAACAAGGAGGTAATTGCTTACCTCCTTGTTTTTTTCACTGGTTTTAAGACCTTATATTTAAATCAATTCCCTTAGGGCAATCTCATAAGCTCGAGAAGACAAATTCGTCTTTGTATCCCCTGCATGAACTTTTATTTGATTAATAGCCTGACCAATCACATCGGAAACATCCGTAAAGATAGACTCATCACTAATTTCAACATTAGGTTGCATTAGAAAAGCAAAGACCCTCGCCATTCCACAATTAGCAATAAAATCTGGAATTACTGCCACATGATTATCCGCATATTCCATCACAGGGCCATAAAAGATTTCACGATCAGCAAAAGGTACATTTGCTCCTGAGGCAATCACTTCTAAGCCATGCTCCACCATCTCAGAGATTTGTTCTTTGGATACTAATCTAGAGGCTGCAGCAGGAATGAAAATTTCTGCTCCACATGACCATACTTGCTGATTGATATCCTCAAAAGGAATAAGATAATCTGCTTTTAATGCATTTCCCTCACGTTCCAAGAACAACTTGGTAATCTCTTCTTCTGTAAATCCTTCTTGATTCAACAATCCACCCACGCGGTCAATTATTCCAACAACTTTAACCCCAAGCTTACTGAGATAAAAGGCCGCTGATGCAGCTACATTACCCCATCCTTGGATGATAGCGCGCTTACCACCGATATTGCCATCAAATAATTGATAGTAATGTTTTACAGATTCAGAAACTCCATAACCCGTAATCATATCGGCAATCTTGTATTTTCTTTTCAGATCAGGGCTGAAATGAGGATCTTCCAATACTTTGGATACACCATAACGTAGTTGACCGATCTGGTGAATACGTCCATGCTCACGAACATCGAAGTGACCATTTAAGACTCCTTCTTGTGGATGCCAAAGACCGTATTGTTCAGTGATTGGAATCACATCATGGATTTCATCAATATTTAAATCTCCACCTGTACCATAATAGTTTTTCAACAATGGTGTAACCACTTTAAACCATCTTTCTAGAACCCCTTGTTTTCTAGGGTCGGAAGGGTCAAAGTTAATTCCAGATTTAGCACCGCCAATGGCAGGACCTGAAACCGTAAATTTTACTTCCATGGTCTTAGCCAAGGACATTACTTCATTTCGATCGAGTCCTTTACGCATACGCGTACCACCACCTGCAGCACCTCCTCTTAAAGAATTGATGACTACCCAACCTTCAGCGTCGGTTTCGGTATCTTTCCATTCAAATACAATCTCAGGTTGTTTATCCTCAAAGGTCTTCAATAAGGCCTTCATATTACTTTGGTTCATGCTTCTTGATACTTATAAATTACCTCTACGTTCTTGTTCTCTTTCAATGGCTTCAAAGAGTGCTTTAAAATTACCAGCACCAAAACTCTGTGCTCCTTTCCGCTGAATAATCTCAAAGAATAGCGTAGGACGATCTTGAACAGGCTTGGTAAAAATCTGCAATAAATAACCTTCCTCATCTCTGTCTACCAAAATACCAAGCTCTTGGATGGTTTTGATCTCTTCATCGATTTCACCTACTCTTTCTGGCAACATATCGTAATACGCCTCAGGAGGGGCTCCTAGAAATTCTACACCACGAGCTTTTAATGCACGTACAGTTTTAACAATATCCTTGGTACATAAAGCGGCATGCTGTACACCCTCTCCTTCATAGAATTCCAAGTATTCTTCAATTTGCGATTTCTTCTTTCCTTCAGCAGGCTCGTTGATAGGGAATTTCACATAACCATTACCATTACTCATCACCTTACTCATTAAAGCCGAGTATTCGGTATTGATTTGCTTATCATCAAAGGATAGGATATTCACAAACCCCATCACGTTTTGATACCATTCCACTGTTTCATTCATACGGTCCCAACCAACATTACCCACACAATGGTCAACATATAATAAACCTGTTTCCTCAGGATTATAGTCACTTTCCCATTTCGAATATCCTGGCATAAAGGTTCCATTGTAGTTCTTGCGTTCTACAAAAAGGTGTACTGTTTCGCCGTAGGTGTAAATTCCTGCTGTACGAAGTTCACCAAAATCATCATTCATGATTTTTAATTCCTGATAGGATTTTGCTCCACGCTTGATGGTCTCTTGATAGGATTTCTCGGCATCATCTACCCATAATGCTAATATCTTTACACCATCGCCATGTTTCTTCACATGTTCTGCAATCGGGTGGTCAGATTTTAAAGCACTGGTAAGGACGATTCTAATTTTATCTTGTTTCAGCACATAACTAGCGCGATCACGGACACCAGTCTCCGGACCTGCATAGGCTTCAGATTGAAACCCAAATGCTGTTTTATAATAATGTGCTGCTTGTTTAGCATTTCCTACATAAAACTCGATGTAGTCTGTGCCATTGATCGGAAGAAAATCTTGCGCTTTAGCAATCTTTTCTGCAAATGTCTGTGTCATATTTAATTTTAATTGGGTTACGCGTTAATCCATGAAATATAATAATCTGGGTCTTCCAGTTCTAAAGCTTGCTCTGTAAGCATCAAAGGTCTAAAAGGATCGATCATGACAGCTAATTCTTCTGTCTTTGTCTGTCCAATACTTTTTTCTACTGTACCTGGATGCGGGCCATGTGGAATACCTCCTGGATGTAAAGTTATTTGACCTCGTTCTACCGACTTACGGCTCATAAAATCGCCATCTACATAGTACAAGACCTCATCGGAATCCACATTACTGTGGTTATATGGCGCAGGGATTGAATCTGGATGGTAATCATATAAACGAGGGCAGAAACTACATAGCACAAAAGAATTGGTTTCAAATGTTTGGTGTACTGGAGGTGGTTGATGTAATTTACCTGTGATAGGCATAAAATCATGAATGGAAAATGCCCAAGGATAATGATATCCGTCCCAACCAATAAAATCAAATGGGTGGGTGGCATATAAGTAAGGATAGATTAATCCTTGTTTTTTGATCTTAATTTCATACTCACCTTTCTCATCATAAGTCTTCAAATTAGAAGGTCTTTTGATATCTCGCTCACAGAAAGGTGCATGCTCCATTAATTGACCAAACTCATTTCGATAGCGTTTTGGCGTTTTAATAGGCTCGAATGACTCTACGATAAACAATCGGTTATCGGAGCTATCAAATTCCAATTGATAAATTACCCCACGTGGGATTACTAAATAATCACCATACTTAAATGGGATTTCGCCATAACCGGTTAACAGTTTACCCGATCCTTCATGGATAAAGATCACTTCATCTGCTTGGCTGTTTTTATAAAAGTAATCCTTCATGGACTCCATAGGAGCCGCTAATGAAATGTGTAGATCCTGGTTTACAAGCACAGGAACTCGGCTTTCCAAGTAATCAGCTTTAGGTTTTACTTGAAAACCTTTCAAGCTGGTATGTTTGAGATGTTTCTCACGAGCGATTTTTGGGGAAACATCATAAGGATCGCGGATAGCTTTAACTAATGTAGGCGGGTAGCAATGGTATACCAAAGAATACACGCTGGAGAAGCCGTGTGTAGAGACCAGCTCCTCTGCATAAAGCTCACCATCCGGTTTCCGGAATACGGTGTGTCTTTTTTCAGGGATTTCTCCCAAATGATGATAGATTGGCATAATTCGAAAATTTATAGTAAATGGATAGCAGACTAACCAACAGGATTAATCTATGAATACAAGAAACTAAAGGAGGAATTAGTATTGTGCGAAGACAACTTCGGCCAATAATGCCTTTACAAAAGGCATCAAACCCATGGATAGGTTTCTATGTTTATTTCCAAAGTTGTTCATAATTGGGTATCAACTAAATCAAATATAAGTTTTATAATCTTATATTTACAGCGATGTTGAAAATATATCTGATCAGATGAAATATATTTTCCGAATTATAGACTTACACAGGTAGTAGAAGCGTAAATTTATTTGTCGCTGCAAAAACTTTTATGAGAATTGTAACCTATTTAGAGCACGATATCGAAAGGATTGGTCTTTTCCTAGATGGATTAGTCTATCCTTGCCACTTGATATCCAAAGAATTACCCAAAGATTTATTAAGCATATTGCAACAAGGAGATGCCGGTCTAGCACAACTCCAAAGTCTTAACCAAAAGATAATATCAGACAGCAATCTCCAGAATTTAGGTATTCCAATTGATCAACTTCAAGTCCATGCCCCATTACCTAATCCCCCATCTTTTAGGGATGCTTATGCTTTCAGGCAACATGTTGAAACCTCAAGAGCTAATCGTGGTTTAGAGATGATTCCTGAGTTCGATCAGTTTCCAGTATTCTATTTTTCAAACCATCAAGCTATTCAAGGAGGTGGTGAAGTAAAATGTATGCCAAGGCATTTTGAACACTTGGACTTCGAATTAGAAGTCGCCATCATCATCCATAAAAAGGGCCGAAATATCAAAGCAGCCGAGGCTGATAGCTATATTGCAGGGTTGATGATATTAAATGATATCAGCGCCAGAACCTTGCAAATGGAAGAAATGAAACTGAATCTAGGTCCTGCAAAAGGAAAAGATTTTGCAAGTGCCTTTGGTCCGTATTTAGTGACTATGGACGAATTAGCATCTTACAAAACATCGCCTAAGGAAGGACATATTGGCGCGGTATACGACTTAAAAATGAGCTGCACTGTCAATGGTATCCAAGTATCTTCTGGATCATTGGCAGACATGCATTGGACTTTTGCTGAAATCATAGAACGAGTATCCTATGGTGTGACGCTATACCCTGGCGACATCATTGGTTCAGGAACAGTGGGCACAGGTTGTTTTCTAGAACTTAACGGAACAGGAAAACGAAAAGATCCAAACTACCAAGAACAGTGGTTGCAAAAAGGTGACGTAGTAGAAATGGAAGTTACCGGATTAGGTAAACTTTCCAATACTTTTATCGAGGAATAGAAATCCAATTGAATCATAAATCCATATAAAACAAACAAAGATGACGTTTAACGAAATGAAGACCTTTGATCAGCAAAATCATTCTGCTGTCTTTGATAACCTCATTAAATATGCTGTAGCACCAAGGCCAATCTGTTTAGCCAGTACAATTGATCAAGATGGCAAGCCAAACTTAAGTCCATTTAGTTACTTTAATTTCATGTCCCAATCTCCTGCTATCTGTGTCTTTTCACCTCTGACACGTATGCGTGATGGATCGGACAAACATACTTTGCATAACATTAAAGCAACTGGTGAAGTGGTTATCAACATTGTCAACTACGATATGGTGCAGCAACAATCTTTGGCAAGTACAGAATATGCTGAAGGTGTTGATGAATTTGAGAAGAGTGGCTTAACACCATTGGCATCCACACTAATCAAGCCTGCACGTGTTGCTGAATCGCCAGTTCAATTAGAATGTAAGGTGAAAGAAGTTATTGATCTTGGACCTGGTGGTGGTTCAGGAAACTTGGTCATTGCCGAAGTATTGTGCATGCATATTCAATCGAATTTACTTAATGAAGAAAATGAGATGGATCAAGCGGCATTGGATCTTGTTGCTCGATTAGGTGGTAATTGGTATTGTCGAGTTACTGCTGACAACTTATTTGAAGTCCCTAAGCCTCTTCGTAAATTAGGAATTGGAGTAGATCAATTGCCAGAGCATATTCGACTATCAAGCATTCTAACAGGAAATCATTTGGGTCTATTAGCCAATGTAGAAGCTATTCCAGAGAAAACAGAGGAGTTAGCAGATGATCAGCATATCAATGGTTTGCTGGAAATGTGGAAAGACGATCAAACTCAACTTCGCAATGAGTTACAACGCTATGCTGCAACATCTTTGGATGAAGGTGAATTAGATCGTGCTTGGCAGATATTATTATTAGCTTAATTCTAAATTGATGGGTTGTGTTTTCGCTAAATGCATCCCATCGTTTATCAGCTTTTCTAGTTCTGGATGCGTCTCTATTTTCTTATTCAGCACATCTTCCACAAAACTACTTAGCTCAGTAAAGTCGTAATGAATACTCAATTCATAGATTTCTATCATAGCTAACCAATCGCTGGCATAACAGTTTTTCAATTTTTCATACAGATCGTAAAGGGTTTCCTTAGCTGGTTTATCTTCACGAATGCTACGTAGACTGGAATATATCTCTTGCAGAACGGATGTCTCCGAACTTATGGAAGCTTTTTCTGTTTTTAAGTCTGTAATTTTGACCTCAGGTTCAAAAGCAAATTTATCAGCAGCACCCGCATAAACTGATACGATCTCCTCGCCTATTGCCATATCATAATTACCCCACTCTGGTTGGAATAACACTTGATTACTTGGTTCATGAATTACCGTACAATCTTCAAAAGTGATGATGAGCAGTTTATTATCTTTAAACAAAAAGTTCTTTACCTGTCCACGAACCAAGATTCCTGATTTAAAATATAAGCTAGCAGGCTGATTAAGGCTAATTCCCAATTGTTCTAACTCTTCCAGATTACAATCTTCCAAAGCATTCTTTTGTCCTAATAAACGACCTACAGGTGAACTGAATCCATCCTTATGGTAGCTTTTTCCATGGCCTTCTAATTGTTTTCCTTGATAAGCTAAAGCTGTAGGACCTTGTGTTTTAACGCCGATTAATTCCTCTTCGGATACAAAAGGAACAAAAGTTCCTGATACTTCTAAACCAGAACTGTACACAGCAGTGCAAACATTAGCACTATCAATGGCACGGTCTACTCCAAGCTTACCTCCTTTTTTGAATGCCATACCACTAGCAAATTCATCCAACACCCGATAAGCTTCATGGAAGTCTTTAGCAACAAAGAGTTGCGGTTGTGGTTTGGTAATATCATATGCATAATTGATGGCATCCATGCTATATGGAAGTTTCTTCACATCATCTTTTAAACAGGTAGCACTTTCACCGATGGAGGATAATAGTCCTGCACCATATATTTTATAATTATCGACAGTTCCAATAAGTCCATATTCCACAGTCCACCAATGTAAACGACTTAACAGAGACATTTCAGATGGCTCACCTACGGAAGCTACTACATCGTCAAGATGTTGACTAGCGGCTTTGATTTCATCTTCTGTAGCCTCTTCGCTTTCTTTTAAGATTGATAAATTGCGGATGGCCTCATAAACTTCAAAATCCTTTGCTGAGCTCATAGCCTTAGAGCCTATTTCACCAAAATATTGCAGGTAATCAGCATACTCCGGTTCTCCAATGATTGGGGCATGCCCTGAAGATTCATGAATAATATCAGGAGCAGGTGTATAGGTAATATGATCTATTTGGCGGATATCAGCCGCAATCACCAATACACAATTGGCTTGGAATTCCATAAATGCAGCAGGAGGAATAAACCCATCAACCGTTACAGCTCCCCAGCCAATCTTTTTCAAGCTATCGTTCATCAATTGAAGATCCGGAATACGTTCAATGGAAAGACCAGCAATCTTTAATCCTGGGATATATGGATAGTAGGCTACATCTTTCAAATAGGCGTAATTCTGACGCATAACATAGCGCCATATCGCTTGATCAATGGCTGAGTATCGCGCATAGTTCTGTTCAACGACATATCGATTAAGGTGTCTTGGAAGTCGCTCTAAAACTGGATTATTATAGGTATTCATTCCTGTGTAGTTTAAACAAACTTAAAAATTTTAACCTCCCCAAGCAAATAATAATTATAAAATCAAAATGTTGCAATTAGTTATATTTTTAGCTAATAACCAACCAAATTCATTATTCACAGAGGTCTTTCAATTCACTAAACTCTAATCACAATAGGGACAAAAAAATATTATTAGCCCATTGTGAGGTGATAATTGCTATATCATGCCAATTATTTTCTAATCAACATATAAAATTGGGTAAAATAAGATAAAAGACAAAGAAATGAATACAATATCTAACAATTTCCTACTTTTGCAAAACTTCTTACATTAAGCAATTGTTTAGCTAATTAAGAAAACTTCCTCTATTTAAAGGAAGAAGTATGTTATGAATATTATGGAGGAAAATCTGCGTTTATTTGATTTGGCTTTTCGACAGTCAAATTTATATCCAAACCTTTCTATTATGTCGCATAAAGTTGCAGGCGAATGGAAAAATGTATCTACTGAAACTTTTTTAGAACAAGTCAATAGCTTATCTAGAGGATTGGTGGAATTAGGTGTCAAACCTAATGAGAAAGTTGGCCTAATAGCTGATTCTAGTTTAGAATGGCATATTATTGACTTTGCAATTCAGCAGATTGGTGCTGTAGTGGTTGCTATCTACCCAAACATTACAGATACTGACTATCAATTTATTTTTAATGATGCTGAGATTAAACTGTGTATCGTTAGTAATAAGAACCTATTTCAACGTTTAGAAGCCATTCGCGAATCTATTTATAGTCTGAAATATATCTTCTGTATTGAAGAACATGCGCAAGTACGTAATTGGAAAGAGGTTTTTGATGTTGGACAAAATGTGCCATTAACACAAATTGAAGAATTAAGACAAGCCGTTAAACCGACAGATTTAGCAACTTTAATATATACTTCCGGTACCACTGGGAAGCCAAAGGGTGTGATGTTAACTCATCATAACATCATTTCCAATGTAGAGGCTGCACGCGAGATTACCCCTTGTCAAGCTTATGATCGATCATTAACCTTTCTCCCTCCTTGCCACGCTTATGAGCGTATGGTGATTTACACCTACATGTATATCGGTATTACAATACATTTTGCAGAATCCTTAGATAAGATCGGGCAGAATATTAATGAGGTGAAACCACATATCATGACCGCAGTACCACGTATCTTGGAAAAGGTATATGAGAAAATCATGAAGGCTGGTTTAGACCTTACAGGTTTCAAAAGACAGGTATTTGATTGGGCAGTATCCATTGCCGAACAATATGATCCCAATCCAGAGAATAGGTCCTTTCTGTATAATATCAAATTAAAACTTGCTAAGAAACTCGTACTAGACAAATGGTATGAAGCTTTAGGTGGTCAATTAAAAACAGTAGCTTCTGGGAGTGCTTCCCTTCAAGCGAAATTAGCCAGAGTATTCTTGGCTGCAGGCATTCCATTGTATGAAGGATATGGAATGACAGAAGCCTCTCCTTTGATTTCTGTCAATCATTACATTAAGGGTATTCGTATTGGAACTGTAGGACCAGCAGTTAAATATGTGGAAATTAAACTTGCCGATGATGGTGAAATCTTGGTAAAAGGACCTAATGTGATGCAAGGGTACTATAAGAATCCTGAAGAGACAAATAAAACCATTATTAATGGTTGGTTGCATACTGGTGATATTGGTGTATGGGAAGATGAAATCTTCTTAAAGATCATTGATCGAAAAAAGGAAATGTTTAAAATTTCCGGAGGTAAGTATGTCATCCCGCAACCTATCGAAAAGAAATTATTAGAATCCAATTTTATTGAACAAGCAATGGTCATTGGTGATGGTCAAAAGTTTGCCTCAGCTTATATTGTGCCTAATTATGCGCACCTACAAGATTGGAGTAAATCGGAAGCACCCGAATTAAAAGATCTGCCAAAGATTGAATTCTTAAAACAACAAAAAGTAGTTCGTAAAATCAATAAAGAAGTTCAAGTGGCTAATCAGCATTTTGGAAATTGGGAGCAAATCAAGAAACCCATCATATTATCCAATGAGTTTACCATTGAAGATGGCGAGTTGACTCCTACCCTGAAGATGAAAAGGAAAGTCATTCTTGAAAAATATAAAAAAGAATTTGAAGAACTTTACCATAACGAGTAAAGGTCTTTAACCAAACAATACGAAAAGCTGTATCCCCTATTCATAGAGATACAGCTTTTTTCATTTCTTGACTTAGGTCAATTTATTTGCACGGAAGAATAACTAATTTTGGGTATTATAATTAATTAAAAACAAGCATAATTATTGATTGTTATAAAAATATGAAAGCTCAATTTATCGAAATCCCACTAACGAAGAACGAAGACAAACAACGATTTGAACTTGCTTACGAAGGTCATATAGCCTTTATCGATTATAAGGAAACATCCAGTACCATTGCTTTGATTCACACAGAAGCTCCGGCTGCTTTATCAGGCACTGGTGCAGCAGCTGCACTTGTTGAAAAAACCTTGAACTTCATCAAAGAAGCAGGTAAAACAGTATCACCTTATTGTCCATATGTATATGCCTTCATTCTAAAGAATCCAGAATGGAAAACTTTGGTTTCCCCTCGTTTTCCAAAATATGATGAACTCATGAACGATGCGAAAGCATAATTAGAAATTTCATTTTATTGCCACATTGCCGACAACTTACTCTTAAATAAGATTATGTTTTTGTACCTTTGAGCTATTCAAAGGAGTGATTATGTTTTCGAAAGCATGTGAGTATGGATTAAAGGCGATGATTTACATTGCAAGCAAGTCTTTAGACGGGCAGCGTGTAAAGATCGGTGATGTGGCAGATCATACAGGTACCCCTGAGGCTTTTACCGCAAAGGTATTAAGCACCCTCTCTCGGCATCAACTCCTACAATCAATAAAAGGTCCTTATGGTGGTTTTGAATTGGATTCGCATCAATTGAAAACCGTACGAATTGCAGATATAGTCTCTGCTATTGATGGCAATCAATTATTTGAAGGCTGTGCCTTAGGTTTAGAAACCTGTAATGCTGAAAAGCCATGCCCCATGCACCATAATTTCGTACAAATACGTAATGACCTAAAACATATGATGGAATCTACTACAATTCATGATTTAGCTACCGGATTAGTCGCTGGTGAAAGTATCCTTATTCGGTAGCTTTTTATTTGAATATATTTAAGACAAAATTATCTTAATAAGCTTTACAGTACCATAACAATGAAAGAATTAACAGATATAAAGACCATAGAAGATATTCAATTGTTGGTGAATACCTTTTATGATCGAATCAGAAAAAACGAATTATTAGGTCCAATATTCGATGGCATCATACAAAACAAATGGCCAGAACATTTGGAGAAGATGTATAGGTTCTGGCAAACCGTCTTATTGGAGGAACACACCTATTTTGGAAGTCCTTTCCCTCCGCATGCTAAGATGCCAGTAAACAAAACACATTTTGAACAGTGGGTGGGATTATTTAGTATGACTGTCGATGAGTTATTTGTAGGTGAAACAGCTAACCGGGCAAAATGGCAAGGCGAGCGAATGGCCACCATGTTTCAATATAAGATCGCTTATTATCAGGACCAAAATGGACAGCCTCTAGCTTAAGGAAAGAAACTTTTTCAAAGCTTGCTGGTTATATAGCAAAAATGGAAAATGAAAAATTCAATTCAAATAAAACGCATTTATGATGAATTAGCCGAAACAGATGGCTATCGAATCCTTGTAGATCGTTTATGGCCTAGGGGAGTGAAAAAGGAAGATGCTTATCTGGATGAGTGGGATAAAGATGTCGCACCATCCACGGAAATACGCAAAGAATTCAATCATCAAGAGGATCGATTTGCTCAATTCACGAAAGAATACAAGAAGGAACTTGCTGGTAAAAAAGAAGCGCTACAACATATTCTTGATATCAATCAAAAATATCCTGTAACGCTGTTGTATGCTGCTCGTAGTAGAACCATTAACCATGCGATCGTTTTACAAGAAGTATTACTAAAGCAAAAGAAATAGTCGGGCTACTGTTTATTCCTACTTTTTGGGCAACCAAGCGTTAAAAAATTCTAATACCTTAGCTTCGTCATACCCTTTTCCAAGTTCTAAATTACCACTTTCCCGAACAGTTAAAACTTCGCCTTTATTGTTTAAAACAATAAAAAACGGATAGCCAAATTCTTTCCCCTTATTCGGTGCATACTTATTGAAAACCGCAACATTTTCATTCTCCGGAGAATAGTTCAAATGGTAATAAAGGTAGTTTTTATCGATTACCGTCGAAACGTTCTGGTTGCTATGAATAAAATCGTTGAAGCGTAAGCACCATACACACCAATTACCTCCAGCTTGGATGACGATGTTTTTCTTTTCTTTTTTAGCTTTTGCTATTAACTGATCAATATCCTTTTGTGCATCAGCTTCAGGATGATATGGTTTTGCTTGTTCCGTTTTTGTTGATGTTGATTTTGTTTGTGCAGACAGGTTATTAGTCAAAAGTGATATTGAAAACAAAATCGTCAAGCCTAGTATTATTTTTTTCATTTTAATGTAGATTATGCAATTCTCAAAGACCAATTTAAGGATTGTTGTTTAATTTTAGTGCAATTTTTAAAAAGACAACATTCCATTTCATGTTTTATTCAAACTTGTTACTCTTTCATAGCTATTTTCGTTGGGTGGTTGTAATTGCTTTAATTGGGCAATTTTGTTGGATTCTGAATCATTGCCTAAAAGGGAAAACATTTGAGAATAAAGATCTGCAATACCTGCTTCTGTTTTGTATGGCATTCAATATACAATTTTTTGTTGGCTGGCTTCTTTATTTCCAAAGTCCCTTGGTAAAACACTTTTACCAGGCGATTCCCAAAAGCATAAAAATTAGGGAAGTTCGATTTTTTGGATTGGAACACATGACGATGATGAGTATAGCGATCATTTGGATGAACGTTTGTTCCTTTTTAGTCAGAAAACATATAGGAACTCCAAAGGGATTCCGTTTTTTATTTAAGCGACATATTTGGATATTACTATTTATTCTAGGATCCATACCTTGGTCCTTCTCCCCTTTTACTGCTAGGCCAAATTGGCGATAATTTTCTCAAGACCTACTATAGATACACATAAAAAGTAAATGGATGAACTAGGTAATTTTTACCTAGCCATCCATTAATTTTATCCAAAACAGCGCTTTGCTACTATTGGATGAGGGAAGTGTATCACGAGGATACCATGAAGAAAATCTTATCTCCAGCCTCCACCTAATGATCTATACAGATCAACATAGGCTTCCAGTTGTTGTTGTCTTAACTCTACCAATGCCAAGTCTGAATCTAATGCATTGCTTTGAGCAGTAATAACCTCTAAATAGGTAGCATATCCACCTTTAAAAAGTAGATTCGCATTCTTGACTGCCTTATCGGAATTCTCCACACGCAAGCGTGCATATTCCAATTGTTCTTTTTGCTTTTCAAGGGTAATAACCGCATCGGAAACCTCACTAACTGCTGAAACAATAGACTGTTGCCAAGCTATTTCAGCCTTATCACGTTCTATTTTTGCAACCTCCCATTTTGTCTTTAAGGATTTACGTTTAAATATAGGAGCAGTAATACTTCCTCCAATACCACCTAATAGTGCACCGGGAATAGAAAACCAATTCTTAGGCAACATCGCATTGACTCCAAGCTCACCTCCTAAAGATAAAGCTGGATAGCGCATGGCTTGTTGAATATTAGCATCCGCGTTCGCAGCAATTAAGGTTAATTCAGCTCCTCGAACATCTGGTCTATTTCGTAATAATTCAATAGGACTACCTAAGGAAATCTCCTGGTCCTCAGGGAAAAGGTGTTCAAAATTACCTTCACGCTCAATTGCATTAGGCATTTGACCAGTCAATACGCGTAAAGCATTCTCCTGAATGACAATTTCCTTTTCTAATTCTGGAACCAGTGAGGCAGCAAGCAAACGTTGTGATTCTGTCTGCTGGATACCCAATGCAGTGATCTCTCCTGCCTCATATTGCAATTGCAACATTCCTTTGGTACTATCATTTAAAGTTACATTTCGCTTGGCTACTTCTATTTTAGCATCCAGCATAAGCAAGTTGAAATAACCTTTTGCAACATTGGCAATCAAATTCGTTTGAATGGCATTTCTTGTTTCCTGCGTATTTAAAAACTCAGATGTTAATTGATCTTTAGCATTGCTTATTTTCCCCCAGATATCGATCTCCCAGCTAAACGCTATCTCTGATCCATACTGCGATTGATAAGTAAACATATTTTCCGGAGCCTTTGTACCATGACGTTCATACCATTTGGAAGAAGCACTTGAACCAAATTCTTTTGAGCGCCATTGTTTATTGGCACTGCCAATGGTCGCATCTACCTCTGGAAAATAATTGTATTTATTTTGCCTCAATTGTTTACTTGCAATCTCAATATTCATCAAGGCCGTTTTCATATCGTAATTGTTAGCCAAGGCAGAATCGATCAATTTCTTTAAAATTTCATCTTGAAAAAATTCCTTCCAAGAAATTCTGCTGATACTGGTGGTATCTGCAAAATAGGATAAAGTGTCTCCCCGAAACTGATCAGGGAGGTTATGCTCTGGCTGGGTATATTTCTGCCCAACCTTACAGCTTTGTACACTCAAGATTAGAGTGAATACAAAGCCTATTAGGATATATCTATTACTAAACTTCTTCATGTATCTACTTATTCTTCCTCTGTTTTCAATTTATTTCTCACCTTTTCATCCAGGGTCTTAAAGACCACAAATAAGACTGGAATTACAAGCACTCCAAATACTACCCCGAATAACATCCCTCCAGCAGCAGAGAAACTGATGGAATGGTTACCAATAGCCGACGGACCTACTGTCCACATCAATGGAATCAACCCTGCTACAAAGGCCAAACTGGTCATGATAATTGGGCGTAGTCGTAGTTTAGCTCCATTAATGGCAGCATCCACTATACTCAATCCTTTGGCTCGCTCTTGAACCGCAAACTCTACAATCAAAATGGCATTCTTGGCTAAAAGTCCAATCAACATGATTAATCCCACCTGCACATAAATGTTATTCTGCAGGCCAACCAATCCAATTGTTCCATAGACTCCTAGTAGACCTACTGGGATAGATAATAAAACCGCCCACGGCAAGATATAGCTCTCATATTGTGCCGCTAATAGGAAGTACACAAAGAGAATACTTAAGGCAAAAATCAATACAGTTTGTGAACCTGATTGGCTCTCCTCAAAACTCATCCCTGTCCACTCATAACCAAAGTTTCCTGGTAGTTTCTCTTCCGCTAGTTTTTCAATGGCCGCCATCGCATCACCTGTACTGTATCCATCAGCAGGCTCTGCATTTACCGTAATCGCATTGTATAAGTTATATCGAGTGATGGTCTCAGGACCTACAATCTTCTCTAAAGTCAACAAGGTATTGATAGGTACCATCTCCCCTTTCGCATTACGAACGAAGATGGAGTTAAAAGATTCAGGATCTTTACGGAAATCAAAGTCAGATTGTACATAGACGCGGTACTGTCTTCCAAATCGACTAAAATCGGATGCTTGAACACGCGCAAAATACAAACGAATGGTAGACATCAGACTGTTGATACTTACACCTAAAGCCTTTGCTTTCACCACATCGATATTCACCTCATATTGTGGGAAGTTGGATTTGAAACTGGTATAGGCATTTCCAATTTCTGGCATTTTATTCAACTCATTGATAAAACTATCGGCTACCACATTGAAATCACGGATATCTCCACCTAATCGATCCTGTAAAACCATTTCAATCCCAGCAAAATCACCAAAACCTTGTACAGTTGGCCTTGGGAATACTGTAAATTTAGCTTCATGAATTTGTGCCAAATCCTGACGGATGGTATCCATGAACGCCTTAATATCTTTGATTTTCTTACGTTTCGCATGTGGCTTTAGATTGATATAACCAGCTGCAAATGCCGGACTTGAACTCGCATCTAAAGCATTATAACCTGATACTGTCGTCATTCCTTTAATATCTTCATGCTTTTTCAAGATGCTATCTGCGGAACGTAATACTTCGGTAGTACGCGCTAAAGATGCTCCAGGAGGCATGGCAAGGTTATACGTAATAAAACCATCATCCTCTGTTGGAATAAAAGACTTCGGCGTACGCATCATCATAAACACACCTAATGCTGTAATTACAGCCAAGCCTGCCCACATTACCTTTTTATTCCTGATCAACATGGATACACCTTCAATGTATTTATTCGTCATACGATCGAATGATGTATTGAATGCAGTAAAGAAACGATCCTTATAGGTATTGAACTTGTTTTTCTTTTCACCAATATGCTTTTCATCATCCGGTGCTTTCAACAACAGGGCACACAATGCCGGACTTAAAGTCAATGCATTTAAAGCTGAAATCAAAATTGCTGTGGCCAAAGTATAAGCAAACTGCCTATAGAATATACCTGCGGGCCCTTCCATAAAACCTACCGGTAAGAATACAGCTGCCATAACCATGGTAATCGAAAGAATTGCTCCAGTGATCTCGGACATGGTAGACAAAGTTGCTGCCCTTGCCTTTTGCCCGGTATGATGCATCTTACTGTGTATGGCCTCGACGACGACAATCGCATCATCCACCACAATACCGATTGCCAGCACCAAAGCAAACATGGTTAATACATTCAGGGAGAACCCAAATAACTGCAAGAAAAAGAAAGTACCAATCAACGATACTGGAATTGCAATCGCTGGTATTAAAGTCGATCTAAAATCCTGTAAGAAGATAAATACAATGATAAACACCAAGATGAAAGCCTCAAACAAAGTATGCTTCACTTGATCGATTGATTCATCAATTTGCTCTCTAACGGAATAAGTAACATCATATTTGATACCTTCAGGGAACATTTTAGACTGTTCTTTCAGTACCTTACGAACCGCAACATCAATATCGTGGGCATTGGATCCACTGGTTTGTGTCAAGTTCAATGTCAAACCAGGATTACCATCTACTTTATTATCTGAGTTCAAGTTTGTGGCACCAAACTCTACTCGAGCTACATCTTTTAGATAAAGCACCGAACCATCATCATTCGTTTTGATGACTACATTTTGAAACTCCTCAGGTTGGGTCAAACGACCTTTATGCTTTATGACTGTTTCAAATGCTTCTTCAGAAGTCTCACCAAATTTACCAGGTGCGATCTCAAAGTTTTGGTCTTTAATCGCTTCTGTTACATCCTTAGGCACCAAATTATACAGTGCTAGTTTTTCAGGATTCAGCCAAACACGCATCGCATAATCACGCGCACCTAATCGAGATACCTGAGCTACCCCATCTACACGCAGTAAAGGACGCATCAAGTTAATCTGCGCAAATGCTTGCAGGAAAGTCTCATCATATACCGTATCCCGATGGTCGGAATACAAGTTAATCGTCATAATGACACCACTCTGCCGAGGCATGGTGGTAATACCTGCCTCATTTACTTCTGCAGGAATGGAACTGATGGCTTTGGATATACGGGTCTGCACATTGACAGATGCCACATCGGGATTTGTACCGGTTTTAAAATATACTGTAACAGAACCTGATCCGGAGTTAGAAGCAGTTGACTTAATGTAAGTCATGTTTTCAACCCCGTTAATAGCCTCTTCTATTGGGAGTAATACAGATTTAGCTACTGTCTCGGCTGTTGCTCCAGGATAACTTAAGGAAACCACTACACTTGGTGGTGCAATCTCTGGAAATCGGGTTACAGGTAGTAATTTCAAGCCTACCAATCCTAAGATGACTAAGATGATGGATACCACCGTTGCCAAGACTGGACGACTTACAAACGTTTTTAACATAATATGGAGTTAGGGTTGATATGGGAATTCCAGCCCCCAAGCTTTTGGAGGAAATGGAATTCCTTATCGTTTAATGTTTAAGATATTAGTTCTGTTGAGCGATCGGTTGAATGATCGAACCGTCAGTAAGTTTATCGAAGCCACTTAGGAGAACTCGATCACCTACTTGTAAGCCTTCAGAGACAATGTAGTTGGCTTTACTCTTACCTTCAATTTTGATGTTTCGGCGTTGAGCCTTATTATTTTTATCCAATACATAGACAAAGGTCTTGTCTTGTAGTTCAGAGGTTGCAATCTGAGGGATTTGCAACACATCCTCTTTTACTTCTGAAATCTTCAAAGTACCGGTACTACCTGAACGTAGGAAGTTGTTTTGATTTGGGAAAGTTGCCCTCAAGGAAATTGCACCTGTAGTACGATCTACTTGACCATTTACCGCATCAACTGTACCCTTAATAGGATATTCTTCTCCATCAGCCAATACTAAGGTCACCTTAGGAAAGGTTAGGCGTTTTTCTTTATTGTATTTACGGCCTTCCATACTATCCTTTTTAGCTTGCGCTTTGGAGAAATATAGAAAGTCAGACTCATTCATAGCGAAATAAACATATACTTCCTGAATATCCGATAGATTAGTCAAAGGTTCCTTATCACCTTTACCAACCAAGTTCCCAATTCTTTTGGGAATACGTCCAATAAAGCCACTAACCGGAGCTTTAACCACAGTAAAGTCCTTACTTAACTGTGCTGAACGCACTTCTGCATTGGCTTGATCTAAACCAGCGCGTGCTACTTGATATTCTGATTCTGCTGCTGCTAATCGAACTTCTGAAATTACTTCGTTCTCTACCAATGGTTTCAAACGATCTACTTCTAATTGTGCGTTTTTCAGTTTAGCTTTTGCTACACGAGCACTAGCAACTGTATTATTTACATCTTCTTGGTAAAAAGAAGGATCGATCTTAAAGAGCTTTTGACCCTTCTTGACAAAAGAACCTTCATCCACATAAATCTCTTGCAATAATCCTTCAACTTGAGGTCTCACCTCTACATTGACTTTACCCTCAATTGTTCCTAAATAATCCTTTACAGTAACTGCATTAGCTTTCTCTACCGTATATACTGGCAATGCCAAGGCTTTATTAGGATGTTCTTTTTCTTTTGATTTACTTTCTGAACAACTACTAAAAACGATAGTTGTCGCAGCAAATAATATCGATGCTTTTAAAATGTTTAATTTAATTTTCTTCACAGTACGTTAATTTGTTGTTTTTTCTTCTTCGTAATATTTTTATTACACTTCCCTCTTATTAACGTACTTTTTAACAATTATTGTACCGTTTAACACTTGTTAACAGATTATTTTAAAGTTAAATTTTGTTAAAGTAATTGCACATGCAACCATAATCCACTCATTTACAGTTTTTAGAGCTGTTTTTAGGGATAAATAAAGAAAACAATCTATTTTTTGGATAAAATCTCATTTTATTGCTTAAAATCCCAAAAACACGTAATTCTTTCCAATACTCATACCAACCTTAATAATTAATTAACATTACTTTAATCGAAAACCCAATAGTGAAATGAGAACAAAACATAATACTTGGGGTATCGAAGGTTCTTCTCTTCCACCAAAAGACAATGGCGCCTTGTTATTTTTGATTAAAGCGCCATTAGTGTCTTATATCCATACATTATTCCAAATGGAATAATTAATCTTTTCTATTCCAAATACTGACCTTGACGAATCAATAGACTTCTATATTTATTAAATACAGATGATTTAGATATAAATCCTAAATACTGATTCTCGGAGTTAACTACGGGAAGTATCCATACATCATCCTTATTCATTTTCGTCATCACTATTTCCATCTTCTCATCTTCTAAGATGATATCTGCAGGCTTTTGAGCTAATACAGCAAAGGACTTATCTTTTCCTTCTGCTTCGTCCAGCAAGATGGAGAATAACCTTTCACTGTATATGATGCCCAATAACTTCCCTTTTTCATCCACTATCGGGAAAATATTCCGTTTGGAATGTATAATATCTGATTTCCGTTCTACAGGTGTTTCATCCGGTCTGAGCACCACAAAATTTGTTTCTAAAACATACCGCAGTTTCATCATACTCAACACAGAACGATCCTTATCCTCATAAGACAACAAATCCCCTGACTCTGCTAATACCTTTGTATAGATGGAATGTTTCATCACCGCTCGGTTAATCAAATAAGAAATAGATGCCACTAACATTAAAGGAACCATGAGTGTATAGCCCCCGGTTACCTCTGCAATTAGGAAAATCCCAGTCAACGGAGCATGCATAATTCCAGCTAAGGCACCTGCCATCCCTGCCATGACAAAGTTCGGTACATTCAATTGTATTAATCCAGTTTGATTAACCCCAAAGGCGAAAGCAAAGCCCAATAAGCCGCCCATGATTAAGCTTGGACCAAATACACCACCATTACCCCCACCATTAATGGTAAATAAGGCAGCAAATGATTTAGCGAATAAAGTCAAAACGGTATAACACAAGACTACCCAAGCAATATCTTTATATTCCGAAAAGAGCGAATTCTTAACGATGGAATCAAATCGTCCATCCAGTATCTGTTGAATACTTAAATATCCTTCTCCATAAAGCGCAGGGAAGATAAAAATCATAACCCCCAAACTGATACCAGATATCCAAACCTTATTGTAAGGATTCTTAATCTTAGAAAACCAGGTCTTTACGCTTTGGCTTATTTTAGAGAAATAGACTGTATACAAACCTATCAATAAACCGAGCAACAGATAAAATAAGATGGATCCTACCTCCCATTCCGTTGCTGCGGTGTGGAATAAAGGTTCTGCATATAATATTCTTGAAACTACTGCTGCTAAAGCTGATGATATTAATAAAGGAATAAAGGCAGGAATAGAGAACTCTGGCAAGAGAATCTCAATGGCGAAGATCATTCCAGCCACTGGTGAGTTAAATGCTCCAGAAATCCCCGCAGCGGCTCCACAAGCCAACAGCATAGTCACTTCCTTATAGCTTAATCCAAAGAAACGACCAATGTTTGACCCAATAGCTGAACCACTGTAAGCAATCGGCGCCTCTAAACCTGAGGAACCACCAAATCCAACGGTAATAGCACTGGTGACAATTTGCGAGTAAATATTATGGATTTCAATTCGAGAGGATTTTCTAGATATGGAGTAAATGATGGGGGTAATTCCGTGTTCTAATTTCTTGCCTTTTATAAATTTTCGAATGTAAATTACCGTGAGCAAGATACCGATGAGTGGAAAGACCAGGTACAAACCATACTTATAATGCCATTCGATATCATCTTGCAAGGTTGATGCAAGAAAATGCGTCAAACCCTTTAATAAAGCCGCAGCTAAACCGCCAACAATACCTACCAGAAACGCCAAGACGATTAAAAAATTCCGATTTGAAATCTTTTGCATCCGCCATTGGTTGATGTATCCTAGTTTTTTCAACAACTTCTCTCGCATGTATATTCCCTTTGAAAACCCTTATTTATGATTGGCATTAAAGCCAATCGGCAAGTCAGTAACGTGATAAAAAAATAATATAGCAGGCTAATATCTCCTTGAGCCAAAAATTTCATGCAAATATAGGAACTCTGCCTTGTAATGAACAATCAAATACACATTATTCATTAACCGAAAAAATCCCACTATTTATAGGAATATAACCATAATTTACGACAAGAACAAAGATTTTACTTTTCCATAAAATGGCCATTTAATGCGTATAAAAAAACAATCTATTGGCATATTTAACTTGTACGGCATGCTTAAGGCATCACAATACCCTAATACAATAAAATCTTTTGTATTTTTGGATTGAATTAAAAATCTAATACTATGTTGAATATTCTAAAAGTCGGTGTACTATCGACCATTTTAGCAGCTGGTATCTTTAATTACTCTGCCATTCCTGATGAAGGAATGTTCCCATTGAGTGAATTAAGTCGAGCTGGATTGAAAAAAGCGGGCCTAAAAATCAGCGAAAAGGACATTTATAACCCTGGAAAGGTAGGATTAGTTGATGCACTTGTACAAGTAAGCGGCTGTTCTGGCTCATTTGTTTCTCCAAATGGCTTGATCATCACCAACCACCACTGTGCCTTCAGTGCTGTTCAATTAGCTTCTACTCCTCAGCACAACTACTTGGAAAATGGTTTTGTAGCCAACTCCATGGAGCAAGAGATCGAAGCGAAAGGATTAACTATCCGCATCACCGATTCTTATGAGGATGTTTCTAATCAAGTATTAGACGCTGTAGCTACTATCACTGATCCTATCGAGCGTATTGATATGATCAATAAAAAACGTGCTGAATTAGCTAAGCAAGCTGAAGAACAAGATCCTACGATTAAAGCCGAAGTATCTGAAATGTTCATCGGAAAGAGTTATGTACTTTTTCGCTATAAAACTATTGAGGATGTACGTTTAGTATATATTCCGCGTCAAGATATCGGCGAATTTGGTGGTGAAACAGATAACTGGGTATGGCCTCGTCATACTGGCGACTTCTCTTTCTTAAGAGCTTATGTTTCTCCAGAAGGTAAATCGGCTAAATACGCAAAGGAAAATGTACCATACAAGCCTAAGAAACACTTAAAAATAAACCCTAAAGGTGTAAATGAAAACGATTTTGTATTTATCCTAGGTTATCCTGGTCGTACTTTCCGTCACAGACCTTCGCAATACCTTGAGTATCAACAAAAATTCTTATTACCTTATACTTCTACGCTATATGATTTCCAAAATCAGCAAATGCACAATGCTGGTAAAGATGATAAAGCAACGGAATTAGCATTGGCTACTCGTATTAAGCGTAATGCTAACGTAATGAAAAACTACCGAGGTAAACTAAAAGGTTTACATAACATTGGTTTAGTTGAATCGAAAAAGAAAGAGGATGCGGAATTAGCAAACTTCATTAATAACAACCCAGAGCTTAAAAAGCAATATGGTACTTTAATGCAAGACATTGATAAGCATTATCAAATCGTCTTCCAAGATGCAGAAAAGGAGTTATGGTACAATAACATCTATTCTGGAATCCGCACTTTACAAGCTGCTCGATTAGCAAATGGTTTTAAAGATGCCTTAATGAAGGAAAATAATGCCAGCAAACGCAAGGAGTTATTCAATAATAATGTTGCTAATTTCCAGAAACAGTTAGCAGCAATCCATGAAGGCTTCAACCTACAAGTGGATGAAAACATTGCCAATCAAATGTTCGCTCAAGCGGTTCAATTGAAAGATGGAAACAAATTACCTTTTGTTGAAAAGCATAACTTAAAAACTGCCGATCAAGCAGGTAAGTTTATCACGAACGCCATCAAATCATCAACATTGAACAACCAAGAGAAATTCAATGCCACTGTTTTGAAAAGTGCGGAAGCATTCTTTGCCTACGATGATGACTTGATGAAGTTCCAAAGAGACCTTCAAGCAGAGATCACTCCATTTGCTGCCGAACTAAAACGTAGAGATGGTACTTTAAATAAATTAATGGCAGACTATGTAGCAGTGAAAGAGAAATTCCAATCTAAGAATTTCATTCCTGATGCCAATTCTACCTTACGCCTAACCTTTGGTAATATCAAAGGATATAGCCCAGTAGATGCAACCTACATGGAACCTTTTACAACGGTACGTGGATTAATAGAAAAAGGAAACTCAGGAGATCCTGAATTCCAATATCCAGCTGCAATTAAGGAAAACTGGTTAAGTAAGAATTTCGGAAATTACTTCCAAAAGAACTTAAACGATGTTCCTGTAAACATTCTATACAATATGGATACTACTGGAGGTAACTCTGGATCTCCAATCATGAATGCCTACGGAGAGCTTATCGGAGTGAACTTTGACCGTGCATACGATGCAACGATCAATGACTTCGCCTGGAATGAAGCCTACAGCCGTTCCATCGGTGTTGACATCCGTTACGTCTTGTGGATTGCCGACAAGATCGACAATGCCCAGTACGTCATAAAAGAACTTGGTGTTTAAAATAAGAAGGCTGCCTCAGGGCAGCCTTTTTAGATATGAGACCGCTTCGCTATTAGATTTGAGATATGAGATAGAAAAGGGAATGATTAAGGATCACCAGACTATATTTTATTGCGGGAGATGCATGCATCGCCCCTACAAACAATCGTGAAAATATTATTTTTCAATTCCCATTACCGTAGGGTCGAAGCATGCTTCGACCGATTATAAAAATCTATATTATCCTTATAAAATAAGATATATACAGATGATTATAAACGGGCAGACATTCCGCTCGTTTTCATCGGGGATAAACCCCTTCTTCAAACTCACTCAGTACTGCCCCTACCTAACGTATTATCTAGACAGCTTGTTATTAACCGATTAATTGCAGCCCTGCGTAGGGGCAATACTGAGAGAAGCGGAATGTTTGCCCGTTTAAAAAATATGCATACAGAATAGTGCTGGATGATAAGCTTGATAAGGAATGGATTTGCGGTCGATGCCTGCATCGACCCTACAAACATTCGTGAAAATATTATTTTTCAATTCCCATTACCGTAGGGTCGAAGCATGCTTCGACCGATTATAAAAATCAATAGAAACTAACTTTAAGAATTAAGATAAAAACAGAATAATATTAACGGGCAGACATTCCGCTCGTTTTCATCGGGGATACCCCCCTTCTGCAAACTCACTCAGTGCTGCCCCTACCTAACGTACTATCTAGATAATTTCCTAATCTTTATGTAGTACCTCATGCGTAGGGGCAATACTGAGCGAAGCGGAATGTTTGCCCGCCCAAGTTTTATATATTTAGAATAGTGGTGGATGATAAGATTAAAAGAATTGGATTTCCGGGCGATGTATGCATCGCCTACAGCTTTCCTCACCCCTTTCTATCTCAAATCTCACATCTCACATCTAACAGCGCAGCGGTCTCATCTCTCCTCACGGCTTCTCCTTCGATATCTTCTCTGAATAAGGCAAGTACATTGGCAAAGCTGCAGAGCCGTACCATGGATAAATCTTAAAGCTCAATAAACCTGCTTTTACAGCTGGATCGGTATTGACCAATGCCTGTGCTTCTTCAAGGGTTTTCAGGTTTTGTAGGATAAATATCCCGCGGAATTGATCGTCATTCTTACCGAATGGCCCGGCAATAATCAATTTATTTTCTTTGACCATTTTATCCATATTCTCCATATGTCCACGGAAACCTGCATTGATAATCTCCTTGTCGGTGGTTTTATTAGATCCAGTTTGGAGTACAACCAGGAAATAGGACTTCATACCATAGGCATCGGCACCTAGGCTGTCAGCCAATTTAGCGTCATAGCCTGTTGTGGAAGAAGTAGTTTTATTTTCGGGATTCACGCGAACCATGCGCATGGTAAATTGTCTTTCACCGCCAAATACCAAAACCTGAAGAGTGTCCTGAGAAATTTTTTGGTAACTTATACCTTTGGGGAAGCTGTGCTGCGCATTAATAAAAGTATAGGTGTTGCCACTTACCGTGCCTGGGAATGAGATGGTTTTGCCTTGGTTCTGATCAAGAACCGTAGCTTTATAAACGAGGATCTCGCCTTCTTGTTGCAAATCCAGGTATTCAGTAACCTGCATCCGACCATTTGGCTGCAATTTATAACTAAAGCCCTTTAGGTTGCCGTCGAGGTTTTTATTCCATTGTTCATAAACCGACTTACCTTCCTGTTTCCAAAGACCCTCTAAAAAATGAGGCACTTGAGCAGATGCTAATTGGCTTATTCCGAAGAATAAGAAGAGTGAAAAAAGAAAAACTTTCATAATCCTAAATAATTAGATTACAAACCTAAAAATTTAAGATCATGAAAGTTATATTATTAAATAAAAATTATGCGAATGAAGGCTCTGCTGTGGAGTATTCGTGAATAAACCATTCGACCATCTTCACCATTTTATCACTACCGATAATTAATGGTGTGCGTTGGTGCAATTCTTGCGGGCGTATATCCAAGATTGGCATTAAGCCAGTCGTGGCACGACCGCCTGCTTGCTCAGCAATAAAAGCTAATGGATTACATTCGTACATCAAACGAAGCTTACCATCCGGATATGCCAAGGTATCAGGATATAAGAATATCCCTCCTTGAATCATATTGCGATGAAAGTCAGCTACTAATGAACCGATATAGCGAGAAGAATACGGTCTACTAGTTTCTTTATCCTGCTCCTTACAGTATTGAAGGTATTGTTTAATAGCTGTAGAGAACTGATTGTAATTACTTTCATTCACCGAATAGGTTCTTCCGCTTGAAGGAATGCGCAAGTTAGGATGCGACAGGCAGAATTCGCCGATGGATGGATCTAATGTAAAGCCATTCGTTCCTTTCCCAGTGGTATACACCAACATGGTGGAAGAACCATAGATCACATAACCCGCCGCTACCTGTTGCCGTCCTAATTGTTCAAAATCTTCTAAAGTCAATGGACCTTCCGTCGTTACTCGCTTATAGATGGAAAATATCGTTCCTATAGATACATTGGCATCAATATTTGATGAACCATCCAAAGGATCAAAATAAACCATGTATTTACCAACAGGATATATCGATTGTTTGGTTAAATCCAAACCATCTTCATGCTCCTCTGAAGCTAAATAACAGCATTCACCTACTTTTTCCAAGGCATCAATAAAATGGTGGTCAGCGAAGACATCCAATTTTTGTTGTTCTTCACCTTGCACATTTTGTTTTCCCTGCTTGCCTAATATATCAGCAAGACCTGCCTTGTTCACTTCGCGGTGAACGATTTTCGCCGCTAATGATATCGCCTGCAAAAGATGTGTAAATTCACCCTTTGCATTCGGAAATTGAGCTTGTTGTTTACTGATGAACTGCTCTAATGTCTGTATTCCCATGCTCTGTTTTTTAAGACTATTTTACAGCCTCTACAACGTTGTATTGCGCATAGTTCTCATCGAACATGCCCTTCAACTTGTTCGCCATTTCATCGTATCCTTCTTGGTTTTCCCACATCTTTTTCGGATTCAAAAGATTGCTAGGAACACCAGCACACTCGCGTGGCATTTGCAATCCGAATACCGGATGTGATTCATAACCAGCATCACCTAAGTGATTTTCCATAGCGGAACGAATCAATTGACGTGTATAAGATAACTGAATACGTCTTCCAACGCCATAAGGTCCAGCAACCCAACCGGTGTTTACTAACCATACCTGAACGTCAGGATGCGAACTAAGTTTCTGTTTCAGCATTTCAGCATAGTGCATCGGGTGTAATGGCATAAATGCAGCACCGAAACATGCTGAAAATGTAGCTGTAGGTGTCATAACGCCAATCTCGGTTCCTGCAACCTTTGCCGTATAGCCATTGATGAAATAAAACATCGCTTGCTCAGGGGTAAGTTTTGAAATCGGAGGCAATACACCAAATGCATCAGCACTTAAAAAGAAAATATGTTTTGGCGATGCACCAAATCCCGTAGGATTTACATTGTCTAAAAATTCAATAGGATAAGAAGCACGCATATTTTCAGTTAGGCTACGATCGTTATAATCTGCCTCGCGTGTTCCTGGTTTAAACAATACATTCTCCAATAAAGATCCAAAACGAATCGCTTTGAAAATTTGTGGTTCATGCTGATAAGTCAAACCAATAGTTTTGGCGTAACATCCACCTTCGAAGTTAAATACTTCGGTTTCTGTCCAGCCATGCTCGTCGTCACCAATTAGCTTACGACCTTCATCTGATGATAATGTCGTTTTTCCTGTTCCTGAAAGTCCGAAGAATAAGGCCGTGTCTTTATCTTTACCCACGTTTGCAGCACAGTGCATGGTCAATACATTGTGTTTTAGCGGTAGGTAGAAGTTCATGGCACTGAAAATACTCTTCTTAATCTCGCCAGTATAAGAAGTTCCGATAATTAAAATCATTTGGCGGTTTAAATCCAAGATCACCACATTCTTGGTAGGTAATCCTAAGGCTTCATGATCTTCAACTTGCAATTTCGAAGCAACTAATACGGTCCAGTCCACTTTTTGCATCTCTTCGACGTCAATATTGATAAACATATTGTTCACGAAGATGTCTTGACAAGGGCTCTCAGACACGGTTACTACGTTTTGCGCATAGGATACATGGTTACATGCCTGTACGCCACGTACGTACAATGGGAGATCGGAAAGGTATAAGGAAACGCGCTGCAACAGAAGATCGAATAACTCAGGGCTTACAGGTTTATTAACCTTACCCCAATTAACCGTATCCGTTGTCAGACTGTCCTTAACCAAAAAACGAGACTCTGGTGCGCGTCCCGTAAATTTTCCCGTGTTGAAACTCAATGCTCCTGTATCACTAAGCATTGCTTCCTGTTTTCGAACGGCATGTTCCACCAATTCCGGTACCGGCAATTGGAAGAATACGGGGCCTACTGGTCGAATTCCCAGGGCCTCCAGTTGTGTACTGATTAAGTTTGTCATATATAGGCTTTATTTTGCTGACAAAGCTAGGGATATTTTTAGCTATAAAAAAAGCAAATTTAGCATATTGTACAATTTACACTCTTGTAATTATTTGATTTTCAGTTTTTTAAATTGAATTTCGTAAAATAAATAAATTTAGCACGGTTTGAGGAAAATTATTATCAAAATTCAAACCTGCGTTTAAATGCAATAGGGAGACTTTTAATAGCTTATGACCCCATAAACTGCTTTTTCTAGACTTTTCGTATTGCCTGTTTTTAGCTACAAAATTTAATTTTTTGATAGTGCTAAAATAAATTGACAATATATATCTATAAAATGACAATATATGTTTATATACGTCAATCCTCTTATAGAAAGAATAAGCCAAGTTAAAATGACACAATAGCCATAAAACACAACTTTAAAGCCCATTAAAGCCTATATTTCATCTTTTAATTGTCATAAAAAAACAAGCTCTCGCCTTTAATATCAATAAATTGTCATTATGTAACTTTAGTTCTTTACAATGTGGATTTTAAACATGTTATTTGCATTACTTTTTGAACAATAAACGACAATAGTCAAAAAGTAATGAAATGAAAACATATATACTATACTTTAACTTATTGCTCGGAATGTTGCTTAGCTTTCAAGAAACATGGTCACAAGAAATGACCACTGTAACTGGAAAGGTACTGAATGCAGAAAACTACGAGCCTATTGCCTACGCTTCGATTACAGTAATGGGAGCGGATAGAAATTTAGTGACTAGCAGTAACCAATCGGGAGAATTCTCGATAAAGGTACCTGGCAGTTACAAATCCATTATGGTCTCTTATGTTGGTTTCGAATCGGAAGAATACCCCATCAAAGCCGGTGAAGCTCAAAACATACGGGTCATGCTCTTTCCAGCAAATAGCATTGAAGAGATTGTAATTAAGGCTCCAAAGCGTTTGAAATATTCCAACAAGAACAATCCAGCGGTTGAATTAATTCGCCAAGTGGTTGCTCACCGTGATCAAAATCGCCTTACAGGTCAGAAATTAGCTGAATTTGACCAATATGAGAAAATCAGCTTAGGACTGAGTAACCTGGATGGAAAATTCAAGAACAAGAAAGTATTCAAGAACTACCAGTTTTTATTCCAAGCTGATGATTCTGTAGAAAACAGCTATGTGCTGCCTGCTTATATGGAGGAAAAATTTTCCAAGGTCTACTATCGTAAAGACCCGAACGCGAAGAAACAATATGTTTTAGCCGAACGTAAAGCAGAATTTGACCCAAAATTTGTAGATAATGATGGATTAAGCAAGTATTTCAATAGGTTATATGATGAGGTGGAAATCTATGATAACAACATCACGATCTTGACCAATCAATTCTTAAGTCCTATCGCCAATGCGGCTCCAACGTTTTATCGTTTTTACATTACCGATACCATCAAAACGGTATCACCTATGTTGGTGGAATTAAGCTTTTTCCCAAGGAATAAAACTGATCTACTTTTTAAAGGCAAGCTTTATGTGACTCTAGATGGTAATTATGCCGTTCAAAAAGCACAGATGACCATCAATAAGGATGCGAACATCAACTTTGTAAGAGATCTTAATATTGAGTTGGGATTTGAAAAAAATGCTGAGAATAAATTCTATTTAAATAAATCGAGCTTAGGAATTGATTTTGCCTTAACAGACAAGGGAAAAGGAATCCGAGGTAAACGCGTTGTTTTAATCAACAACTACCAAAACGGCTTAGAAAGACCGGATAGTATATATCAGGTTCCAGATAAATACATCGTTAAGCAAGTTGAAGAAGAGCCTTTAAAAGAAGAAAGCTATTGGGCGACTTTACGACCTGAACCTTTGCAAAGGTCCGAACGCATGATATATGAAAACATTGATAGCCTTCAGCATATGCCTTCCTTCCGTACTTTAATGGATATTGGTGCATTGGTATTCTCGGGTTATAAACAAGCTGGTCCGGTTGAAATTGGCCCTGTAAACACCTTTTATTCTTACAATCCTGTGGAAGGATTCCGTCTACGTGTCGGAGGTAGAACGACGGAATTGTTAAGTAAACGATTCTACATGGAGGGATATGGAGCTTATGGTTTTGAAGACAAAAAATGGAAATACTTCTTAAGTGGAACATACTCTTTAAACAATAAGTCGATCTATAAATTCCCGCAACATTATGTTCGTGTATCGGCATCTTATGACACCAAAATCCCAGGACAGAATTTAGAGTTTATCCAAGAGGATAACGTATTGCTATCTTTCAAACGTGGAGAAAACCAGAGCTACTTGTACAATCATGTATACCGTGTGGATTACAAGGCGGAATTCAGCAGTAACTTCTCGGTAACCGCAGGTTTAGGTATGTGGAATCAAAACCCTGCAGGGGTACTCTCCTATCGTTTGCCACAAATGGATGGTGGATTCAAGCAGATCAACGAACTAAAGAACACCGAGTTCAATGTCGGCTTACGTTATGCTCCTCATGAAGAATATTACCAAGGGAAATTGTATAGAACGCCAATTTTCAATGCTTACCCAATCTTTAATTTCAACTATACTGCTGGATTAAAGAATTTATTTGGCGGTGAGAATGCCTACCATACCTTTACCGCAGGTGCATTTAAGCGCTTTTACTTATCACAATTGGGCTATGCAGACATCAACGTGGAAGGTTCTTATACCCTTGGGGATAATTTACCTTTCCCAGTGTTGAACATTCACCGCGCCAACCAAACGTACGCATATCAGCTGCAATCATACAACTTGATGAATTTTATGGAATTCATATCGGATAAACATGCCAGTTGGAATGTACAGTACTATATGAATGGTTTTATTTTCAATAAAATCCCATTGATCAAGAAATTGAAGATCCGTGAGGTTTTTAGTTTCAAGGGAGTTTATGGTGGATTACGCGACAGCAACAACCCAAGTTTGAACAACAACATTTACAGTTGGCAAACAAATGGTTTAGGCGAACAATCGTCCTTTACTTTCAGCAATAAGCCTTATATGGAAGTATCTGCTGGTGTTGCGAATATCTTTAAGATCCTTCGTGTAGATGTTGTAAAACGTCTAAATTATCTGGATCACCCTGACGCACCGCAATGGGGTGTAAGGGCAAGAATAAAATTCGACTTTTAAGTTCTATTGGTTTATATGTTTGAGGAGATGGTCTACGGATCATCTCCTTTTTTATGTTAAGGACGAAACAGAAGGAATCCAATTCATAGGATTCAATCATTATAATATAAGAACAGCCATTAATTGATCTTGATAGCTAGTCAAGTAATAAGCCAGTATTCTGACTACATAACTTAGCTATTCCCTCGTATTAAGCTCTAGTTTGCTTCGAGACTCTAACGGATTTTTCTCGGATCTGAATCGGATCTTGTTCGGATCTTGTTCGCTTCCAACCGAACGAGATCCGAACAAGATCCGAAGGAGTTCCGAAGGAGATCCGAAGGGTTCTCGAAGCAAACCCCTGTTAGAGACGATTAGACCACAGACAATAGATAAAAGAAGCTATATTGAAAGTAAAACAAATTACCTGTAAGCGATTACTTATGTCCAAGCATAAATCAGCTAAAGAACAACCGAAAACAATTTGATTACCAGCTTATTACAATATTTATTATTGCAATTGCGTAAAAAAAGATAAGTTTTTATCCATTGTATCCTTATTTACAAGCAAAAACAGGGATAAGATGATTTATCCTATGTACATTCATCTCAATTATGGAATTCCCAAATTCACGAGAGTTTTCTTGAATAAAAAACAATATTTAATAAAAAACGAATAATTTCTTGGAATAGAACATCCAATGTTTTACATTTGTGACATTATTAATATGTTGATCACTCGCACATACCATCACATTTTTCATCATCGCCATTGCGGCGATATGAATTAGTATGGCTTCTACGCGAAGCGAGAACTCCCCCCGGATCATTATTGGTATTAATAATTTACTTACATCAAAAACCGTCATTTTGAAAAATCTTAAAATTGCTATCCAGAAATCGGGTAGACTAAACGAAAAATCTGTTCTTCTATTAAAAAACTGTGGGCTAGACTTTGAAAACTATAAAAGTTCCCTTATAACTACTGTTGCTAACTTTAACTTGGAAATTCTATTCCTTCGGGATGATGATATCCCAGGATATGTGGAGCAAGGGATTGCAGATTTGGGTATCGTTGGTGAAAACGTAATTGATGAGACACAAGCGAAAGTTCAATATTTACAGCGATTAGGCTTCGGTAGATGCACATTGAAATTGGCTATTCCCAAAGACTCCGCAATCGACAGACTTGAAGACCTTAATGGCAAATCCATCGCTACCTCCTACCCTAATATCCTACAAAACTTCTTAGACGAGTATAAAATCCAAGCGGACATTCAAGAGATTTCCGGGTCGGTAGAAATTGCACCGGGATTAGGTTTGAGCGATGCCATTTGCGATATTGTTTCCACTGGAGGAACTTTAAAGAACAATGGATTAAAACCATTTGTGGATGTTAGAAGCTCGGAAGCTATTTTAATTGGTCGTGAAGGTTTAGCAGAAAACCCCATTATCTGTGAGCTTTTACAGCGTATTCAATCGGTACTACGTGCCAAAGAAACAAAGTATGTAGTATTAAACGTGGAGAAGAAAAATTTGAGTCAAATCACTGATTTACTGCCAGGTGTGAAGAGCCCAACTGTTGTTCCATTGGCTGAAGAAGGATGGGTGGCTGTGCATACTGTAATTTCGGAAGATGATTTTTGGGATAAAATCAATAAATTGAAGGCGGCGGGCGCACAAGGTATTGTGGTAATGCCTGTCGAGAAAATCATTATGTAATATGCTCAAGACATACAATTATAAAGAATTATCGACCGATCAACTTCAGCAATTGCTGGATCGAAATACCGATCCAAACCATGCAATTCAGGATACGGTATCTCAAATCATACAAGAGGTGCGCACGCACGGTGACCAAGCTTTAAAGGCCTATGCCAAGCAGTTTGACAAGGTAGATTTGGAGAAATTGTATTTGGATGCTGATGATATTGAAGAATTGGCAATGGGAATTTCCAGGGATCAAATGCGTGCTTTGGAAATTGCTTTTCAGAATATTTATAAGTTCCACCAAACGCAATTGAAACGCGAGCGCGTGGTGGAGACCATGCCTGGCGTAAAATGTTGGCGCGAGGTTCGACCAATCGAAAAAGTCGGTTTATATATACCTGGTGGATCAGCCGTTTTGCCTAGTACCTTACTTATGCTCGGTATCCCTGCGAAGATTGCTGGATGTAAGGAAATCGTAGTTTGTTCTCCTCCTCAAAACAATGGAAAAATCAATGGCTTTGTAGCTTACTGCCTCCGACTATTGAAGATTGAAAGAATATATTTGGTTGGTGGCGCTCAGGCTGTAGCTGCCATGGCATTTGGAACAGAAAGTATACCTAAGGTCAATAAGATTTTTGGCCCAGGAAACCAGTTTGTCACCAAGGCTAAGAGCATCGTTCAAGGTATTTCAGATGTCAGTATTGATATGCCTGCCGGTCCTTCTGAGGTATTAGTAATCGCTGATGATTCTGCTAATCCGGCTTATGTTGCAGCTGATTTATTGGCTCAGGCAGAGCATGGAAGTGATAGTCAAGCTATTTTGGTGTGTACTGATGAAGCCATAGCGAAAGCTGTTGAAAAGGAAGTTGAAAGTCAATTGCAAGTATTGCCAAGACGTGAATTGGCAGAAAAAGCAATGGATAACTCCTATATTATTTTGGCGGATAGCCTAGAGGAAGCCATGCAATTTTCGAATGCATATGCACCCGAACACTTGATCCTGGAAACCAATGAATGGAAACCACTGATCAATAAAGTATTAAATGCGGGATCGGTATTTTTGGGACATTTAACACCAGAAAGCGCTGGGGATTATGCCTCTGGAACCAACCACACCCTGCCAACTTCGGGGTATGCACGCTCCTATTCTGGAGTTTCGGTAGATTCCTTCGTGAAGAAAATTACCTTTCAACAAATTGATGAGCAAGGTTTGCAACAAATCGGTTCAACAGTAGAAATACTTGCTGAGCTGGAAGGACTGCAAGCACATAAAAACGCTGTTTCAATTCGGTTGAAAGATCAAAAATAACAAATCAAAAAAGGGAGAACATACTTACATGATCTCCCTTATTTATTGTATTATTTTTTCTTTTTGCCTTTTTTAGATTTGCTATCGTTGGAATCTCCAACAATTTTATGGTAAATTTCAGTAAAAGCCTTTTTCAATTTTTTCATTGTTTTGCCTTCATTTTTATCTTTTTTAGGCTCCTTTTTGTCTTTTGCTTTTACGTCTACTTTCTTAGCTTTTTTCTTCTTCACGTCTTTTTTCACCTTCACTTCAGCTGATTTATCTTTCTTCACTTTTTTCTTGTCCTTATCTTCTTTTTTAGCTTTTCCTTTAGAATCGCTTGATTTAGGAACGGTCTCCTTATAAGATGCTTCCTTTTCGATTTTCTTCGCTTCTACTGGACTTGGTTTTTCTGCGATCGGTGCCACAGTAGCTTTAGTCGTTTTCAATTTGCTACCTGTAGATTTTGCTTTTGCGGTTTTTGTTGCAGCAGCTGCTGGTTTGTTCGCAGCAGTAGCAGTTTTTGGAGTTGAAGCTGAGTCTTTAGTTGCATTCGCTGTAGTAGCGGTAGTTTTGGTTTCCAATTTAGCTGGATTTGCTGCTTTAGCAGGGCTGGCAGTTTTAGCACTTGTAGCAGGTTTTGCTGCTGCAGCTGGTTTACTTGCGGTTGCTGGTTTAGCAGCAGGAGTAGCTTTGGCTGCTGGCTTTGCCGCAGGTGCTGTTTTAGCCGCGCTAGCCGCAGGTTTTGCTGGAGCCTTAGCAGTTGTCGCCGGAGCTTTTTGAGCCGCAGCAGGGGCCGCTTTTGCAGCTGTAGTTGAAGTTGCAGGCTTAGCAGCTGCTGTAGTTCTCGTACTTGTCGTTTTTGATGCTACAGGTTTCTTCGTTACCGGAGCTTTTGCAGGAGTTTTTGCAGCGCTTGCTGGAGTTGCCGCTTTATCTTTTTGTTCTTCCACAGCAGTTTCAGTGGAATTGCTTTTAATTGTTGGTTCTGCCATTTCTTTTATTTATTAGTGTAGAAATCCGTTAATTTTTGACGCCTGAGTCCAATTATTTTCTCGAGACGTAAGCTAATATGCTCAATTAAGTTAAATTCATTGAGCATAAAACCTTGAATATAATCATTTTGTTTTCAAAAAACGTTATTTTAAACCAATAAATGCAATTTTAGTCGAAGAATATGATTACTTTTGTAATCCTACATAACTTGGGGTCGACCGGAATTGACAGGATAGCGATGGTTATGTAAGCATGCAGTGCATTGTTAGTCTAGCACTTTAATCTGAACTTTCAACTTTACAACTGGCGAAGAAAACTACGCCTTAGCTGCTTAAGTTAGACTTAACATAGCTATTTGTCCCGTTAGATCCTGTTCTTTGGTCTAACACCAGGGGCATCGAACAATAGAACTGGTCAGGGCGACTCTGCTAAACCCTGACGAGAAACAGCAGATACGGAGAACGGTATAGGTAAGCGACTCACCTTCCCTCTCCCGACAACTAAAGAGAAGCTAAGCATGTAGAAAGCGTAAATCATACTATGTTTGGACGAGGGTTCGAATCCCTCCGGCTCCACTTAGAAACCCCTGATAATCAGCTTGTTGGAAACAGTCCAGACATTTTCCGGACACTTATGCCTTCTTACAAGCTGATTAAATCTTATGATGCAGGTGGTGATATAACCAAAGAATGGTTCGTACATTACCACTTTTTAATTCCAAAAGAACTTCAAAAACCTAACGGTAAAAAATACGAAAGGTTTAAGGTTTACAACACGATCAATTCAATCCATAACAAAAAGGAACGGCTTCAGCAATTAAGGTTCGTCAAGGATTCCATAAAAGAATTGTTGGAAGCCGGCTTTAATCCTTTTCAGGAATTCAGTTATGCAGACAATTCCCAACACGAGAAATATAACATCTGCAATTGCATCGATGAATATTTGATTTTCGCAAAGGCTTCGCTGAAGAAAAACACCTATAAACCCTATGAGGATCGCTTGAATCTTTTCAAGAGGTATTTGACAGAACAGGCTATTGACTATAAACGGATCGATCAAGTTACCAAGGATAATATTTTCGAATTTGTAACAACATTTAAGACGAACCGAAAATGGTCCAATAAAACCTACAACCATTATTTGCAGGCCATCCATACGATGCTGCAGTTCTTTCTGGACAATAAGGATGGATACGTAAAAGAAAATGTATGCTCCAAGATCAAAAGATTGGGTGTTCAGAAAAAAGGAAACCTTCCTTTTAACAATGTTTTGTTTAAGAAAACCTTGGATTATTTGAAGGAGAATAATCCTAACCTGTATCAGTTCAGTAGGTTTATCTATTATTCCTGCATGCGACCTGATGCCGAGCTTAGATTGTTGCGTGTTGGGGATATCGACCTACATAGACGCTTGATACAAGTTCCAAGTGAGAACTCAAAACGAAATAAAACGCAATATATACCGATCGATGATGAATTTCTAAATATTTTATTGAGAATGAACCTTGATCGCTTTAGTAAATATGATTATGTATTTTCAATCGTAGGAACACCAGGTGAAAAGCCAGTTTATGAAAGTTATTTCCGGAAACAGTTCATTCCTGTTAAAAAAGCTTTGGACATCAATAACGGTGAAACACTTTATTCCTTTAAACATACTCGATGCATACATTTGGTGGAAGATGGTGAAAAGCTCCATAATATCATCAAATTGACTAGGCATAAGACCTTGGCCGAATTAATGGATTATCTAAAGGACATGGGTGTAATTCTTGGAGATGAAGTTAGGTTGAAGAGCAGGAGTATTTAATTTTTTGATTGAAAGGTATATTTTATGATTTAAGTATAATAAGATGATTTGCAATGAAAGACATAGTCTAAAATAAGCGATTGTGAATTCTTTAAAGCAGACTATGGTTCAAGTACCACTTATTACTATTTAAATATAAATTATACATCAAGATTTCAGTTTTAAATAATTTGTAAATGAGATTATTAAAATTACAGATGAATTAATAAAGAAAAATAAAAATATTTCTCTTTATTAATTGAAAAATTCATATTTCTTAATTTAGGAAATAATAATTAACAATCAGATAATAAAAAATTTAACATTTTTTAACAAGAGAGTTTTATAATTGTTAAAAATTACATTTAAACTATTTACAATTATGAAAAGGAAAACTATTTACAGTGTTATCGTTACATTCTTGGCAATCTGTTCGTTAAATTCATGCGAAAAAACACCTGATTAAAAGAGTGAAAAAACAAGATCACAACATGAAAGTATAACAAAAGTTAATACAGCAAAAGTGGTTTATAATGAAAAATCAACAACAAAGCTTCAGGAATATTTGTTAAACGAAAAAGTAGAATCAAATAGAAATAAATTAAGAAAAGCCATCAAAAGAAATTTAGAAATTGAGACGAATTTAAAAAATGAATCAAAATCAAAAGATACGAAAAAGGCCTCAATTAAAAAATATAATTCCGACGGTGATGATGAATATTCTGCAGATGATTTGAAAGCATTTTATATTGGGTATTCTTCTTCTGAAGAGTTAGATGGTAGAGGAGAAGTTACTTCTAAATGGGAAATAGTTAGCAATCGCTTCGATCTCTGGCATGTATACGGTACTGCAAAAATATCAAAAAGTTCTCAAATAATAACTGATTACACTTATACCAATTACGGTTATAGGAAATTAGGGTGTTATTATCCTATCACTGGAATTTCAAATGTCTCTTCCTACCTTTCAGGTATTACTTCTATTGCTGGAATTACTGTTGAATGGGAAGAAACATCATCCTCTTGTGAATTTGATGAAAAAAACGGTTGGGCGGCTGTAGACGGAATAATAACTGTGGGCAATGATCTCATATATACAAATAGACAGCCAATTGAAAGTGTTGCCAATTTTCATGCAGCATATTTAAAACCAAGTATTATAGGTAAAGACAATTATGGTCAACCAATTTATGGTGAAGATCCATGTGAAGAACATAATTAAATATTTAATAAGAATGAAAACTAGAATTTTCAAAATGAAACAGCTGTTTTTTTATGGTTTCCTTATTATAACAAATTTTTGTCACGCTAAAGAACAGGATTCATTGGAAAATTGGACCTATATATCTAGTTCTAAATTATTATCAGATATTTCCATTGACACGATCTATCAATATGGGCAATATATGATTAGGTTCCCTAATAAAACTAGTTTTATTAATAATGTTATTTTAAATAAAGAAGGAAATTCCAATAAAGATTCATTTATTAAAAAATTATGGAGAATTGAAGTAATAAATTTGTCTAAAGACAGTATTTATTTGTTTAATGATGATATAAATAATCCAAAACTTTTAAACAAATCATTGTTGAATGTTTCAAAACTGGTCGGTTTTAATATTTTCCAATTCAAAGAAATTCCACTAAAAATTAAAGAATCTATTGATAAATTGGATTATATAAAACAAAAAGTTTATAACAATGAAAAATGTATCGAAGTACAATTTCATGCCATAGATGGAACTATTTATAATATAATAATTGACCCGTCGTTAAATACACCATTTAATACTGATATTTATTTCGATAACAATAACAAGGTATCTGGTGCAATAGTGATGTTAAATTATATTACAAAAGATAAAGGAAAAATGAAAACGGATTTTTTTTACAAGAACTATATTGATAAAAAAAACATTCCTTTTTTTAATAAACTCTTAAACCAACTTTAATTCTTCAACAAAATTTCATAAAAGGTATTTCTTTAAAGATGCGGAGTTAGGTGCTTCGCATTTTTTTATTAGCATCGTTTTAAGGACAATCACCTTGTAGATTAAAAAATATAAAATTCCCCAACTTTTCATTAGATTATCCAATACTTGGACTTTTCTATACTCGTTTTATCATAACATCTGGATTCCCGCAGATGGCGATAATATGGATAAGCCTACTTTTTAGGGTAGGCTTCGGTAACTATAAAATAAACTAATCAGAATTTATTCAGCTTTGGAATTTAAATTGGTATCTGCAATTGATGTCAATTTTTCGTCGCAGGCCTTTTCTTCTTTTAATGTGGCCAATAATAATTTTAAGGCATCTTTATGTTCTAGGACCTTTGCAAATGCTGCAAGCGTTCCATAAGTTGCTATTTCATAATGTTCAACTTTTTGCGCCGCAGCGATTATTCCCGCATCACGGACAGCTCCAGGTTCTGTTTCTTCCATTATGCTTTTACCTTCTTCGAGTAGACCGGCCATTGCGTCGCATTTTTCAGCCTTTGCCTTTACGCCTATTGACTTAAATACATCTTCCAATCTGCTAACATGTTCTTTGGTTTCCTCCAGATGTGAGGAAATTGATGATTTGAGTTTTTGAGAAGTGGCATTTTTTTCCATTTTTGGTAACGCTTTTACCAATTCCTTTTCGGCCCAGTAAATATCTTTTAAACCGTCTTCGAATAGATCATTTAAATCTTTGGCAGCATCACTCTTTGCCTTGATCTTGGTCTCATTAGATGGAGATTTTGTTGTAGTTGCCATATTGTATGTTTTTTAAGTTTGTTTGTATGGTTAACACACATTATCCTTATTTGTTCTATTCGATTTAATAAAAAATATCTCCGGATTTAAAACAACTTCCTACCTTATACGTTATTTAATTACACTAAAACTATATAATATGGATTCATTAGATTTAAAAGGGCGTTGGAACGTTTTAAAAGGAAAAATCAAGCAACAATACGCAGATTGGACAGATGATGACCTGCTTTATGTTGAAGGCAAAGAAGATGAGCTGTATGGACGCCTTCAAAAGAAATCAGGCAAGACACGCGAAGAAGTTCAGTCCTGGTTAAGAGAGCTTGATAAAGATTAATCTAGTGTGATTTTAGCTACAAAAGCCCTACATTCGGTAGGGCTTTTGGTCTTTATTAGCACTTTTAAGCCACAAAAACTTTGTCAGTATCTTAAAATTTTATATATTTAAAATCATTCAAAAAAATCTAAAAAGATAGTTAGTGTATAAGTCATCGGCTCTCCCAAAGTCGATGGCTTTTTTATTTTATTATTTTTATTTTGAAAAAACTCATATATTAGTCTCGGTTAATTACCAATAGGTAATATGATTGAAGGCGATTACCTCCCAAGTTTCGCCTTCATATATTTTAGAATTAAAGAATTAAAACCAAAAAAAATATTGTTCAACAAAAACTAAACCCTCTTTCCGCTGTTATATGAGTACATTCTATATTTTTAGGGTGTTCGCAGCTAAAAGAAGAAACGCGCCTAGACAGTTGGGTGCGTTTCTGTTTAATGAAAATTATTAATAAATTTGCTTACCTTTATATTAATTAAACTTAGTTCTGTAATTTGTTAATTGGGTATCCGTCCCGTGTATTGCGGGGCGGTTATTAGATTTTTAATAGAAAATAATTGTTTTTAATATTGTCCTTCACACTGACAAACAATAAGAACGCTTAAATAAACAAACTAGCTGTAAATTATGCCCTACAATTAATTGTAGGGCATTTTTTTTGATTTAAACTTCGAATACTTTTTATATAAAAAAACCCTACACCGGGGAGATGTAGGGATCTTAATTAACCAATTGTTAACCTATGATGTTCAAAACAAATATACATTTTTAAAATAATAGTATTTTCATTAATTGTTAAAAAGAAATTCTTGTGTTCCAATATCCAGGATGAGTAGCTAGTTAACGGTCAGCCTAAAATTGGGAAGTGAAATATTAAAACTCCAATATCCTATACTTAACACTAATTACAGGCTTCCACTTACTGTCTGTGAAGTCATAATAATAACCTGCCCCGAACCTTGAACGCCCAACCGTAAGACCTCCATCAATTCCAAGATTGAGCCTATCCGTATAGAACCCGCTTGCGTTCACATCGACTTTTACATTGTCTGGCTTTGGCTCGATCTTAACCCTTTTAACGCCGTTTACAGTGGCCCTTGGGTCTGCTACCCAAAAGTCAATATAATGCTTCTTACGTCCTAAAAACCAATCCTTACGGCAATATTCAGCATAGTTAATCTCTGCGTTGTACGAGAAGTTGAAAACACCCTTTCCGAAGGTATCCTTTGGTGCGGTGAAGTCAATAGAAGTGTATCTGTCCTTATAGGAAAATCCCGTATCGTTCCTAACAGCTTCCAAATCCTTAGCGTGTACGGTAGCTGTGTATTGTCGCCATTCCTTGAACTGTTTTCGCTCTATGGATAGAACATTGAGTACACTATCAAGTTTTATTCTTGAGCTATCGCTTAACTGAGAGAGCGATTGAACAATGTTCTCCTTGTCCGAAATAACGGCATGCTCGAATCCGTCCTTGTCTATGTTCCTATTAACGTTGTTTACGGTCGCCTGTACGGCTTCCTTTACCTCTTTTGGAATCTCCACCCTTACCTCTCTTTCTCGTGGAAACCAAACGATCCTAATAACCAAAATGGCTATGATGGCTATAAGAAAATAAGTGCCTAAATTCTTCATTGCTTAACCTCCATTTTTAGGGAATCGATTACCTGTTCCCTGTTCTTGACCTGAGCATCCTTGAACATTATGGCGTTGGTGTACTGGTCTAATTGCTTCTCCAGCTTATCCACCCTTTCCCTTAAGTAGGCAATCTGATTCTTACAGTCATCGCTACGATTATCCTCAGTCGTAAACAATCTGTTCACAGCCGTTGTGAGGAGTGAAGTAACGACAAACACAAGTATCGCCAAAGGATACTTGCTTATTGTCTTGGCTTTTTTCTCGTCCAATCCTACGTGCATTTCTTGTTGCTCGCTCATCCTATCTCACCATATTAGCGTAATACGCTGTCTTGTTAATTCTATCATCCAGGCCATTTGTTCCACCGTTCACCCGCTTGCTTACCGATAATATGCTGCTGTTGGAATAATCCTTTGCCAATGACCATATTCCACGTGCATCGAACTCTTTTAATGCTGTTGAGAAATAAAACTCCGCTGTTTCGATAAGGTCCGGATTGTCGTAAAGCCTCTGACCACCGTAATTCTTGTAATCGGATCCTCCGGTACATTGCAAAGCTCCACCTCCACGGTATTTGAAGCCATCTCCTACTTTTATATTGCCTAATTCCTTAGCTTTCTTAGGGTTTCCCAATCCGTAGACACGTTCGGCCAAGTCCCATGGATTACCCGCCAATCTTCCAGCTTCAGCTACCATTACCTTTGCCGAATGCTTGCCAACTCCGAAAATCTGCATAATCCTTGGAGCTGTATAATTCATGTTCTCACGCCCGATTGTAAACCCTCCACTTTCATGGTGGATCTGTGCAAAGAAATGCACCGTCTGTACCATCGACTTTCCGAAATACCTAGCGAATTTGGTCAAGGTTTCACGCCCGATATTTCCATCAGGATCAGCCCCAACCAATCCCTGTAAATCCTTTATTCTTTCTGTTCTTGTCATCTTTATTCTTTTTTACCCCCTACCGAGATAGGGGGATGGTTTGTTACCCAAAATATTTTACAATCCCGATATACAAGTCACTCATTTGCTTATACCCAGCAGTCGATGGATGTACATCATCAATCTGTGTTTTAACAAGGTTTGTATTGTAGTTATCGATCGGTAAATCACTTGTTTGGAAATTATTTTCCGTATCCAAGAAAAGATTACTTGGAACGAGGTATATCTTTTCGGATACTCTTGACTCAAATTCTCTTAATAACTCAGACCACCATGTTTTTAGTCCCATTTTTTCATAGGCGGATTTATTCTGAATGCCTCCGGAACTAAGTAGAATAGCGGTTGCGTCCTGTTCAGCAGCTGGAGGAATGGTCATGGATATTCCGATACGGATATCGGCATTAACAGTCTTAACCGAATCAATAATGTAGTTTAATTGCTCAATCATTTCCTTGACCAAATTCCTTGCCTGTGTAATATTTCTACTATCTGCAATTGGATAAAGATCATTAATACCTAACTGGAACATGAACCAATCATTTGCTCCCATAGTTTGTCCGGTTGCCCCTAGATAATATGTAAAATCAAATCTGCTGCTACCGGGGTTTAGGAATGGATTACTGATGCCCGCTGCAGTAGGCTCCTGAAAATACTCTTTAATTTTAGCCCCACTTCGACCTTCATGCTTTGTTCCAGAAGGAGTCTGTCTAACACCCAACATTTCAACCTTCATCCCATTAGCATCGAAATATTCCTTAAAATGATCTACAATTACAGCATGATATATAGTGCTGTCTCCCAAGAAAAGAACCTTTCTCGTAATCCCGTCACCACTTGTAATATTGGCGGTTCTAATCAATATCCGTTTATTGACCAATTGGTTTCCATATTGATAGCCTCGAAGGAACAATTCATCTATGTCTCCACTATTTAACATTAACTTGAATTTCTTCGACATGAACCTTCCTGAATTGCAATGAGCATCAAAGATCTTGATGTCTTCAAAACCATAATCAGAAATGAAAGCATTTTTAAAATACAGAAAATAAGGCAGTGAAGGTAGAACATATACTGTACCTACAGCAGGGACTAACAATTCATTTTCTTTTTTTATACCTGTTGGCAATTCTATCTGAATGTTGTCTTTATTCTCCAACAAAACTGCATCCCTATATGGTTCAAATGATGTAACAACATTACCCGATTCAAGTTGCAGCCAATAGTCCGTGTTGAGGAATGATAATCGAACATAGTTCTCTCCATCTCTTATCACCGTGTTTGATGATGGGTTTTCTACTCCTGAAATAAATGATGCCTCGTTTGCTTCACTATATTTGGCAATATGCCTAATTAGAGGGCTTATTGTGTAGTCAACCAAATCCCCCACGTATATGAAGTCGGAAGCTTTATAGTTTTTATTAAAATCAAGAACACCCGTAATAGCATTCACAAAATGTTCGGGGGTGAATGTTTGTGGATTGATTCGATTCTTCCCTGTTGATTTAACCAACTTTGCCGTACCTCCTAGTATTTCATCTTTCAGTTCGTTGGTTATTGCCTGAGCCTTTACATCTGGCTCCAAGACTTTCTCGTATGGTACGAACCCTGTATATTCTGATGCCAATCCAAGATACATCTCGCTGAATGAACTAGATCCGCTCAACCTAATGTATTTTGCGCCTGCTGGGGATGTCTTTTCGGTAGGAGTGTTGATCTCCTGAAAAATCCCCGAAATGAACGATTCGACATTAGGCGCAGAGTAGTATGCCAAACGAACAACCTTATCGAGCATATACGCAGTACTTGGTTTTATCTCAATAAATTTTTCAGTTGCTTTATATGAAGAATTAGGTGAAAGTTCGCCAGTTTCGTCATTTACATAAAATTCATCCTTTAATGCTGTATAATCAACATAGTTTTTACCATGTGATTTTAAAGCTGTCTTATTGTAGACTTCTTCACCCGGTACTGCATTCTTATTTCCAATCGCTACAACTCCATTAACGGGTGTAGGCGGTGCGATAGGCAATTCCCCCATGTCCTTTAGGGACGGCACACCGCCAATCCATTCGATAATCCACTCCGAACCAGTTGTAGCTACCATGTTAGGCTCGCTGCCAAACTTGTATTCACCCGGACTTGCCTTTGACCATCTGTATTCAAGTGTTCCCGGAGCTACCAATAAAGTAGGCTCTACCGTTGTACCGCCTTGAAGGGACTCTAACTGCGCGCCCTCGATTGCAAGTATTGCCTTAACCTGATCCTTGGTAATCTTCTTTCCTTTTTGGGTACCGTTATCGACGATTATGTGGCTAAAATTATCAACCACATCGAACGCATCTTTCCAATCTATCTCTTTCTTTTGTGCCATTTCTTTAATTGTTACTATTCAGGAACATAAATTTTTACTATAATCATATTGCCTACCTGCTTGCCGTTCCAATACCTACCAACAAACACATCGAAATACCCAGAACCATCGGTCATTAACTGATCGTAATTCGGGGAAATTCCCGTTATCACATAAAATCCATTTGGGATAAAAGGCGATGCTTTAGTTGCGCCAACATGGTAGCCTTCGTATATTGAGTTTGCCGTGGTATTCTCGTTCGTTCCGGCATCGTAAAGGTCATACACCGTTTCACCACCGATATGGGCTGTTGTTGGCGAATCACGAACCGCGTTAATCTGCAAGGTGCTTTTTGCAAGAGGCTCATCAAGCACATCGCTTTCCGATGCGATTTCCTGCACCAAGAACATACCTTCGTTTCTCCAAGATTCTGGGGTGTTGGTGACATAGATGATTCCCTTTTCGGATGCATTCCAAACCTCGGTGCCATCTTCAGCATACCATGCCAATTTGTGCTTACCGTTAATAAGACCGAAAATTGCAGCGGTTTTTTGCTGTTCCAAATCGTAATAGAACCTCTGAGCGTTCTCACCATTTTTACCGATGCTCATATATGGAAGCATGAGCATTCTTGCTATAAGGATATTCGTTTCGATGGTACCACCCGAAATTGCGGTGAACATATTCGTAGGACGTATTGACCGACGATTCTCGATCACGCTCGTAAGCACCCCAAAATTGAAATACCAATACGCTGGATCTTCATCGGTTAACCGTTTGACCAATGACACGTCCCAAGTAGCCGCCGCAGTAATCCTATCGGCTTTAACTGAAATATAATAGGGCTTCATTGGCTCGAGTGAAGAAACGAGCAATGGTGCAATAGTCCATACATTGCCAATCGTCGGTATTTCGTAAGAATAGTGAACCAGACTACCACCGCTAAAGCTTGCCTTATTCGGATCGCTATCAAGATTCTCGGTTATGGTAACCCCGTCAAGGTCAAAACATTGGCTCTTTGTCCCGAATATCCCTGCCATAGCTTCGATCATCGGTTGCTGGAACTGACCATCGGGATCGAATACCATATCCCTAAACTCGTTCAATGCCGTAACACCAAGTCTGTTTAGCTCAATGGACTGATTACGGTACGTTGTCACTACCTCTTTGGTTTCCTTGATATTCTTTTCGACCAAAGCGATACGGGAATAGGTAATGTCGTGACCTACCTCGCAGGTGAATTTCTTTCCCTGTTCCAATAGCTCAGGGAAATTACCGGGATACGAGATGAACGTTACCCGTAGATCCTCGTCGATTCCGATCTCCGTATCCTTTACCCGTATCAGGTCACTTTCATTTGGGTAAACGGCTTTTCTCTTGGCATCCAATAGGTCGATATCTAAATCATAGACAGGTCGTGCGTTCTTATTGCTGTTTACATACTCTTGGGTTTTATTTCCCAATTCAAGCAATGCAGCATCCACATACGATTGTGGCATACGGATTCCCGAAATGAAGTATTTATCGCCAATCTCGGCACGGTAAAGTCCGAAGGGAATCAAACCTCCATTACTGTCCTTATTCGCTTCGTAGCGTATGGTCTTGCTATTGTGCTTATAGCCCAGAACCTTGAACTCCTGACCGTTCAAAGCACCTGTAAGAAAAACTATTTTCGGCTCAACCCCTTGTATAAATTGACCTTGAAGATCAAAGTCTATTGAGGTATCGGAAATGAACCAAGTCCCTTCGTTGATCTGCCCGATTCCCGAAACATTTCCATCGCCTTTAGGAAAAATGGTTTCATCCTTGAATACACCCTCACGAAGTCCAATAGCGGCGATACTCGCTAAATCCTGAACCTTACTCGTAAGCATTAGATTGCTGTGGCTATAATCAAGTGGTAGATTCTGATTTCCACCAATGCCGTATGCGCTGTTGACAATATTCAGGTTATCCACCGATTTACGGGAAAGACCGTACAATCCGTTGTCCTTTCCGTACGATAATTGAATGGTCGTTGCTTGACCGACTGTCTTTTTGATGGTAAAAGCCTTGCCCTTCAATTGCCACTCACAACCCGCACCCTCTGCTATCATATTGATGGCATCCCAAAAGTTAGTGCAATCGAAATCTATCGAGAATACGTCGACAACATCAAGCTCTCCAACGCTCCAACCACCGTCCACATCCTTGCTATTAAGCGATTCCAAGAACATGAACATGAAATCATCCAAGGTTGCCGTATAGTTGAAAATAACTTTACCCTCATCATCCAGTATCCATCTCGATAACCTATGTCGCAATCCCTGAAAGACTATCTGCCCTCTGTAATCGAACGAGCTTACCTTATCGAGGTCGATCGGCTTATTGACTTCCATCACCTCGCCCTTATAGGTCAAACGGTCACCGACTTTGATGTCCAATGGTGAAGATGAACGTACGTTAAAGACAAGATTATGCTCTCCCTGCAAACGTTTTGAAAATACAGCGTTCGCAAGGTCAAGCTCGACCACTTCTAAAAGTCCCCTATATACTTTGATCTTTCCCATTAGAAAAACACCTTCATATCAGTTATCATTATGTATTCGTTATTCTCGGTCAATAGATAGTCACCGCCCGTTGTCAGGTAATATTTGCCATCGGTAGGTTTGAAATTATTCTCCAGCTTCAGAATGAATTCGATGTACAGTTTACCATTCGACCAAACCGGATTGACGTGATGGAAAAACGTGCTATCCAAGTACCTTAGATGAAATCCCCTTCCAAGCGTATTACTGAATAAGGTAAAACCCGTTGGTTTCATCAGGATAGCCAATAGTTCATCCCTCTTATTCAGGTAATCACCGATATCGTTTGCGATCAGGTAACAGGAAATATTGTATTCCAATGCTTCGAAAACCATCGGTACGGTTTCGTCATAATCCTTTCCGTGCTGGTCAGGCCAATTATTGAAAAACGGTTCCTTTGGTTTGGGTAGTTTTCCAAGCTCATCATAGATACTTCCTCTTTTGAAGTATATGCCAGTTAATACCGTATCCTTATCGTCTATGCTGAACATCTATACCCCCCTTTGACCTAAACTTTTATCGATATTATATAGATGGCTTACTGCAACGTCCAATCTTTCGACCGTTCTTGCGGTATTCACCTGTATCTGATTCAAAGCAACGAGCTTACTGTTTGCAATAGCAAGTAACGATGCTTCAATCTTTCCGTTTTCCTTAGTGGCCAATAGATGTTGCTTGGTCACATCGTAGGTACTCCGGAACAATCCTACCAACTCACTTCCGTCCTGACGTGTAATCCTTTCGATGCTCGATTCCGCTTTTATGTTTGATGTATCATCGTTAAGGCTTACCCCCAAATCCTTTTGAAGGTTATCGAGTTTCTCCTTGCCACGTTTTTCGATCTCGTCCCAAATACCTTTTAAATAATTGCTTTCTTCGGCCGTTAAGCCGTCCTTTGCAAGTTCATCGTACTTATCATAGAATTTTTGCATCTCAAGCTCCAAGAACTCACGTTTGAACTGGTTCTTGACAAAATCCCTCATGATGTTCTGAAAGCCTTTTGAAAAGGCGTTTCCTGCATCTTCACCGCTATTGAAGAAGATTTCGCTCGAAAGATCAAGAATACCTTTAAAACTGATCCCCAAAAGCTCTTCTTTCAATTGATTGGTAGCATCCTTCCAAACCTTATAGCTGTCGATTATACTTTGAACCTGTGTTTTTGTAGGCTCATCAAGGCTTCCATCCTCAAGCATTTTATAGAGCTGGGTCAGATGTTCCTGCGTGATATCCTCGACCTCTGTAAATCCAAGGTCAATCCTTTTGATCGCCCCTTTTGAGATAAGGCCATCCAGCAACTTATCAAGGCCTAAAGCGTTTTTCTTTCCTGCATTTCGATTCTTGATAAGCGGATCTAAAAGCGGATCACCTATAAGACCATATTTCGGGGAATTATTGAAATCGGAAACATTCTTTTTAACTGTATCCTCAGAATCCTTTATAGCCTTATCGTATGCTTTGATACGATCCGTACCATAGATATCCTTAACTATCTGAAGCTGATACTCCAAAGCCTTTGTAATGGCTTCGATCTGTTTCAATTGATAGTCCTGGGCATATCTTTCCGCTTTTTCGCGTGCCTGTCTTTTCTTTTCCGCCTGACCCTCGAAAATGGAGATAATGCTTCCGACCACACCAACGATTGCACCAACAATAGGTAAATTTCCTCCCAGACCTTCAAAAGCCCTGCCTATGCTTCCTCCAATGCTGGATAAAGTCTTTGCCATATTGCCAAAAGTGGAAAGCATCCCCCCGATTGTTCTAAATGAATTCGCCAGGCTTTTATCAAAATTTAAGGCTTGATTCACTAGTTGGTCAAAACCCCCGATCAAGCTTTCAACCGTTTGGAAATTACGGTCCATTGAACCTCTGATTCCATCATCGAAAAACTTGAAAAACATTGCCTTTAAAGCAGTTTTTTCCTCTGCTGTAGCACGTTGCATTCCATCGATCAACTCATTGACTACTTTACGCCCATTTATAAAGGCACTTGTCAACATGCCTTGACTGGAATCATCGATCGCTTTAATCGCTTCCTTGAATTTGGGATCATTTTCGATTAAAACAGCTAGATCTTCTTTCATTGCTTTTTGAAGAACAGCTTTCCGTTCCTCGGTAGCATTGTCACCTAAAGCCAATAGAGCATCATCATATTTTTTACGAATTCTAAGTTCGGCTTCTCCGAAGGTCTCTAACATTTTCAAAGCCTCAAGATAAGATCGAAGCGTTTCATCATTCACTCCTTTAAGATGCTCCTTTTGCATCTCACTAAGACTTTTCAAATAGGCTTCTTCAACAGGAGAAATAGTTTTATTTACTTTTTTCGCTTCGAGACTATCGATTTCCTTTTGAATATCCTGATAGACATTTTTATATTTTCCTAGAAGACGATCAGCGGTTTCTTCATCGGTGCTTCTCTTGACATCCTGATACTTATTATAGCTTTCAAGGTCTTCCTGATATAATTTTAATTGCTTTTCGTTCTTTTGTTTTGCTTTGATATAGTCCAATTCCTGGTTCTCGATGTCGTCAATTTTTGATGCATCCACAGTTTTTTTATTCCTGGGATCGGCATTGAATTTCCGAACCTCGTCCCTTAAAGAAGAATACTTTTCCTTTGTGCTATTTATTTCCTGCTGGTCACGATCGAGTTGATTGTTCAACATTTGATTCTTAGCCTGATCAATATTATTTAAAATGGAATTATATCGTTCAGATGATTGAAAAATATTGTTTTCTTGTTTGGTTCCTGAATCTTTATTAATAGAATATGCTTCCTCAATTTTGGCGATTTGTTTAAGCTTTTCCTTATACTTATTTATTTGGGGATCAGTTGGAGAAAGACTTTCCATCTTTTCGGTAACGGCTTTCTTTAAGCTATCCAAATCTGTTTTATTGGAAACGGTTTTAATTAGGCTATTAAAATTATTGATAGGGTCCTTTAATCTTTTTGTAAATAAATCCGATGGGGTTTCCTTGTCAGCCACTTTCTCGACTCCGGTAATGAAGCCTTTGAATTCTTGACCGAATTCCTTTTCTAAGGCCTTCATCTGGTCTTTAAGGCTTTGCTTTTCTTGGTCAGCAATGTATTGATCACCCTGAGCACCTTCTTTGCCAAATCCCCAAAAGTTTTTGGCAGCACCAGCACCATTTACCCCAAAAGCATTCTGCAACGCCCTGCCTGTTCTGGTCCATATCCCTACACCTTCAATCCCTTTTCTATTTATTACATCAAGCTGTTCGGCAAGGGCATTGTATTGATCAAAGGCCTTTCTTGCAGAAGCAGCACGCCCAATCGTTTGAATGTATTGTTCTAATGTGGCATTGGCCTTTCCTACGGCAATTTCCTCTTGAGAGAAAGATGCAAGAATGCCTTTGGTTTGGGCTTGAAGTTTATCATAAGCCGCTTTTTTCTGTTCGGCTGATGCAGTATTATCCTTTAATACAGAAACAAGTTGCTGAATACTCCTTTTTTCATTATCTGCCTTTTTAGCACCTACATCATGAGCTTCCGCAAGCTTTTCCTGTGATGCTGTCGTAGCATCCGTAACTTGTATTAAACTATAGATCGCTGCAGTAAGTGCCAGAATTGCACCTGTCATGATAATAGCAGGTGAAGCGATCATTACAGCGTTTAAAGCCTTCATTGCAGCGGTCTTGGCTACAATGGCAGCATAGTGAAGCATCTCAACAGCGGTCATTCCAACGACCCTAGCGGCATTGAGTTGATGAAGTGCAGCAGTAGCAATCAAGGCAGCTCTATATGCCCCATAGGTAACGATAAGACCGGAAAGTACATTAAGAATCGTTTCGTAGTTTTCGATTAAGGATGCAGCGGTTTGAATGGTGCTGGAAATAACGCCTTCCGTATCCTTACCTATTTTGTTGAGCATCAAATCGAAGCCATCCCCTAACCTTTCAAGTTCACCTTGAATGGTCTTGGATTGCGCTTCCATCAATCCACCGAACATAGAACCTGTAGCGGTCATATTCTGAAAGGCTTTTTGAACCTCGGCAAAACCTACCTTTCCTGATTCCACAAAACTGTTTACCTGACTTTCACTTACATGAAGAACCTTAGCAAGCTCCTTATAGATTGGAATACCTCTACCTGCAAATTGACGAATATCCATCATATAGGCACGGCCTTGAGTTCGTAACGTTCCATAAAGATATACAAGGTCACCTATCGGCTGGGACACTCCAGAGGCTACATCACCAAGCATTCTGAGTTCATCTTTTACAGATGAAGCCGATGAACCATAAGCAAGTAATTGCTTGGCCGCATTGGCCGTGTCCTTCATCCCAAAGGGTGTTGTTGAAGCAAATTGCACAAGATCCTGCGTAAGCTTATCGGCTTTCTCCTTACTACCGAGCATGGTAGTGAAGGCGATCTCCAATTGTTGGAATTCTGATCTCACCCGTACAAGTTGCTGTATGAATTGTTGTGCTGAACTGATCGTAAAGAAAGCGGTTGCAGCCTTGGCAATACCGGCAAACAGGCCTTCCATTTCACGGCCTTTCTTACCGACCTGGTCCACCATACCGCCAACTCTCCGTTCGATTCGGTTGATGCCTGCCATCAATTCCGAATCACGGATAAACGCTTCCCATTCCAATCTATTTACTTCAGACATCTTAAAGGATCTTTTTTAGAAAATCTTCTTCCTCATCTTGCGATGAAACCTCACTGTTTTCCTTTTTTTGCGGGTTAGGAATAACCGATAATTCAGTTATAAAACTGTAATAGGAAAGCTCCCATAGGACATATTCCCTAGATACCCTGAAATATTTCCTATAATTGTTTATTTGTGCTTGCAGGCTATTATCCCCTGCATATCTTTCAGGCTCGTCATTTATTGGGTTTCCTTCATCGTCAAGCTCTGGATTCCGGTCAATAAGACGATAGAGTTCAAAAAATTTTTATAATCGATCTGAGAAACACTCTTTGTCAGAACATCGAAAAGAAATTCATCATCAACCCATTTCAACGCATTTAAAAGTATTTCTTCAGGTTCGTTTTCATCATTCTGAAGGGCAACCGCAGCACAATAGACTAAATCCGAAGTATGGTCTCTTGAAAGCTCCAAAACTCGGTTTATGATACTTGAATCGTTATAGATCTGCTTTGGTAACTTTGCGGTTCTAATGGCCATTCGCTCACGGTTACCGACCTTTATTTTTCTTAATCTATAGGTCAGAAATCGTTGTCGCTTCAATCCAATGCGTACCAAAAGCTTTTGAAAAATTCCTTTCACGTGAAAAGGCAAAGGAACTTTGATTTCTATCGCAGCATCAAGGTAGGCTTCAACATCCTGTTTTGTAGATTCGTTATCGTGCATTTCAATTGGTTTAAAAAACGGCTAGCCAATTTTGACAAACTAGCCGTTCTGTCAAGTTTTAAGCCGAAGGGGCGTCTGTTTTCTTGATTGTAGGCGTACCTGCCTTTGTAGGTTTCAAAGGAGTACCTTTGAAAATTACACGTCCAAATGCTTCTTTTTTGAAGTCGAATTGTGGATAGATATTCAGTTTCATACGAGCGATATCCAATTTCGCACCATTCTGCGTTTCGGTTGCTACCGAAACTTCAACAGCACTAGGGATATCCATATCAATAGAATCCGGTGCGCCAGCTGTTCCAGTTGTCAATGTTCCACCACCTAGTTCACTCAATGCTTTTGCAGAGACATTGTAAGATTCACCTTGGAAAAGCCATTTCGCAGGTGTAGCATCCAGTTGATCGTAAGGAACATCAGTTTCTTCGATCTCCACGTCCGTGGTTGTACCTTCATTAAGAACCAAGGATGCTGAACCTTTCACGGTCGCTCCCAAGATCTCGGTTAAGGTAGTCCCCATACCACCATCGGCACCAACCGGGCCAATCAGTACGTTCTTTAAACCCAATATATTTTTTGGTCTAGACATTTCTTTGTTATTTAATTGTGTAAAAACTAATTCTAAAACTTATGTAATGCTGATTATTACCATTATCCTCGAAAACATCATCGGATGAGACTTCAAAGCATGTATCTTGATTTAACCAAACCTCACCGTCCACCCCTTCAAATGCCTTTTGAATCAGTTGAGATAAATATTTTATTCTCGTTGAATCCCTCACATTTTTACCGTTACCAATGTTCGGAACTTCTAAAGGATTAAGGTTGTTGACATAGATATTCAAAAGCAAAACCCCACGCTGAACAGGTGAGCGATTTAAACCTCCAATGGCATCGAAAACGATATCTTCTTGATTGGAATCCTGTGGCCTATCTCCCTTGCAGAGCTTACCATTGGGTTTCTTTGCATCAGAAAGAATAACAGAATTCTTTACGAATAGATAAAGTATATCAATTGCCTCGGTTGTGGTGATCATATCTTACTTTTTAATCTTTGAATTGCCTGTTTTAAGGTTTCCTCGACAATAATGGAAGAGCCTGTAATCACGTCCTTTCCCCTACTTTCCACAGCTGCAGCATACGACATTCCAGCAACGACAATTAAAGCGTATCCGGATTCGAATTTATCCGAAAGTGTGGCAATGAAGGCCTTTGCTTCCTGCATCCCGTTTCCACCTCCCGAACCGCTATTGCTCTTTTCATAATTCTCAAGCTTGATCGATCCATGATCAACAATGGCAAAACCTATCGAACTTCTAAGATTACCGGTCACATCGTTGAAACCACCTTCAGCTGCCGTTTTTTCACGAGCAAGTTTTACGAACTCAAACCCGGTCAATTCCAAACGATTCAAAATTGCCGATCTGATAATCTCACGCTTTTGCTCGATATACTTGGAGATATCGGCCTTAGTGAATTTCGCCTTTAGACCCATAGCCTTTTGGTAGTTTGATAGTCCCAAGACATAATAGCAGGTCCAAGCGCTTTCATTTTTCCCTTTTCAAAGATTTTTATCTCAACTCCCGGTTTTAACGATTCAGGGATATTATTGAGGAAAATCGAAAAGCTATAAACGAAATCCTGACCTTGGTTATTTGGGATGGTCCTACCTGAACTGTTAGGATCTGCCCTACAAATAAGCTCCACATCTCTTTTAACGGAATCACCAGGAATCCAATTATCAAACTCATCATAATGACCTTCAGAAGAAACAACCTCTTGATATTTTAAGATATGTGCCCTTTTTCTGATCATGCTCCCCAATCGAATTTCTTGATAACAGGAATTTTAAGAACGTCCTTTACGATATCCTCCATCCCGTGTTTTCGAGCTAAAAAAAGAAGCCTATCCTTAATGCCTTCCCGGCAATTGCTCCAAGATGCTGCACCCTCACTCTGTGAACTGACCGAAAGCAAACTTTGAAGAAGTGGCACAGCCGCTTTTTCCAGTTCACCAAGGTCACCATTGAACACATCATCGTAAATAATGCCAGCGGAAAGCAAATAAACTTCTGCGGCCTCATCTTCGACAGTACCTACTTGAACAACTTGTAGAAAGGCTTCTTTTTTAGTCATGGTTATTCAAATGAACCCACTTTATTGGTGTTGACTGTGATCATTTCATCAGCCACATCCAAAGCAGGGAACGCATTAAATTCATACGCTGTAAACTCACGTGCTGGATCGGGTTCAGACCATTTTTTAACTAAATTACCCATGTAATTAGAATAAATTAAACCGTCAATTTTAACCTCATCCTCTACACTACCCGCATCAAAAACAGTAAATAACTGCCCTTCAGGTGTCCAAGTGATATTGTCCACATTCCATGGGTTTGAATAAACAACCTTTCCATCCTGCTCATTACCGATCGATGCGTTGAAAGCCCTGATGGTAGGAAAGTTATTGGCAGCCATGTAAGCATTCAATTTGGACAGATCAAAATCAATTCCGTCAACTTGACCCTTTGTCAAAAGACCGAACTTTGCGAGAACTTTTTTAGATTCAAGCAATTGAAAGATCTTAGCTGGGTGCATCCGAATGATACCTCCAGTAATCCCTTTTTCAGCCAATGGCAGAATAATGGTTTGTTTTAAATCCTTCAGAGGATCACTGCCTTCGGTATCTGACCACACTACACTTACACCATACTTATTGGGGATATTGAAGTCCACATTAAACTGTGTAACCGCCCCAACATTATTTGTATCAGTAAAACTTACTCTACCAGCATCGGACAATAGTTTAGCTTCCATCCAATCGACGCGTTTGTGACCAGCTATTGAACAGAAAGATACATCGTCGTACACCAAATCCAAAAGTTCAGAAGTTGCTCTACCTTGCTTTCTTAAATTGATGTATTTACGAAAATCAGTTTCTTTCATAACACGTTTACCACGGATTGAAGGAATTTTACCGCCTTTTTCTCTCAATGCATCACGTGAGTGCAATGGTGCAGAAACATCAAATGCAGTTACATTACCTGCAACCCCTGATTTTCTTTCACCGATAAGGATATCCCAACGAAGATTATCCGTGGTTTCCTTTCTACTCAACGATGGCCAAAAAATAGGTGCAAACCTTGCTTTTGTCTCATCGATATAAGTCTTCAGCTTTTTCTCGCTGGATAGCTCTTTTATAATTGTTTGTGCCATTTTCTAATTTTCCCTTTCTTAGTGCTGTTGTGAAAAAATGATCAAACCCTTAAGAGCGTCCTTTACAGCTTGTGGAACTGCTTGGGGTAAACGTCTTTCATAAAGAGTACCGCGTCTACCAACCGATACAAATTCGTTTTGATCGACATCTGCATCCTCACGCAACCACCCGTTTACATTGACCTTCAAAGTCCCGGCAGTTGCACCGGTAGCCGAAGATTCAAACAGAACAGAACCAGCTGGAAGGGAAACACCTAATGTGGTTCCGATCGTAATGGTATCATAGTCTATATTTGATTTATCGATTGCAGTGACTGCATAAGCCGTTCCACCAACTTCAAAGGATACAATTGTTCCAACCAAAGCTAGGTTCGGTTGCTCGTTAACTGTTTTCTTGATCTTGATATTTACGGCATTGTTAGCTGCCGTCTCGGCAACAACAAAAGTTTTGAGAACTGAAAACAACCTAGTTGCTTCATCAAAGTTCCCTAATACACCTCGCTGAATAACATCACCTTGGATAAGACCATCGGTTTTAAGTGTTCCACCGCCTGGAAAATCTTCAAAGTAAGAAACTTCAATAGGTACTTGAGGTGTATCTCTACGTTCAGTAATTTTTAATCCCATTTTTAAACTTCTTGGATATTGTAACCAGCTTCCTTAGTAAATCCTTTATTAGCACCATAATCTTTAATGGCTTGGATCCCTTGTTCTTCGGTAGCTGAATTGCCTAAATGGAGTTTACCCTCGGAAACCTGCTTATTAATGCCTGCTTGGATTGTATTGTTCCACCTAGTTTCAAGTTTTGCGACTGTGTTTTCCTCATTGTATTCTTCATTAAAAAGAACATCCTCAGCCCAACTCTCATCAATACCTTTGGCTTTTAATTGGGCTTTTAGGCTTGATAATCGATTGTTGTTCTGCATTGAGCTTGCCATTTCTTGAATTGGCTTCAAAGCAGCGGCAACTGCACTTGCAACAATTGAATTGATATCATCAGGTTTCACATCTTTCTTATCTGCTGGAGGTTGATCATCTTTGCTTGGTTCAGGCTTCTTGTTCTCTGTATCCCACTTCTTCTTTGCCTCACCGACACGTGTATCCCCATCCTTCTGAACGAAATCTGCATAATCCTTAATGCTTAATACTGAGTTAGCTTCGAAATCGGAAATAGCTCCCTCGATCTGGCTTTCTTCCGTTACCTTCCCTGCCAATTTCTGGGCAATTAAGGTTAGGACCGCCTTTGACACCCCTGGATTTTTGGAAATCAGTTGTGCTAAAATCTTTTCCCACATAATTATGTCTTTTTAGAATTCTTAAGTAATTCAAAATTACTTAGGCTTATAGGTCAAAATACTAATATAGGGGGCATAAAGCGGTTACTTATTCAATAAGTAACTACAATCAATCAAATAACAAATATTAGCACTTTATTTTATATTTTACTTGTCTAAATAAATATTAGCACTTATATTTGCACAACACAAACAAAGAAAAAATGGAAAAGCAAAATTTAGAACAACAGTTAATCGAGGTTAAAAGAGAAATTAATTATGCTCAATACTCAAGTCAGAGCGAGCTTTCATCTTTATTAATAAAAAGGGAGCATATAATTGAAAAATTAAAAACATTCGAAAAGAAGGTTGAATATGATGTTGATATGGCTCTATTTTCTATGTTAGATTATACACACTCTTAATTATACTCAACAACTTGACAAACTTGCTGAAATGTCAATTATAATTTTTGAAATCATGGAAACAAAGAAATTTATATTAATCGATCATCTAGGAGATGATTTTGAAAAACAAAATTTGATTGAAAGAAAAAGAAGGATCGATGCGCAAATCAAGGATTACATTGATCTTTATACTTCACAGGTTCTCACCTCTAATCAGGAAGAAATAGTAATTGAAACGATCTATCACTTAATGACTTTTCAAAGTCATTTTTCACATCTAATAAATTTTATTCGGTCGATAAATTTGAATTAAACTTGAAGGGAAACCTAAAAAGCTAATCATTCATTAAAAAATGGTTATAGATAAAATTCAAAATGGATTTACGTGATGACTTTTTTTAATATATTAGCAGCATCCAATCATTTAACCTATGAGAGTATTTTTAAGCTGGTCAGGAGAAAGAAGTAAGCAAGTCGCTGAATTGTTAAACACGTGGTTAAAATGCACAATTCAATCATTACAACCATGGATTTCAACTAGGGGTATCGGTAGAGGTGAACTTTGGTTCCCTGCAATAAATAGAGAATTAGCAGAAACTAGTGTTGGTATTGTATGCTTAACTAGAGAGAATCTAAATGCTCCTTGGATTCTTTTTGAAGCTGGATCATTAGCAAAAGGACTTGATTCAAATAGAGTTATTACTTTTTTAATTGATCTTGAGCCTGGTGATATTAATGATCCGCTTGCACAATTTAATCATACCTTACCCATTAAGGATTCAATGTTTCAACTATTGAATACTGTGAATGCACTTTCAGCAAATCCACTAGATAGCAAAATTGTCGAATTAGTTTTTGATAAATATTGGGATGAATTTGAAAATAACTTTAATGAAATATTAAATCAAACTACACCTGGACCTAAACCTAAAAAACCTACAAGTGAAGAGGTTTTGGATCAAATTTTATCTGCTTTACAAAATTTGGAGAGAATTAATCGAAGTAGTGACACTAAAAGTGAATTTTCTCAAAATAGTAGTAATGAACCAGGGAAAGATTATGGATATATAAATTCGATCCTCAGAATGGAAAACGATTGGTTAAAAAAAGAAATCAACCAATTAAAAATTAATAGTATGATGGGTCTAAATATAAAAAACGCACCAACAGATAATGATTTATAACTTTATCCCGTTTTCCTTTATCCAATAAGGCTTATTTGCGTACTTCTTAATTCTGTCTTTATTGTTCTTAACGTATTCTTCCATTTGAGGGCTGTCCTTTATTTGACTTTTTAGATCATAAGATTTCCCGTTCAACAAAGCATTCTCGAATTTGTCATATTCTGCAGCTGAAGGAAGTACCGGAACAGTAAAGCAAATACATTGCGGATGCCAGCCTACAAACTTGAAATCCTTTGGATACTTTCCCTTTAAATGATCGCAGATGTCAAATGTTGGGTGTCTGTCAGATAATCTCACCTCGTAGCCTAGAATAACCTTTGATCGAGCATATCGATCATTATCGGCCGAACGATAGGCTATGTTCGTTTCGGTACGTGCCATTCTTAGAGCGTTCTTATAGGATGATCTGTAAACACCTTGACCTGGATTATATGCCTTTGCGGCTTTTGAAAGAATCAATTTCCCTGAAAAATCACGCACACGCCTAAACAGCTTATCAGGTTCAACAAGATATTGCTTTTGATCTCGAGCCATTTGTGCTGCAGATCTTCCTTCTTGAATACCCATTGCCAAATTATTCTCGATCTCGAATCTAAACTGATTATGGTAATTCCAAACCCGTTGCGAAAGATCAAGACCCTTCGCTCCGCTCTTTCTAACAAGAAACGCCTCCAATGCTTCTGCATTCCTGGAGAATAAAGCATCCTGAATCAAAGGACTGATTGCCTTTCCAATGGTGTACTGACCAAGGATATCATCAAGTTTAGTTTCTGAGAGGTTCCAAGCTTCATGGACACCATTGACCATAATGGTTAAAAACTCCTCATGCCATTCAGCAAGGACGTTATCGACCAAACGCTTGAGATGGGAAATCCTTTCAATATCGAACCGACTCTTTGTTTTCACATTAGGTAAAGAAGCATAGATCTTATTTATTGCTGTTTGATAAGCTTTGTTGATCTTAGCTTGATTGTTTTTGATATTTTTAAGATGTCTACGCTCAAACTGCCGATTTATTTTATCGGTATTTTGCATAAAGAATGTACTATAAATCAAAAATAAGAATTATTCTTCAATTGAAATATCCTAAATCAGAATCAGGTCCTTAGAAAAACCAAATCCGAGTTGGAATACTTTTTAGGTTAAATAAGTATCTTTTAATCACAAAATCTTATTAACATGATATCAATAATTACAATTTTACTTTTGACATTAAGTTGCCTGAATTTATTGGGGCAAAGAAAAGAAGAACATTGCAGACCATTGAGGGCACGTTTATATTAAAGTTAATGGAGTTCATCTGGATTCCTTAATAATTGAAGATGATGACATTTTATTAATAATGGATTGAGTCGTATTTGCTAAATACATGCCTTAATTTATTAATTACGGTTAACCGTAAAATTGAAATATAAATTTGAGTAGTTTTACTTAAAAACTAATTATTATGAAACCATACTTTCTAATTATTATAATAATCGCTCTGTTATCATCTTGTAGAGTTCATACAACAGAAAGTTATTACACTGTTACTATTACTGAGGATGCGAATGTTTACATTAAAAATAATTTAAATTCTACTCAAATTGAATCTGTTAAATCTGGTGAGCCTATTTACATGATTTTAGATAAATCTAGTAAAGGATTTAGAAAAGTTAAATATAAAGGGAAGGTTGGATATATTTATCGACCATCTTTTAAATCTTATACTAGACTTGATTATAAACAAACACTTTCTACTGCTAGCTCCCAAGATTCCTTGAAAAGAGATTCTGAAGTTAAATATAAGCCAGCATCATCCTCTAGTGGTACTGTTCATGTCAAAGGATATTATAGAAAAAATGGAACATATGTAAGACCTCATACTCGAAGTTCACCTAGAAAGAAATAAAAATAATATTTATTACCCACCAAATATGAATCAAATCATAACCACAACCTTAGGTATATCGGAAACCCTCATTTCTTCCCAAGAGAATAATTACCTCGAAACAATAGTTAGGATTGTACAGAATGATCTAAGGCTACAAAATGAATTGGAGTTCATTGAATTTATTAATTTCGAACTTCTGGAATCTAATGATGGAGTTTTAAACTTTATTTTTCGATTCGAAGCAGTTTAATTAACTAAATAACCAAAGGTGCCAGACAATTATATCCAAAAATTTTCTTTTTTCAGAATGGAGGCATTTTGATGCTTTAAAGTTTTCGGAACATACCAAACAATATTAAACCATCATCTATAATATCATAAATGAAGAAGATTTATTGCCTAGAATCATTAAAAGGCTATCCTAATTTTTTCGGTGAAGAAATAAGAATAAAAGAAATTTTACTTAATAAGAATCACGCTGTGAAACTAAAAAGTTATAATAATGAATGGCACGGAAATGATTAATTAAATAAAATTTTAAGGAATTACAGTATAAATGCTATATTAGTTTCATCGATTTTTTATATGAAAATTGATTGTACAATCAATTAAAAAAAGCATTGTTAAATAGCTCCATAATCAGACGTTAATAATTTAAAGCCCCTATGTATCGCCAGGTACAAAAGGGCTTTTTTTTTTGACCACTCTATTAGGTTTCTACCCTACGAAAGCTTTAAGAGATGATTATTCTGGTATTAGAAAAGCATAGAGTTCTGATAGTTCTTTCTCTATTTAATCATAGAATCTCTCTGTATTTGTAATTGATTGATATTATTTTTAATAATTTCTTTGCAATTCTCCAAATCATCAAAATCTTGGGGATTTAATTCTAAAAAGTCCATCATAGAATGTTGCGCTTCTATTTCGGCCTCAAAAAGAAACAATTCGAATTGTTTATTTGTTAGTAAGAGTTTGGCCAAAGCAATTGTAGCACCATGATTTCTATTAAATAATGTTATTAAATTCGTAAAATTCCTTTCCATAATTTATTCTATTTAAGTTTGGTGACCAAATATAACAATTAAACTTATTCCGTTGATTAAAACTACAAAAATGCCTTAATAATATATAAATTATTTAATCGAGTAAAGTTTTGTAAAAAAATATCATTTTTATTGAGATATTCATCGCAAATTAGAAATTGGAATATGATTCTTTAAGTATTTAGTCTATTGGTAAAAGTAAGGCTACTTGGATACTGCTGATGTTGACCCTTTGGTTTTTGTGGTTACGTTTAAGGTGGAGTAGGTTCGTATTATAATGGATAAGATTTAATAATTTCTATATAATTAAACTTTATTTGTCCATTCATAATTTAGGTTTATAATTGTTAGTTGAAAACCTTACATCTTTTAATAGTAAGTTTTTTTTATAGAGCTAAAATATTATGTTTGTTACTAAATCAAATTATTATTAACCATGGAGATCAAATTAAATTTTTACATTTTCAATATTAAGATACAATCTAAGAAAACTGGAGACGAAAGAACTAAAGAATATTTAAATATTATTAAAAAACTATCTGTTTCTAAAAAACCTTACCCAATTACTAAAAATGAAGCAGTAATGATGTATGGTTTATTAGGATATTCAGAAAAGGAAATTCCTGAGTATGTCTATGGAAGAATTGCTAGAGGTACTTATATTGAAGGCGATGAGGTTAATGTTTTAGATGGAGATAAGGTAGTTAAAAAACCGAACCAAAAAGGTTTAATGATGCCAATTCAGGCAGATTTCATTTTTATACCTAAAATCCACAGATTAGGGCTAGAAAAGGTTGTCGGTGGTCCATCCCCATTTAATGTTTATGATTTTTTGTATGATCGATTAACCGAATTATTGGACGAAGAGGATATCCTATCAGTTGTATTAGAGAAAGATGAAAAAATAATTGAAGAAATTTATAATGCGAAAGCACTATTTGGTTTAAAATACAAAATCTCCTATACAAATGATGATCTAACACCTACTTTCGGCAAAGAACTAGATCATCAGTTGAAGGCAGGAAATGTAGGCTCCTTAATAGTGTCTGCAAAAGCTGACAATAAAGATGAAGGTTTAAATCTAGACGAATCAGTTATTCTAAAAGGTGGCTTAGAACTTGCGGAAAGAAATGGAGAAATCCAATCTGCACAAATTAAGCGACCAGATAGTAATCAGATTGTTTCAATTTCAAATGCAAGTAAGCCTAAAGTTGTAGATGAGAAATATGATGAAGAGGGAAATAAGTGGCAACAATGGTACAATATAATAAAACGAATAATTTGATGAACAATGATTAGTGGAGAAAAAATTAAACGATTACATGGGACTAGCTGGAAGGATTTTTTTAAAATATATCCTATTTATGAAAATTTAAAAAAAAGCAAACTTTTTAAGCTATCATTATTTTTGTGTTTTATTTTTTCTTGTTTTTCGTTTTATTCTGAAAGTTCATTTGTTCTTTTGGTTAAAGTAAATGAACTAAATCTGTCTATTATACCAAATGTTTTGGGATTCGCATTAGGAGGATATGCAATGCTAATTGGTGGATTCTCTGATAGTATATTATCCAAACTAGTTAAAATAGACGCTGAAGAATATAATACATTTCAAAAAACAAGTGCAACTTTTGGAGTAGCACTATTATCAATGTGTGTAAGTTTAATATTAAATTATTTAATTAAATGGTTCATAAACACTGAGATTTCAAATCACTTTTCACTTACAAATCATTTTGCTTTATTAATTAATGTATCAGTAATTTTTATTATCAATATAATTTCAATTTATTCAATATTTTTGACTATAAATATTGTAAAAAATATTTTCGCATTTTCTCAATTTATTAGTGGTATGAAAACAATTGAGAAAGTTATAAAAGAAAATAAAAAAAATAGTAAATAAATATAAACAAATGACTTTTCAAACCGCTTCCTCACCAGGTTGGGGCTTTTTTAAACTACTTTCCCTTTAATTTTATACTGATATTCTTCTAGTACCAAATCTCCATCCTGTTTTTTAAGATTGTATAAAATATCGTCAATGTGGTCTGATACTCTAATAGATGAACCGTCAGTAAAAACTATTCTGGTGTAAATATTACCATTTCGATCATTGTCTATGTGTTCAATAGATAAAATTGATGTAGGAAAATAAACCTTGTTCTTGTTTCCTTGTAGTCTTATTATCTTTTCCATAGTTAAATATACCTAATTTTAATTAACATCCACCTTCGGCATCTCAAACCGATCATAATTATCTTGGGGTTTCTTGCGAGGTTGTGGATTGTCTTTCTCGCAACTACCGCAAAGAGCCATCATAGCGATTAGTAGTGTGTAAAGTCGTAGTTTCATTAAAGTAGCAATTTAATTTTTTATTTAACTTGGAGAAATTGATTACGAATAAATATTAACTTGTTTTGGTCAATACTGATATAATACACATTGAAAACGAAAAGCAGATTCTGCACCCATACATAAATTAAAAATTGATAAGGCTTGCTAAAACTAACAGAATGATAGGTAAAAGTCAACCTTATGTGCTCATCCCCTCGATCTGTAATCCCTAGTAAACCATCTAATATCTCGTCTAATAAAATGTACGCATTTCTGAGCTTGCAAGTTGTGTTTTCATGTGTGTACTTGGTTTATAAGAGGGAACAAAGTATCTCCCAATTATAACATATCCTGCTTTTGATTGTATTTCTTGAAAAGCCCCAATCCTAGACTGGGGCGTGTGGTTCTCTAGGCCACGGTTTTTCTACTTGTACAGGTCGTAAGATTCGAACTCACATCTAACGGGTTTGGAATCCGTCGCTTTACCTTTAAGTTAGACCTATAAATAAAGTGGTCACATTCGACCACTTTACTAAATTCTTATCCGTTGCACCTATAACATTCTAATCTTAGGTGGATCGTTGGCAGTTGGCTTGATATCGGATTTATAACCAATAATCAAATCATCTTCAGATATAACGGTAACCATTTTGCCATACTTTGGAGAAACATCTGGACAGATACCATCACAGATTAAGTCAAAATGCGGGACCTTCTCAAAGTCATTTTTTAGCTCAATGGATGCCTTATTATCAAAAGAAGCATACACACTACCAACCATCATAACAGAAAACAAGCCGATCAAAGCAATTGCAATAAATCTTTTCATTTTGTAAGTGGTTAAGTAAATAAAAGAACATCTTGCTGTCTATCCAGGCTGTCTTGTGGAGAAGGGTGGGTTCGAACCACCGACCTGAAATCTGTTTCACTCTAGCTAGAAAACCGCTCTATCCACTGAGCTACTTCCCCAAAATAATGCTGGCTATCTCACGACCACCAGCATCAAACCAATATTAACCCTAAATTATATGTACAATCCTATGAAAAGTCTTTAAATAGTGTGCACAATTAAATGATCATGCACACTCGCTTCTGACAATAATCACCAGTCATATAGATGACCTCGAAAAATGAATTTAATGCTGTATTTATAACCTTAAAACAAATATAAGCACTTATATTAATTTTTCAACATTTTTTGCAACAAATTTGACAAAAATGTTATTTTGTCAAGTTATTCATCAAAATTCGATACAGTTTCAGCCTGAATCTGTGACCAGTTCTCCTCACCATCTTTCGCTAATGGATGCAATTTAGCCGCAGTTTCCTGAGAGAGAATTGGTTTGCCCCCTACAGATGCTGCAAGCATATCGATATAATCGGCTTCATTTTCAGGAAGTGGACTAACGAATTCAAACTTTACCTGTAGATTGCCCATTTGTGTGGCAAGTGCTGTATCATTTGGATTAATCTTAACAAGTAAATTCTTGATAACTTCCATCATTCGATCAAACAGCTCAACGATCAGGGTCTGGTTACGGATAGCCTTCAATGCTGCAGGAAAGAAACGGATTTCCAGCTCCTTTCCGGAGGTTGTGTTCTTCATGGATTCCATGCTCATGTCTGGAGTATCGGTAATGTAGTTGATCAGCTCCTTCAGATCTTCTCGTTCTTCTTTAATGAGATCAACGGACATTTGAGGATAAAGGTATTCGGCATCTGCACCTGGTTCCATTTGAACCACCTTAACTTTTTTGGCTATTTCGGGCAGGTTTTTCACTTCTCCAAGGAGTTTTAATATTGGAGAACCCATTGCATCATTGTTCATTGCCTTACTACTGGTCAATTCCTCACGCCTCTCGATCAAAGGATCGACATCCTTACTGTCCCAATCTTCCTGCGTGAACAAAGCCATGCTGATCTTCTTTGCAAGATTATCCTTCTTCGTTTGAAGCCAATTTCCATCGGCTTTTACATGGTTGTAATAGAATTCCTTGGTTTCCACATCAAAATGTTCGATTTCCTTATTCTTGTTTCCCTTGACCTTATATTCCCTTGCCCAAGCGACCAAAGTTCCGAATTCATCAAACCAATAATAGACACTTTCGTTATTGCTCTTGGCCACGACCTTACAGCGGATGGTATTTGGAATTGTAATATCGTTAGGATCTGCATCACTATCACGATATGGTCTGAACATAATCACCGCTTCAGTCTCCGAATAGAACTTGGTCAATAGATCGATCAATTTTGAGTTCATTCGCATTTCCTTCCAGACATCGGTTACTGCCTTGAATGCCAATTCAGTACCTTCGCTTTCCTCTACCAATTTTACAGGCTTTCCGACAAGAAAGGCAACGGTATTCTGCACTATCTTTTGCTGGATAGGGAGTGCGAGCTTCCAAATCTTGACTTGCTCCTCACCTACTAACTTTGAATCAGGCCCACTATTTATCTTATGTTCCTTAACGTTGTAATGCTTCAAGGCTTCGGTTATCCTTTCGTCATTGCTGGTCATAAGACCCTTGAGTTTATCGACATCGCCACTTTCTAGCAGCTGATGGAAATCCATTTCTTCCATAATTATCTTAATAAAATCCTAAACTGTTTTTGGTAACTGGTTTTGTATTCTGAACATGGTTTTTCTTGACCTTAACAGGCCAAAACGTATAGGTTAGGGAATCCCATTTGTCAGGCGATCGCTTCAACCTTGCAACAATGCCATCCTTACCTTCCTTTGGTTCGATTATGATATCACCGTTCGATCTAAAGCTATACTTTATTTCGGTCGCTTCCTCTGCAAATTCATCATCCGGGGGTAACATGGCGTTCGTGTGGTTATCAGGATTAAGCCAATCCCTAACCGCCCAATGTAGATAGGCCCGCATGTTGGCAAATGTATATTCACCTGTTAGATCGGTTAAGGGATTTCCCTTCTCATCCTTTGCAGCATTCGAGTTTTTTGCGCTTATAGCCTGTTCATAACCAAATTTTGTTATTGCTTCCTTGCCTGCAAAGTTCAATTCCAACACTCGACTGTAAACACCTGCACCCTCACCAATGGTATCGATCATCGCAACCGGATAAAGTGAAGATTTCAACAGATTGACTACGATGCCCGCAATTTTCATGTGATCGGCAACACCAGCACTATTGAAGTTCATGAACTCCTTAACGATGTTTTCATGTCTTGGACAGATAACCGAGTCATCACGCCCCATCCCAGCCACATCGACACCTATTCGCACATCTGAACTATAGATTCTTTCAGATGAAGGCGTTTTATGAAATTCCTTCCATCTTTCGTTTGCCAATTGAATCCAGGAAAGAGGAATAAGCGTATCGGTTGATACCTTGGGGAATTTGCCCAATACTTTCATGCGAAAAAGATCGTTAGGACGGTAGAAATTATCTTCGAACTCAAAGTCATCCTCACTTTCCCTAAAATCAGATTTTGGGATTAACGTACACCAAGCAGAAACCTTATCCTTAACCCATATATAATCCACTTGACCAGGGATGATGTCTTTTTTCAATACAACGTTCGGAGCATTCAGACTACTCAATTGGAATTTTGACCATCTTTTGGATTTATGGCTTCTTGCGGCATATCCGATATTGGTATTCGGATTGAATACGATCAATATCCTTGAATTTCCCTGAAGGTTACCTTCGATTGCTGAAAACGTTCCTTCAGGAATACCGGATGCTTCAGTAACAACGAACATCGTATTTACAGCATGGAAACCCGTCCATGCTTCGTGGTTATGGTCATCGGCCTTAAAGCCTGTCAGGAACCATTCATCAAAATCGGTACGGATATCATTGCCCGTCAATCTCCCAGGTAGATCAACACCATTTGATCTTGCTTTGTTGAACAATCTGGAAATCTCAGGTATCATAATATTCACGACCTGCCTACCTGTGGGAGCGGTCATTGCTATTTTGGTGTTCTTAACCAGTTCCCCTCTCTTATTCCATTTTGGGGTTAGGTACATAAAACACATACAAGCAACAGCGGAAATAAAATCCTTGCCACGAGCGGTCCCACTTGCTACGGTCGTCATCCTATTTACTTGAACCGATCTTAAAATCTCTTTTTGTTCTTCATCCAAGTAACATCCAAGGGCTTCAGTAGCAAACTTAACCCAACCATCAGGATCATTGACCCATTCCGTTATCTTCTTTTTCGCAGATTGTTCGTAATTATTCATCTTCGACTTGCGAGACCTCCTTTAAGAAATCATAAAAACCTTTATTCAAACTTTCGCCCTTGGTAGTAACATCAATCTTTGAATTTATCGATTGATACTTTTCTCTATAATTGTTGCTCAAATAATATTCAATGGCCTTTTCATCATTACGATCGATATTCTGTAGTAATTTACTTTCTACATATTCATGGGTAACCATTCTAATTTCCTCTACCATATCATGAAAAGCTTCATCATAAGTGGGATTTGGTAAACCTTTTATTGATTTTGAGTACCAATCATAGAAGGTACGTCTCGATATTCCAGCATTCTCGCATGCAACAGAAACAAGTCCTTTTGAAAGTTTCAAGCAATAGAGGATCCATTTTTTTTTCATAGTGAACCCCTTCAGATCTTGATCGACCTTTGCCAATGCATAAAGTTCTTTTTTTGTAAGCTTTTTTACGTCATCATTCATGATAAATCTAAATCAATAATCAATGTATCTGAACAAATATTTGTGCTTTTATTTGTATTTTCTTTCTTACATTTGTCACTATGAACAAAAGGATATCCAAAATATTTGTAATCATCGAAAACGGAAAGGCTTTGTATGCAGATACGAACCTTAAGGAAATTCACAATGATTTTGTTCAACATGCCCCAGACATCTCCTATACCATGCTTTACAATTCCTTTAGGGATTTTGAAATCTTTGAAAGATCTTCTAAAAACGGTAGGAAATTCATCTTTCAAGTAATCCACAACAAGGATTATCAACCCTAATATCCTTTTTCTTTCAGAAAGGAATCCACAACATATCTTAGTTCTAAGCTTGAAGCTTCATCAAGATCACCCTCGACCGTGATAACGGTTTTCGGATATGTGTGATGAATGGCCAAATAAATCTTTTCTTGTTTTCCAAGGTTGCTTTCATACTTCCTGGGCTTCGTTGTCGTTTGCCTTTTTGCTGCCATAATTCTCAATAATTTTTGTGTGCAATTGATCTACCTGCAATTTAAAATCCTTGTAAAGTTGATAATGATGGATTGCTGTCCTGATATCGTTGGAGAATGTCTTTTTAGAGATCGGAATAAGCTTCTTGATCGTTCTGCTGATTGAAATATTCACCACTCCGTTTAAGAGCTTGGTCAACAATTCCGGCTGATACAGCTTTAAGATCAATGCCAGCAATATCCTTCTCTTGTTTGAATTCTGACGTAGACCGTTTTCGTTCAGTAGACATTCAACTCTGATATTTTCAACATTACAAAACTCCTGGACCACGATTGAAATAAGTTCATGGTCATGCAGCACGATATCTGGAAGTTTTTCTTTGATCTTGTCGTTGACTTTTTGGGCAAGGTCTGGAAATTCCTGATAAAGCACCTTTACAACTACTTGTGCAGGATAATTAGTCATTTAAAGCAAATATACTAACAATTTGACAAAGTTGTCATTTTGTCAATATTTTAATAAATTTTATTTGCTTGAGGTGATTTAATACTTTTGTTTTCAAACCAAATATTAACATGCAAGAAATCGCTCAAAATGTAGGGTCTTCTATTGATTCCCTAAATGCCAAAATATTGTTGATGCAAAATGAGCTTTCAAGTTTAAAAGTTCAGAATAAGGGAATTTCAGATTCTTTGAAGACTTTGAATGAAACTTTGATAGCTGCGGAATTAAAAACAGGATTTTTTACAGATCAACTTTCATTTTATACATCATGGTTTACAATAGTTTTAGCGGCAATTAGTTTTTTTTCTTGGAAACTATATCTTGAGCCAATCAAGAAAAAACTAAATGATTTAGAAGAATTTAAACTTCCAAACTCTATATTAGAAATTGAGAACAAATTCAATTCTGAAATCTCGACTATTAACAATAATATTGCAAGATTAGCCGAGACAAGTGCAAACCAATACGGGATAAGCTTATATGCAAAAGTTCAATTACATGAGGACAAACATGAGTTTATTAAAATTTTTGAAACAAAAGTAAATATAATTTACCACGAATTGTTTGTTTTAAAAACTCCTGAAGATGGAAATTATTACACCAATCTTTTAAACGATGCGTTAAAAAATCTAACCAAAGGATCATATGACTTCTTTTTGATTCAACGAAATTATGAAAAATTAAAGGTAAAATTGATAAATATATCAAAATCGCTAGATTATAAATCGAGCAAAATTGCATATAAAGTTTTAGAAGAATTAGAAAAAGTTAATAATTTATATCAGGAATTAACAGAAGTGTCTCCAAACTCATCATCTCCGAAGGCTGACGACGAATAAGTCGCCAGCCTAAAGATTGCAGCAGATTATTCTTTTCCATATCACGTTTTATCCCGGTACCTGAGCTGTGGCCTGAATTCCCTTTCAACCAAATTCCCCCCTCCTGTTCTATCGCAATCTTTAATACCTTTCCGTTCTGATCGACAGGAATTGCATAATCGATTCGATAAAGTCGCTCAGTAGAAAAATAGAATTCAGGCCATACTTCTAAACCTAATTCTTGCTTGACCAACAAGATGAAAGGATCTGTTTGTTTCGCTTTATTTTTCAAATTTCTACCATCGTCAATCCAGCCCGTTTTCAAGCCCTTAGAGCGACTTTGTTTGTTTTTAGCACCAGATGTCGTCAAAGTACTAGATTGTTCCTCTGTGAGCTTATTTTGTGGCAATATCAAGCCGTTTACTTCTACCCAGCCATTGGCTTTGAGATTTTTAACAAATGCTGTTCCCCAATTCGTTTTTGCCATCAGTATTTTAGATTCGTAAAATGGATTAATTTGCCTCGGAAATCTTGATTGAAATATTTGAAGAAATCCTCAACAGACTCAAAGCCATCGTTCTGTGCAAGGGTTTCAATTTCATTTTGATTTAGAAATCGTCCATTTATTTGAACAAATACCCTGTTTAAACTATCAGCATCCCTTATGTTGCTGATAAAGATTTTTTGCACACTCACACACTTTACGACCGGTGCAAATTGAAATCTGTATTTTCCCCTGGAGTTGACCACAAAATGGATATCCATTCCCGATTTCCATCGATCGTTTTCATCTTTTCGGATGGTATGGATTTTTGGATGCAATCTTGGTTTCCAGTCCCAGTTGTCCCCGAACTTAGAACGGTATTCTTCTAGGCTATCGACATAATCGATTCGCTTAATCAATCCATGTTTCCAAAGGCCTAAATTTATCTTTTCAATGAAGTATGTTTTATCGTCATGCATGGCCATTTCCTTAGGCCAAAACTGCATAAATCCTAGTGTCATGCGTGTTAGTGTAAAGTTTATTAGTCTTATTTTCTAAAGTCAGGAGTGTTGTAATCGAACTCTACGAAGTTGCACATCTCACGTAATCTCGACCGAATTCTACTGCCGTAGGTCTTTTCGATATCATCTGCCGTCATGTTTGCCGTGAAGTGTGTCTGATGGTGTAGTCTTGCATCATATCGTGAATAGATGATTTCTGGAATTACATCACGTTCGTTTCCGAAATGCTTTTGGGTCTGTTCCACTCCGATATCGTCGAAACAATATCCAATTTTATCGAAACCGAAGTTCTGTTGAGGATAAACCGTGCATGGCGATGAATATTTCTTTATCACATAATCCCCTCCATCCTTCTTGTCCGTGTATTCGGATGCAACCCTTCTAGATGAAACAAAGGCAAAAGGATTCTGCGAGTTGATCGAAAAAGCCTTCATGATGGTAGTCTTTCCACAACCCACGGGACCGACTAACATGATTCCTTTCTTCAGGTTCAAATCGGATTGTGCTGCGCTAGCATCTGCTGCGAAATAACGTGCAAGGCTTTCGATAATTTTCTGATTGTACTGATTGATCTTGAAATCAGGATCCAGCTCAAGCACACGTTTCTCAAAATATTTCAGGGTCTTTTCAAAATCGAATCTTGGATATTCGACCGGAGTGTTGACCTTATCCCAATATTTCCTTTCTTCGTTTTCAAAATGAATCTTTTTTCTAGCTTCACGTAGAGCGGTTTCGGTAATCTTTTTTGTTTGCTCCGGAGTGAGTTCGATGTGATCATAATTTTCCATAACCGTTTGATGGCCTTGAAGCTTCATGTCTTCGAGTTGATGTTTGATTGTTTTCATATTTTTTTTGGTTTGTGATTTTTGAGTTGATCCAATTCATGCAATGTTTTCGATATGCCTGAAGGGTGGTGTGTGATTCCTTGGTGGTTTCGATGCTGTCGAAAAATTTATTTATCCAGGAAATGGTTTGTTCGTTCGAGATGACTTGATTGTTTCCGATTCTCGTAATGAATTCCAGATCGCAAAGCAGGTCGGATCTCGGAGATTGAAAATCGAGAGGCGAATATTGGTCCCATGGATTTTTTGGGTTTTCATTTTCTTGGTTTTTATTTTCTACCGATGAAATCGGAACGGAATATATATTCTCTTTTATTTCTCTTTCTCTTTCTCTTTCTCTTTCTCTTTCTAAAGGTGGGTTATTTTGGGTTTCCAAGTTGGGTTTTTTGGGTTTTTCTGACAAGGTATTTTCGCCTGTTTTTGTGGTATTTTTGGGAGGTCTCCCTCCTTTCTTCCCATTTTCACGATTTGCAGTCGTTCTTCTCAACCTTTTGTTCACAGATGGATGGGTAAATTTGCCTTCGATCAGAACAAATCTTTCGGTTACAGTTTGCCAATCTTCATCAGTTATCTGGGTTCTCATTCGGTTTTCAAGGTGGGTTTTTTGGGTTTTCATGAACCCTCCATTTGAATACATAACAAACAGACTTTCAAGATATAAGTACCTTTGAACTAAACTAAGTTCAAAAAATGAATCCGAAGTCCACCAATCTTTCGGATAAAATGTAAATCCAAGTTTATCGCTCATAATTTTTCTTGTAATTCGTGATCAAACATTGCTGGCTCAAAGCCTTCTAAATGCTCCTCGATCTTTTGGAGCAATTCAATCCTTCTTTCTTCCAATTCCTCAGAAAAGAGACCCATCCTTGAAAGCGCAAAACATACTAATGACAATGATTCCAATTGTTGATATAGATGTTTGCTAATGGTGCAGAAGTATTGATATTGCTCCATAAAGTTCAAAGTTAATCAAACTTGACAAACTTGTCGTTATGTCAAGTTTTCGGATAAATCAAAAAGTGTGGGAATGCTTTGCTTAAGCTCCTCGGCTTTCAGATAATTTGCCCCATCACTCCAATAGATCGGATTAAGTTCTATTCCTACCCCTTTTCTACCTTCTTGTATCGCTACCAATGGAACGGTACCAAGGCCAGCGAAATAGTCAAGTACTTTATCACCTGGATTGCTCATCTGAAGAATGACACGCTTAACGATATCGATCTGAAAAGGACAAACGTGCATTTCCCTTCCTAAGCTCCATTGAGAACCGTTCAATGTTCGCATTCTGGTAATATCCGTCCATACATCTTCAGACCAGCTCTGGGGCTGTAAGAGCATGAATCCACTAGGCAATTTCCCTTTTGCCTCAAGGCCTTCGGCAATAGTCACAATCTGCTCAAAATCCCAAACCTCGGTTAAGGAATAGGTTTTGAACAATTTGAAAATGGCATCTGCTTCAAGTTTTGCAACCTCTTCAGAATCGAGCAACCTATCACCGGAAGATCTCGTATAACCTGCAGCATCCAATTGCCATCTTGCACGTGAATATCCTTTTCCGCTCCATTGATGTGTAGACTTATTGAATTCTCGCTTTTCCTTGAATACCGGAATATCTGCATAGGCATTACTGGTATCTGTTGGAGTTTTTCTAAATAAAAGCAGATATTCGGGCATTCCAACCCCCATTTTGGAACCGTCCTTACATTGTTCGGTCCATCCTAAACGATAGGTTTGATTATTCTCACGCACTACGTCTGTAACAATGGTTTTCATTCCGATAAAAGCAAAGCCATGTTTCGTATAGTGATTGATTACATCACAATGGAAAGGATACTGTGTCTGAAAACCAAGTCCGTTAATTCCTCCTGGAACAATCCTGTCCTTGACATGGACCGCACAGATTCTACCTGGCATGAGTACCCTTAAAGCTTCAGGATTTGAGAAATCCATCTGCCTAAAAAACTCTTCATTGCTTTCCGTATGACCATAGTCCGCATAGTTAGGGGAATATTCATATTGTGTGGCAAAGGGAATGGATGTCAAAATCAGACCAATGCTATTGCTTTCCATACGTGGAAGCTCCAGAACATTGTCATTGTTTACAAAACTGTAATTTTTCCCCTTTACTTCTAAGCGGTCGACTCCCATCTTTCTTGTTAGCAGCTGTGCCATTGCAGCCTGCGAGAGTCCATATTTTTTTACTATTTCAATCATTTTGTCTACCATTTTATCATGTTGTAACCATTTCCTTTCAAGCTGTTTCCTGATCTGTCTTTCTGCTTCGGTATAGATAAGATCAATCTTCACGGTTCCGGTCTGTCCGAACCTTAGAAGCCTATGGATCGATTGAATGAAATCATTGAACTTAAACCCTATTCCGGAATAGATCGCCCAGCTGCAGTACTTCTGAAGGTTGGTACCAGAACCGAGCATTGAGGGTTTTCCTGCCAATAATTGTAATTCACCATTAGAAAACTGCTGAACGATATCCTCACGCAATTCTAGCTTTTGGGTTCCGAATACAGATTTTGAAGTTGGAAAGGCTTTTTCAATAGCTTTACGCTCATCTTCCAGGTCATGCCAAAGGATGCAATGTTCTTCAGGTGATCGTTGGTGCAATTCATGCATTTTGTTCACTCGATATTGAAGGCTATTTCGCTTTTCCCTGGAAGACCCTTCTAAACCGATGGCCGATTCTGCAAAAGCTTTGTATTGTCCGTTTTTTTCAGTACCAGCAGCTGTATGGTCAGTCGCTATCTCATGCCAATTGACAATTAGTGGTGGAAGTATGTAACCTTGATCATCTTCAGGATTTCCTGTCAGATCAGATGGTTTAGAGACGAACAAAGCCCAAGATGCTACCCAAAGCCAAAATTCTTCTTGCTTATGCTCATAGATCGTTAATTTATCTGCCTTTGTGCTATCTCGCTTGAAGAATCTCGTTTTAGCCTGAGAAACATCCATGATACCAAGAAAGTCTGCGTATGCCAATAATTCAATATAGTCGTTCGGTGAAGGGGTGGCCGTTGCAACAAATCTATATTTTACAACATCGGTTCCCCGACGGTTACCGTTGACACCCTCGTCACCGGTGAACAGTCTCATAAATTCACGAAAGGTTTTGGAACCACCCAACCCACGAAGCACGCTTGCTTCATCTAAGGAAACAGCACCGAACAATCTAGGATCTAACTTACCATCTCGAACGGTTTCATAATTGGTAATATAGATTCCAGTTTCTTCACATTCTTCTATTCTGCGAATGAATTTAGGACCTGATTCCCATCCAAGAATATTGATGGCATCTTTCATGAATTCTGCTCGAACTCCGAGAGGTGCAATGATCAAACCCCGGCCACCAACCTTGGTCAGCATAATTCGAATAGTCTCAAGTTGAGTAACTGTTTTATGGAGACCAAAAGAAGCAAAGCACGCACGCCTGCCCCCTTCTACGAGCCATTTTACCATCAATTTGTTATGTTGCTTCAAAGCTGGATTAATCTCTTCTAAATCGCAGGAAAAACCGTCTGGTTGAGCAAGTCTAATCTTGGATTTAAGAAAGTTTTCGTATTCGATTAGGTTATTCACATTTCACCTGCCTTTCTGGCTACATAGGGAATTGGCAATAAGTCCTTTTTCAGATATAAAGGATGTTTTGGAATATTGTCTTTTGACAAATCCAAATAATGAAGTTTCATTCCAAAAGTAGAAAACATATAATTGAACTTTTTACTTAGACTTTTAAGAATATTTCCATTACCCCATGCACAGATTACCTTTTCTGACATATCAACGCATTCTTTAATATGTTGATTGTTTTCTTCTCCTATTGGGTCATCAACTTTCAATAATGCTTTTGGATCGGTTGACCTAAAGGCAAATAGATTGCAAACGATTATTCCACCATACCCCCATGATTTGGCAAACCCAATACATCTTCGAATTGTAGGATCATCAATATTTTCATCAGCGGTAGAAGGGTTTAACATAAGAAAAGTGACAAAAGGCTTCGTTCTATCCCAAACTCTCCATAGTCGGTAACGATACTTTCCACAAGCAGAAATTTCAGCACCTTTTTCAATGTTATTATTTTCCAGACTATTCATAATATTCTCTTTACCTTTCTAAATCCATCAATAACATTATCTCGCTCAGATCTACGCCTGGATACCGCTTGGTAATGAACTCAATCAATAGCTTCCAGCGATCGGTTTTATTCCCGTTGACCTTTGCGAGTATCTTACGGTTTAATTCCTTGATCTCTGAAATCTCAAGGATTCTCTGCTCAATCCGACAGCGAAAGAAATAACAGAAATTCATCTGCTTTTTATACTTGGTTAATCCAGTATCATCGAACTTCGCTCGGTTATTGTCAAAGTCCAATCGAACCTCTGATAACCATCTTTTAAGAGTGAATAGCTCTATTTCTTCGTCAACTTGACTAATGGTAAATCGGCCATAATAGTCTTCTGGTCTCGATTTCGGGAAACTCATTCTTGTTTCCTTCTCCTCTTTAGGAGTTTCTTTTTTGAAAAAATTTAACATGATATTTATTTATTAATTGTATATTTGAACTACAGAGATCGTCGGTAATGGGGGTCACTGTGCCACAAAAGCACTTTCTTTAAGATGGTGCTTTTGTCTTTTTTATATGTTTAGTTTGTACAGAATCCAGCTTGGCAACCTGAACCAATTCCAAAAACAAAATCAAGCTGAATGCCCATTTTTGAAATATCTAACAAGCTGTTGTTATCCTTAAATGTCCTTTTCATTAGTTCTTCTTGAATAGCTGCCCAATACATGATTGGTCCATGTTCATCAAAGTTTTTTCTAAGTTGCTGCTCTTGTTTCCAAAAGCAATTAAGACAATTACTATCCTTTGGAAATTCAATCGATTTATCTTTCCAATATTCTTGTATATGATAATGGATAATCTTGTCATCAACCAAAGGAAATTCACCTATACGCCAAGCAATTTCTTTCCATCTATGGATCCACGAATTAGATTTTGGTCTGTACTCACAATGAGTAGCGTATTTCCAAGTTTCGGTAAACTTTTCAGCCCTTTCCAATTCGTCCCAACGATAGCCAATTCTCATTTGAACGGGCAATTCATGATAGCAGAATAGGAAATCAAAGATTGCCTGCATCTTCATTATTGTAGTACAGAAACGTTTACTCATGTTTGGGATGGCCTTTTTATAGGCCAACATTTTTTCCCATCCCATACCACGGACCCAAACAATTTCCCTACCTATCATTTGCTCAAGGTCGAACATTGTCCAGAGTATTTGAGGATCTTCAGAAGTAGCTACGAATTCCGGCCAATTGGAACAATATTTTTGGAGTTTGTCATTAACTCGTTGGATCATTTTTGTATCCTTATATAGATTTCTATAATGAGCATTTGCATTATGGTCATCAATACAGCATAGGGCAAACACATCGATATCTGCAGGATAATTAGCAGCGATATAACTTGATGTTTTACCGCCTGAAAGACTGTTTACTGTTTTCATTAATACTTATCATAAAAATATAATCTTTTTTAGTGATAATTCAACTTTATCATAATTATTAATTATATTGTTCAATTTCCTCTCTTTCTGGTTCGATATCCAAAACCTTTACGTTTCCTTTTTCCTCGATCACAATAGGCTGAATATTCAACGATTCAAGGACCTGCATTCTTTCTAATACCATATTGATGGCATCATGATTGGACTTCCTAGCCTTTTTTACGACAGACTGAAGGAATTCGACTTGATTAGGCAATGAAGCATAATTGGTTTCCGTACCACTCAATCTGATAGCCTCCTGATAGATTTTGTTTTCAGGTTTTTCGGCAAGCATGGAAATACATTGAAATATTCCGAACGATATATTTTCAAAGTTTTCCTGAGATCTATCGGACACAAAGCGAATCTTCAATTTTTGGTTCAATCCTTCACATAAGGATATGATCTTTTCAATATCCTTCTTAAAATCCAAAATAGACGGTGTTTGTTGACGATAATCAATTTCCTTAAGTTCATTTGAAATTGGCTTCAAGTTTTCATAGGCAGCATAATGTAATGCTCCTGCAGCTGCAATAACTATTCTGAGTGCATCGATCATTTTCTTTTGCAGGCTGATAATTCTTTCAGTTTTTGAATCCATAAAATTTGACTTACTTGTTAATTTGTCAAGTTATTTACTAAAGAGTGTGGCAAAACTATCCACGATGCTCACCTCTGTTTGATCGTCATTGCCCGTTACGGTATTGGCAATCTCACGTTTCTTCTGAATTAGATCATAGTTCCATTCATCGATGGTATCACGTCCAAGAAAGTAGGTACACATCACGTTCGAGTGCTGTCCCATTCGATAGAGTCTGTCCTCTGCCTGGTCCATGATCGCAGCATGCCATCCAAATTCAATGAAACACACATTGGTCGCCACATCCTGAAGACCGTTAACCCCTACTCCACCGGCTTTTAGGTTCAGTACGATAACATCTACATTGTCATTCGTTCTAAATGAATCGACCGACGCCTGTTTCTGTAAGGCATTTTCTGCACCAGTCAGTCTAACAGAGCGTGGAAAAGCCTTTTGTACGGCTGCGACAATCTCAATAAGATTTGCAAATACGACGACCTTTTGACCACTATCGATCAGTTCCTGAACAAAGTCAAAGGCATCCTTTAATTTTCCACGTGCTGAAATATTCTTCAATATACCAATTCTTACCATAACTTCCCCTTTCATGGATTGTTGAATCTTTTCATCAGAAGCCTGTTTATATTGCTTCATGTAGCTTTCTAGGTTGGCCATTGCGTGATCATATTCCTTACGTGATTCTTTATTGAGATCACATAGGATTACCTGCCTTGATTTATCAGGAAGATATTTCTTGACTTCAGGATCAGTTTTGTTCCTGCGGAAAAAGCAGGTCTTGTTCAGATTGAAGTTCAATTCCTTCAGATTGGAAGCTCCATTTGGACCGCTACAATAATGATCAACGAAATGTTTATATCCACCGAGTTCAACGAGCCTGTTCATAATACCCAACTGCGCTATCAGATCATTGGGCTTATTGATCAAAGGCGTACCGGTAAGAAGGAAAATCGTTTCCTTTCCTGTCGATATTCCTTCCGATATCTTGCTGGCCATGGTAGAAACTGCCTTTAATTTATGGCTTTCATCGAAAATAATCGACTTATAGAAATCAATCGACTTCTTGCGAAAATGATAGTGCTTTAAAGTCGGCTTTCTCTTTTTACCTTTTTTATCTACTCCCGGATCATCGACATGCTCCACAAAGAACTTCTTAAGGCTTTCATAATTGACGATGAAATAATGCGCTAAACCTGTTCTAAAAAATTCTTGAAAGGTCTGCCTTGTGGCATTGGATAAAACGATCGCCTTTCTATTTACCGTTTCTTCAATTTCACGCTTCCAGTTTTCCTTTACGGCCGATGGACAGACAATAAGGCAAGGATATGCGGCTTTTCCCTGCATGTGAAGAGCTTCAATAGATGCTATGGCTTGAAAGGTATTATGGGTAACGATGTAATCCTTAACAACATAAAGACTATCAGGCGCACTAACAGAAATACAGGTTGCATGATCTTTTTTCAAAAATTCTACTGATACAATTTGTCTAATTAATTTAGAACTTACCTTCCATTTTTTACGATTACTTTCTCGTTTAAATGGATTAAAAGATGTCCTTATTCCAATATTATAGTTATCCTCCTCGATTGACAACTTACCTTCTCTAATCCTTTCTCTTCCTTTAACAACATAAATAGTTGCAATACCTCCTAAGGATTGAACAAGCTCTTTTACATTTTCAGCTAATTTTTTACTGCTTGTACTATACCTTACCCTTGCCCCTCTGACGGTACCATCACAATCCAGCAATCCGGCTAACAATTCCTTTCTTTGGTGAATAGATCCTTTTAAATAAATTTCCGGAATAAATTTAAAGTAGGAAACCTTATCAAGTTCGAAGAATTTAATCCTATCTCTCCAGTAATTCCTACTATTTCCCGGAGAAATTAAAGAATATCTTGTAGAGGTTCCGTAGTCCGCGTTTTTATTTAATTGAATGTAATCAGGCAACAACTCCTCCACTAATTCTGGAACTTCCAAATCACCTGGTACAAACGTTAATCCTGATGCAGTTAATGATCCATCGGCAATTAGCACCCCCATAATGTATGGAGGAATAGTTACATTTCTTTCAGGATAGAATATAGGATCAACCAAAGGTATTTCCCATTTTGGACAACCATTCGCATAATACAAATCTTTTGCAAGTGTTTCAGTATCCAAAACCCGCCATTTTCCTTTTCTTCGTCGATCATTTAAGGTCCTGACTGCCCAAAGATGTTCTAAACCAACATCACTAAAAGTTCCATCACTAAAAGTCATTCTGTAAATATCCCTTTCACCCTGTGGAAAAACTCCAGTCACAAAATGAAGAAAACCATCCCTACCAAAAACAAGGTCTCCAAATTCAAGCGTTTCGATGGGCTTCCAGCCATATTCAGATAGCACAGGAGTTCCATTAACATTTTGTTTCCCTAAGCCCATATCGTCCCCGAAAAACGTTCTTTGTTTATCGATGGCATAAGCTATTCCAGTCCTTTGATATGGTCTAGGCTGCCTTTTCAAGGGAATCTCGATCGTAAGTTCCGGAAGAGGTGGATTAGTAAAATTTTCAATCACGGGCTTTTCAATCTTATACCCAAACTGAAGGTTATATCTTTTACAGAACCTTTCAACCTCATCACGATGTTGTAAGGGAACGGTCCAAGACTTATCATTATGGTCAAACCGCCTATCTGGCAATTCTTTTACAGCAGCTACAACCTTCGGATTATAACGGAATTCTATCTTAAAGTAATTTCCAACTGGGTAAACGCTTCCTATTGACATAATTTAACCTCCAATTCAAAAGATCTCAATTGAGCGCAAACACTTCCAATCTGGAGCTTTAGCCCATTATCTTCGATAATTTTTCTAGCATGTTCCCGACTTTTATCTAAATCTTTCACACGAACTTCTACTTTTCCTTTTGATGGTCTAAATGATCCATATCCGAATAGTTTCTTAAACTTTTCGACTTCATTATCAAACCTTGACATTCTTGCTATTCTGTCAACTTTACTGGTGTAAGAATTGGTTTCTCCAACTTAACGGAAGGATATTTCCCTGAAATTTCGGCACGAACAAACTTCCCAATGCTTTCTGCGATCGAAGCCCTTTTAATGGTTTCGGTAGGAATATCACGGTAAAGATAGGTACCGCCATTTTTGAACTGCACGAAGAAATCCTGATCAGGCTTTGGCTCATGGGTATTTTCGTCAAATTCGGGTTTATGACCGCAGAAATCTACATTGCTCGATGGCAGCTTAAATACTGCATAATCTTCAAAGCGTTCATCTACCTGGTAGGTGACGCCATAAAAAGTAAGTGTTTTCATTATTATTTAAATTTTATTATTTTGGCAAACATCAACTCATTAGTTATATGCTTAATGACATTCCAAAAAATGTAATCTATATCGTGATTGCCATAATAGTAGTCTTATTGATCTTAGTCTTATCCTATTTTCAATTTCAATCTGGAATTGAAGGGATCGGAGAAATTTCAGAAGATATTCGCAACCGATAATAAAAATCGTTTGCAGAGAATACCGGATTCGAACCGGAGATAACGTCATCTTTGGCTATAGAATAGCATCACACATAATATTCAAATCGTAAACAATTTGATCTATTTGAGCAGGTAAATCCTAGTGCAATTTTACTGTCTTATCATTAAATGATCGATCGCATCAATTTAACAGAATCCAATTCCTTTTATTCTCCCCTTTTAACTTAAGCCATTAATTTCAACCCTGATAATCAGCTTGTAAGAACGAGTCCAGATCGTTAAAAAATCTGTTATTTAGTAATTATGTTTTTGCAGTTCTTCAATGAGAACGCCTTATCCAATGCTTCCTTGAACGTGGAAAGCCGGTATAGCCTTTTCGTAAAAAAATCGAAGAAAAAAGGCTTTTCGATCGTATAGAAATCAATCTTTGACTTCTTACTGATCTTGCGAACGATATAGGTAGCCATAACACATTATTCAAAAGCTTCACCTTCTGTATCTTCTTCTTCAGGCTCTTGGTCGAAGATGTTCAATTGTGCATCAGGGGCCATCTTACCTTCGATATAGCGCAAAGCTTCTTCGTTGCAATGATTGATGATTCCACGAAGCTCAAAGCTATATTCGTAGGTATCTTCATTGTCAGTCCCTTCGAATTTGGTGAAAGGAGAATTCAGGTTTAATGGCATTCCACCAAATCCCCTACGAGATCCTGATAGAGTTACTCCTTCATGGATATCCTCACCACCTATCGAATAACTTACTACCTTGTATCTGTCCAAAGCTTCCTCGTTGTCGTCAAGTTCATGAAAAGTGGTCTTTTGAGCTTCTACCTGATCACATAGAATAGCCAAATGCGCACGAAGAAATCGAAGTGCATTCTTCATGTCTTCATGAACAATATTCTTTCCGATTCTTGTGTTTTCAGAAGTAATGGTTTTTATCTTTTCTTCACCATCTATCGTTTCATAGATATTGACATATTCTTCAAAGGTGATATCCAAAGTTTCGGATTTGGTAAGCTTTACCTTCTTTACTTTCCTGGTTACAGAAACCTTTGCATCTGTCTTTATTGATCCTAGCATACTTTTCTTAATTGTTTTAAATATTCGTGTTGACTGAATGACACCTCAAGCGTTGTCATTTTTAACTTTTTAGCAACCCAGAAAATGCTTCTTTCCGGATATTTCTGCAATGTTTTTAGTGCTAATTCCATTTTATTTTTGGTTAAAATCCTTAGATTCTTTGTAGGCAATCAAAAACAGAATGACTGCCACAACTATTATTTTCCAGATCATGCTGCAAATCCATCTACATAGAGCCAGTATTTAAATGCAAGATCTTGATATTGCTCTTTGCCATAATTATAGAGCTTATCACCTCTTGAGATCGGTATCTTGAAAACCTGTTGGTTTACTTTGCTGATTCCGATGAGCATATCCTTTTGTGTTCCCTCGATATCCATATACCAAGCCCTTGACCTAAAGTAATCGAAGAAATCACAGGCTTGTTCGAACTCTTTTTGTGTCTTGGCCATGGTCGATTTGATATCACCGCCCATATTCCATTTGCGGACAAGAAGATCCCATTTGCAACGAACACCAGCTGATAACTGAAACTCAAATTCATTGTGAACGATCGGGAAATCATGTGAGATCGATACGCTCTGAAAATCTGCATTTTCAGTGATCATCTTGCAGAAATCATCTTTATAGAATGACTTCTTCATTTCCTTGGCAAGATCAAAATCAGCTTGCATATAGTTGTATGACTGCCCCTCACAAGTAAGCGCATAATAATCTACTTTATGCGGTTCGGTAATCATATAATCAAGCAGTGAACCAAATGCATAAGCTTTATTCTTGTCCCCAAATACAGGCTTTGGATAGAGCAATTCCTTCAAACTGGATAAGTCTGAATTGCTGACTTCGGAACGTAGGTAATAGGGATCCATTTTTTACAAATCTTCAGAGGTATGCCAATGGGTACCATTACCATTTAAGTCACTATCGAAATCATATCCACGTTCTTGATTATTATCATTGTTATGGAATGATACTGTAAATGGCTTTTCAGTATTGCCCTTATTTTCATTAAAACGTCCGCCTTGCTTTTGTGCGAAATCTCTTGCTTTGGCTTCGTTGCCAAAATGTACTTTATTCTTTGACATGATATTAAAATTTATTATTTGATTATTACTTTCATTAGCTTCTTAAAAAGCCGAACATTTCTTTTAAATCGGTATCTGGTGTACCCTGAAGATCAATCTTTCCTTTTGTGGATATATTGATCACGCTGCCGGTACTCAGGCGTAATTGATGTGCCCCTGGAAGTTCTTTCTCGATGGTCACAAAGTAATTTCTTGTCTGAAGCTTTGCTTTGATTACTAGCAAAGTTGTTTTTACATACATTTCTTCAATAGTGGTTTGCTTCATATCGGTTTTAGTAATAGGTAGATTATTAAGGGGAGATTGCTCTCCCCCTATTTTGTAAGAACCGCTTTCACATCTTCAACATATTCAACACTTTCATGCTCAATGAAGATCCCTTTGGAATTGGCCAGCTTCTCAACATCTTTCTTCATTTGATTGAGTGTCTTTTTGCCGACTGTCTCCAAGTCAAGGGCGTTGCCGTAATGCTCAAAGTAGTTGGCGAAAACCATTAACCAGCCTTGATGATTCAGTACATTGATGACATAAGAAACCTTAGTTTTTCCTGCGTTTTGGTTCAGAACTGATATTTCTGCTTGAGCATCAAAAAGCGTTGTCGCACTATTCATGCTCTTTTCCTGTTCAAGCTTTGCTTGTGCATCTTTTTCGGCTTGTTCCTGTTGATCTTTAAGCAGTTTTGCTTCTGCCTTTTTACGCTTTTCAGCTTGTTGTCTCAAGGCTTCAGCTTCTTCAGCACTTGCTTTGGCCATACACTCAAGCTCCTTTTTCTTGCTTGGTAATTTGTCCAATGCATCTTGCTTATCAACTTCCATGTTCTCACGGAAATTAGCGGATAACTCATCATATAGGTTGATTCGTGCAGCATTAATAATGCGATCAACTTCGCTACTATCAATGTATTTGGGAAATAGGACACATTCTAATTTATTGAATGCATCACGTGGGTACTCAAGCTTTACGCTTACTATTTTGACCTTGTTATCTTCAAAGGTTTCAAGGGACATTTCATTTAATAATTTTGAAATATGGTTCTTGAAACTGAAAAGCTTCTTGGTGTAGGCATCACGGATTTGACGTTCAGCTTCAGATTTTAGATCAAGCCTTTCCTGTTCCTGGTTTTTCTTCTTAAGGATTTCTTGCTCTTTTTTGCGTTGTTCTTCTTGTTTTTCCTTTGCCCATGAATTACGGTGGTTCTGCAGCTTTGAATAATAGCTATCCGCCTTTTGTGGGTTTAGAGGATTTTCCAAGCTAGTGAATTCAGATGCGATCTGCGATAGGATCTGCGTGATTGGCGTACGTCTATCATTATTGACCTGTAAGGCTTTCTTAGCATTTCCTTGCCACTTATTAATCTCTGCATCCATTTCATCGCTCATGCCTTCCGCTTCGATGGTATCTAAAAGGGATTTGGCCTTTGCTTCTGCTTGATTGAACAAATTTCTGTTCTTCAAAAGAACAGGTTCAGCTTTCATCAAGGTCGAGGTAACTTCCTCGAACTTGATCATTTCCATTGTTTCTGCCATTATACACGCCCTCCTATCAATGCAGATAACATTGCTAAAGGATTAGAAGATAAGGAAGAAAGATGCTCTACTAAAGAGCCTAAAGAAAAAGCCAAAAAAGCCAATTCATTTACGTTTTTTGCTTCCTTTGAAATATTTTCTAAAACACTAACTTTTGAATTATTCTTGGCAAACTCATTTGAAATAAGTTCTGCCAATTCTTGACTTCTTTCTTCAGATATTCCTAGAATAGTAGTCATACTCTTTGATTCAGGGTTTACTTGGGTTACTACTAAATTTTCCATTTTTTAATTATATAAGATTTAAATTTTATTTGACAAACTTGACTAAACGACAATATTTTGATTAAAAAATTGGTTCATCGTCATCATCTTCCATCGTTACGGTCTCGATCATTTCAGCATCTTGAGAATCTTCAATCGCTTGATCGAATTCATCGAAAGCAGGTTCATCTTGAACTTCTTCATGGGAAATATCTTCAGTTGCACCAGCAGCGTATGATTCAGGATCTAAACCGTAATCAATTTCTTGATGATTGAATTCTTGCTCAAGTGTGCTAAATTTTCCAGTTGGAACTTTCGGATAGGTAGCAAAAGCATGCTTAATAGTTTTGGCAGCAAGAAAGCCTGTATCGATCTGACCGTTGTTAGAGGTATAGAGGGCATTCGGTTTATTGTAATTCTGTCTAGCGGAATAACCTTTCAATCTTTCGATATCATCTTGATCGAGGTAAGGCATTTCAAATGTTCCATCAGGACGCTCAATCCGCACAAAACACGCAACAATCTTTGCATCTTTAGGACGGGAGGTATTGCGCTCATAATCTTTAACAACTTGCTTTCCACGATCATTTAACCCAATTACGAACTTATCACATTCATAAACAATTACAGGATTATCTGCATACTTGATTTGACCGGCACGCATACGAAGTTTAAGCTCTCCATAGGGTGACACTTGCAAAGAAGCACGTTTTTCGTAGATGTCCTGACCTTGAGCATTTTTCTGTCCAGTCTTGTGGCTTCTTGGAATGATATAGCAATCGGGTTTACTCCCCTGTTCTAAAGTCAGTCCATTGACATTGATATCAAGGAATACTCCATACAAGGATATCGGAGAACATTCACGCAAAGCAGGGCTTTCAGCGATCTGCTTTTTGAAGTTGAACGATTCTTTATGATAAATAAGCTCTCCTTTATCGGTGCCATGAATCGCATTGTGCATGGCAATGAACTTATCTTTGACGGCTGGAATTTCGACAATTTCAGCCGGTTTCGCTGACTTTAGGACAACGACTAGATTTTCTGTTTGATTTGACATTATAAAGTATTTTATTGATTTTCTAATAGAATAAGCTTCGCTTGAACAAGAAGCCTTTCCTGTTTAATTCCTTCGAGCCATTTCATGAACTTATGTTGATCGGAAATGCTTGAAAACTTTTTTCTTAACCCGCTTTGCGCTCTTCTTTTATTGTGTTCTTCTTCTTGATGCATTGCAAATTGGTTTTAATAAGTGAAACAATGATTATCAACTTAAATGAAAACATGAGGACCAGAATGATATTAGCCAGCAACATTTTTTTGCTTGATAAATTTCTGATTGTGCTTTCTGATGAAGTCCGCTTTAAAAGCTTCCATTTTCATCCTTCGGCTTGTATTTGAAAGAACATTGGTCTCCCCCTTAATGTGAACGATTCTCATATCAATAGCCCTCACTTTGAAGAATTCTTGCTTTGGTCGCAATGTAGATCTGCTGATCATACTTGAAAGCTTGATCGTTCATTTTGATTTTCGCATACCATGGAGCATTCGGATTTAACGTTACAGTTGCCTTTGGATATTTGAGCAAAGTTTTGCTTTTCCAAGCTTCAAATGCAACCTCACTGTTAACAGTAGTACACAAGTCGCTCGGAGTAGGTAAATAATAGTTTCCGAAACTACCATGACCTAAATTCTGAACTAAGTCACCAAAGGTGAGTTTTCTTAATTCAATCTGATTTGTTAAATTTGTGTTCATAAAGAAAAAATTATTTTTAGGCTTGACAGTTCCAGTGTCGGGCCTTTTTTAATTAATATTTCTGCATTCAGTCAATTCATCAACCGGAATATTCAAGTATTCACTAATAGTCTTCAATGCACTTGCTAGCGTTAATTGATCGCTATCTTCCCGAATCCATTTTGTAATCGTAGGATAACTTTTGTTAAGATTGAATGATAACATTGTCTTAATCTTATTGTCATCTTTAAGATGGTTCAAGACACTTTCCTTTAATCTAATAGTGGTGATTGGCATATCTTTTGTTATTTTTGCTATCAATTATTAGCACAAATATAATATAACATTTGTGATATTTTATAACTTTTTATATCAAATGTTATTAACAAAACTTTAAATGGCTGAAAATCAAGAGAATAATTTTAGTGAGCGATTGAAAGAAATCAGAACTCATTTTAAATTAACGCAAGGAGCGCTTGCCGAAAAGACAGGGATTAAACAGTCACTTATTTCGGCAATAGAAAATAACAAACGCAATATCTCTCCAGGTATATTAATGGCAATGAACAAAGCCTTTAACATAAACATGGATTGGTTAAACAGCGGTAAAGGTGAAATGCTGGACGGTACGAACGCTAAGCAGCTGACCGGATTTTCAAACGTAGAGGAAGACGATACGACAAATAAATTCATCGATCTTGACGATGGCCAAAAACTCATGATTACTCCTTTGGTGGAAGAATATGCATACGCTGGATATCTTTCGGGCTATAAAGATCCTGAGTTTATTGAAGAACTACCTAAACATTCCATAATTGTGAACAAATACCATAAAGGAAATTATCAATCCTTTCGTGCTGTTGGGGACAGCATGACAACTACCGATAAAGATTTAATGAAGGACAACATATACGATGGCAACATCGTAACCGGACGAGAGGTCAGAAAGGAGCATTGGAACTATAAACTCCATACGCACAAGTTTTCCGACTATGTCGTCGTACATAAGGATGGAATATTGATCAAAAGAATTATTCTCCATGATACCGAACAGGGAATCCTTACCCTTCATTCTTTAAACGAGAACAAAGATCTCTATCCAAACATTGAGGTCAATTTAAAGGATGTTTATCAGATCTTCAATATAGTAGACGTTCACCAAAAACGATAGGTTTTGAAAAAGAAGAAAGAGCCTAACATGAAAGATCATGGAATTTCGATAATCAGCCATAAGATCGAGAAAAGAATAACCGAGGATGATCTTGTAAAGGATCTCGTCAAAAAAGTAGGAAATAAAATAGATGTAAAAATTGATAATGATGAAAAAAATAATAACTGATGAAGCAAAACGATTCAAGTCCTTCAGGCGAGCGGAGAACCTGACCCAATCGGAGTTCGGGGAACTATTGGGCAAAACAGAATCTTGGGTGAGCCGTGCAGAGAACGGAGATCGTACGATCAGCATCGATGATCTTAAGGTATTGAACAGCAAGCTTGGGATGTCCTTTGATTGGTTCATAAACGGTACCGGAAAAATGAAGGTTAACAAAAAGGATGAAAACCTTCTGACCACAACCACCGACATCAAAAACGAGATCAAATTAATTACCGCAAAGATGGACCAGCAAGACAAGGTTTTAAAGAAACTTGTTAGAGATTTTTATAATACCGAAAGGAATTAAAACCGAACAAAAAAACAGACAAAATGGGCAAAAATACAGCTAAAAAGCTTAACCCAATTTTGGATAAAAACATCATTATCAGGAATTTAAGAAACACCAAGGAGCAAGAAAAAGGGTTCGAATCCCTCCGGCTCCACAAAATAATCTGTAAATCAGCAATTTACAAATTATACACCCAAAATTACACCCGATAATTTTGGGTGTTTTTGCTTAAATACGTTTAAGATATTTGATTGATCAGTTCATTTAATAATATTCTATAATCGTCTAATTTTGAAATATCCGAAAATATAGTAAATAGTTTAAATCCTGCCAGCCCGACAAAAGCCACTGATAATCAGTGGCTTTTTCTTTTTTTCGGACACATTTCGGACAAATTATATCTGAATATTGATTATTCAATAACCTAAGCAAAGTTAAGTTAAGCTAGAAGAATAACCCTTCTTAAAGAATGATTGGAGCATAATGCTTGTTTCTATAGAGCGTGAAAAGTTCATCTTATTCTTATAAAAAATCAAGAGGGCTAGGAGTCTTTTGCTTGTCTATGTCAGTGATATGAGTGTAGATCATAGTCGTTTTTATATTTTCATGACCCAATAACTCTTTTACAATTCGGATATCGATACCTGATTGGAATAAATGTGTGGCATAAGAATGTCGCAATGTATGTACAGAGCCTTCCGACTGAACATTTGCTTTGATCAATGCTTTTTTCAGAATCAACTGTACACTTCGTTCGCTATACTTGCCACCCTTCTCACCTTCGAAGAGGTACTCCTTTGGCTTGAATGCTTGATAATAATGTCTAAAAGTCGCCAGCAATTTGTCTGGTAATGATACAATCCGATCTTTATTGCCTTTGCTTTGATGGATTCTGATAATTCCGTCCGAAGATTTTATGTCTTTGATTTTGAGATTCAACAGTTCGCTAAGACGTAGTCCACAACTATAGATTGTCATCAGAATAGCCTTGTGTTTTAGATTTTGAGTGCTGTCGAGTATATTTCTTACTTCTTCTTTTGAAAAGAATTTAGGTAATTTAGAAAAGGAGCGTTTCGGGTATAAGTAATCCAGTTGGATTTTTTCGTCCAATATCAGCTCGTCCATCTTCTTGATTGCGCCCACTAATCCTTTTTGATAGGAAACACTAATTTTCTCCTTTTGGACTTTTTCGTTTATAAACGCCTCAATATCTGACAGGGGAATTTCTCCAAGGGAGGGTTATTGGCTGACATGTTTAAGAAATATACTAGCGTAATCCTTGTACGATCTAATGGTATTGCCAGGGAATCTCTGCATCAACAATCTCTTTTCGAAGGTTTCAAGTATGATTTCGCTATTCATATCAGGGAAATAGTATTCGATAATATTTTGTTTCGCTATTAGTACGGTTTTATTTCTTAAAAACAAATATATCAACATCTTATATAAAAATAAAAGTCAAATAACGAAATACGTTTATAGGGTTGGTTAAGCGAAACTTTTTGTATATTCGTTTCGTTAAAACAGATGTTGAGAGGAAATCCCTCCGGGCTTCCCTCTCAACGGATCAGGCGCTTGCCGGAGTACAACCCTTCGGGACTGTCCTCTAACACGCGCTTGGAGCAATGCTCCAGCACGTGCGCCAAGCGCGTGATCCGTTGGCGGTAATGCTAACAAAGACAACAAACGAACGTGAGACTGGAGTTAAAAAATATAATTAAGCCCGAATTTGGACCAATAAGACAAGTTTATTACAACAAGTCTGTTGATGCATTTTTATTTGAAACAGACTATGGATTTCAATTTATTTATACTGACAATAAAATTATTATAGACAACGTAAGTCAACAATTTAAAATCATTGGAAATACTTTTTCTAAAGTACAAGTTTCATTTATAACAAAAAAGGGATTACACAAAATTGACATTGCAGACCTTGTAAAAAAACAAACTAACTCATTTGGAATATGGGGTGACATTGATTACACTTCAATTTTCATTGCTTCATTAAAATTTCCGTTTTTACAATACTATTCGGGGCGTTTAATTTCAATCGAATTCTCTGACAGATTGATATTAGTTGATAACCAACTTGGAATAATCTGTTACAACGTTTTATCAGAAGAGATTGAATTTAATTTTGACATTGAACAAAATTTGGTTTCAACACATTTTCATCCTGAAATTGACAATGAAATTTATTGGGCTAACATTGACAGATTTGAGATTTCTGAAGATGAAAAATATTTTTATGTGCTAACGGCATATGAAGGTAAATCACTTTTTGTTTTCCGAACAACCGATTATTCTCTACTTTATCACGAATTAGGTTCATATGCATTATCCTTTGGTGTCTTTTATAATGACAACTTTGTAATTCCATCAGGTTTTGATTATGATTATGATGATAAACAGCCATTCAAGGTTATCAACTTACTGAATGGCGAAAGGCAAACTATAGAATTAGACTTAGAATTAATACAGGATTTCCACTTTGGAGCAAAATTTAAAAACCTTGTTATTTCATATAATCAGCTAAGCAATTCCGAAACGTATAATTACTCAAGATGTATTCAAGCAATAAATTTAGATGACATTATTAATCTTAAAATTATAGCGAGAAAAGAAATTAATATCATACCTCAAATAGTTTTAAATGATGATTTATTGAAGGACTTAATTATTTGCGATAATCACTTAATTATTTTAGACTGGAACAATAATATCAGTTTGCATTTAATCACCTATAATGAAGAAAGCGATATGGAGCAATTAATAACAAACATATATCAAACATTAGAAGACTATCGGGCGGACGAGAAAAGACCCAATGTTCGTATAACAACGGACAGTATTAGAAATTGGATTAATCAGTTTGACAATGACTTGAGAATGCCAATTCTTACTGAACTTGACAATATTTTCAAGAAAAGGTATTGCTCAAAATCAAAAGTTAAGTATTTCTTAGACCAAGTTATTCAAGTTCTGACAAAGGACTTCGGCTTCAAAAGTGCTAATGAATTTCTGAAAAATTCTGATTTTCTAAATCTTCAACCAGAAGGCAAGAGCCAAAGGATAATGCTATCATTGTTTGACGAGTTAATTCAGGATAAATATGGACTTTCTCTTGCTGACTGTGGAACGAATTCAAAAAAATACTCAATCTATATAGACGATATACTCTGCACAGGACTGACACTTATTTCCGACATAAAAGACTGGTCAGAACAAAATTTTTCGGCAAATAAAACTAATGGTCAAGCAGTAGCAGACAATTCTACAACATTGGTATTTGCATACGTTTTTATACACGAAAAAAATTACAGAAAGAAAGTAGCGGAGATGCGACATAAGATTTCTAATGATGTATCGTCAAAGCACAAAATGTATAGACTAATTGAAATTGAAAATGGTGTTTCACAATCCTCAAAGATTGACTTAATATTTCCATTAGAAGAAGGACAAACGGACAGAGTTAAAGAATATCAAGCGGAAATTACTAACCGTGTTGACCAAAGAGCAAATGAAAAGGGTTGGAAAACAGGGCCAAATGAATTTTATCGTCCATTAGACCTACCGACAAACGAAGGCTTTTTCACTACAGCCGAAAATCGTAAAATAGTTGAGAACGCATTCCTACAAAAAGGAATACAAATTCTTGACAATGCAAACTCCCAAATACCTAATATGAGAGCTTTGGGGTATTCACTTCCTTCATTGAAGGATTTTGGATTTGGTGCATTGTGTTTTACGTGGCGGAATGTTCCTAATAATGCTCCATTAGTATTTTGGTATTCCGGTGGTGGGTTTACGCCACTATTTAAGGTAAGCCGGGGTGGTAACCCAATTGTAAATTTTAACTTTGTAGCTAATCCTACAACTCCTGATGATGATTTACCTTTTTAATTATGGAAACGAAAAAACACGAACATAAAGTCTACAACGCAAATGAGTGTTGTGTATTCAGAAAGACAAAAGAGCTTTATGGTGGTCTTTCAAATATGGCATCAGGCTTTCCATTGAAAGTTAAAGGCGTCCACATACTTACTTCTGAAGCAATATATCAGGCTTGTAGATTTCCACATCTTCCAGACATTCAAGAGAAAATAATTAAGGAGAAAAGTCCAATGTCTGCAAAAATGGTTGGCAAGCCATACAGGAATAACTCAAGAGAAGATTGGGATGATACTCGTATAAAAATAATGCGATGGTGCCTGAAAGTAAAACTTGCACAGAATTTTTTTGAGTTTGGTAAGTTATTAGAAAGCACTTTTGATAAGCCCATAGTTGAAGATAGTAGTAAAGATGATTTTTGGGGTGCAATAAGAGACAAACAAGATGAGAACATTCTTAAAGGCACAAATGCTTTAGGACGACTTCTTATGGAGCTAAGACAGTTTTACAATGAAAAAAGATACAGTTATGAAATGTTCGTAGTTGAGCCTTTAAATATTCCAAATTTCACACTCTTTGGACAAAAAATTGACACAATTGATGAACGAGAAACATTTATTTCAACAATTAAAAAATCAACAAGATATTTTGAAATTGAAAATCTGAAAAATTGGACACAAAAAGAAAAGGAATATTCCAAAATAGAAAGCGAACAGCCTAATGTAAGTGAACCAACTTTTGAAGAAGGAAAAAAAGACAAGGAGATTAATACAAGTAAGAATAAAACAACAAAATCAAAATCAACTAAAACAAAAAATAAGTATGAAGGACAAGCAACTTTGCCGTTCTGAAAAGAAGCACTACCGCCAACAAGGTATTGCCAAAAGCGGGGCTGAACGGCTTCGATTGGACATTTGAGCAAGGTTCAACATTCGTTCTTCGATTGAACTTTAGTGCTAAAAATCCCCGCCTTCGGCAATACCCAAAACGTTATAAGCCATTTTAAAAAGACACCAATATGCAAGTAATCAGATTTGATCTTACGACATTTGAAGACCTACACTCGTATGGACTTACGAACATCTTAAACGACCTGTTCAGTTTTATGCAGGCAGAAATTGCAAATGGGAATGTAATTGTTATTGAAAGAAGATATTCAAATGCTCAACCAGACACTCTTCATTCAATAAGAAACATCCAAGAACTAAATGAATTTAAAACCAAATTCTAATGGACTACAAATACGACATTGCCTTATCATTTGCAGGTGAAGACAGAGAATACGTTGACAAGGTAGCTCAAATCCTCAAAGACAAAGGTGTACGTGTTTTCTACGATAAGTTTGAAGAAGTTGACCTATGGGGCAAAGACCTAGGTATTCACTTTGACTATGTTTACAGACGGCAATCAAAATACTTTGTTCCGTTCATTTCGGTTCATTATGAGCAGAAGATTTGGACAAATTACGAAGTTAGGACAGCAATAGCCCGTGCAATTGAAAACAAAGAAGAATATATTTTGCCTGTTAGGTTCGACAAAACAGAACTTGATGGCATTCGTTCTACACTTGGTTATCTTGACATTAGCAACATGTCACCCGAAGAACTAGCAAATAAAATTTTACAGAAGTTAGGTAGCGAGGCAAATGTTCCAGTTCCAGAAAAAGAGGAACCTAAAGGGCAAGTTTATCTTTCTACATATTTACAAGTAAGCGAGTTTTATGGAATGACAGGGATAATGATTGGAGTAACAGTAACAAACACAGTTAAGGACTATAGATACTTTGGACCACCATACTTCAAAATTAGTCAGCCACTTCACGGAACGGCAGACACATTTCAACTAATGGATGCAGTTACGCCAGTAAGTTTTCCAAAACGAATGGAATACGGAGAACAATATCAAATAATGTATAATTTGAAACAAGGATTCCTTGACCAAATGAAACATTTTGTTGGACAAGATGTAACATTAACAGCATTTGTCGGGACAACGGTTGGCGAAAAGTTCAGCTCAAATCCAATGAACATTGATGACCTTTTTAAATTTAAGAATGGACAATAAGAATGAAAATAATTCTTCAATAATACCTATTGGCTCGACTGGCTTAGTTAGAGTTGGAAACTCTATTGAAGTAACAAAAAAGATATTAAGTGAATTTAAAAAAAGAGAATTAGATAAAATCCAGTTTAAAGGAATTCTGTTTAATGAAATAAATGAAATAGGCTCTCAAGCTTCATTACAATAAGTCAATTTCCAAACTAATTTTTTAAGAGCTGAGCGATTACCTTGGCTAATCACTGTATTCTAAAAGTGCGGATTATATTACTTCATTAACCCTTCATCGAAAATCTCTATCCTCACTTTGAAGAAGTGAGGATAGAAATTATTATATATCCAGAATAACAACCATTATTTCATAATAAATTGTGTAAAGGAACTATTAACTTTAGTGATTTAAGCTGTAGGTGATGCATACAATGGAAATTGCCCGTAAAAAAATGACTATGCGAGATAAAATAAAATTCATTATTACCAATTACTTTGATTGGAGATTTTTTTGGTTAGATCCCACAGAGAAACAAGAAAAAATTAAAATTCAATCCAATTTATTTATAAGCCAAAATCCTGATGGTGAAAAGAAATTTATTGAATTATTTAAATCAAATTTCCCTGAATATAAGATTTCTAAAGTTTCATATTTTATTGATGAAGATAGATGCTTGTGTTACGAAGTTATAATTGACCAAACAAAATACTTTTGTTGTATTAGTATTTTTAATTACTTTTTATTCTACGAATTCTCCAATTCATCTAAAAAACATATTAATCCTGGGGAAAATAAAATTGTTGATCAAATATATTTTAATTCAGTTTCGAAATCATTCAAGGATATAGAGTGGATTACTAATGAAGAGTTAATAGAACCGATTGAACAATTTAATTCAGAATACAATCAAGACCCTTGCGATGAATTAGATAATCCAATTTATGTAGGGGATTTATTATCTAGATTTCATTAAAAGTTAGTGTACTTCTACTTATAAAACATAAAAGAATAGAAGCCGTACATATTCGAGAAAGACGAAAAAATATTCAGTCGAATTGAAAGACTGCTACTCACGATAAGTTACAGCGATATTGAAATAGTTTCTGAACAACAAAAGAGGCTGCTATCTTAAGTGAAGCTTTGCACAATGCAACGGAATACCGATTAAACAATTTCCTGCGGATTGGTCACAAGGAAAGAAAGCAGGGTACTTGCGCAATAAGCAAATGGCTGAATACTCAACTCACCTTATAGCTATTTGGGATGGAGAAAGCAAAGGAACTAAGAACATGATAGACTTAGCTAATGAGCATGACTTTAAAGCGAAGATTATAATTATAAATTATAATTATAATTTATAATTAGTATATTTGAATAAACCAATTATAAATAGATATGAACTTAACATTTATCGGCACCAACGAAATGCTTATTATTGGTATTCTATTAATTATAACTCTTGCTATTTATTCAATTGTAAGATCATTGAATAAGAAATAGAGAATGTAATTTAAGACACAAGCCAAATTGTGATACTATTAATTGCCATCAATACATTTTCTTCTTTCCTAACTACTTTCCATAGTCACAAAAACCTTAGTAAAGTCTCTTTTTGCCAAATCACTTTTATGAATTACAAAAAACAGTTCACCGGCATCTCCCCATTGAAAATTTCCCTTAGAACCTACTAATAACAAAATAACCCAATCCTGAGGATCACCTTTGCAAGTCAAAACCGCTTGTAATTCAGGAGATTCATGTTGCGTAAATGCATAGGCATTCATTGCATGGTCAAACCCATGTAGCTCCTGCACTGGCTTTTCAAATGGATCATACAGGTCATAGGTAAAATCCTCTTGATCCTTTAAAGATTCCGCTTTCCCTTCAAAAAGATAATTATTGACATAACTGGCATAAAAAGAAGGAGCAGAAACCGTTAGAAATGCATCTGCTTTATTGGCTTGGTATTCTCCATCCATCAATTCAAAGAAATCTTCCTCCTTAAAATTAAACCTATCCCCAGAAGCCAGATTCTTATTGTCTTCTACATAGATTATCTTTCCGATATCCTGATCCTCAGAACCAAAAAACTGAAAACTCTTGAAAAAGAAAAACAAACTCCCTGTACGTGGTAAATAATCCTGGATTTCTGCAATCTCTTCACAATTAATTTGTGCAATAAATTCATAGTTAAATTCCTGGTTTCTATAATCAGAAAAAAAAGTGGGATAAGGAATGCTTTCTGGTAAATCTGGTTTCCCACCAAATCGATTGTTGCCCAGTGCAGCATAATCTTCTTCTGTGGTAAGATTAAATCCTACACTTCGCTTAACCAAGGAAATTAATGCCTCTTTGTATTCAGATAACTCATTCGTAACAATGATTTTCTCTACTGGTGAAATCAAAAGTTGATCATTTTCCGCTAAATACATCGATTCATCCCATTTGACCGTTCCTTTTCCGTCGGCCCCAGGATATGTTGTATCTAGCAGTCGTTTTTTCTCCTGCATGGTCAATTCTAAACCTTTAAAGGAATTATACGCACCAGGAAGTTCTTCCAAGGGATTTAGACTTGCCTTAATGGTCGTCAGTTTAGGCAGTTGAAGTAGCGATTCTGGAAGAGTTTTAAGAAGATTATTTTCGATATTTAAATAAACTAAGCTAGGCATCTGAATCTGATCTGGAATATGTTCGATCTTATTCTTCCCTAACAAAACATACTCCAGTCTAGGCATTTTCCAGATTTCATCAGGAAGGTTGGCTAGCTCACAATCAATAATACTCAGACGATCCAATTGAATTAAATTGGAAAAGGATTTAGGAAGAGAGTTAATGGCTGCTTGATTAACGGTTATCTGTTTTAAGTTTTTTAATTCAGCGATTCGTTCTCCAAAATCATTAAATGGCAATTTATCATTATCCCCATAGTTCCCTATTCTTTGAATAGTCAGATATTCCAAATTTACAAATGAATAAATTGCTTCGGGCAAGGTAATGAATGTTGGATTTGTGATTTCCAAAAGTCGTATGATATGAGGATATGAACCTTCGGTTTCTTCTAAGCTCTTAAATTTATAGTTATTCCAATCCAAGCTTGCTAGATTAAATTCCAATGCTGCTTTTATTGAGAATTTTGGAGAATCTTCACCATATCTGTTTTTTAATTCCCCTTCAATTAGAACCCAACCCTCTTTATATTCAATAGTTCCAAAAAAATAAAGCAAATAGTCTAGTCCATTCTTACGAAAATAGGTGTAATCCTCAGGATTTTTATCCTCCGAATAGGAACATATTCCAGTGGGAACTCCATCCTTATATATTTTAGAAGCCTCAAAATTAAATGATATTTCTCCATTATCCGAATAATCATCCAGCAAGCCTTTCTTCTTATCTGACTCAATATCCTGGCTGTGAATACTAATCTCTGTATATAAGGTTTTGCTTGACTCTCCAATTACCCAATTCGTTTTCTTTTCTTGAATAGCATACGCTTGACCATCAATTGTAAAATACGGCAGCTTAATTTGATCGTTTTCCATAGTGAGATATAATTAGGATATTGCTAACCGAATATAATCAATTTCAATTAATCTTAACCAATGTTGAAGATAGATGTTTGTGTTACGAAGTTATAATTGACCAAACAAAATACTTTTGTTGTATTAGCATTTTTAAATACTTTTTATTCTACGAATTCTCCAATTCATCAAAAAAACATATTAATCCTGGGGAAAATAAAATTGTTGATCAAATATATTTTAATTCAGTTTCGAAATCATTCAAGGATATCGAGTGGATTACTAATGAAGAGTTAATAGAACCGATTGAACAGTTTAATTTAGGATATAATCAAGACCCTAGCGATGAATTAGATAATCCAATTTATGTAGGGGAGTTATTATCTAGATTTCATTAAAAGTTAGTGTATTTTTACTTATAAATCTTTAAAATAGATGGGCTTTATTTACACTACCTATTGAGTAAATACCAATTAATAATCTCATAATAAAAATTTCATTATTTGCTAATAAAAGAACTCTATTATTGCTAATAAATCACATTAAACTATTCACAATTACGAATAAGAAAACAATTTCATTGCTATGATTACTTTCGTGATAGTATGTTCGTTTAATTCTTGCAAAAATAATCCTGATGAGAATAAAATCTAAAATTTTCAATATAAAACAGCTGTTTTTTTATGGTTTCCTTCTAATAACAAACTTTTGTCAGGCTAGAGAACAGGATTCATTGGAAAATTGGACCTATATATCAAGTACCAAATTCTTATCAGAAATTTCTATGGACACGATATATCAATATGGGCAATATATGATTAGGTTTCCTAATAAAACCAGTTTTATAAACAATGTAATTATAAAAACAGAAGGGGATTCCCATAAAGATACCATCATTAAAAAATTATGGAGAATTGAAGTTATTAACATGTCTAATGACAGTATATATTTATTTAATGATGATTTAGTTAATCCAAAACTTTTAAACACATCATTGTTGAATGTTTCAAAACTGGTTGGTTTTAATATTTTCCAATTTAGAGACATGCCAATAAAAATTAAAGAATCAATTGATAAATTGGATTTTATAAAAGAAAAAGTATATAACAATGAAAAATGTATTGAGGTACAATTTCAATCTAAAGATGGAACTATTTATAATATAATAATTGATCCATCATTAAATACACCATTTAATACTGATATTTATTTCGATAATAACAACAAGGTATCTGGTGCAATAGCTATGTTAAATTATATTACAAAAGATAAAGGTCAAATGAATACGGATTTTTTTTACAAGAACTATATTGATGAAAAAAACATTCCTTTTTTTAATAAATTATTAAACCAACTTTAATTTCAGAAACACTATCTTATACTAGGTATAAGTTATAAAAATGCGGAGTTTGAAGGACTGCGCATTTTTTATTTACACAATTTGAAGGACTTTATCCTTTTATTTTTTTAATTATATAAAAAGCTTGCTAATTATTTTGTTCTAAAAGTGTAGATTATATTACTTCAGTATCCCTTTATCGAAGATCTCGATCTCTGTTTTGATTAAGTGAGGATAGTCCTTAAGCGTATCTTTAATATAGTTTCTACCTGACTCTTTTCCCAAGAGTTCAGCCATCTTTTTTGCTTGCAACTGTACATGGTCAAGAAATTTCTTGTTAGGATCGCTATTACGAGCTTTTATAGTATTACCTACTTTTTCTTGCTTGCCTTTTGGTTTGTTTTTCATAATGTAAAGGTAGTCAATGATTATAGCATATTTCCCAACTCAATTAATAATTATGGATAGATTAATGCTTAATTCGAGTTTATACTTATCTAGTATATTTAGTTGTATTTTTAAATATAATTTTTCTCAAGAAGAAGTTATTTAAGCTTTAGCCTCTTCAACATGAACAATCAAATTTTCAATATATTTAATTTTTAAAAATAATGAACAAAATTAAAGATTTCACTATCCATCCAATAGGTATGATCTCGATCGCTTTCTTGGATAATGATATTCAAACGTTTCATGATGCCTGCTCTTTTATTCAAAATTTACCCTACAAAAGAAACTCAGACAAAGAAAATCTAACACTAATATTCACGGAGAAATGTGGGACTTGCAGTTCAAAACATGCGGTTTTAAAGCAACTTTGTATTGAACAAAACATGGAGGATATCGAACTAATGATCGGAGTCTTTAAAATGAATGCAATAAACACCCCTCCTATTCTTAAAACCTTGGAACATTACAAATTGAAATATATTCCGGAAGCTCATACATATCTCAAGTTTCAAAATGAATATTTCGATTTTACAAAGCTAGGTTCTTCTTCAGAAGGATTTTTAGATTATCTGCTTTATGAGGAAGAAATCTTACCAAATCAAATAAATGAATATAAGATTGAACTACATCAAGTTTTCTTAAAGAAATGGCTAAAAGATAAACCGGATGTAAATTTAACATTTGATGAAATCTGGAGAATAAGAGAACAATGTATCTTAGACTTATCCAATTAACATATATTAAAAGGTGAATACATTATGAAAACAGCTTTAGTTATAGGTGCAGCAAGTGGAATAGGGCTAGGGATAGCTGATGCAATGGAAAAGGTTGGTTTTAAAGTTATTCGAGCTGATATCGCATTTACTGAAGAAAATAAAAACACAAAGTATGTCGATGGCACCAATGAAGAATCCATTGAAAAATTGAGGATGTTTTTTCAAGAGAATGCAATTGTTCTCGATTGTTTGATTATTACAATTGGCGCCATTGATGAAGGCAATATATCCGACTATCAAGCTACAAATTTATATTGGATGATCGATGTCAATCTTTTAACGAACTATCGCTTAGTACAACAATTTATCCCCTATCTAAAACAGAGTAAAACGCCTAGGATTTTACTAACAGGATCTGCTGCTGGGTTAGGCTCATTTGATGACACCTATAATCTGATGCCTTACATTGTAAGTAAACATGCAGTTTATGGATTTTTCAAAGCAATAAACCATGATTTATCCAAGGAAGGAATTCAAGTTAGCCTTTTCCTTCCAAATAGAGTTAAAGGTAAGTTGAGCGAGAATTCCAAAAACATGAGAGAAAAATTTCTCCATGAAAATTGTAAAACACCTAAAGGTGTACAAACAGCAAATGATTTAGCTGATCCATACACTATTGCTTTAGATGTTGTTGAGAAATTTCTATCCGGTAAAACTTATATTTCAAACAATCCTCAAATGATTTTAGATAATTTGCTAAAGGAATTATCGAAAATAAAAAAGGACCTATTAGATGAATAAGGAAAAACTTATATTTCAAACGACTGAACTACTTACACAAGATGAGAAATTACAAATTATGGAACTTTGGAACTGTGAGTATCCAATAAATTTAATGCATACAGATTTAGCATCATTCGAAAAGTACTTGGATTCATTGGAAAGTCCTAAACATTTCCTTATCAAAATACAAGAACGAATCGTTGGTTGGGGAACTATATTTAAAAGAGATCAAGAAAAATGGTTTGCTATAATTTTATCTAGCTTCTTTCATGGACAATATATTGGTAAAAGTTTAATGGAGCAAATTAAAAGGGATGAAAACTTGCTTTATGGATGGGTTATAGATCATGAAAAAGATATTAAAATCAATGGTATGACATATAGATCACCATTGAATTTTTATGTAAAACAGGGGTTTACAGTATTATTTGATGAACGTCTTGAACTCTCAACAATATCAGCCGTTAAAATAGTTTGGGAAAGATAAAATACATTGCTTAATTAAAATTCAACATCTTTATCTTATCGCTATTCACAATTTCCAAACAAATATGCCCATAGAAATTAATAAAAGTTGTTCGTAAATAGCAGAGCAAGTTATCTAATTCAATCATAGAACTTATAAGAATTTGAACTGCTACTTAAAAATCACAAGGATTTCTAAGAAACAACCTAAGCAAACCAATTAAAATAATCTGATACAGCTGTAAATAGAAAATATGAAGCAGCTCCAAAAATACCATATGCAAACCTGCTTTTTCTTCTAAGGAGATAAAAACCTAAGGCAATTAGAGCAATCGCGATTAAAAAGTCCATAAACTAAAATTTAGATTTATTTAAATATATGAAATAAAGGGTTAGCAATTAAAATTTATAACCCTTAACCCTAGTAAAAACAGATAAAATTCTACGGTATCAAACGATCCAAAACACTTTGCCAAGTAGGATATTTCTCCGTAAAAATATGGATATGTTCCCCTTTAAATTCAGCTGCTCCATTCTTTAAACGATCGTCGATTAGGAAGTCTCCGATCAATTGATGTTTGTGATGGGTTAAAATTAGTCGCTTATACATAGAAGGCAGATTATTTTCTACCCAAATACGTTTTTGGGACCAAGAATGAATATTATGCCATGGTGCTGTAGACAAAATAAAAACATCATAATGTTTTTCTAATTCGGTGACAGCTTCAATTGCATGTGGAATTGGGGGTGCATTTAGAAATATCGTTTCAGATACATCAATGAGATCTGTTTCATCCTCATAAACAACCTCCGAACTAGCAATTTCATATTTTAGTTGACCCAATAAATCAACTATAACACCATCTAAATCTATAAAAACAGTTTTCTTTGTACTCATTTCTTGGTTAATAATTTAAGATTCGACTAATAATAATAAGAATCGGTTTGGATTAAATGAATTCCTATTGTTTTCAATAAACCAAATTTATAATAATTATATTTAATTCAATCATACCAATGGTATAGTTTTCGCTATGGTTAATTCATAAACAATCATTTACAGATATGAAAAGAAATATTTTATTAGCCGCAACTATCGGTATGTTCAGTTTAATGAGTTTAGGATGTAGTAAAGACGATGATGTTTCAGGGGAAGTAGGAACGGAATATTTAAAGGTTAAAGTTGATGGGGTAGAGAAAAACTTCTCTGTTGTTAGTGCTTATTGGGCTGATGGAGAAAATACGCTTTCCATGAATGGAACAATAATGGATGGCAATAATCCAAGTGAAGCATTGATGATTTCAGTTATTTCAGACGATACAAGAGTACCAGCTGGACAATACAGCTTGGATGATGCGACATCTTTTACTATTCTGGCTGCACATATGCATATGCAAGGAACCGGACAGGTTAATTCTGGTGCAACTAGAGATACCGAAACTAAAGATGATGCCTTTAATCTAAAAATTGACAAAATTGACAATTCACATGTACAAGGATCTTTCTCCGGCGTATTGGCACAAACTCAAGGACTTAATACCCTAGGGAAAATTACGCTAACAGATGGAAAATTCAGTTTGAAAATAAAACCTAATTAGAAAAAAGGTATGTGATCTTATAGATCATTGAGATCACATACCTAATATTTTTTTGAGATAAGTACCAAATTGAAGTGGTTAAATCATGACCATTGAAATTGATTATCAATTTTCATCATCTGGAAAAATCTCCTCGGATAAAATATTATTATCATCTTTAATTTGTTCATAAACACTTTCAATATGCTTACAAAGGTTTATTAATTTATCAATATTTTTATCTTCCATATTCTCAAAGTGGGCTAATTCGAAGTCATAGCTATCTCCTTCTTCAAATACGGACATAACATCATACATTTCTCCCTTTGAGGCAAGATTCAATACCTCAGCAAATATATATCCTCTAGCATCAACAAGTACTTCTAAAGCCTTAATTACCGTGGTTCTATAGTCATTCATCATGATTCGTTTTTTTTAAGAGATTGGGTTAATATTTCTTTTATTTTTTCTTTTAATAAATTCGGTTTTATAACCTCCACATACGGCATACAGGACAGTATTTTATTTATTAAATAGTTATCAATTAAGACGTTCATCTCAACTAGTATACCTCTTTCTCCTTCATCCTTAGACTTTTGAGAAACATGCCATGGAAGACTTAATAAGTATGGAGCAAGTACAGAATCTACTTTCAATATTACCTCTGAAGTAGATTTACCTCTTTCTGGAAGTGTAATCCCAATAGAGCTATTCCATAACTTAAAAATCTCTTCCCTATGGAATTTACTTTTTCCTTTTGAAAAATTAATTTTGAGAAAATTCATTCTATCTAATCCAAAAATTCTCAGACTACCTTTATCTAAATCTTCTGCTAATAAATACCATCTTTTATTATTTTCTTTTAAAGCTAAAGGAATAAGATTTCTGGTTTCTGATGTATTCTTTTGAAACTTTTGATATAAAATAGAAAGGGAAAATTGATTTTCTATTGCAAAAATTATTTCTTCTAAATGCACTGCTCCTAAACCATCCTGATCATCTTTAAAAACAAAAGATGGTAAATCCACCTTATTTATTTTGGATGTCAATAATACTAATGCTTCGATATTAGCTTTTGCTTCAGATTTATTATCAATCCCATATGCATTCTTTTGATTAGCGTATTTGATTTCAATACCAAATGTTTCCGCTATGGTTTTGACATCTCTTTGGAACGTCCGAACATTATATGTCGAAGAATCGTCAATTTTAGAAGCTATTCTATTTTTAATCTCCTCCCACGTTGCCCACTTATTTGTTAGTAGGGAAACTATCTGTGCATGACACATTAATTTATCTTGGAAATTCATCGAATAAAAAATTTAATAGTACAAGTGTAGTAGTTTTGTCCGACATTTTTTGTCGTTACCTAATGTACTTTTGTAATAACATTAAAAATTAAAATTTATATTAGAATTATGAATACCACACCAACATTACTCAATAAATTAGGGGAGCGAAATATTTTTAATAAAGTAATTCCAACCGTAAATACATTTACAAACTTATTTAATCGTTTAGATGAATTAGGCTGGAATTTTCATGATTTAAAACAATGGGAGAAGCCAATATATAAAGCGTTTAAAATTGAAGAAATAAAACCGCAACTGGTTCATTCGTCTGGTGAATTAAGATCCGAATTAATTAAGCAACATTTACTTCATATTCCGCATCGCAACTTAGGTGCTCATCCCGTTTGTATTTATTTAGTTGCTTATTATTTTTCTATGTACAAACCAAATGGATTCACCTTCTTTGATTTTATTTCAAAAAATGGAATTTCAAACAGACCAGGATCGGCTCAAGCAATATGGGATGTAGGAAGATCTTGCGGAGAATACCTCGGGATATTTAGAAATAAATTTGAATTTATTGATTGGGATTTCTTTTTAAAATGGCAAAATCCAATAGCTCATCCCATCGAAAAGGCAGCCATTGAACCCTTAAATATTACATCAAAAGAGAAGAAAGACAAAGTTAGATTTGATAACATTTTAGAATACTTTTTAGCAATTCAAGATGAATCAAAACCATTTACAGGACCTAATTCTTTATCATGGATAAAATTTGTTGTTGGCAAAGAATATCAAAACAAAAAACTAGATAGGAGTTTATATAGGGATGATTTACTTGATTTCTGTGAGGACACAAACAACGCAGACTTTGATTGTTTACTAGCCATTTTATCGTGGGGAGGAATGCATAGAGAGCATGGAAAAGATTTATTGAAAGAACCTTCCAGCATTTTAGATATCACATTCAAATTACGAAACAATTATTTTGCAACTCGACAAGATGCATTTGAATATATCCAAGAAAAAAGGAAACTTGGTCTATTACCAGGTTTAGGAATTGGATATTTCACGAAACTGATTTGTTTTTTAGCTCCTCAATTAAATGGTTATATTATGGATCAGTGGGTAGCAAAATCAATAAATTTAATAACAAGAAAAAACATAACCCATATTGATAAAATAGGGTGGGTAACTGATAAAAATAATAAGATCAATTATGAGAATTTTTGTAGTGAAATTGATCAAATTGCTCAAAAATTAAACATATCCGGATATAAAGCTGAGGAGAAATTATTTTCAATTGGCGGTCGTAATAAAGGGAAATGGAGGAAATTCGTTGTTGAGAGTTATGAGACGATGGACTTTAATTAAGCGTTCAAGAAATCTTAAGCTATATTTTAAGTTCTAAAACAATGCTAATTAAATGTAATTGCTACAATTTTCGCAACCAATTTCACATCCACTAATCTCCATAAACATGAAAAGATTATTTCTAGCTCCCCTTATCTGTCTTTTCGGTTTGCTCATATTAAGTTGTGGTAAAGACGACAGTATCCCTTCAGATGAAAAAGGCGAGTTCATAAAAATGAGATAAATGGTATTAAAAGAGTTCTATATTCTATTAAAGCCAATTGGTTTCCTGAGGGCACTAAATTGGAGTTTTGGAGGAATCGTTAGGGATAATGAGCTATTTGAAATAGAAATCTGAAATACAGCCACTAAACTTCCAGCTGGAGAATACAACACAGACCAAAATAGTCCGTTTAGGATATTAGCACTTTATAGTGTGACAAAAGATCGTGTCAAAATACCTTACGCAGCAACTAATAAATCAGTACCTAAGGAAGACTATTTTGAAATTAAAATTGACCAGATTACTAACGACCATGTGCAGGGAACTTTCTCCGGAACCCTAATACGATATGAAGACGGTGTAACGCTAGAAAAAATTCCAATTAGCAATGGAAAATTTAATCTGACAGTAGAACCATCTAAATAATGATTTAGTTCTTGAGATTTAATGTAAGATATTGTTTAAAGAAGCATGGATATTAGATGCTTTTGGACTCCAAAACCTCTATGGCTTTATTTAAAAATAAAGGTTTATTTTCCTTTGTATATTTTAAACGTTCAGAAAAAGATTTCATCTCCTTTGGATAACTAAAATCTATTTCAACATCCGGGCTAATCCCCTCACCTATCTTGTAAGATTTACCGTTTCGATCGTTTAAGAGAGCTGTCATTAAGTTGACAGAATATCCTTTATCTACATAAATCAATTCGTTGGAAGAGGTCAAACCATTAGTTTTAGTACCAACCAATGCTACATTTCGCTGTCCAATAAAATGTGCTGCGAATATCTCACCAGAACTACCTGTAATATTTGAAACAAGTACGATAATCGGCAATTTATTATTTCTCAGTTGCACAGCCTGCAAGCTATCCAATTTAACAACCTTAGCCTCTTTACTAGAATCTGTATATAATCCATCTTCTGGCACTTCAAATGCGTTCTTTAAAACCTTATTTCCCTGCTCATCGAACTCTCCTTCAAAATAGGAAAATGTTTTATTGGTATCAATTAAACTATGAAATGGAACAACCATCGGAATATAACTTCCACCGTCATTCTCCGTCAAATCTATAATCCAAGCCTTAGGGTTTTGTTTATCCAGTTCTATTAACTGGCTTTGTAGCGAATCAAAAGATCGTTTGTGTTCTAATAGTACTCCTGGAACATTTATATAAGCAAACTTCTCATTAATCATCCGATGCTGAAAATTTTGCGTTGGCATACCTGCTTGCTCGTAAGTAGTACTCGCAATCATATTTAATAAGGCCATTTCATCTTCCTTTTCTTCTGAAAGTGCCACACTAGAATGATGGTCTTTTAGGCTGCGAACCAAGGATTGAAATATAGTAAGTAATGAATCAGTCTCTTGGATGTTTTTCACTTTTATCTTCGTCTCTGATCTCATTTTCTGAAAATCAACTTGATGTCTCATAAAAGATCGTTTTTCTAACGTATCTATAAAACGATCTACCAATTCATCGACTTCCTTATTTTGCGCAAAACTTGAAGTAAAAAGAAAACAACTAAAAAGTACCAAGAAAATTCTGTTCATATCGGCTTAATAATATCAAGGCGCTAAAATATACTTTATTATTTAAACACTCGAGATTTTTAACAATTAAAAACCCGTTAAGATTATTGAACAAACCTATTCTTAAATATCTTTTACCATCTAAATAGTCCTAAAAAATTTTTGAAAAACTATTCCTTTATCCGAATATAAATATGCTTCACATGTTTATGTCCGCCGGATTCTCTTTCATCGATTTCGAATTTATTCATATGTTTAATCAAGTCATACAACTTAGCGAAACCATAATTACGTGGATCAAAATCAGGCTTTTTCTTTGAGATATAGCTACCTAGCAAAGCGAGAAAAGTCCATCCAGCTTCATCGGACAAATCTTCCACGCTATTCATAATAAGTTTGACTGTCTGCCTGTCTATTTTATCTAAAGCTTTGGTAACACGTTTAGAAGTTGCTTTCGAAGGCGTCCTTTCCGTATCTTTCAACACGGATTCCTTCTCTTCAGGTTTAAGAATTTCAATATAAATGAATTTATCACAAGAAACAATAAAGGGCTGAGGGGTTTTCTTTTCACCAATACCAATGACGACCATCCCGGCTTCTCGAAGTCGAGTAGCCAATCGTGTAAAGTCACTATCGCTGGAAACAATACAAAAGCCGCTGACTTTCTCTGAATACAAGATATCCATGGCATCGATGATCAATGCACTATCCGAAGAGTTTTTGCCTGTAGTATAACTGTATTGTTGTATGGGGGTGATGGCATTTTCCAAAAGCACATTCTTCCATCCAGTTAAATGTGCTTTTGTCCAATCGCCATATATTCTTTTAATTGTTGGAGTACCATTTTTGGAAATTTCCTCCAACATCTCTTTGATGTATGTACTGGGAATATTATCTGCGTCAATTAAGACAGCCAATTTAAGATCTAGCATAGGAGAGATTTATTTCTAACTATAAATCTACTAAATATAAAAGGCTTTCTCCTATTCTTTAATCTGATAATATCGATTAATCTACGCGATAAACGATCGCATTAAGACTCATACCTGCACCTACAGCTGCAAATAAAATAATATCACCTTTATTCAATTCTTGACCTTCTACTTGACCTCTTCGTACCATATCATAAAGCGTAGGTACTGTCGCCACGCTACTATTGCCAAAGTCTTTAATGTTCATCGGCATGATACCTTCAGGAGCAGTCTTATCGTAAAGTTTATAGAAACGATCCAAAATTGCCTGATCCATTTTTTCATTTGCCTGATGAATAAAAACTTTCTTTAAATCGTCTATATCAATACCTGCCTTATCCAAACAGGATTTCATGGCAGCAGGCACTTCTACTAAGGCAAACTCATAAATCTTACGACCTTTCATCTTAATAAAGCGTCTTCCTGGCGATTCCTCTTCATTATAGGACCCTTCAAAATTGATATAGTCTACCTCATCAACGGAGAAGGTGGCACTCGCTGTAGCCAAAATACCGGTATCTAGTGAGGTAAGTTCCAATATTCCTGCTCCTGCTCCATCAGCAAAGATCATGGAGTCACGATCTACAGGGTCTATAACACGAGATAGAACATCGACGCCAATAACTAAACAGCGTTTTGCTAATCCTGAACGAATAAAGGCATCAGCATGAATAACACTTTCTATCCAACCCGCACAACCAAAAATCATATCGTATGCAATACAGGAATTATTTTTAATTCCTAAAAGATGTTTTACACGAGCAGCAATACTAGGGACCATATCCGATTGATTGGTTCCTTTGGGGATATCACCGTAATTATGCGTGACGATGATATAATCAATACTTTCTTTATCAATCTCTGCATTTTGGATAGCTGCTTCAGCTGCTTCAAAGGCTAAATCGCTTGCTACCTTATTATCCTTCGCGTATCGTCGAGCAGCAATACCAGTAATCGCTTCCAGCTTATTAATCACCTTTAGTGAATCCTTCAACTTCTCCCCTGCCTCATCAAAGAACACATGTTCCGCAAAGTGTGAATTGGGAACATCCACCAAGGAATGACAAGCTCCTGTGCCAATAATTTTAGATCTCATTTTTATGCTTTTGTTTCAATGTTCTTTGTTTGAATGAATTTCTTTTAAAAATAGTTAACTAAACACCTATTTTACGCTGTTCATGAAATAATCTAAATGAAATAGGGCTAATAATAGAAAGTCATCAACAAATACCCTTGTAAGATACAATATTCGAACCAATATTTCATATTTATCGAATTACAATTTATTTTTAATTCTTAATTTTTTAAGAACCAAAATATATGGACAACTTATAAAAAAAGGTAAGAACGTACTATTAAGATCAAGATTTTAACTTAAAATATTTCCATAAAAACCTAATCGATCAGTCTATTTTTCTTCACCCCCTTCTCCTCCCAACTTCTTTTCCATCTGATCAACCTTATGGCAAAGCGAGGTAATCAATTTATATTGATCTTCCTGCGATTCATATAAACCCTTTAATTGTTCCTCTAATAGCATATCCATTTTCTGATGCAGGCTACGGATCTCCAATTCAGCTTTTAAGTTTACCATATAGTCATTTTCCGCACGCATTCTATCCTTTTCCTCTTGTCTATTCTGGCTCATCATAATAATCGGTGCTTGCAATGCTGCAATACAGGAAAGCACCAAATTCATCAAAATAAATGGAAAAGGATCAAACCGTTCCTTTGCAGGAACATTGGAATTATAAATAATCCACAGAATCAACAAAACCGTAAATACGATAATAAAAGTCCAGCTTCCCCCAAAACGAGCTACCTTATCGGATATCTTCTGACCTTCTGAAAGCACTTCTTTAGGTGGATGAACCAACCGATCAACCAGCAAAGCTTCTTCTTCCATACTCTGCCTAACGATCTCATGAAGCTTAGTCATGCTCTCATTACTCTTTTCCATGATCTCCTTAAAATGCTTCTTTTCCATGATTTTGATGTTTGAAGGTTTCTGAAATTATATATCCTCTGTTTTAGTTTTTACTTCGTGTATGCCGTCTATTAATCGCTGTTCTTCTCGGAGTTGTTGGTAAAGCGATGAATCACCATCCTCTCCCATCAAGAATCCCCAAGGTTTCAATGGATAAATCCGATCAAAGACAATTTTCGTAATCGCCAATAATGGAATGGCCAGGAACATCCCTGAAATTCCCCAAACTAATTCACCGCAGAAAATTGCCATCATGGCAACCATCGAATTAACCTGAACCTTCGAACCAACCACCTTAGGAACAACAAAATTGCTATCGATAAAATGAATAATGATGATAGCTAAAAACACGAATAACACGTGGACCATGGAAGAGGTTGCAAAGGTAATTAAGGCGATTACAAGAAGGGAGACAAAGATCCCTATATAAGGCAGTACATTGAATAGTCCCGTAAAAATGGAGAGCATTAAACTGTATTTCACTCCAATAATACTCAAGGCAATAAAGGTCATCACCGCAACAATGATCATCTGCAAAAACAAACCAATCAAATAGCGCTTTACCACGTATTGCACTTGCGCAACAATATCCAATACGATATTATGATCCTTTTCATGATTGAGCAATAACAGAAATCGAACGATATGTCCACGATAAGTTAAAATGAAAAAAGTATATAGAAATGTAAAAACCAATAATATAAAATTGGAAGACATGGAAATAATGGCTACACCCAAGATAGCAGTACCCTGTCCAACCGATTTTGAAAGCGTATCATTGATATAACCCACCTGCTCGGAATAATTGATGTGGAAAGTGGCTGAAATCCATTTCTGTAAAGAGTCCAATCCACTAACAACCTGTTTCTCGAAGGCCGGCCAATCTTCCTTTAAACTTGTCATTTGCGCTCCTAGTAGAACAATTATTCCTGAAATAAAAGTAAATAGCAATAACAAAGCGGCAAGAGAAGACAAAACCCTAGGAAAACGCAATTTCCGCTCCATCCAACTAGCAAATGGAGTCAGTAAAAATGCAAACAAACTGCCTAGCACAAAGGGTGCAATGATAGTCTGTCCTACCCTAGCAATGTAAAAGAGGGCAATCAAAATAATTAGACTACAGGCTAATTTCAAATAAAATGGTAAAGAAAGTATGCGGCGCATTTTAATGTAGATGTTAGATAATTGGATATTGTTCCAGGTTATTTTTAATTCAACAATCCCAAAATTATGTTCTGTAAAATGGAACTGTGTTTAATGGCAAATATATTAACCAGACAAATGTATTTAAAACTATGATTTTGAAATATTATTTTTTCAGTTTAATGGTCGATTAATAAGGCAGGTATTTGCTTCTACATTTTATTTTATTGTTTTATGATAAATGGCAATCCTTAATATGGACTTTCTGTATGAATGATATTCGGGTATAATTTGACTAGATTTTAAGGACACTTTTGTTCTATACTCCTACGGATTTTATAAGGATTTGACATGGATCTTGTTCGGATCTCGTTCGCTTCTAACCGAACGAGATCCGAAGGAGTTCCGAACGAGTTCCGAAGGAGATCCGAAGGAGTGTCGAAGAAAACCTCTGTAAGAGTCAGTTAGACATCAAACAAAAGGCACCAGAAAATATCAAAAAACAATAGAAAGGATTAAGGAAAAATCATATGGTTATATCGCTGATTTTACCGATTTTTTTATTTTATGGAAATGGGATTGTTTATGTGGGGAGGTTTAGATTTTACGAACAATTCAGAAATTTAGTCAGAAAAAAAAGGGAGCACATTACTGTACTCCCAAACTGCAACAAAAGGAATTGAAACTTAACAATAAACGCTCTTATTACATCATTAACACAAAAGAATGAAATAAAAAATTATAGGATTTGCAGCATTATTTCAGTACATCACGGACGCATCGAATTGGCAAACGTTCATCTCTAGAGAATTCGTTTGTTCCATCGAAATGTCGATCACTGACAAAGGTTTTTCCACTGACACTTCCTCGGTAAGTCGGAGGGTCCAATCTAAAAGTACAACCGCCATTTGAACTGTTTTTATACTCTTGTTCATTTGCCGTTGGGGCAGTTGCTCCTTGAATACAACTCAAGCAGCCTATATTAGCATCGATGGCAAGGTATTGAAAGTAACCAGGTCGCCAAGAACCATAGGGGGCAGCTCCTGCACCGAAAGCTCGCCCAGCAGCATAAAACCTCAATCGTTCAGATTTACCAGTAATTTCATTTACACCATCCCACCAAATGTGACCTGTATCGGGATTCCCATTAGGTTGAAATTTCGGAAGATATTGAACATCGACTTCTGGAAAAGTACTATTGACCTCTCCCAAATCAGCATATTCTTGAATAGTGGGCATTCGCCATCTTCCACCTATGATTTTTGTACAAGGATCATCAACTACATCCTTTATACGATCAATATGCTTATTGTTTGGCCAAACCGCGTTGATGACTTTTAAAGGTTCAAAGGAATCAAAGGTCCAATAATCTGTATGATAACGTTTGTTGTTTAAAGTCATCTCCGACCCATAATTCAATCCCTGTCCCCATCCAGTCTCTTCAGGGAGATGACGGTTAAAATAAATTCCATTTACTTTAGCTAAATTTCCTTTTGCCCAAACCAAATTATTAACCCGTATTCCTGCTGCTTGAAAACTAACCTTTAATTTATAATGGTATCCAGGCTTTATTTGGAAACCAGTCAGTTCAGGTATCATAGTATTTGGCATCTGACCATCTCCAGAATTTGGAATGGTTTGGGTCATACCATTAAGCGTGATTTCCGAAATTTTTAAAGAGCTTCCCTTATTCGTTGTTCCGCATATAATCAATTCTTTACTTTCCCATAAATTTCCTTGACCAGTTATAATTAATGGCAGCATGACAGGAGTTCCATAGGGCATCAGCTCTTTACGACCTAAGTTAAAGTTAGCTGTAGGATAATGCATACCTAAGGAAGCTTTAATAGAAGTAAAAACACCCATATCGGGGGAAGATTCAAATACTACAGAAACTTTGGCCATCTGATAATGCAGTACGACATCTAAAAAATTAGATGAACCATATTCTATTTTCTTGACGGATTTATTATATAAAAATTCAGAATCAGCAGTTATGTTCTGTATCACAAGATCAGAAAGGGCAACATCCTTTGAAATCGGAGGAATGTCTTTTGTATTATTAAACGAGTAGATAACGAAAGTATAGCTTTTTCCGGCATCCATTATTAAGGAGGCATCCTTATCAACACTAATAAATTGTTCCTGTGTTACTAATTTCTCATTAGCATCATACACTAAAATTCTATATTTTACATCAGGAGCCATTTCCATTGCACGAGCAGTTCTTTCAGATCTCGATTCTTCTTGGTTGGCCTCTTCTAAAACAGCGACCAGCATATCACCATTAGGTAAAGGAGCCGTTTTTACTTGATTGGTCATTTTAGTCGATTCTCCCCTATTCTGAATTAGATTATCTGGTATATCAGAGTTTTCCTGGAGCGGATATACAGCACCTTTATAATTTAACTTTAGAACTACTTTCCCTCCCTCTAAATCTCCATTATCTAAGGATTTTGAACAAGAGGTGTAAGCAATATGGATTATAAATGCAAAGACCGACACAAGCAATAATTGAAATTTTATTTTCATTTTCATCATTATTAATTACCAAATTACCTTGTCACCATATTCGGAAATAACTTCATCCTCGCCTTTCTCCCATTCGTACATTATTGAGTTATTTGTTGGCCCAATAGGATTAACAATAGCTGAGCCTGCTGCAATTTCACTTTCCATCTGAACAAGAATCTCTTCTATGTTAGGTTTTACATACTTTCTTTTAATCTTTAAACCAGCTAGATCATTTTCGCCTTTTAAATTCATATTTATTCTTTAAATTTTATTTTATTTCGACAAGTACATAGATAATCTACCCTACGCTATCATACGAGATAAATCGATAATATTTTTTACCCATGAATGTTTAATATTTAACAAATATGCTATTTATTAGCTATTACGCAAATGAAGGGAATCACAATAAATAGTAAGGCAAATCACTTATTAATAAGTAACACCTTACAATCAATACTTTACAAAATATATTATTCGAAATTATTAAAATAAAATTAGATGCATAGAAAACCAATTAACCTAAATAATTATATTATTAGTATAATTCACCTCTTTATTTACAATAAATGTCTCTTGAGAAAAATTCTTCGGATAGGAACTTGACTTTGATGATGCAATAGGTATTGGAGTTAACAGGATATAAAAAAAATAGAGCCTAACTAAAAATTAGCTAGACCCTAAACCTATTATTTATTTACCCAGTTTTTCTAATGAATTATAGATGCTTTAAGATTAGTTCTTTAAGTTTTGGATCACTTGGTCTTGGCGCACTAAGTGTGATAATCTTTCCTTCTTTATCGAAAAGCATAAATTGCGGAATGGTTGTGAAGTTATAATATTTGGTAATGTAAGTCCAGCCATTTGCCCACAATTGGATATTATGTTCTGTACCATCATCTTTCATAGCCTTCAACCATTTATCACGATCTTTTGGTACATCGAGTGTAATACTAACTACTACAAAGTTTGGATTATCCTTTAGTTCCTCTTCCAGCTTTTTAAGAGCAGGAACTTCTGCACGGCAAGCATGACACCAAGAAGCCCACATATCCAATAAAACAACTTTACCTTTGAAATCATTGAATTGAACCATTTCACCTTGGAGATTCGGATATTTAAAATTTAATCCTTGATCTCCAGGTTTTAATTTGGCCACACGGATAAGTGTTGCCATGTTCAATTCTTCTTGTTTTGGAAGTGTTATAAGGTCTCCATATTTCTGGTATGCCTCATCATACTTTTCGAATTCATTTTGACGGTAAAGATAATTAGCCAAAATATCGCCTTTCAAGGTGTCGTTATTCAAATAAGTCATTTTACGCTCGAAAACCTCGTAAGTTCTTGCAACATTCAAATCTGTAGGTTTACGAACGCGTTCTAGGACATGTGTATATCCTTCAACTGCAGTGTTTCCCCAAGGAAGTTGATGCACGTCAGAAGCAGCATGCGTAAAGGTATTTGGTTTTATTCCATGTAAGAATTCACCTAATAAATCTTTTTTACCACGTTCCACCATTCCTTTGGTTTGGAAATACTCTCCTATTAGGCTGTAAAAATTAACGTCCAATAATATGGGCAACAAATGATTGAACTGTTTATTTTTCGTTGGATTCTCCTTTGCAAATGTTTTAGTGCGTTTATATAAAGCATCAATTTGCGGCATGGTATGATCTCCTCGACTATACTTTTCACGGCTATTGACTACCTTTTGCTCGAAATTTAGAATTTCATTATGCCATTTATTTAAAACTTGGTTTTCTGGACTAATAGATTTACCATTTAGCATATAGGTAGAATCGTTGATCGTCAGATCTAGTTTATCACCAGGCTTAAAATAAAACGTATAATTGTTATTTAACGAATTTGTACCCCCAAATCCAATGACGTAGAATGACTCTTCAGAAGGATAAAATGAAAATCCAAAATCTCCTTCTTCCAAACCTTTTGCACTTGCAATTTCAACCATTCTACCTTCAACGGGTTTCAATAGACGGACTACTGAATGATTAAGGACAATATCCAATTTCCCCTTAATCTCTACCTTTTCTTGTGCTTGAACTTGGCAGATTCCCAAAAGGGCGAATATTCCTGAAAACAAAAAAAGCTTCTTCATCTTATATATTTTTTCTATTATCAATTACTAAAATGGAAAACCATCAATATTTATCTCATGTATAGCTATAGTAGCTGCAGAAGTATTATTAAACTGCAAATGCAAACCAATTAACGGTCCCTGATTTGGCAGGGGTATTTTAGCTTGCAGTTCAATACTGGTTTTAACGTAGTTTATATCAAAATTCTCCAGCAACTTAACTTGACTTTTATCCGCCCGTATACCAATGACGGTAATGGTATTTAAATTTGCTACAAAGTTATTTTGAAAACTTATGTTTAAAACCGTTGGAAGAATTTCATCAAAAGGACCTGTAGGATTCATTAAGGAAGTCTCATCGTATTTTGAGGTGGTTGCTACCCGTTGTTTCGAGAAGAAAAAACGAATATTCTTTGTATTACCCGTTGTACCTGTACGGAATGCATAAGTACTTAATGTTGCCCCTTGACCTACTCGACCATCAAATGCACGATCTAGGAAATAGTTTGTAGCATGCGTGTTTGGATTATCGGTATAAAGGGTCCAATTATCATTATCTGAAGCTGCAGAATAACTTTTTGAATGATATTCGACAGAAAAACTTCTTTTCGCTTTTTCCCCGTCAGGCATGGTAACCGTTACACTCATTTGTTTTCCTTGAATTGGACTGATGAGTTTGGAGAACTGTTCTTGCGAGAAATCTCCTTTTAAATGAACCGAATCAGTACTTGTGCCTAAGTAAGTAAATTCATAAGTTATCTTCTCTTTCAATGGGTTAACAAACGAAAGTTTTGTTGTCCCAGGAATTGATAACGCTTGAATTTGTTGCATTATTGAAGTCAAATAAGATTCTTTAGTCCATGTCCTTATAACGGAAGGATTTGAAAAAAGACCGTTATCAACCGCATAAAATTCCAAACTATATTCCTTAAAGAATTTCATCTCCAATACCAAGGGTTTGGAGAAATCTGTAACCTTTAACTTTTGGTTCTGATTATCATCAATATAGCGTAATTCAATCTCTTTGATTTCCTTTTGCATATTGCTCCAATCAATCACCAATTTTTGATCGTAATCACCAGTTACCGAAATACCTGTAGGTTTTCTCAGAAAATTTATGCTACTATCTACACCTTCCACTTCGGGGAATTGTTGTAAAGTATCCTTTGCACAGCTGCTGAAAAATAATACAAACATGCCTAGCAAAAATGAAAATATGCTAATTCTTCTCATCGTGTGATTTCATTTTCAAATTGGTTCAAAAATAAGCGTCCATCTAATCTCCATTCAGCTGGAACGGTATAACCTAGCCAATAAAAGACTTGGGGTAATAGATCAACTGTCCTAAATGGTACTGTAATCTTACAAGAAGTACCTAAGCGATCATAATCCTTTATAGGATCCTTACCACTTATCGTTAAATCGGCAGCTTTTCCTACAATGCTATTCTTCCAAATCTTTTTGTTTCCAGGAATAAAGATTTGGTCATAGGAAGCAATTAATTTAGCGTAGTTTGGATCGGATGTAGGCACAGTGGTCTGACAGGCCAACCTAGCAACATCTTCATTGGTCAAACTCGAGTTCCATACACGCACATTGCCATAATCTGCAGATGTGATTGCATAAAATTCATCTTGTTCATTAAAGCCAAGCGTAAATGGATAATTATTACTGATACTTGCGACCGTAAAGTTTTGCATCGTAAAATATTCCCTTTGTACACCGTTTACATACCATCTAATGACAACTGAATTGGTTGTATAATTTTTTATGGAAAGGGCATAATGAGTCCATACGCCATCTGTACCTTTAGAAATATTAGCTTTTGCATTAGTAGTTCCGTTATCTAAGCGTAAAGAAAATTCATTATTCCAACCGATAATACTCCATCCAGGTGTATTAGGAGCAATGGCAGAAGAATCCTTCCCAATAAACTGATTACTGTAAAAAGTGTAACCGCCTGACCCTGCTAAATTTACCCAGTAATTATCTGGGTAAGTACGCATTCTAAATTCGATTAACAGCTCACCAGTAGTGCTGAAATTAAAGGGTTTAGAACCTTCATTTGCAGGACTCTGAGCTCTATAACCCATCTCATCAAATCCACGTGGGTTGGTGTTGTTTTCAGAATGTTTTACAACCATTGGATAATATCCATAGGCATGAAAGTAGGAGAATTTATCATCATCAAATTTTTTCTCACTTAATCTTGGCGAACTATAAAGTGCAAAGGTCTCCAAACTTGAATTCTCCGCATTTGCCGTCACACCAGCTGCTGTTCCACCAAAAGAGGAAGAAACAATAATCATCCAATCCTCTTGATTTACATTTGTTCTTTGTTGTATAGCATCTAACAGTTTTCCAATATTTGCATCAGCTTTTTGAAGTGCATCTGTATATTTACTATTCTCTACTATAAACCCACCATTTTTCCCTGCTATCACCGGATCGGTCAATTCTACTAAACAGAAATCTACTGCACGCTTATTTATTATATCAACTGCTGATTTCACTACATCAACATCATTAGTAAAAACAAAACGCTCTGTAGCACCTTGAGATATCACGCTGCTTAACTCTTTCGATTGCATGAATGAATAACTGATTAATTCCGTATTCAAGGTATTTAATCGAGTAAAAAGACCTGGAACGCCAGTGTTTTTAGCAATACCGCGACGACTTTGATCCGTGGCGCTTTTAAAAGATAAATCCTTAATTTGATGTGAACTATAATCAAAGCCAGAAAACTGTGTGCTCCAAGCTGTTGCTTCTCCATTTGCTGAACCGGCAAGGGTTTTAAAACTATATTTTCCTACAGCCATCAATTTTTCAAGATTGGCCAACTTGCCTTTATTAGTGGTCAGGTATTTTTCAATTTCCTTTCCAGGTAAGCCGTCTATCTGAACAAGCAAAACCTTTCTGGCAAATACTTTTGCAGAATCTACACCAGCCTTCTCCCCCTCTAAATATCCAGGGGTATTATATTTCTTACAGGATGCGAATAAAACTATCGCTAAACCAAATAACCAAAGAAATCTATTCATCTCTTAGCGTTTAATATCATAAAATAATCCCAACTCACTTAGTGCTACTAAGGTTGTACCACTACTATTAACCTCTGGAAATGCTACTCGAACATATTGTGCATCCACTATTTCATCAAGCTCCAGTTCAATTCTTCCTGATCCTCTCTGTGGTAAACCAGAGAAAGTCTTTACTAATTTCCAGGTATATTGATCCTCACTGGTATACACTTCTATTTTCTTAGCCATATTAGCAGTAGTTCCTTGATTTCCGTAGAACAACCCTTTAAAAGATTCCACTCTCGTTAAATCCAAATTAACATAGACAGGCAGTGTAGTCACAACCTCACAAGTACCTGTACAAGTACGCCAGAAAGTAGAATAATTCTTATCGTTAATCTTATCAAAGCCATTGCTGCTAAACGTACTTACATTCGTGGTATAAACGAAATAACCGTGATTCAGATCGTATTTAGAAGTTACAGGTTGATCACCTTTTGTCTTATCTGCAGGGTTATATTCCCAAATTGCGCGTTCAAGTGGTTGATAATTTTTACGAATTTCTTGTTGAACAAAATAACTTGGATAAATCCCCCATTCTTTTAAAAATCGTTGGTAATCCTTTCCAGTAGCCTCCGAAAGAGTCTTATAAAAAAAGTCAATTTGATTTTGAGCAATTAAAAAATTCATGGTGCTTAAACGACCTTCAGAGAATATTTTTGACAATAGTTTCCAACCTGGCTCACCTGTTTTACCAACAGCCTTCTCCATGATTTGAATAATTGGTGTAGAAAAGATCACAGGATGATATATCGATGGATAATCAGCAGCTAAAGTTCCTAAATCACGCTTGGTTGTACTATTAATAAATTCCATCGCATATTTGTGCGAATTAACAATCAAAGGATCTGTATTATACAATGGTAAATTTAAGCGCTGTGCTGTGCGATACATGTAAACTGTCTCCATGCTTGGCGCAATAGTTTTCCACATCCATCCTCTTGATTGAGCTTGGTTTTGTCCTATTAAAGAATAGACTTTACGAAGTGCTTCTTTCTTAAAATCGAAAGCAGTTAATGATGATTTCGTTAATATATCTTTAAAATTATCATCACTCAATTGCATCATCCAAGGAAATCCAGAGTGGCTTCCTAATAATGGCTGAATATCAAATACACAGCGATCTACGTATTTAGGACCTTGATCCTTTGGATCTGTGGTCAATCCAAAACCTTGAAATTGATAAAAGTCTTTTTGATAAATTTCATCCCAGAAGTTCAATGCGTATTCTGGATCCATATCATTTAGATATTTCAGAACATAATTCCTAGGAACAGAAAAACTAATGTTTTTTCCTTGAAACTCTACCCAAGGAACATCTTGTTTTAGAATATCTTGTTTCCAAGTAGCAACATTGGTTTTCCCTAAGACGAAGTCTGGACTACGTACAGCACCTTTAACTTTAACAGCCATAACATTAGCGATAGGTGCCACATCTGCTTGCAATAAAATAGTTCCACCAAAAGGATTATTTACTAAGTTTTCTCCTGGTAATAATACTGCAGTCATAGTGATCTTATCATCTCTATGCAAAGCACCCTGCTCAATAAGGTAATCGGTATGTACCCCAATCTGTACTTTCATTCCTTGAATTCCGTCAGGAATGGTAATACGAATTGGTTCTCCTGCAGGAGCATAAAGGCCAGTATTTAAAATGGCTTTTGGTGAAAAATTAGTACGGATAACCTGAGGATTTGGATTTGGATATCTAAAGTCCATTTGTACCGTAGTATCTGCGATCCTTTTCACATCATCTCCTACCAATCCAGGAAAAACTTTAGCCTTTTCTAAAAATCTAGTATCCTTTTTATCTGAGCCATTATAGTCATTTCCAGTCTTATCTCCTTCAGGATAGGTATTATCAAAATCATACCCATACTTACCACAAGATTGGAATACCAATGCCGCGCAGAATAAACTATATATAATTCGTTTCATAAGTTGATTTAGCTAGTGATTAGTATTCTAAAATTAAATATGGAGGTTGCCACGATTGTCCATCCAACTTCCAATCTTTACTCGGCAATATGCCAAACCATTGATAAATAAATGGTGCTATATCCACCTGATTAGGCACTTCCTTATATTTTGATAAAGGCACCACGGACTGAATAAAATTGCTTTTCAATTGATCAGTAACAAAGGCAACTCTATTTGCAGAAGCCATAGTAAATCCATTACCAGAGGCATCAGATAAGGTCCTACTACCATTATTATCCTCATAGGTTGGCCAATAACCTAATAGGCTGTCAAAATATGGTGAAACTTCTGGATTAACTGTTGATAGGCCAGCATATTTAGTGACATCAGCCGACGTCCAAGCAAAATCATAAATCTGGAAATTACAATAAGAATAATTTCCACTGTGATCCTCAAAATTGTAGAAATATCCTAATCCTTGGTTGTTTAGAATGGTATGAACCTTACCTATTAATAAAGGCTCGTCGTTTGTTAAATCCAATGCTTCTACATCTTTTTCTGCAGATAGCACTCCATCAATATAGATGGATGCTTTAGCTGTTGCACGATTTACTGTCACGGTGATAACATGCCAGTTTGTATCTTCAATTTTAGTTGTTTCAATAAAACCATCCATTCCAGTAACCCGGAAACGAACTGTAGCATCGCTATTAACCATTGCTTCCCAGCCACGTAAAAATGGATTGACATTTCCACGCTTACGTATCACGGTAAGCTCTTTTCCAATACCTGGTAATGCAATCTGTTTCGCAAAAAAGTTTATCGTAAAACTCTCTGAATAATCAAAATTAAATTTGTCAGCATTTCTTAAATGATAAACCGCTACGAAACTTGAGCTAATATAAGGTACACTCATTACACTTGTTGCAAAATTAAATGGAGAGGTAACTGGCTTTGTCACCACTTTCTTGGAAAACAAGGGCGAATAAAAATAAGTGAAAACATCACGCTTACTATCAGCAAATCTCGTAGGATCATTAGGATCCTTATAAGCAATTTCACCACCATAAGAAGAGGTTACCACTACTAGCCAATTCTCTTTTAAATAATCTGGCCTACTTTTGATTGACTCGGTTAATTCACCAAGTTGAGCATCTAAAGTATTTATAGCATCACGGTATTTAACATCATCTGTTTCAAAAGAACTTGCCTTCCCAACTTTGTAAGGATTCGACAATTGAGTTACAATTAGATTAACATCATCTTCTTTTTGGATGGCTGCTTTTGTTTTTGACACTATTTCAGCATCGTTAGCTAATACCTCAGATTGATCAATTTCTTTAAGTAAGGTATTTTTCAATTTGTCATCCGATACAAAGGCTAAACTGTTAAACTTTGGAACAGTGCTTTTTATCCGACCAATAAAAGTAGGATAGGCTTCCCCTTCCCAGGTACTTAAATCGTTAAGAACCTCGCTTTTTTCACTCGTTACACCTGTAAAGATATTCGCATAACCTGTTTCTTTCGTAAATGCACTATTCGTAAAATCACCTAAGGAATTATTACAATAAAAGGCATTTTTTGCGATCATCCTAAAATTCACAGGCTCCATTACATTCAGCATATCACCACGAACACCGTCTACAACAACCACCAACACCTTTGTCATTACAGCATCTTGTGCATCAGGATCTGTATTATATTCCTTGGTTAATTTCTCAAAATCCTGACTACAGCTAACCAAGAAGAAACTGGAAACCATGAGGACTAAAAAGGTTAATATTTGATTAGTATTTTTCATAGTTTAATTTTTTACGATCAATTTGAATATATTAAACACATTTTTCCCATCAACAGAATTGATCATTCCCGAAATATATAAACATGGATGGCCTGCTGCTGTTACGCCTTCATTGATACTGGTAACTCGACCAACTATAGGCCCCATATTGTTAAAATGTTGTTTTGCTTCTCCATTAGATTCAAGAATCAACAAGTTGGATCTTCGAACGTTATTATAATTTTCAAAATCACCAAAAACAACAACTTTTGAATTATTCATGAGCATAGCATAATTAGGCCTGCGATCATCGGTAGTACCAAACTTAAACTGCTCATCGGTCTGTCCATTTTCTTGCAATACAACTACACCATTTGCGGGTTTACCGTTGAATGTGGTAAAACGTCCAGCAATTATCATTTTCTTTAACCGTGAATTATAAAAAATACTGTATATCTCATCGTTGGCTCCTGAACCTATTTGAAACCCTTGATCTAAGGTACCATCTGCATTAAGCGCAAAAATTCGGTTTCTAGGTTGACCATTGTAGCTTGTGAAATTTCCTACAACAACTAATTTTCCAGAAGGAAGCAATACGGAAGAGCCAACTGTACCATTGGTACCTGTATTATTACTATTATAGTTTAAATCAAGCTTTCCATCTACCCCGATTTTTGCAATATTTCGAACCAGAATTTGTTTTTTAGAAAGTATAGTTTTAGTAGATTGGGTGTAATCGATATTGCTGTATTGGGTGAAATTACCCACGGCAATAACATCCTCACGATCGGTCAAAAAGAGCTTCTGTATTATACCACCATCTAAAGAGGCATTAAAGTTTGATACGGTATCAAATGAATCATATGGTCTGGCAAGGTTATCATTTAATACAGCTACCCGTAGGGTATCTAAACTACCATCAGCATTTAAACGTGCCAAATTACCAACAGCATCTTTATTATACTTGTTAATTTGTCCTGCCACATAAAACTTATTATCAGCACGTTGTACAATACTGTTTATAGTACCCACAGCTCCAATCCCTTGTACTAACGGAACAGTGGAGGCAATCCCTTCTGTGGTTATGCGCTGAATACCACCTAGAATAACATCATCATAATCACTAGGATCAAAACCCCTATTAACAAATATCTTATAGTTACCTACTGCAATAAAGTTTCCTGGATTTGCACGATCAGATAGTAATTGATTAATTGGCCCATTGAAACCATTCGTAGTATAGAATGTAGGATCTAAATAAACATTTCCATCAATTGGAACTTTAGGTCCGAAATAAATCTCCTCTCGAATCTTCACCTTTATACCACCAGTCGCCACTTGATTGGGAACAATAAAACTAACTGTAGAGTCCGTTACTTTTTGTAAAACACACAATTGCTCATTTAAAAACAATTCCATTTCCTTTTCATACTGCTTGGTACCACGCAAGGATACTTGTACAATATCTCCGGGTTTAGCAGCAGGTATGGGACGATTTAAATGTTCAAAATAAACACCTAGTGGAGCTTTTCCTTCCGCATAAGGATCTTCTCCTGTAATTACATTTTTACTACAGGCACTAACAAGCCAAACAAAGCCTATTGCTGCAAATAAAATGATCGATATATTCTTTCTTTTATTAATCATGACCTTGAATTAATTAACCAAACCCTTACTGTAAACTGATGAGATGAATTTGAAGGTGTCAAATCCAAAATTGTGTTTATTCAAGTTTAAAACATGCACTACGCCGTTGTTAGTCTTAATATTGGAAGTAGCAACAGGCGCATTAATCATAGCTCCTAAAGCTTGTAAATCACTAATATTATTGATGTAGGATATATAAAGCTGTCTATAACCAGCATATTTTACCACTTGACTACCACCAGAACCAGATGACTTTACATCATTATAAAGTACGCCTAAATTCATATTCTGATTTGCTACAGTAGCAAAACCTTGACCCGGATACACATTCATATTCAAGGTATCAATCTGAGGCACATCTTTTAGGAATAATACCTTATTGAAAATGTACAAAGAGAGGTAGGATTTCCAGATATCTGGATGGATCTGCTCTAAACGGACAACCGTATCTTTACCATTATCATATAAAAACTTATTTAAAGCTTTTACCGAACGTTGTATGGTATAATCAGGTGCAGCAAAGAAGCTGTTTGGGTTCTTATCCAAAAACTCTTCCATACCTGCTAGTTTTATCACCTTGGAAAGGGAGTCAAACAAATCAGGTCTGCTATGTATAAATTCCAAAGAGCTACCATCATAAATACCTTTTTGTACACCGGTATCATGGAAGTAATCCTTCTTACAAGCTACTCCTAAGAATAAGGTTCCAAAAAACAGGATTGCTATTATCTTTTTCATAACGTCAAATAATTAATTGTTCCAAAAGGTATTTAATACCATTTCTGGATTGTTTAATAATGCCGATCTATCAATTGGCCAAGTCCAAGCTCCCTTAGCAAAGTCAGAAGATAAAATCGGGTTTGTAGTATAGGCAGGATTAGTCGCCTTTTTCGTACGAACTAAATCAAAGAAGTAATGGCTTTCACCAAACAACTCCCTACTTCTTTCAAACCAAATGGCATCTTTAAGTTCATCTAAACTCATACCGCTGTTCAAAGCACTTGCTTGCGCACGATTACGAATAACCATTAGTTTTTCATAAGCCGGTCCTGGCTGATTTAAGTTTGCATAAGCTTCTGCCTGCAATAAAATACAAACAGGTAATCGAAAAACAATCTGGTTATTATTAGGCACTAAATCATTGATTGCCAATTGGGCTTTAGTATGGAATTTTTTACAATCAAAATAAGTAGGATTATCAGGAATAGAAGGATCCATATCGCCGTTAAACCACAAAGCTTTTCGCTTATCTGGTTCGTTTAATGGATATAGTTTGTTCATATATCCAATATCATATTTTACGATTGAGTAAAATATTTGGGCCGTAGCGGATACTCTACGAGACTTGGCCATCTGAGCGAAAGTCAAGGCCCTATTGAACACTTCTCCTGAGAAATTTGAATTTTGAGTAATTTCAAACAAACCTTCCTTTGAACGACCCTGGAAAACCGTCTCAATGTTGTCTATGTTCACCAAACCATAAGCATTTTGGTTCTCATTCAATAGTTCATCACCTAAAGTAATGGTACGTTGGTAGTATTCATCTTTTTTAGATTCTGAAAAACCAGCTAACCACATATTGGTATGCATCATTAAAGCAATTGCCCCACCACGTTGAGCACGACTCCCTACCTGTGCATTGTTTGAATAAGTCCATGGAAGATCTTTATAATATTCAGACATATCCTTGTCAATGTTGGCTAATACCTCCAACATATTGGTACGACCAATCACCTTATCAAAATATGCTTCTGTATAATAAGGTACATCGCCAAAAACCCGAACTAAAAAGAAATAACATAGATTACGGACAAATACCGCTTCAGCTGTGTATTGCTTTCTTTCACGTTCAGACAAATCAGGACCACCCTCTTTATTTATTTCAACAACAGCAATATTTGCTTTTTGAATAATTTGATAAAATCCTGACCAACGTTTTACAAGATCAAATCGTGCAAAATCTCTTTTAGGAAAAGCAGGTAAGTAATCATATTCAGCTATATTATAATAATTATATATTTCATCTAAATCATTAGTTCTCAATAGAGAAAACATTTTATAGGCCTTTAAATCATCGGGCAAACTTGGATGTGCAAACAATATAGGTGCTGCACGAAAATCGCCAGTGGCTGCTAAAAATATACTTGAAGTTGTTGTCGCTCGGAAATCATAAAATAAGCCTTGCATATACATCTCCACATCATTACGATCTTTCCAGAATTCATTCCCAACTAAATCATCGTAAGAACGAACATCCAAAAAACTCTTTGTACATCCTCCGAATACTAATAAGGAGAATAGGCTAAGTGTGATTATTAATTTCTTCATAGCTCTTAAAATTGAATGTCTAAACCAAATGAAAATGTTCTAGCTCTAGGGTACCCATTGGAGCTATCGTATCCTAATGATGTCATCAACTCCGGGTCTGGACCAGAATACCTGGAAAAAGTATAAATGTTGTTAGCAGTTAAGGATAAACGTGCAGAAGAAATGTTCCAAATTCTTCTTAATAATTCTTTCTTGAAATTATAGGACATGGTCATGGTATTGAATTTAAGATATGACCCATCTTCCTGGAATAAAGTAGAGTTATGACGGAATGCATCTACAATAGTCGCTCTACGGAAATCAAATGGATAAGGGAAATCAGGATTACTGGATCCATTTCCATAATAGTTATACATATCGATAGGCACCAAGGAAGTAGAAGCACCAGGATTATAATAATTCTTAAAACGATCTGCTAATGCAGAGTTTATCACATCACGTTTCATCAAATAAGAAAAATTGGATAACAAGGACCATTGCTGATATTGTAGTGTGATGCTAAAACCACCAACAATTTTCGGCTGAGAGTTACCTGCAATTACTAAATCCCGCTCATCTAAAATATAATCCTTATTCAAATCTGTAAATATTGGATCACCGGCACGGAAGAAGTTATCCGCTCCAGTATTAGTTCCAACTCGATATCGCAAACCTGTTGCAGGGTTAACCGGTACATCCTCATCAGTTAAATAAACACCACGATAGTGATATAGCACATTAGATGTCGTATTACGTCCTAAGCGTTTTAAAATATTGGTATAACCACCTGCTCCCAGCATCTCTTGTCTACTATCATTAGCTAAACGCGTCAAATAATCGTTGTTAATCGCTACGTTAAAATTGATCGACCCTCTCCAGTTGGTATTTTTAAAATTAGGACGGTAAGAGAATGAAAACTCATTACCAATATTTACCATCGCTTGAGTATTCAATTTAATAGCTGAAAATCCATTCACATCAGTTAATGGCACATTTACCAACTCATCATCTGTCTGTTTATAATAGAATTCATAAACGAAGTTGAAACGGTTATTGAACATGGAAATATCCGTACCAAGGTTAAAGGTAGTATTCGTAACAGGCAATAAATTGGTATTTGGAAGTGTTGCTAAATTCAATGAAATAGCTGGATCTCCATTGTATGTCCCTTGAATTAAAGAATAACGGCCAAATGCATCGTACCTTGTACCTACAGGAACTATATTTCTACCTAGTGATGCACGAATTGAAGCTTCATTTAACCAATCAATTTCTTTTACAAAATTCTCACGATGAATATTCCATCTTAATCCAACAGAAGGGTTGATAGTCCATGGTTTTTCAATACTGCGAAGCGATGAACCATCCATACGGTATGATCCTTCTACGATGTACTTATTATCATATTGATAAGTGAAAGCAGCAGCATAAGATAGCGATCTTGATTCCGACTGGTTTTCTAATGTTCCCCCAGTAGATTTTGTACTGCTGTATCCAATTCCCGATTGAATATTGTCATTCCCTGTTCCAATAATACGCATGGCTTCTGAAATATTATTGGCAATACGCATCTCGTGGAATGCATAAGCAGATATATTGTGTTTGGGAGATAAATCCTTACTGTATCTTAATAAGTTACGGTTGTAAATACTATTATTATTGGAGCGGAATACATACAATAAATTACTTCCTGCATTTAGTAGTTCAGGCGTAAATTTATCTTGATGCTGAATATTATAAGCATATTGACCTGTAGTTGTGAATCGTAATCCTTTCAGGATTTCATACTCTATATTAATATTGGTTGATAAATTCCCTGTCTTATTATCTGATTCCATCGCCGTTGCCAACAAAGCATCATAACTACCCGCGAAAATAGAAGGTGAAGGAAGTAGTGATGAGGTATTGGCACTACTAGCCACCCCCTTTTGTTGATAAGCATTTCCAGATCCTAAACTATTGCGAACTAAGCCTCCATTTACATAAGCAGAAATCAGAAATTTATTATTAGGACGGAATTGCATATTTGAGTTTAGGTTATACCTAGTAAACCCTGTATTCGCTATAATTCCATATTCTTTCGAATATCCTGGTGCCAGCTTATAGTTAAAGTTCTGGTTACCACCACTGATATTTAAGTTCTGATTCGTGTTAAAAGTGTTCCCATAGAAATAAGACTGCCAATTGGTGGCATTATTATAATAAGGGTTAATTGAATCGGCTAACATAGGCGTGTTATGGATCAACTTTAAGCCATTCAAATAAGAAAGGTCATTATTTAAAATAGAATAAATACGAAGATCTCTTTCTCCTTTACCACCGATAACATCACGTAACCTAGGAACAGTATTCAAGAAATACCTAGATGTATAAGAGATCATAGGAATTTGAGAATTTCCACGTTTAGTAGTTACCAAGATAACGCCATAAGCACCTTGAGCACCATACAATGAAGTTGCTTGAGCATCTTTTAAAATGGTTACAGATTCAATATCATCAGGTGGAATCATTGCCAATGGAGAAATACCTGTTCCCTGAGTTTGGAATCCATATTCGAAGTTATCTGTATTCTCGATAGGCACCCCATCAATTACAAATAATGGCGATGTGGAGGTCACATAAGCATCCGGACCATCTCCTACGATATTTGCCGTATTTACACCACGAATATTAATACTTCCTGCCATACCAGGTGTACCTGTATTTAACTGTACATTTAAACCTGCTGCTCTACCTTGTAATAAATCAGTGAAGTTAGCTGCTGGAGCATCTTTAATATCGTCCATCTTAATCACAATAGCAGAACCTGTAAGTGTTTCTTTCTTACGACCCACATATCCAACAACAACCTCTTCGATCACATCCGTTCTGGATTTCATTACAATCTTAATCTCCTTTTCATCTGTAGGAACTGCGATGGTCCGTGTAACATAATTTAAATGTCGAATGGTGACAGTTTTTATATTCACTGGAACAGAAACACTAAACTTTCCATTTAACCCAGTATATCCATATGCATTAGCATTATTGGTTGTCGCAATGGTAATATCTGAAATTGGGTCACCATTTTCATCCACAATAACACCATGGAATTTACGCATTTGAGTTTGCGCAAAAGTTGAAAAAAAGCAACCTAGTAGAACTATTAATAGTAATTTTTTCATAAATTAAGTAGTCTTTAAATGGTCAGATTAATCGTTTTCAAATTTTGGACTTTGTCCTCTGAACCAAAACTGTATTTCCCAGTTCCCCTCTTGATAGATGGCAAATTGATGTCCCAAACTTGCCTCTATATTCTTTCCATCTTTTCCTAGACGGTCATAACGCAATTCAAATTTTGCCTGATCTCCAGTTGTATTGGTAAATTTCGTCGGTATACTCACTAAAGGAATGGGATAACACACCTCATAAATCACTTTGCCTCCCTCGAACCTTGGATTAAAACCATGTAGTAAATTCTTAAAGTCTGTCTTTGAGAATTTTTGGATATCAATCACTTTCCCAATTGAATCAATCACAGAAATGGTTAATGTTTTTGAACCACTAGTTTCAGATACATTTCTTAAAAAATAAACCTCTACTTCTGGATCAGCACCTTCTTGATGTCCAGAAATATTTTCCTTAATTCCTGGATAAACAAATGGATTTCTTAAAATGCCAGAATTCTCATCCATATCAATAGGATTATAAGGTCTTGCCCTTTTAGCTTGTAGTTTTAGATTTCTAAAATGCTGTTTACCACCAGAATTTTCATATTCGATATCGAATAAATATCCCTGATGTGGATAGGTATGTATTTCAGGATAATTAGGAGTATTCCAAAATGTCAAATTGCCATTCTTCTCACTAATCTCCATAAAGGAGTGGTATTCTACTACTCGCTTTTTCTCAATCTCTTCTACCGAAGTTTCGTTTCCAGTATATTGGTTCTTCCAAATCTTTACAGCATATTTCTCTTGCAATTCTGGTGCTGGCAATCCTTCAAATGTGCGAACATTTTGTAAACGGAAAGTTAATGGTAATGAAGAATTCTTACCTACATTAACTAGATTTTGAAAGTATTCAGTCTTTCCTAAGAATGGTTCAAATTTGGTCCTAGAAATGGATATATCCTTTCCTAGATTATCTAAATCTTCTGGAATATTTGACATACAACCATTCAAGAAAACGGCTAATAATAATGGAAGCGAAGTCCATACAATTGCCTTGCAAATATTTGGTTTCAAATTGGTCTCTTTCATCATTATTTAATTAATGTCTTAGCAATTTTGCCATAACCAAATTCATGGTACGGGTTCAAAACATGTAGAATACCGTTGTTACTTTTTATATCCACTAATTCTGTAGTAGCTTTCAACCAATCCTTTTCAGTTGTTAAACCATTGGTATCATTCAGATCAATTTGGAATTGTCCGATATTTTGCAAACCTGAAGCTGTTGAATTAAATGCTCGGATATTCATGATGTAATCTTTTTTATAAGATGGGATACTAAGTCCATCCTTTGATTCTAACAAGGCACTCGTGGAGTACTCTTCCACCATCATATATCGATAGAGCAAACTATCTATCAATTTAATCGGAATATCCTCTAAATAGATTGGACCTAATTTTCTTTGCTTACGTTGGGCGTTAAGATTGTTAATGGCAATTTCAAAGGATTTATTTGATGGCGCGAAGAAACTGATACCTTTTTCCGTATCAAGGAAAGTCTTCAACTCAGGTAAATAATCCAAAACAAGAATTAGCGAATCAAATTTATGTGGCTGTTTAGAAAGGTAGCTATAAATAGACCCATCAAAAGTTTGCTTTTCATTGTAATCATAATAATGATCATCTGATTTCTTACAACTCCCAATAAAGTATAAGCAGGCAATTGGAAACAGTATATATAGTATGTTTTTCATTTTCATATTTCCTCCTTTATTTCCAATATTCATTTTGAGTAATTTCTGAGTTATTCTTTATCACGACTGGAGCTATTGGCCAAAGGAATTGTCCAGATTTTATTTGATTCAGTCTTTCTGGATTACCCTTCAACTTGTAGAAACGTTGTAGGTCATAAAAGCGCCATCCCTCTCCTAGTAGCTCCTTACGACGTTCTTTAAATATTTCATCCATTAAAGGTCTTCCAGGCTCCATAGAAATGGAATATGGTGTTGCCTTACGCATATTCTTAATCCTGTTTAACATTACAACCGATTCTCCTGTTCTACCCATAGCAGCTAAAGCCTCTGCGCGTAGTAAAACGATCTCCTCTAAACGAGTAAAAATCAAATTAGAACCAAACTCTGCGAACTTACCATCCTTAATGATATTGATCTTGCAGAACACAGGATACAATGATGCTATGTTCTTGAAATAAGCTTCATTATATAATCCAGAGGAAGCAATAAATCCAAATCGCTCATCATATAAGTCTTGGAAAATGGAGGTGATACTATCGCGGCTTACGTATAGGTCTGGTTGAGTCTTATTAATAAATGGTGCTGCTAATACCAATTGTTCAAAGTGCCCGGTATTAGATGCTTCCAAATTGGTATAGGAACCTGAGATACTAAATAATTGTGAAGGTTCATACGCATTAGAGAAAATCCCAGTGATACCCGTTAATTTGTCAATCCCGATATCAGAGGTATTTAAATTCCCATTATATTGAAGATTGGCAGATACAACATTATCAAGAATAAACTTAGTATAAGCATCTACATCGATGTATTTCCCTTGCCATGCTGCAATATGTGCCATGATGGCATAAGCTGTGGACTTATTAAAAAGGATGTTTTTCCAAGTCTTCGCCAATTCCCCATAATACTGCTGATTGTCAACACCATATTGAAAAGGCAAATATTCTGTAGCCTCCATCAGTTCATTTTGTGCAAACTGTAAGACTTCTGTGGCATTGGTTTTTTTGAATTTTGGGAAATCCTCCGAATTATCAAAAGAAGCAGTAATCAAAGGAACATCTCCCCAAATACGCACCATATAGAAATAAGTGAAGGCACGAATTAGTCGAGCTTGAGAAACATCAATAGCCAAGTTTTCACGCGTATAACGACTATCGGTTTTGATCACCTCTGGAGCACGTTCAATAAATAAATTTGCTGCATTAATAACTGCATAAAAACGTTTCCAGTTGGAAAGATCTTCAATTAATGGAAAAGACTTTCTTAAATCATTTTCAACAACAGCTTCCAAATCTTGTCTTGCAGTTGACTGAAAATCCCCCATTCGAACCTCCCCATATATCCAATGCGCATTATTGCCCACCATTGCTGAACGAAGTAGACCATATATACCTAATAGTCCACCTTTGGTATCGGAAATACTTTCCCAATGTTTAGCCTCTGGTGCAATTTCATAACTTGCAATATCCAATTTCTTATTACAGGACATAAAACTTGCACTGCATAAAAATATCAGGAGGAAAAAGCAAATAATCTTATTATAAACCATGTTATTCATAACTTTAGGGTTAAAAATCTAATCTAAATCCTGCAATTAAAGACTGCGTCACTGGTAATCCATAGCCATCATAGACGCCGTTGAAATTGACCATCTCTGGGTCATTACCGGAAAACTTAGTCAATGTGAACAGGTTATTAGCAGTTAGGTATATGATACTCTTTTTAATACGTGCATTCTTTGGAAAAACACTTGCCAAGTCATAGCCTAAGCTCACGGAACGTAACTTCAAATAGGAAGCATCCTCCAAAAAGAGATCTTGATTTACTTGGTATGGCATGGTACTACTCCATACATTATAGACTGGGTAGTTAGTTGTTTCTATTTCCTGTTGCCATTGGAAGATTTCACGCGCAGAGCCTATATTATTTTGTCTCGATCCGTCAATAAAATTGAAGAAATTAGATGCACGGTGGTTTAGTGCCTTATTTCCAAGTGAGAATGCTAAAGAAACATCTAGTGTGAATTTATTATAGCGGAAAGCATTTTGGAAACCACCATAGAAATAAGGTGTAAATCTTCCTTTTAAGACTTTATCATCATCGTTAATAATGTAGTCAGCATTTTGGTCAACCCATTTTGCATCACCTACGGAAAAAGCATTGCCACGATAAGATAAGCGCTGATTGGTTTGTGGATTTTCAGGAACATCAGATGCTAAATTAAAAATTCCATCGTTCTCATATAACCAGAAAGAGTCAATTGGTTTTCCAACCTTAATTAAATGCCCTCCATTTTCTATTTCCTGCAAGCCAGAAGGCAATGCGGTAACTTTATTACGATTTAAATTAGTAGATAAATACGAAACCCATCCAAATCCCTTATCTGCCTCCTTTTGTTTTACAAGATCAGCTTGAACAGAAAAATCAATACCCTCATTGCGGACGGTTAATCCGTTTAAGAACTGCCCGGCATAACCATATTCCTGTGCAATTGGCACTAGGATAATTTGATTTTTAGTCTCTTCACGATATACTGAAAGGTCAAAATTCAAACGATTCTGTAGAAAAGATTTCTTGACGTTTACCTGATGACGATCCGCATAAGCCCATTTCAAGTCATAACCAACCCATCCAAAAGAATAACCTCTAGATAAAGTGGCATAACCATAATATGAAAATACACTTGGATTATCTTGCCAACCTAGGTCTGATTGGTACTGAGGACCTGTGGCAAACTTACTGCTAAAATTAGGTTTGCCAATTCTAGAAAATCCGTAGCTTAATTTAAAAGCTTCGTTACTATTTAAGTCTTTGGATAGATCATACTCTATACGAGCAGCTGGGCTAAATAACCAACGGCTATCCGGTTGAACAGTGGAAGCACCATCACTACGTAAAATCGCTTTTAAGGATAGTTTCTTTTGATAAATATATTCAAACTGTCCATATAATGAATGTAAATGGAACCTTTCTCTATTATTCCAACGATAAGTGGTTAGTGCTGAATTACCTGTCAACTCTTCATTCTGTCCACTTACTATATTTTTACGGATATAATCACTAGGACCATTATATACTCTAGAATATAAATAACGGTATAAATCTTCTGAATAGTCCGAACCTACAGTCGCATAAAAATCATGACCTGCAGCTAATACCTTATTATATTTCAATTTATTGGAAAACACATATCGTTGTGTATAGCCGTTATAAGCAGACATATAATTCACACCATCCATTAATGCTTTTGGATAGAATAAATTCCTATTTCCTTCTTGATAATCCAGCATGAATGAAGTTGAAAACTGAAGGTTTCTAAGTATGTCAGCAACGATATCCAATCGACCTTGAATAAAATTGGTATTATTATCATCAAGACCTAACTCATCATATACATTCAACATACTACCATAGGCAGCCTTATTTGGAGAAATAGGGCTGGATAAATCTGGTAAATAATCCATCTCTGAAAGACGGTCTCTAATATTTTTATTACGATTGCGATCTAATTTTCGGGCATTTATATAAGAACTTGCTTTAAGCCACGTAAATGGCAACATTTTGATTCCGAATAATACATTATAACGTTTCAACTGCGTTTCATCAGCAGTGCTTCCATTCTTGGTATGACCAGCGTAGAAGGTAAAATTCGCACGTTGATTTCCACCTGATAAATTAAAATCAACGTTATAAGAAATAGGATTTGAATAATATAAATCACGCCAATTTGAAGGACCATAATATATATCACTATTTTTATCCTTCAAGTAATTAGGTGTTTTTTCTATCTCTTCTTGCGAAGCGTATCGCTCGTAAAATGCACTTCTAAATTGACTTTCATAATCAGCATTAATAGGTGTAACTATTGGTTTTGAACCCATACCAAAATAAGAATTCACACTAAACTGCGTTCTTCCTGAGGTAGGCTCAACAGTGGTGATCCAAATTGCACCATTTACCGCCAAAGGTCCTAATTCAGCTAATCGAACAGGATCCTTTATAATTTCAATAGACTTGATGGAACCAAAATCAATGGAATTACCATAATCGATAGCAGGACCGATACGATTGAAATCATAACGCTGAATATCATAGGCAAAATTGCTTTCATAAGGAACAGGAATTCCATTGACAAAAATAGCAGCTTGATTATTAATGATATCCTTGTTATTGAATTGAGGCGATCTTATGCCACGGATCAACATGTTTTGATAGGCTCCAGGCTCTCCTGTCGGCGTTTGATTATACAAGCCTGAAACACGGCCTTTTAACATCTCTGCCAAACTAGACGAAGTCGTTTGTTTTAAATCCCGAATGACCACTCGCTCTGGAAGGTAGTTGAATGTTGTTCTTCCAGGACTGTTTCTATCTTGATTTACAACATTTCCTAAAGAGTCCTGTACAGAATTCCCTGCTCCTGAGCTTCCTTGGACCTGACCAAACAAAGGACTGGAAAGAATCGTAAAATGAAACAAGCTTATAGCAAGTCCTCTTTTCAAACTTTGGGATCTTATCATAATTTGGTTAATTTTTTTAGGCAATACAATCTGCTAGGTTAGTAGCTTAATCTGTATCTCGAAACGTTAGTGTGAACTTTTCGATTTAATTAATTTCGATAAAAGTACATTATAATCGGCTTTTCACAAACCTCATTAGTAAATTCGATAAATATTTCAGTTTTATATTTTTAATTAAGCGAGTTGCAATAATTTTTCTTGAATTAATGCCATACACAGAAATATTTATCGTAAATGATTAATATCAAAAGAATATTTATCAAAAAAAGGTGTTAAAAGCAAATATATACAACATTATTAATCTATACACAATAAAATAACACTATTAGGTTAATTAAATACTAATTATTTATTTGAAAATAGGCTACCCTGTGTTTTTTATATATCAAATCCCAATGACCTGCTAAAAGCCAAGCATCTATTACTAGTTCTCAACAAAAATCATCGATTCAAGCCATACGAATACCTCATGAAAAAACAATGTTAGAAGCCACAAGAGGATATATTCGATAAATTTCACCCCCAATTCTTGAACACACACCAGACAATAAAAAAAAAGAGCACCCCTAAAGAGTGCTCTTATTCAACTAAACAACGATTAAAACTTTAAATCGCTTTTAAAATATTGATTTTGGCATCTGTTTCGGCCACTACGCTTTTAACATCAGATGAGGATCCCGAATATTTGAAACGGATTTTTCCATTCTTATCAATCATGACTTTAGTTGGCAAAGCCTGTACTCCATAAAGATTTCCAACATTCGGCTTTTTAAACTCCTTGTTATCCAACAACACATGGAAAGAATAATTATTTTTAGTCATTAATGCTTCTACATTCTTTTTATAATTAGCATCAGATTCGGAAGTATTCACAAATAGAAAAACAACATCTGGATCATTTTTATATTTATCAACCGCTACCTGCATACCAGGGAACGAAGCAATACATGGGCCACACCAAGTTGCCCAGAAATCCAATATTACAATCTTTCCTTTGTAAGCAGAAAGCGAAACCTCTTTACCACTTAAATCAACCAAGGTAAAATCAGGAGCCACCTCATCAACCATAGATGCTTTTACCGCAGCAAGCTTATTCACTTCCGCATTCGCTTTCAATGCATCCGTGTACTCACTGAACGCTTTGTTTGGATACAATTTTTTATACACCGGCTCTAACATTGCAAAATATGCTGTATTATCACCTGTTGACCCTTTCAATACATCATCCAAAAACTTAAAAGCTTCCTCATTTCGGTTTAATTGAACAAGGGATTTAAAAATCGTCTCATTAGTTGCCCATGAACCCATGCCTTGACCCAACTTCTTCATTTCCTCTACCCTTGCCAAAGCTTCTTCTGGTCTATTGTTACGCATTAGCGCCTGCGAATAAACAGACAAAGCACTACCTAGGAAAACTGTCTCATCTGCCTTACCCGTTTTCCCACTTGCAATATCATAAGCAACTTGGGAAATACGTAAAGCCTCTTTATCTTCATTTTTTCTTAACAAAGCACCTGTAGCTTGAATCCTCAGGTAAACCTCCGCATTGGTTCTACCATCAAAATCCTTTAAAATCTCATCGATCTTAGCATAATTCCCTTCACTCACATATTTACGGATCACATCAGCAGCAAGCAAATCATAGGGATGTTGTTTCGCGCCTTCAGCAAAGGTATTTCGAGGGAATGTGGTTAAAAACTTTCGGTACTCACTCTCCAAGTCCGCCCCATTTAATGTTTTTCTTTTAGGCTCTAGCTCTTTCAAATATGCTGCTCGAGCTTGTATGCCTTTCGGAAAACGCTGTAGAAGCTCAGCTTTAACAGAATCCGCTGTCGCATCCTGTCCCAGCTTCTTATACAACATAGCCGCATAATTAACATATTCTTCGTTCGCATTTATACGCATCGCCTGTAATTCCTTCATCAAAGAAGCAGACTTTGCTGGATCTGAACGCTGGTTATACAAATTCGCAATCTGAGGCATTAACTCATTCACCGGCAAGTTCTTGTTCGTGAGCTCCTGCCCAGACAACAAGTTAACCCCTAACAGCATTGGTACAAAGGCCAAGGGCTTCATAAATTTTGTAATCATCAGTTTATAATTTTTAAAGCATCAAATGTAGAAACTTCCAATGACTATTATTAACCGACCATTAATTTGTTACACAATCTATTAATTAAAAACACCTACAATCAACACAAACCGCTATTTATTAACTTTATCTTAAAATTACTACAATTTAACTTTTGCTTAATTTTTAACCTATTAATATCGCGCTATAAGTGCTAAATTTTTTAAGTTTATTCATTTTTTTAATAAACTTTCATTAAGCAAATACAGGGCTTACTTTATTTATTTTTTCAATAAAGCAACTGCCTTCACCTCATTTTTCATAGATCTAAAAACGATTATTTTGAGCTTTTAAAAGCATATATTTTTCAATTTCGTATAGTCTATCTTTAAATATTAGCTGACTTTTGTTACAATAATTTTTAACTATATTTTTTGCTAAAATTCTTTATTGTAATTTTTAGTAAAGTAAAACAAAAGTTGCTCAACAATGCTTTAAACAAACATTTAAAGTAAATAATATTTATTAAATAAGAAACAATTAAACCAATAAACTTCCAATAAACCATAAAACAGAACATAAAATGTAAATATTTGCTTACAGGTTTATAATTTGACACAACAAGAATATTGATAATGCATAATTTTGTCCACCGAAAGACAGAAGGAACATCTATTCAGTCAATCTAATTTTTCGGTAACGCGATTAGTAATCATCACACAACATGAAAGAAAAATACATCAAACCTCAGATTATTCTTACTAAAATTTATTTAGAAGAATCCATAGCTGCCAGTTCCAGAATCACTGTTTCTGGCGGTAAGAACACGGATTATACCCCAGAAGTAGAAGATTGGACTACCCCTGACACGGAAACACAAGGATTCGAATTTTAAGACTAATCTACATGAATACTTCTAAACACAACTATTTACACCTGCTTATCTTAAGCATATCCTTAGTATTTTTTTCTTGTAAAAAAGAAAATGGCTCCAAGCCAAATCCAGTTGGCGGTGAAACCATAGGGCTTTCTTTCAACACATTAATTTCAGATGATTTTACTGATTTAAATAAGGAATTAAAAGCTTCAACAAACCCAAGCAACTATTCTATAAGAGAAGAATATGGAACTTTTATAGGGAGTACAAAAAATCAAGATTTTGAAGTAGCTACTTTTGTTAAAAACACGAAAAGTAGCAGCTCAAATGGAAACAAATCCATTAGAGCTCAATCTGAGAAAAACGCCAATAGCAATAACTTGAAAGCTACAATTCCATTAGGTACCGGCATGAAATACCGCGTTTACCTTAGAAACAGAGCTACAGGTGAATGGCAAACAAAAGTCTTTAGTTCAAACTCGACTTCTGGCGCAGACACCATTAGCATCTATAAACACAATGATTACGATTGGTATGCTTTCTCACAGAACACGAACGCTAATACAGATGTGCCCGACATTCGATCTGGTAATACTTTAAAAATAAAAAGTGAAAATAAAGATTTGTTATGGGCAAAAGGAGAAGTATTAGCTAGTAATGATACCGGAAATAAAAAATTGAATATAGTATTTCAACATAAATTAGCCCAATTAAAGGTTTACCTAGATTACAGAGGTATCTTTGTAAATACCTTAACTAATTACGCTTTCAATTTTGTAATAAACAATCCATCCGGAATTGCAACTAGTCTTCAACGAGGAGACCTGGACATTTTAACAGGTAATTTTATCGCCGGCACACACGCTAATTACACACCGTCAATAACAGCTACTTTTAACGAACCCCCATATGTTGACCAGCAGACATATTACCTCTATTCTTCGACTGCATCAAATTATAGCAATATCATATTAACATTTCCAACCTTGGCTTATTCGACATATGATGGAAGGAACGTTTCACTTTCCAACCGTCCTTTAACCTTACAAGGAACTGGAACAAATGGAATAGTAACAGAAATTGGCGGGTCCACAACCTTAAATTTCCTTTTTATTGAATCACCAGTTAAATCAGGAAACGCAAATACCGAATGGGCAAGAGCAAATCTATATTACGAAGGAGATGCTGCTCATAACCCTTATCGTTTCCGTAGGCAAACAACACAAGCTGGAAATCCCCCCAATAATAGTTTTATCTATCGTTCGGCAAAAGTTCCGAATAAAGATATGTTCATGAAAAACCATAAAAAACCTGACACCTACGCCAACCGACCTGTAGGAGACCGAAATAATACCGCCATCTATCCTTTAGGTGACCCTTGTTTAGAGGTATTTCCAAAAGGCGCATGGAAAAAACCATCCCATCAAGATTTTGTAGATTTTGTTGCATCTGTACCTAAGTATCCTTGGGGTGACTTTAACACAGATTATTTCAAAGGAATAACTCACTTAGTAGGAGGACCAAATTCTCAGAATACCTTAGGTCAATACGAGTCTAATTACGTAGTTTTTGAACGAAATGGTTTTATCAACAATACGGATTTAGTTGTAACAACAAATTTTGGATACTATTGGTCTGATAGAAATCCTGGAAATGGTGGCACTCAAATTGGATCCCTATTAAAGATTGAAGGAGATGGTGAGTCGCCTTTTACAAACCAACCTTGGTTCGTGTCAGTGGTTAACCAGGTTGCTCAAACAGCCGCAAGCATCCGCTGTGTAAGAACAACTCTTTATCAATAATAAGAATTTATTTTATTTGGAGGCTAACATTTCATAAAGCTCTCTAACCAAGGAAAGCCCATTAAAAATGATGGGCTTTATTTTTTTTTTACTAACGACTACCCTCTAAATAATCAACTTCACCAAAGACTTATACCTAATTTTTCAACCCTTAACACAAGACTTCTTTGTTACATTATACATGAAGAAAATATTTACAAATTCCCTTTATTGCAATTTTTAACGAAGCGCTTATAATCTTGCTTTAAGCACACCTAATTGGATGTTTTAGTAAATAATATTTATCATTAAAATAAAATTTATACACAATGTCATAGATAACCATTATAAAAACAAATTAAAATGTAAATTTTTACTTACAGGTATATAAATTGATTTACTATACGTTTTGGTTCTATATAATTTTACCCACCAAATGACAGAAGAAATAGGATAAATAAGAACCATGTTTTGAATTTAAATTAATCGATTATGAAACCAGTCAGAAAATATCAATTAACTGCAAGCATTTGTTGCATCATTTTATTTTTTAGCGCTTGTAAAAAGGAAAAGGGAAATGGGTCTGTTTTTCCCAAAGGTGATTTGATAGGCCTGTCTTTTGTGTCGAATATTGAAAGTGATTTAGATAATATCTCTCTTGGATATAAAGCTTCTACAAATTACTCATCAGATCCATATGAAGGCTTAGGGACCATGACAGGAAATTATCAAAACGAAGAATTCGAGGTTGCTACATTTATCAAAAATCCAAAAAAATCTACAAAAACCTCTTCTAATATTAAAGCACAAAATCCTGATTTTGTATCTGAAAAAGAAAGCTCATTTAAAGCCAGTATCCCGATGAAAACAGGGGTTAAATACCGAGTTTACCTTCGGAATAGAACCACAGGCCATTGGCAAACCAAGGTCTTTTCTTCCAATTCCACTTCCAATCAGGACACCATAGGAATCTACAATTATTACAGCTACGATTGGTATGCCTTTTCCAATAATACAACCTCAAATAACGATGTTCCAGATGTCTTATCGGGAAACAGTTTGGAAGTCATGAGTGAAAACAAAGATTTACTTTGGGCTAAGGGAGAAATCTTAGCAAGTACAGCAACAACAAACCAAAGACTAGGTATAACTTTCCAACACAAGTTAGCCCGCATGCAGGTCAATTTAGATTATAGAGGGCTTTTTATCAACAGTATGTCAAATTACGACTTCAATTTAGCTCTTACTGGAGCGAGTCCTACATTTAGAAAAGGAATATTGGACTTAAAAACGGGTAATTTCGTCACTGGAAGTCACCAAAATTACGCTCCTTCAGTAACGCCCAATTTCCCAGAAACCGGATATGCGGATAGGCAAACTTATTATTTTTACTCTTCTGAAGCCAAAACTTTCGGAACGGTAAAAATAAATTACACGAGCCTAAACTATACCACTTACGATGGAAAAAACGTCGTTTATGATCAATCTCACAACAAATCAATCACCCTTGTCGGTACAGGCGCTGGAAATATCGTTACAGAGATTGGAGGCAATACCGTATTGAACTTTATTTTCATCGAATCATCGGTTAGATCAGGAAATGCTACAACAAAATGGGCGCGAGCAAACTTATACTACGAAGGTGATGCCGCACGAAATCCTTATCGCTTTCATAGACAAACTACTCAAGCAGGCAATCCGCCTAATGACAATTTTGTAGTTAGAAGTTTTAAAATAGCAAATAGGGACATGTTTATGAAAAACCATAAAAAGCCTGATACTTACGCTAATCGGCCGGAGGGAGATAGAACTAACACCACACTTTATCCACTGGGAGATCCTTGTTCCGAAGTTTTACCAAAAGGAGCATGGAAAAAACCTAGTCAAAATGACTTTACAAATTTCGTAAATACTATACCCAATATGTTAGGATTTTATAACAACGTAAACTTTAAAGGAATAACGCATTTAATTGGAGCCTCAAATAACACAAACGTATCCTTTCCCTACGATTCTCCATACGTTATTTTTGAACGGAATGGATTGATTAATTATGATGACCTGGTTGTTACTACAAATGATGGTTATTATTGGTCAGATCAAAACCCTGCTGATGGCCAAATAGGAAGTCTTTTGAAAATCGTAGGCGTTGAATCAGTTTCAATCACAAATCCAATTTGGAATGTTTCTGTGGTTAATCAAGACACCCATACTGCAGCGAGTATTCGCTGTGTGAGAACAAACTTGTATCAGTAAAATCCTCCATAAGAAGGTGGCAATAATACAATTTAAGCCTGGCTATTCATTAGGACAACCAGGCTTAAATGAATGAAATATAGAGCTATTATTAGAATTTGAAATTTATGGAAGCAGCAATATTTCTTGGATCAATCTGGTTAATAAAACCTCCACGGAAGTAGGAGTTTAATCCCAGTTCATCCGTCAAATTATTCAAGAAAACTCTTCCTGAAAACCGAGCTGTGTTATAACCTAATTGAAGATTCAAAGTCGAATAGCCAGGCATATCAAATGGTTTTACCCCAGGGTTGTACGTATGGCCATCAAATGCGTTACTAAATTCATTAACTGGACGTTTTCCAACATAATAGAATCCCGCACTTAAACTAAGATTTTTCAAAATACCATGTGGAATGGCATATTGCACCCATGCATTTCCCGTATGTTCAGGAGCATTCATTGGCGCTGAGCCATCAACGTAAGATGGCGAATTCTTATACCGAGCATCTAAATAGGCATAACCCAACATCACCGTCAAATTATTCAAAATACGTCCGTTCAATTCTGCTTCAATACCATCTCTCAACAAATCTCCAGCTTTAAAATAATAACCCGTGGTATTTGTCGTCCCTGCAGTATACTCTGCATTCGATAAATTGGACGTATAAATATGGAAATAGGTTAAGTTAAAGCGTAACTTTTCATCTAACCAATCGGATTTAATACCTCCTTCAAATTGCTGAGTAACAGATGGTCCAATGGTACCTCCGCCAACCATAGGGTTAGCAGCACTTCCTAAATTGGTCGCATTGGTATAGGAAGCGAATACATTAAAATTCTTCATAGGTGTTACTATAACGCCTACGCTCGGATTCCAAGCAGAACCTGTTTTACGTTTATCAGAAACAAAATCCTTAACATCTATTTCTGAGTACCTTAACCCTAATGCCAATTTAAGGTATGGATTAAACTCAATAACATCTTGTGCCAGTATTCCAAAAGTCTGATAATATGCATTAGTAGTGGCTCCAGGAACAAAAGAAATTCTTTTACCGACCCTATCAATTCCCATTTTATCCTTATAACGTACCTGTGTCAAGTCATTGGTCCAATCGCCCAAAATATTAATCGTATCGATGATATTAGTATTTCCAAGAACAATGTTTTTTTCCATTCCAGCTAAGGTACCCAGGTAGCTCATGGTTTCTGCATCTGCGATTCGGTAATCAAAACCAACTTGGGCAGTATGCTTTATCTTTCCAGTATAAAGCTCCTCTCCTATTAAATCAAATTGTACTGTAGTATTTTTATCATCTCTTGTACTTCTAGAACTTGAACGGCTGAATAAATCAAAATTTGGATTATTCGCTCTCAAAATGCTAGCAGAGGTAGACAGATTATCTACTTGATAGGATGATTTTGCATAAACACCTCTGATGCGCCAATTTTCTGACAGAAAATGATTTACACTTAACATGATACTACTCAATTTTGTATTATTATTATCCGAATTCAAACCTGAAATTTGATTATATGGCAATAAATGGAGCGCATTTACTCCTTGCGATGTGTTCAAATTCAACGCTGAAGTGACCGGAGTTTTATTGGAGTTGTGGTAATCCCCTTCCAAGGTGAAGGTCGTATTTTCACTTGCCCGCCATTTTATAGATGGATTAAAATATACAGAATTTGAACTTAATCCCTTCCGATAACTATCGGAACGCTCGTATGCCCCATTAAAACGAATGGCTAATGTTTCATTTTTATCCAATATACCTTGCACATCAAAAGTTGGTCTAAATTGGCCCCAACTGCCTGCTCTTAATCCAACCTCCCCATTGGTAACAAAATTTGGTGTTTTTGTGACTACATTAATAACCCCTCCTGCATTACCGATATCTGTAATCACCCCTTGTGTTATTGCTGCTGATCCTTTGATCATTTGAATGGATTCCACCCCTTGCATATCAACAACTCCTGACGCTGTTTGAAATTGTGAATCCATACGTACACCGTTTTTCAATACTGGAATACCGCGGAATCCTCTTGTGGACATCGATTCTTTAACTCCTCCATAACTTCCAAATAGGGTGACACCTGGCACATTTCGCACAGCATCTGTCAATGTTAAAGCTCCTTGATCTTCAATAACTTTATGTGAAATAATAGAAATTGTCTGGATTTGATCAGATGGCTTTAATGGCATACGGGTTATATCTTCCAATCCTTTTGGTTGTTTCTTACGCTCTCCAAAAACTTCCACCATATCGATATCGTAACCGTTGGATTTTAAAACAATATCTTGCAATTCAGTTATGTTTCCTTTGGGGTCATAACTAAGCTCTCGTTTAGAAAACCCTACACCAGTTATTTGCAAATTAAATTTTCCTGGATTAGCAATATATAGACTGAAATTCCCAGTTGAATCGGTCAATGTTGACCTACCCTTACTAGTAACTGTAATATTAGTAATCGGATTATTTTGTTCGTTAAGGATTCGACCACGGACAGTAGTTTGGGCACTTAGGGCACTGGAAACGGCAATTAAACCCAACATTGGTAGGGCAATTTTATAGTTAAGTATCATGATTATTATGAATAAGAGTAATAAATTGCCGCTAATTTAGAATTAATCCAATTAAAAACAAATAGGATACAAAAATTTATTTCACAATAAATTATCAAAACAAGCCCGCTGGTTAATTTTAGCGCTGACTAAAAGGAGAATAGACAAATGAGTTTTGACTGATAGTTTCCAAATTTTCAATCAATAATTCAAAACCAACCAATAGAAACAATGCAAGTCTTGTTTTTTAAGAAATTCGTACAAGAATATTGAAGAATAAAATGGGAATTAATTTTTCCTTTGATAAAAACACAAACTATATAACAAGACAACAAATACTTAAATGTCATACTTTCCCGATATAATTCATTTAAATGTTGCACCTGTTTGCCTCGATTCTGGGATGGAATTTCCTTGTATCTGATACGGAACTCCTTCGGATCTCGTTCGGTCGGAACCGAACGAGATCCGAAGGAGTTCCGAAGGAGTTCCGAACAAGCTCCGAAGAAGACACGAATCAAACCTTATTTTTAACCTATGAAAACACAAATGAACACCTATCTTATTTGAACTAAAATCTACTTAAAATAAACAACTATAAAACTAAGTTTAAACTTCAAAAAGGAAGTTTTACAGATTCCTTTGAGCCTTTTCCACAGTAATTACTCATTTAAGCAATAGCGAAAAATTCTTGTTTAGCAGGATGAATTTGTATATTTATTTCGTCTGAGAGAAATTAACAAAATAAATCACGGTATTTCCACAAGAAATTATGAATCACACCATCAGGCAATATCATTTGATATAGTAAGATTTCCAGGCCCTATTTAAAAACAAACATTCGGATTGAAGCCAATGGAATGAGCTTCAGGAAGAGCTTTTCATTTTGACGATTATTTTTTCAAGCATGAAAAATATCACCTTAAAAGAATTAGCTAAACAGTTAAATCTATCAATATCTACTGTTTCAAAGGCGATCAATGATAGCCACGAAATCAGTAACGAAACCAAACAGAAAGTAAAAGAATTAGTAAATGAGCTGAATTATAGACCTAACATCGTTGCAAAAAACCTCAAAACCGGCCGAAGCAATACTTTAGGGTTGATCATTCCTTTTATTACAAATCCTTTTCAAACACAGATTTTAGAGGGTGCGCAGAAAGCGGCAGTCGACCATAATCTAAATTTGATTTTCATGCAGAGCAGTGAGAACACGAAATTAGAGGAAGAGGCTGTTAATTCGATGGTTCAACAAAACATTGATGGAATCATCATTTCCCCTAGCGCGAACACCAATGAGCAGTTTTTGCATAAAATGATTAAGCAGATACCCACCGTGCTCGTGGACCGTATAGACTTTGATGTTCCGACGCATAGAATAGGTGTAAACAGCGAAAAGGGCGCATTTCTTGCTACCCAACATCTTATAGATAAAGGAAGAAAAGAAATCGTTGTGATTACAGGTAAAAATATTGGGGTAAACCAGAAAAGAATATCTGGTTATAAAAAAGCATTATTAGCAAACTATATCGAGTACAATCCAAATAATGTGATCAATGTAGAATATGGTCAACATACAAAGGATTTGGTAAAGAATCTTTCCATTATTTTAGAACGAAAAATGAAAGATTTTAAAGATCCTATAGGGATCTTAGGTATTACGGATACTTTGACGGTCAACACCTTAGGGATACTTGCCAAATTAGGCTACCGAGTACCAGAAGATGTCAGCGTCATTGGATTTGCAAATACAGAATATGCAGAATCATTAAATCCGTCTTTGTCCTCTATTTTTCAGCCAGCAAATGCTATGGGTTATCAAGCTGTTGAAAAGTTACTTGAAATAATCAATCATAAAAATGCGGATACGGATGATTTTGATACTCTTTATTTGGAGACCGAATTAATCTTACGCAATTCTACTTCAAATTAACTATTTTCATTTTTGGAACGAGTAATTTCATAACAACCCAAGCAACCAAATAGGCTACGGCACAAATGGTAAAAATGATCATGTATCCTTTTTCAATACCATTTTGAACTAGTACGCCTTGTTTTTCAATTAGTTTCAGGAATTCATCCAAATTACTAACATGGTGACTTTGGAATAGCGATTTGGCTTGCTCAGCATGTGCAATTTGGGGGTAAGCTTGAATTAGATTTTGGCCATCTACGCTGGTCCAATTCTTTTCTGCAAAATCGAATAATCCGCCAGATATCTTATTGATGAGGTAAGCACCGATACCACCAGCAAGACCACCAATACCCGTAACTGTCGCCACAGCACGTTTTGGAAACATATCCCCTACTGTTGAGAATAAGTTAGCAGACCATGCTTGGTGTGCTGCACCCGCCACGCCTATACACAATACCGGAATCCAAAATGAGATATGTCCGAATGGTTGAGCAAAAAGAACAACTAAGGCAAAAAAAGCAAAGATTAACATGGCGCGCATACGTCCAGCATAGGGGTCCATACCTTTTTTCTCTACAAAATAAGTCGGCATCCAACCACCAATTATGGAGAATAAAGTAATCAGGTAAAGAACAAACAATGCAATTTGACCTTCAAAGTCAGAGGATTTAATGCCATAAACAGAACTTAAATAGGCAGGCATCCAGAACAAATAAAACCACCATACACCATCTGTCAAAAATTTACCAAGTGCAAATGCCCAAGCTGGTCTGTGCTTTAGAACAATGCCAAAAGTTACCTTCTCAGCCTTCGCAGGAACAATCTTTTCTGTGTTTGTTACCTCGATCTCCTCATCTTGAAGGATATACTTTAGCTCCTCTGCATTCACCCGTTTATGGCTTTCCGGCCTGTCATACATGAATTTCCAGAAAATCATCCAGATAAAGCCTAAGGCACCAATAATGACAAATGACATCTCCCATCCATAATATTTGGCTATAGTGGGAATGGTCAAAGGTGCTACCAATGCTCCTATGGTTGCTCCAGAATTGAAAATACTGGTTGCAAATGCACGATCTTTCTTCGGAAAATATTCTGCAGTAACCTTGATGGCAGCGGGAAAATTCCCCGCCTCCCCAATGGCTAAAATCAATCGAGCAATAATAAAAAAGGTCACACTCACAGATACCACGCTGGATATATTAGCTACTGTACTAATAATATCTGCTGCTTCTTTAAAACCTACTAACCATTGCCCTGTGAGAATACCTGATGTAACCATACCTGAAAACGCATGTAGGATAGCTCCTACTGACCAGATTCCGATGGCCCACATAAAACCTTTTTTCGTACCTAATCTATCAATTATACGTCCAGCAAAAAGCATGGAGATGGCATAAAAAATAGAGAAAAGCGCGGCAATATCACCATAATCCTCATTAGTCCAATGATATTCTACAGCTATAAAATCTTTCCAGGTTAAAGAAAGTACTTGTCTATCTAAATAATTGATGGTCGTAGCAAAGAAAAGCAACGCACAGATGTTCCAACGGTATTTACTGATTTTATCTGATATCATATGGTTCGGATATACATCCTTATTTTATGGTTAAAAAGCATCCGCATCCCTCATTATTTGAAATAATATTCTCATGAATGATAAGTCTCATTGCACCTTAAATCATAGGATTTTCTAGTTTTTAGGGAACGATACGGTTTATAATATATCCAATAATATACATTACAATTTGAATCTACTAATACTTTTTACTCAAACGTTTTCGAAGGTTCATAGAAACCGTGATTTGAGGCGCGCTAATTGCTCGAAATCGTTTTCGTAGTTATTGTAGCATTTGCATCATAAAGCCCCTTATATTTAGAATTATGACATTAAATTTTGAAAATAGGTACGCCCTGGGACCTAATGAAACCAAAAACCTAGACACAAAGGGACTAAGAGATAATTTTCTTATTGAGAATTTATTTCAGCCAGGTAAAATTAGCTTTACATATAGCCATTATGATCGTTTTATGGTGGGTGGATGTCAACCCATAAACGCGGCTATTACCTTGGAAACCATTGACGAGTTATTGAAAATGCCAAACTTCTTAGACAGAAGAGAAATGGGCATTATCAATATCGGTGGAAATGGGAAAATAAGCGTTGATGGTGAGGAATATGAAATCGCTTTTAAAGATGCGCTTTATATAGGTAAAGGTGCAAAAAGTGTTCAATTTAGCAGTGTGGATCCTTCAAGTCCTGCAAAATTTTACTTGAACTCAACCCCTGCTCATCAATCCTTTCCAACAAGAAAAGTTACCAAACAGGAGGCTAATCAAATACGTCTTGGGACAGTGGAAAATGCCAATAAGAGAACAATAAACCAAATTTTATTACATAAAAACATTGACACCTGTCAGCTTCAAATGGGATTAACTGAATTGGATTTAGGTTCAGTTTGGAATACCATGCCTGTGCATACGCATGATCGCAGAATGGAAGCTTACCTTTACTTTGAATTGGATCCAAGTCAAGCGGTTTCACACTTTATGGGAACCATTGAAGAAACACGCCATATTTGGGTAAAAAATGAAGAGGCGGTGCTTTCTCCACCTTGGTCCATACATTCTGGTGCCGGCACAAGTAATTACTCGTTCATTTGGGGAATGGCCGGTGAAAATTTAGATTATGATGATATGGACAAATATGAGATTTCAGCCATTAAATAAAATCAAAAATCGGTTATGCTATGTAGCAGCTTTGTGCCTAAGCTTATTTCTAGCCAAGGATGTACAAGCCCAGAAGAAAATCGCCTTACATAATCCTACAACTGCGAGTCGGGAAGAACTGATTTCTATTCCCTATAAAAAGTTTAGTCAGGCTTATGGTTTAGATAGCAATTTCCAAATTAAAGATGACAAAGGAAATCTCTATCCACATCAGTTGGAGCGATTAGGTGAAAGCAAGGTTCAAAATGTTTTGATTCTTGTGAATATACCTGCAAAAGGGAATTTGGAACTGCAGCCAGACTTTTCAGAAAGTACCCAATACCCGGCGATGACCTATGCTAGAAAAGTTCCTGAACGCTTTGATGATTTTGCTTGGGAAAATAATGTAGTAGCATTTCGCATCTATGGCCCTGCCTTAGAAGGTAGACCTGATGATGCGCAAGGTATAGACTTTTGGGCTAAGCGCACCTCTAATCTCATCATAAACAAATGGTATAAATCGGAAGACTACCATCAGGATCATGGTGAAGGATTAGATTATTACAGTGTTGGGAAAAGCTTAGGTTTAGGAGATGTCGCCATTTACTTACAGGATTCCTTATTGTATGGTAAGCACTATCGAACGCATAAAATTTTAGATAACGGTCCATTGAGGACGACATTTGAATTGACTTATCCGGAGGAGGATTATCGAGGTCAACGAATTCAGCTAAAAAAAACAATAAGCCTAGATGCAAATAGTAGATTCAATCGGATTCAAATTGAAGTAAACAACAGGGATAGATCTTCTACAGCAATTGTTATTGGTTTAGTAAAACGAAAAGAAAAAGAGCCAATTTTTCAGTTAGGGGACAAAAATAATTATTTGGCTTATTGGGAACCTAATATGAATAAAAATGGTCATACGGCTACAGCCATAGTTTATCCAAGCAAAATAAAAAGTAACTTTATTAATTCACCTCTTCAATTCTTAAAAAGAATTGTTGTTTCCAACAAGACCCCAATAACCTATTATTCTGGTGCGGCATGGGACAAAGAAGGTAAAATAACGGATAGTAAAACTTGGTTTGAATATGTAAAGCAATTTGCAAGTTCAAGAAAAGAAGCTATTCGAGTAAAAATAAAATAACAATCAACCATGAATACCTTATCATTATTCGATTTACAAGGAAAAACAGCCTTGGTAACGGGCAGTAAAAGAGGCATTGGAAAAGGAATGGCAGAAGCATTGGCGGAGGCTGGTGCTGATATCATTGCTGTATCTGCTAGTTTGGAATTAAAAGACTCAGCGGTCGAAAAAGCTATCTTAGCACGAGGTCGTAAATTTTGGGCTTACCAATGCGACTTTTCCAAAAGAGCAAACCTTTATGCTTTTATAGAGCAAGTAAAAAAGGAACATCCTAAAATTGATATTTTAGTTAATAACGCTGGAACCATATTAAGGGATCCTGCGGCACATCATTCTGACAATTATTGGGATGAGGTTATCGAAATCAATCAAACGGCACAATTTATCCTTACTAGAGAAATAGGCAAGGAAATGTTAAGTCGAAAATCCGGAAAGATTATTTTCACTGCTTCCCTATTATCCTTTCAAGGAGGAATAAATGTTCCAGGCTATGCAGCCTCAAAGGGGGCAATCGCTTCTTTGACGAAGGCATTTGCAAATGAATGGGCAGCGCAAGGTGTAAATGTTAATGCCATAGCACCTGGTTATATCGCGACAGATAATACGGAAGCATTACGAGCAGATGAAGATCGTTCAGCCAGTATTTTAAGTCGAATTCCTGCAGGACGCTGGGGAAATCCAGAAGATTTTAAAGGCCCCATAGTTTTCTTAGCATCGGAAGCCTCAAATTATGTTCACGGGACGATATTAACCGTAGATGGAGGCTGGATGGGTCGTTAAGTCGTTTAACCCTAATTCAGTACCCTAAAAATGAAATAAATAAAATAATTACCTTTTATATTCCACATGAAAAAGATAAAACAGATTATGCTCTTTTTAGCATTAGCAGGTTGTACACAACCTATTTATGCACAAAAACAGCCGAAATATGCGCTCGATAAAACCTTTATCGATCAACAATTAGTTAAATCTGCAGAACAGATCAAAACCTTAGCTGCAGTCACTCCAGTAGATAAATTCCCGCAAACTTTCCGCGATGGGAAAAACATATTCTCCGGTTCCAGTTGGTGGTGTTCTGGATTCTACCCTGGTACCCTACTCCTACTTTCTGAAGCAAATGATGATCCGTCCTTATTAAAGCTCGCTCAGGAAAAATTAAAGTACCTCGAGAAAGAACAATTTAATAAAGGAACCCACGATCTAGGGTTTATGCTTTATTGCAGTTTTGGGAATGCATTAAGGTTAACGAAGGATACTGCTCAATATAAACCCATCTTATTAAATGGTGCTGCTTCCCTAGCCTCTCGATTTAGTCCGAAAACCCAAGTTATTCGTTCATGGGATCATGGGCCATGGAAATACCCCGTAATTATCGATAATATGATGAACTTGGAGTTCTTGACTGAAAGCAGCAAGCTAAGTGGAGACCAAAAGTATTATGATATAGCCATTACGCATGCAGATAAGACGCTTAAAAATCATTTCCGCAAAGATTTCAGTTCCTACCACGTCATTGACTATGATCCGAATACCGGAGAAGTACATGCCAAAAAAACGCATCAAGGTGCTTTTGATGAATCAGCTTGGTCTAGAGGGCAAGGATGGGCTTTATACGGATTTACGATGATGTATAGAGAAACTAAAAAGAAACCATACCTAAAAAGAGCTCAAGAGGTTGCTAATTATATTTTGAATAATCCTAATCTACCTAAGGATTTAATTCCATATTGGGATTTTGACAAGGATAAGATATCCAGTGACAACAAAATGTATAAAAATAAAGATTTAAGAGATGCTTCAGCTGCAGCCTTATATGCTTCTGCGTTTGTTGAGTTGGCTGAATACAGTAAACCAAAACAGGCTAAGCGCTATTTACAAGCCGCTGAAACCATTATTAAAAACCTTTCCTCTGATGCTTACTTTGCTAAAAAGGGAGAGAATGGTGGCTTTTTATTGAAACATAGCGTTGGTGCTTTACCTCTAAATTCTGAAGTGGATGTACCATTGAGCTATGCCGATTATTATTACGTGGAAGCTTTATTACGGTATAAGGAATTGATAAAATAACTTATGCATTTTTAGCTTAAATACGATTCTTTAAAAGATTATAATTTAAAGGGAGGCTTTTGCCTTCCTTTTTTGCTTTTACAATGTATTAGGTTTCATCATCACATTTACCATAAGGTACTGAAACTCTTATAGAATTCTCAAGTTCTATGATTTACATAAGCAAAGAAAATTAATCTTTATACTGTTTGGAATTTTCTTGATATAGATCTTATTATCCTTGTTACATGTTTATGTTATACATATTTAATCAATCGTTTGCGTGATTTTACGCAAACGATTTCGTTGCTACAATCTTAGGTAATTATGTATAACTTATACTATACTTGTCTAAGAAGCCTATAGAATTAGACCGAATTTTCAACCTTAACTAACCTAGAAAAACTCGATTAATTATATAAGTAGCTTTAACCTGATTAAAAGATTATAGCAAAATATTTTTTAAAATAAACGGCTAAAAACTAATAAATCAAGAAACTAAACCGAAAAAACAATTGACATAAACATAAACTAGTTCATATTAATAGCAAAAAACAAGTCTTTTAGAAGTAATTTATAGAATCAACCTAAACCCTTTTAATTATTTGCCCATACCTCCACTTCTAAAGCTTTCATCAAATAAATGTATTAATTAACATTAACTAATTTAAAAGTGAATTATGAATAAACCACAAGAAAGAGAGCCTACTGGATAAAGAACAAACCTAATGTTACTGGGGCAACAACCTAGCCACTAGTAAGAACTACAATTTATTAACAATACATAAACTGGAAAAAATGGTAAAAACTTCCATAAGTCTTTCTATTGCCTTGTTTTTAACAGTTGGAGGTCTCAGTCATACCCATGCTGCAGACAAACCAATTTTTCGGAGTTCAAATAGCTCTTATAGGTCCACCTCGGTGAATTCAGCTATTGATACTTCCAAATACAACGCAAAAACAGACACCATAGGCCAGATGATGAAGGCCTTACAAAAGTTCAAAACAGCTAAAGACAGCATTAACATTCGGGAGGCGATCGCTGTTCCGAATTTGTCATTACAACAGATTGTCAAAGGACATTTAGCTGGACTTTATGTTCAAGAACCGAACGGAGAACCGGGGACTGAACAAAGCATGATTATTCAAGGCCCATCGGGCATCTTGTTCTCGAAAAAAGACATCTACGCATTACAACCTGCAGTATACCTAAATGGTGTTCCTCTAGTACAGGACAATCCTTTTGCATTTGATGTTCAGAAGTATGATTACAACCGAGTTGGTCCTGCCAACAACTTATTGGCTCAAGTCAACATCAGTAACATTCAATCTATTGTAGTCGTTAAAGATCCATTCGAATTGGCGAAATTGGGTCCAAATGCTGCGAATGGAGCAGTTTACATCACAACAAAAAATGCCAAAGCAGGCGTTCGTGATATTAGCTTGAATAGCTACTTCGGCTATGTGACAGCACCAAAAGTATATACTGTGAATGGTGAACATGAAAATAATTTTAGAAGACCATTCTATCAACAGTACGCCAGCAAGGAACAATATGATGACTACTCCTTGTATTTACGTGATTCAACAAATCTAGCCTATTTCGGTCCTTCTAATTGGAACGATTTGTATTATAAAAATACGCCTACCTTTTCGGCGGATTTAGGTATTACCGGAGGAAATGACCGTGCTAACTTCCGCTTTTTTGGTTCAGGAACTAAAAACGCTGGAAATGCCGATGATACGAACATTGATCGATACAATGTATTTTTCGGAATCAATATGGCACCATTTTCCTGGTTAACCGTATCAAGTAATGTCAATGCAGTTCGCTTGGATAGGACCCGTAATAAATCCTTGCGTGATAGATTTGCAGAAACACGTTATATCCCAGATTTATCCACTCCGCTCTCCCCTAACAAAGACAATTTTGGAGTATACTTAGATGAGAGTAAGAAAAATGTCGATAATAACCGTACGACTACCCTAAATGGTAATGTGACTTTACGTTCCAAGCTTGACAAACTCACACTAGCAACAAGCTTAATTTTCGACTATAATGAGGGAGTTCGTGATTACTTTACTCCTTCAACCTTAATGGATGGCGTAAGTTATATCTCCACTTATTTCGGGTATAATCAACGTTTAATTTTCCAGAATACCATAGGATATGATTTTGAATTTAATGAAGATCATAGCTTGGATTTGGAAGCAGGACATGTATACCAAGGAGACACATACAAGTATAATTATGCTCGTGCTTATAATGGGCCAAATGATTATGTAAAATTGGTATTCGTGAATCCGGGAGCACCTGGAGACGGTTACTTAAATGCCTTAAATGCAGGTAACTTCTATGTATTCCGTTATATTGATAAAGAGGTTAACAACCTACTTTCTTTCTATGGTTCAGCGAGATACAAATACAAGGATTTATTTAGCATCAATGCTTTAATTCGTCGTGATGGGAGCTCAAATGGTCAGCCTGATAGCCGTTGGTTAACTACCCCAGCAGTAAGTGCGACCTATAACCTAAAAGAGCAATTCTTAAAGGACAACAATTTCTTTAACCAATTAAGCTTAAATGCTGGTTGGGGTCGCAATATCCGAATTTTCTTGGATGACCGCTTTGCTGCTGGTCCACAATACCGTACAGAAAGTGGTTGGTATGAAGAACCAACTATACCAGGATATGGTGGTTTAGTAGGGATCAACAGACCTTATAACAGTGGATTTATTGGTTATGGAATTAAACTTCCATATGCTGACAGGACTAATATCAGCTTAGATGGAACATTTTTCAACAACCGAATGAATGCTGCTATTTCTGTATACAATAGAAATGACAAAAATCAGTTGGTTGGGGTGCCAGTTCCATTGGAGTCGGGCTATAGCTTGAACTACAAAACAGGAATGGAAGTCAATAATAAAGGATTAGAATTCTTACTGAATGGACAAATTTTACAAAACCAAGATAAGTTAAGATGGAACTCTTCCATCAATTTAAACTACAACAAAAACGAAGTTACAGCCTTACCTGATGGTTTAACCGAGCTCATCAATGGCGATAACAAGTTAGAAGTTGGTAAGCCTATTACGAGTTATTGGATCTATAAGAACCAGGGTATTTACAATAGCGATTCGGAAGTTCCAAATGGACATACTTTCAACGGAATCCCAATGTTTGCTGGTGACCCTAGGTGGCAAGATCTAAATAGCGACAATCGAGTAGATAATAATGACAAAGTCTTAGAGGGAAATCGTATTCCTACTTTAATTGGAGGCTGGAGCAATACATTCTCTTACAAAAACTTTGATTTAAACTTCCATTTCTTCTTTGCGACTGGACATAAGATCTTAAATCAATATCAATCGACTAAGTATGATTTCATCAACCGTGAATCTGGAAATGATATCACAGCTGTAAAAGAAGTTTCCTCATGGCAAACTTCAGATAAGGAATTAAGCTACCCGATTTATAATCCTTGGAGTGATGTTAGCCCGTACCGCTTAGATCAAGATTTATTCTTGGAAGATGCGTCGTACTTAAAGCTTCGTTCCATCACTTTAGGATATGATTTCAAAAATATGCCATTCCTAAAGAATTCAGCAGGAAACTTCAGACGAGTTTATCTATATGCTACAGCCCAAAACGTATGGACCCTATCGAAGTTCTCAGGTGTAGATCCTGAATTGAGCAATTTCAACGGTGTATATGATGGCGCGAATTTGACTATTCCAAGAACATTTGTATTGGGATTGAAACTGGATTTATAAGAATAAACAAGTACTATCATGAATTTATCGATTAAAAACAATTTATATATCCGTAGAGTATTTGCTGGTGTCGGCATGGGCCTATTGCTATTAAGCGCAGGGTCATGTAGTAAGATTGACGATGCGCCTTCTACCCGATTAGCTACTGAAGAGACGAACTGGAAGACTTTGGAAGATGGCAAAGCAAACTTGATGTCTATCTATGGCCTATTACGTTCAGCTACTGTTGCTGATAATGGCCACTGGCTAATGGGGGATTTACGTGAAGGTGATTTTACCATTACTACCCGTGCAGACCTTAAAGCTATTGTAAAAGGACAATTAAATGCTTCATACCCGGTAATTGACCGCATCACGAATTGGCGTCGCTTTTATGCAGCCATCAATGCTGCAAGTCTATTCATCGAACGTTCAGGTGAGATTCTAGAACTTGACCGCCGATACACCAAATTAAACCATGACGTAGATGTGGCTCAAGCAAGAATGCTACGTGCATTTGCCTACTTCTACATGGTAAGGATCTGGGGCGATGTGCCATTGATTACATCATCACATGATGGCGATTTCATCAAGACAGAACGCACCTCGCAAGAACGTGTATTAGGATTTGCGACTTCCGAGTTATTAGCAGCGGCTAAGGTTGTTCCCTTCCGTTACGGAGGTACAGACCCTATCTATCCTGGTCAGTATTATGGTGGTGGTTGGGCTAGCTGGAATGGAAACATCTATACCCGTTTATCCGCGTATATTCTATTAGCTCATATTGCCGCTTGGCAAGGAAACTATATTGATGCTGCTACCTATTCAAAATTTGTATTGGATAATCAATCCACTCAATATTATGTAGATGGTGCGAATCCATTGGATTACATCAATATGGATGCGCTTACAGAAAACCAAAATAACATGAGTCCATTTGCTTATAAGCGTGCGACAGTTATGGTGGGTTTTCCATTTGAAGCAGGTAATGGACTTTCAACTGCCAATGGTCACATTGAGCAACTTATCCTAGCCTCTCCTTTTATCCCTAAGTCGAAGCCAGAGATGTTTGTCAACAAAGACAGTATTATTAACATCTTCACTAATCCTAAGGATTTACGCTTTAGTAAAGATCCGGTATCTGGTTTTTATAGAACAAATTACTTCTATGGTTTTGAGACCGAGATGCCAATCTTCAATAAAATCAAGGTGTTATACCCTTCAAATACATCAGGAAATGTAACCCTATTCTCCTCTTCCTTAGTATTCAGCCGTATGGAGGAAATCACTTTGTTAAGAGCTGAGGCTTTGGCTGCATTAGGAGATATTTCAGGGGCATATGATGCCTTGAATAAGGCATGTAACTTAAGAGGTATCGTCTATTCAACAGAAAACTCTCCAGATGTTTTAAAAGCAATTTTTGAAGAACGTAGGAAAGAACTAATGGGTGAAGGTTGGAGATGGTATGACATTATCCGTTACCAACGTTTGAAAAAATCCAATAAGGTATTTGCAACTAAAAATGGAAAAGACATGACCTTCCAAGAGTTTGAATCTGCCGGAGGTATCTACTGGCCAGTTTCAAAGGATGTGATCAATGCCAATTCCTTAATCACGCAGAACCCTTATTGGCAATAATAAAACCTAAAAATGATGAGTATGAAATACCTAAATATAAGAAATACGTTGGCCTTTATGCTGGGTATGGTTGCATTATGGTTTTCCTCTTGTTCCAAGAGCGATTCTCCATATTACGATTATGAAAACCAGGTGCAATCCTTCAATGGAACTGCATTAGCTTACTTAAAGGCTCAACCTACAGGAACTTTTGATTCTTTGCTTTTGGTCTTAAACCGTTTTCCAGATTTGGAAGACTCTTTAACCAATCAACAGATTACCTTATTTGCCCCAGTGAATGAAAACTTTGAAGCTGCTCTAAAGTATTTGAATTTATCACTTAAAGCTGAAGGTGAAACACCTTTGACGCTAAGTACAGTAGATGCTGATCAGCTAGATACCTTAATCTGTCGATATATCATCCGTGGTGTAAAAACTACTAATGATTACATCCAAGAGTTAGACGGATTGCCACTAATGTCTATCAAGTTTAATTATCCAATGCATGCCCGTTATGTCAAATTAAGTGCATCAGGCTTTGTACAAGGAGGAGCAAGTTCATTGGACTTTAGTAATCCTTTTGGATCTGACTTGGTAAAAGATTGGATCACCAGCAGAGCTACAACAGTTAATATCAAAACCAACAATGCAACCATCAATATCCTATCGCCTACGCACAATTTTGGATTTGATGAATTTACGGATCGTATGAAATTAATTGAAGATGAAGATAACTTATAATAACCTTATGAAGATTGGTGCATGCTTAGGTATAGCCCTCTTGGCATTTTCATCTTGTAGAAAGAACTTGCCGGAAGAGCGATTATCAATCGCCAATGACTCTAAATATACGCAGACGATATTTAAACCTGTACTGGGAAGAAATACCTTATTTAATAATATTTTTCAATATGGTAACTCCAGTAAGCCATTGGACTTCAAGATCGTTAATATGCGAACTTTCGATGGAAGCCCAGCACCTGAGTTGACAGAAACTTATCCTGTTACGGTGTGGAAGGGAATCTATAACGGAACAGAAAAATCCATTGAGGAAATTGAAGCAAAACGTACCATAGAGAATCATCCATTATTTGAGATTAGACCTCATTCTGGTGATTTTATCATGTGGGCAGCAGCAAATTCCAATATGATCAAAGCACAACCTGATTCAGGTTATGTGTTTGATGTGGAAATGTCGAACTCAGGAGGTCGTCGTTACTTCCAGAATTTACGTGTTATGCCATTGCGCGAACGTCCTTATGAACCGTCAAATTTAGACCCGATTACAGGTCAAGGAACATCTATCTCGGTAAACCCAACGAGTATTTTTATGATGGGCGAACGTGGTCAACCGCTTAATACTAGAGATGATGTACAAGTGCTTTTCAAGAAAACAGGAAAAGGAAATAGTTTGACCTTCAAGTTTATTGACTCCTTGTCAAATCCTATTGACCCGAACTTATTCGATGAAACAGATTGGGCAAACTTAGTCCATGGCTTTAACATGAAGAAGGATGATAAAATGGTTCGTTATGATGTGGCGTATCCTATTCCATTGAGTAGTTACCCAACTCGCTACACAATTCCATCTGGAGATCAGGCTCAAGTAGTTTTCCGATTCAGTAGAATGGCTTTCGGAAATGTCTTCCAGAAGAACTTCATGACCTTCAATTTCAAGATTTTCGAGAAAGCAGATTGGGAATTGACATTTTGGTTTAAAAGGGACAAACCGAAGTTTGACAACGATTAGTTTCCTATCCATTCACATTTAAGACTATTTCAATGAAATATATCAAATACATCATAGTTTTACTGCTTTTCCATGTGCATGATGTGGCTCTCGCTCAACAACGCATAACGGTAAAAGGAACAGTATACGATAGTTCTACCTCCAGAAGGGAAGCAGTAGCTGGTGCTACCATCCTCAGCAATGGCTCTTCTGTGGGAAGTACAGATAAAGATGGTAAGTTCAGCATCAATGTACCCAATAATGCCACGCTGACCTTCCGTTTTGTAGGTTTTGAACCGAAATCTGTAAAGGTAGAAAACCGTACTAATATCTTGGTTGGCTTAAGCCCTTCCAGCAATACCATTGAGGAAATCACGGTAACATCGGGTTACCAAACAAAAAGTAGAACCTTAAATACTGGTGCTGCAGTTACCATTTCTGGTAAAGACATTCAAGGTCAACCAGCTGGTGATGTGATCAGCTTACTACAAGGTAAAGTTGCAGGTTTGAATATACAGAACAATACAGGTGCTCCGGGTTTCCGTGGTTCTGTAACCATCCGTGGTATCTCTAGCTTAAACGTTACTGGCGAAGGTAACTCTGCATTCTTGACACCTACTTCACCCTTATATGTAATTGATGGGGTTCCAGTAGATGATAATGCTGACTTCTCTTATGGTTTCCAACAAGCAGGTCCTGGTGTATCACCAGCATCACAAATTCCACCTGAGGATATCGAGGATATTACCGTATTGAAAGATGCTGCAGCTACTTCCATGTATGGATCTAGAGGTGCATACGGTGTAATTCTAATCACCACAAAACGTGGTAAATCCAGAGTACCAGTAGTTCGCTATAATGGGTCTGCATTTATGTCTGCAGTTCCTCAATTGCGTTCCGTAATTGGTGGTAAAGAAGAACGTATGCTGCGTATTCGTCAGATCTTGATGAACGATACATCGTATAACCATGGATTGGATTTAGTGAACTCTACGCCTTTCCTATCCGATAGTTTGAATGCTTATTATAACAATTCTACCGATTGGCAGTCTTACTTCTATCGCCCGACCTACAACCAAAACCACAACTTAAATGTATCTGGTGGTGATGTTAAATTCAACTATAAGGTTGCATTAGGTTTATACGATGAAAAAGGTATTCAAGAAAACACAGGTTATGCCCGCTATAACTTGAATATGAACATGATTTATAATCCTGTTACGAAGTTTAAATTAGAAGCCTTACTGAACAACTCCATACAGCGACAGCGAATGGGAAGTGGAAATGGATTATTGAATCAAGGGGTAGCATCAGGGGGAGCTTCTTCCTCATTATTACCTCCACCATCCTTATATTCTTCTGTAAACTCTGTTTTAGGAGCACTTAAAACCGATGATGACAATAAGGTATTGGTGACTTCTGCTACCATGAATATTTCTTATGATTTCTTTAAGAACTTTAAGGCAGCATCTTATTTGAACTATAATGGCCAATCGGGAACTAAAGATAACTTCTCCCCTGCTGCATTAAATTCAAATCAAGCTAAGTATTATACTTATAATGATCGAGCAACAACACTTTATAACCGTAATCAATTATCGTATGTATTCGGGTTTAAGGATAATTCAAAAGATGAAGAAGATGCGCATAGCTTCTCTTTATTCGCATTCTCTGAATTAAGAGCATCTTTCTTTAAATCAGATGCTATGCTGAATGACCGTGTTGTAAATGATCAATTGCGTGGTCCATTCACCAACATGACTAACTACTTAAGTTCAAAAGGTGGTACTATTGGTTACACTGACTTAAGAACAGTTGCTTTTGCAGGTCAATTCTCTTACAACTACAAGCAGCGTTATGTATTGGATTTGAATTACCGTATCGACGGTCTTTCAACCAACGGTCCTAATGCAGGTTATAAGAAAAACCCTTCCATTGCGCTTAAATGGAACTTTGATAAAGAGAAATTCATGGATAACCTGACTTGGTTAGACTATGGTGATTTACGCTTTAGTTATGGTTCCAACATTTCTCCAAATGGTAATATCTACCAAGCGTATGGTAAATATGTTGGTGGTAACAGATACAATAACAACAACACTGTTATTTCTGATTTAGGAACTTTACCTAACTTAAGTTTAGAGCCATCAAAAGCGACAACTTATAACTTCGGTATTGACTTTTCGATCTTTAATAACCGTTTCAACATCATGATGGACAGTTATTACAAGCAGAATGACCACATCTTTAAGAAGAAACAAATTTCTGAGGCGAATGCCTTCCGTGAAATTGCTTCTACCGAGATTAGTAACGTCAATTATGGTTGGGAATTCCAAGCTACTGCGAGACCTTTAAGTCCTACTAGTCCGGTGAAATGGTCTCTTTCAGGAAGTTTCGCTATTAACAGAGAAGTGTTGGCAAAATTACCTGATGGATTAAGAGAACAAATCTATGTTGACCCAGGATTAGGACAGGATATCTATTACCGCTTAGGTCTTAACTCTCTATCGAACTTCTTGTTCAATACCAAAGGGGTTTATGCAAATAATGCAGATGTTCCAGTTGACCCAGTAACGGGACTTCCATATCGCGTAGGATCAAATGGTCTTTTGAATTACTTCAAAGCAGGTGACCCAATTTTCACGGATTTAGATGGTAACTACATCTTGGATAACAATGACCGTGTTATTGCAGGTAACTCACAACCAGCTATTACTGGTGGTTTGATGAACTTGGTTCAATTCAAAAACTGGAGTTTAGAGGTTAACACGTCTTTTACTTTGAAGCGTGATATTCTAAACAACAACTTGGCTTCTCAGTTTGCAATGTTTGGAAATCCTACAGGAATGGGTGGTTTAGTGCCAATTTCGGAATACAGCTACTGGCAAACAGATGGAGATGTGGCAACCTATCCTAACCCATTTGACTTTGTGCGTAATGCCTTATTAAATCCATTCCGTATTAACCAGACCTTATTCCAAGAGGACGGATCTTATTTCAAATTAAACTCGGTGAAGGTGTATTACAACTTTAACCAAGACATGACAAGAAGATACGGTATGAACAGAATCAGTGTCAACTTTACAGCTGCAAATTTAGGATACATCTCTCGTTATTCAGGTCCTAACCCGGAGAACGTATCAGCATTAGGTAGAGATTTCTCAGGTGGATATCCATTGCCTAAGCAGTTTACATTAGGTTTAAATGTTGAATTCTAACAATTAGTATGATGAAGATGAAAAAATTAACAAAGCTCATTCTCTTAGGGTCCTTGATGTTTGGATTCACAGCATGTGATAACTTCCTTAATGTGACGCCAATCGATGCCCTATCAGGAAATAATTTTTGGAAGACCAAAAAAGACGCAGAAAGCTATATGGGTGGAATCTATACCAGACTACGTTCAAAGGTTGGTAATAGCATATTAATCCCTGCATTGGACATGCGAGCTAACTTTGTAAAAGTAGTTGGAACAATTGACAACAGTGGAAATGGTCCTGTAAATAATGTAATCAACAATAACTTAAAACCAGTATTCAGTGGAGGTTCAACCTATGACAACCGCTTTAAGGATGTCATGAACTGGAAAGGTTGGTATGATGTTATTGCTGCTAGTAATATCTTAATTTTTGAAATCGATAAAATTCCATCTTCGGAATTATCGGATAAAGATAGAAGACAATATAAAGCAGAGGCTACTTTCACCAGAAACCTGAGCTATATGTTCTTGATCAAGATTTTTGGCGATGCTGTGTATTACACCGATGCTTATCACAGTGAGGCATTACCAAGAATGAATCAGGTTGAAGTTGCTAAACTATGTATTGAGGATGTGAAATCGGTTATAAACGATTTACCGGTTAAATATTCTGATAATGCTTCTACAGGCTTTAGGCCAACTAAAGGTGCTGCCATAGCCTTATTAATGCACCTTAATATGTGGGCAGCTGCTTGGGATGAAACGGATAAGAATCAGTATTATCAAGCAGTAGTAGATTTAGGTCAAGAACTTGCTACTTATACCGATTATCAGTTATTGCCTCTAACCATTGAGAATACCAAGAAAATCTTTAAAGGTAAAACATCAGAGAACTTATTTGGTGTGTTGCAGGAGTATAACTATGGAGAGACCTTTGCAGCATTTGCAAACCCTTCATTTTTCTTCTCTCACTACCCATATCGTGGCCAAACTTCTAAGACCACGAGTTTTATGGCTTATGAAAAGGAGTACATTGAGAAGTTATTTCCTGTAGCAACTCCAGATGAACGTAGAGCTATATGGTTTGAAAACATGAGCTCAGACAACAACACCTTCCAATTGAAGAAATTCATTAATATTTATTCAACAGGTACAGGTGCTAACCTAACAGTTAATAATGATGATTCAGCTATCATTTTCCGCTTGCCTGATGCCTTATTACTAGTGGCAGAAGCACATGCAGAATTAGGAAATGAAGATGAAGCAAGAAGCTATGTTAACCAGGTTAGAAATGCCGCAGGTGCACCAGCATTTACCTCCAGTGGTCAAGGTCTAAAGGATGATATCTACAAAGAGCGTTCGAGAGAGCTAATTGGTGAAGGTCATTTCTTCTTTGACTTAGTAAGAACCAAGCGTGCCGTTAGTACAGAGTTCTCCAATGCTATTATTCCAGTAGGAAACTTCAATAGTGGAGCATGGACATGGCCATTAATTATTTCCTCTCAGGAGGCAAGTGCGAATCCAAGTTTAATCGGTAATACTTTTTGGAACTAAACTTATGAAAAAACAGCATTTTAATATAGGAATATTGGCAGTAGTCTTGATAATCTGTTTTACAGGTTGTAAGAAGTATTACTTTGACTCCGGAATACATGATCCTAAATTTGATGGTAATACCATTCAATATATGGAGCAGAAGAAGCCATTCTTCGATAGTACCTTAATGGTTCTTGAATTGGCGGGTATGAAACAGGTCGTTCAAAATGAAGAAGTAACCTTTTTTGCTCCTCCAAGTGGATGTATTACCCGTGCGGTATTGGGATTGAATAAATATCTACAATTCAATGGTAAGGACACGGTGAAGCAATTGGATCAAATTAAACCTGAAGTATGGAAAAACTTGATCTCCAATTATATTTTCAAGGGTAAAAACCTATTGAAGGACTATCCACAACGCGACACGATCTCTTATGTAGCTTATCCGGGGCAGAACTACACCAGTTATGCGGGTCGCATTATGAATATTGGTGTCATCTTCAATGATGCAGGAGGCGTTCAATATGCAGGTTACAGACAATTGTTTTTAGCCTATATACCAGACTTGTCGAATCCACAGATAGCATTGCGCAATATCCCTGTGGCTACATCCGATATTCAGACGAACAATGGGGTTATGCATGTGCTAAACAGAAAGAAACATACCTTCGGATTCTTTGTAGATTCCTTTATCGATCAAGCGATCTCCGCAGGTATCACTCCCCTAACCCCTTAAGAAAACAGGTATTAACATAAATATTATGATTCCATGTTAACATTAAAGAACTATAAATTAAACCTCTTTTCCGCTGCTATTCTTCTGTTTAGCTGTACCTTCTTTGCATGTACGCGAAAAACAGAACTTGCAGAAGATCCCTATGCTGGTGGTAAACAGGTTCTCGACATCAACTTTGTGACGAAGTCCACAGAGCTTGGTACCATAAATGCCGGATCTCAAGTATCCTTAAAAGTCAAAGGCTTAATGAAATACAAGGACAACTTCAAATTATTTGTCAATGAAATTGAAGCCGAAGTATTGAATTTTACAGATAGCACAATTGCCTTCCAAGTTCCACTTACTGCAAGTACAGGAAGTGTTTGGATCACTGCAATGGATCAAACGTTCTTTGGCCCTATCCTAACAGTAGGTGGAAAAGTATCGGTGGACCGTTCATTTAAAGTAGTGAATGGTGCTGGCCGCTTGAATGGTGGTGGAGCATCCACTGTATTTGACATTGAACAATTACCTTCAGGACGCTTTTGGGTAACTGGTGCCTTCAATAACTTTGAATTAAAAGGCACAGAGGCAAAACCTAATGCTGGTATTGCTCAGACAGATCCCGATGGTGCTTATATTACCAACAATATTGACTTTGGTAAGGGTGTCGTGGGTGGTGCTGGTATCATTTACTCCATCAGCAGAATCACTACTGGACCTTATAACGGTAAATTTATTATTGGAGGTAGCTTCACAGCTTTCAATAGTTCAAAACCAAATAAGCAAATCATCAATAATGTAACTCGTTTAAATGTCGATGGTAAGTTAGACACTATGAAAACTTCTGACCGTGATATCGCTGGTAATTCATTGGTTCCTATTGTGAACCCTAAACCAGAGGAAACATGGAAGAATAATGATACTGTTCCTGCCTTCAATGCAGGAGTTGATGGTGTTGTCCGAAAGGTTTTTACTTTTGGTGAGAAGGTTTATATTTTAGGAAACTTCCAAAACTTCAAGCGTATCTATTATCCTAACTCTACTTATGACGATAAGGTATATGACTATACCCGTATGCGTCAAATGGTTCGCGTCAATGCAGATGGCTCTTTAGACTCTACATTTCATTACCTGAAAAACATAAACCAAAGTGGTGTAGCCGGAGATGGAGCTATTATTGATGCAACCATGCAAGCCGATGGTAAACTTATTTTGGTGGGTAACTTCCAAAACTACAATGGTGTATCTGCAAAACGTATAGTACGTCTTAACTTGGATGGATCAGTAGATCAATCTTTCCAGACAGGAACAGGTGCTGATGGAGACATCTCCTCTATCCGTTTTAATAGTACCACTAACAAATTTGTCGTTACTGGTAATTTCACGAAGTTCAATGGTAAAAGTGTATCTGGCGTTTGTTTACTGAATGCCAACGGTTCAGTCGTGGACTCCTTCAACACACAAGCCATTACAGGTGGAGGAGTTACTTGGGCTGGACAATTGAATAATGGTAAAATCATTGTCTCGGGTACTTTCAATAAATATGGCGATTACCTACGCCAAGGATTTATGATCCTTGAAGCTGATGGAAAATTAAAACCAGAATATAACAATACTGGTGGTTTCCAAGGTAGAATTTACGATATGGTTGAGACCGCTGTGGCCAATGGGACTAAGGTTATCCTTGTTGGGGATATCGTACGTTTCAACGGTACATTACCTAAAAACCTGATGCGAATTACCATTGCCAACTAATTACATCTTAAGATACTAGATATGAAAAAAAGAAGAAATTTACTTCAAGGGATCAAGTTGTTTAGTGCATTAACGGTAGCTATTACAACTTGGAGCTTATCAAGCTGTAATAAAGAATTTGCTAATGAGCTCCCTGAGCCCACTGAAAATGACACAACAAACGTCAATGACGGTTCTAAGCGTGTCTTATATATCATTATGGATGGTGTTAAAGGATCTGTTGTTGAAGAGATTGCTCCCAACAACTTATCCTTAATAACCGAAAATTCTATTTACAGCTATGATGGTCTTGCTGATAATCACCGAAATGCATTAACCTATGCAGGTGCATGGACTTCCATGATGACTGGATTAGATTATACTGTTTCAGGTGTTACGACAGAAGATTTTGCGGGCTTCAATAACAATACTAGTCCTTCAATTTTCACGCGCTTAAAGAGTGAAAAAAGAAACTTGGAAACTGTTTCCATCAGTACATCAGCTAGCTTCAATGATCATTTAGCTATTGATGCCACGACCAAGAAAACACTTGCTAATGATGAGGAGGTAAAAACAGCAGCTGTTGAACAAGTTTCCAATGGCAATGCATCGGTAGTATTGGCTCAATTCCATTCTGCTGAAATTGCTGCAAATAATGATTATAGCCGTAACAACGATGCTTATGTAGATGCTATCAATAAATTAGACACGTACATTGGGGAACTTCTGACCGCATTAAATAATCGTAAAACTTTCCATAAAGAAAACTGGTTAGTGGTGGTAGCCTCAAGTAAAGCTGGTGGCCCATCAGGCGGTCCTAACGGTTCCAATATCTTTGCAGATGGTTCAAGAAACACCTATTTGGCATTTTATAACCCCAAATTTATTCCAGTGGTTTATGAGAAACCAAATGTAAATGCATTACCATATTCCGGTACTACAGCAAAATATGTAGGTGCAGGATCAAATGCAACACAATCAGATCCTAATGTTGGAAACTTTGGTGCTGACAAGGATGCTACCATTCGTTTCAACATCCGTTGGGATTATGGCTCTACCTTCTACCCTAGCTTTTTAACTAAAAGAGCATCTTTTAGTCCAGGTGTAGTTGGATGGACTTTCTTCATGGAATATGGGGGGACAGTTGGATTGAACTTCAGTCAGTCTGGACAAGGAAATACACAACGCGTGCATACCAAATATATTGCAGATAATAATTGGCATACCATTGCTGCCCGTTTCTATAAAGAAGGAAGCACAAGATATGTTGCAATATATGTTGATGGTGTGCCTGCGCCAGGAGGTCCTTTAAACATTACAGGATTAGGAAATATCAATACCACTAGTCCATTGCGCCTAGGCTCTATTGGCGATGGAAATGTTAACTGTATGATTGCTGATTTAGCGATCTACGATATGGCGATTCCTGAAGCAGATTTATTATCTAAAATAAAAATCACACCTATCACCTCAGAGGTTGACCCATACTACAACAGACTTGTTGGCTATTGGCCAGGTATGGAAGGTTCAGGAAAAACCCTTTCAGATGTTACAGGAAAATCTGCTCCATTTAATTTAATGGGAGCTATCAACTGGGCATCTTTCAGTGACATTTCACCGAACATTTCTCCTGCTATCTCTCCATCTGCATTTCGTGCAGTACCAAACAATGTTGATATCCCAACCATGATTTACTCATGGATGAATATCGCCATTCCACAGAATTGGGGATTAATGGGTAAATTTTATATTCCATCGATTACATTACCTAAAGATTAACCGACCATGAAAAAGAAAAATTATCTCTATAGCTTATTACTAATTACCTCGCTACTGGGTGTTTCCTCATGCGATAAATACGGTTATTTTGTTCCAGATGGTTATCCAGAATATGATGGTAATACGCCTGGCGGGGTCATAGACACCAATATGAAGCAAATTGACAAGTCCATGTATGCTAAAGCTCGTGTATTCCCTGGTTTAGTTGATCAATCTGAACCTCGTGTACAGAATGCTAAGTTTACCTTAGACTTGAATTTCACCAAACAGACCACACAAAACCTGAAAATTAATGTGGCTCCAGAGCCGCAATTTAGTACTGGTTATTACGCTGCACCGGGTGAATTAATTAAGATTGAAGTCCCTGAAGGTATTGAAGGATTAACCGTTCAGATCGGTGGACATACGGATAACTTAGGCGGAAAATACCCTCTATTGCGTGATCCAGTAATCTACATGCGTCAGCGTCTTTATGCCGGTGCAAACTATGTCAGAAACCTATATGGTGGTACCATCTATATTCGTGCAGATAGAGCATATGCAAACCCTGTAGAATTTACCATTACCAATGCCGTAGTATCCCCTGACTTTGTATTAGGTCAAAGTACAGATGCGGATTGGGTGGCTAAAGTAAAAGCATCAAAAGTTCCTTGGTTAGAATTACGAACAAAACGTGTGGTATTCCTTATCCCACGTGATCGTGTAATTAAAACGTTCAGTTCACAAGAACCTTTTACCAATCCAACTGCGGTCTTGACAAAATGGAATGATGTTTTTGATCATGACTTCAACGGATGGATGGGTCTATCTGATGATGCTGCAGACGAGAGAGATCGCAGTCCTCAAGGTGCTTGGCGTGGTGTATTGGATATTCAATTATCAGCAGGATATGGCCACAATGGTTTCCCATTTGTTGGTTTAAATGATGCAGAATGGTTTGGAGCTATGACAAGTTTGAATTCCATTACTTCTAGTAGAGGCATGTGGGGATCTTACCATGAGTTTGGACACAACTGTCAACAACCAAGTGTGTGGTCATGGAGTACTTTAGGCGAAACAACCAATAACCTTTTCAACTTCAAAGTAGCTAATCGTATTGGTGCAGATTACAAAGTAATGCACCCGGCGGTAACCAGCGGATTTCCACAAGCAATAGCTTATGCAAGTACAGTTGGTGGATCTAAAAACTTTGATGCCGATGCGGCTATGAATGACCCATTCAAACGAATGACTCCATTTGTACAGATCTTTGAAAAATTCGGATACGGTGCCATGACGCACTTATATACGGAAGCAAGACATGCACCTCGTGGAAATCCGAATGATATTACGAAGCATAATTGGGTCTATGAAAAGCTTTCTGACTATGCAAAAGTAGATTTATCACCATTCTTTGATGCTTGGGGAATCAGCTATAGTGATATCGTGGCTCAACGTGTAGCATCAAAATATCCGCTGTTGAAAAAAGCAATTTGGGAATATAACCCATTGACTAAAACTGGTGGAAATAATGATATCGTTTATAAAACCTCGGTAACCTATGTGAGCTGTCCAGCTCAGGAAGGTTCTGTCGCTAACTTAGTAGATGGAGATCCAAACACTTACTACCACTCCAAGTATAGTAATATCGGACCTACAGAGTCATATCCCTTCTCCTTTGTCTTGAATGCAGGTGCTAATATGCCAATCAAAGGGATATATTTTAATGCTCGCCCTGGAGGTAACAGACAAGGTGACGGTAAGGAGTTCGAGGTTTATTACAGTCGGAACAACATAGATTTCACCATGGTTGGAGCTGGTGTATTACCAAACAACAATAGTCGATTTGAATATATCTTCCCGAATGGTAATATCAATGCAAAATACTTCAAAATCATCGTGAAAAATGGTTATACCAACAACGCATATGTGGTATTTGGAGAAATGAATTTAATAAAACCATAAAAACTTGCATGAAGAGCTGTTGATTAATTTCATCGATCAGCAGCTCTATTTAAACAGCTATTCAAATGAAAATATATAATAAAATTCTAACCAGTATTTGTCTACTTTCCGCAATTGTAATTGCAAGCTGTACTAAGTATGACAATCCTCCTCCCGTGTTTGAGGAACTGAAAGATATGACAAAGGCTCAACGTAAGGTACTTTTGATCAGTATAGATGGGCTAAGCGGTCCAATGCTCGAAAAAATAGCACCCCCTCAGATTTCTGCCCTAAAGAAAAACTCCAAATATGCCTTCAATACCATTAGGACAGAAACTCCAGCAGCGGGTTGGGCATCTATATTAACGGGAACTGCCTTGGCAAAGCATCAAATTGTCAATAATGACTTTGAAAGAGATCAAAACGACGATAACCATGAACATGGAGATGTAACTTCCTACCGTAATGTATTGGACTATGTCACACAATACAAAACGGTAAAAACTGCTATGGTCTCGCCTTGGGATGAACTACGCAATTATGTTAAAGTGGCCGATTTTGCACCCGTTGTCAATACAGATCAAGCGGTTAAAGACAGTACAGTCGCACTAATTAAAAACAATAAAAATTTAGGAACCATCTATGTGAACCTAAGAGATGTTGTAAAAGCAGGCGATCAAGGCGGTTATTCAGAAGAGAACAGCAGTTTTAAAGCTGCAATATTAAAATCTGATGAATATGTTGGTGAAATCATCAATGCCATGAAAGCAAGGGAAAGCTATGCTAGTGAAGAGTGGCTAGTGATCTTGACTACGAATTTGGGTAAACATAATTCTGATATTGACGATGGATTTATTATGCTATATAATCCATTATTCAAAGAATTTAAATTAGAGAAGTCAGGTTTCAATCCAGTCCAATTCGACAATAAAACTGGACGAGCTACGCTACATGATCCAGATAAACGTTATGATGCAGGAGAAACGAAAAGTTTTACTGTACAAATGGATGTCAAATTCAACAACCCTGTTCCAAATGGTTATTCCAGTTTCTTTAGCAAGAGTACGAACTTAGGAGGTCAAAACATCACCGGATGGCAATGGAACTTCTACCCAAGTGCTGGTGAATGGGCGGCAACTGTCGGTGGTACGAGTAATGGTGGAAGTGGTAAACAACAGATCACTGCACCGAATAAACCGGGCACAGGTGTTTGGAGAAATCTAATTATGACAGTGGAATATGTGAATACCAGCACCAGAAACTTAAGTTTATACATGGATGGAGTACATCAGGTAACTGCAAACATCAGTTCGAGAAAGAGCTTAAGCAGTATAGAAGATCTTCGTATTGGACATCGCCCAGGGGATAATGATGTACCAACGAACTTTTCAGCAGCTAACTTAACGTACTATAATACGGCTTTATCGGCTGCAACAATCAAACAAAACTTTGGCCTTAAGGATATCAGTAAACACCCTAATTTTGCCAATATCATCGGTTATTGGCCAATGGATGAAGGTACTGGTAGTCAGTTCTTCACAGGTATCCCAGGAGCACCAAACTTATCCTTGTCAGGCAAATACAGCTGGCTAAATCTTGGAGAGAATTATCCTTCAGGAACTGTAAATCTTCCTGTAACATCCAATATTTCAATCCCTACTACAGTCAATGATATTGCTCCATTAACCCTTTATTGGATGCGAATTGATGTATTGAGTGATTTTGGTATGGACGGAAACTCCTACCTAAACAATTTTGAACTGGAATTCTTAAAAGATTAAGGGCTGTTTTATTAGTGGTTTAATGATTGTCCCAATTTTCTAATTTTTAGATTCCTTTTCAAGAGCCCCTCTGTTTTCAGTCAACCGAAACATTGGGGCTTATTTTATGCTATCCTATCCTTAATTAGGAATGGCTACTAAATATTCTGACATTCCTATTTACATCCATCAATCTCTATATTCCAAGAGGTCTCCCGGTTGACATTCTAAAACTTTACAAATTGCCTCTAAGGTGTCGAATCGAACCCCCTTGGACTTCCCTGTTTTCAAGATCGACAAATTGACTGTAGTTATTCCTAGTTTATCGGCTAAATCTTTACTTAACATCTTTCGCTTCGCAAGCATAACATCTAAATTGACAATTATTGGCATATATATTTTAAGATCTTGATTGATTTACAAATTTAAGCCTTGTAAATCCTAATCCAAAGGAAATAAATTAAATTTTATTAAAATTATTAATAAATTTTAAAACATTATTAAGCGTATAAGTTTCAAAATAACAACCCAAAATTAAAACAAGCATCAACACAATTCTGTATGACAAAGTCAATTTCCTAATTAACAGGATACAACAAATTCACACAGATAGCCAATTAATACGAGCAAGCAATTAGCCAATGAAATAAAAGAAGAAAAATACAATAAGACTAATTTTCAAAAATTAGCTCAAAATACAGTAGAATTATATCTACAATTTTTAAGGCTCTGCTAAAACGAATTGGGCCTTTCTATTAACATTTATTTTCCAAATAAGAATCCATATAGTAAATTAAAGTTAATTTAAACAAACAATAAAGAAAATACATTTAGTATTCTAATCCAAAAAAGTTACCTCATTTTAGGTATCAAGTTATTTAATTTGATAGCTTCAACCCTTCATTTTCTCTGAGTATTAAATCACAAAAATTATTTATTCTAATTCAATAGAATCTTCTCACAATCAGCCAAAAAATAACAACCTGATACCTTCAAAAACCCCAATTTTTCCCTATTTAATATGCCAATTATTATATCGATTACAGTTGAAAGTTAAAAATCTCATTAAATGAATTCCTTAATAATACTTCCAAAAGTTTATTCAAATATTAAATAAACATCCTCTCCTTTAAGAGTCTATTAATAACAATTTTTAATGAACTCAATATTACTGTAGATTAAAATATCCTAATAATTAATAATAAAAGTTTAAACTTACACTACAAATAGGAGACAAACAGCTACAAAAAGTGACAGTCCTCATTTTTAACGGTTAAAAATTACCGAAAATTGTATCAGTTAATCACACGTTAACAGCTATTATTTTAGAATACAATTTCATACTAACGATGAAAAAAATCAGTAATCAGGGGATTTATAAATCGCCGACCATTCAGATGATCAAGATCTATACAGAAGAAGGCTTTGCTGCTGGATCTGCAAAGGTTTACCCACAAGACAATAAAAACAAAGTATATGAAGAGTGGCAAGATCTACCGGATGACAATCGTAATATAGATTGGTAATTCCGCAATTATTATTTTTTAAACTCAAACAATCAATTCGATTACAGTCAATGAAAACGAATAAATTTAATTTTAATAAATACAGCCTCTTATTGGTTTTAGGCTTTATTTTCTTTAGTTCATGTAATAAAGACGTCGAAACTGCTGTTTCAAAAGGTGATAGCCAGGTAATGGTTTCATTGGCATCTTTTGAATTTGAAGATGAAGATGTTTCTAATGAAGGTGAAAAACAATCCAGAAGTAACGGATTATCTGCTAAGACACAAACATTAGCTTATGGAAAGGACATGAAAATGGAGGTTACCCTTGAAAGGGATAGCACTTCGATGTACAATGCCCCTAGACCTCGTGGGATGAAAGCTGCTGCTGTAACTAAACCACTTGAACCGGGTGTACAATATAAACTTTTGGTATATAATCAAGATGGAAGTTTTGTTGTAGAAAAGCTATATAGTTACGGTAATGAACAAACTGAAGCTCCTATTTTATTGGACGCAGGAAAAACCTATATTTTTGTCGCTTTTTCTATTAATGATAAGACTAAAGTGCCTGCAATTTCTGGGCAATCAAAGTTATCCACAGCTACCATTCCAAATGTCAATACAGCTCTAATGTATTTTTACAAAGAACTAAAATTAGTTGATGGAACCAATTTGTTAAATGTTGTATTAAAACATCAGTTCAGTGCAGTTACTACCAGTTTAAATATGAATCCGAATATGACAGGTGCAATTACGGAAATTACCTCACCGATGTTTACACCAACTAATTCAGCTGCTAGCTTAAAATTAAGCAATGGTGCATTGACTTATGGAGCACAAAACACGACAGCAATTACATTTCCTAAGCTTACAGGTGGTGGTCTCCGATATATTAAAAGTGAACAAACTTTTATTATCAGTCCAAACACAACTACTGCAAAGTTGAATTTCGGAAAATTAATTATAGATGATGAACCGAAAAGTAATTATTCAATTGAAAATATAAAATTCGTACCTGGAGCCCGCTATAACTTAAATATTACGTTCCAAGCTTGTACCCAGGATGTTTCTGGTGCACAAGGCTTAAATTGGGATTTTCCGTATAAAACAGATTGGTATGGAAGAACTTATATAGAAAAAGATGGTCAACGTTATTACCGTGGTGATGTTATTGATATGACTATTACTGCTCCAGCAGCTGATTATGGTTTTGTTTTTGACATGACTGAATTAGATAACTCCATGAACATGGAGCTGAATGGAATAAAGATGGCTACACAAGAGATTCAATTTGAAAAGGGGGCATCTTCAGCTCAAAACATACGATTCAAAGATGGAAGTTATTTCCAAGGAGTGAACGTTGAAGGTGGTACCGTTCCAGCAATTTACAATCTAAGAGGAGCACAAGCTACCCCTATAGTCAAAGTTGTGATCAGTAAACTGGGGGAAGTAAGATTGTTTGCATCCAAAGTAAACAATGGACCTCTTTACGAATTAGAATTATTCAATGGAAATACTTTTAACACATTCGTATGGAACAAAACTGGTCAAAATGTTGTGAAAATCACACAAAAAGTCGATCAAAAGACAGTTCTAAAAGGTTATGGATCGGGTAAAACTAAAATACCTTGTAATATATAAGTAACTAACTTTGTAAATACGATAAAAGTTTACTTTACATGTATTAAAAAATAGAGGGGCGATTATTTCGCTCCTCTATTTTTTTTAGTGCAATAATGCTTGCTCCCAAATTCCAATATCGTCTTATTTTCCGTTGATATTCCTTTGGTACACTTACGGAATTTATTAGGATTTCATATGCATCTTGTTCGGATCTCGTTCGGTCGGAACCGAACGAGATCCGAACAAGATCCGAAGGAGTTCCGAAGGAGATCCGAATAAGTGTCGAAGAAAACTATGGAGAAGACAGTTTGACAACAGAAAAAAGACAACAGAAAGGATGTTCGAAATAAAACAATGTGTAAAGAAAAAATACATGAATTCTTGTTTAAATTCTAGCTCTTTCTAGGCCCTTTTTATATCTTCCTCTTACTTATACACATCCCATTCAGCAACACTCAAGGTGTTATCCCCTCCTGCAATTTCAAGGGCTTCAACCTTTACATATCTAGCTTGAACATACTTACCAAATCGGAAGGTGCGTGTTGAGGGATCATTAATCAAATTGCCGAATTCAAAGATGCCAATGGTCTCCCAGTTCTTTCCATCCAGGCTTGAAAGTAATGTACCTTTCGCTAGCATGCCTTTTGTGTTTTGTTTTTGTGGGGTGTATGCAATAGCTGAAATCTGCTCCTTCTTACCTAGATCCAAAGTAAAGGAATGTGTATCTGTAGAAGGTAGAGATTTCCAATAGGTTTTATCATTCTCATCAAATAGAAATTCTCGCTTATATTTTGGGTCTTCAGAACTAACTTCCATTACCTTCCAGCCATTTTTAATCAATCCTAATTCCTTTTGACTTATTACTCCTCTATCACCATCGTTGGAAATGGCTATTGCCTTAATTTCCTTTACATCACTAGTAAATGGTCCGGTATATTTTGATGATTTTTCATTCGGAATTGAACCATCAGTGCTGTAATAGATATGATAGTTAATTTTCAGGTTTTCCAGACTATTTTGTCCATGGGGTTTCCATCCAAAATCATGTTGTTTTGGTGAAATGCTAATCAAACCTGCGGCATTACGATGAACACTTAATTCTGGTGGTCGGCTGTGCGCATAATAAGCTCCTATTTCGGCTAAAACAGGGATAGCACGGCTTTCTAATATTCTTAAGCGGAACTTCTTAGCCTGAATTTCTTGAAATCTTAAGATTCTTTTATACCCTACGTTACTGGAAAGTGCAATTTCCTTCCATTGCCCATCGACCCATGCATCCAGCACAAATCGTTCAATCCGCTCCCCATGTTTATCTATTGCTTCTTGAATGACAAATCGATTCGTCAAAATTGGTTTTGCGGCCTCTAAAATAATTTCACCTGTATTTTGCTTCAAGCTATAATGACTTGATAATTTACCATCAACTAAAGCAGAAGGTAATTTTCCTTTCAAAAGTAAATTCTTAGAATAGGTATTTCGAATTCGGTCACCGACTTCTTTTAAAACCCTTACATCCTCATCGGAGAATTTTCCTTCGCGATTTGCCGGTACATTTAGCAGAAAAATAGAGTTGCCTCCTACTGAACGCTCGTAAATATCAAACACGTCATCCGTACTTCTGACCTTCTGAAATTTGTCATCACGATAAAACCATCCTTCTCGAATGGAGGTATTTGTTTCTGCCGGTTGGTAATGAAGATATTTGGCATTTGCTAATTGCTTTCTACTGCCTAAATCCTCTTCGCGCATATCCTTATGCGCTGCTAAGCCATGCGGATCGGCTTGGAATGGAATAACATTCCATTCTGTTTGTCTTGTTGCTCCTGCCTCATTGCCGCACCATCTTAAATCTTCCTTGCCAAATATTATGGCCTTAGGCGCCAGGGTATGAATCAATTCACGCCAGGCAGGATAATTATATTGCTGGCCGCCTTTTGTTTTGGGATGAGCACCATCAAACCATACTTCATGGATTGGACCATATTCCGTCAGCAATTCAAATAATTGATTAAGAAAGTACTCATTATAATCATCCAGTTCGAACTGGAAAGTCTTTTTGTTAGCAAAAGGTCGACCTTCTATTTTGCGGGGTATGGTTCTTAATGTGGCTTTACTCAAGTTTCCATATAATCCTTCAGGATTTTCGATTTGGTAAAGATCAGCTGGAGATAGATATACACCTAATTTTAGTCCATATTTCTGACAAGATTTAGCAAGGTCTTTCATAATATCACCTTTCCCATCTTGAAATCCAGTAGACATGATTCCTTGTTTGGTGTATCGACTTTGCCAAAGTACAAAACCATCATGATGTTTTGCTGTGAATATCACTTTTGTAATCCCAGCAGTCTTCATGCTCGCGCACCATTGATCGGTATCTAAAGTTTTTAGATCAAATATTCGAGGATCTTCTTTCCCGTCTCCCCACTCCATTTTAGTAAAGGTGTTTGGCCCAAAATGAATAAAACTGATAAATTCATCTTGAAGAGCCTGATATTGAATAGCAGTTGGCACTACATGAGCAGCCTTTTCCAATAGTTTTTCAGGACTATCCTGCGAATCAATAGCATAAGTATTTTTTAACGGTAATGTATTTCCAGGAAGGATGTTTTGCGCATGTACAATAGGTAAGCCTATTCCTAATAAGGCAATTAAGGTTAAGCGAGATTTCATCGTATGATAATTAAACTAAGCATGAAAATAGGTAGATGGTTAGAAATCTACCTTATGAACCACAGCTCGATTCGACATTACACAGCAAATCCTAGAATTTGATTAGTCGAACAAGAGCACAACAAAAAGGAAAAAGGGTTTAGGTTGTTATGCTTTATTTTGAACTCATCATTGATGATGTGGTTCATAAGATAATTTCTAAGTGTAAAGCTAGAAAATAGCACTTTTAAAAAAGTACACTATTTTACCCATTTAATAAACTTTATTACCATGTCATACATAACAATATTTTAAACAATCTAGAAACAAGCGTCTAAAACAGTTAAAAAGAGTAGAATTAGCTCAAAAAAGATCGTTTAGAATGTTTTATTTCCTAATTTTAAAGAATATGTCTACAGAAATTGTACGCTTAGAAGCTGTAGAGAAGATCTACCAAACTGGGGATAATTACATCACTGCACTGGATAAAACCGATTTGGTATTCGAATCGAATAAGCTCACGCTAATTATGGGTCCTTCAGGATCTGGTAAAACGACGCTATTATCAATTGTTGGTTGTATCATCTATCCGACCAAGGGTAAAGTCTTTTATAAAGAAAAGGAAGTAACGAAACTGTCTGAAGATGAATTGGCGGATTTACGATTGCATGAAGTTGGATTTGTGTTTCAGCAATTCAACTTAATAGAACCATTGAATGCTTTGGAGAATGTAGCACAACCTTTAATACTACGTAATATTCCAAAAAAAGAAGCAAAAGAAAGAGCAGAAGGTGCTTTAAAAGCTGTTGGTTTAGAGGATCGAATGGGCAATTTGCCTAAGAAATTAAGTGGTGGTCAGAAGCAACGAGTAGCCATCGCACGGGCCTTAGTTGGTAATCCATCCATGATTCTCTGTGATGAGCCAACCGCATCATTGGATGCAAAGAGTGCAGGCATCATCATGCAAGAATTAAAAGAGTTAGCGGAGGAAGGCAAGGCCGTAATCATCGTCACTCATGACCTTCGATTAAGAAAATATGCAGATCGTGTAATTTATGTGGAAGAAGGTAAAGTTTCAAATACCATTAAAAATGAAGAAGATTATAAATAAACAATTCATATATATAGTAATACTACTTTTTACGTTTTCAGCTTGCAAAAACAAGGAGAAGGATAAGCTTCAAAAGAGTAATGAACAGATCCTAAAGGAAGTAAATGAGGTATTAGGTATTGGTAAAGTTGTTCCTGAGGCGGGCTGGCAACAAGTTTCCAGTACAGAATCTGGAACAATACAAGAGGTATTAGTAGAAGAAGGCGATTCAATTATAAAGAATCAAGTATTGATACGCCTGAAACCTAATTTAGAGAACCTTGATATCGAAGAGGCAAAGGCAGCTTTGAATCGAATAGTAGCCAGCAATCAAATTGATGTCAAAGATTTAGAGCGTGAGGAGATCAAATCAAAACAACTGAAAGAACATTACGATGTTTCTAAACGACTAGTAGAGAAAGGAGCCGAAACGCAGGAAGTATTAAATGACGACCTTCGGAATTGGCAAATTCAGGATAAACTTGTATCAGGACTGAAAGCTAAATTAAAGGCAAACCAGGCAAGCGAACAAGAACAAATCATCAACATTAAAAAAAGTAAAACCAACTTAGAGAACAGGCAGATTCTAGCCAGTGCATCGGGAATAATAACGGAATGGAATGCCGTACTTGGTGAATCCATTCAAGCAAATAGTATTTTAGGAAAAATAGCTGACCCAAGCCATTTAATTATAGAAGCAGAAGTAGATGAGCTGTTTGCTGACCGACTGGTATTAGGTCAACAGGTTAGATTGACTGTAGTAGGCGGCGGAAAGCAATTAGCTATGGGTAAAATAAGCTATTTAAGCCCTACACTTTCGAATAAGTCTATTCTCTTTGAGTCAGCAAATGAAGGTGAAGACCGTCGAGTAAGAAAAATAAAAATCAGCCCAGATCAGCTCAATAATTTGATTATTAATGCTAAAGTGGAGTGTCACATTAAACTATAAGAAACATGTTATTATTGGCATGGAAATTCATTCGGTTTGATCGAGCAAAAAGCATTGGTATTATTACAGCTATTGTAATAAGTATCTTTTTGATTGGTCAGCAATTGAGTTTACTATTCTTTTTAATGGGGCTAATGGGTAATCTAGTTGGCAATGCTCCAGCAGCAGATGATCAAGTTTGGGTCATTGAAGGTCAAAGTAGGAATATCAATTCGATAAATGCCATTGATGCCCGACTTGTACAAGAAATAGCCTCTTTGCCTGGAATAGCAAAGACAGAACCTATTGTCCTGGCTCCTGGACAAGCTACCTTCTTAGATGGTAAGACAGCAGGAATAACGTTAGTTGGAGCTTCAGCACCTGGATTCTTAATGGGCCCTATTGAAAGCCGGATTGAAGAAGGAAATATTGAAGATCTCATGCAGCCATATAGCGTTTCTGCCGAATATTTTAATGCGCAGACTTGGGAAACGGATTTGTTCATTGGGAAGCCTATAGAAATCAATGGAAAAAGTGCCAAAGTAAGTGTTATCACTATGAACGCACAAGCATTTGGTGCTTCATTTATGTATACAGACATCAAAAATGCCCGTCATTTTGGCAATGTTCCCAATTCGCAGGTCAGTATGATCATGGTAAAATTGAAAGATAAAAAGCAAAAAGAAGAAGTCATACAAACCATTAATCAGATATATCCTCATTTAAGGGCTTGGGATGTTCAGAAACTTAAGAACTCCACAGTAAAAGAAATATTAGTTTCTTCAAACATGGGGATGAGTTTTGGCACTTTAGTCGTTTTTGCAATGATATCTGGTTTCTTTATTATCGGTTTGACTTTATATTCTTCTGCATTGGACCGTATTAAGGATTATGGGACACTAAAAGCTATCGGAGCTAAGAAAGGCTATGTCAATAAACTTATTGTAGCACAAGCTTTCCTATATGCCTTCATCGGGTATGCCATTGCCATGATGCTTATTTATGGTTTTAAATTTGGCGTCGCACAAAGTGGATTACAAATTAATGTATCGTTTTTATTTGCTTTATTTTTACTCATACTAACGATGATTATATCTATCGGTGGTTCTCTATTTGCTGTTCGGAAAATAGCAAAGTTGGAACCAGCCTCAGTATTTTAAACATGAACAGAATTATTGTTTACATATTCGCAATTCTACTCATTCCAGGGTATAGTCTGGGGCAATCCTTAAGTATTGAAGAATTATGGCAGCAGGCTAAAACAAGTTTAAGCTCTCAGCAAAAGAGTGTAGAACTTGATGCGAAAAAACAAGAAGAACTTATTTTGCGCAATAATCGCATGCCATTAATCTATGGCGATGTTAATCTACAACGCAATATCATCATACCCACTACCCCTGTCCCTGCTATCGCTTTTGACCCGAATGCACAAGAAGGTGCAATACTTCCCTTAAAATTTGCTACAAAATGGAATTCCCGTGCAGGAGTACAATTGGAGTGGGATATTTTTAACCCGAGCAAAAATGCTGATTTAAATAAAGCTAAAATTGAAACGAAGCGAGCAATTTTGAATCAAGAACAAGCTTTAATCCAATGGAAGAAAGATGCTACATTAGCCTATAGTGCCAGTATTCTGGCCAGTGAGCAATATAAATTGGCTTTTGAAGATTCCCTGACACAAGCATCTTTGGTACAAATCATCCAAACACGTTTTGAAGAAGGCCGCGAAAAACAAACAGATTTATTCGCTGCCATTCAAGAAATGGAACGTAAGGTTATTCAAAGGCATGAAGCATGGGCAGTATTAATGGAAACAGACCTCGATCTAAGAAAGATGTTAGACAATCAAAACTTGACGCATTTAAGTTCTGATTTATCCAGTATTCAAAACCTCTTGGAAAAGGAAAGATTTCCTGATCAGCAATTAGAATTATTGCTGTTAGATCAACAATTAGCAGTATACGAAATTAAGGAGACCAAACTCTCCAAACTTCCCACTATTACGCTTAATGGCTTTTTTGGAGCTCAATTCTTTAGCAATGAATTTTCTCTATTTGAAAGAAATCATTGGTATGGAAACAGTTTCGCAAATGTAGGAGTCAAACTCCCTATATCGGCCTATTTCACCAATTCTGCTTCGGTTAAGAAATCGCAATTACAAGAACAATTAACGGTTTTGAAGATTAGGGAACAAGAAATTGAAGATGCGACTAAAGATAAAAAAACAGCATCTAAAATCTGGGCTGCAAAACAAAAGATTGCAGGTCTACAAAAAATTGTTGATCTAGCAGATAAAGAAAAAAACCTGCAACTTGAAGCTGTACAAATTGGTAGAACAATACCTAATGAATATTATCAAGCGAATCAAAAATGGAATGCAGCAAAGAAAGAATTGTGGCAGGCAGAATATGATTTGATACAGGTATTAGTGGAGAAATAACAACAATTCATAGAAATGGAAAAAGCTCAATATGTTGAGCTTTTTGTGTTTTGTGGAACAACTATTCTTCATAAAGTCGTTCTGCGCTAATCCCCATGTCTATCAATTGCTGGATTAGTGAAGCACCCAAAACATTAATTCCTCGAATGGATAATAAATATCCATCAATGTAAGGTGCAATCTGCCATTCATTAACATTATGGTATCCTTCCATAACATTTTTTACTTGCGCCAGCTGAGATTGGGTAGCGGTCATGATCTCGATTTTTAAGCTTTCCATGATAATATTCTCCTTTGTAATAAATAATAGTGGTCTTGTCTAATTGAGTAAACCGGATCCAAAACCAATCATACTCAACACCTTAGCGTACTTTAATTTATTAAAAAACCATCAAGCCCACAAGAAAGTGTGAAAAAAATTACAATTGTATGCAGATTCAGTTTTTTAAAATAATATGAACTAAAAGCGACCGAAGTGCATTCTACTATTGAAAACAAAAGGAGAATTATTATGGAATCATTAGATTTTAAAGGCAGATGGGATATCATCAAAGGCCGGATTAAAGAAGAACATCCTGATCTAACCGATGAAGATTTAACATACGAAGAAGGTAAAGAGGAAGACGTATATGGACGTTTTCAGCAACGTTTTGGTAAATCAAGAGAAGAAATTCAAGACTGGTTTAATAAGTTAGATAAACGTTAAAATTTAGGAGTAAGCTTGATGTGAAAGTTGCAAGGCTAGAAGATTCTTCTAGCCTTGTAATGTTATGTTAAAAAAGCTCATCCTTATCTTAGGACTGAACAGCCATTTTTACGGCTAAAATATGTTTACAAAGTCCTCTTTTACCTTGATGATTGGTAAACCAGTTGCAGGTACAGCGACTTTGATCTCCTTGTATGATAACCGTATGTTTTACACCTGTTCCTTCTACCCTAGCCTCTATATAATCTGGCGATTTTTTAATAAATTCTACAGCTTCCGTACTGAGTAATTTCTTGGCATTTTTTAATCTCGGATTTAAGGATAATATCCTTTCCATCTTGAAAGGCAATCGGCGGTAATAATGCTGATGTTGGGCTAAGTCATAACCTAATAAGCCAATAGATGAAAGTGAGCCAGTAAGTGTATCCATGCTGGCAAAATCAACATCATGCTCAATAGATAACATGGTTGGGTCAAACAGCTCATTGGATTTCAATAGGGAATTAACCGCCATTACCCATTCATCAGGCACTGCTTGAATCATATTTTCCAAGACATTACCTTCACCAGAGAATCCTCGATAACTATCAGGAGAAAGCGATAAGGTTAAGCGCATATTGCCAAATTCAGCTACAAAGGAACAGCTTTCACCATTCGTTTCTTGGTAGACAATTAGTTGTTGTATGTATGGTAAAATGCCTTCCAATAGGCGTAGTCGTTGAATGCCACCAATACGTACCGCATCTTTGCTAGCGATTGGCGAAAGAACAAATCGATTAGCGCGTTGAAGTAAGTAAAACTCCCCTTTGACATTCCCCTTGGGTAAAGCTTGAAATAGTTGAATAACCTGAATCTTATTCAATCGAAATTTCTCTTCCATCCCTGCTAGATATAATTGTACGGATGTTAAGCCTTTTATCCAACGAGGTGGCAAGGTTACTTTTTTCTCCTTTATCCTGCCTTTATCGGTACTAATGGAAACATCTTTACTACCCACACCTAAGACCATTTTCTCCGTTTTCTTTACAGCATTTAAGGCATTTAGCATGGGCTCATTGAAATCTACATTGGTAGTTCCGCTAGCTAAAAACTCGCCATCAATGGCATCCTCAAGCAAATCCAATCGAGCATATACGCCATTGCATGAGGAAAAACCCTCAAAGCGTATCTGATCAGTACCAGCTGAAACAATCGGATCACGAAGGCTTGCAGGTATAGGGCCAAAACTTGACCGTACAACTTTGGATAGCGTAAGTAGACATTTAGAACTGGTTAATGGATCCGTTAAATTCCCCCAAAAGAAACAAGGCACATTATTTATCTCCGTAATCTCTGCCTGATGTGCTAGAACCAATTGTTGAATACCAGACGTTTGTTGTAAGCTGGAGTGCTGTTTATAGGTTATATCAAGATCAACTGTTGCCATAGTAATTATTTTAATATTTTCTTAAGTAGACTGTTTAGTGATTTGTAAGCCTCAAACTTCTGAATACTGGCTTTTAGCTCATTAGTTAATGGATAACTTTCCTTCTGTTGCAGATCGAAGAAAATCTCTATCAATTTCTTGAAGTTGGTAGGCATAGTTTCTTTAACTTGTACACCTTCAAAGACTTGACTTAAGATCAATAGAAGGGCATGATTGTGTTTGCTGGAGATATCCTTTACTTGCGAAAGTACATCAGCAAAACGTCCTAAAGGTCCATAATCATTATTTAGTAAGGTAATTAAATGATCAGCAAAACTTTCATTCGGTAATCGATTGGACTCAATTATTTGAATCAAAGTTTCAACAGCGTGAGCCCTTACCTCCTTTTCTAATGCAAAACAACTACAAGCTAAAAACAGACAACTTTGTTTATCAATATTATAAAAAGGATAAAGCATCTCTCGAAGCATATACTTGGCATCTTTAAATCCCCAAGTCGACAAGGTATTATAGCAGGTATTATAAAACAAAGCCATAGCCTCTGCATTTAAGGGCATGACGCTATGAACAAATTGTGTATCCAACCCATGAATATAATAACCTATGACACCCTTCTCACCTCTGAAGTAAATATCCTTGCTATACAGAAAGGTATTAGGATATTTTTCATGCTTTGGAAACTCCAATGTTAATTTATAACCATCAATTGTCATTTCATTCTTTTTGGTTGAGTAGTTATACACCTGATGGTAGTCTGGTAGAAATTCTATCTTTGGACGGAATGGTTTAATTGCGAAGGGAGCCTTTGCCAATCGGTGACCTTGAAATTCTTCAAAGATACCTTCAGGATATTGACTTCTAGCCACCGTTGCCCACACACCTGACATAAACACATCGGCTTCGTCGCCCACAATATTCTTTAACCAGGATGATTTGTGAAGCTCCAAATCATCTGACAATCCAAAACTATATTGTAAAACAGCCTTTATTTGTTCATTCTTTATTTGCTCCAATTTATTGTTTAAGCCATCCACTTGTTCTCTTGGACATCTGCTCAGAGCAATTGCTAAATCTAATAAATCAATTGGCACAGCAGCCACTTGATAGGCTAAAACACGATCTACTAGGACCTCAGGGGCCACCCAAAAAGGGGCATGTGATGGCAAGCTCAATAAAGGTAAGCTTATCCCCTTAGCAATTCTATCTTGTATAAGAAAACCAAGGTCATTAAAGGAACCAACTACTTTAGAATAGTTGTAATATTGTTCTTGAAAATATTTAGGTGCATTTGGTTTATAATAGATTTGAACAAAATTCGATACGAATGCCTGAAAAACTGTAGATGAATTGTTATTGTTAGTCAACTGCTTGATAAATGGTTCAAGTTGCTTTTTATAGTCTTCTGGAAAGTTAGCATAATTCATCATCCATGCATTCATCAAGATTTCAATTTGAACAAAATCCACTGAATGAATGACTTCTCCTACCTTAAATAATATCTCATTCCAATCGGTAGGATAGTTTAACTCTTCCTGTAACCGAATAACAGGTTCAGGTGCAAAGGTATAAGTTTCCTTTTCTCCAGGATTCAATATTGCTAATAGCTCCTCTTCGGTATAAGAGGTATCATTAGACTGCATTAAGTCTTTTAAATCCGTGCTAATGGAACCCAGCATCTGTGAAGAATAGAGCATTAATTTTTCAGACAGCTCTGAAGATGCTTTTTTCTGATGTTTCAAGATAAACTTAGCGGCTCGATCTTGTAAACCTAAATCAGGTATCATAAAAGTATCAGCCACTAAATCGATGATAGATTCTGTATATTCTGGTCTAGTCTTTAATAGCTTATCAAATTGAATAATTAAGGTTTTCACCCCGGTTTTAATATCCGTCCGCATGAAGACTGGTTTTACCCAGTTTATGAATTCTTGCAAATCAAATTTTGGATGTGAAATAACCGGCTTGAGAAGATTAATCGCAAAGTTTATAGGGGCATTATGATCTGAATGGAATAGTGGAAAAACCTGATGTTGATGATTAATCACATCATCATCATTTTCTAACAATCGTTTAATCAAATCTCTATAGTAAGATTTTAAATTATTATTCCAATCCTTAGTCTGGATCTCTAGGGAAGATGAAATAATAAATGTTCGATCAATTTTGTTTTCGGCAAGTAATCTATCAAAGATCAGATCCCAAAATAAGATTTGTTTTTCTTTCTCATATTCATAGAGGTAATAACTATTTTGAATAGCACTTTCATAGTTAAATATCAATGGCACATCACGAGTATAAAAAGTCTCATCTGCTATTAGTCGGTCAAGGATGCTATCTAATACCTTTGGGTTATTGGATAAACGGAAATTCTCCATACTACGGACATAAATTTCTGGGTCATGTTGTAAATGACCAGTATCTTCCAACTCACGAAATCCATAATAGTCAAAACTTAACCATTCATTCTTTCGCATTTGGTCCTTCATATAGGCTGTAAGCCAATCAGGTTTGGCCCAATCCAGAATATCCTGAATATCCTTATCCTTGTAGGTTTTTATTATATCAAATATTTCTGTCCATGATCCAGTATCTGTTTGACTAAATGAGGCAAGAGCAATTGCTGCAATCCATCGTTGTTGTTCATCTGTACCACGTTGCCCCCAGGTATAGCGTTTATCTATTAAATATTGAGGTTCTGCCTTTAAATCTATATAACTCAAGTAAAAACGTTTTGCGGCTTTAATCTCTTTCTTGATAAATTCCATATTTCCCTTCCCGTACTCCTCCAAGAATGGGATGATATCTGCTATGATGGGACGTTTAATTAATTCATTAAACTTATTACGAACCTCTTCCTTACTATATTTCGAAGAACTAGCTTTATTGTTGGATTTAATGCTTGTGCTTTTCTTCTCCGTCAAATCAACAGTACCATCCTCAGAATAACCTTTTTTGGTTTTTTCAGCTATCAGTTTCTCCGCATCTTTAATACAAGCTTCTTCGGAATCAAAGCTTTTAGTTTTACTTTGACCATCAGTACCATTTCTTCCATAAGTAACGGTGTGCTGTACACCATCAGTTTGAATCTCCCAGAATTTATCGGAATTTCCATCAATGTATTTTAGATGCTTGAACATGTAATTGATTATTTGGTTTCTATACTACTAAAGATAACGAATTCACGCATCCTGAAAGTATTAAATCACAACTTTTTTTCCTTCAAATTAAGATTTGTTTAAAACAAAACTTTACAGAACATACTGAGCATAAAGTTGTTCTAACATTAATCACCTTAATAATTAAAACACATACGCATGAATAACAAAATCAACATGAAATATAGACCGAATAGTAAAATAGGATTAGGAGGCGTGGCTTTAGGAAATGGTTTTGCAGAACATAATGATCAAGATTGTTTAGCGGTTATGGAAGCCGCATGGGCTGCCGGAGTACGATATTTTGACACCTCTCCGTGGTATGGTTTAGGCATCAGCGAACACCGCATGGGCATGTTTCTGAAGGACAAAGCAAGGGATCAATTTGATCTTTCCACGAAAGTAGGTCGAATATTAGAACCACATGAGGACTTTACGAAAGAAGGACTGATGTGGAAGGGCAAAATGAACTTCACTTATCGATATGATTACACGGCAGAAGGAACTCGAAAAAGTGTAGAAGATAGCCTTCAAAGGATGGGGCTTTCATCTATTGATATGGTATTCATTCATGATTTATCTGAAGACAATCCCGATTTAGGTAAAAATTGGGAACATTATTTTGAAATTGCTCGGACAGGCGCCATGCCTGAATTAATCAAAATGCGAGAGGAAGGAATAATTAAAGGCTGGGGATTAGGTGTGAATACCATTGAGCCTATAATAAAAACAATGGAAGTTTCTGACCCGGATATTTTCCTTTCTGCTTGTCAATATTCATTAATCAAACATGAGGATGATTTACATCAGGTATTCCCTGAGGCAGCGAAAAAAGGGATTTCAATTGTTGTTGGAGCACCATTATGTGCGGGATTTTTAGCCGGCCAAGACCGCTATCTATACAATGGGGATTTCCCTGCTGGTGTTAAAGAAAAACTTGCCGCATTAACAGCAATTGCAAGTGAACATGATGTTGACTTGAGAACTGCTGCTTTACAATTTGCTGCAGCACATGATGTTGTTTCAGCAGTCATACCAGGAGCAAGTTCTGCAGATCAAGTGGAAGCGAATACGTCCTCCTTTCATATTAACATACCTGGTGAATTTTGGGACAAACTAAAAAGAGAAAAGTTAATTGATGAAAATGCCCCTACTCCTAAAAAGAAGTGAGGGCATAAAATTATTTAATTTTTTCAAGTTTACTTATTTATTTGCCTGAATCCTTCTTCTTCTCTTTGGGAAATACATTGGGTTCAGGCATTTCATTTAATTGATCTACTTGAGGATCAACTCCTGCTTCCGCATCTAAATCTTGCTTCTTATTCACTTTTTCAATTACAGATGTTAAAGCCTTTTGTTTCTTAGCACGGCTTTCCTTTTGTATTCCTACATCCTTATTTTCATTTTTGGTCGCCATAATTTTCTTCTCATTGATGTTCATGTAAATGAACAAGATTAAATCAGAATCGTTGAATCAAATTTATTTTTTATTACTTTCCTGATCTTGTAATAAGCTGGAAAGCAATTCATCCAAACAAATGGTCGCATAGGTTGATTCATGATCTGAATAGGCATACGGTAATATCAAATGATTATTATGGATGATCTGCCCGCACGAATAAAGCACATTAGGAACATAGCCATTTCTTTCTACCTCTGTAGCATATAGTAGGGGTTGTTTTAGTTTCCCGATCACTTTACTTGGGTCTTTTAAGTCCAACAACATCGCACCAAGCGTATATTCCCTCATGGGTCCCACCGAATGGGTTATAACTAACCAACCTTTCTCTGTTTCAAGGGGTGAGCCACAATTTCCTACTTGAATAAATTCCCATGGATATTCAGGTTCAGAAATCAGAATGACTTCCTCCTCCCAATTGGTTAAGGATTCCGAATAAGTGATGTAATTATTCTCTCCGTCAATTCTACATAACATCGCGTATTTGCCATTTATTTTCCGAGGGAATAGAGCCGATCCTTTATTTTTGATGTTGCCATTTAGGGGTTGAATTTTAAAGTTCACAAAGTCTTTAGTGGAAAGTAGTTTTGGCAAAATAGAAATACCATCGTAAGCTGTATAAGTCGCATAATAAGTAGCTTTTCCTTTGTCATTAAGATATCGAACAAATCGAGCATCCTCAATACCGTTCTTCTCCGTATCACTTATTGGAAAGATAACACGTTCAGAAATAGAGGTGTCTAAGGAATAAGAAATATCATAATGGGAGGATGCTAGCCAGAGCATTTGCTGCATGAGAATTTGACCATTTGGAGTTAGTTCATTCTCCAGTTTAATTTCCTTCACATAACGAACTAATTCATCATAAATGAACGTATCAGCTAGTTTATTTTCGACTACTTGATAAATTTCCTCCTCAGGTTTATGCAATTGAACCAATTTCTCCAAAAAGTCCTTCTTCTTATACCGGTGATTTTTGATATGCTTTGGCTTTTCTAACAAAATACCGACTTCATCTAACTCAATATTGAGATTTTTATCGATAATTCCTGAACGAAATACAATAGATGATAAATGTCCCTCTCCTACAGCTCTGAAGCTTAGAACAATTCGACTTTCTCCCTCTTGAATCTGTGACTGATCTGGAGATAATACGATGGAAGGATTAAAATATGCTGCAGCCTCTATAGAATATTCCATAGTAAAGTAGGAACCTATCAGCATTTTATCGACATTACTGAGTTTAGTTTTATCAATCTTTAATTCCTTTAAGGTCGGTTCCATTAGGTTATAATTACGCTCTAATACATGTAAAACACTACGATGTCTCCGTGCATAATTGCGTAGAATCTGTGTTATTAGAAGAGTTTTATCCTCTTCAGACATTGCCATAACCCGTTTAACTATTTTTACAGAGCGTTCAGGGGATAGATTAAATCGTCTTGCTAATACACGATCTAATTTTGGTCTAAAAAATATATTTTTCCTATTGATTGTTATACCCATATTTTAAGTGTTTGAACAAGCACGCTTTATATTAATAACGGTAAATTCTTCAGGATGTTTAGCAATTGTCATAAAATTTAATATTTCTCCTATTCATTGAACAAAAACTACCACCAACTGTTCATCAAGCAAGAACCAAGAAACCCTTGGTTATTTGAGAAGGAGAAAAAAATGAGAATACTAATTATTGGAACGTATTTACCTAGGCAATGCGGTATTGCCACTTTTACACATGATCTATATCAATCTTTAATTAATAACAATCAACAAGTAGACATTCTGGCTATTCAGAACGGTACGGAAGGACATTTCCCAAAAGAGGTTGTTCAGACCATAGAACAGCAAAACAAGCAAGCTTATTCTGATGCTGCACGATGGATTAATAAGCAACACTATGATGCCTGTATCTTGCAACATGAGTTTGGAATATTCGCAGGTGATGCTGGAAACTATATTCTTGATTTAGTCAAAGAAATAAAAGTTCCATTAATTACCAATCTCCATACGGTATTAGAAAAACCGAATGCTCATGAGTACACCGTTGTTCGGGAGTTAGCACAATATAGTCGTAAGATAACTGTCATGACCCAAAGAGCGATAAACATGCTATCTGAGGTCTATGAAATACCTGCTGAACAATTGCATTTAATTCCACATGGTATTCCTGAATTTAAAATTTCGGCGCAAGAGGCGAAGGAATATTTAGGATTGGAAGATAAGACAGTTATGTTATCTTTTGGTCTTTTAGGTCGTGGAAAAGGATTTGAAGTGGCAATAGATGCTATATCTAAAATCAAATCAGACAATTTTGTTTATATCATTTTAGGAGCAACACATCCCAATGTTCTGTTACAAGAAGGTGAGAGCTATAAAAATGGACTTATGCAACAAGCTGCAGATTTAGGATTGAATGGCAAAGTAATATTCGTCAATAAATATGCTAGTGAGAGTTTACTTCATACGTATTTAAAGGCCTGTGACTTGTATGTAACCCCTTACCCTAATGCTAATCAAATGAGCAGTGGAACTTTAACCTTTGCATTAGGTGCAGGTGCAGCCGTATTATCAACCCCTTATTGGTATGCTAAGGATCTATTAGCAGATGGTCGTGGATGTTTATTCGATTTTAATAATCCCGATAGTTTAGCCGACTGCATCAATAATTTATTGGATAATCCTAAATCCATGAAGGATTATCGTAAGAAGGCTTTAAAGTTTGGAAAATCCATGTCCTGGACTAATGTAGGCAAGAAACAAATTAAACTCATTCAAACAATTACTACTACGAAAAGTGTAAAAAAGTCGGTGGTTAAGGAATTAAATTCCTTAAAAAATATAATTCAACCTATTAACATTAAGTTGTTGGGACAAAAGAGTGCCATCAACCATTAAAAGGAGAAAAACATATTGGATTTACAGCTTATAGACAGCCTGTTGGATGATTTCACCAATCAAGTACCAAAACTTGACTTAAGTTATATCAAACGATTAACAACTTCAACTGGAATTATTCAACACGCTTCATTTAATATTCCAAACTACCATCATGGTTATTGTTTGGATGATAATGCTCGAGCATTATTGCTGCTCTGTATGGCAAACAATGCTAAAGAAATAGAAACAGATACAGCATTAATTTCCTGTTATCTATCCTATATACATTATGCTCAAAATTCAGACGGTTCCTTTAGGAACTTCATGTCGTATGATCTTAATTTTTTGGATAAGCAGGGTTCTGATGATAGTCTTGGAAGAACCATCTGGGCATTAGGTACTGTCCTTGCTTCAGATACGCTTTTTGCCTTTCATCAGATAACCCAAGAAATATTTAACAAGGCTTTACCACATCTAATTGAGTTAAAATCGCCAAGAGCAGTAGCTTATGCAATCTTAGGGCTTGCAAATTATTTGGAAACCCATCCAAATGATGAACATGTACTTGCGGAAATATCCACACTATGCCATTTTTTAGCCTTAGAATTTAAAGTCTGTGCAGACGATGAATGGGCATGGTTTGAGGAGATTATCTCTTATGACAATGCCATTTTGCCTTTAGCAATGCTGAAAACCGCCAGAATCCTAAACAATGAGGAGTGGCTAAATATTGGATTGAAGAGTTTTACTTTTTTGGATCAGATAATCTATCGTAAGGAATATATATCTACCATAGGAAACCAATCTTGGCATGCTAAATCGAAAGATATTAGCGAATATGGCCAACAGCCAGTAGAAATCCCAAGTATCCTATTGCTATACCAAGAGATGGATAAAATAAAACCTTCCAACAACTGGCAACTAAAAATTAAATTAGCTTTTTTATGGTACTTGGGATGGAATGATAAACAACTAAGTCTATATAATCCAATAGATAAATCCTGCTATGACGGATTAGAAGATTATGGTGTTAACCAAAATCAAGGTGCAGAAAGTAATATTGCTTTTTGGATGTCCTATTTATTAATAAAAAGTAATATCAGCACTTAATTTCTCGTCATCAATTCATAAATGGCATAAATAATTGCCATAATGATGATAGCTATAATAATCGTTGTTCGAATATTTAAAGCCGCTGGCTTATCATCCTTTTCTTCTTTTACCACCTCTGGAACCTCATTGGGATCTACAGAATCAGCAGCATTGATGCGTTCTTCTTCTTCATGTTCCTTTTTCATATCTTCTTAGTTTAATCTATAAATAGAACAAATAGATACACATATTGTTCGGTGGGTTCCTCAATTAGGGTACTAAACAAGAATAATTGTATGTGCCTTTTAAAAACAAAAGGCATGTCTTATGAACATGCCTTCTGATTATTTCTTTATGAGATTTAATGTGCTTTTGGTTTTGAACCTATCATTTTCTGAAACAGGGTAACTATTGCTACCACAACTAAACCTGCAACTAATCCAACTCCAAACTCTTTCACTATACTTGGAATATTTGGTAACAAATGATGGAAATAATCAATATTATGTACAAATATACCTCCGGACACTAACAATAGCGCAATAGTACCAATTACAGCCAAAGCTTTAATAATGATAGGTAAAAGCTTTACTAAAGCATTTCCTACAGCATTTCCAAAACCTTTATTGTTTGATTTTTTAATTAGACTATAGCCAAGGTCATCCATACGAACAATTAAAGCAACAATACCATATACCCCAACGGTGGCAATAATAGCTACTACAGAAACTGTAACAATTTGAATGGCCATTGACTGATGCAGTTCTTGAACAGCCCCCAAAGCTATAATTACAATTTCCACGGATAATATAAAATCAGTGGTAATAGCAGACTTAATCTTTTTATTTTCAGCTTCCTCTCCCTCTTCTTCTTGCTCCTTTACAACTTCTATCGCTTTTTTCTGTCTATGAAAAATATAATGAATAATCTTTTCCGCACCTTCAAAGGCCAAGTAAAAACCACCCAAAATCAAAATATACTTTATTGCTACAGGGAAAAAGATATTTAGCAATAAGGCAATCGGAACAATGATAAGCTTATTGATGAAGGAACCTTTGGTAATTGCCCACAGAACCGGTATTTCTCTAGATGCTAAGAATCCAGTAGCTTTTTCAGCATTTACTGCCAAATCATCTCCTAAAATTCCAGCTGTCTTTCGTGTAGCAATTTTTGCTGCTACCGAAACATCATCCATTAATGCTGCTATATCATCTAGTACTGCAAATATCCCTGAGGCCATATCGTTATTTTTCCCCTAAAATAAAACATCTAATAGAAATTATAGCCTTGCAATTCCTTTTTTTATGAAATAATTTAAGATTTCTCATATTATACTAGACTTATTATACACATATATTAACCCTTACTTTCAACATATTCTATCCAATTGAAACTGTAAACAGTTAAAAACTAACCAAGAAACTTATATTTCTAGGTTTATGAGTATTTCTGTATTTTAGATAAAAAACGAATATGTGTTATCATACCGGTTCTCCTTCCAAATCTGACCTTAAGAATAAGTACCCCAAGAAAAAGGTGGTATATGAACTCGATAAGGAAATCTTTCATGTGTCTGGATTCACTAGACCCTTTCTTCCCGTTACCCTGAATAAAAATTCGAATACCATAGAATCAGCTCGTTGGAAGTTAATCCCCTTCTGGGTGAAGTCCGAAGAAGATGCAGCCAAATATGCAAACACCTTGAATGCGGAAGGTGAAAGCATCTTTGAAAGAGCATCTTATAAAAATTATATCAATTCGAATAGAGGATTACTTTATGTCACTGGGTTCTATGAACCGCATCAGGTAAAAGGTTCCAAACAAACCGACAACTATTTCATTTATGCTCCTGAAAAAAAGATTCTAACCTTAGGTATTGTGTATGCTGATTTTTTAGATCAACAAACAGGTGAAACCTATCCCACTTTTTCCATCATTACAACACCAGCAAATCCTTTATTGGAAGAAATCCATAACGTCAAGAAACGAATGCCTTTAATCATTCCTGAAGAAAAACAAGATGAATGGTTATTTGCAGATTCTAAAGAACGAATACAAAATTTAATAAAACCTTACGAAGGTGCACTCGGAAGTCATCAAGTCTATCGCGTTACTGCTGCTAGAAATGAAGATACTAATATAACCGAAATACAAAATCCAATTTAACAATTAGATAATTAAGTGTTTATCTATTTATTTTTTAACATATGTAAAAGATTATCAGCAGTGAATAGCGGATTTTTGTGTCGCATTCAAAGTAATAATATACTGCTGCCCTAAAATGTCCAATCTATTTTTAGGGCAGCGCTTTTTAAACAAGAAACATGAAAAAGTACATTTCTAGAATTTCGACCTTAAAACTACTTGCTGTATGGATCATGGTCATGATCTTTATGTTCTTCTCTAAGCAGATAACAGGTCTTTACAGCCAACCCATCATTGCTATTGCACTCTTTCTAATAGTATTAGGCACCATCATTACTGCCGCCTTTGCTGTTGTAAAAGAAGCAGATGTATTGGCGCATAAGCTTGGCGAACCTTACGGCACACTGATCTTAACTTTATCCATTGTTTCCATTGAGGTTATTTTGATCGCTGCGATGATGTTTGGACCTACTGAGGCTCCAACGATTGGAAAGGACTCCATCTTTTCCGTGATGATGATCATTATGAACCTGGTAACTGGACTCTGTTTGCTTTTAGGAGGACTTAAATATGGTGAACAAGAATATAATGCGCCAGGTTCACTAACCTATCATGGTATGATTATCATGCTGGCGGGTATTGCTATGATGCTTCCCAATTACATTGTCGGTCAAGGGAATGGTGAGTTTAGCCAAGTACAGGCAATCAGTATTTCTCTAGCTGTAGTTGTTGTTTATACTGTCTTTTTAGTTTTTCAAATGAAAGGCTACAGACATCTTTATATGCAACCTGCTGTTGGTAGCATGGAAATCAAATTTAAGGAAGCTAAAGCAGCTCAAGCAATAGAGGCGATTGCTGAAGACAAAATCTCAAAGGCTGAGTTGTTAAGCAGAACAGTAATCTTGTTATTATGGATTTTACCAATTGTATTACTATCTCATAACTTAGCTAGCTTAGTTGATTTTGGTATTACAAGCATGAACTTACCAACCCAATTAGGTGGAGTATTAATTGCCATCATTGTATTTACACCGGAATCAATTACTGCTGTAAAAGCAGCTTTGAACAATGAATTTCAACGTGCTATCAATCTATGTCATGGTGCCTTTGTATCTACTGTGGGATTAACAGTGCCTTGTGTGCTTACCATCGGTTTGTTAGCTAATAAAACCGTGCAATTTGGTATGACTGGACAGGAAACAATTCTTTTCATCATTACTTTGGTGCTTAGCTTATTTACTTTTCAAGGTAAAAGAACGAGTCCTATCTTTGGTGTCATGCAATTGATGTTGTTTGTGATTTTCGTACTGTTAATTTTCCAACCATAAGCATATAAAATTTATAAAGGGTTTTATTGTTGACAATAGGTTGTCAATATGGACCATTCCTTTGAATCATAAAATATAGAATTATGAACAACACTAGATTACCAGAGTTTTATTTGATAGGAACTAAGATCAAGACTTCAAATCAAAACGGCCAAGCCATGAAAGATATCCCAGCTTTATGGGAACAATTTATGCAAGCCGATATGCCAAATAACATCCCAAACAAGGTTGATCAAAATATATACTGTGCTTATACCGATTATGAATCTGATTGGCAAGCTCCGTATACCTGTTTTTTAGGATGTAAAGTGAGTAGTTTGGACGAAATACCTGAAGGTATGCATGGCCTAGTAGTTCCCGAATCAGACTATTTCATCAAAATAGTGGAACAAGGAATATCGGGTGAAATAATAGGTAATGCATGGAATGAAATCTGGCAGAGCGACCTAAAAAGAAAATATACGGTTGACTTTGAAGTCTATTATGAAGAGTCCTGTCAGACTGATCAGGCTAAATTTGAAATCTACATTGCCATTTAAATAATAAAGCTCCAAGACTAAAACCTTGGAGCTTTTTATTTTTGATTAACTTTCTATTAATCTCGTCTAAGCGCCTCTAAAGGTGACTTATTTAATACCGAAAGGCTATTAATTAAACCTACTGCTACGGTTAAAAAACTAACCAAGAAAATAAGTAAGGATAGAAACATAAGATTAGGTATAAAACTCGTTTTAAAGACAAATAGAGCCAGTAGATTACTTGCCATTAAAGCAATAACAATTCCTGTAAATGCTGCTAATAAGCCTAAGAATAAATATTCAGCAATAGTAATCCAATAAATCTGTTTCCTGCTTGCACCTAAGGTCCGCAATAATACATTCTCCTTAATTCGTTGAAATTTACTAATTCGTACGGAGGCTATTAAGACAATGATACCAGTCAAGATGCTAAAACCACCAATAAACTGAATGATAAAGCCTATCTTATTCAATATATCATTTAGAATAGTCAAAACAGCATTCATGTCCAAGACAGATACATTGGGAAATTCGGTTACTATCTTTTGTTGGAATGCAACAGATTTTGCTTCACCTTCAACCTTAGTCATCATCAAATAAAACTGAGGAGCTTGGTCGATACTTCCCTTAGCAAAAACCACCCTGAAATTAGACTGAAACCTATTCCAATCCACTTGACGGATACTACTTACTTTTGCAGGAATCAGTACCCCTTGAACATTAAAAAGTAATTTATCGCCTACTTTTGCTTTAATGTTTTCTGCGTAATTCTCATCCAAGGAAACAGAAGCTGTATCATTCGCAGCAACCTTTCCAATCCATTTTCCAGAAACTACTTGCTCTGATTTACTCAAACTATCCCGATAAGTAGCACGTATTTCACCACGAAAAGCTCGACCTGATTGTTCAATCGTTGAGTCAGCAACTACATCCTTTAAAGTAACACCATTTATATTTTCCAATTGCATGGTCACAATGGGCACATCTTCCACAATTTCATATCCTTCTTGATGTGCCAATAGCTTTAAGGAGTCCCTTTGGGAAGGTTGGATATCAAACATCAACATGTTTGCATTATTTTCTTCAGCAGACAGAGCAACTCGTTTCATCAGCATGTCTTGTACTAAGAACAAGGTCGCTATTAAAGCTGTTCCCAATCCGATGGAGACTAAGAGAATAACGGTTTGGTTGTTTGGTCTATACAAATTCGATAAACCTTGTCTCCAGACATAAGACCAATTTTTCGGGAAATAACGGCGTATTAAAAATGTAAATCCTTTAGCTACACCAAATAGTAAAAAGAAGACCAGCAGTAAACCAAATGTAAAAGCTAAAGTTTGCATCCAATTATCCATTTGCATTCTGGCAAACAAAAGGATAAAGCCCAATATGGAGGCATAAATTAAAATGACCCAACGATCCAATTTTTTCTTAGCATCTTGATCATTCATCCGTAAAGAGTTCAAAGGAGTTACATCACGTACGGATAATAATGGCGCTAATGCAAATAAAACTGCGATTACTAATCCTATGCTTACTCCTTGGAAGATCGAGGTCCAAGATATGGAGGTGGAAAGTTCAACAGGCAACACATCCTGCAATACCAATGGAATAAGATATTGCACTAATGCACCTAAAACTGATCCTATCAGCCCTCCCAATAAACCTATTCCTGCAAATTGAATTAAGAAAATAAAAAATGCTTGTTTAGCCTTTGCTCCCAAACAGCGCAGGATGGCCACAGAGAGTAATTTCTCGCGTACATAGATCTGAACAGAACTCGATACCCCAATACAACCTAACAATAAAGCCACGAAACCTACCAACTCCATGAAACTTGCCATGTCGGCAAAAGATCTACCTGTATTTTCTTTCGTGCTTTGAATGGTCGACCCTCTTAACTGTAAAAGTGTTAATCGATCCTTCCATTGCTCCATTTTTTTATCAATGCCAAAGTTTGCCGGCAATTTGAAATAATAATGATATTCTATTCGACTACCAACCTGTCTTAATCCCGATTCTGATAATTGATTTAAAGGAACAAAAACACTTGGCGCCATACTACTTGCCAAGGCAGTCTGTCCAGGTTGTGCATGTATGCTGCCCAGAATTGGAAATCTACTTTTCCCCAATTGTGCTTGATTACCGACCTGTTCTTGAAATTGAAGTAATACCGCATTTTCAATATATAACCCTTGTTTCTTGCCAAAGGCACCATAAGAATCCTTAGGGCTGGTTTGAACTTCCCCATAAAAAGGGAATTGCCCATCCACAGCTCTTACCTGAACAAAACGGGAACCTCCAGACTTCTCAAATTGAATCATGGACATAAAGCGTTCTTCTTTGGCAAAGTCTTCACTTAGCAATTTAAGCGAATCAATAAACTTCATTGCCTCTTCAGAAGGTTGTTTTCGGCTTTCTATCTCCAAATCAGCACCTATTAGCTGAGCAGCTTGTTGGTCAATATCCTTTTTAAGATTTTCATTAAAAGAATTCATAGCCACCAAGGAGGCTATACCAAGAATAATAGATGAAATAAATAAAAATAATCGACCTCTATTTTTGCGGCTATCCCGCCAGGCCATTAGGAAAATCCACCGCCAATTCATGCAATTCTTCCTCCTTTTATTGGAATAATCTGTTGCGTCTTAGCTGCCAGATCCAAATCATGTGTTACTATGACTAAGGTAGTTCCGGACTCCCTATTCAACTCAAACAGCATATCCTCAATGCTTTGACTTGTTTCAGCATCCAAGTTACCAGTAGGTTCATCCGCAAACAATATTTTAGGTTTATTGGCAAATGCTCTAGCTATTGAGACGCGCTGTTGCTCCCCACCAGATAGTTGAGAAGGATAATGACCTGAACGATGACCTAGACCTACACGATCTAATAAGTCCTTAGCAGTCTGTTCTTGTACTTTTATTCCGCGTAACTCCAAAGGGACTAATACATTCTCCAAAGCAGTTAATGTGGGAAGTAGTTGGAAATTTTGAAATACAAATCCTACATGTTCATTACGGATAGCTGCTAATTTATCCTCATTTAAACCTGTTAATTGAATACCATTTAAATGAATTGTTCCGGAGGATGGTTGATCCAAGCCAGCACAAAGACCGAGCAATGTCGTTTTCCCACTTCCTGAAGGTCCCACGATGGATACAGTAGCTCCCTCCTCTATTTCAAAATTAATATCCTGTAAAACCGGAATTGATGTCCCACCTAACATAAATTGCTTAGAAACATGGGATACTTGCAGAATCTTTGTTGCCATAAACAATAAATGTAATGCAATTTTTCAATAAATTAGAAGAATGAAAAAGATTGCAGCACCCTTCCTGATATGTTTTACATTCATATTATTTACTTATTGCGGGAATCCCACAAACAACAGCAACAAAGACCCACAGGATTCAGTTCCTGAAAGCACTCCCAACCCCAAGGATAGTTCAAGAAACATATTATTCTTCGGAAACAGTCTTACAGCAGGCCTCGGTCTGAAAAATATGGAAGAAGCTTTCCCCAATCTTATTCAAAAACGTATCGATTCATTAGATTTAGGTTATACCTGTATAAATGCTGGATTGAGTGGTGAAACAAGTGCTGGTGGTAAAGATAGAATTGATTGGTTACTCAAACAGCCTATTGATATTTTTATTCTCGAATTAGGTGCTAATGATGGATTAAGGGGCATAGACCCTACAAGCACCTACAACAACCTCGCGACTATTGTCGATAAGGTTAAAGCGGCCTACCCAGATTGTAAACTTGTTTTAGCCGGTATGAAGGTTCCGCCAAGTATGGGCGACACATACTTTAAGCAATTTGAAGATATCTTCCCAAGACTTGCAAAGGAAAAGAATATGACACTTGTTCCATTTTTATTAGACGGTGTGGCTGGCATTAGTAAACTTAATCAACAAGATGCTGTTCATCCGACAGCTGAGGGCCAACATATCCTTGCGGATAATGTTTGGAAACATCTAAAAGGATTATTGTAGAAATAATAAAAAAAACAGGCGTAAGGATAAACCGAACGCCTGCATGTATATTACATTTTGAGACAACTATTTCAACATAACTCTTGAGGAAGCACTGCCAATGTCTACTGTTGGAAATGCTTGATCGTAATCAATCACAACATCTGTAGAATCCACAGTACCATTACCATCGGAATCCCAATCTAAAGCAACATAATAATGAACCTTATCCGTGTCCTTTATCTCTGGTTTAATTAATGATTTATGATTCGCAGGCAAATCAAAATTCACGGTAAATGGTAGACTCCTGGTTTCAAAGTTCACACTCGCAACCTCGGTAGCAGGAACATCTGCTACTTGGTCAGGAACAGCAAAAAGAATAGCCTTTCCTGCCTTATTTTTGATCTCACCATTTGAATTACCCACGAACTCAACGGTTACTTTGGTTGATTCTGCATCGGCTGACTTTGTTTTCTGCTGGTTCATACAGCTCATAAAAGCTAGTGAAGAAACCATTAATACTGCGATCGTTTTTTTCATATCTGTGTTTATTTAAGACTAAAATAAGTAATTTTTTTATTATACATTAATATTATTAATTATTTAACACTCTGATTTTCCAAAACCACTTTCATTTCACACCATCAGTTCAATTTCTGTTTATTCTTGTGAAACTTCTTCTTCTAGGTATATTTGCAACAAATTAGAGCACATGGCAATTTTTCAATTAGGCATACCTAAAAATATCAATTATAAAACGGAAATCCTTGCTGGACTGACGGTTGCCATGACTATGATCCCTGAGTCCCTTTCCTTCGCTATACTTGCTGGTCTATCACCTATTACGGGCTTATACGCAGCATTTTTAATGGGTTTAATAACTTCTATCCTAGGAGGACGACCAGGAATGGTATCTGGAGGTGCCGGTGCTACGGTAATTGTATTAATAGCCTTAGCTGCCCAACATGGCGTGGAATATCTTTTTGCAGCGGTTGCTCTTGCAGGTATATTTCAAATATTAGTGGGTGCCTTCCGACTTGGAAAATTTGTTCGACTTATCCCACAGCCTGTCATGTTTGGATTCTTAAATGGATTGGCAATAGTCATCTTTATGGCGCAAATGGAACAGTTTAAGGTTCCTGTTAATGGGGTCATGCAATGGATGTCAGGAGTACAGTTATTCATTATGCTGGGCTTAACAGCCCTAACCATTGCTTTAGTACTTATCGTTCCAAAAATCAGCAAGGCTATCCCCTCTTCGTTGATCGCTATCTTAGTTGTTTTTGCGCTCGTTCAATTTTCAGGAATTGAAACAAAGAAGGTCATGGATATTGCTTCTGTATCCGGTTCTTTCCCAAGCTTTCATATTCCACAGGCACCATTTACTTGGGAAACACTAAGTATTATATTTCCCTATGCTTTAGTTATGGCTGCAGTAGGCTTGATTGAATCGCTCCTGACCTTAAGTATGGTTGATGAACTGACTAACAGCAAAGGGAATTCCAATAAAGAATCCATTGCTCAAGGAACCGCCAATATCATCAACGGCTTTTTCGCTGGAATGGGTGGCTGTGCCATGGTAGCACAAACGCTTGTCAACATCTCCGCAGGTGCTAGAACTCGATTATCATCCTTTATAGGAGCCATTACGATATTATTCGTCATCTTAGTTGCAGCACCATTCATCGAACTCATACCCATGGCTGCTCTAGTCGGTGTTATGATGATCGTTGCTATCACCACCTTCAAGTGGGGATTTCTACGGATGTTCAATAAAATGCCAAAATCCGATATGTTTGTAGGTGTCCTAGTGGCAGCGATTACAGTAGTACTTCACAATCTAGCACTTGCTGTCTTTGCAGGTGTAATAGTTTCTGCTCTTGTTTTCGCGTGGGACAGTGCTGTCCGAATCCGAGCACGAAAATCTGAGGATGAATTTGGAAATAAAATCTATGAAATCTATGGTCCCCTATTCTTTGGCTCCAGCAGTCATTTCCTAGATAAATTCACACCTGAGGAGGATCCAGAACGTATTATCATCGACCTTAAGGAATCTCGAGTTGTAGACATGTCTGCAATTGATGCACTCCATAAAATCAGTAATAAATATGCGCAAATAGGGAAAACCGTTGTGCTCAGACACCTCAGCGAAGATTCCATCAAACTCCTCCAAAATGCCAAAGGCCTTATTGAAGTCAATATACAAGAAGACCCAACCTATAAGGTAATGCCAGGGAAGAGGTGAGAGACCGCTACGCTGTTAGATATGAGATGTGAGATATTAAGAATGTTTAGATATTATGGCTTTGTATAAGCGGTCGAAGCATGCTTCGACCCTACAGTTATATAGTCTCGAAACAATAACATCACGATTGTATGTAGGGGCGATGCATGCATCGCCCGCCAAGTTATTAAGTGGAAGATCTATAAAAACTAATTCGCCAATAGGTCTAATTACTCTGTACTAATTACTTAATACTGCCCGCAGGGCCTAGGCCTCCCCCTACCCAAACTGACCATTAATATAATTTGCAGTCATTTCATTTACGGGATTAGTAAACAACTGTTTGGTTGGGCCTTCTTCTTTCACTTCACCTAAATACATGAATACCGTCTTATCCGCAATACGCTGTGCTTGTTGCATATTATGCGTCACAATAACGATGGTATATTTCTCTTTAAGGTGCATGATTAAATCCTCAATCTTCAAGGTACTTACTGGATCTAATGCCGAACACGGCTCATCCATTAAAATCACCTCTGGACGTAATGCTACGGCACGAGCGATACAAAGACGTTGTTGCTGTCCTCCTGAAAGACGTGTTGCAGGCATTTTCAGATCATTTTTAACCTCTTCCCATAAGAAGGCTTCACGTAATGCCTTTTCAATGATGGATTTATCGTGAGGAAGGTTATTGATTTTTAGGCCATAAGCTATATTATCATAAATACTTTTCGGGAATGGATTAGCCTTCTGAAAAACCATTCCTATACGTTTTCTAATCTCCGTAACGGGAACCGTTCTAGAATACAGATCCAAATCTTCTAATTGTAATTTCCCATCAATCTTCGCATCAGGAGATAGATCATGCATGCGGTTAAAAGAACGCAATAACGTACTTTTCCCACAACCTGATGGACCAATTAATGCGGTGATTTCATTTTCAGCAAACTGAACATTGATGTTATTTAGGACATGTTTCGGTCCAAAACTAATATTTAAATTCTCGGCGGATAGCTTAGTTTTCATTTTTTCTGTACTTGTAACGAATGTAAAATGCGGTAAGATTCAATAGGAATACTACAATGATTAATACTAATGCAGTACCGTAGGCAATAGGTCGAACTTCTTCGATAGATTGGTGCTGCGTAGAAAGCATATATAGGTGATATGGCAAGGCCATAAATTCCTGATTTATAAATCCACTGGTGCCATTGATGTAAAATGCCGCACCCGTAAAGAGTATGGGTGCTGTTTCACCGGCAGCTCTAGAAAGCGTTAAAACCACCCCAGTCAGAATCCCTGACATTGCAGAAGGTATAATCACATCCTTAATGGTCTCAAATTTTGTTGCGCCTACGGCTAATGCAGCCTCACGCGTACTGTTTGGAATACGCATCAGTGCTTCCTCTGTTGTTGTAATAATATAAGGCAAAGACAATAGACCAAGGGTTAGACCTGCGGCAACCAAAGAGGTTCCAAATTGTAATGCTTGAACAAATAATGCCAAACCAAATAAACCATAGATGATGGAAGGTACACCAGAGAGATTACGGATAGATGCTCGGATTGTACGTGTCAACCAACTGTCTTCGGCATATTCTTGCAAGTAAATGGCACAACAAACGCCAAATGGAATAGCAAAAATAGAGGTAATTAAAGTAAGTAAAACCGTACCGATAATTGGCGTAATGATACCACCTTTGGTCATTCCATCCGTTGGAACCTTGGTCACAAAATCCCAAGAGATGACTGCCGAACCTTTGGAAATAATTTCCCAAAGTACAACAACTAAAAAGAAACAGACTAATAGAGTACTTAACAGTAAGGTTCCCCATTCGATAATACTTGAGAACCTAAAAGTTTTATTGCGCATGATATTTTCTAAAGCGGTTAATAAAATATTCACCCAGCATATTTGCACCCAAAGTCATCAGGAATAACACGGTAGCAATAGCATATAGAGCAAAATAATGTGTTGTTTGATAAGGAACTTCACCCATCTCGATGGCGATTGTAGCCGTCATGGTTTTAACCGAGTCAAACATACTGGTTGGTAAGATTGAGGCATTTCCAGTTGCCATTAATACGGTCATGGTTTCACCAATGGCACGTCCAACACCAAGCATCACCGCAGCGATAATACCGGGCGCAGCTGCAGGAATAACCACCTTAATCAATGTTTCCCATTTGGTTGCTCCAACAGCGAAACTCGCCTCCTTATACGTCTTAGGAACAGCATGAATGGCATCCTCAGCAACGGTGATGATAGTTGGCAAGGCCATTACCGCTAATAGGATAGCTCCATTCAAGGCATTTAATCCATTCGACAGATCCGCCATACTTGCAATCCCAGGGCTCACTACAACAATTCCTAAAAAACCGATAACAACCGAAGGAATAGCTGCTAGCATTTCAATCGTAGGCTTCAGAATGTTCTTCAGACGAGGACTGGCATAATCAGCGATGAAAGCTGCAGTTCCAATACCAAGGGGAATAGCAATAACCATTGCGCCAAGGGTTACAATTGTAGTACTTAAAATCAATGGCACCATTCCATATTTAGGAATCTTGCCTGTAGGATTCCATTCCATTCCGGTTATAAAATCCAATGGCTTAACATCTAAAAAGAAAGAAAAGGAGTTGTAAACCAACATCGCTAAAATCCCGCCTAAAAGTGCCAATACCAATAATCCTGTTGCTTTAAAAATATACTTAAAAACAACATCCAAGGTTAATCTTGACTTATATTTCATTTTTTTGGTTTTCTAAGATGTAATAGCCATGGTCAGAAATCAATTTGCGACCAAGGTCACTGCGTTCGAAATTGATAAAAGGACGTACTTTCTCCCAAGATTTAGCAAGAATGAATTGATAGAGCGGGCGTTGGAAAAAGTAAATCCCTTTATTTATTGCAGTTTGATCAAGTGGAGAGACAGGGCCAATGGCATCATTCTCCTTGATCTTTAATATTTTTACACCTTGACTAGCAGAAGGGTCATGGGCAACATAACCAGCTCCAACATAGCCTAATCCAGTTTTATCAGCTTTCACACCCTCCAAGATCTGTGCATTTCCAGTCATCTCTTTGGCTGTATTTGAAAACTCAATCTTTAATTTCTTCTTTACAAATGAATGGGTACCAGAACTGCTCTGACGACCATAAATATTAATAGGCAATTCAAAATTGGCTACTTCTGACCAATTCTTAATCTCCCCAGACAGAATCTTTCCTAAGGTCTTCACATCAATCTCCTCCAAAGGCAAATCCTTATGAACAACAAAAGCCGTGGCATCTTCTGCAAATACAACCGTCTTCACATCAATATTCAACGCTTTAAATTGTTCTTTTTCCTCATCGGAAAGCGGTCTCGATGAATTGGCTATATCCGCTTGCCCATTCATCAAGGAGGTAATCCCTAGTCCAGAACCACCACCAGAAATGGCGATGTTAAAATTGGGATCCAACTTCGTGAAACGTTCCGCCAGATTGACCGCCAAGTTAACCTCCGTGTCGGAGCCCTTCATCTTGATGGAATTCGTATTATTGCTGCAACTAGAAAACAGCAAAATCGTAGTCAGGCATAAAAATGCCCCAAAGTGAAAACTGTATTTTCTCATCTCCACAAAAATGAAAAATCAAGATTAACGTAATGTTAAGGGATTATTAACGTATTGCCTACTTTAGCTCATTATGTTAGAGAAATGTAAAAATTTTATTAAAGTAAGATTAATTCGTTCAATTTTCAGCCAGGTAAGCCCATTTACAACCAAAAGGTCATGCATGATCATTAAAAAATATCCACTGAAATCAATTTGCCTCAACCGTTAAACAAATTAATCTCCCCGCAAACACCTCTAAAAAAACAACAATATTTTTTGTCGACCTCCTTTTCATACTGAGCTTTTTTTCATTTCCACTTTCTGCTCGCTTTTGTCCGTCCTTTCCAACTCAAAGCTAAGGCTATTGTTTACGGTATCCCCATATTGCCCATTCATCACGAAGCTAGCTAAGTGAATTTTCGACTAAATAGTAAATAGTGTTATTTTTGTTTTTATTTAAGCGGTCGAAGCATGCTTCGACCCTACAGTTATGGCGGTTGGGAATCTTAAAATCACAATTGTTTATAGGGACGATTCATGCATCGGCCGCATCTGGACAAACCCATTAAACTCAATCAAAAACCTCATAAAATAAGGCAACAGACTTTAAAAGTTTGTTGCTTTTATTGCATAGTTTGAAGATCCTCCATCGTCGATGGAGGATGACGAGGCCTTGTGTGGGGGAAGAAAGACTCTTCGCTTCGCTCTGAGTTGTAAGTGACAAATCTTCATTTCCACTATAGGTCTAGCTACTAATTACTCTATACTAACTACTATCAAAAAGGGGTTTGCTAGGGGTTGGATTCGAGACTCTAACGGATCTCCTTCGGAACTTGTTCGGATCTCGTTCGGTTCCGACCGAACGAGATCCGAAGGAGATCCATATCAGATCCTTGGAAATTCCGTAGGGTTCTCGAACTCAACCCTAACCAATATCATCCCAATCCCCTACTTAACTCGAATCAAATTAAAGTGGAGAGCATTAGAATACTAAACTTGGCAATTAGTTCTCTCAGGAAAGAAAAAAGGCAAGTAAAAATTGGGATGGGGCAGTAAGAATACTGTGGTTATATTGTTATTCCAGCGCATCTAGCAAAATAAAAAGCTGCTTTTTTGAACAACAATAATTGTTGATCGTAAAAGCAGCTTAAAATCTTCCGTTAAAATAAACGAAAGGAAATAGGAGAATTTACATTGGTATTAGGGTTTAACGATTGACCATCCTTGCTGGTTAAGGATAATCAATTCACCATTACCACTTGGGGTATAACCAATAAAATCCCACAATTGATCTTTAGTGTATTTTCGTTCTTCCAAAGAATTTAGGCATTGAACGACACGTACACCTTTCCCAATTAAGTCTTTCAACTGTTCTTCATAAGGATTTTTTTTCAGCATAACCTCTGTACCACCAGAAAAAGTGACTAGTTCAACTTCCAATTTATCCTTTAATCGAGCGTCTTTCAACAAATTATTGATATTACGGAAGGTTTTTTTCACGATATCCGGGTTATCGGTATCCAATTGATAAACCGCTTTGTAATGATCCTCCGATGCCGTAGCACCAGTATAGTTTTTGTTTTCAGCTAGAAGTTGCTCTTTATCTTGAGCATGCCCTTCATTTGAATATAATCCACCCATCAATACCATAATTACGAGTAATTTTTTCATGCTTTTATTTATTGTTCTCCTTAGTCAGGTCGATAAGTCCTTGTTTTAGTTTTTCAGAACCGAAATCCATCATACCAACTTGTTTCCCTACGATATCGCCATTTTTTGCTAAAATTACGGTCACAGGAATGGAGTTACTCGCCAATTCTTCAGGAAGTTGGGAGTCTAGGGTAAACAGAGGTAAAGTGTATTTGTTTTTCGCCATGAATTGAGCGGCTTTCTCTATATCTTGATCCACTTCAATTGCCATAAATACGATATCCTTTTCATTGGCTAATTCTGTGGAGAGCTTTTGCAAGGATGGCAATTCTTTAATACATGGCGGACACCATGTCGCCCAAAAGTTCATGACTACAACTTTTCCTTTTAAATTCGCCAAGGAAACAGTTTTTCCATTGATATCTTTAAAACTAGCATTCAAACCTTTATTCACTGCTTCTTGCGCGTTTGCCTGTGTAGTTTCTTGTTGTTCTTTCGGTTTTTCACCTTCGTTTTTAGGTTGGTTATTACCACATGACCAGGTCAAGAGCGCTGCAGCAACTAGACCTAGGGTTAAACTCATCTTTTTCATATGCTAAATTTCTATAGATTATTTTACAATTTGAACTATTTGACCATTATTTATTTCTTCAGATGCTTTTTTTACAATCTGATCTTGGGGTTGAAGCGATCCAAAAACCTCCGTTAACTCTGCGGTTTGTTGTCCTAATTTCACAGGAACACGTTCAATTTCCTTGCCATCGATTACCCTTAGAACAAAAATACCCGATTGGCTCTGTATTACGGATGAAGATGGGACAAACAAAGTAGGATGCTCTCGTTTTAATTTTAACTGTACATCGGTATAATCACCACCATTCAATTCTTCTTTTGCATTTGGAACATCAAATTCCAAGGCTAATGCACGCGTTACGGGATCAATTACCTTGGCATTACGTTTTAATTTAGCTTCATAACTTGCTCCGGGCTTGCTTAAGACTGTAAATGCAGCTAGGGTATTATCCGAAACAGATTGTGCATGTACTTCTGGGACGGTCACTTTTAGTTTAAGACGTTTATTCTCGACTAATCTAAAGAAAGGTAATCCTGTATCCCCGATTAAAGCCCCAACAGCGAAATTTCTAGCCGTGATAATTCCTGAAAAAGGTGCACGAATTAAAAGATACTCCTTCAATTGATTGGTTTTTTTATGCGAATATCGGCTTTCTTGTAATGCAGCACTGTCACGCAACATAGCTCCATAAGCTTGTTCTAATTCCAGTTCAGAGACCGCACCAACATTTTTATCCTGTACCTGCTGCAAACGATTATAGCGTCTTTTACTCACCACATAATTGGCATCCAATTGTTGGGATTTGGCTTGATCTGCCGTTGACTGAATATCCATCTCCGGAGCTTCTAACACCGCCAATACTTGTCCTGTCCGCACTTCATCCCCAACATCGACATTAATTCTTTTCACGAAGCCTTTCACCTTGGCATATACATCCAGACTTTCATAAGGATGAAGTTCACCCGGAAGTTTCAAATCGTATGTAGGTTGTTGTTCCAAAGGTTGAACTACCTGAACCTGTAGAGTAGAAACACTTTTCTCCCCACTTTCCTTTTTATCGTTTTCCTTACTGTTCGCTTGGCATCCTGCCAAGAATACTACAGCAGCTAATAATGTTAATATTTTCATTGTTGATTTTATTGTTGATAGAATTTACTAGCCACATCATCTGGATCCAATGAAGGTTCCGTTTGAGCAGCTTTTTTCATAATAAGTCCGAAAATTAATGGTACGATAAGTAGAATAGTAGCCGTAGAGCTTATTAAACCACCCATCACTGCCTGTCCTAAAGGAGCCACTTGTTCTCCTCCTTCTCCCATACCTAAAGCAATAGGAAGCATACCAGCCAACATAGCCATTGCTGTCATTAAAATAGGTCTGAACCTGGATTTGGCAGCTACTAATGCCGAACGAGAAGCTGTTAAACCAATCTTCTTTCGATACCATTCAGCCTGATTAATCAAGAGCACTGCATTGGAAATCGAAACCCCGATGGACATAATCATACCCATATAGGATTGCAAATTCAATGTACTACCACCAATCCATAGCATGATTCCACTACCTGCAATTACTGCTGGAACTACCGATAAGATCACAATGGAAATACGGAGCGACTGGTAATATGCAGACATCATAAAGAAGATAACAACGATAGCAATGGACAATCCAGAAAGAAGACCAATCAATGTTTCCTCCAAAAGAACCAAGGATCCTTCCTTCCAAACACGGACACCTTTAGGAGCCTCGCCTACTTTCTCTAATACTTGATCCAACATCTTATTGGCAGCACCTAAATCTTTCTCGTGTACATCTGCGATAATACTAACATATCGATTAGGTCCTCGACGATTTACCTGAGCTGGTGCATCTTTATAACTGATGCTGGCGATATCTTCCAATAAGGGAAAACTACTTCCCTTTTTCACAGGAATAGCCTTTATATCCTCAATAGTATGTGTCAGATTTTCTGGAACTTGTACCTGAACCTGAAAGACAAGACCTGATTTAGGATCTACCCACAGGTTTTTGTCCGTAAAACGAGTTGAAGAAGTGGTTGCGGATATATTCTTGGAGACCTCTTGTACCGTCAAGCCAAATTCAGCTAAACGGCGACGATCAATTTGAATATCTATAGTAGGATATTTCAATGGTTCTGCGATCTGAAGATCTCGAACAAATGGATAGCTCGCCATCTCCGCCTTTATTTTCTCGGCATGTTTTACTGCAGCCTTCAATTGTGGGGCACTCACTTTTACCTCTACTGGTGTCATTGAACCCTGGCTGATGATTTTCTCCATCAACTCGATCGGTTCGAAATTATAAAGCAATTTCGGATATTTTTTGGTGATATGGTCTCGAACAAACTCTTTGAACCCATCGGTATTCATTCCTAACTTCTTCTTATCTAATGATAATTGAAGGACTGCCTCTCCAGTACTGGAGGTAAACAAGAAAATAGGATTAATCGGATTCGCAGAAGGATGCATTCCAACAAATGCCGAACTGATTTTCACACTTTCATTTGGTAATTCTGCCTGTAAGGATTTTGTTAATGCTTTAACCGTCTCTTCTGTCCTCTCTAGGCGGGTTCCATCCGGCATACGCAGGCGAAGCTGAAAATCACCACCTTCTGATTTAGGCATGATTTCCGTTCCTATAAATCCAATAGTCAGGAAAACCAGAATGCTGGCCACGATCAAATAACTAAAAGTGTATGTTTTTGATTTGGAAAAACGATTCCGCAAATTGAAGACATATTTCGTTGAGATACGGTCTACCAACGATTTTTTCGGCTTTCCTTTAGGTCTATGCTTATGCTTCATAATCCAATTCGCCATAATGGGCACAAAGGTTTGAGAAGCAATAAAAGAAGCTATCATGGCAAAAGCAACTGCCATGGAAAGTGGCATAAACATATCCCGTGGTATCCCTTCCATCATGAAAGCTGGTGTCAATACCGCTAGAATACTTAATAGGATGAGCAATTTTGCTGCTGATATTTCCAATAATGCATCTAGGATAGCTCTGGCTTTGGCTTTTCCCAGTTCCATATGCTGGTGAATATTTTCAATGGTAACCGTTGCTTCATCGACCAGTATACCAATGGACAAGGCTAACCCGGAAAGGGTCATGATATTGATGGTTTGCCCAAAAAAGTGCAAGGTTATGACACTGGATAAAATAGCAATAGGGATGGTGAGGATTACGATGAGGGCACCACGAGGATCTCGCAAGAACAAAAATACCATTAAACCTGTCAATAAGGCTCCTAAGACACCTTCAAAGATCAAATTACTGAGTGAGCGTTGGATATAAACAGATTGGTCAAAGGCATAATTTATTTTCACTCCCTCTGGCAATAAGTTTTCCAACATGGGCAAAGCCTTTTTTAGGTTATCAACCGCATCTAAGGTTGAAGCATCTGGCTTTTTGATAATCGGAAGATAAACCGAGCGTTTGCCATTAATAATGGAATATCCTACTGTTTGGTCAGCTGCGTCCATCACAGATGCGACATCCCCTACTAATACGGTCCGTCCATCTACTGACTTGACGGGAGTCTGTAAAAACTCTTCTACACCCGAAGAAATGGAGTTTACAGGAGCCATCATATTCTTGTCCCCTATCCGCACATTTCCTGCAGGCGAAGGGATAGAGTTCTTGGTAATTGCCAGGGTAATTTCTTCTGGACTAAGGCCATTCGCTTTCATTCTTTGGGGATCGATATTGACCACCAAACTCCGCATATTACCACCGAAAGGTGCCGGAGCGGTAATACCTGGGATATTCACAAACATGGGCCTTACCTTCGTAATAGCCATCGTTTGTAATTCCGTCACGCTATGAACATCCGAGTCAAAGACTAATTGACCTACGGGTAAGGAACTGGCATCAAAGCGTACCACCATAGGTGGCACTGCACCTGCTGGTAGGAATCCCATGGCTCGAGATACTTGCATGGAAATCTCTGCCGATGCTTGAGACATGTCTGTGCCAGGATAAAAGCTTAATTTCATAAGCGTTAAACCCTGCACACTCTTAAAATCCAATTCTTTAACCCCGTTGACAAAAAGTAGAACTTTTTGAAACTCATTGGCCATAAAACCATCCATATAGGCTGGTGAGAGTCCACCATAAGGCATGGCAATGTACATGGCCGGAGATTCGATCTCCGGAAAAATATCAACTTTGACCTTTTTTATAACTGGCCAAGAAAAATAGGCTATTGCTAAAACAAACATCATGATAGCTATAGGCTTGCGTAATGCAAATCTGATTAAATTCATAGTCTATTGCTTAAAAATGATGAAATAAGGTGTTAAAATCTGCCTGATGATAACTCAGCTGAACATACAGCTTCCAATAATCCATGTAGGCATTTAAATTTTGTTTTTCTGTTTGAAGGAGTACATCCTGCACTTGCAATAGTTCAGAAAGATTGATCAAGCCGCCTTCATATCGCGCTTTATAAAGTTGATAAGCATCTTCAGCTTCTTTACGACTTTTATTGGAAGCATCAATTCCGCGTACTGCGGCATGTAATTGGGCTTGAACATTCTGCAATTGACTGGATAGTTCATTATTGATCAGTTCTTTCTCAAGATTAACATTTCTTTGCTGCAATTGGCTACTGCGCTGTTTCGAATTGGATTGCCATAAATCCTGCAGACTCCATGTCAATCCTAGTCCTACATAATAGTTGTTGGCAAAATTGTCATATAATTGACCATAATCCGTTAGGGCTTCACCAGTAGAGGAAATGGTACTACTACGACTTGCTAGACCTCCTAAAAGCATGATTCTCGGCATTTTATCCTTTGCTAATTTCTTCTCTTGCAAGGCCAACATATTAGCTTCTTCATCCTTAATAAGCAATTGCGGGTGCATAGTCACGCCAATATCCTGATGATCGATCAAATTCAGAAAAGGGCTGATATTTTTTGATGCAGACTCCTGAATAGTCTCACCAGTAAATTCATGGAGTAGAAATTTCGCTCCTTCAGCCTGACCTTCCAACAGCGTCAAATTACTATGAACCTGATTTAATGCGGATTGAGCTAATAAAGAATCAGCACCAGGTTTTACTCCTGCCTTTGCTAAGCCTATCGTCAGTTGCAAAATGGATTGGTATCTAGCATTGTGTTTATTAAACCAATCTTCTAGAACCTGTAAATATTGATAGTTTAAGTAGCGTTCAGCAAGTTTCTGCTGAATTTGTATTTCGAATAAGTGTTGATCGGTTTGGCTTTGTTGGATTTGCGATCTACCGATTTCTTTATCCAATTGCTTCTTTCCGAAATTAACGATATCCCAATTCAGCGTACTTGACAGGAAATGGTTGAATATGGGGTCGCTATTAACGGTATTACCATTGCTGTTCATTATACCTGGAAGAGGCAAGAACGTACCTGAGGTTCCTGAAAGGGAGCTTAGCCCTTGTTGAGCTTGTACTTGAACCTGAGGTCGGTATTTAATTAATCGGTCCAAACTATCTTGTTTGGCCATAAGGATCTGTTGCTTTTTAAGGTCAAATCCTTTGTAATAAGAGGCTGTTTTTTCCCATAAATCATGTAATGATTGCCCAAAAGCAACTTGATTTATCAAGATCAATAATAGCCCTATGAAATGTTTCTTTGATAAAAACATAAAGGTCTTTTAACTTGTAGAATAAATAAATAAATAAATAGACTAATTTTTTATCCCGGCTTTTGAGGATGACTTTAGTGAATAACACCTGGTTTTTTAAGATTCAATAGCATTAGGAATCCTCCTTATACAGGCATATAAACTATAAGGTCACTTGATCGAAAATGTTCAAGTAAAGCCAAAAAAATAAATTAGGGGAAGTCTACAGGTTAAGTCTTCTTATCTGAATTAAGGAAGGGTTGCTTTTGAGTTTGGCAGTATTCCAATTTACAAAAATGCTTTCCTGTTGAGGGATGAAAAGCGCTAATAGGAACACGAAACCAAATGACAGCAAAAGCGGTTGGAATTGAAATTCCGCGCTGACGGCCTGGGTACCGTTGTTAAGTTCAATGGCAGAGCTACAAAAATCCGCGAACTGATCCACAGAAGCATCGATACGATGAATTTTGTTGTTCTTTAGTTCGATGTGGGAATCTGGATTGAGACTCTGCTTTATAGAAGCTTTCAACGGACAGGAAGTCAACACAAACAATAGTACAATGCCTAGCACCTTGGCTAGCATACTAAATTGTTGGATGGACTTAAAATTGGTTTCCAGCATGCTACAAAACTAAGGCTAATTAGCTTATAATAAAAATTGTAAGGGTATTTTATTGGATTGTATTCACTTTTTGACGATTAGATTATGTATTGGGTAAAAAAAAATCGGTAGAGTTTTTTTTTCTTACCGATTTATAAAAGATATTTTAGACCAATACTCGTATTTCATTTCGCAGGAGGACTATTTTGTCCTCATTCTCGAGTTTCTTGAGAATCCTGGAAACTACTACGCGAGAGGTGTTTAAATCCATGGCAATATCCTGATGAGTGACGGTTAATATCCGATCGTTGGTCAGGCGGACCTTTTCTTTTAGAAAATTCATGATCCGTTCTTCCATGTTAGAAAATGCCAAATTATCAATTGCACCTAACATTTCATTCATTCGAGAGGAGTAACTATTTAATATAAAATTTCGCCAAGAATTATATTTAACCAGCCAATCATTTAGGAAGTTATTGGGAATCATAGCCACCGTTGTTGGCATTTCTGCTTGCGCACGGATTTCGCTTTTCTTATTTCCCATGCAACATGCTATAGACATGGTACAGGTCTCGCCTTGCGCTAGATAATACAACAGCACTTCCCCTCTATCTTCATCCTCTCGAACAATCTTTATTGCTCCGGTGAGTAATAAGGGCATAGAACGGATATATTGCCCAATATCAACAATTATATCACCTACTTCGAAAGACTTAATAGTAGCAACCGCCTCAATCTCTTCGATTAAGGCGGGCTCTAATATCCCTGTATATGCGGTTTCTATCAAACTCATATACTAATTTACTATTTTACAGTTGGTTTTCCGTTTTTCTTCCAATCTAAAAAACTACCCGAGTAATTGTAAAGATTATCAAAACCGTTCTTCTCTAAGAAGGAGTAAGCGATGGTTGCACGGTCACCGGATTGACATTGGATGATAATGTTTTTATCCTTGATATCCGTAGGTAGATTTTTAATGAGTTTACCGATAAATCGATGTTCCGCACCTGGAATATGCTCTGCCTTAAACTCGGAGTTTCCACGAACATCTAATAATACCGTATCCTCCTTATCTTTCCACTCTTCCACAGCATCTGCATCAACGATCTTCGTTTTCACCAAATTAGCACCATCTAAGTTTGTCACAAAGGCTTGAATATTATCCAAACCAATGCGCATAAGTTTACGGGTTATTTCTTCTTGCGCACCTTCATCAGCGATAACCAGTAACTGATCATCATAATTCAACACCCAACCAGCCCAATTTGCTAAGGCCTTATTGTTTTGAATATTGATGGAACCTTCCACATGTCCTTTGGCAAACTCATCTTTATGACGCGTATCTACTAAAGTTACATCGTTTAATTTTTCTGCTTCCGACCAAGAAATGGTTGGATGCTTCGGCACTTCAACTAATAGCGGACGATCGACCTTATTTAATTTCTTCATCATAGCGAAGTAATAAGGAGCTTCCGGTTGGTCACTTAATAAGTAATTTTTGAAACCTTCATAATCATCTCCAAATTGGAATGCCCAATTTCTAATTTTCTCATACCCTACAGTACTGCTAGGTACAGATCCTAATGCTTTACCACAGGCAGATCCAGCACCATGACCAGGCCATACTTGTATGAAATCGGACAATGCGGTGAATTTTTTCAGGGATTGGAACATCTGCTGCGCACCTAATTCTTTGGTGCCTACCATCCCTGCTGCTTCTTCCAGCAAATCAGGACGACCAATATCACCTACGAAAACAAAGTCTCCTGTAAATATCATTACCGGTTCATCAGATGCAGGATGATCACGTAATAAGAAGCTGATGCTTTCAGGAGTATGTCCTGGGGTATGCATTACTTCCAACGATAGATTCCCTACGTTGATTTTATCGCCTTCCTTAAGACCGATATGAGGAAACTCATATTGCCAATTGTCTCCACCCTCATCAGATAGGTATAACTGCGCACCAGTTGCAGCAGCAAGCTCACGCGAGCCAGCAAGAAAATCTGCATGGATATGAGTCTCTGTAATGTGTGTAATGGTCATGTTATTTTGCTTGGCGATTTCTAAGTAAACATCGATATCGCGTTGAGCATCAATAACAATCGCTTCATTTTTAGCTTGACAGCCTATAAAGTAACTCGCTTGTGCAAGGGTTTTGTCGTATACTTGTTGAAAAAACATTTCTCTCCTTATTTTAGATTTAATAATACAAATTTAATTTCAATTGAGACGAGTTATTGGTGGTTTTTCCAATTAATATATCCGCCTTCTAAGTCAAAAATTTCAGTTGCGCCTAAAGAACTTAAGATCCCTGCAGCCATATTGCTTCGCATTCCTGATCTACAAAAAACATAAATAGGTTTATCCAAATTTATTAATTCCTTCGCGTTTTCAATAAATGCTCGTGAATTTACATCCAGGCAAATAGCGCCATCAATACTTCCACTTTGAAACTCCCCAGCTGATCTTACATCAATTAATTGCACAGACTGATTATTAATTTTTGCCTGAAATTCTTTGTATGCTAATACTTGTATCATATTCGTTTTTTTAAAGTACAAATTTACCCAGAACAATATCTGATATCGGTTACATTTGTTACGTTCGTAAGATTAATGGGGCAACTTATCCTTCATTAAACCATACAAATAGGTACCTAGAATGGCAAATCCTGCTACAATTAGCATGGGATACATACCTGCACCAATAAGCACGAATATAGGTCCAGGACAAGCACCTGCCAAAGCCCAACCTAAGCCAAATAGTATTCCTCCAATTAGATAACGAGGGATTGATTTTGCTTTATCGGCCATACTAATAGGTTGACCTGTCGCATCCTTGGCATTGCTGCGTTTGATAAAATAAAATGCTGTAACACCGATAGCTAGAGCCGTTGCCATAAATCCAAACATATGAAAAGATTGGAAGTTGAACATTTCATAAATTCTGAACCAAGATGCTGCCTCAGCTTTGTACATAACGATACCAAAAAGTATCCCTAATAGGATATAAATAGTTTGTCTCATTGTCTAGAATATTAAAGGGAAAAGTACGTGGACCATGGTAAGACCACCGATAAAAAAGCCAATAACCGCAACTAAGGATGGCCATTGTAAGTTACTAAGTCCTGAAATGGCATGTCCCGAGGTACAGCCACCAGCATAGCGAGTACCAAAACCTATTAGTAAACCAGCTACTGCTAATAGGAGCACATTTTTAATAGATAGCTCACCGAATAACTCGGTTGGTGCAAATGCAGTTCCTGCAGATTCAAAACCAATCGATTTTAACTGTGCAACAGTCTCTTCGGAAATTGCTGGAACTTGATTGGTTGACAAGAAATTTGCCGCTACAAAACCGCCAATAACAGCCCCTACTAGAAAAAGTAAGTTCCATTTTTGGCTTTTCCAGTTAAAATCAAAAAAGCTACAAGACTTTCCAGCACCCATCATGGAACAGATATTTCTGAAGTTTGACGAAAACCCGAAACTCTTTCCTAAAAAAACCAGTGCAATCATGATCAAGGCGACCAATGCCCCTCCCACATACCAAGGCCACGGCCCCAAGATAATTTCCATAGTGTGATAAATTTTATGCAAAGTTAAGAATTAGGACAGGGCAACTAGGTAACCTATGTTACCAAAATATGATTCAAATCATATTTTTCACCTACTGTAACCTATGTAACCAAAACTAAAAAGCATTTCTTTCAATTTTGTACCTAAATTTAGAAGACATGATGGAAATAATAGGATATATCGCTTCAATAGGAATAGGGATCTCTTTAGGTCTTATTGGAGGTGGAGGGAGCATTTTGACAGTCCCTGTGTTGGTATATCTTTTCCATGTTGAGCCACTATTGGCTACGAGTTATTCCTTATTTGTTGTCGGTAGCACCAGTATGGTGGGTGCCATCCCCTATTTTAAGAATAAACTTATAGATTTTCGCACGGCATTATATTTCGGTATTCCTTCTATTATCACAGTCTTCCTTACCCGACATTATTTGATTAATGCTATTCCTGATGAATTGTTTGATGTTGGGGGAATGGTAGTTACCAAGAATATGGCCATTATGCTATTTTTTGCCTTATTGATGTTGTTTGCATCTTATAATATGATCAAATCCAAGGAGATTCCTCAGGAAGAGAAACCTAGTCGTATTCTTCCCTTATTAATACAGGGAGCAGCAGTAGGTCTAATATCTGGGTTGGTAGGTGCAGGAGGTGGTTTTCTCATCATTCCAGCCTTGATAATTTTCGGCCAAATGAGCATGAAAAAAGCTGTAGGAACATCCTTGTTAATTATATCTGCAAATTCATTGATTGGTTTTTTAGGCAAGATGGATGTAGAGGGTATGAATTGGGGATTTATGTTGGGGATATCAGGCATTGCCATTGTCGGAATTCTAATCGGTGCTCGAATGAGCCAAAGAATAGATGGTAAGAAGTTAAAGCCAGCTTTTGGATGGTTTGTCTTGGCTATGGCGACGCTAATTCTGTTACAAGAATTATCCAAATAAAAATTCCTTAAGGTATTTTCACCGAATATAAACGGTCAATCACCGAAAAATAAATTGACTTAACCTATTTATCGCACCAAGTTATGTGCTGTTCGCTTACCTTTGATATACAATTAAACGCGAAAGCATATAGAAATTAAACAAATAAAAACAAAAGAGTTATGTCAATTAAAGAAACATTTACCGTAACGGGTGAGAACTTATTAAAGAGAATTAAGGAATTAATTGCTGAAGGCAATGTGACAAAAATTACCATTACCGATAAAGGCGGAAAAGAAATCATGAATTTCCCAGTGACTTTAGGAGTAATCGGCGTTGTATTAGCACCAATATTTGCTGCAGTAGGTGCGATTGCAGCTTTATTAACGGAGTGCAAAATTACTGTGGAACGTACAGACAAATCTGAAGAAGCTGAAACTACTGAAGCTGCAGAGCCAACTGCAACAGAAGAAAAATCAGAAGGTACGAACATTGAAGTTCACTAAGCTTAAGAATTAATAAATTTTTAGATTTTACAAAGAAAGAGGTCGACACACATGTGTGTCGACCTCTTTTTTCATAGGTTAAATCAGCGATAAAGCATAAAATATCATTCAAATAAATAAAAAAAATGAGGTATGGATACTATATTCAGCCTCCTTTTATTCTAAGAGAGTAAGTTAAATGATTCAGAAGAGCGATTAAGTGAATTGACATATATTTGTTTTATTTTACCAACAAATTTAATAGATCTAGACCGTTTTCATTAATTTCAAAATGCTCTTAATTATCGTAAAGCTATCTTCCCAAATAATAGTCATTGAACCATAGTATGTCTATTCCATAACCTTATTATTCTCATTACAATTTCTTTATAAATTTCAATAAACTGGTCTTTAAAAAATTTGAAGTGACAATTCAAACAACCTTTAATTTTACATTGCGTTTTAACTTTTCAAAATGATTCAGGACATAAAGTATTAAAAACAAATCGAATAGCATTTTACGTCATTCGTTAAATCTAATGGGTGAAATTAAGTAGAAGGCAACAAAACTATGTATAATTCCCTTTCAAAGGCTATATTTGTAAGATGAACAGAGAACTTATTTTGAATGATTATTAAACAAAATAGGTTACAATTTGTTAAGAAAAGGTATATATTACTAACAAAAACAAGAACATTCGCTCGCTTTGAATAGATTTGGCCGTATTGCATTAAAAACTATCCTATGGATTATTGGTTCCGTTATTGCCCTCTTACTATTGGCGATTTTTCTCATTCGTTTACCAGCAGTCCAGAACTATGTAGTAGGAAAAGTCACCACCTACCTTGAAAACAAGCTTGGTACACAGGTAGATATCGGTCACATCAATATAACATTCCCCAAAAAATTAGTCTTAGAAAACGTCTATTTTGCCGATCAATCCAAGGACACCTTATTGGCTGGAGAGGAATTGCGCGTAGACATCAACATGTTCAAGTTATTGAAGAACACTGTTGAGATCAAAGAATTTGAATTAAAAGGTATCACAGCAAAAATTAACCGCACCTTACCTGACAGTACCTTCAACTTCAGTTATATTGTCAATGCTTTCGCTACGGAAAAAGAAAGCACGACGACAGCAGATAGTTCTTCTGCATTAATATTTGACATTGATAAGGTAAATTTCGAGCGAATAAAATTCAAGTATAAAGATGATGTAATTGGAACGTCTGCGGACTTATTCTTAAATAAATTTGACACGCGTATCAAGCGGTTTGACCTCAAGAATAATATGGCGTTTGATATGCCTGTCGTGAATATTGATGGGTTAACAGCGGTTATCAAGCAATGGTCAGTTGCTACAGAGGCAGAAGCCCCGGATGCATCAGATTTCGGTATTTCCGACCCATCTGTTGAGGCAAGTTCTCTCCTACCTGACTTAGGCATTAATACCATAAACCTGAAAAACATCTTCGTACGATACGATGATGAGGCAGGTAATATGAAAACCAAATTTGATATCAAAAATTTGGTTGCCAATGTTGAACAATTAGACTTGAACAAAGAAATTGTCAAATTAAAAGAAATCAAATTAGATGATTCCGAATCGGAAGTTATATTAGGCAAAGTCAACAAGAAAGCTGAGACTACTAGTAGTGATTCCAGTTCCGTGAATTGGGTTGTATCAGCTGAAAAACTTGTAATTGACAAGACAAAATTTTGGTTCCGTGATGATAATCAGGCGCGCACAAAAGGATTGGATTATTTCAATCTAAAAATGACAGATCTGGCTGGGGTAATGGACGATCTCTATTATTCTTCGGACTCGATATCCGGAAAGCTAACCAACCTAACGGTTAAAGATCATTCTGGCTTTAATTTAAAGCAGCTTAAAGGTGATTTTATATACGGAAACCAAGGTGCAACGGTTAAGGATTTATTGATCGAAACACCAAATACCATAATTCGGGATGAGATTATTGTTTCCTATCCTTCTCTTGATGCGGTATCGAAGAATCCTGCTAGTATGCTTATTTCCGCGAATATTAAGAAAAGTCATATTGACATGCGCGATATTCGTTTTCTAGCACCAGACTTGGAAAAACAAGAGGTCATGCGACCTCTTATGAATAAGAAGTTCTACATTGATGGAAAAGTAACTGGAAAGCTTAATGATTTAAGAATCCCAAGGTTTGAATTTAAAACCTTAAAAAACACACATGTGATTGCTACTGCCCATATCAAGGGTTTACCTGATGTGGATAAGATGTATTTAGACATCAATATCAAAAAATTAGTTACAGGCCGTGCGGATATTAATCAACTAGTTGCCCCTTCTCTTCTGCCGGATAGTATTCAATTACCAAGAAACATAAGTCTAGCAGGTACTTTTAAAGGAGGAATGACAGGCTTTGATGCGGATTTAAAATTAGTTACTGAACAAGGTAATGCCACAGTAAATGGTAATTTAAAAATGGGTCGTGACACCACCTATAATGCCTTTGTTACGGTTGATAATTTCAATTTAGGTGAATTCCTTAAACAGGATTCTGTATTGGGTTATGTTGCAGCATCGGCACAAGTAAATGGTACTGGTCTTAATCCGAAGACCATGGTAGCTGATATCACTGGTACTTTGGATCGTTTTGATGCACTAGGCTATGGTTATCATGATATTAACTTTGATTTGACTGCTAACCGTGGAGATATTTCAGGAACGATTAATAGTCCAGACCCTAACCTGGATTTAGACGCCAGCATAACTGCGGATATGAGTGGTCGATATCCTAAGATTTTTGCAGAAATGATGATTGACTCCGTTAATTTCAAGAATTTGAAGTTAATGGACCAAAACCTTAGATACCATGGTAAGATTACTGCTGACTTTGAAACCTTTGATTTAGATCATCTGAACGGATCTCTAAAGGTGGTAAATTCTTCGATTGCGTATAACGATGACCGTTATGTATTGGATACGGTAGCTCTGACTGCTATTGCTGATACCAGCAAAAACACCTTGCTTCTGAGTTCTGAGTTCTTGAACGGTCACTTAACTGGTAAATATAAATTAACGGAGTTAGGTTCATCTATTACGGATATTATTCGAACCTATTATAATCCTTCAAATGATCGTACCGTATTAACTTACAGTCCTCAGCAATTTGAATTCTCTGCTCGCTTAAATAATGCCCGGATCATACGTGATTTCTTGCCCGATTTAGAGCGGATGGACGATATTACCTTAGATGGTACATTCAATAGTCAGGACAGAATGGTTATGGCCAAATTATTGGCACCTAAAATCACTTATGCTGGTACAGAGGTAGAAAATATCGGTTTAGATATTATTACAGCGGATAGTACCTTATATTACAATACCTTGATCGGCCATGTTAAAGTCAATAATATTGAGCTAAATAATACCGTATTAAGTGGTAATGTCGCAAATAATATTCTGGACTTTGGTCTTTGGATTAAGGATAAAGAAGAAAAAGAGCAATACCATCTAGGTGCTGCCATGAATGTGACAGCTAATAACTATAACTTCTCCTTAAAAGAGGATGGCTTAATGCTGAATTATGAGAATTGGGCCATTGACCCGAATAACAAGCTAAGTTTTGGGAAAGATGGTATTCGTGCTACTGCATTTCGTTTAACGAATGATGGTCAGGAACTGACAATTCAATCCAAGGATTCTACCTTGAACTCCCCTATTGATCTTAACTTTAATAATTTCCGTATAGAGACCTTCTCGCGAATGTTGGATTCCGAAAATCTAAATTTAGGAGGTGGAATTAACGGTACTGCAACTGTTTCCAGATTGGAAGCCAACCCTGTATTTGTTTCTGACCTGACCATTGATAAATTCTTCTTTGGTAAGGATACGATCGGAAATGTTCTAGTAAAAGTGAACAACATAAAAGAAAACACCTATTCGGCAGACGTACGCATTACAGAGAATGGAAATGATGTTCAATTAATCGGGGATGTTATTATTCCTGCGGAAGGCGATATGCAGATTGATGCTACCTTGGATTTAAAACCTATTACAGTTAAAACCATTGAAGCATTCAGTTTGGGTAACTTAAAAGGCAGCCAAGGTGATCTGACAGGTTCCTTAAAAATAACAGGAACAACTTCAGCTCCACGTATTAATGGGGAATTGACATTTAATGATGCCATCATCAATGCATCGATGTTAAATTCAAACATGAAAATCGATGGACAAAAAATATATTTCAACAATCAAGGAATTACGTTCCGTCAGTTCAACATTGTAGATTCTAGAAATAATGTTGCAAGGATAAATGGTAGTATTCGAACAACTACTTATACCGACTTTGACTTCAATTTGAATTTAACAACAGATGATTTTGAAGTCATGAATTCTACACGTGCTGATAATGATATGTTCTTCGGTAAGATGTATTTAACATCGAATTTACGTGTGACGGGTAATCTTGACAAGCCAAGGATTGATGGAAATGTCAAGGCCAATGAGCGTACAGATTTCAATTTCATTGTCCCTAATGACGATCCTGGGGTTGCTCAACGCGATGGTGTCGTTAAATTCGTAGATAAAAGCGATACGACGAGAGCAAATGTTTTTGCGCAATTGGATTCCATGACGAAAGTATCAAGTACCTTATCGGGTTATGATATTGCCTTGAATTTAAGTACAGATCGAGAAGCGAAATTCAAGATTATTCTTGATGAAGGAACAAAAGACGCCTTGAATATCCAAGGAGTTGCTGAAATCAACACCAGTATAGACGCTAATGACAAAATCTTTATGTCAGGAACATTTACTGTAGAAGATGGAGATTATACCTTCTCACTTGGACCAATATCCAAAGACTTTAGATTCCAAAAAGGAAGTACAATTACCTGGAATGGAGATCCTTTGGATGCTCGTTTGAATATTACAGCCGTCTATACGGGTAAGTTCGCTTCCCTCGAGTTGGTTCAAAACCAAATCGGATCTGAAAGTCAAAACTTATATAAACAACGTATTCCATTCAATGTCTTGCTAAAACTTACGGGTGAGTTGTTCAAACCGGAGATTAATTTTGATATTGACTTAGATGAGAGCAACGCCATTGTTTCTCAGGATGTAGTAAGTAAGGTAAATATTGCCTTATCAAATATTCGTGAAGATCCGGCAGAATTAAACAAACAGGTTTTCTCATTAATTGCCTTGGGTAGATTTATGTCGGCAAATCCATTCGAAAGTTTATCTGGAGGAGGCGCTGAATCCATGGCTAGAAGTACGGTAAGTTCATTCTTAACCTCACAATTGAATAATTTGGCATCTGACCTCATTAAAGGTGTAGAGCTTGATTTCAATTTAAATTCGGAAGAGGATTACTTAACTGGTAATGCGCAAACACGGACAGACTTAAATGTGGGTATTTCGAAGATGTTGTTTGATGACCGTTTAAAAATTACCATTGGATCTAATTTTGAGGTTGAAGGTAATACTCGACCAGGTGAGAAGGCATCAAACATAGCGGGTGATATATCCTTAGATTATCAATTGTCCAAGGATGGTCGATACTTTGCTCGTGTTTACCGGAAAAATCAGTACCAAGCAACACTTCAAGGTCAGTTTGTAGAAACGGGTATTGGTTTCATCATCAATATGAGTTATGACAAATTCAAAGAGTTGTTCATGAATTCTAAAGCGCTTCAAGAGTACTACAATACGGATACAAGAGGATTCCGCAGAAGGTTTGATGTGGAGCGTATGGAGACTGACACCTTATACCGCGATAGTGTTCGATTGGTAATTCGTGATAGTTTAATGCGTGTTGACCCGGAATTCCGTAAACGAATGGAAGAGCGCCAAAAACAAGAAGAGTTGAAAAAACAACAACAAGATAGTACACAAAATAAACCTGATACGACCGATCGAATAAAAGAGTCGAATCAATCAGCTATAAAGAATGAAGAAGAGGAAGGAGGAAACAATGAAGATTAAGTATCTGTTAGGAACAATCTTTGTTGCCGTATTGGTTACAAGTTGTAATCCGACTAAATATCTTGCTGAGGGAGAAAAGTTTTATACAGGAGGGGATGTAGTCATTCATCATGACAGCATGTCTCAAGAGAATAAGGAAGCATTTGAAAAGTCCTTAGAGGAATCCCTCCTACCTAAACCCAATAGTAAATTGCTAGGGGTTTATTACAAAGTAGGTTTATGGAACATGGGTGGAGGTCCGGACAGTACGAATAACTTTATCCGTAAATGGTTAAAGCGAAATGGCCAAGAACCCGTGAAATTAGGCGATGTAAACCGGGAGTATAATGAGAACTTATTACGTGGGAAAATGGAGAACTTGGGTTTCTTTAATGCACAAGTATCTTCCGACACCTTGATCAAAGAGAAGTATGCTTCCGTTCGTTACGATGCCTATCCTGGAAAAATTTACCGTATCAATAAAGTCGTTTTTGATGTAGATACCACGACCAATTTAGGTTGGCGAATCCATTACCCTAGTAATCGATCCTTACTCAAACCTGGTAATAACTATAACTTGGATGTGATCTTAAATGAGCGAGATCGTATCGATGATGATTTAAAACATAATGGTTTTTATTACTTCAGTCCTGACAACATCCTTGTCGAGGTAGATAGTACCATTGGTGACCACAAGGTTGACATGTATGTAACAGTGAAACCGGAAACACCCGCAAAAGCTAGAGAGCCCCAATATATTGGGAATGTCTACATATTTGCTGATTACAGAGAGACCTCATCCACCAATAGAAGAAGAATACCTAGAAATACAGAGAAGTTTGATGACAAGTATTACATTGTTGACCCCTTAAAGAAACATCGTAAGAAAGTACTTGCCAACCATATTTTCATGAATCCAGGAGAAAAGTATAGTCGTTGGAACCACAATCAAACGATTAACCACCTGGTGAATTTAAATGCTTATAAATTCGTAAAGAATGATTTTGTAGATAATCCAGATTCTACCAATCATTTGGATGTTTATTATTATTTGACACCATTGCCTAGTCGCTCTATTCGTTTAGAATTGATTGGGAAGACAGCTGCAGTCTATAATGGTACAGAGGTTACAGCAAACTGGACGCTCCGTAATGCATTCAAAGGATTTGAAACGTTAAACTTATCGGTTTTCGGAGGATACGAGACACAGACAGGTGGGAATGTCAATCTTAACTCCAGTTATATACGTTATGGAGCAGAGGTTGGAATTACTTGGCCAAGGTTATTATCTCCTTGGAAATGGGCTCCAGTAAGACGATATATTCCTAAAACCTTCTTAAAAGCAGGTTACGAATTTTTGAATAGAAGGACTGCCTATACCTTAAACAGCATGACCTTAAATTATGGTTATGCCTGGAAAGAGAATGAGCAGCGAGATCATAATTTGACCTTAGCGGAAATTATTTATGTGCAACCAAGAGGCATATCAGATGAATATCGGGCCCAGATGGACACCGTTCCTACCTTAAGGCATATTGTAGATCCACAGTTTTCTTTCGGTCCGAACTATGTATTTACCTTTACCAATACCATGGATAACCATAAGAAACACACTTTTTATGCAAAAGCGGGTTTAAATACTTCTGGAAATATCTTAGGTTTAATACAAGGGGCAGACTATAATAGTGGAAAAATAAAACACATATTTGGCACACCTTATTCGCAGTTTATCAAGGCAGAGGCAGATATGCGCCATTATTTGAAGTTGTCAACAAACTCTACTTTAGCATCTCGCTTGATGATCGGTACTTCTTACTCTTATGGTAACTCACGTTCCTTACCTTATTTAAAACAATATTATACAGGGGGTCCTAACGGGCTTAGAGCATTCCGAGCACGTGCTGTAGGACCTGGATCTTCTCTACCAGAGAATATCGGAGAAGAGAACTTCTTTGCTGATCAAACAGGGGATTTTAAATTGGAAATGAATACGGAATATCGTGCTAAGATTGCTGGTATGCTACATTGGGCAGCCTTCATCGACGCAGGAAATGTTTGGCTACAGAACAAAGACGACAATAAACCTGGAGGTAAATTATCGGGTAAATTCCTAAGCGAATTAGCTGTAGGTGGGGGTGTTGGGCTTCGCTTAGACTTGGACTTCTTGATCGTACGTACCGATTTTGCCATTCCGTTCCGAGTGCCCTATCGTCCTACAAATGACCGTTGGGTGTTTAAATACATTGATATTAGGGATAGAGATTGGCGAAGAGATAATTTGGTATTCAACTTAGCAATCGGTTATCCATTCTAATCTTAAGAAAATAGATATTATTAAAAAGAGCGGCAAAATAGTCGCTCTTTTTATGTTATTCATATTATAAATGAGGTATTTCTAAGGCTCAAAACAATAGGTTAGCTGAATAATTTTTAGTAGTTTTAAAGAGTAAACATAAATACCTTAAAAGTATGAAAATAACGGTCGTAGGTGCTGGTGCCGTTGGAGCAACCACCGCAGATAATCTAGTAAGACGTAATATTGCTGAGGAAATTATCCTATTGGATATTAAGGAAGGATTCGCAGAGGGCAAAGCCCAGGATATGATGCAGACTTCTGCCCTATTAGGGTTTGACTCGAAAATCAAAGGCGTTACGAATGATTACCTATCGACGGCGGGATCTGAAGTAGCAGTTATTACTTCAGGTATTCCACGTAAACCAGGAATGACCCGTGAGGAACTGATTGGCACCAATGCTAATATTGTAAAAACGGTTGTTGATAACTTGATCAAACATTCTCCAGATATCATTATTCTTATCGTTTCAAATCCAATGGATACGATGACTTATTTGGCTTTAAAATCATCAGGATTACCAAAAAATAGGATTATTGGTATGGGTGGTGCTTTAGATTCAGCACGTTTTAAATACCAATTAAGTGATAAACTAAATGCTTCGGCAAATGATTTAAATGCTATTGTAATTGGAGGACATGGCGATACAACCATGATTCCATTGATAAAACATGCTACTTGGAATTCAGTGTCAGTTACTGATTTCTTAGATGAAGATGAACAAGCAGATATCGTTAAAAAGACGATGGTTGGAGGTGCTACATTAACTGCATTAATTGGAACTTCAGCATGGTATGCTCCTGGAGCTGCTGCTGCAGCCATGGTAGAAAGCATCGTTAAAGATCAAAATCGCTTATTTACCGCTTCAGTATATTTAGAAGGCGAATACGGACAAGAAGATATAAATATTGGGGTACCTGTCATCATCAACAAAAAAGGTTGGGACAAAATCGTTCCAATGAATCTTTCAGCAGAAGAAGAAGATTTATTCAAAGCAAGTGCAGATGCAGTTCGAAAAATGAATCAGGTCTTATTTGATGAGGGTGTTCTTAAGAAATAGAAACTCTTATATTATTTCAATAAAAAAATATGAAGCTCCAATTTTGGAGCTTTTTTATTTTAAGCCACTTTAGAATTTTGGCAATTAATACCCTCCGATAGTTAACACGAAGGTTAATTCTTAATACATGTTAATTTTAATTTTTCACATAAAGAAATTTATTTTAAATAATTAACTTTGAAGCATGATTAAATACATCTTTTCAATACTTAGCTTTTTTATTTTTATAAGTTTTTTACGAGGTCAAGAAAAACAACTATTAGGGAACCGAGAGATTTCGATCTATAAAGTCGAGATTAAGTCTAAAGAAGGAAATTTCAAAGGGAATCTACTGCAAGTTACACCTCAATACCTATTAATAGAACAAAAGGAAGGTTCTAAAAAGATAGCAGCTGAACGAATAAAAACCATTAAGGTTAAATTCCGTCAAAAGAAAAATGTACCAGTATTCAAAAATATAGCTCAAACCGGATTGGATATTATAAGTGATCCAGAATTTGGACAAACTAGAACTTTACGAGTAGCAGACAAGCCAAATGGTGAACATAACTATATTTCAGAAAATGAGTCACCTTTGGGAGAAAGATTATTAGTTGGTACAGCTGTAGTAACTGGAGCAATAATAGGAAATGAATTAGCCAAATTAGCTCCTCAAGCTAGCATAGAAAAGTTTAAGATCAATTTCTCTTCGGATAAATACTTAGAAAAAATGGATGACTTAGCGATGTATAGTTCCTATTTGCAATCCTCTCCAGAATATGAAACAGTATTAAGAAATAGACTTAAGGCTGCAATGGAAAAGAAAAAATTAAAGATATAGGACCTTGCTTTGATTCCTCGAAGTGTTTTTTACGGTTTTAACTTTGTAAAATATAAACCTGGAAAGCCTTCCATTTCAATTAAAATAATATTAGACTTGTGAATAATTCGAAAATATAAGTTATTCATTTAAGATATTATGCATAAAATCCCCTTTGAACGGATCAATTTACAAGCAGACGGATACCACATCATAACAGAAGTAACGCTATTTGATAAAACCTTTAAGTTAGTCATTGATACGGGAGCTTCGAAGACCGTTTTAGATAAAACGACATTGTTAGAATCGGGAATTGCAGAAGATACCTTTGAAAATACGGATATTTTATCAACTGGTTTAGGGACCAATTCCATGGAAAGTTTTATGCTGACCATTCCAGAAATCAGGTTGCATGACTGGCAAATCAAGAATTTCACGGTGGCTGTTTTGGATTTAAGTTCCATTAATTTTGCTTACAATCAAATCGGATTAGAGCCTGTCATCGGTGTACTCGGAGGGGATATTTTGCAACAATATGGTGCTATCATCGACTATAAAAAGCAGACACTAACATTAAATCAGCGTAAATTAAGCTTAAATAATCGTCGTTGAATATGTAATCGCAAATAGATATAAAAGCCTATTGCGATTAAAATACCACAACCACCCATAATGTAAAGTGTTGATTTTATACCTATAATTTCTGCAATAGCCCCAGTTAACAAACTTCCAATTGGAAATATTCCTTGGAAGGCCATTACATAATAGGACATGGCTCTGGCTCGATATGCAGGTACAGCATGTGTCTGTATGTAGGTATTGATGGATGAATTTTGCATCATCATCGAGAAAGATACAGCTCCTGTAAAAAACAATGCTGAAGGAAGATAATGCGCATAAGCCAATAAAACCAAGGCTACTCCCATTAAAAATGCAGCAAACATAATGCGATATCGAAGATTTTCACCAGCTTTTAATCTTGCCATATTAATAGCACCAACCATAGCTCCTAATCCGGCAGCACTCTCAAACCAAGAAAAGGTACGCTCATTTCCTTGAAATAATTCACGTGCTACAGCAGGTAATAAGGAAGTATATGGAATAACAAGCAGACTGGAGAAGGTTAAAATGATGATAAGTGAAGCAATATGTGGTGATCTTTTGAGGTAATTGAATCCTTGTACAAATCCCTGATAAGCACTTTCATTGGGAACAATGATGACTCGTTCTTTTACATTCATCAGCATTAAACAGATAATGACAGGGATAAAACTGAGGAAATTCAAGGTAAAACAAGCCAATTCACCATATACGGACAATAAAAATCCACCAATTGCTGGACCTACCATCCGAGCAGCATTAAAAATTGAGGAGTTTAATGCAATTGCATTCGGTAAATCACGCCTATCATCTACCAATGACACCAATAAAGCCTGCCTCCCAAGCACATCAAAAGCATTGATTACACCTTGAATGAAACCTAAAATAGATAGGTATAATACCGATTCCATTTTGAGAAATACCACTAATGCTAATAGACCTGCTTGAATCATTAAGCCTATTTGAGTGGTAAAAACAAGTTTATATTTTTTATGTCGATCAACAAATGCACCAATAAATGGAGAAAGAACCAAGGAAGGTAGAAGGGAAATAAAGGATACAAAGCCCAGCCAAAATACAGAATCTGTCAATTTATAGACTAACCAACTAATGGCTATACGTTGCATCCATGTTCCTAAGAGGGAAATGGCCTGTCCAATGACGTGCAATCTGTAATTCGGATAAGCAAAAGATCTGAATATCTGCATTTAACTGAAGGATTCTAAATATATGCGTAAATCGAACTCTAGGAACCGAACAGTTAAAAGTACGGTTTTTTAAGAAGAATTCAGTTCCTCTAACCTTAATACAAATTAAACCATACAATTGTTGCAGAAATATGAATTAAGCACAGTTTTTCATCGTTGAAACATTGTATTTATTTCATTCTTAAAACAATATACCTACCTTTGCATGGTCAAAGCCAATTGGGGTTGACAAAAATTGACAAACATTTTAATCAACATTTTATATCATGAAATTTTTTATTGATACTGCAAATCTTGAACAAATCAAAGAAGCACAAGATTTAGGCGTTTTAGATGGTGTAACGACCAACCCAAGCTTAATGGCTAAAGAAGGTATTTCTGGTGAAGAAAACGTAATTAACCATTATAAAGCCATCTGTGCTATTGTAGACGGTGATGTAAGTGCAGAGGTTATTTCCACTGAATTCGAAGGAATGATCAAAGAAGGTGAAGCATTAGCAGCTTTAGACAGCAAGATTGTAGTAAAGGTTCCAATGACCAAAGATGGTGTAAAAGCGATTAAATACTTCAGTAAAAAAGGTATTAAAACCAACTGTACATTGGTATTCTCAGCAGGTCAAGCATTATTAGCCGCAAAAGCTGGCGCTACTTATGTTTCTCCATTTATCGGTCGTTTAGATGACATCTCTGTAGATGGTTTAGGCCTAATCGAAGAGATCCGTGAGATCTATGACAACTATGGTTTTGAGACACAAATCTTAGCTGCATCAGTTCGTCACAGTGCGCATATCTTAGGTTGTGCTAAGATTGGAGCAGACGTAATGACTGGCCCATTATCAGCAATTTTAGCTTTGTTAAAACACCCATTAACGGATAGTGGTTTGGCACAATTCTTAGCGGATCACGCGAAAGCAGCAGGCAAATAATTGCAGCTTAAAAAAGGATAAATGAAGGCCTCCTATCCCTCAAGGATAGGAGGTTTTTTATACGCAGTATTTTTCGTAATTTTAACTTTATGAAACGTGAGCAAGACAACGAAATTAGCAAAGAAAAATTAGAAGAATATAGCCAACTTTTAAAGGCAAACCAACTTAAAATTACCCAACCAAGACTTCGGGTTTTAGATAGTATTTCGGATAAATCAACTGCCGTATCTCAACCTGAATTGGAGAAGATATTAGGTTCCGAAATTGACCGAGTAACCCTTTATAGAATTCTTGCAAGCTTCGAAGAAAAAGGCATACTTCACAAGGTATTTGACCTCAATGGAACAGCAACATATGCGCTCTGTTCAACCAAATGTTCGGCACACCATCACCACGACCAACACGTACATTTCATCTGTTCGGTATGTAATTCGGTCTTCTGTTTAGATGAAATTTCAGTGCCGAAAATTAATCTCCCTGCAAACTTTAGCCTGCACTCTATTGCTATAAATGCAGTCGGTTTATGTGACTCCTGTCAAGAAAAAGATGCATAAACGCTAATCATATCCCTTCTTTTTTGTCCTACTGTCTATATGGATAGTTTACTATTCCTATACCTAAAAATCATCAAATACGGCAGCTAAAACTACTAAATATTTATATGCTAAAAATTAGCAAATAAATATTTAATTATCTATAAAATAGAATATTAGTAACATATAATAGAATTTTATATTTAACACACAACCTTTAGCAGAACTGCATAAAAAGGCGCGTACAATTATTAATTTACTGATATTCAACTATTTAATGAATAAATACAAGTTAAAATATTTAGCAATATACCTTATAATTAGATAATAATCAGATAATTATAATTGCTAAAATAAACTATCAATACAACAAACATATATACCACTCATTTTCGAACTAACTCTTGTTAGCAATATCATTTTTTGTGTATATTAGTTTCATCAACAACAACGGAGCAGCAGACGAATCTCAAGATGCAGTTTCGAATGATTGGCTCCCACTCCTACCCTATCAAAAAAACAAAAAGAGGTAGCAGATAAAACGCAACTATGAAGTCAAAAAAAGAGAACCCCTACAAAGAAGTCCTTACCCAACTTATCGTCGATATATTTGAAAAATCCGGAAACCATGCTTTGAACTACAAGCAGGTAGCGGCGAAGTTAAACATCTCCGATACGGATGCTAAAGTTGCCATTGCGGACATCTTAAACGACGCTTCGAAATCGGGACTATTCGAACAACCGGAACGCGGAAAATTCAAACTTCGACAGCTTGCTGTTTATGTCACAGGAAAGGTAGATATGACAGCAGATGGTTCTGCTTATATTGTACCTGAAGACGAGTTCGAGAATGACATATATGTAGCCCCGAGAAAGCTTCGCCAAGCCCTCCATGGAGACATCGTGAAAGTCCATATTTACGATCGTAAAAAAGGTCGTAAAAGAGAGGGTGAAGTAGTGGAAATTGTTCAACGATCGAAGACTGATTTCACCGGTACGATTGACATCTCGAACAGCTATGCCTTCTTCCTACCTGATGACAGAAAGATGCTTCATGACATCTTCATTCCGTTGGATAATTTGAATGGAGCAAAGGATGGTGAAAAAGTCGTGGTCTCCATTATCGAGTGGCCGAAGAATGCAAAGAATCCTATAGGTCGTGTAAAATCAGTTCTTGGTAAAAAAGGAGAAAACAATACGGAGATGAATGCTATCCTTGCTGACTTTGGATTTCCATTGGAGTTTCCAAAAGCAGTGGAGGAAGAAGCGAATTCCATATCTGATATCATCAGTGAAGAAGAAATCAAGAAACGCCATGATTTTCGAGAAACAACCACATTCACCATTGACCCTGCGGATGCGAAAGATTTCGATGATGCTATTTCTTTCAAGAAATTAGAGAATGGAAATTATGAGATCGGAGTCCATATTGCAGATGTTTCTCATTATGTAATTCCAGATAGTAACCTAGACAAAGAAGCTTTTGAAAGAGGAACCTCGGTATATTTGGTCGACAGGGTCATTCCCATGCTCCCTGAGCGACTTTCTAACAACCTGTGCTCACTTAGACCTAACGAAGACAAACTTTGTTTTTCGGCCGTATTTGAGCTTGATGAAAAGGCAAATGTGATTGACCAATGGTTTGGAAGAACTGTTATTCACTCTGACCGTAGATTCAGCTATGAAGAAGCGCAAGAAATCATCGAAGGAAAAGAAGATCCTTTATCGGAGGCTATTTTAAAACTTAATGAATTGGCTTTTATTCTTCGAGAGCGAAAATTCAAAAGTGGAGCCATCAGTTTCGAGACAGAAGAAGTAAAATTCTTATTGGATGATAACGGCAAACCTCTTGGCGTTTATACCAAAATTCGGAAAGAAGCACACAAGCTTATTGAGGACTTTATGCTATTGGCAAACCGAAAAGTTGCTGAATACATAGGAAAACAAGGTAAAGGGAAAAATAAATTGACTTTTGTTTACCGATTCCACGATGTACCAAATACAGAGACTTTAACGAGCTTCTCTCAATTTGCATCACGTTTCGGACATCGTCTAAGCTTCAGATCGGATAAGGAGACGGCAAAATCATTAAATCAAATGATGGAGAAGATTGAAGGGTCCAAAGAACAGAATCTTTTAACCTCCCTTGCTATTCGTTCGATGGCAAAAGCCATTTACACGACCAAGAAGGCATCACATTATGGTTTAGCGTTTGATTATTATACCCACTTTACCTCTCCTATTCGTCGATATCCGGATGTTATGGTTCACCGCTTATTGCAATATTACTTGGATGGTGGTAAAAAGGTGAATTCTGAACATTATGAAAAAATGTCTGAACACTCCTCTCAGATGGAAAAGAAAGCTGCAGAGGCTGAACGTGCTTCTGTAAAATACAAACAAGCGGAATATTTACAGAATCAGATTGGAACAGAATACATCGGAATCATTTCTGGAGTTACCGAATGGGGTATGTATGTAGAAATCGAAGAGAACAAATGCGAAGGAATGGTTAGATTACGTGATATCACGGATGATTTCTACACCTTGGATGAGAAGAATTATGCCATCATTGGTCAAAGAAAGAAAAAGGTGTATCAGTTAGGTGATGAAGTTCAAATTAAAGTGAAGAAGGTTGATTTGGATAAAAGACAAATTGACTTTACTTTGATCAGCTAATGCTAGACATTAGGATAAAAGGAAAGCAGCTGCAATTATTTGCAGCTGCTTTCTTTATTTAAGGGAATTCTGTAAAGAATTCTTAGATAATAAAATCAAAAGAATTACTTCAAGATGTCTTGTTGAATACGAGCTAGATTCTTTTTGTTTGATTTAGCAGGTTTGTATAAATCTGCTTTTTTAGACCACTCCACTTCCATTTGATAGAATTCAGCAGGTGGAACAGTTTGTCCAGCTAGCGCGCGTTCTACAAAAAGATTCCATCTGTCCAAATAAAGTGAAGATAATAACCCACCCCATTCTTTATGGGCATAGTCTCTTAATGTAGTTTTAGGGTTGTTATCCGGACCCCAGAACGTTATTTGAGCTTTTGCATTGTACATTGCTAATTTAGCATCTGGTAAACCTTTGCCAAATTGAGTAGCCTGATTCAACCAACGGTTTAATGTAAAGTAGGAATTGCTTTGTAATAATTCATCTTGATCCTTTAACATCTGAATGAACCTAGAGCTGCTTGATTTAATTGTTTCTTGATCTTTACCTTCAATGGCTTTTACCATGTTGGAGTAGGCTAAATCAGCCTTATCAGACATTACTTGCCTCAAGAAATCAACTTTATCGGTTTCAAATGTTTCAGAACCTTTGAAATCCTTGGAAGCAGAAATGAATACAGCAACAGCTTTCTTAAAACGTTCGATATCATAGAATCGCTTACGAGTACCCCATGAAGATACTGGATTTACCTTTAAGGATGGTCTAGCACAGAAAACACTTTCAGATGGTCCTTCTTGATATAATACCTTTCCGTTTTCATCTACTGGGCTATTGTAAACCGTATGGATAAATTCCTTCCAGGCAGCAACTACCTTAGGATTTCTTTTTCCATATCGGTAAACTGTGTAATCTTCAATCCATTTATCAAGATTAGGTTTCTCTGCATGCCAAGCTAAATCCAACATCAGGTCATAGGCAAGAGGATTGTTGTTTATTCCTTCTGGGATAATACCCACACCTTTAAGTGAAGATCCAAATTCACTGTTTTTAGCTCGATAAACCTCATCTATAAAACGCTGCAATCTTCCATACAATCCGTTCTTTTCACCGAAATTACTAACATTAGACCAGATGAAACTGGTTTGATTGTAGCCTTTACGTCTTTCCCAATTATTGGTGTTTTCTCCAAAAAGCTCAATAATTAAAGTATTCTCCTTTTTCAATCCAGCAAGGATTTTGTCTGAAGGATTATTTTGCCATCCTTGAAGAACCCATGTGCTGTTCGGGAAATGCTTTTGCATACTTGTTTGAACTGCTTGAGCAACCTTTGGCACATCTACTCCTGCAGTTTTACCTCCTTCATGAAAAGGTTCTCCACCGAAGTATTTAATATCAGAACCATACAGTTTCTTCAGTTCATCGTAATAGACATCAGCTACATTTTCGAACTGCTTATTCGTTGGAACAATAATTCCTGGTCTTTTGAATTCTGTAAAAACCCAATTACCTTGATCAATTACATCAGCATCAGCAATTTTCTTTTTCAAATCGTGAGGTACCATGCCATAGAAACCTTGAAGAATCGGTTCAATTCCCAATTCATCCATGCGAGCAAGAATTTTCTTTTGAAGAGTTACTTGCTGTTGCATCATTTCATTGCTAATTGGTCCACCCCATCCTTCCAAGTTGCCCATCAACCACCAAGCAGTATACGCTGGCCCTGGAATGAAAGCTTTAGCTTCTTGATCAGAATAGCCTAATTTGATTAAAGTGTTATACCAAACCATTTCGGTTCCAACTGGAGCAAGCATGATATTGACGCCATTTAAAGCCATCCAGTCCAATTCTTTCTCCCAATCTTCCCAAGTATAGAAGCTGAAAGAATAATTGATTGTGCAGTAGTTTAAGGCGTATCTGTAAGGGACAAAAGAAGATTGTGATATCTTTCCATTTGTAAGCGGAAGTTTACTGACATTCTTAATTTGATTTCCCATATGCGAGATACTCTGATGCGCATAATGTTTCACATACCAGTCTAACGCTCTTGAAGCTGCACTAGTAGAAGTTGCTTCAATTTTTAAGCGATTTTGAACAACCTCAATCGTAAATGCATCTCCTTGTTTTTTGTTCTCTAAAGGATTAATATCCACTTTTCCCTTTAGCCAAGGGAAATGACGGCCTGCTAATTCGTATACGGCTTTAAAGTCATTTGCCTGAGATGGCAAATAGATCAGCATGAAAAGTAGGGTCAGCAGACTAAAGATTTTATTCATTTATGTTTATTTTAATATAAATTCAATTCAGCGATTGTTGCGTGAGTTTTACCTTCGTAATCGCTAGAAGTAGTCAATTTAATGTATTGGAAAGTTTTTGCACCATTGAAACTGTAATTCTGACGACCGTTTAGATGACCAACATAGTCAGCTACCTTTGTCCAAGTATTACCATCGTTGCTGATTTCAATTTTAAAATCTTTGATCTTTCCGCCATTTCCTGAATTATCGTGTCTAGTAAGATAAGATAAACCTTGAGCAGTGACCGCTGCTCCTCCTGTACGAATAGTTACATAATGAGGATGTGGTGTCGGTGTTGTCCATGAGGTATGCCAGTAGGTATTATCATTTCCATCTAACATTTTTGCAGGATCAAAACCAGCTTGTTGAGAAGAAAATCCTACAACTTCCCATCCAGTTCTAGCCAACATAGTTCGATCACCAAAATCAACAACAGGTTGATCATTTACGAATTGGTAGGGATAAAAAATACTGGTTTTGGATCCATTCTCATGGTGGAAGAATATCTCCAAGGTATATCCCATATTCGCTTTCGTTCTGAACTCCGATACAGGCATTTTCACGCTGAAGGTATTTCCTGCACCAGGGACAGTAGTAAAAGTAATGGATCTGTAACCCAGTGCATCTTCTGATAAAATATTTTTAAAGGTTATGTGCTTTACGGTATTTGAGGCAGTGTATGTTCCATTTACGACAATTTCATTGTTCTCTACCTTTGCTTGAATGGTATTCACCTTTGCCGTAACAGGTTCATAAAATGTTTTTGTTTCCTTACTGAACACTTGACAGTTATTCAAAATTGCAGCATCAAAATAACTCAAATAGGTAGGCGTTCTACCATAAGTAGAATTCCCATTGCCCATTAAGGTCATTCCAAATTGGGGATCATTTACTTTTGAAGCTGAAGGTCCATTGTGGGGCAAGTTAATACCGTGGCCCATCTCGTGTAGTAATCCACCAATATAAACGGTAGCTTTATAACTAATGTTCCCTTCTTTCCCTAGATTCTCTTGTTTCATGCCTGGATAATCCACCGCATAACATGTTCTTCCAACCCCATAAAAAGGCACTTCATGACCGATCTCTTCGCCTTGATCTAACTTTTTATTTGTTGCAGTCAAAATCAAGAAGTGGTCACTAGTTTTGGCGGATGGATTATCTTGAAAATACTTATTAACTAATTCTTCAATTGGTTTATTCGTAGAGTAAGCAATAGCATCCTCAGGACCACGGATAAGGTGAATCTTAATTCTTGTGTTTTCTTTATTTTTTAAGAGACCATAAGTTTTGTCACCAAAACCCCAATGCTTCATCCATTTAGAAAAGAAGTTCTGACCTTCGATTAAGATTTTAGAAAGTCGTTCTTCATAATCTGGATTCGGGGTAACATTTTTTGGGACAAAATAAATCACGTTCAGATTATATTTATAATCTGAAGAGTAAGTAATTTCTCCTTCCGGCTCTACCGGTGGCTCTGGATCTGGTTTAACTGGATTATCTGTGGTTTTTGAACAAGCGCCCAAAAAGCCAATCAATATCAGTAGTAGGTAGGTTGATTTGATTAGTTTTACAGATTTGTTTAACATCATGGAATATAATTAATTGTGAAATTTATTAAAATCCCTGTTAGTTTGCTGGTGATAGTTTGTGTGATTGAAGCAAGAGCTCCACTGTTTATTTAAGACAAATGTATAAAAATTATCTTTTTATGAAAAAAGATAGCCGCCTAATAGACGGCTATCCGAAATTAATCAAAGATAACCCTAATTACCAGCCAGGGTTTTGTACTAAACTTGAGTTGATCTTAATGTAGTTCACATTGATTGGTGCTAAATATTGCTTAGCATCAAAAATCAATGGTCTACCTGGAAGATTTCTTGGTGTATAAAACGCAGCGATAGTATTACCTTGTGCATTTAAACCGCGCATACCAGTTTTGTTAACCGCATAATCTTCAACCGCTGTTTTCCAACGTTTTCTGTCATATAATGAATGTCCTTCGAACATCATCTCGATTAAACGCTCTCTTTTAACAGCATTCACTAATGCAGTTCCTGATAAATTTGATCCATAAGAAACTTCCAAATTAGGAATCCCGGCACGCTTACGAATTGCATTGATGTATTTCGAACCATCAGCATCTAAGGAACCTAAATAATTCGCTGCAGCTTCTGCATAATTTAAATAAAGTTCTCCTAGACGGATAATTGGGAAAGGATAAGCCGTGATTGCCAAAGCATTAGTCGTAACACTTGTACTTGGGTGAATTCCTTTTTTGATAGCATAGCCACTATATAAATGGTCGATATCATTTCTAGGAACACCATTACTTAAAGTAACACCATTTGTTTCTCCTGGTCTTAGCTTCAATTGACGAGTTTCGTTATTGATTTCATAATCACCACGGTCAAAACCAATATAAGCATAGAACCTAGGCTCACGATTACGGTGCAATCTAATAGTTTCATCACCTGTTGCAATTGTAAATCTATTTTTCCAGTCATAATTTGGATCGGACTCACCTGGCAAACCATTTTTCGAATAGAATAATTCCACAGCATCCAATGTCGCCCCAACACCACCTACCGGAGGGTTTGGTCTCCATCCACGAGGAATAGCCAATGTTTGGAAAGAATATTGTGCTTGAGCTTCCTCCTTAAAGTTGGAGTAACCCCAAATAAGCTCAGAGTTCCAAGGATCTACCATTTGCCAACGTGTATTTAACACCGCTTGTTTAAATGGATCTGTTACAACTGTCTTATCGTATACATACAATTTATTTCCAGCAGACTCAGCCATTTCAATAGCCTTTTTGTTCTCATCCATGGCTTTCTTCCACTTCTCTTTATCAAAAGTTTGTGAAATCAACTGCGTTCCATCAGGATTCTTGAAGTCTGCATAATCCGTATTACCATTGAATAAAGGACTTGCTGCATATAAGTACATTCTAGCTTTTAACGCTTGTGCAATAACTTTAGTTACACGACCAAAATCACCACGAGCTGAAATAATCGTTGGTAGATCTACCGATGCTTCGTCAAATGATTTAGCAATGTACTCCACACATTCATCGTATGGTCTACGAGGTCTGTAGAAATCTTCACCAGTAGCATCTGTTGGAATGGTTTTATCAACAATTACAATTGGACCGTAATTCTGTAAAAGAACATAATGGTAATAAGCAATTAAAAATTTCGCTTCAGCTTTCCATAATTTCTTTTTCGTTTCGAATTCTTCTGAAGAAATGGCAATTGGTGTAGCCTTATCAACGTTCTCTAAGAATAAAAAAGACTGACGAATTCCTTTGTAACATGCTTGCCAAATATCCAAAACTGGTGTTGCAGCTGAATATTCTGCTTGCTGAATACGCAAAAAGCTAAAATATTGTGATCCCCAGTGATATGAGGCTACTGTTTCATTCCCCATAATCCAGCTAAAGTTTGTTCTAGCATCGTTATAACGAGGAATAAAGGAATAACAAGAGTATAAGAAACCTTCTGAGGTTTGTTCGTTACGGAAGGCATCTTCTATACGCGGTGCATCATCTGGTACAATCTCCAAATAATTACAACTAGATAAGGTTAAAGTTGCTGCCGCTATTAAGACTAATAATTTCTTTTTCATTTAAATTTAAAAGTTAAGTTGAGCTCCTACTGAAAATACTCGATTATTTGGATATTTTAAACCATTACCACCACCTAATTCTACATCCCAAAGTTTGAATTTGGAGAATGTCAACAGGTTTTGACCTGCTAGGAAGAACCTAACAAATTTATGGGTGTATCCAAGCTCTGCATTTTTCAGACGTACGAAACTACCGTCACGCATCCAATGCGTAGAGTTAACAAAATTACTGTGCTGATTTAATCCAGTGATTAAACGAGGATACATTGCATCCTGATTTTCTTCTGTCCAATAGTTTCCAACTAAATATTGCATCATGTTAGAACCGTTGTTATTGAACGGATGGATACCTGAGATAAATAGGTTTGTTTTAGCTGCTCCTTGGAAAAAGAATGAAGCATCAAAACCTTTGAATGAACTGGAAACACCAAATCCGTAAACGATTTGTGGAACTGTAGGATTTCCAATGTAAGTCATATCGAACTCATCAATACGGCCATCTTCATTCAAATCCTTGTACTTAAGGTCTCCTGGCATTAAATTTTTGCTCAATTGGTTTTGTGGACCATTTGCAATCTCTTCTGCTGTTTTGTAATAACCTTCAGAAATGTATCCATAACCAGTATTGATTGGTAAACCAATTTGTGATTGGTAAGCCAACTGTTGTACTGGCTCATCTCTATCTAAGATCTGATTCTTAGCCAATGTAAATGTTCCTCTAACATTGACATAAAGACTATTTGCAAAGGTTTTTTGATAACTTAAACTTGCATCAACACCTTGGCTACGAACTTTTCCTAAATTGGCATAAATAGGAATTCCAACCACACCAACTTCAGCAGGAATAATACGACGACTCATAAAGATTTTATTACGATCTTCCGTAAAGTAATCTGCTGTGATGCTTAAACTATTATTTAGTAAGGTAATATCAGCACCGATATTATATTTAATTCCCTCTTCCCATTGAGCGTCTTTGTAACCAATTTTACTAAATATTGCTCCATTTAATTTAGTTTGCCAGTTATCTCCAAACGTATAGCTTGTACCAGCTAAATCTAATTCATCCAAATAAGGGAATCTTACTAATTCATTATTGCTATCATAGACACTTGCATTTCCAACAATACCCCAAGATCCTCTGATCTTCAGACTATTGATTGTAGACTTGATAGGTTCCCAAAAATTCTCATTTGAGATCATATAACCTGCCGCAATTGACGGGAAGAAACCAAAGCGATTTCCTTTCATGAATGCCTCAGAACCGTTGTAACCGAAGTTACCTTCTAAGAAATAGCGAGAATCATAAGCATATGTCAAACGACCTGCTATACCTTGGTTACGAGTAGGTAAAGCCGAAAGAAGAGTAGTAGGATTGTTTGGCGAATAATCACGTGCTAAATAGGCAACCATCGCACTTACATCATGTTTGCCGAAACTTCTACCCCAATCAGCAATAAAGTTTAAGTTTATTAAACGATCACCAGATGATGAGAAAGTAGAAGCCAATGCAGTTGTACCTCGAGTAATGTTACGATAAGTATATTCATATCCTTCATCTCCAGGTTTAAAATCCTTCACTTCATAATAAAATGGCGTAGAGAATCTTCTTTGGTTAGATATAGAATAGTTTTTAAAAGATACTAATCCTTTAAGTTTAAAACCTTCTAACAACCATTTCATATCTTGATTAACCTCAAGAGCTGCAATATTGGTATTTGCAAATGAAGATCTAAAACCTGAAACCATCTGTGCGTATGGGTTATTATAGATGTTACCACCTGAACCCGAAGGGTGTGGACCTCCATCTAAATTCCCAAAAAAGATATGATCAGGAAGAGCAACATTCGGTGGCAAAACTGGTTGGAATAATGCTGGTGGAGCTGTAAACAACAACCCGTATAAATCACCTGTTGTGATATTCGCACCATTATAATCCTGAAGTTGAGAATTCACACGAATTATAGCTTTCGTATTCTCTGTCAAATTCACACCTACGTTAGCAATAATATTATAACGTTTAGATTTGACGTTGTTATCAAAATCATTGAATTGATCTTTTTTCAACAAACCATTATCGTTATTGAAAGTAGCACTTACAAAGTAATCTGCTTTGGAACCACCACCAGCAACATTAAAGTTGGCATATTGGTTTAAAGTTACATCCTTGAATAATACATTGTACCAATCAACATCTGGGTAAGCGATTGGATCTAAACCTTGTCTCGTAGGTTCAATTTTATTAGCAACGTCAAATCTAGGTGCTAAACCACGGTTCGTCAATGCATAATTATAGCCTTCCATATAGTCTACTGCATTTGCTAAGTCAACAGGTTTTGTTGGAGCAGACACCGTATTTTCAACTCGGAAGTTAATTCTTGCTTTATCAAAGTCACCACCACGTTTTGTAGTGATTAACAACACTCCGTTAGCACCACGAGCACCATAAAGTGCAGTTGCAGATGCATCTTTCAAAACGGAGAAGTTATCAATTACTTCTGGAGCAAGGTTATTCATGTCACCAGTAGATGATTCTACCCCGTCGATAAAGATCAAAGGCTGGCTACCACCTGCAAAAGTAGATATACCACGAATCCAAAAGTTAGATCCATCAGCTCCTGGTTCTCCACCACGCTGAACAGCTACAACCCCAGCAATACGACCTGCAAAAGCATTACTTAAAGTAGATGTAGGGACTTTTAGTTCCTTTGAAGAAACAGTAGAAATCGCTCCTACTACTGAAGCTTTTTTCTGTTGACCGAAACCAACAACAACAACTTCATCAACTGCTTGAGACTCGGAAATCAATGTTACGGTAATTGAGCTAGACGTATAAGCAATTCGCTGAGATGTATAACCCAACAACTTAAAGTTCATCTGTGCAGTGTTACTAGAAACGGTCAATGTAAAATTACCACTGACATCAGTTTGGGTAGAATTTCCAGTACCAATTTCATTTACAGTAACGCTTGACAATGGTTGTCCATCCGCATCTACTACTTTACCTGTAAACTGTAATTGTTGTTTTGCAGCTGTAGTTCTATTGGCATCATTTCGTCTGATTACCACAGAATTATTCAAAACAGAGTAAGTGAAAGCTCCGCCTTGAAATACTTTATCAAGCGTAGTTTTCAAACTCTGATCTTTTAGATTCACTGTTGTATTAACATTGGCCAAAATCCCCTTTTCATACACAAAGCGCACCCCTGTTTGTTTGGTAATACTATGTAAAACCTGTTCTACTTTTGTGTTTTTAACTTGAAGGGAGATTTGACCTTTGGTAGATCCGTAGCCCGCAAACATGGAGACTGCGATTAAAAGGCCTGTTAATTTCATCCTTAGTAGTGTTTTCTGAACCCTCCTTTTGCCCTTTCGACCGGACAAAGGAATTTCAGAATAAAATAATTTATTCATAAATTAGTAAAGAATTAATGGTTTAAAACGTAAAACTGAATTCGATCTGTGCAGGGGTATTGGCGTACCTCTGCATTTTTTTTGTAGAGTCTATATCATAATTTATCCTCCTGTATACCTGGTTATTTTTTATTGTATTATTAATTTTTCATCTTCAATGACGTAATCAAAATTGGTTAGTTTCTTTAGAAGCACGCATAACTCCCCAAGCGTAACATTCCGATCTATTCCTCCCATATATTTTTTAGCTCCTAAAGGACGTTTAATCACCAAATCAACTCCATACCAACGTCTTATATCGTCTAAAATTTCTTGAATATTCTTTTCGTTAAAATTGAAGTAGCCATCCTTTATGGCTAAAGCCTCTTCATCATTTTCCGATTTATCCATTTTCAAATGATTTCCCTGAAGCTCTACTTTTTGACCTGCAACTAAAGCGATTTTCGCCTTATTAGAGGTCACTTCGATCTTGCCTTCTGTAAGAATTACTTTTGGCTCTTCGGTATAAGACTTTACCGAAAAGGCAGTGCCGACAGCTCGTACTTCCATTAAATCAGTTTCAACAATAAATGGTCTGTTGGCATCCTTTGCCACTTCAAAGTACCCTTCACCTTTCAATTTAACTCGACGCTCTTTAGTACTGAAGCTTGCTAAATATTCCAATTCCGATTCAGAATTCAACCAAACCTTACTTCCATCACTTAATACCAAACTATAGTAAGAGCGTTTTGGGATATTTAAACGGTGAATTTGATTTTCACTGCCTTCTTTCCTCTTTAGTTTCTGTCCATAAGACAATTCACCACTTTTACCTTCAACTGAATTGAATGACTCATTTAATTCATAAGATCCATCTCCTACAACTTCTAGTTTAGCAAAAGAGGTTCCAGGTAAAATATCTGTGTGTTGTCCAAATTGATTGGTCTTGATCAAATAACTAGGTTCTTGATTGTTTTTCCACCAAACTGCTGATCCAATCCCAATACTTAATAGTAGTGCGGCAATACTGACAATTCTTTTCCAAGGATAAATCTTCCGCTCCTCTTGACCATTATCTTCAATAAGATGATGAAAATCATCCCATTCTTGTTCCACATTTGTCGATTGCGGATTAAAATCAAGAACCACTTGCTGATCCTCAATCATATTTAAGATGATGTCTCGAGATTCGGGATATTTTATTAATAATTGACTCAACTGTTCCTCTTCAATTTTAGACAAGGTATGACCTTTGGCCATAGAGGCAGCTAATTCGGCTAATATTATTCTATCCTGGTTTATCATAATTTAATAGCTAAGTAACCTAGAGTTCATATTTGGGTGACTCTAGAATCAAAAAAAATATAAAAAAAAAGTTAACATGCTGTTTTTTAGACAAATAATTTAAACAACATAATATATAGAATGGTATACAAGAGACGGTTTTTCAATAATCTTAGGGCTCTTTGTCGTTGGGTTTTCACGGTGTTAATACTAATATTGAGCTCAACAGCGACCTCTTCGTACTTTTTGCCTTCAAAATAAATGAGTTTACAAATATGCTGACAGCCTTCTGGCAATTGTTTTATTTCAGCATATAATTCACCCATTACTTCAGATCGGATTAGATTGTCCATCAAATCCAAATCATCAATTTCCTCTCTTGGTAATTGGGCATTTATACGATTTCGAGTTTGATCCTGCCGAATATGATTAAGACAAAGGTTTTTCACCGTTGAATACAAAAAGCTTTTCACAACTAGCTCAGGCTTCATTAAAATACCTTCCTGCTGCACAAGAACCAAAAAGGCGTCTTGTACGATATCTTTTGCCAACTCTTCTGTCTTTACCCAGTTAATGGCAAAAGACTTGAGTCTCAAGAAATAGGTCTTAAACAACCCTTCCACTGTGAGCATAATATCTTATATAAATAAGCGGATTATCTAATAATAATCAGAAAACAAGTTCTGATAATAGCTAGTGTATCGAATTTACTGCTAGTATAACTAATCTAAATTCGTTTAATGGAACCCAATTATCATAGTGTTCTGTTTTTAAAATTACAATAACGCATCATTAAAACAAATAAATAATAGGATTTCTTGTTTAAACTTATTGATGGAGAATGACATTTTGGATTCAAGGGGTAATAAGTAATGTTTCTTAAACTGCATGTATCTTGGAGGGATCACCTTTTAATTTTTTAAAAACTTTAGCGCACAATGCTTTATGAATCAAAAAATCTTTATATCTTTGCGGACTTAAAAATATTATTTTAACAAATAAAAAAGCAAAAACAGGTAAATGCCTACTATTCAACAATTAGTTAGAAAAGGTAGAGTAGCTCTGGAAGACAAGAGTAAGTCTCCAGCGTTGGACAGCTGTCCACAGCGAAGAGGTGTGTGTACTCGTGTATACACTACTACCCCTAAAAAACCAAACTCAGCAATGCGTAAAGTAGCTCGTGTTCGTTTAACGAATGGAAAAGAAGTGAATGCTTACATTCCAGGAGAAGGACACAACTTACAAGAGCACTCGATCGTATTAATCCGTGGTGGTCGTGTTAAAGATTTACCGGGAGTTCGCTACCACATCATCCGTGGTGCATTAGATACTTCAGGTGTGGCTGGCCGTAACCAACGTCGTTCTAAATACGGAACAAAACGTCCTAAACCAGGACAAGCAGCTGCTCCAGCAAAAGGAAAAGGTAAGAAATAATTAAACGGAGGAAAATAAAATGAGAAAAGCAAAACCAAAAAAGAGAATCATTTTACCTGATCCAAAGTTTAATGATGTTCAGGTAACCCGTTTCGTAAACAACATGATGGTTGATGGTAAAAAATCCATCGCTTATTCCATCTTTTACGATGCAGTAGAATTAGTAGAAAACAAAACACAAGAGAACGGTTTAGAGACTTGGAAAAAAGCTTTAAACAACGTAATGCCTGCAGTAGAGGTTAAGTCTCGTCGTGTTGGTGGTGCCAACTTCCAAGTACCAATGGAAGTACGTCCAGAGCGTAAAATCGCTTTAGGAATGAAATGGTTAATCTCTTATGCTCGTAAGCGTGGTGAAAAAACTATGTTCGAAAAATTAGCAGGAGAAATCATTTCAGCTTCTAAAGGTGAAGGTGCTGCTGTTAAGAAGAAAGAAGATACGCATAAAATGGCAGAAGCTAACAAAGCGTTCTCACACTTCAGATTCTAATTTTGAACACAAAGAATCAAATATGATTACACCGACTTTAGATAATAGAAATTTTATTATCAGAGTCGGTGTATTTATTTCAACAATCCTGAAATAACAAAAGCCCTAAGGCTAACTGCAAAAATAATATGGCAAAAGACTTAAAATTAGTAAGAAATATTGGTATCGCTGCACACATCGATGCTGGTAAAACAACCACTACAGAGCGTATTTTGTTCTACTCAGGTGTTAACCACAAGTTAGGAGAAACTCACGAAGGTTCTGCTACTACTGACTGGATGGCACAAGAGCAAGAGCGTGGTATTACCATTACCTCTGCTGCGGTGACTGTATTCTGGAACTACCGTAACAAAAAATATCAAGTAAACGTAATTGATACGCCAGGACACGTAGACTTTACCGTAGAGGTAAACCGCTCTTTACGTGTATTGGACGGATTAGTATTCTTATTCTCTGCTGTTGATGGTGTTGAGCCTCAATCAGAGACTAACTGGCGTTTAGCTGATGGATACAAAGTTCCTCGTATTGGTTTCGTAAATAAAATGGACCGCTCTGGTGCTGACTTCTTGAAAGTTGTAAAACAAGTAAAAGATATGTTAGGATCTGAAGCTGTTGCTTTACAATTACCTATCGGTGCTGAAGACGATTTCAAAGGTGTAGTTGACTTGATCAACAACCGTGGTATCGTTTGGAATGAAGCTGATAAAGGTATGACTTTCACTGAAGTTCCTATCCCTGACGATATGATCGACGAGGTAGCGGAATACCGTGAGAAATTATTAGAAGCTGTTGCTGGTTATGATGAGTCGTTAATGGAGAAATTCTTCGACGATCCTAACTCATTAACTGAGCGCGAAATCCTTGACGCTTTACGTAAAGCTGTTTTAGATAACGCTATCGTTCCTATGGTGTGTGGTTCATCTTTCAAAAACAAAGGTGTACAAACCATGCTTGACTTCGTAATGGAGTTATTGCCTTCACCATTGGATCAAGAAGCGGTTAAAGGTACTGACCCTCGTACTGGTGAAGAGATCTCTCGTAAACCTTCTGAGGCTGAACCATTCGCTGCATTAGGTTTCAAAATCGCGACTGACCCATTCGTAGGTCGTCTATGTTTCGTACGTGCTTACTCTGGTGTACTTGAAGCTGGTTCTTATGTATTGAACACTCGTTCAGGAAACAAAGAGCGTATCTCTCGTATCTTCCAAATGCACGCGAACAAACAAAACCCAATCGAAAGAATTGGTGCTGGTGATATCGGTGCTGTTGTTGGTTTCAAAGACATCAAAACTGGTGATACCCTTTGTGATGAGAAAAACCCAATTATCCTTGAGTCTATGGTATTCCCTGAGCCGGTTATCGGTTTAGCGATTGAGCCTAAAACTCAAGCTGACGTTGATAAATTAGGTATCGGCTTAAGTAAATTAGCTGAAGAGGATCCTACATTCGTTGTAAAAACGGATCAAGAAACTGGTCAAACAGTTATCTCGGGTATGGGTGAGCTTCACTTAGATATCTTAATCGACCGTTTGAAACGTGAATTTAAAGTTGAAGTAAACCAAGGAGCTCCTCAAGTAGCTTACAAAGAGTCTATCAACGGAACTTCTGAGCACCGTGAGGTTTACAAAAAACAATCTGGTGGTCGTGGTAAATTCGCTGACATCAAAGTTGTTATCTCTCCTGCAGATGAGGATTGGGATGTTGTTAAATCTCCACTTCAATTCGTAAATGAGATCGTTGGTGGTGCTATCCCTAAAGAATACATTCCTTCAGTTCAGAAAGGTTTCGAATCTTCCATGAACAATGGTGTATTAGCTGGTTACCCACTTTCAGGTATGAAAGTACGTTTGATTGATGGTTCATTCCACGCAGTCGATTCAGATTCATTATCTTTCGAATTAGCTGGTAAAATGGCTTACCGTCAAGCATTGCCTAAATGTTCTCCAGTATTAATGGAGCCTATCATGAAGGTTGAAGTATTGACTCCAGAAGAAAACATGGGTGATGTAATGGGTGACTTGAACCGTCGTCGTGGTCAGATGCAAGGTCTTGACTCACGTAATGGTGCACAAGTAATCAAAGCATTAGTTCCACTTTCTGAGATGTTCGGATATGTAACGCAGTTACGTACTATCACTTCAGGTCGTGCTACTTCAACTATGGAATTCGATCACTATGCAGAAGCTCCTCGTAACGTTGCTGAAGATGTGATTGCAAAATCTAAAGGAAAAGTTAAAGGTCTAGAAGACTAATTCTAACGAATAAAAACAAACCGATCCCTGATTGTTTATAGCTCTAATCAGGGGTCATTTTAAAATCAAATAAATAAGATGAGCCAAAGAATCAGAATCAAATTGAAATCTTACGATTACAACTTAGTTGACAAATCAGCTGAGAAAATCGTTAAAACCGTAAAACCTACAGGTGCAGTTGTTAGTGGTCCTATTCCATTGCCTACTGAGAAAAAAATCTATACCGTTTTACGTTCTCCACACGTGAACAAAAAAGCGCGTGAGCAGTTCCAATTATGTTCTTACAAGAGATTGTTAGACATCTATTCATCAAACTCTAAAACTGTAGATGCCTTGATGAAATTAGAATTGCCTTCAGGTGTTGAAGTTGAAATCAAAGTGTGATAGATTTCTTTTGAAAATCACAAAAACCCCATCTCTTTCCGAGATGGGGTTTCTTTTTATAATATTCTGGAGATATTTAACTTCATTCTTTTGTTCTTCCTAAAGTTTAAAAGACACATGAAATTCATTCTGGAAAAAATCTAATCAGCCAAACTCCTACTCTATTTAACTCTGTTATCTTCACATATAATCCATATAAATGGAGGAAGTAACCTTATAAATTAAAGTATAATAAAAAAAATAGATGTCCTTTATCAGAACATCTATTTTCTATAAAATATTTGTTGAATCTACCAGAAATTAAAACTGAAATCCTATTCCAACCGAAAACACACGGTTAGAGGTTTTTAAGTCGCTTTCTGTAGATAAATTAGTTAAACCTAAATTATATCCACCATTAATTAAGAATCCATTAGACAATTTATATCCCAACATAAAATTAAGACCAGCATCGATTCGTTCCATGTTTTTATCATCTCCGCTAAATTTGATGTCTTCAGTATCTTCTCCAGCACCCTCTCCTCCTTCAACTTTAGATTTAACTTTACCAGAAAGGTTGAAACCAATATAAGGTCCTGCACCTAAAAACACATTACCAGTACCTGCAGGGATGTAGTAAACTGCATTTACAGGGATTTCTAAAGACATGACATTGATGTTAATAGAACCTTTTACTCCATTGACTTCGCCTTCATATTTCGCACCCTTTCCTTGTAGGGAAAGTCCTGGTTGAACAGAAAAATTAGGCGCAACAGGGATATCGGCAAATCCGGTTACATAAAATGAAGGTAGACTTTTCTCATAGTCCTTTAATTCATCTTCAATAGGCTGCGAATACTTCGCTAAATTTAAACCTGCTTTTAATCCATAAGATACCTGGGCTTGAGCCCCCACAAGCATTAAACATAATGCTCCAATGGTTAATACTAGACTTTTCATAGTTTATAATTGTTTTTGCAAGAAGGCTGAATTACCTATTGCTGCTTAGAGAAGAATTTACAATAGTCTTGCCAAACAATTTGTCAAAAAAAGCAGCCTACAAGCTCTAATAAGGCTTTTCATTGTTGTTTGGCTAACTATTTATTCCTAAAACACGATAATTTCATAAAATTTCTATTAATCGAACTACAATAAGAATAGTGTAGGTCAATTTTAATTTCTTGCGAATTTAGGATATAAAAAAAGGTGTCCCGAACGGAACACCTTTTAATCATGTATATTCTTTTTTTACCTTTAAGGCTATTATTCCTTAGAATTGGAAACCAACTCCAAAAGATAAAGTACGTGTTGAGAATTTGTTATCTGAGTTATCACTAGGGCTCATGTTTGTTAATCCTAAACCGTAACCAGCGTTGATTAAGAAACCATTTCCTAATTTGTAACCAGCTAAGAAGTTAACACCAGCGTCTAAAGGCTTCATGTCTTTGTCGTCGCCTGAGAAGTCGATGTCTGTATCACCTTCAACACCCCAATCACCTAAATTACCTTTTCCCTTTACTTTACCAGAAACATTGTATCCCACATATGGACCTGCTCCGATAAATACATTACCTGTTCCTGCAGGAATATAATAAACTGCGTTTACAGGAATTTCGATAGACATCAAATTAGTAGTGATTGATCCATCAGAATTATCGTTGTTGATTTCATATTTATTACCTTTTCCTTGTAAGGAAATCCCTGGTTGAACTGAGAATTGTGGTGCAACAGGAATATCAGCAAAACCAGTTACGTAAAATGAAACGTTATTTTTTTGGTAATCCTTTGCAACATCTGATTGATTGCTGAATTTACCTAAGTTAACACCTGCTTTTAAACCATAACTTGTTTGTGCTTGTGCACCTGCTGCTAATAATACAACTGCTCCGAATGATAGTAATAATTTTTTCATAGTCTTTTGTTTTTTCTTATTTAAAATGCATTCTCATTGAATACGCTTAGGTACTTGCAAAGTTTAGACCAAAACTAGCAAAATCCCTCGAACACCTATATTAAACACTAATAATCAGCAAATTAAAATTACATTCTTTTAAATATTTACGCTAATACTATTCTAAAAAATAGGGTTAACAATTCGTTTCTCTTTTAAAACAGGGGTTCTAATTAGGTTATGGAGATTGAATTCTCAAATAAAAACAAAAAAGGTTTTTAATATTCAAAAGATAATCCTATTTTTGCATGCCTGTAAGGGTAAAGGGTCGGATGGCCGAGTGGCTAGGCTGAGGTCTGCAAAACCTCCTACAGCGGTTCGAATCCGCTTCCGACCTCGTTTGAACATTAAAAATATTGTTAACAATGGGAGTTACACGTTTAAAAAGAAAAGATAGAAGAAACAAGACTGTTGCACGTGTTGAAGTACAGTTTTTGAAATTAGGACGCAACATTGAACTAGGTTCAAAAAGCAAAATGTCCAAAAACAGCCAAATTACTAAGAACGACGAGATCTTAAACAAATTAGCTGCTGACGCAAAATAAGCTAGCTTTTGCTAAAAAAAAATAAATAAGCCTTTAGATGTTCTAGAGGCTTTTTATTTGTTCAATGAGTTCTTCTACCTTCTTCCGATCACTGAAGATCACATCCTCATCCATTCCTTTTAGGTTGTCATTATGGTAAAGCATTTCTGAGGCTATACTTGTCTTGGCTGAAGCATGAATACTTCTTGCCTGCGTAAAATTCAGAATATCCTTTACATTTTGCGCATGCACCCCAGAACCCGGCATGATTTCAATTCTACCACCTGCTAATTCCACAAGTTCCTGCAAAAGCACCCTCCCCTCCTCTGCTGTATTCTTTTGGCCTGAGGTAAGTATACGGTCGCATCCTAAGGAGATAATGTCTTCAAGAGCCTGATATGGGTCAGCACAACGATCAAATGCCCTATGGAATACTGCCGTCATAGGTTTGGCCAAATTTACCAACTCGTTCATCCTAGGTATATCCACATGACCAGCTTCATCTAAAATCCCTATTACAACTCCATCACATTTCAATTCTTTACACATCTTAATGTCCGCCTTCATCTCCTCGAACTCCTGCTTATTATATAAAAAGTCTCCAGCTCTTGGACGGATTAACACATGGACTCCTATATGAAGCAAATCACGCGTTGTTTTGATTTGACCGTAAGACGGCGTGGTACCGCCATTTTCCAAATTCTGACATAGCTCAACCCGACTAGCACCCGCTGCCTGAGCCTGTTCTGCAGAATAAATAGAATTGGCACAAATCTCTAATTTGATACCGTTAATTTCTTTTTCCATGATACATCAAATATATCCATTTTTAACCCTTCTGTACATCCTTTTTATTTAAGTAACAAATTATCAACAACTTATTAAAAACAAAATAATATATTTATATGTTGATTCTATTGCGAGCATCAAAAATAAGACTGTTATGCCACTTATTTCACGACAAAAACAAGTGCAGATACATCTATCATCGATGTATGAATCGTTACAGGTTAGCGTAGAGAAAATGAAGAAAGAATTGCGTACTCATCGAAGTTTGTATGAGGAAGCCTGCAGTATGCATATAGATTCTGGATTCCAACATGAAAAACTATGGCTGAACGCCGACCGAAACTACCAAAATAAATTTATAGAATTTGAAACGCATTGTTTCCTTCTTGACATCCTCTCCGAATATCGGGACGAGGAAGGCAATTTTATGCACTTAGATGAAATCACACTTAGCCTGGAATCCCTAATTCAACAGTACGTCAAACAAGAGGCTTATGAGATATGTGCCATTATACAGAAATGGCTAGACCATATGTACTCGAGATATCAATTGGTGTAATTGAATTTTATTGTAAAATACATAATGACTCTCCATAACCGAGGGTCATTAGTTATTCTATGGTTATTTTTTTAGAGAAAATACTGGAAGAAGTTTCCAATTTACCAGGACCCTTCAGTTCCTGGGAGAGGGCTCTCCCAGGCAGTCCGAAGGAAATTTAACAGTAAAATTTTTCAACCAATATTAGCCTATTGGTTCTATTAAGAGTTAGTGGCCAAATAGCGATTTTTCTAAACGAGAGATCGGGTGGAATCCGGTAAAATCAAGGTCGGTTGATATATAACCTTCTTTCACAGGTTGCTCCTTAACCAAATCAGTTGTCAGGTACTTTTTATTATCATCAGATAGAATAGTTACCACAACCGCATCATCTCCCATTTCTTCTTTAATTTTTATTGCGCCGATTACATTTGCACCAGAGGAAATACCTACAGCTAAACCAAGCTGTTGAGCAAGTTTCTGTGCCATGATGATTGAATCACCATCCGATGCGCAAATAACCGGATCTAAATCCTCTAACTTAACAATAGCAGGAATGAACTCATCCGAAATCCCTTGAATTCGGTGTGCCCCGACTTTATATCCAGTTGTTAAGGTCGGACTTTCTTGTGGCTCTAATGGATGAATACGGACATTAGGGTTATAATTGCGTAATTGCTTTCCAACTCCCATTACTGTACCTCCAGTACCAACACCAGCAACGAATGCATCCGCTGTCAATCCTTTAGATGCTAATTGCAAGGCGATTTCCTTACCAGTGGTCAATTCATGCGCCTCCGCATTGAATAAGTTCTCAAACTGTCGAGGTAAGAAAACACCACCTTGAGCAGCCAATTCCTCACTCAATTTGATACTTCCCAAAAATCCACCCTCTTCTTTGCTGACCAATTGAATATCGGCACCCATACTTTTGATAATATCGATACGTTCCTTCGATAACCAGTTGGGCATAATGATTTTAACTTGATGGCCCAAAGACTTTCCAATTGCCGAAAATGCAATACCTGTGTTACCACTGGTCGCTTCAACAATCATATCACTTGGACTGATTTGACAGTTTGCATACGCCTTGTACAAAATATACAAAGCCATTCTGTCCTTTATACTACCTGTCAGGTTGTAATTTTCGCACTTCACATAAATCTTCCCTGCCTTACCCTTGTAGTTATATTGCAATTCTAACATTGGGGTATTTCCAACTAGACACCATAGGTGATTAAATCTACTGTCTAATTCTGGAGAAAGACACTTGCTCATTACCAACTCTTCCATCATTGTTTTGTTTGTTTAATAGGTTTTAATATTGTTCACAAAATTCCCAATAATCCATAATATATTCAATATGTTAGGGAATATTCAATAAATATTCACACTCTTTTAGCAAAAAGCAAGAAATTATTCGGAAGAATTAACTTAAATTTACCCATTGCAAGAAAATAAACGATTATGGAACTAGATCTAACAGATATCAAATTATTGAAGCTGCTTCAGGAAGATGCGACTATGAGTACCAAAGAAATTTCTTTGAAGCTTCATAAATCCATTGCTGCTGTTCACGAGCGAATTAAGAAACTTAAAAAATCAGGCTACATCAAGAAAACAGTTGCGATTCTTGATCGACAGAAAATAGGTATTGGTTTGATATCCTTCTCTCAAGTATTTCTTAAAGCGCATACCTTTGAAGTTCTAAACGAGTTCGAAGAAGAAGTTAGTAAATTTCCAGAAGTCATGGAGTGCTATCAAATGGCGGGTTCTTACGATTTTATGTTGCGTATAGCAACAAAGGATATGGACACTTATCACCAATTCTTAAGGAATAAATTGGCCGTACTGCCCCATGTCAATACCGTTCAGACCTATTTTGTACTTTCAGAGACTAAAAGCGAAACAGCCTATCATTTTTAATTGATGCTATACTCTGGATCTGGATCTACCCTAAAGTGTGTCCCTCGTGGGCCAAAGCCGGATAATTGGTAAGTTAAACGCAATAAAAACACTCGTGTTACGACATTGCTTCGGGTATCAATAATGGAATTCCCAGAAACCTGACGAGACATCATGTTTCCTTGATTTAGCAGATCATTCACATTGGCCGAAAGTCGCATGACATTATTTTTCAAGAATGATTTCCCTACGCCAAGATTAATCAATAAGGGATTTTGATTTTCAATGGCATAACCCTTATTAATTCTTTTGGAAACTGAAAAGTTCGTAAAATAAGACTTAAACAAAGTCACTTCCCCATTTGTAGAAAGTGCAATATTATGAAGCTCCCGATTTGAATTCAACAACTTTGGATTCTCATTCTTACTCAGGGAGTAATTTGCGCGAGCATTAATGTTGAAATTTTTCTTACGGTAGGTCCCATCAAATTGCGAAGAGAAGGTACGGGTAGTGAAGAAGGTAGATGTTGTAAATTGGGCAATATTAAATACCGGATCTGGCATTCCCATCCCTTGGGACATCTCGGACAATCCAGCAATATTATTATTGTTTACCTGGCTATAACTCAATCTTGAGCTTGCAGAAATTTCCTTCTTATTATATCGTAGGCTTACAGATTGGGAAAAATTCAACCCTTTATTATAATAGGCTTCACTGTTGACATACAGCAATCGGTTAGAAACACCTACATTTCCGGTATAGGAAAAATTAATATTCTTTTCCTTAAAAGGTAAGTTAATGGTGTAGTTCGTATAAGCATTATAGGTCCCATTACCATTTACATAATGAGTTTCTCGTTTATAACTCCCTAAAGTATCCGGGATAATGATCATATTGGTGACCACTTCATTTTGCGTGGTCGAGAAGTTTGCTGATAATTGCAGGTTATTTCCAGATTTTTCTTGTACCAGATTGAAATTAGAACTGATACGGTGTTGGAAAAAAGATTTTAGATCTGGATTACCAATTATGATGTTTTGCAAGTTCTGCGTATTAGGTACTGGCTGTAGTTGTCGATCTGATGGCGTATTATTATTCCCTGAATAATTAATGGACAGGGTTTTCCCTTTCTTAAAAAGTCGGCTATAATTTAATGTAGGCGAATAATTTAAACTGTTATTATTAAAATGTCTATTCTTATCCTTATACTCATTACGAAGAGTAACCGGGCGTAAATTCATCCCAATGGTTAATCGCCCACCCTTACGATTCAAGTTATAATTCATACCCAAACTTTGATCAATCATTAAACTACGCATGTCTGAACTTAAGGAATCCACAAAATGATATTCTTCTGTATTAGAATCATAAACATTCGTCGAAGTACTGTTTGTCATGTTTCGCATGAGTATGAGGTAATTCAAACTTAGAAACTGATTTCTGGTTCGATCTTCTGAAGGCTTATCCAAGTTAAAGGAATAAGAAGTACGAAAGGAAAAAGATTGCGTATGACTATTGTTCTCTAGGTTACGGTTCAGAACAGAATCTTTGAGCAGGTCGCCCGTATTCTGATTGTAGTATAAGGTATTACTTAAAATGGATTGTAAGGATTCATTTCTACTGTCATTGAACGTAATATTCCCTGAAATATTCCGCTTGCCATTATTAAATTTCCGAGTAAGGTTAAGATCGAAGTCTACATTCGGCGAATTACCTGTATTACTGGATACATTGCGAAAACCCTGTTTTTGAACACCCGTTTGATTATTTTCACTGTTGCTATTATTGTTTTGTTTGGTAAATCGAATACTAGCTCTACCATTATAAAACCATACTTTATTTTGATTATTGAGACCCAAGTTCAGATTGTAAGTAGAATTGCCACTATTACCATTACTGAGTGAGCTATTGTAATAAGTCCCCACATCATTGATGGTCTCTACATAGTTTTCTCTAAAATAGGCAGCATCATTCAGAGAACTGCTTATTCCAATATTATAGGACCCTTTCTCTTTAAATTTATTCCGAAAAGAAAAGCTTCCGCCAATTGTCTGGCTCTCTCCTGCTCCATTATTTTCCGTACTATACTGAAGCGAACTGCCAATCTGTTTACTTTCATTGAAATAGTTAATATTGGCATTACCAGAAATTCGATTATTCGTTGCCGCATCAGAAGAAACATAACCAAATTTACCTTTATTCATGCCCGGCTTCGTAACGATATTAATCATTTGGGTTGGTTCACCCGTTTTTTCACCGGTGAAATTTGCTTGGTCACCAAAATCGTCGATCATTTGGATCTTCGAAACAATTCCTGCAGGCAATTTTTTAATAAACTCGGCCACATCGGAGGTAAAGAATCCTCTCCATTAACCCGCAATTTGACAACTGGTTTATCATTCGTCCGCACGTTATACTTCTCGTCAACTTCCATTCCTGGAAACTGCTTAATCAAGTCCGCAACATTATCTCCTTCCTGCACATTGAAAGCCTCGGCATCAAATTCTACCGTATCCTGCATCACCCGAATGGGATTAGGCTTTTTCTTAATCACAATTTCTTCAATCTGAATCGCCGATTCTTTTAATGGAACTTTAACCTGATGTACTTCTTGATTTAAGGTGAGTAGAGTATGGTATGATTTATAACCCATCATACTGACCTCCAGAACAGCCTTTCCAGCTTTTAACTTGGAAAAACTAAATTCACCTTTTTTATTCGTCGAATTGTATAAACTATCTTTTCCTATTACTAAAAGAACCTTAGCCCCTGCAATAGCCTGCTGGGCACTGTCCACAACCGTTCCCTCAACACGAGATTCAACTTGTTGCGCAAAAGCAAAGGTTACTAAACAAGTAAATAATAGGATCAGCGGAAAATGGCGGTACATTTTCATTCAGGCGAAAAAAAAGTTTATTGAGTTGGTTAACATAAAAGTTAGTTGTCTACATAATTAATTTATCACATTTTATGTTTGGACGCCCGAAGATATTCTAAAATCTATTAACTTCCAAGATAAAACCATAACCTTCAAAGATGTTACAAAATGCAAGGTGGATAATATTCCAATTCAATAAATGAATCATTTTCTAACAGCTAATAAATGGATGCATTAATAGCACGAATTCCATAAACTCTTTAAAAAAAATAATTAGCATCTAGCTGCTTTTCATAAACAGGTTTATGTAACGTTTAGAGCTCTGCATTCTTTCGGCTAAACTTTTATCTTTTTGTATAAAACAATCCTCCATTTTCCTTTATTTTGGATATTTTTACTTTGTCTTTTGAGAGGAAAGACACTACTTTCTGCTGTCTTTTGGCTGGTGTCTGACAGTCTCTCCAAGAGGTTTTCTTCGCCACTCCTTCGGATCTCCTTCGGAACTTGTTCGGAACTCCTTCGGATCTCGTTCGGTTAGAAGCGAACGAGATCCGAAAAAGATCCATATCAGATCCCCATAAATCCCCTAAGTGTATCAAACAAAAAAGGCGTATAATGCCAATTCATACTATTTCGAATACCAGTATAGTTGGTATTACCTAGCTAACGTCTAGTTATATAGAATTGGAAGAAAAATAAGCTTAAAAACAGTTAGATGACGATTTATACATTTTAGCCCTACTTATTTCGCATAAACTGCAAGTTCGTTTGCAACATAATTATAGATTAATAGGAAAATTATCATAGTTTATGTAAAGAATATTTAAATTTAGGCGAACCAAATATAAATATCATGGAATTACCTTGGGCGGAGCCCTATAAAGTAAAAATGGTGGAGGAGATTTTTTTATCTACTCCGGAACAGCGTGCGCAGTGGATTGAAGAAGAAGGATACAATTTATTTAATTTAGCTAGTGATCGCGTATTTATTGATTTGTTGACAGATAGTGGTACTGGCGCGATGTCAGACAAGCAATGGGCAGAAATCATGATGGGTGATGAAAGCTATGCAGGCTCGCAGTCCTATTTAAAATTACGAGAGGTCGTAAGAAACACCCTAGGCTTTCCATTCTTCTTACCTACTCACCAAGGTAGGGCGGCTGAAAATGTCTTGTTCAGTATATTAGTTAAGGAGAATAATATAGTCCCTGGAAACTCACATTTTGACACTACAAAGGGTCATATTGAGTTTCGCAAGGCTCATGCGGTGGACTGTACCATTGATGAAGCATTTGACATCAATAACCTGCATCCATTTAAGGGAAATGTTGATTTGGCTAAACTCGAGGAAGTTTATAAAAAATACCCGAAAGAACAGATCCCTTTTTGTTTGATAACAGTTACCTGTAATTCTTCTGGTGGACAACCTGTCTCTATGAAGAACATCAAAGCAGTAAAGGAACTTTCCGATCGATATGGTATTCCACTTTATTTTGATGCTGCTCGATTTGCAGAGAACGCTTATTTCATTCATGAACGCGAAGAAGCATACAAGAATAAAACGATTAAAGAAATCGTAAAAGAGATGTTTTCCTATGGTGAAGGATTCTTAATGTCGGCAAAAAAAGATGGCTTGGTAAACATTGGCGGTCTTTTGGGCTTAAGAAACGAACAACTGTATCGAGCATGCGGGAATATGGGAATCATCTATGAGGGATTTATTACCTATGGTGGTCTTGCAGGTCGTGATTTGGCGGCATTAGCTCAGGGATTAATGGAATCGACCGAATTGCCTTATTTAAAAGCTAGAATTGATCAAGTTGAGTATTTAGGGAATAAGCTAATTGAATTTGGTATTCCTGTTCAAAAACCTATTGGTGGGCATGCCGTATTCGTGGATGCACTAAACTTTTTGCCACAGGTGCCCCGCGAGGAATATCCTGCTCAAACCCTAGCTATAGAGTTGTATAAAGAAGCAGGTGTTCGAGGAGTGGAGATTGGTACCCTTTTGGCCGATAGAGATCCTGAAACCAGACAAGATCGCTTCCCAAAACTAGAACTATTGCGATTGGCTATTCCTCGAAGAACTTATTCTTATAAGCACCTAGATTATGTAGCCGTAGCTTTAAAAAATATCTTTGATCGAAGAGATGAAATAAAATCAGGCCTTGAGATTGTCTGGGAATCAGAAATCTTAAGGCACTTTACCATCTTACTGAAAAAGAAATAGGGATTGTCGCAGATCTTGAAAAAGCTTGTATAGTGGTTATACAAGCTTTTTTTGTTGGGTGTTTTTTATGGAGGGTTGTTAAAGAAATAAATTAACTCCCAGTTTATTTAAAAGATGCTTATTTTTATTTAAGGTTTTTAGTACTAACTCTAACATTTCAATTTAAATGCACTAACGATATGAAACGATTCCTCTTAATACTTACCCTAGTCATCAATTGTATACTCAGTCCTAATTATGTATCTGCTCAAGAGAAGATAGTGGCCGAAGTATTCGATGTAGACCAGATGCTATTCAATGGAAAGGTGAAACGTTATTTTACGTATTCAGAGTTCAAAAAAGTATTTGGCGAAGCTGATAGTGTCAATTTATTAACTGATATACAACCATGTAGTTATATTTTCGAAAATGAGGATGGAAGTAAGGATGCTGGTGATAGTTACTTGTATAAGGATGGATCTACATTTGAAAAGAGTAAAGAGAAAGTTGCTGTAGATGAATTCCGATTTAGTAAAGACAATTTCTTGCTATACAAGGGCAAAAAATTAAATGGAAAAACAAGTCTAGAAGATTTAAAAAAGCTCTTCCCTAATGCCGTAAAATTAATGTATGATTTGAAAGTTTATAATGAAGGAATTTTACAGGTGATTCAATTAAGAGAGGATGAAAACAATGTATCTGATGGTCATATCAAGATATTTATGAAGGACGGATATTTGTATTCCATGCATTGGTGGTTTCCTTGTTAGGAAGGTAAGAATAGATTGGTCTAGTTAAATTAGGCTATTATAGAAAAAAATCTCCCAGATACTTGAACGTATCTGGGAGATTTTTTGAATAATAATTTAAGATATCTGGATTTTCAGATTTTATCCAGCCAAATTATTTATGCGTTTTACAATTTCCCTTTTCGTTTTGATTTTATTTTTCAAGAAGATTTTTCTTACAGGTTTATTGATACAAATCTGTTTGGTATGGTGTAATAACATACGGTACTCTATAACCAACTGCTGAAGTGAACTTAGCGTTTTTAAATATTCTTGATGGAGCGCATCCAACTGCTCTTTGTGAACTTGTAAGTTCTCCAAATTATCATCCAATTCCTCTCCACTATATAGCTCCTCCAACTCCATTATAAAATGGATGAGTTCAGCATGTTTGATCGCATTTATACCACGCATTTGTATTAAAATTATTGATTATTATAGACAGATAAAGGCAATTTTGGTAAAACATCAACACTCCGTTTCCCTATATAAAAGATACATTAAAATCAGTTTTCATTATAAAAATTAAGTATTCCATGAATATCCAAATTTCTGCTATTCAAGTATAAATAATAATACCCTTACCTATCTAAATATGGTTGGATTAAAGAAATAGCATAAGCATTTGTTTTATATTGAAAACGCGAATTAAGATCTCGATTTGCAAAAGGCGGTGGTAACCGAAATCCATCTGAAAGTTTAAAAATTCTTACTTTTTTATATGCTGAAGTCTGAAAATCAAATAAAATTCGACCATTAATTTTTGCTTCAGTTTTATCTTCATTTAAAACTTTAAATCTCCAATTCTTCTTAGGTAATTTAACATTCACAAAATTTAATGGGATATCATTGGTGATATTTCGAATTGTATCAATAACAGTATATTTAGGTTCAATTTCGTTCTGTATTTCACCTTCAACGTCATATATTACGAGATGAATTGGCTTCCCGTCTGGAGAAATTTGTTTATTTGCTCCAAAAAATTTTAATCCAATCATTCCTTCTGGTGGTTCAACGTCTCCCAAAGGATGAGGCCCTCCAATCTGAAGTGTAGAATCAACCATATTTTTATAATAAACATAAAGTCTATTAGAACCATATTTATTTACTATTTTTTGTTTAAAATGCTTTCTTCCATTATCATATTCACCCGATATTTCAATGGAGTCAGCATCTATATAGGGCATTAGATAACCATTTTTTTGGTAATATCTCACATTGTTTACTTCCAAATATGGAATTTGAACACTTTGAATCTGTTCAAAGGAAATAGTTGTAAAACGAATAGAATTATTTATATATTCACCCTTCTTGCAACTAAGAAAACATATTGAAAGTGCGGAGAAAATAAAGATTCCTTGTATTAGTTTCTTCATAATTTGCCAATTTTATTGAAAAGTGTGTTGTATAACAACACACTTTCAAAGTTATTTATTAATAATTTTTTGGATTCCATTGAGTCCAACCTGATGCCCAAGTTGCTCCTTCTGATGGATTAAATGCTCCAGCAAATGTTGTCGAACCATCGCCATAAGCCGGGCCAGCAATTGGTACTAAATTATCTGGATTAAAAGTCGCGGCATTTGTTGTTGAATAAAATATTTTACTATCCAAATCTCCATATAATTGCAAATAAGCTACAGCACTTGCAGTATTTCCAGTACTTTCCTGATTTCCAGTTCCAGGTACTGTATTGATATATGCTGCAGAATAAGCATGTACCACATTATCAGAGAAGTTAGCATTTGGCCCGATATTTTCAAACGCAGCACCTGTTTTGTAACCTGCAATAATGGAATTGGTAATATTTAAAGAAGATTTTCTTCTCCAAAGATTTCCATATTTCAACTTATTTCCTGCAGTAGCATCCGTTTGTCCAATAAAGGTAAAGTTGCTAAGATTTGGTCTTGTGTAAGGTTCAATTTCGGCACTTGTACCGTTATTATCTGACTCTAAACCATTTGAATCAGAAACTCCTTTTGACACAGAGTTCGTAGAATTAGGGTCTTTTAAGGATAATGCATACTGAATGGTTCCAGTATAACCATGATCGAAATCGAAATCATCGTCATCAGTAGATAATGCAATTAAATATTTTGCATTAACTGTACCACCAAAAAACTCAAAAGCATCATCTTTACCCCAAGAAACTTGAATGTTCTCTAAGGTAGTACCTGAACCAACACCACCTAAAGTTAAGCCGTTAATTTCATTGTCTTCTGTCAAATTATATCCAGCAAATTCGATACGAACATATTTTAATGTTCCTGAATTATCACCAGGAATGGAACCACCGTAAGTTACATCAACATCGACAGGTTTTGGAATACCTTCAATACGAACTGTTGGTTCTTGATTTGTAGTAGAATTACCTAAAATTACTATACCTCCAAAATCACCAGGATTACGTTGACCAGCAGCCTTGTCAGAAGTAAAGACGATAGGTTCAGCTGCAGTACCAACTGCCATTATTTTAGCAGTTTTAGGTACAACCAATACACCTTTAATGTCATGAGTAAGATGGGTGATTTCATCGGGATAAGGTTTAGTTACACCAGCAATAAGGTGTGTACCTTCTTGGATAGTTAATGTTTGACCAGGTTGAACAAATGAAACACCATCAATTTTCCAAACTGTGTCTTTAGACAAGAAAGTTTTTAAAATAATCCCCTGGGCATCAACTGGAATACTCGCATGAGGTTTTGATGGTAACCCTGCATTCATATCAGAATTTGGTCCCATTACATTGTCCTTGTTACATGATGCTAAGAAAGCTACTGCAAGTGCCGAAGCAAAAAATAATTTTTTCATAAAAATGAAATTTTAATTAGTTTTGTCGCAATTTATCTCGAACTATGCTGTACACGTAGCGACGTCTCGTTAACAGCGTAGTTTTTTGCAATCTTCTTTTTTATACCTCTTTCTCTTCTTAGTTTTTTTCTTCCCGGGCATTTCATTATGTGCTACGTGGAATGTCTTTGAGATAATTTTATGGTAGCCTAAAAGATGAATTGCAATTATTATTATTCAATAATTCTTTTTTTTTTACTAAAAGCTATATGTCAAGGACAAACCATATCTTCTACCATCCAATTTGCGGTATAGGATAACATCTCCGTCTTCTTTTTTGTACCTATTATCTCCTATGTTTCTATCCACCTCGCCAGTTCGGCCTTTATTATACAACTGATCATTTCGATAATATTGTGTCCAATCATTCAGAATATTTGCCAGGTTTAATTTTGCTTCTAATTTTTTGTTTAAAAATCTTCCATACAATTGGAAATCTAGTAATCTCGGTGCCAATTCGTATTCAACAGCACCTATCCATAAAGCAGTTAAGTTAGTGCGATAGCCCCTATGGTTATAGGTTGCATTAAAACCAAAACTTTCACCCCAATATCCCAATCCTAAGTTTAGCAACCATGGTGATTGACCTAGTAAGGGACGATCTTGGCTTTCTAAGCGTAATTGAATACGTTCAGCTTTAGTCTTTCCATCTACAGTTAACCAATCATATCCTGACATGACCTGAACTTTAGATTTCAACAATGTTCCGTTTGCATAAATGAATAAGTTGTTTAACCATGGTTTATCCGAAAGAAAACTAAAATTCTTACGCACCTCCAACTCTAATCCCAAATTCGTAGCAGATTCCATATTGGTATATTTATAATTGCTCTGATATTCTTGGTATTGAATCAATTCAATTGGGCGGTCTAAGTATTTATAGTATCCTGTTAGGGAAATTATTTCGCCAGGACTTGGATACCATTCAAATCTCAAATCTGTATTATCAACAATGGTAGTCTCTACTTGATCTCCAGAGATATATCCATTAAGTTCGTAGGAGTAAAATGCAAACAAACCTGATTCTCTAAAATCCGGGCGTATTGCTGTTTGGGAAAATGAGGCCCTAAAATTCAAGTTATTTGTAATGGAATAAGTAGCATTTATGGAGGGTAGAATACGAGTTTGTTTATCACCTATGGTTAACATATATGTTTTAAATGGATCAATCAAAGCCTCATTACCCCATTGTTTTTCCACTAATTCTGCTTGTCTATTATTTAAGTCAAAATATTCAAGTCTAGCACCATACACCAAACGTAATTTATCCCATAATTTTTGATCTAACATCACATAGGCTGAATGATTATTCATTTTACCGTCAGCAATTCTACCGCCAGTATTTTCAGCAAGGTAAAACGCCTTGTTTGCACCAAACCCGATATTTTCTCCTGAAAGAATCTCATCATAATTCATCATAATTTTAGGATTTGGAATTTTAGCAGATGGATTAGTTTGGTCATAAGAAGACGTTGCAGGCACCATCCGCAATAAGGATAAATCCCTATTTTTATGAACGCCTTGATATCCTACCTTGATAAGCGTGGTTAAAAAGTCTCCTGACTGAAAAGATTTCGAGAAACTTGCAGCCCAATGGTAATCTTGTTCATTCACATTAGTCCACATTCTTGAATCCATAGATTCAGCTGCATTTGCACTTGAAGCGGGTATTAAAATGTTTGGAGTCTGTAAATAAAGTACCCCATTTATTTCTGTAGTTTCTTTGTATCGGAATCTACGTTCATCTAAAATACGTTGCTTAATATTATTCAAGGTAAACATAGCTTCACCTTTTATTCCCCACGGCATTTGGTATTCCCCATTAATCTGATGTTGTTGAAGAGCCATAGATTCTGGAAGTTGATACTGCTCCTTAAGTCTTTCACCTGGTCCAACATCGTTATAAAATAAACGAATAGCCTCATTAAAATTGTCAGCATATGTCCTAGCATACATATTCTTCAATGTGACTTTAAAACCTGCTCCTTGAAGACCTAAATTTGCAACTGCTCCCATGCTACTATTAAAACGGTATGACGTACCTGCTCCATTTTTGCCAAAACCCACACTGTCCATATAATTTATGCCATGAAGTTGTCCTCTGACATTATTGAATTGAACGATGTTTTGTTCGTTTCTAAAGTTTCCACTAGCCGAAAAACCAAAGCGCATATCGTTGTTCAGATCATAAACTCGACCTAGAGATAATCGTACGTTTTGATTTGGTTGTCCTTTGTATTTATAAAACCTTAAACCATCAACATTCATTTTTTTACTCTGTTCTATGGCATCTAAGTCTTTATAGGTATATCCATCCCTTACCACACGTAGTGGTTGGTTGATAAAGTCTGGGTTAGTCTTATCTCCTAGCGGAATCACATCTCTTGAGATTGCATCTGAGCTCATTTGCCATGTTTGAATTCCTTCAGGTTGTCTACTTTTCTTGTTTTCAAAACCAAAGTATTCAGCTGTACCTCTTTGACCTAAACGATTAAAATCCTTACCTAGAGTTTGGCTATTGCCACCTGTACCAAACTGAAAATTCGTGAAGTTCTTTTCGGGAATATCCAAGGTATTGATGGTTACTTGACCACCGGAGAATTCAGCTGACATATCCGGAGTAGCGGTTTTATTCACGACCACGGAGCTGACCATCTCTGTAGGAATAATATCAAATGCAAAGTCACGACGGCTTTGGGAAGTACTAGGCAGCGCAACACCGTCCAATTGTGCTTGATTATAACGATCGGACATACCACGAACAACCACGGAGCGATTGTCTACAGTAGTAAGTCCTGTTACCCTTTTCAATACTTGCCCCATATCATTATCCGGCGTCCGAGCAATCTGCTCAGCAGAAATACCATCGGAAACAGTTGCCGCATTTTTCTGTGCTGCATAAAGACCTGCTACTGAGGCTTTCTTATAGGTGGTAGTTATGGTGACTTCTTCAATCTGTGCGCTCATTGGCTTCATTGCCACATTTAAACTTGTAAGATCTCCTGCCTGAATTTGAACATCGGAAATGCGCTGCGATTGGTAAGAAACATAACTCACTTGAATGGTATAGCTACCTTCTGGCAGATTCAAGGCATATGCGCCATCTACCGAGGATTCAATAACTTGGTTAGAACCCATTATGCGAATAGTTGCCTTTGCTAAAGGATTACCACGTTCATCAATAATCTTTCCTGCTAATCTCCCAAAGCGCTGTACAGGTTTGTTTTCTAATAAAATGTATCCTCCTACCTCTCGGAAACTGATATTACTACCATTCAAAGTATAGGTTAAAACATCTTTTAATGGTTGATTAACGAATGTTTTATACCTTCCTTTCGCTTTATTGATGTGAATATGGTTGGAATCATATACAAAGGGCACATGTTGTTCTTCCAATGCTTGTATTAATGCCGGAATAGTACTTAGTTTATTCGTGACGGTTACTTTTCTATTAAGCCACTGCGAATAAATTGGGTTAGCCAAAAGGGTCCCACAAAGTGTTGTAATAATCGTAATAAGAATAAAAATAGTTCTCATGAACAATTTCAAATAATGTAAATGGAAATCCATAAATTTGTCTTGGTTTTAAATAAAATCACGTTGGTTTTTTTAATGCTAATGATAAAAGCTTGGCTTTTGTCTTTGAGGTCAATGATGGCAGTCATTGGCCTTTTTCTATGCCCTAGTAGAAAATTACCATATTACCCTCCTTTCTAAATTGATTGTGATGCAATTCGGCGATAACCTTAATTAAGGTTTCTGGTTTCACCTGCTTATTGATAGGAATAGTATAGTGTTGTTGTAGAATATGCTGATTCTTTGTCTGCAATCGCAAACCATAATAGTTTTCAAATTGAACAGCCAGTTCATTAAAAGAAACCTGTTTTAATAGGATCTTTCCATAATCTCTTTCTACTTGATTCTGAATATCGAAGTTTCTTGTTTCAACCTTATTTGTTTCCTTATTCAAGGACAATTGTAATCCTTTGGTCAACTCTGCTAATGGTCCGACTTCATTACTTACCATTACTCGGCCGGTATAAACCGATACAACTTGTTTCGACAATTCAGGATAGGAACTAATCAGAAATGAAGTGCCCTTTACTTGGGTTTTTAATTCCTCTGCATAAACAATGAATGGTTTGGTGCTATCTGGCGCCACATCAAAGAAAACATCGCCACGGATGAGCTTTACCTCGCGAGAAGCTTTATTATAGCTTGCAAAATCAACCTGAATTTTACTAGATGGATTTAAAGTTAAATGCGTTTGATCTGGAAGATCTATCCGAATGCGCTCACCAACCTTTGATTCAAAATACCGGATATCCGCAGTTTCTAAAGTGCTTTCATCAACCTGTTTTACATTCCATATTTTGTATCCTATAAAAAGCCCCAAAACCAATACTATGCCTGCAACAAGTTTATACCAGAGGGGATTAATTCTTCGAATAATAGGATGATTTGAACTTGCATCATAAAATCCAATTTTAGTCCTGATTGACTGTAAATTATTTTCCTTTTGATTTGAGTCCAATATAGGAGCAGATTGTTTATCAAAGGATTGATACCAAGACTCCAATAAATTTTGTTCTGGTTTACTGGCTTCTTTATCCAAGTATCGCTTCAATAACAATTGTAATATTTTTGACTTCATTAATTGTATCCCTCTTTACCTTTAAGTCTGGGGAAAAGTCAAAAAGTACTTCAATAAATTGTTAATGTTTTATGAAGAAATTGTGAAAAGTTTAGTCTGTTTGCTTTTTAGACCTTTTCTGATAAATAAGAAATAAAAACTAGCATAAAAGCTACGTCTAGATTATCGCCAGCTTCCAATACTTTTTTACGGATTCGTTTGTTCGCTTCGTGAATATTATTCTTAACTGTTTGTTCTGATAGGTTCAGTTTGTCTGCTATTTTTGATATGGGATAGGCTTGCCAACGTAATAAAACTACCTCACGCATATTGGCGCTCATTTTGGCCAACTCTTCGTCTACAATACGTTCTAAAGCTAAATAGGTTTCTAAATTATCTGGATTATCCTGAACAAATTGGTGGAGATTCTCCGATAGCGATTCGAATAGGACAGCATGTTTCTGAGAACGATGGAAATAATCAAATACTTTATAACGAGCAGCTCCAAAAAGATATTTTTGAAGGTCCATATCCTTATCAAGACTTTTACGTCGCTCCCATAACTGCACAAAAAGTTCTTGTAATATATCTTCAACAGCATCCATATCCCTTACCCTTTTATAGGTATGCTGACATAAGGAATCCCAATAGGTATTGAAAATTTTAGAATAGGCTGCTTGACTATCTTCTTCTATAAGCAATTGTAAGCTATGCTTCATATTGTATTGAATCTCGGATATTCCCAAAGATAAATTGTACATATTAACCTAATGTTAATAATTCGTTTTATAGAGATAAGTTATTATTATTAACTTTTACTGCTACACTTAAGGAGTTGTTTACAAAAGATTAATATTAAGAAATGACAATTCTATTTAATTTCGTAGAATTCTTTCAATGAATGAAAAGATTATACATCATATTTTGTTTTCTAGGTTTCTTATTTTCCTGTAAGAAAGAAAAAGAAATATTCCCAGCTGGATCTAATGAGGTCATCAATCAATGGATTTGGGAAACAATGAACAGTAATTACTTTTGGAATCAAGAACTTCCGAAAAAGCAAAAGAGTGAACAAGATCCGCAAGCTTATTTTTATTCCTTATTATCCAAACAAGATTACTATTCGACCATAATTCAAAATCAAAATGAAAGTACCTATGGTTACAGTATGGAGAATACCTTTGGATTTGATTTCATAAACTATTCTTCCAATCATGAAGATAAAAACGTGGTAAATCTTGTTGTTCCAGGTTCTTCAGCAGATCAGCTTGGCTTAAAACGTGGTGATCTACTCCTCACCATTAATCAAAAAAACATCATTCAACATAAAGACCCAAATTTCAAAGGATATTTCAAATCACCTAGCCTGCAAGTCTTAAGAAGTGATGGTAAAATATTCCAAATACCGTCAGCATCAGTAGCACAACCTGTCATTTATCACTCAAGCGTACTACAGAAAAACAACCGAAAATATGGATATCTATACCTCAGTCATTTTAACTTCTCCGGCAGTTATGACCTTATCAAAGTGGTTGAGAATTTCAAAGTTCAAGGAGTAAACGAATTAATATTAGATTTAAGATATAATCCGGGAGGTCAGGTATCATTCGCTTCATTCCTAAGTTTATTAATAGCCAAACTGGATAGCAAGGCTATTTTTATAAAACTCAAGGGAAATCAAAAAATAGGACAAACAGAGAAAACCTTTGATGATATCCTAGCTCAACAACCTGATGGGTACACTTTTAAGTCCGATCAACTTCAGAATAAGGGAATAGGCTTTTCCAAATTATTCATATTATGTGGTTCACAGACTGCCTCAGCAGCTGAACTAATCATAAATAATCTAAAACCATATACTGAAATAATCAGTGTTGGAGAACCCAGTATGGGCAAGGATATGTCTAGTATTGTATTTCGCAGCCCAAAGGAAATATTAAATGAAGGTCAATATAGCTGGTTATTGCAGCCTCTGGTTTACAAACTCTACAATGCCCAAGATCAAGGTGATTATACCAAAGGAATCAACCCTACATTTGTTGCTGATGAATTTAGTAAATCAAAGCTTTATCCTTTTGGTAGTATGGAAGATCCATTAATCCAACGGGTCTTTAATTTGGGAGATGGTACTAAAGCACAATTAAGTACCCAGCTGATATCTTTAGATGAAAAGAAGTCAGGAAGTAATTATTGGAAAATAATGGAGATCAAATAGAGATTAATCAATTTAGAATCTAGAAAATTCGAATTAGTTTTTTTTAAAAAAATAATAAACATTATTTACAGTTACTGTAGTATTTCTTTTCCGGTAAAATCAAAAAAATACTCTTTTGTCCCTTTTGTAGCTCTTATCATATTATCAACTACATATATAGTTTCATATATTGCTGGAATTATAACTTTCCCACTTAAATCAATCATTCCAAATCTTCCTTTGTATTTAGGTATTTTGTTAGTAGAGTCTTTAGATTGAAAAAACATCCCTTTTGGACATTCTAAACAAAACCTTGCTACTCCATTGTAAAAAGGATCTACAAATGGGTATTTAGGTTTAATTACAATCTTGCCATGTTCATTTGCAAATCCTATATTATGATCTTTACTTAATATACGAAATAATCCTTCACTTAAATAGTCAGGCCCATTATCAAAAGGTACAACCTCGTACAACTCTTTTCCTTCAAGATTTATCGCCCAAATCCCTTTCTTAAATTTGATTACAAAACCTATTGTTTTAATAGTATCAGTAAACACATGAGGATATTTTCCAAATGGAACAATTATTTCATCCTTTGAATTTTTGTATGCATATATTTCCAAGCCACCAATACTATCTTTGGTAACTTTATAAAGGTATTTAGTGTTTTTAACTTCTTGTGCTAAAGACAATGACAAGAATAAATTTGTTAAAATAAAAACACACACAACTTTGTTCATGTTAAATATTATTTTCATAAATTAATTCATTTTAATAAATACCATTGAATTCTCTATCAAGCTTTTCAAAAACTATTATTGTTGTTTTTCTTTTCATAGTTTTGAATTTTTACATAACAATATTAAGCAATAAAAATCTACTGAAACAACAAATCACATTAACCATTTATTAACAAATCATTTTCAACAGAAAGTTATTCTTGTTAATCTTTGAACCACCCGACAAGGTGTAGTTAAATAAAGATTAATAATAAAAAAGCTCATTTTATTTTGTTTTCTAGGTCTCTTAATCTCCAGTAGGAAGAAGAAGGAAATTTTCCTCGCGGGTTTCAATTAAATCATCAATCATTGGATTTGGGAAATAATGAACGATTATTATTTTTGGAATCAAGTATTTCCTAAGAAACAAAGGGGGGTGAATTTGGTAGAAGCTACCAATGCACAATTAAATACCCAGCGGAAATCGTTAGATAGGAAGAAATCAGGCAGTAATTATTGGCGAATAATAAATATTAATCAACTAAGAACTTAGAAATTCACCACCTCAATTGTCCCTTAACTCCTCTTAAAGACAAATAAGACTTTAGAATCTTTATCATAATCTTTAGGGTCCGCTGCTGCATACCAACCTTCTCCGATACTTACAAAAGTAGCCCATCCTTTCTCTAAAACTATTTCCTTGTCTTCTGCTACATCCGAAAAGTTCATTCCTATACAAGTTTGATCAGCAATTCTGAAATTCTTATCTATTGTTGAAATCAAAACAACTTTTTTGGCTTTATCGACCCCAATTTTATACTGGATTTTATCGACAGTAAGGTCTGCACTCTTTACAAATTGACTAGGTGAAATTAGTATTCTATTGAAGGTATCAATCTTACCTTTCCACGTCTCTCCTATTTGAGGAAGACTTTGAGCCTTGGAAATGCTTGTTAGGAAAAGAATTAATAGAAGAATGTAGGTGGATTTATTCATGATTTGGTGTGAAGTTTTTTATTTAATTCTGGACCTATAAAATATTAAGATTTTGATAATATAAAACTAGCTTAAATAGCTGAATAAATAGACTTTAAATCCTCATTCATCATTTTAATTTTTCACAATTATTTTTATTTAGAATTGCTTAAACAACTTAGGATAAAATATCACAAAACCATATTCATCCACTTCTATTTCTGCTTCAAAATCATTAGGTATGTTTTCAAATTTATATTTACACTCAGCTATTCTAATGTATTTTTGTTGAAGGACTTCAATTTTATTTTCAAGTATATTAAGATAAATTACTTTTATTGTTGTTTCATCTCCAATTCCAATATTTAAATTATTAATTGGAAGGGTATTTGTGAATGGACTTAATGATATATCGATAAAATCGATATTCGAAAACTCATTTCTAATTCCCCTATTGATCTCCCAACTTCCATCGATTTTGTTGCCTTGGATTACACTTTTCAAAGTGTCAACTTGAGCATAAATCTCAAAACTTTGAATCTCCCAATTTAAATTGATTTTTAATGAATAATCGATTGAATAGCTTTTAGTTTCAAACGTTCCAACAATTTTTGAATTAACAAGTAGATAATCATCCTCTTTTTTGACTTTGCAATTCTCAATTGATTTGTAAATTATTCCTTTCCAATTAATTGTTCTCATTGGCCGATGTTTTTGGATATAAATACTACATACTAATCAAAATTCTTATTTTAATTCTCTCCTTCTCCCCTTCTTGTTTTAGACCAATTGGCTGTTAGACAAAATCATTTTTTTCAAAAAAAGATTAGGAGTATTATTTTGTTAATTCTCTGCGGATACGACTTAAGGATTGAGGAGTAATTGATAAATAGGAGGCTATATATTGCTGAGGTACCTGCAAAGCCAACTTTGGGTACCGCTTTAAAAACTCTAGGTACTTTATTTTAGAACTTCCAAAGTTTAGAAAATCATTGTCTTTAATTTTATTTAAAAGGGTAGCCTCCGTAATCGTCTTTAAAAAAATGAAGAAATTAGGAATATTTTCACAGAGCTTATTGACTTTTAACTTATGAATTGTATAGATATCTGTACCTACAACAGCCTGAAATGCTTCACTAGCTGCTGTCCCTGAATAATAGCTCTCCAGATCCACAAAAAATTGATTTTCCTTAAAAAAGTATTTTGTGATCTCATTGCCATTAACATCAGGTTTATAGATCCTGACAATTCCTGAGTTTATAAAACCGATTTCATGTGCAATCTGTCCAACTTCTAAAAAATGTTCAGTGGCATTTAGATTCTTCAATTTAAAATTTGAGGCTATTTCCTCAATATCTGAGTCTGATAAGATAGCCCCAAATCTTAATATAGATTTTAACTTTTCCATTTATTTGATAATACCAATATTCAAAATACTTTTTGCACAATCCAATATCGCATCCTCCTTGGTGATTGGTTTCCAACCTAACACTCGCTTTGCTTTACTGGCATCTATTTTTCTGGTAATTCCCAAATCTAATAAAATCGGTTTCAAGGATGGTTCAAAAAATGCAATAAATCTTGACAAAAAGTTAGGCATTTCGTAATTCTTGATTTTTTTATCCGGATAATTTAACTTAAGAACATTCGCTAATTGTTTCATAGTCATATGACCCGATGAAGCCATGAATCTGTTGCCAGCTGCATGTTTCTTTTCTATCACATCGACCAGCAATTGAGCAACAGAACGTACATCTACAATTTCAAAAGCAATTTTAGGCATTGCCGGCATCTTACCATCCAAAATTTTAATCACAATATTTGCTGAAGTGCCAAAATCTTCTTCTAACACTGGACCAAGCATTGCGCCAGGAAGTATGCTCACCATTTCCATACCTACCCCTTCTCTTTCCATAAAATCCCAAGCTGCCATTTCAGCGATAGTTTTACTCCTTATGTAGGGTTTTGTATCAGTTTTGTTTGTTATATCAGTCCAATTTTCTTCTGTAAAAACTTGATCCATCTCAGCTTTCGTCTTACCATATACTACTGTTGATATGGATGAAACTAGAATTACCCGTTTGACATTATTTGCCTTAGCAGCAGTCAATACGTTCAAAGTACCTTCCTTGGCAGGGATAATTAAATCATTCTCATCCTTAGGTAATTCCCTAGGGAAAGGAGACGCAGCATGAATGACATAATCTTTATTCATAGAAGCTTCTTTCCAAACTTCTTTATCTAATAGCTCTGCCTGAAAAAAACTAAGGTTATGGATATTATCCGTATGTTTTGAGATTATAGATCGCAATGAATCTGCCCTTTTTAAATCCCTGAGAGTGCCTGTAACTTTATACCCTCTGTTCAATAATTCAATTGCTGTATGAGAACCTAAAAATCCACTGACTCCAGTTAGTAATACTTCTTTATTGTTCATAGTTTTCGATATTTTAACACAAAACAAAGTACTTGAACAACCGCGATTTCTCAATTACCAATTGGTAAGTAATTAAAAATTATTAATAGGATTGGCTATAACTGATAGAATTGGTATACTCCCTACTAAATACTAAAAAAGGATTGCCGGCAGGATTGGCTCAGCCCCGCTAGCCCCATACCCATACCCTGAGCCATCCTGTGTGGGGGTGGCCATAAAAAATCGAAGCTTCACCGAAGGTGATCTTTTTTCATTCAGGGGCTTGAGCACAAATAAATTTGGGTCTGCCGCTGAATGAAAAAAGCCTCCCGCTACGCGGAAGGCTTCGATTTTTAGTCGGGGTGGCAGGATTCGAACCTACGACCTCCACATCCCAAATGTGGCGCGATACCGGGCTACGCTACACCCCGATTAGGTATCACCTTTAAAGTGGTACAAATATACAACCTTTTAACCGCTACTCCAATACTACAACACAAACATTAAATTAACATCTTGATTATTTGGACAATAATTTATCTTTACATTCACTTAAACCCAAAATCAAAGGCCAATTTTTAAATTTTCACCTCTAAAACACAATTAACCCTATTATTTGTTAAACCTCTACAGGGCTAAATACGTCAAAAAATTTGGATGCTGACAATAATTAACCGAAGTTTGATTTTTTAAAGAAAGAAGGACATGAAATTCAGTACGGGCTATATCATTCTTATATTTTTTCTAACAAGTTGTATCAATAGTGAAAAGGATAAAAACAAAAATACAGGCGATACAATCGTTGAGAACGGAAAAGAGCATGTGCTTAGCAATGCTGAAAAATTAGAGGATTACATCTTGGCATTAGACTCCAGCGATATCAACTCGGTATCCAAAGCTACTGCTAAATTCAAAGAGTTATTCGACAAGAAAGATAGCCTTGCCAATGATGAGGGTGTAGCCTTGATCGTTGATTACCTGGGCAAAGTTGCCATGTATGCTACTGCCAATGTATTCGATGATAAAAAGAATTACGAATCATTAGTGGACATTGAATTCCATGGTGGAACTAAAGCCGTGCCTGATGAATTCGAATCCCTGTATAAGACCATTAACAGCAATGGATTCCGAGTTCGTCAGACTGAAGGTATGTTTACTTTGCAAACCAATCCTTTTTACCTGCAAGAACAATTCTACCCTTATATTTCCGATAATTTCGAAATCTATCTTCAGCAGTTAGGTCGTGAAAATATGGAAGGATATGCAGAAGATGCTGCTATTGCAATCCCCTATCAATCTTTGGTGCAGCGTGTCATCTGGTGGGAAGATTTTGCCAATGCCACGAAAAATACCGTCGTAGGTAGAAAAGCCAAGGAACAATATAAGCGTTATTTTACAGCACTGACCATCGGCATGGACAACACCCCTGCAATTGAATCAGAACAGATTGCTGCCTACTTCCAAGACGCTTATAATTACCTGAAGGACTTTGCCCCAAACTCCAACAGTTATAAGCGCCTACAGCCTTATATTACCCTATTGGAGCAAGAGAAGATTGAAGAAGCAAAGGCTTTAGTCCCAGGTCTCTTAAACGAATAATACCCAAACAAAACTATTCATGAAAAATCCAATGGCATTAAACGATTTAAGCGGTCCAGCGGATGTCAAATTGTTGGTGGATGAATTCTATCATTCCGTTCAACAAGATGATCTCATTGGCCCTATATTCAATGAGGTTATTCAAGATCGTTGGCCAATACACTTAGCTAAGATGTATCAGTTTTGGGAAAGCATCCTGTTTGACAAAACCACTTATCAGGGAAGACCCTTTCCTCCACATGCCCAACTTCCCATTCAAAAAGACCATTTTGACCGTTGGTTAGCCTTATTTTATCAAAATCTCGATCGCCTTTTTGCTGGACCTATTGCTGAGCAAGCAAGATTTAGAGCCGATAAAATGGCGGAACTCTTCCAAATTAAACTCGCCAACATCCGAAACGATAAATTTCGTCCGCTTTTATAAAAGAAGCTGTATTTTTGCCATATGGCAAGATCCTTATCCAGACCTCCTAAAACTGTCGACCTCCATGCTGAAGCTTTTTTGGCTGACCTCGATAATTATGAACTCAATGAATTATTAGCAGAGAGTCTGGATTATCTAAGGGAGCAATTGGACGCTGCCATTTATTGGTCTTATCCGGAAATAAAATTTATCCATGGAAAAGGCAGAGGAATTCTTCGCAATGCGGTATACGAAGAATTACAACATTATAAAAGCTCAGGAGCAATCAGCCATTATCACCCATCCTATCAAAACGAAGACATTGTAATTGTTGTTATAGGCTTATAATATCCTTATAATACCTTGACGCGATACACCTGGTAAGGATATTTCACTAGATCCTGACCATTGTTCCAATTAGGCAATAATTGCATCTGCGCACAGGAAAAATACAAATACCCATCAGACCCTACTCCCATTGAATCTGGCCATAAAACCCGGCTATCCTGTGTGACAACCTCAAGTTTCCCTTCAGGCGTTAACCTTTTAACCGTGTAATCCAAGGAAGTCGTCAAATAGATATTTCCTTTAACATCGGCTACCAATCCATGGGTTATTCCAACCTCGCCCATATCCTCAACAAAACCCTCCAAATCAGTATCCTTTAGCTTTTCATCAGCCAGATATTTGGTTTCAATGCGGTAAAGATGAGTAGCATTGATGGGTTTAAAATAAAACCATTTGTTATCCTTCGTCAAAGCAATTCCATTTACATTGGATCGGAAAGGCTTCCCTTGTTTATCGCGCATGTCTCGACCTTCATAACTAAGAACCATGGAAGTATCAGCCAGCGTATATTTACTATTTGAAAGTACCGTTCTGCTTTCACCATTTTCAAGATTCAGCACAACGATACCCGCTAAACCAGGATCAGATAAATAGGCTAAATTCTTCTCTGTATCAACCCGAACATCGTTTAAGGCTGACTTATTCTTATCCAAGCTCGGAAATTCAAATCGCTTATTTAGTTTATTCGTTTTTAGATTAAACCCATAAAGTCGAAACCTTCCCTCCTCATCTTTTCCCCCTTCATTTGCAAAAATAGAGCTTGAGGATGCTGGTTTAGAATCTAAAACCCATAAATAATCTTTGGTATCTACGTAGATATCCTGAACGTTGACAAAGTGATCCTCTGACATTCCGGAAGCATCTTGCCAATCCGTATTAGGAAATGCCACTCGTTCGCCATTTACGATCTCCGATAAACCCATAATATAGGGTGCTTTATTCGGAAAGGAGACAAAAACTCGATTGCTGGACGATACGGAAACACCTATGGGTTGAGATTTATCAAATGAAGCAACAACTTCCAATTTCGGATCGGTTATTTGGGCTTGTGTTATCATGGTCATACTAGTAAGTAAGGCTGTAGCAATTATTAAATGTTTCATATAATAAGACTGATTTTTCTATTATAATCCATGATTTCAAGGTTTCTGTATCAGCCCTGCAAGTTCCACAGATTATAAAATACATTTTGTAAATAATAAGCAATGTAACGTAACAAAAACAGCAAAATAGGTTTATTTATTTCGTAATACGCTTTATTTTTGTTATATTAGCAAATATTGATGATTCTACCATCACAATAATCATCGCCGAAAGCTATTTAAATCTTTCAATATTCGTGTTAGTAACTATTAAACAAGGTCATTTGACTATTGTTTAATTTTTCTGCACATCTATATTCCGAAATCGGAATTCTTAGGAACCTTATGGTTCAATTTTAGACTTGTGAAAAACATTACTTCGTTGAAAAACGGAGCGATTAAAACATAAAAAACAAATTAATATATGACAAATTTTAAAGTTGGAATTATTGGAGCTGGCCCAAGTGGTCTAGCGATGTTAAGAGCATTTGAATCGGAACAGAAAAAAGGTAATCCCATCCCAGAAATTAAATGTTATGAGAAACAAGATAACTGGGGCGGCATGTGGAATTATACCTGGCGTACAGGTGTAGGGAAATATGGCGAACCCCTGCATGGCAGTATGTACAAATACCTTTGGTCAAACGGACCTAAGGAATGTTTAGAGTTTGCCGACTATACGTTTACAGAACATTTTGGTCAAGCCATTTCCTCATACCCGCCTCGTGAGGTTTTATTTGATTACATACAGGGCAGAATCAATAAGAGTAATGCTCGAGAATACATCAAATTCAGTACCGTAGCGCGTTGGGTAGATTATATAGAAGATAAAAAGCAGTTTCGAGTTGTATTCGATGACTTGAAGAAAAATGAAACATTTGAGGAATTCTTTGACTACCTAGTGGTTGGAACCGGGCATTTCTCGACACCAAACATGCCTTATTTCGAAGGGATTGACAATTTCCCTGGCGCTGTCATGCACGCGCATGATTTCCGCGGTGCGGATCAATTCATCGGTCAAAAACTCTTGCTTATAGGGAGCTCCTATTCCGCTGAGGATATAGCTGTACAATGCTATAAACATGGAAGCGATGAGGTAACTATTTCTTACCGCAGCAACCCTATCGGTACATCTTGGCCAGAAGGCATCAAAGAAAAACCATTGGTTACTCATTTTGATGGAAATACAGCTTACTTCAAAGATGGAACAACGGAAGATTATGATGCTGTCATCCTATGTACAGGATACCAACATAAATTCCCTTTTCTACCGGACTCTCTACGTCTAAAAACCAAAAACTGTCTGTATCCTGATGGTCTTTACAAGGGCGTAGTTTTCAATGAGAATGAACGATTAATCTTCTTGGGAATGCAAGATCAGTATTACACGTTTAATATGTTTGATACTCAAGCTTGGTATGCGCGCGATTATATGCTAGGTAGAGTTCCATTCCCAGCAAAGGCAGAACGTGATGCCGATATTAAAAATTGGATGGACTACGAGGCAAGTACAGAAACTGGAGCTGAACACGTGGATTTTCAAACAGATTACATCAAAGATTTGATCAGTTATACGGATTATCCAGCATTTGACTTGGATAATGTAGCCCAAATGTTCAAAAGCTGGTTAAAGGATAAGGAAACAAACATCCTGAATTATCGTGACCAGGTCTACACGTCTGTGATGGATGGCACTGCGGCTGAACCGCATCACACCCCATGGATGGAGGAGCTTGATGATAGCCTAAACCGTTATCTTCAAGAAAAATGTGAAGAAGAACGAGAATTGGTATAATATGTAAAGCAGTCTTTTCAAAGGCTGCTTTTTTTATTTTTAGAGAAAAATCACCCTTCACTATTAGTCGTATTTCACTCGTATTAAGCTCCACTTAAACTAGGGTTGGATTCGAGACACTTAGGGAATTTCCTTGGATCTGATAGGGATCTTGTTCGGATCTCGTTCGGTCGGAACCGAACGAGATCCGAAGGAGATCCGAACAAGTTCCGAAGGAGATCCGAAGGGTTCTCGAATCCAACCCCTAGCAAACCCCTAGCAAACTCCTGTTTAATATAGACAACAGACGATAGACAACAGATCTTAGACCTATTGGCGGGATAGAATTTTTTGAATTTAGGATAACGGTCGAAGCATGCTTCGACCCTACAGTTATGGTGGATTGCAACAATAAAATCACGATTGTTTGTAGGGGCGATGCATGCATCGCCCGCCAATTAAATTTATAACCACCACGTCCAACTCAGAACGAAGTGAAGAGTCTGAGCCTTAGGGGCAGTTTTAGTCGATAATATTAAGTAAATAGACCTATTGGCGGGAAAAAAGATTTGCTATTTACACTTCAGAGAGAAACGAGGGTTCTCAATTGTCCTACTAATGTGGGTCATCATTAGATTTTCTGAACAAACTTTAACCTTTGAAAGTGAAATCGGGAAAGAATAAAAAGCCTGCTGAGAGTTTAATTAGTCAGCAGGCTTTCTTATTATTTTGCAGGAGTAATTGTAATCTTGCGGAATTCAATAGGACCGTGATCTCCTTGAATGTAGATAGGTCCTGGTTCGCCTTCCTTGCTATCCAAGGCACCACCAGTGATACCAGGGATTTCCTGGTTACTGATTACGGTTTTGCCATTGGCAACAATGGTTACCAAACGACCCACCAAAGTGATTTCCATTTTTTGCCATTCATTTGGCCCCAAAGCAACCATCTCGTTAGGAGCTAAGAAACCATAAACACCGGCAAAGTATAAAGCTCCAGGATGTCTGTCTTTTGGAGAATCCTCAATTTGAACCTCATAACGACCTCTCAAATACAAACCTGAATTACTTCCTTCTGGATAGCGGAATTCCGTTTCAATTTTGAAGTCTTCAAATTTTTGTTCTGTTACTAAGTTTGCACCGGCAGCTTCATTGGTCAGAATACCATCTTTTACCACCCATTTGTTTTTATCGTTCGATGGTTTCCAGTTGGTTAAATCCTTACCATTGAACAACTCAACAGGAGTTCCCCAAGTAACGGCAGTCGTACGGTTTAAGAAAGGTGCTTTTACACCTGTGAAGCTGTATTTCTCACCATTGTTTGACGTGATCGTTCCTTTTAAATCAGCACCTGCCAATTCACCTTCGATCACAAAATCGCCATCTCCACCTTCCCATTGCGGAGGGATGGCAAAAGAGAATTTTCCATTCACTAGTTTGATATGGGAAATCGGGCGGCTACTACCACTATCCCCTACCCAGTAACCAACTAAAGTGGAGAAACCCGATAATTTAATTTCAATCCAAGATGGAACTTGTGCTCCTCCCTTATCAACCGTTAAATCCCAACGGCCTAAGAGATCCTTCGATTCTTCTGGGATAGTTTGGGATGCCGGATTGTGTTCTACTTCATCTTTCTTTTCTTGCGTGCCTGAGGTACAAGAAGTCAGGGTCATCCCTAACAATCCTGTAAATGCTAAGCCATAAGCAAATTGTTTAATCATTTTTCTTTTTTATTGAGGGTTATTTAAACTACATAATATTGTTCCCAGCCTTTTTTAGGTGGTGGCCCCATCAAGAGGGCATTGGCAAATTTATCATTGACAATCTCCTTCCTTTGTGGATCAAATTGAAACTTGGTATTCATGCGCTGCGCAATAACGCCGAGACAGAAGACTTGGCTTAAAGGTCCAGCAATATGGAATGGAGAACGTGTTTTTTCCTGCCCCATACAAGCTTTTAAGAAGTTAGCAAAGTGATTGGAGCTGGATTTAGGGATTTCCGGCAATTTATTAGCCATATCCTTTGCTTTCTCTTCTGGAATGATACTGAGGGTGCTTCCATGCGATCCACCTTTAAAGGTCATATCCTTTCCATAAATGATCTTTCCAGGATTCAATTTAGCAGGCTCTAAGGCACCCGTACTTGGTGGCGGTATATTCGGATCCAATCCTGAAATGCCGTAGCCAGGAGGGATCGGAGGCAGGTTATCCAGGCCGTCATACCACATGATATCTACAGCAGGCATTCGTTTCCGTTTCGGGAAGCTAAAACGCAAGGTACTTGACATCGGAAAGAAGAAGGAGTTATGCCCTATTAATTTCTCTGCGGATACTTCGGTAGGCAATCCCAATTCTAAGAATTCATGCGCCGTATCGAGGATATGAGCTCCCCAATCGCCTAAAGCTCCCATTCCGAAATCATACCAACAGCGCCATTGCCCATTGATGAAATCTTTATTATAATTATGACCTAAAGTCTGCATTTGCCATAAATCCCAATCGAGGGTATTAGGAATATTTTCAGCAACAGGAAAATTCTTCATGTTGATATCCCAACCATGCCAGCGTCTCGGCATATTCATGTGACCAACTATCTGCGTGACATCCTTAATGATGCCGGCATCCTTCCATACTTTAAATTGGAAATAGTTGGCCTCAGAATGCCCTTGATTTCCCATTTGGGTAGCGAGTTTAGGATTTTTCTTTGCCTTAGCCATCATCAATTCAATTTCTTGAAATGTTCTCGCCATAGGTTTTTCTACATAAACATGTTTACCTAAATCCATCGCCATCATACAGATTGGGAAATGCGAAAAATCCGGAACCCCGACAGATACTGCGTCAATCTGATTACCCATTTTGTCGAACATGACACGGAAGTCTTGAAAACGCGGTACATCTGGAAACTTTTCCAAAATAGCTAGCGTATGCTTAGCTCCCATATCGACATCGCAGAGGGCAACAATATTGCAGAGTCCGGTTTTATGAAATTCCAAGAGAATCTCTGCAGCCCGATTTCCTATTCCAACAGCCGCCAAATTCACTCGCTCATTAGGCTTTGCCATCAAGATGCTTCCAAAGCTGCTATTGGCTAAGCTGATAGCTCCACCAGCAAGAACGGATTTCTTGATAAAACTGCGTCGAGAGAAATGATGATTCATGGCAAGGATTGTAAAGGTTTATGTTAAATCATTTGATTATCTCTTAAAATTAAAAAAAAATCCTAATTTAAGGCAGCAATTGACAACTTTGTCCATAAACCTGTTACATTAACATCATGTTCAAAATAACCAAGAGACGTAATTTCCTGAAGCGATCAGCCTTATTTCTGGCACTTTCCAGTATAGCACTTAGCAGTCATGCGCAATCTGAGACAGCATCTACTATGGAATTTCCATTTAACGGAAAAGACCTAAGTGGATGGAAAACTGTAGGCGGGAATGCACCATTTTATATCGAAGAAAACAGTATTGTTGGCGTCATGACCAAGAATACAGCCAATACCTTTTTGGTTACCGAAAAGGAATACGGCGACTTTATTTTGCAACTAGAGGTTAAGCTAGATGGCACAACGACCAATTCCGGCATACAAACTCGCAGCCATATTGATCCGAAAGGAAATAATGGAAAAGGAAGGGTCTATGGTAGGCAAGTGGATATTGATCCTACCCCACGAGCTTGGACTGGTGGGATCTATGATGAAGGCCGTAGAGAATGGCTTTACCCCTTAGATTTAAACCCGGCTGCTAAGACAGCATATAAACCCGGAGAATTTAACGATATCATAATTCAAGTTATTGGTAATGAAACCCGAACTTGGGTGAATGGAATCCCTACTTCCTATGTTATTGACAGTTTAGACAAGACTGGATTCATTGCACTACAAGTTCATAGTATACCAGATAGTCTAGATGGGAAAAGGGTGTTTTTTAGGAACCTTTCGATTAGTACTAATCCCAAATTCCCAAGGGACTTCCCTAAGGATATCTACATTGTCAACACCAATGCGAACGATCTATCGAAGGCTGAAAAAGCCGCAGGATATTCTCTTTTATTCAATGGAAAAGATACGAAAGGCTGGCGGAGTGCACGTGGCAAGAAGTTTCCTGAGAAAGGTTGGAGTATTCAAAATGGCATGTTCTCTGTTCAGAAATCCGATGGTGGAGAGTCGACCAATGGCGGTGATATCGTCACCAAAAAACAATATAAGGCATTTGACCTCTCTTTTGAATTTAAATTGAGCCCTGGTGCTAACTCCGGTGTGAAATACTTTGTCACCTTAGATGAAAAAACAAAAGGTTCAGCTATTGGACCGGAATACCAAATACTAGACGATGCTTTGCACCCGGATGCTAAGCTTGGTAAGGATGGAAACCGAACGTTGGCTTCCCTATATGATTTGATTACTTCTGACAGAAATCCTAGACCGCGCAGACCAATTGGACAATGGAATCGTGGTAGAATTGTTGTCGAGCCAAATAATAAGGTAACTTATTACTTGAATGGATTTAAGATGTTGGAATTTGTAAGGGGATCGGAGGAATTCCGCAAACTAGTGGCAGGAAGTAAGTATAAGGATTGGAAAAATTTTGGAGAGGCAAAACAAGGCCATATTCTATTGCAAGATCACGGCGATGCTGTTTCCTTTCGAAGCATAAAGATTAAGGAATTAAAATAAGCGAAAATAAAAAACGGGCTGCCCACATTATGGACAGCCCGTTTTCTTTGTTAGTTCTTATAGAACGGCTTTGATTTCGTCTACCGCCTTTTTGAATTTCTCCAATTCAGAAGCCTGTAAGTTGATAAAGCTATTATCCTCTAGCCTACCTACTACTTCATCCATTTCAGCACGGTTTTCATAAACCATCATTCGGAAAGGATTTTCATAATCCTTGCTTCTGGTTTTATAAATCTCTTGACAGATCCATTCTTTGGTTTCCAATGCCTCGTTCAAGATATCCATCCAAAAACCCTTATGCCATGCTGATGCAGAAACACCAGTAATCTCCACTAAGGAAGCTAATGCATGGTTTGTTTTATCTTGCAGATACCCTGCACTAATGCCATGATAACGCTGATGTATGCTGGACCAGGAATAAAGTTTTTTGGATTTAATATCATCAAGTAACTGATTCACTTGTGTTTTAGGAACTAATTGGGATCCAATATTTTCAAATTCTTCTCGACCTACCTGATTTGAAGCAAATGCATCTATAGTTTCTTTCAATTTATCCGCAGGAATATGCTCTAGTACTTGACAGGCAGCGTAATAGCGAATTAATTTACGGAACAAACTGTGGGCCTCTCGAGCTTTTGTCAAGATGACTTTTCGTTTGGAAAACTCCGTATTCAAAAGCGTAATCTCCATATCCGCTGCACCTTTACCATTAAGCCATTCTAAGGCATCACCTCCAGATAATGCTCTGGAAACTGCCTCTTCAATCTCTTGAAGTGAATAAAAAAGCTCATTCACAGTATCAGGAGCTAAGATATCGTATTCAAAATATTGGTTTTTGAAGCTACGCTTATCCCGACTGATGAATTTATTGGTATTGCGCATCAAGGCGTACATATTGTACATGAACCAATAGCCTGGAACAATGACTACCTGATTGTTCGCCACATCGTTACTGACAAGGGAGAAAGGGATCCTAACATCCAACTCATGGAGGAAGTCACCTTTTACGATCAAGGTATAGGATGCAAAACGAGAGTTATGTTTCAAGCTGACACATAAGCCTGGCCAGAATCCGCGACCTGCAATAATTTCTCCGTCTGCAGCACGTGAGTTATGATTAGACCCAACAGTCGCACCAGCAGCCATATTGCTTTGCCCTTTGATCAAAGAAGCACATAAAAATGAGTTATTATGATGTTGCTCATGGGCTGGGAATATCAAAGAGTTCAAGACTTCACAGCAGGAAATGGTGGAGTTATCCCCTAAAAAGGAGTTGATTAATCGTGCTCCATATTTCAATTGAGAATAGGATGATAAAATAAAACGTACTGCTTTAACCCCGTAAAATACTCGACAGCCATAGCCAATAATTCCGTTTACCAATTCACAACCTTCCCCAATTTGGGTGTAAGCTTCAGAAGTAGAATTGATGGTTAAATTCTTAAGTTTGCTGATCCCTTTGATATAGGCATCTGAACCAATCTTAACGTTCTTGAATATCTGGGAATTTTTAATGACCGTTCGATCACCAATTTCACTATAGTATCCGCGTGTGGTACTGAACCCGGCATTGGTAATATCCCAAAAGCGTTGTTGAAGCTCCTTATCCTGTCTATTTCTTGTCCACAAGTACACATCAGCAGCCTGCATGCCATCAAATGGCAATACCGATCTACCTCCATTTTCATTACATAATTCCAGATAGATGCGGCTATAGTCCTGATCACCTTCCTTTAGGATTCCATTTCCAAATTTCGCATTGGAACTGGTCTCCATTTCATTCACATTCAGTAAAATAACCTCATTGCCTACGATAAAGTGTGCAATGTAGCGGACTTGATGCAAGGCCACACAATCGCCTAAATCGCAGGAAATAATTTGTGAATTATAAATACCTACTGGTAGACGTATATCTCTGTACTCGAGGTAAACTTCTTCCATGTCGCCAATACGCACTAAGCCAAAGAATTTATTGCGCTTGATCTGCTTGGGTAAGAATTTGTCGGTAACTAATACATCTTGCCAATTACTCGACTCATTACCATTCATTTCCAAGATTCTGATTTCCTCCTTCGTCAGGTTTCGGTAATCCTTCTTATTTTTTTGTTGCTCAAAACGCAAGTAGTACTCGTCCTTACCTTCCGGTAAAAATTCTTTGGGGATAAAGTCGTATCCAATACGGCTTAATGGAACTTTATTAATATAACCCATAGTCCCCCTATTCCACGGTAACCGATTTTGCCAAATTCCTAGGCTTATCTACATCCAAACCACGGTAAACACCGATATAGTAGGATAGCAATTGTAATGGAACCACAGTCAATAATGGTGCGATTACCTCATCAACATTAGGCACACGCATAACATCATTCGATATACTAGGGGTAATTTCATCACCTTCAGAAACAACAGAAATAACCATACCTTTTCTGGCTTTGATTTCCTGAATATTGCTGACGATTTTTTCATGGTAGGCATCTTTACTAGCAATGAATACCACTGGCAATTGATCATCAACCAATGCAATCGGTCCATGCTTCATCTCAGCTGCTGGATATCCTTCGGCATGGATGTAAGAGATTTCCTTTAATTTTAAGGCACCTTCTAAGGCCGTAGGGAAATTATATCCACGACCAAGGAACAACATATCATGTGCATCCTTATACTTGTATGCAATGGCTTTGATGTTGTCCACTTCATTATCCAAAACCCATTGTACTTTCTCTGGGATCTGATTCAGTTCATGGCATAGATTCACAAATCTTTCTTCGGAAATCGTGCCTTTTTCTTTAGCTACTTTCAACGCTATCATCATCAATACAGCCAATTGTGCTGTATAAGCTTTGGTACTTGCCACACCAATTTCAGGACCTGCATGGGTATAACATCCAGCATGTGAAATACGTGCGATAGAAGAACCTACTACATTGACAATACCGAAAATAGTTGCTCCTTGTTCCTTAGCGCGCTCTAATGCCACTAGGGTATCGGCAGTTTCACCACTTTGAGAAATCGCAAAAATGACATCATCGGAGTCAATGATTGGATTACGGTATCTGAATTCTGAAGCGTATTCCACTTCCACATTAATTCGGCAAAGCTCTTCAATAACATATTCAGCCACAAGACCTGCATGCCAGCTGGTTCCACAAGCCACAATAATAACTCGGCGAGCAGCCATTAATTTATCCTTTATATCGTCTATTCCACTTAGGATAATCTGTGCTTCATTGGCCATAAGGCGACCACGTAAGGAGTCGGCAATGGTAATAGGCTGTTCGAAGATTTCCTTCAACATGAAATGGTCATAGCCTCCCTTTTCAATAGCAGCCAATTCTAAGTCAAGTTTTTGAACGAAAGGAGTCAATTGCTCATTACCCAGGTTTTTCAAGATTAATTGATCTGGTGTAACTATAGCAAGTTCATAGTCATTAATATAAACGACCTCTTTGGTATAAGCCAACATAGGTGAAGCATCAGAACCCAAGAAATGTTCGTTGTTTCCAATACCAATAACCAATGGACTACCCTTTCTAGCAGCGATGATCATATCGGGTTGATCGGCATGAACGAGCAAAATGACGTAGGCACCCGTAACACGTTTCAGTGCAATACGAATAGCTTCTTCGAGCGAGCAATCGTTATTAAATTGAATATCTTCAATAAAGTTTAGTAGGACTTCGGAGTCGGTATCTGAATGGAATTCATAACCATCTTTTAGTAATTCATTTTTAAGTTGGGCGTAGTTCTCAATGATTCCATTATGGATCATGGCTAATTTTCCAGATTTGGAAACATGGGGGTGTGCATTTCGATCAGATGGTTCTCCGTGGGTTGCCCAACGCGTGTGACCAATTCCAGTGGTGCCAGCCGTGGATTGATCTCCGATAAATTCTTCTAGTGCGGCTACTTTTCCAGCCTTCTTATACACCTTTACCGCATCGCCTGTTTGCAGAGCAACGCCTGCGCTATCGTATCCGCGGTATTCTAATTTTTTTAAGCCATCAATTACAATTGGATAAGCTTGCCGTGTTCCGGTATAACCGACGATTCCACACATAATTTTCTCGTTTAAATTTAAGTTTTATATATAATTCGTGTCAAAGATATAAAAATTTTACACGCAATCGTTTGCGGCAATAGCAAAAGAAAAACCGAACTGGGTTCGGTTTCCTTTAACATAATAAATATTAATCAAGTTCAAACTTGTAACCAACACCTTTTACGGTGGCTACATAGCCATCTCCTATCTTTTCTCGAAGTTTACGGATGTGTACATCGATAGTGCGATTCGTCACGACTACAGAGTCTTCCCAAATAGCTTTGAGGATCTGCTCACGTGTAAATACCTTATTCGGTTTTGAAGCCAATAAATAAAGTAATTCAAATTCTTTCTTGGCCAATACATGTCTTTCTTGACCGCGGAATACTAAAAATGAATCTCTGTCAATTACTAAATCAGAGATTTCTAATTTGTCTACTACATGCTCATCAATAGCTTCACCTGCATTTCTACGCAAGATGGCATTGATACGGCTCATTAAAGCACGTGGCTTAATAGGCTTAGCGATATAATCATCTGCCCCAACATGGAAACCTGCAATCTCCGAATACTCTTCGCTTCTTGCCGTTAAAAACACCATGAAAGTTTGTTTGAATTCTGGTAAGGAACGCATGATTCTACATGCTTCTATGCCATCCATCTCCGGCATCATGACATCAAGGATAATTAAATCTGGATAAACCTCTTTTGCAATCCGAACGCCTTCTTTCCCATTGGAGGCCGTAAATACCTGATAGCCTTCTTTTGTAAGGTTGTAGGAAATGAGTTCAACGATGTCCGATTCATCATCCACTACCAGGATTTTCTGCTTATTAGCCATATAACACTAACTTTTTTTGCTAAGATATGTACTTAATCATAAAATAAAGTTAACCAAATGTTATGAAATTGTTAAGCCTTAAAATAAACTTAACAATTCGCTCTTATTAATTTAAGGTTTTTGTCAAAAATTCTTCTAATGACTTTCCTCTTAAATTCTTGGCAATAATATTTCCTTGAGCATCAACTATATAGGAAGCAGGAATACCTTTAATGGAGTAATCAATGATCAATGGGGAGCTCCAAGCCTTCAGGTCGGAGATGTTAGTCCATGTTAATTTATCGTCTTCAATGGCACGCATCCAAGACCCTGGGTTATCATCCAAGGACACGCCTAACACGGTGAAATTCTTGTCTTTAAATGCTGCAAATTGCTTCACAATGTTCGGGTTCTCCTCTCTACAAGGCATACACCATGATGCCCAAAAGTCGACTAAAACAATCTTGCCTTTATAATCGGATAATTTCACTGTTTTATTATCGGGCGTGTAACCAATGATTTCAGGTGCCGGTTGCCCAACAGCTAGTTTCTTCAGTTTATCTACCTCAACACGGAAATCATTTACATAACGGTTATCAGGGAATTGATCTTTGATCTTATCGGAATAAGCAATCAACTGCGCTTCAGCCATCTCTGGATCTAAAGTAGTCATAGCATAAAACCCGGAAAGATCATTGTTCTTGTTCGCAAATGCGACAGCCTTATGCGTATAATCTTTGAAATATGGTTCAAACTGCATTAACATGGCTGAACGAAGATTTTGAACATCATTTGTACCCATGTCAGCGGTAGCTTTCGTAAAGACCTGTTGTAGGGAGTCACGCACGAAATCTATTCTGGATTTCAGGGGAGCAAATTCTTTTAGTTTTTGAGTAAGCTCGGAACCTTCAACTACATAATTGTCGGGATTTTGCAAATCCACATTAAAAATCAATTCCTTACCAGGTTCGAGAATAATCGGGTAACGATTATTCCCGACCTGTAAAGTTAAAAGACGTTCCTGTGTAGTAGGACGCTCAAATTTAAAACGATTACCATCGGCTATAAAAGTTGAATCTAATTTACGGTCACCCTCGTAAAAGCTTACCACTTTTACATTTCCTGGATTTTGGATTTCACCACTGACACGGATAGTATCGTTATTGGAACAGCTCCATAAGCTCAGGAGCAAGGCTCCGAATAAACTACTTTTTACAGCAAACTTCATCATGATTCTTATTTTAAAAATTCTTTGGCTCTAGATACAGCTTTGTCTAATCCTTGTACATCTTTTCCACCAGCTGTGGCGAAGAAAGGTTGACCACCTCCCCCACCTTGGATGTCCTTAGCAAGATCGCGAACGATATTGCCGGCATGGTAGCCACGCTCTTTCGCCAAATCATCGGAGATCATTACGGTTAAGCTTGGTTTTCCGTCAATATTAGCCCCTAATACTAAAAACAAGTTATTCACAGCGCCCTTTAAAGCATAGGCTAAAGTTTTTACAGCATCTGCGTTAGGTAGATCTACTGTCGTGGCAAGGAAGTGAATATCGCCTATTTTTTCCATCTTGGATTCCAAATCAGCCATTAAGCCTTTGGATTTCTCCTTAATGTAATTTTCAATTTCTTTTTTCAAGGATTGATTTTCATCGATAACCTTCGTCAATGCAGAGACAAAGTCTTTAGGGTTATTTAACAGATCCTTGAAGTTATTCATCAACTCAAAATATTCACGGATAACCTGTGCAGCACGAGTACCGGTAATGGCTTCAATACGACGAACACCTGCAGCAACTGCTGACTCTGACATGATTTTGAAGAATCCAATCTCGCCTGTACCACTTACGTGTGTACCACCACATAATTCCTTTGAATAGTTATCATCAAAAGTAATCACACGTACATGATCACCATATTTTTCGCCAAATAATGCGGTCACACCCGATTCAATCGCCTTTTGATATGGAACATTTCGCTCCTCTTTTAAAGCAATGTTTTCACGAATCTTCGCATTAACGATATCCTCAATTTGCTTGATCTCTTCATAAGTCAATTTAGCGAAGTGTGAAAAGTCAAAACGTAAGACATCAGCTGAAACTAAAGATCCTTTTTGATTGACATGATCACCCAATACCTGCTTCAAAGCAGCATGTAAAAGGTGTGTCGCCGAGTGATTAGCTTCCGTATCTTTACGCTTAGCCACATTAACAACAGCTTCAAACTCGCCGTCTAAGGTCGTTGGTAATTGATTCGTAAAGTGAATAAATAATCCATTCTCTTTCTTGGTATCCACGATACTGATCTTCTCATTGGAATCTAACGAACGGATATAACCTGTATCTCCGACTTGACCTCCACCTTCAGCATAGAAAGGAGTTTCTGCCAATACCAATTGGTATTGTTCTTTTCCTTTAGCAGCAACCTTACGGTATTTTAAAATGCTTGTCTGTGCTGTTAATTGATCATAACCTACAAATTGGCTTTCCTCATCCGCATTAACCACAACCCAGTCTCCCGTATCAATAGCAGTAGCGGCGCGAGATCTTTCCTTTTGAGCCAATAAAGCATTCTGGAACCCATCCATATCCACAACTAAACCTTTTTCTCGAGCAAGCAATTCTGTCAAGTCGATTGGGAATCCAAATGTATCGAACAATTCAAAAGCAAAATTTCCATCAATAGCTGTATTCTGTTCGATGTAGTTTTCGAATCGTTGAATACCAGCAGTCAATGTTCTTAAGAAAGAAACTTCTTCCTCTAAGATTACTTTCTCTACGAAATCTTGTTGTTGGTAAAGTTCATCAAAAACACCTTTGAATTGTTCCGCTAAAACAGGAACAAGCTCATGAATAAATGGGTTTTTGAAGTTTAAGAAGGTGTAAGCATAACGAACCGCACGTCTTAAGATACGACGAATTACATAACCTGCTTTATTATTAGATGGCAATTGACCATCGGCAATAGCAAAGCTTACTGCACGGATATGATCCGATAAAACGCGCATAGCGATATCGGTTTTCTCGTCTGCACCATAAGCGATACCCGATTTCTCTGAAATAAATTGAATTAAAGGTTGGAAAACATCTGTATCGTAATTGGATGTTTTATGCTGAATACAACGCACCAAACGTTCAAATCCCATTCCCGTATCGACATGTTTTGCCGGTAGTGGTTTTAAGCTACCATCTTTTAGACGGTTAAACTGCATAAATACCAAGTTCCAGATTTCGATAACCTGCGGATCATCAGCATTCACTAATTGAGCACCAGACACCTGAGCACGCTCTGCATCGGGACGCATATCGTAATGGATCTCTGAACAAGGACCACAAGGACCTGTATCACCCATTTCCCAGAAATTATCTTTCTTATTACCTAGTAGAATTCGATCTTCAGCAATCCACTCTTTCCAAAAGTCGAAAGCTTCAGTATCCTTCGCTAGACCCTCAGACTCATCACCTTCAAAGATGGTCACATATAAACGATCTTTATCTAATTTATATACCTCTGTTAAAAGCTCCCAGGCCCATTGAATAGCTTCTTTCTTAAAATAATCGCCAAAAGACCAGTTCCCCAACATCTCAAATAAGGTGTGGTGGTAGGTATCAATCCCTACTTCTTCCAAGTCGTTATGCTTTCCAGAAACTCTTAAACAACGTTGTGTATCGGCAATTCTAGGAAATTTAATCGGGGCTTCGCCTAAAAATAAGTCTTTGAATTGATTCATCCCTGCATTGGTAAACATGAGGGTAGGGTCGTTTTTCACAACTACTGGTGCAGAAGGAACGATTTGATGTCCCTTACTTTGAAAATATTCTAAAAAAGCCTGACGAATTTCTCTACTGGTCATTGATGTGCTGTATAAATTTGAACGCAAAACTACTTAAAAATCATTAATTATATAAATCTGACGCCTCAATTCAGGGCATCTGTGCCTATTTCGGCTTAATTTCCTAAAATTTGACTTCCAATTGATCGTGTAAGGAATAATTAAGGCATTCCATCAGCACATTTTTATTGGAAATAAAGGAACAAAGTTTCATTAATATAGTAGCGATAGCGAAGCATATTCCCCTTTCCTACTCTTTTCATCAAATAATTTAGTAAATTTAAACACGGAAAAACATACACTTGCAATACATGAAAATGACCATCATAGTTCCTACGGACTTCTCACTCAACGCTAGATATGCTGCTGAATATGCTTGTGAATTGGCAAACGCCAAAGACTATAGCATTCACTTATTGCATTGTTATACTTCTGCTTCCGTTTTAGATGATGACGATCAAGAGCCAGTAGAACCTACATTAAAGGCAGATGAGCTTATCCAAGAGCTTAAAGATGAGCTTATGGATTTATTTCCAAACTTATCGATTACCCTGGAATGTTCTCGAAGTCTTATCGTAGAAAAATTAACGGAATTGTCCCACAATAACGATTATGGAATCATCATCATGGGTGCTTCTGGCGAGAGCCAACATAAATCATTGTATTATGGTAGCACAACCTTAGCCGTCGCTTCAAAATCGGAGATCCCAGTTTTGGTTATCCCTAATGAACCAACAAAGGCAACAGCAAAACAAATTGCTTTATTGACGAATTTCAAGCCTGAGGAACTTGATACCCTTAAGGCCTATATGAAATGGATTGGGGAAGTAGATTCCTTGACTTTAATCCATGTTTTTAAGGATGGACAGAAGCAGCAGAACGTGGAAGACACCTTAAATACCTGGTCTTTCAATATTCGGGAGATGTCTTCTATCGGAGAAGTACACAGCATCGCTGAACAAATCCATGTTGAAGACGATAACCTAGACACAGTACCTGAAGTGGTTTACAATGTTATTAGCAAAGTAAACCCGGATATGATTTTAGTTACCCCAAGTCGCAAGACTTTCTTTGAGCGCTTATTTAAACCTTCGGTTTCCAAAGCCATTGCCTTGGAATTAAGTAAGCCAGCATTTTTTGAAAAAGTTTAAATTTATCATAACACATGAGCAAATTATTAATTCCTATAGATTTTTCTGAGTATTCTGAATCCGCATTAAACTATGCTTGCGAATTGGCAAAGGATTCTGGACAAAGCTTAGATTTGGTACACGTATTTTCTGAACATTCCAATACTTATGCTAACATCAAAGATGAAACGCCATTGGTAGACCCACGTGTTCCAGAAGCCCAATCCAAAATGAAAGAGCTAGTGGAGCAAACTCAACAGAAATTCCCTAACCTTAAAATTGAAGGAATTTTCAGAGAAGGAAACTTATACGATGAGATTAAAGCATTAACTAGTGCAACGGCATACGACGCAGTGGTAATGGGAACTCAAGGAGCATCTGGTTTAGAAGCAGTATTTATTGGTAGCAACACTTATGATACCATCATGAATACAACGACACCAGTTTTAGCTGTTCCTCAAAATGCTTCTCACTATAAAAAGGATAAGATAGGCTTACTTTGTAATTTCAAAGAAGCTGAACTAACCGCATTAGCACAAGCTATTCCTTTATTTAAGGTGAACTTCCAATTGATGCTTATTCACATCAATACGTCTGAAAGAGCAATCAAAGACATCGATGCGGACTTTAAAGTATGGATAGACCGTATTGAAAAGGAATTGCATATCACTGATATTTCTTACATCATTAAGCCTCAAACCTTATTTATGGGAAGAAAAGAAAGTGTTGCTCAAGGAATCACCTCTGTATTAATCGATGAACAAGTTGACATTCTATTACTTACCAAAAGTAAAAAGAGTGTTTTCCGTCAGTGGACAGAAAGCAATGTGATCAAAAAACTTGCTTTCAACCTTCAAATACCTACCTTTTTTGCTCGCGTTCTCATAGCAAAATAGCTACAAACATGCATAGATTTTAAACATTGTTGCCAAAGCGAAAACTTTGGCAACAATTTTGTCATGCAGACTTCATAATAAATTAACATATATAATATGAAAACACTTTACTTTAAAAAAGCTAGCATGTTAGCTGTTGCGGGTTTACTTGCAACAACTTCTTTTGCTCAAACAAACAAAACATCAGTTGAAGGCACTACTCCACTAGGTCCAAACTCAGAATACAGAACTTGGTCTTTCGGAATCAATGCTGGTGTATTAAACCAATCAAATATCTTTGGTTTCAACAGAGACGGATTCGATAAATTAAAACACAACGTAGGTTACTCAGCTTACATCAAAAAACAAATCTCTCCATCTTTCGGAATTAAAGCACAATACATGGGTGGTAAAGTTGCAGGTATCAACGAAAATGCTGCTGCAACTCAAGTTTCTGAATTTGAAACTAAAATGCCTTGGTCTGCTGCTTTATCAGGAGAGTTCACGATGGCTAACACCAACTGGAGATTCTTCAACAGCATTATCAAACCTTACTTCGCAGTGGGTGTTGGTGCTTTAAACTTCGAGACTACCACTACTACAGATGGTACAGCAACTACTGCTGATTCTCAAACTAAGCTTTATGTACCAGTTGATGCAGGTTTCAAATTTGCAGTAGCAAAAGGAATCAACATTGACTTAGGATACCAATTGAACTGGGCTAACCAAGATTTCGATGGTAAAGCTGGTGGTCAATACAAAAACGACTTATTCTCTTATGCACATGCAGGTTTAGAGATTGCTTTAGGCGATAGCCGCAAGCCATACTTAGGTAACAGCAACCCAGTTGGTACTTTAGTAGCAAAATACGATGAGTTGAAAGCTGAGCGTGATGCTTTAGTTGCTGCTAACGAACAATTGAAATCTGATATCTCTACGATCAATAACGATCTTAAAGATGATGATGGTGACGGTGTTGCTAACAAATTCGATAAATGTCCTAACACTCCTACTGGAACTAAGGTAGATGGTTCAGGATGTCCTCTTCCAGAAATGAAACACGAAACTAAAGTAGTTGAGAAAATCGTTGTTACTGAAGAAGACAAAAAAGTAGTTGATGAAGCGATCAAAAACCTTGAGTTTGATCTTGGAAAAGCTACTATTCGCCCTACATCCTATGAATCCTTAAATCGCGTTGCTGCATTATTAATTGAGAAAAACTTCAGCTTGAAACTTGCTGGTCACACAGACAACACAGGTTCTATGCAAACTAACTTACGTTTGTCTAAAGAACGTGCTGAGTCAGTAAAAGCTTACTTAGTATCTAAAGGTGCTAACGCTTCTCGCATCGAAGCTACAGGTTATGGTCCTAACCAACCTATCGCTACAAATGCTACTGCAGAAGGTCGTCAGCAAAACAGACGTGTAGAATTTACGCTTTATTAATAGTAATTATATACAAGCAAAAAAGGCTTGGGTTCTTTCAAAGAATCCAAGCCTTTTGTTTTATATATAGATTATAATTAATTCACCATTTCTCCAAATTGGAGAACATATCCATTCAAATCGTAGACTGCAAATTCGCGCATTCCCCAAGGAAATTCTTCTAAAGCATAAACTACTTCTAATTGATCTTTCAACTCCATCCAGATCACTTCTACCGCTTCACATGTGATATAAAGACTACCTGTAAACTTGGATCCATCGAAGGGTTTATTGCCCACTGGCCTTGACAACATAATTTCCACCATCCCGCAGCCTAAACTTGCCCATCCCCAATCGGCATTATATTCATTAAGCTCAAAGCCTAATACATCACGATAAAATTGAATGGACTCCTCCAGTCTATCGGTATACAAGATAGGTCTTATCCCATGTAATACTGCTCCTTCCATAGCTTATTGCTTTATGATTTCTACATTTCTTCCCAAGGTTTTAAAGCGATTGGAATCCTCCATGCATACAGTAATCGTAATATGTCCAGTTTTACTGTGCTTCAAATCTTGAATAATTCCCTTTTTCCCTCGATGAACCCCTGCCACAACTTGACAGAAATCGCCGTTTTTAATTGAAAGTTCTTCCATCATCAATGGCTTGAAATAGTTTATATAAATGTACTATTAAATGCTTGGAATGAATGGGAATCACATAAAAAAAGCCCTTGACTTAGAGTCAAGGGCTATATATTTATAAAATTATATTAATCTTTCTTATTAGCTTCTGCTTCGCGCTCCTTGCGCAATACACTCTTTCTATGTCCATAAAGGAAATAAACAGCTACACCAATAGCCATCCAAATACCTAGACGCTCCCAGCTCACCAAAGGCAATGAAGCCATCATGGCAATACATACCAAGATTCCTAATATTGGCACCAATGGCACCAAAGGAGTCTTAAATGGACGTTTAAGTTCCGGATTAGTCTTTCTTAATACCAATACTCCGATACAAACTAAGGTAAAGGCAAATAAAGTACCGATACTCACCATATGCCCTAAGTCAGATACAGGCACAAAACCAGCGAAAATACTCACGAATACCATGAAGATTAAATTGGTTTTCCAAGGTGTTTGTCTTTTCGAAAGATCAGAGAATAACTTAGGTAATAAACCATCTTTACTCATGGAATAGAACACACGGCTTTGTCCCAATAGCATCACCAAAATAACGGAAGTATAACCGGCAATAATCGTTACGATCATGGCTGTATTCAAGAAATGGTAACCTGTTTTCTCGAAAGCTGTTGCAACAGGCTTAGCGTCTCCACTGAAAGCAGTATATGGAGCTAAACCAGTCATAACATAAGAGAATAAAACGTAAAGAATGGTACAGATAATCAGTGATCCAATAATACCGATTGGCATGCCCTTTTTAGGATTCTTAGCCTCTTGAGCCGCTGTACTTACTGCATCAAATCCGATGAAAGCGAAGAATACAACTGCCGAAGCACGGAAAATGCCTGATATACCATAATGACCGAAATAATCACCACTAAAGAACTCACCAAATCCAATCTTTCCTTGTTTTAACAACTCTTCTCCTTCATTCGCTGGAATAAAAGGTGTATGATTCGCTGGATTGATAAACTGCCATCCTAAAGCAATAAAAAGGATAACAACACTTACCTTAAGAATAACCAATACATTGTTTACAAAAGATGACTCCTGCGTTCCCCGCATTAACAGAAGCGATAGTAAACAGACGATGACAATAGCCGGAAGATTAATCACACCACCTTCCCAAGGTCCTGATAATAGCTCCGGAGGGAGATGTATACCGAGTATGACCATAAATTCATTGAAATACTGCGACCAACTCACAGCCACAGTTGCCCCCGCTAGGGCATATTCCAGTACCAAGTCCCAACCGATAATCCATGCCATAAACTCGCCCATGGTTGCATAGGAATATGTATAGGCACTTCCTGCAACTGGAATCATCGAGGCAAATTCTGCATAACATAAGCCGGCAAAAGCACAGCCAACAGCAGCAACAATAAAGGATAACATCACGGCAGGGCCTGCATGGTCAGCTGCAGCAATACCTGTTAATGAAAAAAGACCGGCACCAATGATAGCTCCGATCCCTAAAGCAATTAGTCCTGAACTGGAAAGCGTACGCTTCAATGTACCCTCACCACTCTGCTCAGCTTCTGAAACTAACTTTGCGATTGATTTTTTATACCACATAATTTAGATTAGTTATTATCAGTCTCAAACCTACGAAAAAATTAAAAAACCTTACAGTTTTTTGACAGATTATCAGCCTAAGCTCAAAATACTTAGCGTTTCAGTATTTCCAAATCAGTCGCGCACAATTATTATTCTTACAAAATATTTATTTTTAGAATCATATTTTTTTATAATCAGAAATCAACAAATAATATTTCAAAAATAAGACTCAAAAAATGTTACAATTAACTATCCTGAAGCAGTAACAAAGTGATTACTTGCACATTACAAGTGAACAACAGAGCGAATAAGTCTATCATTTTTAAAAATAGAATGATATTAGCGTGGCGGCATACAGCTACAAGCAAAAGCAGATTCAGCTACAAAAATATTGAGATTCAGGCATTTCTAAAACGTAAAGCATTGAAATGTAGGATAAATCAAATATTGTTCTTATCTTTGCACCGCCTTAGGCAATTGTGCCTATTGTATATTTTATTTCATGAACCCATTTTTAGAACTGGGAATCCGTCATGAGATTGTTAATGCCATCTCAGAGTTAGGTTTCGAAAAACCTTCTCCCATCCAGGAAAAAGCCATTCCTGTATTACTGACTGGTAACGACGATTTTGTCGGATTAGCCCAAACAGGTACAGGGAAGACTGCGGCATTTGGTCTTCCTCTTTTAGAACAACTAGACTTTTCGGTAAAACAACCACAAGCATTGGTCCTATGTCCAACGCGTGAGCTGTGTTTGCAAATTGCAAGAGACCTAGAGAAATTTGCCAAACACTTAGACAATGTGCACGTGGTTGCCGTATATGGCGGTGCAAACATCAGCGATCAATTGAGACAAATCCGTCGCGGTGTACAGATCGTTGTTGCTACCCCAGGTCGTATGCTTGATATCATCGGCCGTAACGCTATCGACTTCTCTAACGTACGTTATGTCGTATTAGATGAAGCTGATGAAATGTTAAACATGGGATTCCAAGAGGACATCAACAATATCCTTTCGGAAACTCCTGATGACAAAAAAACTTGGTTGTTCTCTGCAACCATGCCTAAAGAAGTACGTCGTATTGCTCAAAACTACATGACCAACCCATTCGAGTTGACAGTAGGTACTAAAAACACTGGTAATACGAACATCGAACACCATTATTACATGATTAAGGCTAAAGACAAATACGCTGCGTTTAAACGTATCGTTGACTTTTATCCTGAAATCTTTGGTATTGTGTTCTGTCGTACTAAAATCGAAACACAAGAGATTGCTGAGGCTCTTATCAAAGACGGTTATAACGCTGACTCTTTACACGGAGACCTATCGCAACAACAACGTGATAAAGTGATGAAACGCTATCGCGAGCGTAACTTACAATTGTTGATCGCAACAGATGTAGCTGCTCGTGGTATTGATGTAAACGATGTTACCCACGTAATCAACTATTCTTTACCTGACGAAACAGAAAACTATACGCACCGTTCTGGTCGTACAGCTCGTGCTGGTAAAACTGGTATCTCTATTTCTTTAGTTAATGTTAAAGAAATGAGCAAGATTCGTCACATCGAAAAAATCATTGGTAAAGAATTTGTGCGCAAGCAAGTTCCTCAAGGAACAGAAGTTTGTGAGAAACAATTGTTCGCTATCATTGACAAGGTACATAATGTAGAAGTACATGAAGACCGCATCAACACATTCTTACCTCAAATCTTAGAAAGTCTTCAAGACCTAAGCAAAGAGGAAATCGTAAAACGTTTTGCTTCATTAGAATTCAATAGATTCTTGAACTACTATGAAGAAGCTCCTGACTTGAACATCGAAGCTCGTGATACTGACCGCGGTCGTGACCGTGAGCGTAACGGTCGTCGTGAAAGCTCTAAAGGGTATACTCGCTTATTCATTAACTTAGGATCTGTGGATGAATTCAGCCGCGGAGATATGTTAAGCTTTATCTGTAACAAAAGTAAGATCTCTGGAAAATCAATCGGTAAGATTGACTTGAAAGGTGTATTCACTTTCTTCGAAGTACAAGATGAAGAAGTAAACAATGTATTCCAAGGATTCAAGGATGTTGATTTCAACGGAAGAAATGTACGTATTGAAGTTTCTGGTGAAGGTCGTTCAAATGACCGTGGCGGAAGTGGAAACGGAAGACGTCGTTCTAACGAACGTGGTGGTGGAGAAAGAAATGGTTCATCTCGTAACGGTAGTGGTCGTAGAGATCGCAACGGTAATGGTGGTGGATTCCGTGACTTCTCTGGTAAACGTAGAGAATCTAAAAGTAGATACTAAGCCCTAGTGGTTTTCCATAAAAAAGGTTAGAAGCAATTGCTTCTAACCTTTTTCTTTTTTAGCATACGCTCCTAAAAAATTACAATCTATATTGACTACCCTTTAGGATCTGTATTTTATAAACTATCGATTTGAAAATCTTTTCTTGATCTGCAGTCTTCTGGATTTCCTCAAACGAGATCCGCGAACCGGATAATGTCTTTTCTTGGTGATATTATTAAACAATAGTGCCACAAGAAGTAAAATCATGGTACCAGAAAACACAGGCGTAAGGACATAGAGATAGCTCAAACTACTGATATTAGCTCCCCCACTCACAGCGATCAGCGCAGTTGCACCTCCTGGAGGATGCAAGCAACGCGTTATCTGCATGGCAACAATAGATGAAGCCACAGCTAAGGGTGCTGTAATCCAAATAATATCCGGCAGTAATTGAGCAACCGTAACTCCGACAATAGCCGATACTACATGTCCTCCAACTAAATTACGAGGTTGGGCCAATGGACTTTGTATAGCACCATAGACTAATACAGCAGAGGCTCCAAAGGAGCCAATCAGGAATACATTTTCTAAATATGCAAATTGATGTGATTGAATAAAGGCTATTAGGCCAATTCCAATAAACGCACCTACAAAAGACCAAAAGTGCTCCCTAAAATCGACTAGTGTCTCTCGATACATGACGTATCGGTAGACTCGAAATTGCCTGTGAACAGATTGCCTAAGCTTATCTACCAATTTAAGCGTTTATTTGACGTTGACGGATTGCCTCGTAAATAACGACAGCGGCAGAAACAGATACATTTAAGGATTCAATTTCTCCAAACATCGGAATCTTCGCCAATTTATCGGAAATACGAATTAAATCATCGGATACACCTACATCCTCTGCACCCATAATGATACAAGAAGGAACAGTATAATCCACATCATAAATGGAATCTTGTGTTTTCTCTGTGCTTACGACCAATTGTACACCAGACTCGATTAGGAATTTAGCTGTCTTGGATAAGGAATCCTGACGACATACTGGAATTTTATACAATGCTCCAGCAGATGTCTTAATGGCATCCGGATTAATCTCTGCAGACCCACGCTTAGGAACGATGATCGCATGTACACCAGCACATTCTGCTGTTCTGGCTATAGCACCCATATTACGGACATCCGTTACACCATCCAACATCAAGAATAAAGGCGTTTCACCCTTCTCATAGATTTCTGGAAGGATCTCTTCGATATTCTGATAAACAATTGGAGATATAATAGCGATGACACCTTGGTGGTTCTTACGCGTAATGCGGTTTAATTTCTCAATAGGAACTTGTTGAAAAGCGACCTCATATTCTTTCACCAATGCTTTAAATTCAGCGAACAATGGTCCTGAAAGACCACGTTGAACAAATAGGGATTCAATTTCTTTACCACTATCGATGGCTTCCATAACGGCACGAATACCGAAAACCATTTGATTACTTTCTTTTTTCTCTCTTCTATCCCCACCCTCTCTACGCTGATATTGTTGCATGTGCTGTTGAATTATAATAATACGATTGCCATTCAAAAACAACCTCGTTCTTGAATCCTACAAAAGTAGCAATTTATTACTTAGCTAAGCCCCAAATCGAAGGTTTTTCGTAATTGATCTAATGCCGGGTTTTTAGCAACCATAGCTTGGTATTTTTCCTGAGAAGTATAAGGTTTTCTCTCGCGGGTGGTTTCCACCATGACACCTTCAACATCCAAAGCAAAATTGCGTAAGGCTGGACGTAAATAATTGAGGATATCAATTTTACCCTTTTTTAGTTCATCCATCATCACCATGTTCTCCACCTCGATACGGATCTTCGTCCCTTCAAGAGTTGGAGTATTGCTCCTCATGACGGTGAATAGTGTAATTCTGTTTTCTGCTTTAATGCGTTCAGCAAAACTATTCCATTGGCTTAAGAAGGCATTTGTTGTTACCTCGAAGTAATCATTACCCTGAACTAATTCCTCTTCTTCTTCCTCTGTCTTTTTATCAGCAGTCAATATCTTTTTCAAATCTGGAACAACTACCGAAGGTTTAATTGCCCCCCATGAACGTCCTGTACCGCTTGTATTCGTGCTTTGTGGGACATCGGATTTAGTAGTAGATACCGGTGGAACTGTAGTATTAGAAGATGGGCTAACCTCTTTTGGAGGAGTAGGCACAGGCGTACTAGGTTTTATCTGCCCCGTAACTCCTGCATTGAATTCTGTGGAAGTACCAGTAGGTTTAGGACTTGGCGCAGCTTGTTTTACCCCTGAGTCAGGGAGTTTTTTTTTTAGATCAGCATTTGCTAATGAACCGTTGTTGGCCATTTGAATTGCACTGGAAAGATGACACATCTTTAGTAAGGCCAATTCTACTTGAAGGCGTTGATTCTTACTTACTCGATAGTTTACCTCACATTGATTCGCAATGTTCAATGCAGACAACATCAAGCCACTACTAATCTGTTGTGACTGCTCCAAGTAACGCTTTTTCACATTCTCACTCGTCTCCAACAACTTCAATGTTGAAGGATCTTTGGTAACCAATAAATTGCGAATATGACTGGATAAACCAGAAATAAAGTGCCCTCCATCAAAGCCCTTATTCAGGATCTGATCAAAAAGCAACAATACCTGTGCGGAGTTTTCTGAATTTACAGCATCTAATAGCTGAAAGTAATAATCGTAATCTAGAATATTAAGATTATCAATGACTGCTTTATAGGTTAGGTTTTTGTTGGAGAAGCTAACAATTTGATCAAACATGGACAAGGCATCACGCAGTCCACCATCAGCTTTTTGTGCAATGACATGCAGACCATCAGCCTCAAAAGAAACCTCTTCTTTGTTGGCAATATTTGCCAAATGATTTGCCATATCCTCTACCTTGATTCGATTAAAATCAAAGATTTGACATCTGGAGAGAATGGTTGGCAATATCTTATGTTTTTCTGTTGTAGCTAAAATAAAAATAGCATAGGAAGGTGGTTCCTCTAACGTTTTCAGGAAAGCATTGAATGCTTGCTGAGAAAGCATGTGCACCTCATCAATGATGTATATTTTGTACTTGCCTGTTTGAGGCGGTATGCGCACTTGCTCGATTAAGGAACGAATATCCTCTACGGAGTTATTGGATGCAGCATCTAACTCATGAATACTGAAAGAATTACCATTTTGAAAAGCTTTGCAGGAATCACATTCCCCACAAGCCTCTGCATTTTCACTGATATTCTCACAATTTATTGTCTTTGCTAGGATACGGGCACAAGTCGTTTTACCCACACCACGAGGACCACAAAACAAAAATGCTTGCGCTAATTGCTGATTATGAATCGCATTTTTTAAGGTCCCGGTAATGTGCTGCTGGCCTACAACCGAGTCAAAAGTAACCGGTCTATATTTCCGAGCAGAAACAATAAAATTATCCATACACGAAGATAAACATTTTAAGGTTCTAGCGCAAGTAAGAGAACCATCAGCACCAGTAAAAAATGAGAATACAAAGCATATAAAAAAAGGAGTCACCCAAAAGGCAACTCCCTATATTGAACTAATTCACAAAAGCCAATTTAAGCAGCAACTTTATTTTCAGAATAGGTCACTCGCCATAACACAGAACCTACAACTCCACCTACAATTGGCGCCACTAGGAACAACCATAACTGCGATATAGCCTCTCCTCCAGCAAATATTGCAGGACCTAGACTTCTTGCAGGGTTTACTGAAGTCCCGGTAATAGGGATAGCAACCATGTGGATCAACACGAGCGTTAAACCAATAGCCAAACCGGCCATGGTACCATTTCCAACTTTAGAAGTCGTAGCAAGGATAACAAATAAGAATACTGCAGTCAGAACAGCTTCAGTAATAAAAGCAGACATCATGTTGTACTCATTTTGATAGCCTTTACCCCATCCGTTGGAACCAAATGCCCATTCTCCAGCATGAAAACCATTCGTTTGCCCGGTTAAGATTGTCTTCAACACGAATGCACCTAATATCGCGCCTATTACTTGAGCAGCAATATAAACAATCGCATCGCGAGCTGAAATCCTTCCAGCAGCTAATACACCAATGGTTACTGCAGGATTAATATGACAACCAGAAATTCCGCCAATAGCGTAAGCAAATACGACTACGGATAAACCGAATGCCAGAGAAATACCCAATAAACCCAAGCCTGATGTTTGGGCCAGCGTATCACCGCCAGCAATGGCAGCAGCCCCACAGCCAAACAATACTAAACCGAATGTTCCAATCAGTTCAGCAATGAATTTTGATGAAATTTTTGTTTCCATAATTTAATATTTTGGAACAAGTTAATGATTATTATAGCTTTTTCACATTCAAATAACCCCATCGTAGAAAATAAACCACAATGTAATTTACCATAATCAATATTTATTAAATAGTCAGAAATAAATATAGACGTGATTTATAAGATAAAATTTTCGCTAAAGTTTTATTAATTCTAGACCATTTAATAAAATTTCATATTGAGAATCAATATATTTTATTTTATGATTTCAATCATAATTTCTTTAACTAATGCAGATTTAAATGGAACATTAATTTTATTTCCACTTGAAGATCGATTGTGGAAAAATAATTACGAATCGAAGGTTCTTTTGTAATGAAACTACGATCAAACAGAAAAATTAACAGCAGTCATGAAAAAGGATGGAATATTATTGGCTATAAATCCACAACATCACATGGAATGATGCTATAAAATTAAAAAGAGGTCGATATCACATCGACCTCTTTTCTTGTTTACCTAATAACCTTTTAATCACCAAACAATTTATTGAAACAAATTACTTGACCCAAAGGTATGGCTATATCATAAAGTTACCGTTAAGAGAAAATTAAATAATAAATATTATCGAGTCTTCGCGCTTGCTAACATGCGCATCACCTCATCAACGGTAGTTCTTGCTGCTTCAAACATCTTAGGATTGCCTGCATAATCAGCATCCATCGTAACGGACTTCGTCTTCTCCTTGTATTTAAAGGTCAAAGTATATCGAGGAACTCTCGCTAATTCCTTCTTATCTGCTGCTGAAGTCGTCATATCATCTTGCACATTCCAAAAACCCAATTCTTGAGCTTTACGGTGTAGATACAACAAATCATCATTACGCAATCTTAACGTATCCTTGATTAATTGACCATCCTTAGTTAAGTATTCGTAATCCGCAGTTTTGGAATTAAAATGATTCAACATGGAATCCGGAAAACCATAGCGAATATCTACAGATTCGAAATCCGTAAAACGATATGGAGCATTCTTAATCATATTGGAATAGTAATAAACACAATAGATCAAAAATGGAACGACTATACTAAGTGCTAAGAATATCTTTTTGCTTTTATCAGACATGACTGTTCTTCAAATTGTGCACAAAAATAAAGATTTATAGCTAATAATTGCGCTTTATTTAGGAATACTGAGCTTCTTACATTAGGATTACAATGTATATAACTAAAGCAGTTCGTTTTGGTCTGATGGAAAGGACTTAAATATTTGGTGTACCGCAGCGGGTAAAGTATTTGGAATACCAAGCATCTTTGAGGTTGGAGATAATAACACCCTTTCTTGTGGACACATGTACGAACTTCCCATTGTGCAAGTAAATTCCTACATGATCTATGTTTCGGCCTCCGAAAGAAAAGAATACCAAATCACCTTCTTTTAATTGATCATCATATTTCCTTTTCACTTTTTCTGCCATATCCCTGGATGTTCTAGGCAGATCTTTCCCATAAACTTTCTGATAGAGCATACCCACAAAGCCGGAGCAATCCACCCCTCCTTTGTCTAGTCCACCCATACGATGCGGAGTACCCATCCAATCGTCAATCATGTAATAAAGACTTTTACTATCCAGATCTTTGGTTTTTACACCTAACAGGTGCGCATAGTTCTCCAATTTATTATTGCTGAACTCCATCCCACGCGCGTCGGACGCATCAGAAATTGGCGCATTTTTATTTGGCTTTACGGCTCCAGCTGTTGGACGCCCCATAGTCTTCTTCCTCGCTCCACAGGAACTTAGAAATAAAATTGCCGATAATAGAATAATCCAACTGTAGCTGATACGCATAAAACCTCCTCTCCAAAAATAAACCTTAATCAAATCTTCCTCCAATCGCTTTTTTTCCACAGATGTGATTTACTTTATCTTGCCACATGCATACTAAACTAGGAATCCCATCTTTGCCAGGCAAGAATATAGCCGATATTTTACGCTAGTACGAGTCAGAAAGGGCATAAAGGACTTCAATATGACAATTCTATTGAAAGTACTATGGTATAATTTCCGTTATTTTGCAGGCTATGAAAAAGACCCAAGGTGCCATTGCTGTTTTTATAGGCGCCGCAAGCTTTGGAATTTTATCCACTTTTGTAAAGAAGGCTTATGAGCAAGGCTATAACCTCGGCGAAGTAACCGGAATTCAGGCCCTTTTAGGTGCCAGCATACTTTGGCTCCTATGGTTTATTTGGCTCGCCTTCGGTAAGAAATCTACAACATCCCCTCCAAAACCAAAATCCCCAGCATGGAAAATCCTCTTAAGTGGGGTTAGTACCGGTGCAGTGAGTATCCTCTACTATAAATGTGTTCAATTGGTCCCAGCCTCTTTGGCGATCGTCCTCTTGATGCAATACATCTGGATCGGTCAGCTCATAGAATTTATCTTTTTCAAAGCCAGACCAGATTTAAAACAAATTCTAGTCATTGTACTGATACTTCTAGGAACTTTGTTTGCCACTGGAATGATTGAGGAGCCTTTATCCAGTTTTTCGAATGAAGGTCTTATTTACGGTCTCTTAGCAGCCACGGCCTATTCCATCTTTATGATTGTTAATGGACGTGTCGGAAACGATTACTCGGCAGTACACAAATCAGCCATTATGATCACCGGTGCCTGCGCCTTAATCTTCATTACCTTACAACCATTTACCCTTTTCAATTTAGAAATCCTGAACGGCATTTTGCCTTACGGAATATTGCTCGCATTATTTGGGACGGTTATACCACCTTTTCTTTTCGCTTATGGTCTACCTAAAACAGGCTATTCACTAGGCTCAGTATTGAGCGCTGTAGAATTACCGGTTGCTGTCTGCACGTCCTATTTAGTTTTGCAGGAATCCGTTAGTTTTTTAAAATGGGTGGGTGTATTCTTTATATTGGGCGTGATTATTTGGAAGAATTTGGTTAAATCAAATGCCTGATTTGATGTAATTTTGCCTAAACTTGTACATTCTAAACTTTCCGAACACAAAAATGTTAATCACAGAGCTATTCAAAAAGCAAATAACATAAACTTCACATGGAAAATTATCTTTACCTAGTCCTGATTACCTTAGCCGTACTTGCGGTCATCGATTTGATGGTTGGGGTCAGTAACGATGCTGTCAACTTTTTAAACTCAGCAATCGGCTCTAAAGCAATTCCTTTTAAAAGCATCATGATCATCGCCAGCTTAGGGATCCTATTTGGCTCCGTATTCTCCTCTGGAATGATGGAAATTGCCCGATCTGGAATCTATGTCCCCAGTAAATTTACATTCGATGATGTCATAACCATATTCCTTGCCGTCATGATCACGGATATTATCCTCTTGGATGTATTCAATTATTTCGGCTTACCAACCTCTACCACTGTTTCCATTGTGTTTGAGCTCCTAGGAGCTGCTATCTGTTTGGCTTTGTACAAGATCGCTACTACCGATGGCAACTTTGCTACATTAGCATCTTATATCAACACACAGAAGGCATCCGAAATTGTCTATAGCATATTACTTTCCGTCATTATATCTTTCTCGGTCGGAATGATTGTACAATATATTTCACGTGTACTTTTCACTTTCCAATTCGAGAAAAAACTAAAAACCATTGGTGTAATCTTTGGCGGTATCGCTATGGCATCCATCTCCTACTTCATTCTGATCAAAGGGATGAAAGAGGTAAGCTTCTTAAGTAGCGATATAAAAGAATGGGTAAAAACACATGACCTAACCTTGTTAGGTGGTAGTTTTGTTCTATTTACAATTGTCAGTTACATCATCAATCTGTTAGGCTATAACATCTTAAAGGTCATCATTGGTATTGGAACATTTGCTTTAGCATTATCCTTTGCTGGGAATGACTTGGTGAACTTTATTGGTGTACCGGTTGCAGCCATGCAATCTGTAGAAATCTTCCAAAGTGTCCCTATGGCCAATCCTGATGGTTATACCATGGATGCCCTAGCCTCTTCAGAAATAGTAGCTCCACTTTGGGCTTTGGTGATTGCCGGATTGATTATGGTCATTACCCTATGGACTTCCAAGAAAGCTAAAACTGTAATCGAAACAGAAATGAGTCTTTCCAACCAAGGTGATGGTAATGAGAAGTTCAAATCTAATATGCTTTCTAGAAGCATTGTACGTGGATTTATACGCATTGGCTCCGTATTGACCTATGTCATGCCACGCACCATGCAAGCAAGTCTAGACAAGAAATTCGAGCATCCTATGATTGCTCAGGAAAAGAAGAAAAAGAGTAAAGACGAACCTATGTTCGATATGATTCGTGCATCGGTAAACCTAATGGTAGCAAGTAGCTTGATCGCTTTGGGAACCTCCATGAAGCTTCCATTATCCACTACCTACGTCACGTTTATGGTGGCTATGGGTACTGCATTTGCTGACCGTGCTTGGGGTCGTGAGAGCGCTGTATATCGCGTATCAGGTGTTTTCCATGTAATAGGTGGCTGGTTTGTTACTGCTGGCTGTGCCTTCCTAGGAGCCTTCATATTCGCTTATTTCCTTAAAATCGGAGGAATTGTAACCTTCGTAATTTCCCTAGTCGTATTGGCTTTATTATTATATAGAAATGCAAAGAGCCACGATAAGAAAATCAAAGCAAAAGCATTGCAGGAATTAAACTTAGAAAAAGCAGATATCATTGGTTTACAACAGGTAATTGAAACCAGTGCACAACAAATCAGTGAGACTTTCTCTAAAACCAATATTTTCTACAAGGAATCTATTGACTCCCTCATTAAAGAAGACCTGGTCGCTCTTACCATGAATAAAAAATTGGTTAAGAAACTAATTGCCGATTTGAACTCGACCAATAATTCCATGTATGAGTTTATCCGAAACCTAGATGATAGCTCGGTAAAAGGAAGTCGTTACTATATCATTTCCCTAGGCTACCTTCAAGATATGGTGGAGAATGTGGCTGTTATTAATTCCAATGCTCTTTCGCATGTGGACAACAACCACAAACACCTGCGCATTAGTCAGGCTAAAGACTTAAAATATGTTGTAGAACAGATCGGTAATTGGTTCTCGGAAATCCACATGACCTATAAACGTCTAGATTTCTCCAAAATTGATGAGCTGATCAAAGAACGTGAAAACATTCAAGACTATATCAATAACCTTTTGGACAAGCAAATCGATCGTATCAGAACATCAGAGAACAGTCCGAAAAACTCACGCTTATACTTCTCTATCCTATTAGAAACAAATGAACTTATCAGTTCAACCTTCAAACTCCTTCGCTTACACAAGGAATTTGAAAGCTTTAGGATTAGAAATAAATAGCCCTGCGGGCAGTATTTAGTCGATAGTAATTAGTATAAAGACCTATTGGCGGGATATTAGGATCGTCATTTACAACTCAGAGCGAAGCGAAGAGTCTCTGTTTCCCACCCACAGATCTCGTCATCGAGAATCGAAGATGATCGAACTTTAAACTATATAGAAAAGGCAACTGATTTTCAAATTCTGTTGCCTTTTTTTATGGGCTTTCTATAACTGTTTTTACAGTTAATATAAAATCAATGCGGTCGAAGCATGCTTCGACCCTACAGTTATCGGTAATAGGGTTAATAATTTCACGATTGTTTGTAGGGTCGATGCAGGCATCGACCGCCTATATATTAAACTATATATTCAAAGGGACAGACCTGAAATTCTGTTGTCTTTTGTCTGGTGTCTAAACGTCTCTCACAAGGGTTTGCTCCGCCACTTCTTCGGATCTCCTTCGGAACTTGTTCGGAACTCCTTCGGATCTCGTTCGGTTAGAAGCGAACGAGATCCGAACAAGATCCATTCTATATCCTTAAAAAATCCGCAAGAGTCACGGAGCAAATAACTGCAATTACAAATTTATACACGGAGAAAATCCAATTCACACTTCATTGTTCTAAAAAGAATCTACCCAACATTAAAGCCTTTACAACTTTTTACAACAATTATACGTTTAATTAACTATGAGGTAATGATTAGGTTACATTGCTGTTTTAATTTAGGATATTACTTAAAGCAGAAGATATGGAAGAGTTTGTTAAAGTTCCCAAGGTGTATTTCGAGATTCCGGTTTATGATTTATCTCGTGCAGCAGCATTCTACACGCAAGTCTTCGGGTTTGAATTTGAGAAAGAGTTAGTCGAGCGAAATGGCATTGAACAACTAAGTTTTCAGGAAGAAAATCTAGGTATCTGTGGCGCCTTAGCAAAAGGTGACATGTACCGACCCAATAGTAATCAGGTAGCATTTTATTACAAGACCTATGATATCGACGCCGTATTGAGCAATGTCCTTAAAGCAGGTGGTACGGTTATCCTTCCGAAAAAAATCGAGGATAATTTACGGTATATTGTTGCAGAATTTGGTGATTGCGAAGGCAATAGAATTGCCTTGCATCAGATTTATCCTTCGAAATAAACGACTAGTGGGTTAATACCTCAGGGATTTCTTCAATATCGACATCACCTGATTCTGAAATGCTCAAGAATTTGACAGGAACGACTTCATTTACCAATAATGGATCATACTCCGTACGTACCTTCACATAATTCTTGGAGAAACCATGCATATAGCCGTCCTTGATATCGCCTTCGAATAGAACTAAATCCTCTGCTCCCAATTGCGATTCATAGAATGCTCGACGTTTCTTTTCTGAAAGGATGTGTAGCATCTTGCTTCGATCACTACGTTGTGCACCAGGTACTGCACCTTCCATTTGGGCAGCGATGGTATTCTCTCTTTCTGAGTAGGTAAATACATGGAGATAGGAAATATCCATGTCGTTTAAGAAGTTGTAGGTATCGATAAAGTCTTCACGTGTTTCTCCAGGGAATCCAACAATCACATCGACACCGATACAGCAGTTCGGCATCAAGGATTTTATTTTAGCAACACGTTCTGCATAAAGTTCACGTTTATAGCGACGGCGCATTTTGGCTAATACCTGATTATTTCCAGATTGAAGAGGCATGTGGAAATGCGGCACAAAGCGTTTCGACTCAGCCACAAATTCAATAATCTCATTGGTCAATAAGTTTGGCTCAATACTGGAAATACGAATTCGGTCAATCCCTTCTACTTCATCAAAGGCTTTCACCAAATCAACAAAACGGTCCTGACGTTTTCCATCACGAACACCGAAATCACCAATATTCACACCTGTCAACACGATTTCCTTCACTCCAGATGCAGCAATCTCTTCGGCTTGTTTTACGATATCCTCAATCTTGCCTGAACGGCTAGCTCCCCTTGCTAAAGGAATGGTACAGAAAGTACAAGAATAATCACAACCATCCTGAACTTTTAGAAAGGTTCTAGTACGATCACCAATAGAAAAAGCGGAAACAAATTGATGGGTTTCATCGATTGGTGCATTGTGCACAACTGCTTTCTCATTTTTGGTCAAGTCATTGATATGCTCCAGGATATTGAATTTCTCGGCAGCACCAAGCACCATATCCACCCCGGGGATTTCAGAAATCTCCTTAGGTTTTAGCTGTGCATAACAACCTACGATGGTAATGTAGGCATTTGGGGAATGTTTAAGCGCTTCTTTCACCACCTTACGACACTTTCGGTCAGCATGATCGGTCACCGAACAGGTGTTAATAACATACACATCAGCCGCACTATTGAAAGGCGTCGTTTCGTAACCGGCATCTTTAAAGATTCGGCCTATAGAGGATGTTTCTGAAAAGTTCAGTTTACAACCCAAGGTATAGAAAGCAACTTTTTTTCCCATGATATTTTGCAAAAATACACAAAAAGCTTCAAATTGTTAGTTGTTGAAAAATTGTGATATTCTGATGATCTAAAAAAAGGTATCTTCGTAGCTAAGTCAAAAAAGGAAAAAACGCTATGCAGCAGTATTTGGATCTATTGAAACATGTGTATACCACAGGAGTTGAAAAAACTGACCGTACCGGAACAGGAACAAAAAGTGTATTTGGGTATCAAATGCGCTTTAACCTGAAGGAAGGTTTTCCATTGGTTACGACAAAGAAACTGCATTTACGTTCTATTATCCACGAATTAATTTGGTTTTTACGTGGCGAGACCAATATTCAATACTTGAAAGAGAATGGTGTTAGTATTTGGGATGAGTGGGCAGATGCGGAAGGAAATCTAGGACCTGTTTATGGTTCTCAATGGCGTTCATGGCCAACCCCAGATGGTAGACATATCGATCAGATCAGCCAAGTCATCAAGCAGCTTAAAACCTCACCAGATTCCCGTAGAATAATTGTCTCCGCATGGAATGTAGGCGAGATTGAGCATATGGCTTTACCTCCATGTCATGCTTTCTTTCAGTTCTATGTGGCACCGGCAGATCCAGAGAACGGAATCTTAAAACAACAATTGTCTTGTCAGCTATACCAACGTAGCGCTGATATTTTTCTTGGTGTTCCGTTCAATATCGCTTCTTATGCCCTATTGACGATGATGGTGGCACAAGTTTGTGATATGGAAGCAGCAGAATTTGTTCATACATTAGGCGATGCACATATTTACAGTAATCACTTTGAACAAACGGAATTGCAATTATCGCGTGAGCCGAAAGCATTACCGACGATGAAGATCAATCCTGAGGTAAAAGATATTTTCGACTTTAAATTTGAAGATTTCGAGTTAGTAAATTATGAAAGTCACCCACATATCAAGGCTCCAGTAGCTGTATAGTGCGGTAATTAGTAAACATAAAATTAAAGATGATCAATACCCCTACTGTCACATTAATTGTGGCTGCAGCAGAAAATAACGCGATTGGAAAAGGCAATCAAATGCCTTGGCATTTACCGAATGATTTCAAATTCTTTAAAAAAGAAACGATGGATCATTCCATTGTTATGGGAAGAAAGACATTCGAATCCATTGGCAAGCCACTTCCTGGACGTAGAAATATTGTTGTTTCACGTTCGGCGACATTCATTCATGAAGATGTCGATGTAGCAAACAGCTTGCACGAGGTGATGACTTATTGCCGGGATGAAAATGAAATCTTCATCATTGGTGGGGCTCAAATTTATAAGCAAGCATTGCCTATGGCAGAAAAAGTCTTATTAACTAGAGTACATACTACCATAGAAGATGCCGATGCATTCTTTCCAGAATTACCTGCGCAAGAATGGGAATTGCAAAGCTCGGAGGCGCATGAAAAAGATGAGAAGCATCAATTTGCCTATACATTCGAGACTTATACAAGAAAAAAATAAGGAAACAAGGGAAGCCGATTATGGGTTCCCTTTTTACGTTTAACAAAAAACTATGAGTACAAGCAGCATTCACTTTCAACTTTCGTTTCTAGAACCTCAGGCACATTATGTGGAGGTCAGTATGTTTATTGAAGGATTTGGTCAGGACCACATCGACTTAAAGATGCCTGTCTGGACGCCTGGTTCTTATTTGATTCGGGAGTTTTCCAAGAACGTAGAGCATGTCAATGCTGTCAGCAGCTCGGGAGATGCCCTTTTCGTAGAAAAAACGAATAAAAATACTTGGCGGGTTAATTCTTTCGGACAGGACTTTGCCTTTTCTTATCGGGTATATTCTTTTGAAAAATCCGTAAGAACAAACTTTGTGGATGCTACTCATGCCTTTATTAGTCCGGCAGGAACATTCTTTTACATTGATGGGCAGTTGGACCATCCGAGCACAGTACAAGTCATCCTGCCAACGCAATGGACTAAAATCTCCACCGGTTTAGAAGAAGAACCTACCGTGGAGAACTTATTTAAGTCGCCAAACTTTGACATCTTGTTTGACTCTCCTTTGGAAATTGGAAATCAAGAAACTTGGACCTTTGATGCCGCAGGTATTCCACATGAATTTGCGATGGTAGGACCAGCAAATTACAACCAAGAATTACTGACTCAGGATATTCAGAAAATCGTAGCGGAGGAAACACGCATTTGGGGTTCTAATCCTAACGATCGTTATGTATTTATTACCCATAATTATCAGAGTGCACATGGTGGATTAGAACACTTAAATTCAACCGTTTTAGCTGCATCGAGGAATGCCTACATCAACAGATTAGGTTATAATAATTTTCTGAGTTTAGTGGCGCATGAATATTTCCACTTATGGAATGTAAAACGCCTAAGACCTAGAAATCTTGGTCCATTCAATTATGAGGAGGAAAATTACACCCCATTGCTTTGGATCTTTGAAGGGTTTACCGCTTATTACGACAACTTAATTACACGTCGTTGTGGTTTCAGGGATGAACAAGAATATCTAACGGAATTAGTATCCGAATTCAATCTGGTATTAAATCGTCCTGGCCATCGGGTTCAATCCGTTGGTTTATCCAGTTTCGACACTTGGATCAAGCAATATCGTCCTGATGAGAATTCGATCAATGTAAGTATCTCCTACTATAATAAGGGGGCTATGCTAGCCTGTATGATTGACCTTAAAATCATTGCGCAAAGCCAAGGAAAGCATTGTTTAGATGATGTGTTAAAAGCGGCTTATGAACAGTTCTATTTGATTGAAAATCGAGGTATTGATGAAAAGGAATTCCAAGATTTAGCAGAACGCGTAACAGGAGTATCCTTGGAAGAAATTTTCGAGGCTGTTTATCAAACAGAGGATATCGATTACAATGCTTATTTCAACTTGGTAGGTTATCAATTTATTGATCAGAACAGAGATACACAAACAGCAAGTTTGGGAATTAAGGTTTCCCATACCGATGGCCGTACAATCATTAAGGCAGTGGATCGTGATTCTGCAGCTTGGGTGGATGGATTAAATGTAGATGATGAAATCGTGGCAGTTAATGGGAATCGATTGGATATACAAGGTCGAGAATTAGACCAGGCGATGTTGTATAGCCAAATAGGCGATGAAGTAACTTTATTGGTAGCACGTGAAGGACTAATGTTGGAAATTCCGGTGCGTTTAAAAGCAAGCGACAAAGTATCGTATTACATTGAACGCAATCCAAATAGCACAGAAGAACAACGCCGTTTAGGCGATATTTGGTTATCTTTAAACCAATAGTATATTTAGCTAATTCAGCTAATAAAAAAGGGAGTTGTTCGATTGAACAACTCCCTTTTTTATTTTCTTTGTTCCTCTTAGAACATGTATCTAACCGAGAATCCAAGTCCGTTTACAATATTGAAACCGGATTCTTGTAAGAAGTCAAAGTAAGGTTTTGCGTCTAATGAAATCGCTAAAGGAGCAGAAGGTATTTTATACTCTAATCCAACAATACCATCTACACTTAATGCCAATTCGGAATACTTATCAAAGCGTTTTCCTTCATCAGTGGTATATGCTTTACCTGTGTAAGAGCCAACACTACCACCGAAACCCCAATACCATGAAATATTATCGACCAATGGTTTGTGGTATTGGTATAGTCCAACCAAGCGGAAGCGGCTATAAGTCGAATTGCTCTGAACACTAAGAATACCTTCGATAGCACGGTCAGGGTTAAGGGTATAGCGGTAGGTGATACCAGTTGCCGACCCGAAACGAGCACCTATGGCGTGTTGTGATGACAATTGAGCTTGCGCAGATGGCGCAAAGGCCAAGAAGGTTAAGGCAAAAATAAAGGTGAATTGTAAAAATTTGTTCATTTCTTAAAAGTATAATCAATCAAAAATAGCATTTATTTCTAAACGGAAAAAACGCATATTATGTATAAGTTCAGTCAAAAAATTATTCTGCAAGCATAGTTTTTACCTAAAAAATGATATATTAGTCCTACCTAAGTATCAGTAACCAATTGATCAGTATTATTAAGGAAGGGATTAAGCTATGAGTAATTTTAAGAAGTTGTACGACTTGATCGACAACTATAATAAAGAATACAAAAAAGACATTATGGTTGCCGGCCGTTCAAAGGATGGTTGGAAAACCTATTCTACCGATGATTTCATCGAAATAGTAGATAATATAAGTAAAGGTCTTTTAGCCAAAGGGATTGAAAAAGGAGACCGAGTGGCTATCATGTCTGGTAATCGACCGGAATGGAACTTTATTGACTTTGCTTGTAATCAACTTGGTATAGCTACTGTACCGCTTTACCCTACCCTTTCTAATCAGGATCTTATTTATATTCTGAATGATGCTGGAGCAAAAATGCTCTTTGTCAGCAATGAGGAGTTATCTAAGAAAGCTGATCACGCTTTAAAAGAGAACAATCAAGATTTACCGCTTTATACCTTTGATGATATTGATGGTAGAGCCTCTTATAAAGAGGTATTGGAATTAGGAAAGCAACAGCAGACTGACCTTCAGCCTTTGCGTGATGCCGTACAATTTGAGGATTTATTGACCTTGATTTATACTTCAGGTACTACAGGTAAACCTAAAGGGGTATTCCTAACACACAAAAACCTGATAAGTAATGTGGAAGCCTGCTTTCACTTAGTGACACCAGAATATAAAAAGGCATTAAGTTTCCTACCGCTTTGCCATATTTTCGAAAGAATGGTGGTTTACCTTTATTTTTCTAAAGGTGTACAGATTTATTATGCGGAGAACCTAGATAATATTGTTGTTGACATCAATGATGTTAAACCAGATTTGTTCACAACTGTACCACGTGTATTGGAGAAGGTTTATGACAAGGTGGTTGAAAAGGGTAAAAATCTAACTGGTATTAAGAAATCTTTATTCTTCTGGGCTTTAAATTTAGGTTTAAGATATCAGGAGCCTAAGAAAAACTCTGGATTCTATAACTTCCAATTAGGTATTGCCCGTAAGTTGATCTTTTCAAAATGGAAAGATGCATTAGGAGGAAACATCAAATTGATTATTTCAGGAGGTGCGGCATTGCAAGAAAGATTAGCTCGTGTATTCTGGGCTGCAGATATCAAGGTTTTGGAGGGATACGGACTGACAGAGACTTCACCAGTAATTGCTGTAAATTCTTGGAAAGAGGAAGATGTGAAGTTTGGAACTGTTGGTCGTGTATTGAATAATTTGGACGTGAAGATTGCCAAAGATGGAGAGATCTTGGTAAAAGGTCCAAGTGTTACTTCAGGGTATTACAAGAACGATGAGGCCACAAAAGAAACCATTGATACCGGCGGGTATCTTCACACTGGAGATATCGGTGAATTAACTTCTGATGGATTCTTACGTATTACGGACCGCAAAAAAGAAATGTTCAAAACAGCTGGAGGTAAATATGTAGCTCCACAAGTTTTAGAGAATAAATTAATGGAATCGACTTTGATTGCTCAAGTAATGGTTATTGGAGAGAATCAACGTTTTCCAGCTGCGCTGATAGTACCAGCCTTTGAGGAATTGGAAAAATATTGCAATCACAAAGGCATTCCATATGGCTCCAAAGAGGAAGCGATCAAGCAACCGGAGGTTTTATCAAAATATGAGCAAATTATTTCGCAATCAATGTCTAACTTTGGCCATTGGGAGCAGGTGAAAAAGTTTAAGTTACTGTCCAAAGAATGGACCATTGATGCTGGTGAATTGACACCTAAATTAAGTCTTAAACGAAAAGTCATCATGCAACGAAATGAAGACACGATAAAGCAAATCTATACGGAATAATGTTGAATACCATTTGGACGAAGGTTAAGGATTTCTGGAGACTATTAATCAATGCAGGTAATGGCTTTGCTGAAGACAACTGCATGAAACTGAGTGCATCGCTCGCCTATTACACGGTTTTTTCCATTGGCCCTCTCCTATTGATATTGACCTGGACCTTAGGTTTCTTTTACGGATCTGCCTTAGATGGTAGTGAAGGTGCTAGGGAACAGGTCTTGAGTGAATTAAACGAGATTTTCGGTAAAGAAATAGCCAGTCTACTTGAATCTACGGTTCATAACCTGTCACTTGACAGCAAGTCTAACATCGGGATTATCATCGGTGTCGGTACATTGATGTTTACTTCGACTACTATTTTCGTAGATATACAAAATTCCATCAATTCCATTTGGAAAGTAAAACCAAAACCTAAAAAAGGTTGGTTGAAAATGATCATTAACCGTTTGATTTCCTTCTCCATGATATTGGGATTAGTATTCCTTTTGATGGCATCCCTTATTATTTCGAGTGTAATCGGCATTATGACCGATTACTTTAATCAGTTTATGGAGAACTGGGATATCAGTTTGATCGATTGGATTAATACTGCAATTACCTTCTTGGTTATCTCATCTTTATTCGGAATTATTTATGCTTTCTTACCGGATGCCAGGGTTCGTTTCAAGGATATTCTAGGAGGTGCCTTATTTACAGCCCTGCTTTTCATGTTCGGAAAGTTCTTAATCTCCTTATACCTATCTACAAATGCAACTGCAAGCTCCTATGGCGCTGCAGGATCCATTATTATCCTTTTGGCCTGGGTATATTACTCTGCTGCGATTTTGTACTTTGGAGCGGAGTTTACAAAGGAATACGCTATTAAATATGGTAAAGGTATCCAACCTACTTCCTACGCTGTATTGGTAAAACAAACCGAGTTGGAAATCGACCCAGAAACAGGTATACGAGAAGTTGTCAAAAAACACAATGACCCAATACAATAGTGGAGGAAAGAAAAAGTATAATATATATGCTTCTTGCGGGCGTATTCTTTGCCCTAATGAATGTATGTGTAAAACAAGTTTCACATCTCCCTACTTTGGAAGTGGTCTTCTTCCGATCTCTTTTTAGTTTTGTCGCCAGTTATCTAATTCTGAAAAAGGATAATATTCCTTTGTTCGGCAACAATAAAAAATTATTAATATTTCGCGGAGTTGCAGGATGCTTGGGTTTGATTGGTTCATTCTACACCTTACAACATTTACCATTAGCATCTGCTGTAACCATAAATTATCTGGCGCCCTTCTTCACAGCCCTTTTAGGAATTTTCATTGTCAAGCAACCCGTACGTCCAATACAGTTTCTGTATTTTGGGCTGGCAATATTGGGTGTAATTCTCTTGAAAGGTTTTGATAATCGGATATCCACATTAGGATTACTTATTGGATTGTCTGCTGCTATATTCGCTGCTATCGCTTATAATATTATTGCCAAGTTAAAGACTTCGGAACATCCCCTGGTAATAATTTTCTATTTTCCATTGGTTACTCTTCCATTTGTTGGAGTTTACACGATTTTTAATTGGGTCACACCAATCGGTTGGGATTGGCTGCTACTTTTACTGATTGGAATCTTTACACAATTAGCGCAGTATTACATGACGCTTTCTTACCAAAGAGCTAACCTTTCCAAAGTGGCAAGTTTGAATTATTTGGGTGTTTTATATGCCTTGATATTTGGATTTCTCTTCTTTGATGAGACTTATACACAATGGTCCTTGCTGGGTATTGTTTTGATTTTGTTGGCCGTCATAATGAATGTTAGGATGAGAGCGCTGCGCTAGGAGGAGACCGCTTCGCTAGTAGATATGAGATGTGAGATTTGAGAAAGGGGGATATTACTTAACGGTCGAAGCATGCTTCGACCCTACAGTTAGGGTTGATTATGCTTAATATTTCACGAATGTTTGTAGGGTCGATGCATGCATCGACCGCAGCCTATAAATTCATTATATCAAATTATTTCGGGCGGACATTCCGTTCGTTTTCGTCGGGGATTAATCCCCTTCCCTCAAACTCACTCAGTACCGCCCCTACCTAACGTGCTATCTAGATGGCTCGCCAATAGGTCTCAATACTAAATACTTTCTACTAAATACTACCCCAAGCGGTCTACTTCACGTCATAATAATACACTTGTCGGCCTACATTACCTCCTAGGTCATTTCCTTCAACCACTACTTTGTATTTTCCAGTTCCGTCAGCGTTGTAGAATTCTAAGTTGATTTCTCCGGATTTTTCGATGCGGATATCTGGATTCCAGTACACCGTAGTACGGTAATCGCTGGTTTGTTTACTTTCTGCAGTGCTGTATTTTGGGGTATAGAATTTACGTTCTTTGATGTATCCCAAAGGATAGAAGTCAATAACATTCGATTTCGGTAACATGGCTTCAATTTGTGCCAATGTCATACGTGGTTGTTTCTTTTCCTTTTTAGTAATGATGGAAACAACACCATCATTTTGATACAGGTTGCGAACAGTTCCTAAATCATCACGTAAGAAGATCTCTACGGATTCAATCTCCGGTACTTGGATAGCATTTAACGATGGTTCATCGATCGGCATACCATTTAAGAAGAATTGTACTGGAACTCGACTTCCTTGGTTATAATTCCGAGTGATGTAGTATTTCAATGTGTTGGTGTCATAAGTTATACCTGTCAACATGGTATTTAAACACATGGATAGTACATTACATCCTGCGAAACGACTTCCGTCAATTCTATGCTCCGGCATGGATAGACCAGAAAGTGCAGAGAAGTCTTTACTTGTTTGTTTGTTTTCTACACGCTTGGTTACTACAACTTCCTCAATAAGATTGGATGTTCTAAATTCCTTCTTGCTGTTATCTAAATATGCTTGTAAGTTCTGATCGATGTTCTGAACAAAGGAGCTCTTATATGGATTTTCTTCGTCTATTTTTGGAAATTCAGTAGGATCCATGGTAATTACCAATGAGCGATAGTTCGCATTGCTACGCGCATTGACAGTTGCTTTCAAGGAATCTGCAAATACAAGCTTGTCAAAAGCAAAGCGACCTTGTGCATCGGTATAGGCATCCTTTTTAATAGCACCTCCTGGAATGGTTAATAATAATCCTGCTCCGGTTTGTAATTTCCCAACGTTATCTCTTAGGATACCGGAGATTACAATTCCTTCTTCAGGCATATAACGAACCATTGGAAGCTTGCCTTTAATCAAGTCAGCATATTCAAATCTTCGGAAACCTTGAGTCAATAGAAGTGCATCTAAAGCTTCTGTTCTATTCTCGTTTTTACTGTTGAAGTAATAGTTCGGTTTTTCTACATAACCTTTCAAGTCAGAGGTTAGAAGCATGTTACTAACAATACCACGATCATCATCGTCATTGTAAGGAACTTTCTTCTCATCAACTACAGATACAGAGAATGTTCCTGGAAGACTATCAATATAATTGTTCAAGTTCAATTTTAACTTTACCAAGTCCTTACGAGCATAGCTAGGTTTATCTGATGAAACCTTAATATCGATTAACTGTTGGGGTTGTATAAACACCAGGCGTTCTGAGATAGGCTGTCCATCCGGCGTTATTAAGGTCAATTGAACTATACCATTTGGCAATTCTTTTTTAGGGATCTTAATCGCAACTACGGAACTCTTGATAGAAACTTGCGCAGCATAAACTAAGTGTCCATTCAATTGTCCAAAAATATAATACGGTTTACCTTCTACCTTTTTAAAATAATCCTCATTGGTTACTAAGCCTAAGTTGATAAATTCTGCATCTTGCGTAGTAAATACCACATTTATCTTATCAGATACAACAGCTGGTAAATCAAAAGATCTTTCAGTACCATTATCAAAGCTTACAATAGCCTTATATGTTTCGCCTAAAACAGGTAACATGGAAAATGTTCCCATACCTAATCCTAAGTCTTCAAATGTTGCTACTTCCTTCTTCTTACTGTCTATGATTTTACCTTTGATACGGATTCCTTTACCATTAGAGGCAACAGCCTTAAAAGCTACCTTCTTGGCTAATCCAGCAATAAGATCACCACCCTCTGGAAAGAATTGAACATCGGCATTAAAAAGTGCATTAGCTAAAGGATAATTGCCTACTAATGTTTCAGCGTCTTCAACCTTAACAACAATTCTCCCTTTCTTAAATTTATCGCTTTCTTTATTGGATAGATTAACCGTTAGTCGGCCTAATTCATCCGTTTCTCCTTTACCTTTATCAAAGGCATCCCAACCATCGTTAGCTTCCCAAGTCAATTTCTTTTTCACTAATAATTGCCCATCACGACCACGGAATTGCAAGGTTGCTTTCGTACGGCTACCATCAGGTGTAAAGGTAATTTCTGCGCCTAATTTCTTATTGATGGCATCCCCTACAGTTACCACTTTATTAAAGTAGTATCCCATATCGAAGTTCATCATCCATTTGGTATAGGCACGGAAACGGTAGTTGTCTTGTGCATAGAATTGTGGATCTAAAATCAATTGACCATTACCAGCACCTTCTTTCAATGGAATACGCATGGTCTGTATTAATGAATCTCGTCCATTCAATACTTCCACATAAGCAATCTTACTTGGACTGTAATTGAAAAGATTAGTATTCAAATATGTTTTAAACCAAAGAGTATCTCCTACGGCATAATAAGGCTTATCGAAATGCATGTGAACTTTCTCAACAGGGTAAACGGAGAAATACTTCTGTACATTTTCAACAGCTGTATTAATAGGAATAGCTGGTTTCTCTTGTGATTTTGCGTATGGAATAGTTACGATAAAGGCAATAATTGCGAATACGATACGGTTAACTTTACTCATCAAATATTCAATTTTGGAAAAAGCTAAATATATTGAATTTTTAATGAAGATGTACCCTAATTAGGGAAATTTAACAGCTTAGGCCTAAAGAAGAGGTGCTAAAAGACGGCATAAGGAGTCCATAGCACGGAGCCAAGGCTTGCGTTTCTTCCAATCTCTTATACTGATTTGGGAACAATTCTGCTTGTCAATTTCAAACTGATCTTCCATTTGCTTGCAGAATTCTTTATTCGAAATAACGGCCGCAACTTCATAATTGATATAGAAGCTCCGGAAATCGAGATTAACCGTACCTACATAAGCTATTTTTCCATCAATAATAGCTGTTTTAGCATGTAAAAATCCTTTATCATAGAAATACACATGCACTCCTCGCTCTAACAGGGGTTTCAGAAAAGAAAGGCTAGCGTGCTGTACAAACCAATTGTCACCTTTCGAAGGTATCATCAATTCTACCTTGACACCAGAGGCAGCTGCTGACTTCAAAGAAGTAGCTAATTCTTCTGTTGGAATGTAATATGGGGTACAGAGTTGAACACTTTCACTGGCTTCACCAATACTAATCAAAAGGGCTTCCATATTGAAAGGACCGATAGAACCAGGGTCTGAGGATGCCAGAGCGACAGCAGATAATTCATCTGTTACTGCAGGGGTTTCATGGAAATAACCTTCATCTAGATTAAAAGGCTCACCATCGGTTTGATTCCATTGATTCCAAAAACTAATTTGAAACATAGAGGCTGCATTCCCAACAATCTTTACAGAGGTATCTCGCCAATATAAATCGAAATTATTAGGATTGATATACCGATCTGAAATATTAATACCACCGATATAGGCTGTAAATCCATCAATGACTGCAATCTTCCTGTGATTACGGTAATTACTGTTTGCCAAAGAAGTGAAAGTTACAGGAAGGAAAGGTTGAAACTCAATTTTAGAATCCTTCTTTTTACGCATGTGTCTAACAAGCTTAGGAGATCCAAAACTATCAACTATTAAACGAACTTTGACCCCTTCGGACGCTTTCTTTTCTAATAGATTCAGAACTTGTGTTCCTATTCCATCTACATCAAAAATGTAATATTCCATATGAATGGAATGCTTTGCCTCAGCCAAAGAAGCCAAGAATAAAGGAAACTTTTGTTCACCATTTATCAATAAGGTGACATTGTTGTTGAGGGTTGGTGTAGAAAGTTTTTCGTTCTTTAAATAAGAATACACGCGTGAGAGATCCCCTATTTTGCTGTGTATATTTCGAATGGACCATAACATCAACGGTTCCAATCGTTGAAACTCCTTCTTTAACCGCAGGGTCTGTTCTTGGTTAATACGTTTCAATTTCTTGACCTTGGAGAATTTCTGTCCAAAGAGATAATACAGGATCAAACCAGCAAATGGTATAAATACAATGACTAAGACCCAGGAAATGGTTTTGGTGGGATTTCTATTTTCAATAAGTATAGTGATGGTAACACCGACATACACGATTAACATGGGAATCCATCCCCATTGTTCTAAAAATAATATGACAGCATCAAAATGTTCCTTCATTGCAGGTATATACTTATCATTAACCCCATATAGTCTGTATTGTTAGACAATAAGGAATTATAAGCTTACAATATAGCAAAAAAAGAGAATGGAAAGATTCTTTCCTTAGAATGCGCAGTTCATAGCACCGTCTACATGGATGAGCGGACTGAGATAAGGGATATCTAAATTGGCGCCACGTAATATAAACCATACCCCCATAAGAATAAACAAAATGGGCAATACGGTACTGAATCCCTTTTTGAAGATTCTTTTTGGGAAATTACCAGCAAAGGAGAATACCAATAATAAAGGCAAGGTCCCTAAACCAAAGAGCAGCATGAAATAGAAACTATTCCAGATGGAATCGGCATTGACTGCTGAAGCTAATGCCATATAAACCATTCCACAAGGTAGAATACCATTCAATACCCCGGCAACAAAACTACCTCCTGGTCTGTATAACCATTTACCCATAAACTTAGCAAATGGCTGAATAGCTTTCGTTTGAATGGCAGCTAATTTACTGGATGACTTGCCAAACATATAAAATAATCCAATGGCGAATAAAAGGATTCCAGTAACAAGACTAAATCCTTGTTGCCAACCTTGCAGGCTAGCCACATTTCCTAACAATCCAAGAAATAGACCAATCAGTCCATAGGTTAGGATTCGTCCAAATTGATAGAGTAACTTATTAAATGTTGTTTTCCATGAAATGCCCTGCCCTGCCTGTACGGCCAAAAGAAGTGGACCGCACATGACCGCACAGTGGATACTTCCAAGAAGTCCCATAAAAAACGCTAAATAATGATAAGTCATGTTATTGAATAAAAACAGCGTGGTCTGAGATGTATTCCACGTTGCTATGTTTCCAATCGATTGCTAAGTTCCAATTACCTTTCTCAAAACTGGATAAAGGAAGTTTAAACTCATTTGAACTGGTAGAAAAAGGCAAGGTCTTATCAAACTTGCCATTGTCTGGACGCTTAAAAATCAAATTTCCTTGATTACCTACTTCCACAAAGCTTATCAATAAAGTATCCTTTAAGATCTGAATCTTTGGTTTTGCATGATCCTTTAAGAGATTCTCCTTTTTATGATAAGTAACATCATAATTCAAACTGTTCTCATAGTAATCAGGATCCACCAAGGAATCGGAATCATGTGTTACCATATAAATTCCAGCACCTATGATAAATAGCATGAATGCTCCTAAACCAAATACAATTTTATATCCCCAATTCATGTCAACTATTTTGCTGGTGGAGCAATAAAGGTTGTTTTCATTTCCTCTATTACCTTATCCCCAGAAATGATATTTACTTTAATATCGGATTTATATTTCTTAATATCCTTTTGATCTAAAATCAAGAACAAACTCAATTTAGCACTACCTTCTCGTGCCAAGTGCGATATAGGATTTACGATTTGAATTCGTACGCCTTTATCTGGACTTTCTAATTTGAAATCTAATTCCTTACTGGTCTTATTGAGGACTTCTAAGGTATAAAGATTGGCTACTGTTCCGTCATCTTTTAGCTGATAAGTACTTCCCTTTGCGCGTAATAACCTACCATCCACATCGGAACGGCTAAAGATCATAAATCCAAAAATACTCATTAAAACCACCAAAACAATGGAGTAAACGATGGCACGTGTATTTTTCTTTTTACCTTTCTCAATGCTCTCTTTACCTTCCGCCTGAGCTAAGGTATAGAATCCGATCAATCGTCTTGGCTTATTGATTTTATCCATAACAGCATCGCAGGCATCTATACAAGCTGTACAGGACACACATTCCAATTGTGTTCCTTTGCGGATGTCAATTCCTGTTGGGCAAACATGCACGCAGAGATTACAGTCTATACAGTCACCTTTAGGCGAATCATCACCTTTACGGATTTTACCACGAGGTTCTCCTCTGGCGGTATCATAGGCTACTGTTACGGAGTTGTCATCCAATAAAACGCCCTGTAACCTACCGTAAGGACAAATTCGCGTACATACAATCTCACGCACATAGGCAAATACAAAGTAGAATACCAAGGTAAACACAATGATGGAAAGGAATCCAACAATATGCTGATCAATTGGATCGGTTGCTATTTTAATTAAGGCATCAATTCCTATGATATAAGCCAAAAAGAGGTTGGAAATAATAAAGGAAATAAGCAGAAAGATACTGTGTTTAAGGACTTTTTTCCAAGCTTTAGCATCGGTATCTGGTCCTTCATTTAATTTCTTCTGCTGCATCCAGTCACCTTCAATCAGGTATTCGATTCTTCGGAAGATGAGTTCCATGAAGATGGTTTGTGGACAGGTCCAGCCGCACCATACCCTACCATAAACTGCCGTAAAGAGTACAATACAGACCATCACGATCAACATCCCAAAGAGGAAGATATGGAAATCCTGAGGGTAAAATAGGTTTCCAAAGATGGAGAACTTCCTTTCCACAATGTTAAACATGAGGAAAGGGTTTCCATTAATTTTTAGGATAGGTCCTAAGAAAAAGAATAGTAGTAAACCATACCCGACAATCTGTCGATAATTAAATAGCTTCCCACCAGGTTTCTTAGCGTAGACCCATTTTCTTTTCGATTTATCAGATTGGTTTGAATTTCCGGTTTCATTTACTACTATTCCCATGATATTGTTAATACAAAGATATTACATTAATTAGCTGCTGTAGCTGTACTATCAGGTGCTGCTGCAGCATCTCCTGCTCCGCCTTCGTTTTCATATTTAATGACTTCAGAACCTTCAGCTCCTTTTGGATTTGCTGGTTTGGTATCACGAAGTGTTAAGATGAAATTACTTACTTCAGCGATCTGTGCAGGGGTTAAAGTTTGTTCCCAAGGCACCATACCTTTATCTGGAACACCATATTTAACGGTTTTAAAGATGTCCTTAATCTCTCCACCATGTATCCAGAAGCGGTCAGCAAGGTTAGGTCCAATACCACCTTCTCCATTTCCACCGTGACAAGCCACACAGTTCGTTGCGAAGATCGCTTTACCATTTGCTGCCAAGGTGCCTGATGCATCCACCTCAATGGTATTTTCATCAAAGGAGTTTGCCGATTGTGCCAAGAATTCTTTCTTAGCTTCTTCCGCTTTGGCCATCTCTCTTTCGTACTCCTGATCCTGGTTAAGACCAATACCGAATACTTGATAAACCAATAAGTAACCTACAGCGAATACACAGGTAGAGTAAAACAAGGCGTTAAACCAAACAGGAATGGGATTATCCAATTCTTGGATTCCATCATACTCATGGTCGATAACCAAGTCTTTTTCTTGCTCGATAGGTTTTAAGCCCATGAAGTAATTCCAAGCTTTCACCCAATAGCCTTTACGAGCTACTTTACGTTCAGCGGCAAGACGGTTCTCTTCTTTCACCACCTCTGGCATGGTCACTTTTAGCATGGCTTTCAGTGCTCGGTTGATAGCTACTGCTGCTACAAGTACAGCAATCAGCACTAAGAATACAACCAAGTAGAAGATATCGTTGTACATATTGCCGGTCCCAAACGTTACATCCGTTGTGGGAGCCGCATTTGCCAATATTATTAAAAAATTCATATTTATTTCGATTCAGGTAAGTTCTCTAATTCGTTTTCAGATTCCTCAAAGGGCAAACCTTTCATGTAATCTACGAAGCTCTTTTTCATGCGAACCAACATAATAGTCACCGCGATGAAGAATGTTAAGAAGATTAACAAGGAGATTATCATATAAATCTCGTCCCCATGTAAATTTGTGATTTGCTTCCACATAGCTATTTCGTTTTATTTTACATTAATTAGATCCTGCAACTGGAGCTTCTTCTTTAGGAGCTGCCTGTGCTTTGATATCTGTTCCTAAACGCTGTAAGTAGGCAATGATCGCCACAATCTCTTTAGTAGGCTCTACCTGTACTTGATTTGCTGCCAAATCTTTAGCAATAGTTGCCGCCTGTGCTTGTGCATGTTCTAAGGCATTGTCCACTTCGTCATCAGAATAAGGAACACCTAGATTACGCATCGCTTTCATTTTCGCATTCAAGTATTTGTAGCTGATCTCTTGATCAATTAACCAAGGATATGGCGGCATGATACTTCCTGGAGAAGTAATCGTTGGATCCAACATATGGTCAAAGTGCCATTTATTCGGATACTTACCTCCAATACGGTGCAAGTCTGGTCCTGTACGTTTAGAACCCCATAAGAATGGATGGTCATATACGAATTCTCCAGCTTTGGAGTATTCTCCATAACGAGCCGTCTCTGAACGGAAAGGACGAATAGTCTGCGAGTGACAGTTAACACAGCCTTCACGGATATACAAGTCACGACCTGTTAACTCCAATGCTGTATAAGGTTTTACAGCCTCAATTTTCGGAATGTTATCCGATACGGTAAATGTAGGGATCATCTCTACCAAACCACCGATTAAAATAGCAATCAATGAAAGTACCATGAACAACATCGGCTTACGCTCAAGACGACGGTGTTGCGAACGCTCAGATACCGTAACTGGCTCCAATGCTGGTGCTTCAGCTGGTTCATTTGCTAATAATTTACCAGTTTTGATGGTTTTGATTAAGTTGTATGTCATTAAGATCACACCAGATAGGTATAAAGTACCACCTACTGCACGCATCATGTGCATTGGAAGGATCTCTAATGTTGTAGCTAAGAAGTTAGGGTATTTTAATACACCTTCTGGAGTGAAGTCTTTCCACATCAATCCTTGAACTACTGCTGCCCAGTACATAGGGATAGCGTAGAATAAGATACCTAATGTACCAATCCAAAAGTGGGTATTTGCTAATTTCTTAGAATATAATTGTGTTCTATAGATTCTTGGGATCAACCAGTATAGGATAGCAAAGGTCATGAAACCATTCCAACCTAATGCTCCAACGTGCACGTGGGCAACGATCCAGTCGGTAAAGTGTGCAATCGCGTTTACTTGTTTTAAAGATAACATCGGACCTTCAAACGTAGCCATACCATAACAGGTCAATGCTACAACCATGAATTTCAATGTTGGTTCTGTACGAACTTTATCCCAAGCACCACGTAAAGTCAATAAACCATTGATCATACCTCCCCAACTTGGTGCAATCAACATAATGGAGAATACGACTCCTAAAGACTGTACCCAACTAGGTAATGAAGTATATAATAAGTGGTGAGGTCCTGCCCAAATATAGATGAAGATTAAGGACCAGAAGTGTAGAATACTTAATTTATAAGAATAAACCGGACGATTAGCCATCTTTGGTAAGAAGTAATACATCATCCCTAAGAATGGCGTAGTTAAGAAGAAAGCTACGGCATTGTGTCCATACCACCATTGAACTAGGGCATCCTGAACACCGGAATAAACATAATAACTCTTAAAAAAGCTAATTGGCAATTGGATAGAATTGACAATGTGCAATACAGCCACCGTTACGAAAGTTGCGATGTAGAACCATACAGCTACATACATGTGACGCTCTCTACGTTTGATGATTGTTCCAAACATGTTAACACCAAACACCACCCAGATTATAGTAATGGCGATATCAATCGGCCATTCCATCTCTGCATACTCGTGTGAGGTGGTCAACCCTAAAGGAAGGGTAATTGCTGAGGCTACAATGATTAACTGCCAACCCCAAAAGTGGACTTTACTTAGAACGTCGCTAAACATTCTAGCTTTTAACACCCGCTGCATGGAGTAATATGCCCCCATGAAAATTGCATTTCCCACAAATGCAAAAATCACAGCATTGGTGTGCAATGGTCTGATACGACCAAATGTTGTAAACTGCGTATCGAAGTTCATGATCGGCCATACCAGCTGTAAGGCTGCTATTAAGCCGACGGTCATGCCGACAATCCCCCAGATTACAGTCGCGATTCCAAAATCTCTGACAATCTTGTTGTCATAATTAAATTGCTCTACCTGCATTATTCTTTATATTAAGTTAACTTGTTCAAAAGTAGCAGTATCACGATGACATTCTAATGATAATAGGAAGCAAGAAATAATGATATAAATCACATTTTATCGGAAGGTTAGTTTTATCGGCTTTTAAAGGTTTTCCATAATCAATAGGTGTTAGGTGACATTGTCCTGACAATAAATTTAAACAAATTCCATCATGAAAAACAATAAATTTAGTAAACAAAGTCTATAAAAACTCTTGGTTTTCAGCTAGATGAAAATATTTGTCACAAAAGCAAAATATGACTTTTCTATTCGCTATCATTAGAAATAACGATAAAATAATTTACCTAAAAACACGATAGAATAGTAAAAAACACAGTTTATACGATAAAAATATAGGCTTAGGGTAAAATTTACACTTTTAGAGTTATGATTTTAGGCTGTAAGCATTTAAGTTTGTAGGTAATTAATAAAATCAAAACTAGGGAAAATGTCAATTATCAAAAATCTAATAGTTTGTGCTGGCCTCGTCGGCCTAATCGGAAACGGACTTGCACAAGCTCAAGAAAAAAACACCTTAACAATAAATAAGGAAAAGAATGAATTTTGGTGGGGCGGTGCTGTAGCACTTGGCTCTTACATGCCTTATGTACAAGACATGAAAGAATTCAACCTTGAATTCCAAAACAACAATAACCAAGTTGTTCCTTTATTCATCTCGAACAAGGGTCGCTTTGTATGGGGCGACAAACCTTTTGCTTTTAAAGTTGAAAAAGATAATATTGATCTTTCCTCTAAGTATGAAAACTTAAAGGTTCAACAAGCAGGAACAACATTGCGTTCTGCTTATTTGAAAGCTAGTCAGGAATATTTCCCTGCAACTGGTAAACTCCCTGAGGAATTGTTTTTCTCTATGCCACAATACAACACTTGGATTGAATTGATGTATAATCAAAATCAAAACGACATTCTTAAATATGCGCAAGCCATTGTCGACAATGGATTCCCTAGTGGAGTATTGATGATTGATGATAATTGGCAGCGTTATTATGGAAACTTCGATTTCCGTGCAGAGAAATTTGAAGATCCTAAAGGAATGGTGAAGAAATTACATGACCTTGGCTTTAAAGTCATGCTTTGGGTTTGTCCATTCGTTAGTGCAGATTCTCCAGAATACCGCGATTTAGATGCTAAAGGTTATTTGATCAAAGAAAAGAATTCTAAAAGCCCAGCAATTATTTCTTGGTGGAATGGAAAGAGTGCTTGTTATGATTTGACGAATCCAAAAGCCAAAGCTCATTACATCGCTCAATTGAAACACATGCAAGAAGAGTACGGTATTGATGGGTTTAAATTTGATGCAGGAGATAATCAATTCTATAATCCAGCTCGTATAAGCAGCTTCGATCAATCGGCTATTTCGGTAGATCATACTAAAGCTTGGGCAGAAATAGGATTAGAATTCCCATTCAATGAATATCGCGCAGGATGGAAAATGGGAAATCAACCATTAGTACAACGCTTAGGCGATAAAGCCTACTCTTGGAAAGCGGTTCAAATGTTAGTGCCTGATATGATTGCAGCTGGTCTAATGGGCTATGGCTATACTTGTCCTGATATGATAGGTGGAGGTTCTTTTGCAGCATTCTTAAACATTAAGGATGATGAATTTGATCAGAAACTAATTGTACGTTCTGCTCAGGTACATGCTTTGATGCCAATGATGCAGTTCTCCGTTGCTCCATGGCGAATCTTAAGTAAAGAAAACTTAGAGATTGCTAAGAAAGCAGCTAAACTACACCAAGCATTTGGTCCTTACATTCTAGAACAGGCACATAAGACAGCTAAATCCGGTGAACCTATTGTTCGTCACATGGATTACTCCTTCCCTAATGAGGGTTTTGATACTTGTCAAGATCAATTTATGTTAGGTGAGAAATTCTTAGTAGCTCCAGTGATTACAAACGAGGATAAAAGATCTGTAAAATTACCAAAAGGCAGGTGGAAAGATGATTTAGGAAAGATTCATAAGGGTGGTAAAACCATTGAAATGGAAGTTCCATTAGCAAGATTACCTTATTTTGAGAAGATCTAATCATTAGATGAAACAGTAATTACAGCATAAAGAGCAGCCAACGGGTTGCTCTTTTTCTTTGATTATATAAAAAGAAAAAGGAAACCGAGTTGGTTTCCTTACCTGTATTGATACTTTCTTATTTCGCTAGAGTAGATTATCCTTTTTCTAAAATTGTCTTCATCGATATAATCTTGTAGACATAGGATCCAGTTTCGGCATTTAATCTTAGGTCATAATAATTATCCTTACGTTGTCTTTTCAAAGAATTTCGAAGACTACCACCACCTACGTTGTAAGCTGCAGCTACTAATGTCCAATCACCAAATTCCTTATATAAGGATTTTAGATAACGGGCAGCAGCATGTGTGGATTTTGTAAGGTCTAATCGATCATCAACACTTCCATTCACACGTAGTCCGTAAAGTCTAGCTGTTGCAGGCATGAACTGCCAGTAACCACCAGCGCCTTTATGCGAAGTAGTGCCCGGATTAAGACTGCTTTCAACTACTGCTACGTACTTGAAATCGTCAGGGATGCCATAACTTTTGAGGATTGCGGAAATACGAGGTAATAATTTGTCCGCCTTTTTGTGAATGTAATGCGATGAACGCTCAAGGTAAGAAAATTTGCGTAGATAGAGATCTAATTTACGCTTTACCTTCTCTTGTTCAAGAGGGATATTTTCTTCGGCAAATGAGAGATTTGCATAGAAATCATCCTCTGAATCTTTTTTCGATGCTTCCAATGTCGTTGCTACATTGTACATCATCGAGTGGTTTAACGCCTTTCTAAAAGGGTCTCCCACGACTTCTGGTTGGGGGTTCGAGTACAGTTTTGACAGCAACATAAAAGTCAAAAGTGCACTACAACATAATACTCTTTTTTTTATCATTCAATCCCTTACTGCTATCCTATCCACGCATTCGAAAAACCGATCAAAAGACAGCTTGGTAAAAATCAAGCTCCAAAGGTAACACATATTTTCTTATCTACCAAACAGTTAGCGTTTTTAACGCTTTTTAACAACTCCCTCCTACCCTTAAAAGCACAACCTAAGCCACTGAAATAAAAGAAAATAAATAATCATTAATATCATTATATTATGTATCTTTGTGGCTCAATTTTTTTGAAATTATGCCATTTAGTAGCAACAGGAACAGTCGAGACGACAACTCCAGAAGAAACAGAAGCAACTCAGAAAGCTTCGGAGATCGCAAAAGATCCGATAACAAAGGCTCTTTTAACTCTAATCGAGATTCAAATCGCAAATCAGACAAATTTCGTAACAATGACGGTGATTCAGGCTTCAAGAAGTTTGACCGTGATAGTAAATTCGGCCGTCCAGATAGAGAAGGCGGATTTAAGAAATTTGACCGCGATAACCGTGATGACAGATCAGGTCGTCCAGAGAGAGAAGGTGGATTTAAGAAATTCGATCGTGATAACCGTGATAACAGATCAGGTCGTCCAGAGAGAGAAGGTGGATTCAAGAAATTCGATCGCGATAACCGTGATAACAGATCAGGCCGTCCAGAGAGAGAAGGTGGATTCAAGAAGTTTGATCGCGATAGCCGTGATAACAGATCAGGCCGTCCGGATAGAGAAGGTGGATTTAAGAAGTTTGATCGTGATAACCGTGATAGCAGATCAGGTCGTCCAGATAGAGAAGGTGGATTTAAGAAATTCGATCGCGATAACCGTGATAACAGATCAGGTCGTCCAGATAGAGAAGGTGGATTTAAGAAATTCGATCGAGATAACCGTGATAGCCGCGGAAAAGACTTTGGAGACAGACGCAGAGATAGTCGTGGTTTCCAAGATCGTGACAATAGAAATGACAATGAAGATCGTGGAGAGAGAAAAACAACTTTCAGATCTCGTAAACCAGCATCAGAACGTACATATAAAGAGGCTGAAGATGACGGCTTAATCCGTTTGAATCGCTATATCGCCAATTCAGGTATTTGTTCTCGTCGTAAAGCCGATGAATTAATCGAAGCAGGTGTAATTTCAGTTAATGGTGAAGTAGTAACTGAATTAGGTACTAAAGTAGATCCAGCGAAAGACGAAATTAAATATAACGACGAACGTCTGAAAAGAGAGAAAATGGTTTATGTGCTTTTAAATAAACCAAAAGATTACATTACTACAACTGACGATCCACAAGAGCGTAAAACAGTAATGCAATTGGTTTCAAAAGCTACAAAAGAACGTATTTATCCGATTGGTCGTTTAGACAGAAATACTACCGGTTTATTACTATTAACCAATGATGGTAATCTTGCTGAAAAACTTTCTCATCCGAGAAATAACATCAGTAAAATCTACCAGGTAGAATTGGATAAGAGCTTAACCCAAGGAGATTTTAATAAGATCCAATTCGGTATTGAATTAGAGGATGGATTTATTAAACCAGATGATGTTAGCTACGTAATGGGTGCATCAAAACGTGAAATTGGAATCCAAATCCACTCTGGAAAGAACCGTGTTGTTCGTCGTATCTTCGAATCATTGGGATATGATGTGGTAAAACTTGATCGTGTTGTCTATGCCAACTTAACCAAGAAAGACCTTCCAAGAGGACGTTGGAGATTCTTGGACGATAAAGAAATCATACAGTTGAAACACTTAATGAAATAAAACGAAAGGCGCCTCAAGGTGCCTTTTTTTATTGCCCCATCTTTTGTATTTTTATCAAAATTAGAATGACTATGACAGACCCAAAATGTTTAACATCGGTAGCTGAATTTCATACCACTTTTCAACATCCGATATTAGAACAGCCTACCATCCCTTCTGAGAGCAGATGTAACCTAAGAGTAGCCTTGATAGCTGAAGAACTAAAAGAGTTGCAAGAAGCGATTGAAAACAAGGATATGGTAGAAATTGCGGATGCCCTATGTGACATCCAATATGTATTATCAGGTGCTATCTTGGAATTTGGCCTTAAAGATAAATTCAACGATTTATTTAATGAGGTTCAACGCTCCAATATGAGTAAAGCTTGCAAGACTGAAGAAGAAGCAATCGCTACACAAGAACATTATAAAGCAAAGGGTGTAGATTCCTATTATAAAGAGATCGATGGTAAGTTTTTAGTTTTCCGACAAGGAGATGATAAGACCCTAAAATCCATCTTCTATTCCCCAGCTGATTTAAAATCAATAGTTGAGAAATAAAATAAAGATCATAGAAAAAGGGAAAGACAATCTTTCCCTTTTTTTATGATTAAAAATAGAATTACCATCTTCGAACTATAAACCATAACCTCCAATGTACACTCCAAAAATCAATCAACTAAACGATATTCAGGACATATTAGCTTTTATCGATAGATTCAGCTTCGGCATTTTGATTAGTCTACAAGGGAATCGAATCATCGGAACACACCTACCCATAATTTCGAACAATAATCCCGAAGAATTATTTCTCTATACGCATATTGCTTTGGCTAATGAACAATGGAAGGAAATTGAGGGACAAGAAGTATTAATTATTTTCACTGAACCACACGCCTATATTTCTCCCAGTAATTACCTAAAAGAAGAAACAGTACCCACCTGGAATTACGTGGCAGTTCATATGTATGGCCAAGTTTCCATCATTCAGGATGAAAAAGAAATTAATGAATTGATGACCAAAACCATGATTAAGTATGAACCTGAATATTATGAGAAGTGGTTAATACTTTCAGAACCTTTCAAAGCAAATATGATGAAAGGAATTGTGCCATTTAAAATTGATGTTACAGGTATTGAAGGTAAAGCAAAGCTTAGCCAAAACAAAAATCATCAAGAAAAAGAAAACATCATTAAGTACCTGAATCAGAGTCAGGTTGTTACAGATTCCTTATTAGCTGAATATATGGAACGAGATATCCCCAAATAAAGCTAATCAAAAATCACCCTCTACTGCTCAACAATCTCTTGATAGGCTGAACCCTGCTTCACGCCACGATCCTCTAATCCTTTGTCAATTTTAGACTGAATACCAGATTTTGGAAATCCCCAATTTGGTGCAATTAATAATTCACGATCAGCAATTCCGAAAATTCGTTGTATAATGATGTCCGGTCTTAATAATGGAATAAATTTAGAAAGGAATTCTGTATAGCTTTCAATAGTGAATAATGGGAATGGTTCTCTTTTATATTTAACCCCCATTATACTTCCCTCTACAATATGTAGATGGTGGAGTTTTACAAATTTAATCTTAGGATGTTTGTTGATCTCCTCAGCATACTTTAACATCATTTCCTCTGTCTCCCATGGGAAACCAAAGATGGTGTGCACACAAAGCTCCAATGAGGTGTTTTCCAACATTTTCATGGTCTGAATAAACTCATCGTGCGAACAACCTCTGTTAATACGCTCTAGCGTATCATTGTAGATGGATTCCATTCCCATCTCAAGATCCACATCATAGCGATCGGTATAACTTTCTAAAAGAGCAATTTTCTCAAAATCCAAGCAATCAGGTCGAGTACCTACAGATAATCCCAATGTATGCTCCGGACAAATACTTAATGCCTCATCATACATCATTTTCAGTAAATGCGTAGGTGCATAGGTATTGGTATTCGGTTGGAAATAAATGATGAATTTCTCAGCACCGTAACTGTTCCTAGCACGTTCAATTCCATTCTCCACTTGTTCCCGGATAGAAGGAATCTTTCTTGCCGTATCCGGTGTAAAAGAGTCCACATTGCAATAGGTACAACCACCATATCCTTTGCTTCCATCTCTGTTCGGACAGGTAAAATTACCATCTACGATAACTTTAAAGACCTTTTGTCCATTGTATTTCTCTTTCAGATATGCACCATAATGGTTATATGGTTTAATACCGTTGTCTAATTGTGTACCCATTGTAAATGCAAAGATAAGGATTTTTAGTATTTAGTAGTTAGTATGTAGTAGTTAGACCTATTGGCGGGATAACAACACGCCGAACCCCATAGGAAGTAACCGACAGGCAATACCTTTCCGATCAAATTCCTCCGATAACCGTAGGGTCGATGCATGCATCGACCTCCAAACCGATACCGATCCAACCATCGATCAAATCCCTATTATGATCTGATAAAAAAAATAGATTAGATAGCGGTCGAAGCATGCTTCGACCCTACGGACAACCGCCGAATACATGGTTAGGATAGGGATTACCTCGACAAAATTATCCAACCGTAAAGAAAAAAACCATAAAAACAGAAAGGCCCGTCATCTAATCGATGACGGGCCTCCGTATAAAATTAGGCACCGACCTACTCTCCCACCTGTTACGGCAATACCATCGGCTCTGGCGGGCTTAACTTCTCTGTTCGGAATGGGAAGAGGTGGACACCGCCGATATA